>NZ_JBHTCC010000001.1:0-1510661 GCF_042665175.1 Herminiimonas aquatilis
CAAGCGGTCGTCAGGCGGATAAAGAGCGCAAACCTGTTTGAGCCAAAGGCGAGTTTGTTTGTGCTCCCGACTGATGATTGCTTGACTTGGGAACCCGCGCAGCGGGCAACGGCTTCTGCGTCGCCTTCTTTTGCTTACTTTTCTTGGCGAAGCAAGAAAAGTGAGTAGCCGCCGGGCTACCCCCGGCAAGTCACCACGGAGAAGCAAAAATATTAATAACAAAAATACTCACCAATAAAAAATGCCGCCCAGTCAAAACTGAACGGCATTTTCTAATTGAGCCGCTTTGCAACGGCAAACTGCGATCAAACAAACGAGCTTATCAACCCACCCATTTACGTGCATTCCTGAACATCCGCATCCATGGTGAATCTTCGCCCCACGAATCAGGATGATAAGACTGCTGCACACTGCGGAACACGCGTTCTGCATGTGGCATCAAAACCGTAAAGCGGCCATCCGGTGTCGTCACTGATGTAATACCCTCTGGCGAACCATTCGGGTTGTACGGATAGGTTTCGCTGGCGTGACCCTTGTTATCGATAAAGCGCATCGCCACGATAGCCTCGTCGATGTCGCCAGTCAGCGAGAAATCTGCATAACCTTCACCATGTGCGATGGCGATCGGTGCCTGCGTGCCGGCCATATCGTTGAAGAAGATGGATGGTGAATCTGCTACTTCGACCATCGAGAAGCGCGCCTGGAATTGCTCCGCCTTGTTACGTGTGAACTTTGGCCACGCCTGTGCACCAGGAATAATCGATTTCAGATTACTCATCATCTGGCAGCCATTGCAGATACCCAAGGCAAATGTATCTGCGCGATCAAAGTAGGTTGCAAACTCTTCTGCCAATTGCATATTGAACAGAATGGTTTTTGCCCAGCCTTCGCCGGCGCCCAGTACGTCACCGTAAGAGAAGCCACCAACTGCGATCAGACCTTTGAAATCACTCAAGAATGCACGACCAGAAATCAGATCGCTCATGTGCACATCGACTGCCTCAAAGCCTGACTTGTGCATCACATACGCTGTTTCCACCTGTGAATTGACGCCCTGCTCGCGCAGAATCGCCACGCGTGGCCGCGCTCCTTTGGCGATGAATGGGGCAGCGATATCTTCCTGCGGATCGAAAGTCAGTACGGGCTTGATACCGGGATCAAATTTGTCGAGGATGCGATCGTATTCTGCATCGGCGCAATCCGGATTGTCACGCAAACGGGCAATGCGCCAGCTGGTTTCGCTCCAGAAGCGATGCAAGTCCATGCGCGACTGGCTGTAAATAACCTTCGCATCACGGGTGAATTCAATTGTTTCGTCATCGCTCAGCTTGCCGATGATGTGACTGCAGGCACCAAGATTGTATTCACGCAGCACATTCATGACATCCGATTTCTCGGCCGCGCGCACTTGAATCACCGCACCCAGTTCTTCGTTGAACAAGGCACGCAAGGTCATGTCGTTGCGACGTTCTGCAATCTGGCTGGTCCAGTTTTTCGCATCACCACCATCGCTGGCATGTTCACCTTCCAGCGTCAGGATGTCCAGATTGACAGACAGGCCGCTATGACCGGCAAACGCCATTTCGCACAAGGTTGCGAACAAGCCACCGTCTGACCTATCGTGATAGGCGAGCAGTTTCTGTTCCTTGTTCAAGCGTTGAATCGCGTTAAAGAATCCTTTCAGGTCTTCTGCGCTATCAACGTCCGGCGTCTCATTACCGAGCTGCTGTATGACTTGCGTAAAGGCAGATGCGCCTAAACGGTTCTTGCCGCGCCCCAGATCAATTACGATCAATACGGTATCACCCACATCGGTGCGCAGTTGCGGCGTCAGCGATTTACGCACATCATAGACTGGTGCAAATGCCGATACGATCAGTGAGACAGGTGAAATAACGGCCTTGTCTGCGCCATCGTCCTGCCATGTCGTACGCATGGACAAGGAATCCTTACCGACCGGGATGCTGATGCACAGGGCCGGGCACAATTCCATACCGACAGCCTTTACCGTATCAAACAGCGCTGCATCTTGCCCCGGTTGGCCGCAAGCAGCCATCCAGTTAGCAGACAACTTGATATCGGAAATGTCAGCAATCGGTGCTGCAGCAATATTGGTCAGCGCTTCGCCCACCGCCATACGGCCGGACGCTGCTGCATTGATGACGGCCAAAGGCGTACGTTCGCCCATTGCCATGGCTTCACCGAGGTAACCTTCAAAGCTCATCGCGGTGACAGCGCAATCGGCCACCGGTACTTGCCACGGACCGACCATCTGGTCACGCACCGTGGTACCGCCGACGGTACGATCACCGATCGTGATCAGGAATGATTTATCGGCGACAGTAGGCAGGCGCAACACGCGTACCGATGCTTCCAGCAAATCGATGCCGGTCAAATCGACTGCAGGCAAGGTTTGCTGGACGTGGCTGACGTCTCTGTGCATTTTCGGCGGCTTGCCGAGCAAGACATCCATCGGCATGTCGACAGGCTCATTGCCGTGTTGCGGATCGATCACCTTCAGTTGACGTTCTTCGGTCGCGGTGCCGACGACGGCAAACAGACAGCGCTCGCGTTTGCACAGGTATTCGAATTGCGGCAGGCTTTCCGGCGCAATCGCGAGAACATAACGTTCCTGCGATTCATTGCTCCAGATTTCCTTCGGTGCCATGCCGCTTTCTTCCAGCGGAACTGCGCGCAGATCAAAGATCGCGCCGCGTTTTGCATCGTTGGTGATTTCCGGAAATGCATTCGACAAACCACCGGCACCTACGTCATGTATCGACAGAATAGGATTGTCATCCTGCATGGCCCAGCATGCATTGATAACTTCTTGCGCCCTGCGTTCCATTTCAGGATTGCCGCGTTGTACCGAATCGAAATCCAGATCCGCAGTATTTGCACCAGTCGCCATCGACGAAGCGGCGCTGCCGCCCATGCCGATGCGCATGCCCGGGCCACCCAACTGAATCAACAAGCTGCCGACCGGCAGATCGTGCTTCTTCGTATGTTTGGCCGAAATGCTGCCGATACCGCCGGCGATCATGATCGGCTTGTGATAGCCGTTGACCGAGCCGGCCACGTTTTGTTCGTAGGTACGGAAATAACCGCCCAGATTCGGACGGCCAAATTCATTGTTGAACGAAGCCGCACCGATAGGACCCTCGATCATGATCTGCAAAGCCGATGCGATGCGATCAGGTTTGCCGTACACATTAGATTCTGAATCTTCTGTAATCGCGATGGTGACATCGTTAGCGTTTTCCCACTGCTGCACCGCATCCGGCAACATCAGATTGGAAACCGTAAACCCGCTCAAGCCAGCCTTCGGCTTGGCGCCGCGACCAGTTGCACCTTCATCGCGAATTTCGCCGCCGGCTCCCGTCGAAGCACCAGGAAATGGCGAGATCGCAGTCGGGTGATTATGCGTTTCGACCTTCATCAGAATATGCGTCAACTCTTCCGATGCTTGATACACGTTGCCGCTGGCTGCGCCGCGTGGATAGAAACGCGAAACGGTCGCACCTTCAATCACCGATGAATTGTCACTGTATGCAACCACGGTGCCGCGCGGTGCCAGTTGGTGGGTATTCTTGATCATGGCGAACAGGGATTTATCCTGCTTCTCGCCATCTATCGTCCAGTCGGCATTGAAAATTTTATGGCGGCAGTGTTCACTGTTTGCCTGTGCGAACATCATCAATTCGACGTCGGTCGGATTGCGTTTGGCCGTGGTGAATGCGGCCAGCAGATAATCGATTTCGTCCTCAGACAAGGCCAGGCCGAGTTCGGTATTGGCATTCACTAATGCGTCTTTGCCGCCTTGCGCGATATCGATGAATGCCAATGGCTTGGCTTCGAGTTCGCCAAACAGGCCAGCGGCTTTTTCGGCGCTGCGCAACACCATTTCCGTCATGCGATCGTGCAGCAAAGCCTGTACGGCGGCGATGCCTTCATCTGATAATTTTTTAACGCCGCCAAGCAAACCTGATTTCAGGTGCACGACATACAGGATGCCGCGTTCTATGCGGCGGATATCCGTCATGCCGCAATTGTGCGCAATATCGGTGGCCTTGCTGGCCCATGGCGAAATCGTGCCGAAGCGCGGGATCACGACGAATTCTTCGCCTTCGATCTTGCCATCAAATGGCTCACCGTAAGTCAGCAAACCAGCCAAGCGCTTGACATCGTCAGGCGCGATAGCCACAGCGGAATCGACAAAATGCATATATCGTCCGGTAATGCTGACGATTGCATGATCGATTTCTTGCAGTTGCAGTAAGAGGCGTTCGGTACGAAAAGCAGACAGGGCGTTGGAACCTGGCAAAATCAGCATGGCGAGAAGGTAGTTGATGCAGAAAAGCAGAGTAAATCCGCTGCCGTCCCGCGAGTTAAATCAGAAAGCGTGATTATACCGCGACAGAGACCGTTTAACTGCCGGGTAACTGTCTAAAAACTGCCTGAACGGCAAGGATTACTGTCATCGAAATGCATAAGGGACGCATTTCCATGCGTCCCTTATTGATCCATACGGCATATTCACAGCGGGTGTAGTCTGGCCAGGATCAATTCCACCTGCCGCCACGACCACCCAGGCTAAAGCGTCCCGCCCCAAGGAAAGCCAGTGCCAGCGCTGTCACCAGGAACATGCCTTGCAGTTCCAGCGCCCAGCCGCCCTGCTCGTTCAGCGATCCCAACTGTTTCATATGCACGAGGAAAATCGCAAAAGCCATATTGCCGGCGATGATCAATGCTGCCGGTCGTGACCAGATGCCGACAATTAACAAGATTGGAGCGAGGACCTCGCCCACATAGACGAGATAAGCCAGTTGCGACGGCAAGCCGGCCGCCTTTACCGAGGCAATAATAAATGCCGGACCAGCAATGATCTTTGCGATGCCGTGCAACAGGATCAATATCCCCAGCACTAGCCGCAAAAGCAGCTTTCCGAAGTCATCAGTATTTTGCATAACGTTCATCCTTGATTGATGGTGTTTGGTAAATAAACTCTAGAACCATAGCGCCAACAATAGTGCGCCGACTTAGTTGACAGACACATAATACGCCGACTGATGGAAATGCGGCACATCCAGTGAAAACTGGCTGGCAAGTGATCATTCACCTAAAAGTTCGGCAATAACTTGCCAGCCCTCTATGTGCTCCGAAATGACTTTGACGATCACGATGATCGGAATCCCGAGCAGCATGCCCCACACGCCCCATAGCCATGTCCAGAACAGGAGCGACACAAAAACTGCCACCGTATTCATCCTTGCGATGCGCCCCGTCATCCAGGTCGTCACGAATGTTCCTACGATAGTGGCAATCGCCAGCGTGGCACCAGTGACAGCCAATACAGAAGCGAAGGTTCCGAACTGCATGAAAGCAGATACGCCTGTGGCCGCGACGATCAGCAACGGCCCGAAATAAGGAATGATGTGCAGGAATCCGGCCGCAACTGCCCACGCTCCTGCATTTTCAAGGCCTATCCAGCGTAGCGCAATCCACATCAGCAAGCCGAAAATGACATTGGTAATCAACATCATCAACATGTAATTCTGAATCGAAGTATTGATCGCATCCAGAATGTGCACGGTAATTTTGCGGGATGACAGCGAATGGCCACTGATTTTTACCAGCTTGCGCTTGAACATGTCACCAGACAGCAAAAAGAAAAACACCAGGAAAATCACCATCAAGGCCTGGCTTACAAAAGCAACTACACCTACCGAACCAGACCACAACCATTGGCTTAAATTAAATACGGATTGCTCGGTGCTGCCGCTTTTTACCACCGGCCGCGCTCCGGTGGCCTGATTGGTTGCTTTTTCAATTTCTGACGCCGCAACCTGCATTTGCTGGATAGTGCTGGTTTGATCGCGTTGTAACTGCTTGATAGAGCGCGATAACTTTTGCGTCGCTGCCGGCAAACTGACCAATATCGAATTGAATTCATCCCGCAGATTATTCGCTGTCCACAATGCACTGGTTAATATCGTCGTGATTACCACCACGGTCCCGATCACACGTGGAATACGTAAGCGTTCAAGGCGAACCACCAATGGATTCAAGGTATAGGCAATGAAGATGCCGAATACCAGCGGGATGAAAAATTTATGCGCGGCCGATAGTGCGAATACAAAGGCCACGCTAGCCAGAATGGTCAGCGCCACACCACGCGCATTGACCGGGATATGGATGCGCTCCATCTCTGCGGCACCTGAAGGTGTCTGAAACTTAAGCTCATCAGGCACTACCATGTCATCTTGTTTATCTGTCTTATTATTATTCATGATTGTGTACCTGAAAAATTGATCGCCGCATTAAGAACACCATACTGATGAAATAAACGTGCAGCGATTGTCCCATAGGCTTCTCTATAAATCATGGCCATTCACACCATAAATCCTATCGATGTATCTATGTTCGATAACGTACAGAGGAGCAATAGGCGTAGCGCTAAACTGCGAACAAGCTAATTGCAAATCTACTGGATTACTGCGATCGCTATTTTTATCGGCATATGTACATACGATACCGGCGTAAGTTGCCGGCGATAAAAATAGAGCTTAAAGTTGCTATAGCGAGCATTCCATCATGAACCAATAAATCGAAAGGAAATTGCCATGCTCTATACCATTGCAGTCGTACTTGTAATCCTGTGGCTGGTCGGTCTGGTCAGTTCTTATACCATCGGCGGTTTCATCCATATTCTGCTGGTAATTGCCATCGTGATTATCCTGCTGCGTATCATCAGCGGCCGCAAGCCCTTGTGACGATAGACGCCAAGTCGGCCGCTTACTTGCCGATTTACTTAAAAACCGTGCTTCAGGCACGGTTTTTTTATGGGTACGTCAATATTAATTAAAGCAAATTTCGCTTGGCACGGCCCCAAGCTATCGCATCCGTGCAACTTATTAGCGATTTCACCTTGTTGTGCTGGCGTATTGATAGGGCCGCTTGGTAACATGGCGAGCTAATTCCAGGAAGGATAGAAGTAATGCAAGTAGCAGTTGTTGGTGCGGGTGTAATTGGTGTCTGTACTGCCTATTTTTTAGCTGAAGCAGGACACGAAGTCGTCGTCATCGAACGTCGCAACAATGTGGCGGAAGAAGCCAGCTTTGGCGACTCCGGCATACTCGCCCCTTCCAGCATCGCACCCTGGGCAGCGCCGGGCGTGCCGCAATCCTTTTCCTCTTATCTGCTGAAAGCAGAATCGCCTTTATTCTTCAATCGCGTGCTCGACCCGTCACTGTGGCGCTGGATGCGCCGCTGGCTGAAGGAATCCGATATCGCCCGCTATCAAATCAATCGCGAACGCATGCAACGCATTGCTTTTTACAGCAGCGACATCATGCAGCAACTACGCGACCGGCATCAGCTGGACTACGAACAGGCGGCAGGCTATCTTCAATTGTTCCGTTCAGAACGCGACCTGCAGTTAGCGAAACCCGGCATCGACTTTCTGGCTGCTAATGGCATTCGGCATGACTTGCCTGATGCGGATGCATTGCGCGCGATCGAACCGGCGCTAAATACCAATACGCCGCTGGCCGGCAGCCTGCATTTGCCGGCAGATGAATCCGGCAACTGCCCGTTGTTCACCCGTCAGATTCGCCAGCTTGCGCAAGCGATGGGAGTTGAGTTTCATTTTGCCAGCAACGTCAAATCGATACGCCAGATCGCGCGCGGGGTGGATATTCGGATTGACGATTACAGCTATTCTGCAGACAAAGTGGTACTCGCAAGCGGAGCCGACAGTGCCAAACTCCTGGCTCCGATGGGCGTGCATTTACCCGTTTATCCAGTTAAAAGCTATTCCGCTACAGCGACCATACGCAACTTTGAATCTGCGCCAATCGCCGCAGTCTTCGATGAGGCATACAAGGTGGCGATCACGCGCATGGGTAATCGCATACGCATTGCTGGCACTGCGGAATTGGGCGCACGCACACAGGAACTGCGCCAGGCAGCATTGAACACCTTGCTTAAAGTGGGCTATGACTGGTTCCCGGATGCATGCAACTTGAATACTGCGTCTTTCTGGTCCGGCACCAGCCTGATGATGCCGGACGGCCCGCCTGTGCTGGGCGCAACGCCAGTCAGAAATGTATACGTCAATATCGGCCACGGCGCGACGGGCTGGGCCATGGCGGCCGGCTCGGCCAAAGTAGTGGCGGATATCGTTTCTGATCACACGCCGGATATCGACCTGGATGGTTTGACGCCGATGCGCTTTGGCTGATTGCAGCCAATCAACGCTACTTATTCTAAATCCGCGTGCTGTTTGCAGTACAACGGATCGAAGTGAAAGCGGATTGGACTAGAATCAAGATAATTTGTCATTGCAGCCTGCTTTCACATTTTTTCAGATTGCACCATCCGATGCCCAGCAACCTCACCCTTTATACCGTTGCAGAAATCCGCCAAATCGAACACGCGGCGTTCGCAACATGCCCGTCTTATACGCTGATGCAGCGTGCAGGGACGGCCGCTGCCGACTATGCGCGGCAATTGCTGGCAGATCATGATGGCGGTGCGACGATACTGGTCCTGGTCGGCCCCGGCAACAATGGCGGCGATGCGCTAGAGGCAGCAAGTCAGTTGGCGAACTCCGGCTGGGATGTCGCGATTCATTTTTCTTGTGATCCGGCTCGCCTGCCGGCGGATGCGCAACAGGCCTTGTTGCGCGCACAGGACAGTCCTGCTCATGTGATCCACGACATTCTTCCTACGCATAACGATTGGGCACTGGTCCTAGATGGCTTGTTCGGCATTGGGTTAACGCGTCCGATTACTGGCGACATTGCCAGACTCATCGAATATATCAACAACCTCCACTGCCCTGTACTCGCACTTGATGTTCCCAGCGGGCTGGACGCAGATACCGGCATGATTGTCGACGCCAACGCCTTCATTCCAGGAGATGGCAGAGCCGCTGCAATCCGGGCGACGCATACGATCACCTTCATCGGCAATAAAGCCGGATTACATACCTGTGATGGCCGCGATTACGCAGGCCAGGTACAGGTCAGCGATTTGGGGCTGGAGGCGGCTTTATATCCGCCATCGTCATCACAGTTGAATCATGTTGAATTGTTTGCAAACACGCTGCAACACAGGCGGCAAAATTCACACAAGGGCAGTTACGGCGATGTCAGCGTGCTTGGCGGCGCGCACGGGATGGTCGGCGCCGCAGTACTGGCTGCGCGAACGGCTGCAAAATCTGGTGCAGGCCGCGTATTCATTGCCGGCATTGACGAAGCATTAAACTACGACAATGCACAACCCGAACTCATGTGTCGACGGGCCGCCGACTTCGACTTCAACAGCGCGACGATTGTGGCAGGGCCAGGGCTGGGAACGTCGCGGGATGCCCACGATTTTTTGCTCCAGGCGCTAGCCGCAAATGTGCCGCTGGTATTGGATGCCGATGCCTTGAATCTCATTGCAGTGGAAAGCGGCCTGCAACAAAAATTATTGTCGCGCAAAGCCCTCTCGCTCTTGACGCCGCACCCTTTGGAAGCCGCGCGCCTGCTCGGAATTTCAAACTCGCTCATACAGGCAGATCGTTTGGCGGCAGCGCGCACTATTGCAAAAAAATTCAATGCAGTGACGATACTGAAAGGTTCCGGCTCAGTCATCGCGGCACCGGATGGTGCAGTCGTGATCAACACAACAGGTAACCCGGCACTGGCGACTGCCGGTGCGGGTGATGTGTTGTCGGGCTTGTGCGGAGCCCTGCTGGCACAGAAATGGCCGGTGTGGGAAGCTGCGCTGGCCGCCGTCTGGTTGCACGGCAAGGCGGCGGACAATCTGGTGGCAAGCGGCATCGGGCCAATCGGCGTCACCGCAAGCGAGTTGATTCCTGAAATACGTGCGGTACTGAATCAGCTCGTATCAAGACAGCACTCGCCGCGGTAGCTGCGGCAACAATCAGTGCGACAACAATCACCTTCTATACAAGACGACCCGCAGCGATCGTGATGGTGCGTTTGCACAAGGCGGCAATCGATGGATCATGCGTCACCAACACCAAAGTCGACTTGCGCTCCTGGTTCAATTCGAACATCAATTTGATTACCGACTCGCCAGTCGCAGCGTCCAGACTGCCGGTAGGTTCATCCGCAAACAGCAATGGTGGCTCACTGACAAAGGCGCGCGCCAATGCAACCCGCTGCTGCTCGCCGCCCGAAAGGTATTTCGGGTAATGCTTCAAACGACTGGAGAGGCCCACGCGTGCCAGCATGGCTTCAGCTTTCTCTCGCGCCTTGCCATCATTACGTAATTCAAGCGGCAACATGACGTTTTCCACTGCATTCAAATGTCCCAGCAATTGAAACGACTGGAAAACAAAACCGAGTTTTTCCTTACGCAAACGGGCGCGGCCATCTTCATCGAGCGCGAAGATATCCACGTTGTCCAGTTTGACCGTTCCATCGGATGGGGTGTCCAATCCCGCCAGCAAACCGAGCAGGGTTGACTTGCCAGAGCCCGATGCGCCGACGATGGCCAGCGTATCTCCCGCTTGCACGGTAAAATCAACCGCTTGCAGGATGGTCAGCTCCCCCGTTGCATCGGCCACACGTTTAGTCAGATTGATTGCTTCGATTGCAGGATAAACAGTAGAGGATTCAGGCATGCGGATAGATTTCAGGTTTTCGTATCAGATGGGAAAAGGATTAAGGACGACATTGCACGCGCTGATGTTGGCTGCCTTGATGTCGTTTGGAACGAGTGCTTATTCTGCATCAAAAACCATACTCGTGCTCGGCGACAGTCTGTCAGCAGAATACGGGCTGGTCCGCGGTGAAGGTTGGGTCACTCTGTTGCAGAAAAAAATGGAGACCGAAAAGATTGCTGCACCAATCGTCAATGCCAGCATCAGCGGTGAAACTACCAGCGGCGGAAAAGCAAGACTACCGGCCTTGCTCGCAAAGCATCAACCAGCCGTTGTGATCATCGAACTCGGTGCCAATGATGCGCTACGCGGTTTGTCACTCACCGCCACGCAGCAGAATTTGCGCAGCATGATCCGAAGTGCGAAGGATGTGAAAGCAAAAGTGTTATTGGTGGGCATGCAGATACCGCCTAATTACGGTGGCGATTACACCAAACAATTTGCCGCCCTCTTCCCCACGCTGGCCAAGGAAAACAAGATTGCGCTCGTCCCCTTCATGCTGCAAGGCGTGGCTGAAAAACCCGAGCTGTTTCAAGCAGATCGTATTCATCCCAGTGCTGCGGCACATCCCAGAATACTCAACAATATCTGGCCGCAACTGAAGCCACTGATTATCACTTTAAAATAAAAAAAGCCGCTAGTGATTAGCGGCTTTTCATATTCTCAAACATCTTCCGAATTATTCAGTAGTCTCGGATTTGGCAGCGAGCGGCTTCACAATCTTCACTTTGGCCTTTTTCTTCAAGGCCTCAATATAGGCATGTGTTTCCTGCTGAGCCAATGCTGCGGCAATCTGTTGGTGCTCGGCCTGGCGCTTGGCACTATCAACATTAGTCGGCTGCACAACCCGAACCACTCTCAGCACGGCATAACCTTGCGGCGCTTCCAAACCGGCATAAGACGGCAACTTGCTGGTGTCTGCCTTCATCACGGCCAAAAATACTGCAGGATTCAGGCCCTGGCTTTTTGCTCGCGAAACGGTTTGCGTTGCGGAGAAACCAGTCGCATCATCCTTCTCTTTCAAGGCAGCCAATTTCGCTTCGCCAGCCTTTTTCGCCAATGCGTGCGCTTCAGTCTGAATCACGCGTTCTTGCACCAATGCCTTAACTTCATCAAAAGGACGCTTGGTCGCTGGCTTGTATTCAACGACACGACCTGCGATCAGCGTGTTCGGTGCAACTTCGACCGCCTCTGTATTGCGTTTGTTTTTCAGTGATTCATCCGAGAACAAAGCCGTCAGGAATTTTTGATTATTGTAAGGGGCGGTAGGTGCCACAGCAGGATTCACCTGACGAGTCAGCGTACCGGTCGTTTCAATTTTCAACTTCAGTTTGTCTGCAACCGCTTTCAAACTATCTGCCTGCTCGTAGACCGTGTTGTTAAACACATCTGCTGTTTCCGCATATTTTTTGCCGACCAATTGCTTTCTGATGTCGTTGGCAATTTCACTTTTTACTTGTTCCAGCGGCTTGACCGCAGCAGGTTTGATAGCGGTGACTTTGATGATATGGAAACCATAATCCGATTGCACCAGATCGCTCACTTCATCCTGCTTCAACTTGAAGGCAGCATCTTCAAATGGCTTGACCATGGAACCCTTGCCGAAAAATCCAAGATCGCCACCGCGTTCTGCGGAGCCTGTATCAACCGAATTTTCCTTGGCCAATTTGGCAAATTCCTGCGGATTCTTGCGCAGCGAAGCCAGCAATTTTTCTGCCTTGGCCTTGGCCGCAGCTTTATCTGCATCGGATGCATCTTTATTGACGCCGATCAGAATATGACTGGCACGACGCTGTTCTTCGGTGCCGTACTGTTTTGTGTTTTGTTCGTAATACGATTTGATGTCAGCATCGCTGACATTGATTTGCGCCGCCAGAGCATCTGCAGTCAACACTACATATTCCGCTTTAACCTGCTCCGGCAAATCAAACTGATTACTCCTTTCGTAGTACGACTTAAGCATGTCGTCACTTACCTTGACCTGCGCTACATAATCCGATGCGCGGAACGCCAATTGCTGCACTTCGCGCTCTTGCTCGCCCAACTCCGACAAGCGCTTAGCCAATGAGTCTGGCGCAAACGCAGTACTTTGAATTGCCGCATTGACTTGCTGCGACGTCAGATCCTGGCGCAGACGTGCTTCATAGGTAGTTGGCGTCATGCCTTGCGCAGCAAGAATGGATTTGTAGCGCTCGACGTCGAACTTGCCATCGGCAGTCGTCAAGCCACCCATATTGATAATGGTTTGCTGCAGGGATTGATCCGACACAAAGAGTTTGTTTTGTTTGGCTTCAACTGCGAGCACGCGTTGAGCAATCAGGTTATTCAAAATTTCCTGTTTGGCTTCTGGCGTATCAAACATCTTTGCGTCGAACTGTTCGCCGAACATTTGACGAAAACGTTCCATCTGTTCGCGTTGCGCCGCATCCCATTCAGGTTGCGTAATAGTTTGATCACCGACCTTCGCCACTGTATTTGAAGCGTCGCCCATGCTGGTATAGCTTTCCAGTCCGACGAAAGCGAACGAAGGCAGAATAATCAACAGCAGTACAAACTGCATGAGGCGTCGATGGGTGCGGATAAATTCGAACATGGCTAACCAATCACAAACAGATTATTACGTCGCATATGAAAAAAGGCGAACTCTCGTTCGCCTTTTTTGCTTTTTTGGCGGAGTGGACGGGACTCGAACCCGCGACCCCCGGCGTGACAGGCCGGTATTCTAACCAGCTGAACTACCACTCCTAAACTACTTGATGATTATTTGCGAGTTTGACTGATGGTGGGTGCTGACGGGGTCGAACCGCCGACCTACGCCTTGTAAGGGCGCCGCTCTACCAACTGAGCTAAGCACCCGACTGCGTATATTTCCCGCACTTGCTTAATTCAGCCAAACATACAGCGTTGTCACCACGCCGCAAAGAAATTATTTTACAGCATGTTGAAGCAATTTGCACCAGCAAATTGTGTTCAGCAATGATTAATTAACGGCGTCTTTCAGAGCCTTGCCTGGTTTGAATTTAGGCACTTTGGCTGCTTTGATTTTAATCGCTTCGCCTGTGCGTGGATTTCTACCTGTGCGTGCTGCACGCTTGCCTACAGAGAATGTACCGAAACCAACCAAGGTTACTGTGCCACTTTTTTTCAAAGTTGTTTTGACTGCAACGATAACAGCATCAAGCGCGCGCGTTGCAGCAGCTTTGGAAATGTCGGCGGAACCAGCAATGTGGTCAATCAATTCTGTCTTATTCACTAACGTCCCCTCACAAAGGTTGAAAGCCGCATCATCATGCTCGCCGGGATCAGCAAGACGAGGATGCGGTCGCAGAAAAATCTGCAGCAGGTATTAAACAAGCCGCAAAGCCTTGTGTCAAGCGCTTTGCGGCGTTTTCCCCTATGAAAACAAGGCGTTCATGTTCGATTTTCCATGTGCTTGTGCAGCATTCCTTTTTTAAACGAAAAAAAAGCGCTCCGCAGAGCGCTTTCTTAGCAAGAGACAACTTAGTGTTTCACGACACCGGAATCCGTCGGTTCGGATGGTTTGGCAACAGCAGCTTCCACCACAGCAGCCTCCTCGTCTGTCAAGGCAACTGGTGCGCGCTCTAATGCAATCTCAAGCACTTTATCAATCCAGCGTACCGGCACGATCTCCAACTTGTTTTTTACATTGTCGGGAATCTCTGCCAGATCCTTCACATTTTGCTCTGGAATCAAAACAGTCTTGATACCGCCACGATGCGCTGCCAGCAGTTTTTCCTTCAAGCCACCAATGGGCAAGACTTCACCACGCAAAGTAATTTCACCCGTCATGGCTACGTCTGCACGTACTGGAATGCCGGTAAAGACCGATACCATCGCAAGCGTCATCGCAACACCGGCCGACGGTCCGTCTTTCGGCGTCGCACCTTCAGGGACGTGAATGTGGATATCGCTCTTTTCGAAAATGTCAGCTTTGATACCGAGTTTTTTCGCACGACTGCGCACAACCGTGCGGGCCGCTTCGATTGATTCCTTCATCACATCACCCAAAGTCCCGGTACGGATAATGCCGCCCTTGCCTGGCATGCTCATAGCTTCGATAGTCAGCAAATCACCGCCAACTTCAGTCCATGCCAAACCAACGACTTGGCCGATTTGATTTTCTTTTTCAGCTACGCCGAAATCGAATTGACGCACACCGAGGAACTTGTCGATATTTTTCGAAGTGACCGCAATTTTTTTCTCCTGCTTTTTAAGTAGAAGCATTTTTACGACCTTGCGGCAGATTTTCGAAATTTCACGTTCCAGCGAACGCACGCCAGCTTCACGTGTGTAGTAACGAATGATGTCGCGTATCGCTGATTCCGCCACGCTGATTTCACCTTCTTTCAGACCATTGTTCTTGATCTGCTTAGGCAACAAATAGCGTTGTGCAATGCTAGTTTTTTCATCTTCGGTATAACCCGACAGACGAATCACTTCCATACGATCCAGCAATGCAGGTGGAATGTTGTACGAGTTTGAAGTCGCAACAAACATGACATCCGACAAATCGAAATCAACTTCGATGTAGTGATCAGAGAACGTGTGGTTCTGTTCTGGATCAAGCACCTCAAGCAAAGCTGATGACGGATCGCCACGGAAGTCAGCGCCCATCTTGTCAATTTCATCGAGCAAGAACAATGGATTGCGCACGCCAGCCTTGGCCATGCTTTGCAAAATCTTGCCCGGCATCGAACCGATATAGGTACGACGATGACCGCGAATCTCTGCTTCATCACGCACGCCACCTAAAGCCATACGAATGAACTTGCGGTTCGTCGCGCGCGCAATCGATTGACCGAGCGAAGTTTTACCCACGCCTGGAGGACCGACGAAGCACAAAATCGGAGCCTTCAGTTTGTCGACACGTTGTTGTACGGCGAGGTATTCCAGTATGCGTTCTTTTACCTTGTCGAGACCATAGTGATCATCTTCCAATACTTTTTCGGCATTGCTCAGATCGTTGTTCACTTTGGATTTTTTCTTCCAAGGCAAACCGACTAGGGTATCAATATAGTTACGTACAACTGTTGCTTCAGCTGACATAGGCGACATCAGCTTCAGTTTTTTCAACTCATTTTGAGCTTTGGCAAGTGCCTCTTTCGGCATCTTGGCTAGCAGCACTTTTTTCTCGAGTTCTTCGAAATCAGCGCCCTCTTCGCCCTCACCTAATTCTTTTTGAATCGCTTTGACTTGCTCGTTCAAATAATATTCGCGCTGCGATTTTTCCATCTGACGTTTGACGCGGCCACGGATACGCTTCTCGACTTGCAAAATATCGAGCTCGCCTTCCAGTTGACCCAACAGATGTTCGTAACGCTTGGAGACGTTGAAAATTTCCAGAATGACTTGCTTCTGTTCCAGCTTCAGCGGCAGGTGCGCAGCAATGGTGTCAGCCAGACGACCAGCATCATCGATTCCTGCCAACGAGGTCAGAATTTCTGGTGGAATTTTTTTGTTCAGTTTGACGTACTGGTCGAACTGCTGAACGATCGCGCGCCGCATCGCTTCGACTTCAGATTCTTCGCCCACTTCAGATTCGATCGGCGTCAAATCGGCCACAAAGTGTGTGTCGAGTTCGCTGATGTGATGAATGCGCGCGCGCTGTGCACCTTCGACGAGTACCTTGACGGTTCCATCCGGCAGCTTCAGCATTTGCAAAATATTGGCGACGCAACCGATTTCATATATGTCATCGGCGGAAGGTTCGTCCTTGGCAGCGGCTTTTTGCGCCGCAAGCATGATGCTCTTGCCTTGCTCCATCGCAGCTTCGAGTGCCTTGATGGACTTCGGACGACCGACGAACAGAGGGATCACCATGTGCGGGAAGACAACGACATCGCGCAACGGCAATAGAGGTAGTTGGGTTTGTTCAGTGGAAATAGTAGTCGTCATGGCGAGCCTTATCGATAAACATGTTAATGATGTTGGCGCTAACGGCCAAAACACAAGCCCGGACAGCAACAAAAATCAGCCCGAAAAACAAAAAAAGCCACCCGCGAAGTTGTCTTCGAAGTGGCTTTACGATGTAAGCCTGAATGATCTCTGCTGACTTTATTGTACTGCGTTTTAAATTAAAAACAGGCTCAAAAGAGCCTGTTTTTTGATATTTCCTGCTGTTTTTGCAGATATTTACTATTTTGCGCCAGAAACCTTAGGTTGCTCGTGATAGATCAGCAATGGTTTTGCACCGTTGGTAATCGTGCCTTCGTCGATGACGACCTTCGAAACATTTTGCTCGTTTGGCAATTCATACATAACGTCGAGCAATGCGTGTTCCAGAATCGACCGCAAACCACGTGCTCCGGTCTTGCGCGCAATTGCTTTCTTCGCGATTGCTTGCAAGGCAGCAGGACGGATTTCCAGTTCAGCGCCTTCCATTTGCAACAATTTGGAGTATTGCTTGATCAACGCATTTTTCGGCTCGAGCAAGATCTGAATCAGTGCTTCTTCATCCAGTTCACGCAAGGTGGCGACGACTGGCAAGCGGCCTACCAATTCAGGAATCAGACCAAATTTGATCAAATCTTCTGGCTCGGTATCCAGCATAACTTGACTTGCCGTACGCTCTTCACGGCTCTTCACGGTAGCTGAGAAGCCGATACCGCTCTTCTCTGAACGCTCGGAAATGATCCTGGCCAAACCGTCGAACGCACCGCCGCAAATGAACATGATATTGGTGGTATCAATCTGCACGAAATCCTGGTTAGGATGCTTGCGACCGCCTTGTGGCGGTACTGAAGCCATCGTGCCCTCGATCAGTTTCAGCAAAGCTTGTTGTACGCCTTCACCGGAGACGTCGCGGGTAATCGAAGGGTTGTCTGACTTGCGTGAAATCTTGTCGATTTCATCGATATAGACAATCCCTTTTTGCGCGCGCTCGACTTCGTAGTTACAGTTTTGCAGCAACTTTTGAATGATGTTTTCTACGTCTTCACCAACATAACCCGCTTCCGTCAGCGTGGTAGCGTCGGCGATAACGAAAGGCACGTCCAGCGTACGGGCAAGTGTTTGTGCCAGCAATGTTTTACCGGAGCCGGTTGGACCGACCAGCAAAATATTACTCTTTGCCAATTCAACGTCGTCTTTTTTACCCAGATGTTTCAGGCGTTTGTAGTGGTTATAAACCGCTACCGACAAAATGCGTTTGGCTGAATTTTGGCCGATCACATATTGATCAAGCAACTCGCACAATTCCTGCGGTGTTGGCAGGTCGGTGCGCGGGCCACCAGCCAGCGTTTCCACGCTGGAGGCTTCATCGCGAATAATGTCGTTGCACAAGTCGATGCACTCATCGCAAATGAACACGGATGGTCCCGCGATGAGCTTTTTAACCTCGTGTTGGCTCTTGCCGCAAAACGAGCAATAGAGCAATTTTTCGCCGCTTGAGGATTTTTTTTCTGACATGGTGCGCGTTATCTTTGGTTGATACAGATTGATCTTGATTGCGGGTTGATATTACCTGTGAATTACAGATTCGTCACGTCGTGCACGAAATCAACATTAACCAAGATCACAATGTAAAACGCCCGAACGTTGAAGCGCCCGGGCGTCACTTTGTACAACAATTACAATCCTATCAGGATCGCGTTGCTAAAACACTATCAATCATGCCGTATTCGACAGCAGCCGCGGCTGACATGAAGTTGTCCCGATCAGTATCTTTGCTGATCTCATCAATTGACTTGCCGGTTCTTTCAGCAAGAATCGCATTCAGACGTTCACGCAGATAAAGAATTTCGCGCGCTTGGATTTCGATATCCGAAGCCTGGCCTTGTGCGCCGCCCAATGGCTGATGAATCATGATGCGTGAATTAGGCAAAGAGAAACGTTTGCCTTTTTCACCAGCAGCCAACAGGAAAGCACCCATCGATGCAGCCAGACCGGTACACAGCGTCGAGACATTCGGTTTAATGAATTGCATCGTATCAAAAATCGCCATGCCTGCCGAAACAGAACCGCCTGGCGAATTGATATACAAGGAAATATCCTTGTCCGGATTTTCGCTTTCAAGGAACAGCAACTGCGCAACAATCAGATTGGCCGAATGGTCATTGACCGGTCCGACCAAAAAGATAATGCGCTCTTTCAACAAACGCGAATAAATATCGTACGCGCGTTCGCCGCGACCGCTCTGCTCGATCACCATCGGGACCATACCGAGCATGTCAGTATCGAGAGCGGAAGTACGAGTCATGCTAGTAGTCATGTGCTTTCCTTATGGAGCGCACAAAGCGATTAGCCTTGTGCGTTATTGCCCATCAATTCATCGAACGCAACCGACTTGTCGGTTACTTTGGATTTACCCAACACGTAATTGACGACGTTTTCTTCCAATACAAGAGCTTCTACTTCGCCCAAACGATTACGGTCGCTGAAATAATACTTCAGAACCTGAGTTGGGTCTTCGTAGCTCTGTGCGAACTCTTCAACTTGCGCTTTGACTTGTTCTGGTTTTGCTTGCAGGTCGTTCGCTTTAACGACTTCGGCCAGGATCAAGCCCAAACGTACGCGACGCTCTGCTTGCTCGGTGAACAATTCAGCAGGGAAAGGCAAGTCGCTGACTTTCATGCCGCGCTGTGTCATGTCTTGACGCGTCGATTCCATCAAACGCTGGGTTTCTTGATCGATCAGCACTTTAGGCACATCGAATTCGCTGATCTTGATCAATGCATCCATGACGCTGTCTTTGGTACGCGCTTTTACGCGATTGCTGACTTCACGTTCCAGATTTTGTTTGACGTCTGCACGCATTTTGGTCAGATCGCCGTCTTCGATACCCAGCGATTTTGCAAATTCTGCATCGACTTCTGGCATGTGCGCCCATTCGATTTGCTTCAGGGTGATCGTGAACTCGGCGGTTTTGCCGGCTACATCTGCACCGTGGTAATCGGCTGGGAACGACAATGGGAAAGTTTTGGACTCGCCGACTTTCAAGCCGATGGTGCCGGCTTCGAATTCAGCCAGCATGCGGCCTTCGCCCAAAACAAATGCGTAGCCTTCTGCTTTGCCGCCTTGAAATTCAACGCCGTCGATAGTGCCAACGAAATCGATGGTTACGCGATCGCCGTTTTTAGCGGTCAAATCCGAACCGCCGTCGCCGTGTGCGCTTTGCTCGCCTTTGACGTGGTAATGCACACGTTGCTTGCGCAGGATATCGATGGTTTTATCGATTTCAGCGTCGCTGACTTCAACAGTTGTCTTTTCGATTTCTGCTGTAGCCAGATCGCCTACCTTGATTTCTGGGTAAACTTCGAATGTTGCGTTGAAAGCCAATGTGCCTTCAGCGACGTCGTCGTTCTTGGCTTCAATTTTTGGATAACCAGCGACCCGCAGCTTGTTTTCGCTGGTTGCTTCGCCGAATGCCTGGCCGACTTTGTCGTTCAGCACTTCGTTTTCGATTTGGTAGCCATATTGTTGCGCGACCATTTTCATCGGTACTTTACCGGCACGGAAGCCTGGCGCCTTGACCGTGCGAGCACGGACCTTCAGACGTTTTTCAACTTCCGCTTGTACATCAGCCATTGGCACGGTGATCGTGATACGGCGTTCAAGTTTGTCCAGAGTTTCGACTGCAGTTGCCATGTGAATCGTCCAAATAAATAAGAATTCTGTGGTGCGAGGAGGGGGACTCGAACCCCCACACCATTGCTGGCGTCAGGACCTAAACCTGGTGCGTCTACCAATTTCGCCATCCTCGCGGGAATGTGCACTAAGTGCGCAAATACAAAAGCAAAGGGCGACCTGGAAGTGAAACTGTGGGTCGCCCTGCACTGCCTTTTGTATCGGCCGTTCAACTTCAACCCGGGATTTTACTGGATTTTGCAGCACCTGCGCAGATTTTGACAGTTTGCCTACGTCATTGTCTTGATTAGCCCATACCCGAAAGGCGTTCTGCCCTTGTTTAAAGGCAATTCCAGATGTCTATCGCCAACAAAATACATGAGAATTGTTGCAACGCATATTTGCCTGTAAGACACGCATTTTCATTTACTATGCGGGCTGGCCTCCTGCTTCGTTGGCATGGATTTACGAGCAGATCATCTCTACGCGCATTGAATTACTCCATCCATGGCTGTCGATCACTACGAAAATTTTCCTGTCGCCTCAATTTTGCTGCCTGCACGATTACGTCCTGCGGTCGAAATCATTTATGCCTTTGCCCGTAGCGCCGACGACCTTGCAGATGAAGGCGATGCAGACGCGGATGAACGCCTTGCAGCGCTTGCTGCATATGAGAATGGTCTGGACCAGATCGCGGCGGCAGTTATACCCAGCGACGCCTTATTTCGCGACTTGGAAAAGGTGATTACTGAATATCGATTACCCTTGCAACCCTTTCGCGACTTGCTATCAGCCTTCAAACAGGATGTGGTCACGACACGTTATGCCGATTTTTCAGTGCTACTCGATTACTGCCGTCGCTCAGCCAATCCGGTCGGCACCCTCATGCTTCATCTTTACGGTGCCGCGACTGAAAAAAACCTGCGCGATTCCGATGCCATCTGCTCGGCGCTACAGTTAATCAATTTCTGGCAAGACGTTGCTGTCGACATACAAAAAGCGCGTATTTACATACCACTGGATGACATGCAGAAATTTTTGGTGAATGAAGACCACATCACAAGCCAGCGGCCTGACGATGCTTGGTGCAAGCTGATGCAATTTGAAGTGGCCCGCGCCCGCAGCATGCTGCTTTCAGGCGCACCCTTGGCATTACGCTTGCCGGGCCGTATCGGCTGGGAATTGCGCCTGGTCGTCCAAGGTGGCCTGCGGATTCTCGAGGGTATAGAGGCCGTCGATTACGACGTCTTTCAACAGCGTCCCAAACTAGGTAAAAGCGATTGGCTGCTACTGGTTTGGCGCGCGATCACAATGAAAGTGAATTCAACGGCAGGGCCGTCAAGATAAAACAATTAGTACAACCATTTTGTACGCAGCGTTGTATTCCCATCAAAAGAATCAGACACAAGACAGCGACATTATTTGTCCCGATTGCCTTAGTCGGCTAGCATAGCGGCTTCATCAGCGCCAAGCGCTCTACCTGCTCTACTTGCCCTACTTTTATGTCACCCGACGATTACTGCCAACAAAAAGCCGCTCAGAGCGGTTCCAGCTTTTACTACAGCTTCCTTTTTCTGAAGGCGGATCGCCGACTCGCCATTACTGCGCTGTATGCATTCTGCCGCGAGGTCGATGACACCGTTGATGAATGTACCGATGTCGGAATTGCGCGCACCAAGTTGAGCTGGTGGCGTTCCGAGGTGGCCGCGATGACATCAGGCACGCCAACGCATCCGGTTGCGAAAGCGCTGCAACCTCATCTGGCGACCTTTTCACTGGATACACAACATTTGCTGGCGATCATCGATGGCATGGAAATGGATCTTGATCAAACGCGCTATCTCGATTTCCCCGGTCTGCAGAAATACTGCTGGCACGTCGCCAGCGTTGTCGGCATTTTGTCCGCCAAGATTTTCGGCGTCACTCATCCGCAAACGCTGGAATATGCGGAAAAACTGGGACTCGCATTTCAACTCACCAATATCATTCGCGACGTCGGTGAAGACGCCCGCAAAGGCCGTATCTACCTGCCGGTCAACGAGCTGCAGCAATTCAACGTCACCGCTGCCGATATTTTGAACGCGCGCCACAGTGAAAATTTTGAAAAGCTGATGCAGTTCCAGGCAGCGCGTGCACAAAAATATTATGACGAGGCATTCGCCTTGTTGCCGAAAGAAGACCGTCGGGCACAACGTCCAGGATTGATCATGGCGGCGATTTACCGCGCTGTTCTGAATGAAGTGGAACGTGACGGCTTCCACGTTTTGAACCAGCGTATTTCGCTCACACCGATACGCAAGCTCTGGCTCGCATGGATCACCTATGTCCGCGGTTGATGCGGCTTATGTATAGCGCGCCCTGCTTGATATGAACAAATCATGAGCAAATCCATCGCTGTCATCGGTGCCGGTTGGGCAGGATGCGCAGCGGCGGTCGAACTGGCGACAGCCGGCCATAACATCACACTGTATGAATCGTCGCGGACATTAGGCGGTCGCGCACGCGCGGTCGATATCAACGGCCAACTGCTGGATAACGGACAGCATATTCTGCTGGGTGCATATTCAGAAACCTTGCGCATGTTGCAACGCGTGGGTGTCGATGCTGACAAAGCCTTGCTGCGCCTGCCTTTGCAAATGCGCTATCCAGGAAATTCCGACGGAATGGATTTTGTGGCACCACGACTTCCCGCTCCTTTCCATTTGATCGCCGCCTTGTTGCGCAGCAAAGGCCTTGTTGGCGCTGACAAAATGGCTCTCGCTCGCTTCTCTTCAGCCGCTCGCTGGATGGATTGGCGTTTGAATACCGACTGCAGCGTCAGCGAATTATTGCAACGCTTTGACCAAACCGAACGTCTGATCAAGTTGATGTGGCGACCGTTATGCATTGCTGCACTCAACACGCCACCAGAACGCGCTTCCGCACAAATTTTTCTGAATGTGCTGCGCGATAGCCTAGGCGCGCGACGGGCCGCATCCGACATGTTGATTCCTCGTGTGGATTTGAGCAGCTTGTTTCCGCAACAAGCCGCCGCGTTGATTCAGCAATATGGTGGCGCAATCAAACTCGGCACGACGATTAAAACAATTGTCAGGAGCGGCGATGGCTGGCGCCTCACGCAAGATAAAGCAGAAAGCGAGATGTACGACGCGATTGTCGTCGCCACCTCGGCAAGCCAGGCTGGCTCTTTGCTGACCGATCCAGCCATGGCGGCAGATATCCCTGCTTTTGAATACGAACCAATCACCACTTGCTATTTGCAATATCCATCCGCCACAAAGCTTGATATTCCGTTTTATGCGTTAAATGATGATCCCGAAGCACAATGCTGGGGACAATTTGTATTTGATAGAGGTCAACTGGACGCCACGCAAAGCGGTTTGTTTGCGGTAGTGGTTAGCGCATCAACAGAAGCGATTGCGTTGGGACATGAGGCGTTGTCAGCAGCAATTGCAAAACAACTTGCCGACGCTCTGCAAATGCCACATTTGGCGACGCCGGAATGGAGGCGGGTTATTACCGAAAAACGGGCGACGTTTTCCTGCACTCCCGCCTTGCAACGTCCGCAAGAACATACCGGGCTGCCGGGTCTTGTTTTAGCGGGCGACTATCTGGCCAGCGACTATCCGGCCACGCTGGAATCCGCCATACGCAGCGGTATCAAAGCGGCAAAGCTTTTGAATGAAAACCTCATGTCAGTCTGAATAAGCAACTTGGCCAAACCGGCCTTTTGCTTTCATTCATATTCCCGCACACGATTCAATGCTTCATCAATCCGTTCGACCGCGATGATGGTTAAGCCTTCTATCTTTTGTTTGGGTGCATTCGACTTGGGAATCAAGGCTAGCGAAAATCCCAGCTTGGCCGCTTCGCGCAAACGTTCCTGACCACGCGGTGCCGGACGAATTTCACCAGCCAGTCCTACTTCACCAAACACGACCAAACCGCGTGGCAAAGGTTTACTGCGCATCGAAGAATGAATCGCCAGCAATACCGCAAGATCGGCCGCAGGTTCAGTAATTTTGACACCACCAACCGCATTGATGAAAACATCCTGATCGAAGGCGGCGACGCCGGCATGCCGGTGCATGACCGCCAACAGCATCGCCAACCGATTTTGCTCAAGCCCGACTGATAATCGGCGCGCATTCGGCAAATGCGAGGTATCCACCAGGGCCTGAATTTCTACCAGCAATGGCCTCGTTCCTTCTTGCGTCACCATCACGCAAGCGCCGGGGACAGGATTATCATGCTGGGACAAGAATAAGGCGGAAGGATTGGACACACCTTTCAATCCTTTTTCCGTCATCGCGAATACGCCCAATTCGTTGACTGCGCCAAAGCGATTTTTAATCGCGCGGACCAAGCGAAAACTGGAATGTGTATCCCCTTCGAAATACAAAACCGTATCGACGATATGTTCCAGCACGCGCGGCCCGGCCAATGCACCTTCCTTGGTGACGTGACCGACCATGATGATGGTAATACCGGTCTGCTTGGCGACCCGCGTTAGTTGCGCTGCGCACTCGCGCACTTGCGCAACTGAACCCGGGGCCGAACTGAGCGCGTCCGAATACACCGTCTGTATTGAATCGATAACCGCAACATCCGGCTTGTGTTCGGCCAAGGTATTAAGAATTTTTTCCAGCTGAATTTCAGCTTGCAGCTTCAAATCTTTTGCATCAACCGCAAGACGCTTGGCGCGCAGTGCAATCTGTGCACCCGACTCTTCACCGCTGACGTACAAGACTTTTTTGATCTTCGATAGATTCGCGAGCGCTTGCAGCAACAGGGTCGATTTGCCGATACCCGGGTCACCACCGATCAACACCACTCCGCCCGCAACCAGACCACCACCAAGCACACGATCAAACTCTTCGATACCGGTACCAAAGCGCGGTACGTCGGTCGCCTCGATATCGGCCAGACTCAATACAGGCGCGGATTGCGTCAAACCCTGGTGTTGCACCGAAAAACGATTCGACCCAGTTTCCACGACAGTTTCCACCAGGGTATTCCATGCGCCGCAAGCCGGGCACTGACCACCCCACTTATTGGTAATACCGCCACATTCGCTACAGGTGTAATTGGTTTTGGCTTTTGCCATCAGGGTCTATTTCAAATGGAGTGGTTAGGTTTCTCAAGCACATCGATTTCGGCAATCTGTACACGTGGTGCGATCGCACACATCAATTCATAACCGACAGTACCCGCAGCGTTCGCAACTTCATCAATCGGCAGATCGTTTCCCCACAACACGACTTTGCTGCCGACACGAGCATGGGCAATCGGCGTCAGATCGACAGTAATCATGTCCATCGATACGCGCCCTACCATCCGCGTCCGAATGCCATCGACCACGATCGGCGTACCGGTGGGAGCATGACGCGGATAGCCATCAGCGTAACCGCATGCCACTACACCAATCGTCATTGCCTTGTCGGCGACAAAGCTGCTGCCATAACCAACAGCATCGCCGGCAACGATATGCTGGATGCCGATGATTTCGCTGCGCAGGGTCATGGCAGGCTTTAAACCAAATGTCTCAGCAGTCGTGTTTGCCGGCGTTCCGCCATACAGCATCACACCTGGCCTAACCCAATCCGCAGCGCACTCAGGATGAATTAGATCAGCAGCAGAGTTTGACAGGCATCGCTCGCCGGGCAAACCTTCCACGGCAGTGTGAAAGCGCCGTACCTGCTGCGCCAGCGATACTCTGGGATTGCTTGCATCTTCTGCATTGGCAAAATGCGTGAGGAAGGAAATATCCTGTACAGCGGGTATGGCGTGCAGGCGTTGATAAACGGCCTTGCATGCCGATGGCAGAAAACCCAAACGATTCATGCCGCTATTGATTTTCAGATGCACATTCAGTCGACCGCCCAGTTGCGTACTTTCCAGCATCTCGATTTGCTCGATGCAATGCACAACCGTATCCAGCCTATGCTCAATTATTGCTGCCAGGTCAGACGTGTCAAAAAAACCTTCCAGCAAGACGATGCGTTTTTGCCAGCCGAGCTGCCGCAACCTTGCTGCATTATCTACTTCGATCAAGCCCAGACCGTCCGCCTCGGCGAAGCCGCGCATGCTTCGCTCAAGACCATGTCCGTATGCATTTGCCTTTACGACTGCCAAGACTTTGGAATTCGGCGCGCAACGTTTTGCGACGCCAAGGTTATGTCGCAAAGCAGCAATGTTAATAGTGGCAACGAGCGGTCGAGGCATACGCAAATGTAAAGAAAGTTAAATCACAAGCCAGGTTCAAGAAGAGTGCCTTATTTTACCGGACGCATCCCACTGAATGACGGCCATTTCAATCGAAGTTCCATATTTTCATGGTATAAAGCAGACCGGAGATACATAGACAAATAGATCAATACGGATGAATCGCGGTTTTTACACCATCATGGCGGCGCAGTTTTTTTCATCGCTCGCCGACAACGCCCTCCTCATTGCGGCTATCGCTTTATTGACAGTAATGAAGTCACCCGATTGGATGACTCCATTGCTGAAGCTTTTCTTCGTCCTGTCTTATGTATTGCTGGCTGCATTTGTTGGCGCTTTCGCAGATGCCCTGCCTAAGGGGCGCGTCATGTTCGTGACCAATCTGATCAAGATCTTCGGTTGCGGCATGATGTTCTTTGATGTGCATCCACTGATCGCGTATGCAGTAGTCGGCTTTGGCGCGGCAGCTTATTCACCCGCCAAGTACGGAATTTTGACTGAACTGCTACCGCCGGAAAAACTGGTCGCTGCAAATGGTTGGATCGAAGGTCTTACGGTTTCGTCCATCATTCTCGGTACCGTGATGGGTGGCGCATTGATCAATCCTGGCATCGCGGCAAAATTGCTTGCTTTCGATTTTCCATTCTTTAATTTCGGCATCGATACACCCGCGGAAACCGCCCTGTGCATCATCGCCGTTGTCTATCTGCTGGCCGCGCTGTTCAATCTCAAAATCCCGGATACCGGTGCGCGCTATCCGCATCAGGAACGTAACCCGATCAAATTGATCGGCGATTTCGCACACTGCTTTACGACCTTGTGGAAAGACAGGCTCGGTCAGATTTCACTTTCTGTCACGACTCTGTTCTGGGGAGCCGGTGCGACCCTGCAATTCATCGTCTTGAAATGGGCGGGTCAATCATTGGGCATGCCGCTGGACAAAGCCGCCATCCTGCAAGGAGTTGTGGCCGTTGGCGTTGCCATCGGCGCTGTCGCAGCGGCCCGCTTTGTCCCCTTGAAGAAATCATTATCCGTGATGCCTCTGGGTGTCATTATGGGTATCGTCGTTATTGTCATGACCATGGTGCACTCGGTCTGGCTGGCCTATCCTTTACTGGTATTGGTCGGTGCCCTGTCCGGTTATTTCGTCGTACCGATGAACGCTCTGTTGCAACACCGTGGCCACGTGTTGATGAGTGCAGGTCATTCGATCGCCGTGCAAAATTTCAACGAAAACCTGTCGGTGCTGACGATGTTGCTACTCTATGCGCTGATGGTCAAACTCGACTTGAACATCAACATTGTCATCGTACTGTTTGGACTATCTGTTTCCGGCATCATGTTGCTGATCATGCGCCGCCATGCTGCCAATCAGCGTGAACATGATTCGCTATCCTTGATTGGCGAACACAAGCATTAATCTTCGTATTTAATCTTCAACTGATGAGCCAGATTGTCTCTAGCCTTGCTTCGTGGCCCTTTATGTCGATGAATGTGCCAGCTTCACTCTTTGTCCAGCACGCGTACGCCAGTCATCCGGCACGATAAATCCGCGTCGCACCTCCGTCGCCACATCACCATTTACTTCAAGTAACGCAATCAGCACGGGCATCGTATCGTCAACGAAATATTCAGCCAGGTGGCGCTGTAATGCTTGCTTATCCATCGCCTGCTGCGCAGGCAATTTGGCTGGTGCGAGCCACTGCAAACGCGGCAAGATAATGTAGCGCTCGGCGCGTAAATTCACGGTCTCGGAAAACGTACACCAGAAGCCGCGACAATGCGCAACTGATGTGCCGAACAAAGGGGAGTGTTGTGGCTCATTGTGCGGATAAAACAGCCAGCCTTTGACGAGCGCCTGCGCACAGTCAACAGGTTCGGGGAGGTGGATTTGTGCGGCGGGATGTGTGGAAAGAAGTAATTGCCGGTCAAGTATCTTGTACATTTTTGCACCCAGCGTGTCCGCAAGATTAGGGCCAACAAAGTAGTCAGCATCGTCGCCCGCACCGCTGGACTCGAGCAAATAGAATTTGGTGGCGAATTCCCAATGGATTAGCTTTTCATTTATCCATAGCAGAAAATCGAATTCTCCTATCGTGCTATTTTTCCCTGCTCGCACTTGAACCCCATGCGCAAAGAGTACGTCCTGCCCCTCAAGGAAAAAAGCCATCAACTTCTCGGCATAACGACCTAGTCTCGCGAAGGGTTGCAACTCCAGATAGCTGTGAAGGACGTCCGGCTGGCGATCTAGATTTTGCAACCAGACATCCAGACCTTCCAGCATCTGTACTGGCATCGTCGCGATCTTGCCATGCCATTGTGGCGCGTATGTATCGAGCAGATCGGGCGCCAACAATAACCACGCCAACGCGCGTACGTGAGGATCGTTCAGATATCCACAACGCCGGTGGAATTCAAATTGAAAACTATCCGCAGATTTAAACGACTGCACTGCTGGCATAGGTTTGCATGGCCAGACACAAGTCGGCCCAAGTCTTACTCTTTTCTGCTGGACTGCGCAGCAAGTACGCCGGGTGATAAGTGACGATGACAGGTAGCTCGGCATAGCGATGCACGGTCCCGCGCAACTTGCTTAATGTTGTCGCCGGGTCCAGCTTCAGCAAAGACAGCGCCGCTGTTTTTCCAAGGGCGACGATGACCGTCGGCTTGATCAATGCAATTTGCCGCTCAAGATAAGGTAGGCACGCATTTACCTCATCTCCAGTGGGCGCTCGATCGCGTTTATTCGAGTCCGTCGGTCTGCACTTCACGACATTGGCAATGTACGTGTTTTCACCGCGCCTCACCCCCATGGCGCCAAACATATTGTCCAGCAGCTTGCCAGCCGGACCTACGAAAGGCTCCCCCTGGAAATCCTCGTTTCGTCCCGGACCTTCGCCGACAAACAACCATCTGGCTTTTTGATCGCCAACGCCAAATACCGTTTGAGTGCGGCTTTTACATAAATCGCATTGCGTGCAAGTCGATACTATCGATTGCAGCTGGTTCCACTCCATGTGCGCAACATCGTTGACAGGCATCGCGGGTTTCACTAAAGCTTGTACCGGTGCGATAATTTTTGCCGGCTCTGCATCCCCCCATGCCGATGACGTTGGTTCGGCAATCCGGGCCTCGGCGGCCAGTACGATAGGGGGAGTTGCAGGCTGCGTGACCAGCGCCTCTTCGTCGGCTTGCAGCAGGGCTGCGGCACTACGTTGCGACCATACCGGCCCCAAGCCCATTTCAGTCAAGAATGTCACACGCCGGTTTTGATCACTCATAAATCCAACTTCATTACTATTGCATCTTCCCTTTGATTATTCGGAGCCGGGTAATATCCTTTGCGAATACCGATGCGGGCAAAACCATAACGTTCATAAATTTTTTCAGCACGAGTATTGGATGGACGCACTTCGAGTATCAGCGCAGGCAACTTTCTTTCAAGCATGATGGCCTTCGCCTTGTTCAGCAATAACAGTCCTATCCCCTGACCTTGCAAATCGCGTTGTACCGTGATGTTTAGCAAATGTGCATCATCAACGGATGGCATCAACAAGAAATAGCCATTCAATATGCCTGCCCCATCGCGAAGTATCCAGGTTTCATAGCCGCTGTTGATGGAATCAAGAAAATTCCCACGCGTCCACGGGAACGGATAAACGTCATTTTCAATCGCCAGCACATCGCTGATATCAGCCGACTGCATTCGATAAAAATACAACTTCAGGGTACGCGGTGGCGGTGATGGCAACGGCGGAATCGGACTTTGCACAGAACTCATGCAGCCTCCTTAGCTACCTTCGCAAGACGTTCGTTCGTCGTCAGCGCAATTTTGTTACGCAAATACAGAGGTTCGGCAGCGGCAACAGGCACACTCAATCCCTGAGCCAAGGCAATCGCACCCAAATGTGCAATGTGGATCGCGTGCGGCACCCAATCTTTCAACGCCGTGCTAAAAAAAGATCTTGATGAAAATGCTGCAGCATAAGCATTCAATCCATTACCACATGCAACGACATCCCCCATTGGCAACACATCCCCCGGCGCTGACAAAGTCGGAGGTACAACGATATGCCACGCTCCATCAAATTTGTACTGCGCCCAATATACTTCGCCCATGCGCGCATCCAGCACGGTCAATACATCGCATGCACCATTTTTTTCATGACAAGCCTGCGCCAGTGCCAGTAATGTCACTGTAGGCAACACCGGAAGATCCGCACCGTAGGCCAATCCTTGTGCGATCCCGCAGGCGGTACGCACACCGGTAAATGAACCTGGGCCGGAGCCAAACGCAATCGCATCGCAATCGGCCAGCTTGATATACGCATCGGCAAGCAGCTTCTGCACCATGGGCAAGATGCTTTGGGAATGCGTAACGACACCAGTCGCCTCTGCTGACGTCATGACACCGTCATGCAACAGAGCTGCGGAAGCCAGTTCCGACGAAGTTTCTATAGCGAGAATAGTAGACATGGCGGTATTTTACAGCGCGTACGCGGGAAGTCGCTTGGAACGTACGCAACTGTTCAGAGAAATAGTCAAAAAATTCTATACCTGCAGTGATTCACTCTCGCCCGGGAGAAACCGGTAAAATACCGCCATGCCAAGTGTCACCCTAAAACCGGAAAACCTGCATCAGCTCGCGCAACGCATGAAAGATGACGTATGGGTTGTTGCCTGCCTGTGTGCGGCCTGGTGCGATGTATGTACAAGCTACCGCCCAGGATTTGACGAACTGGCAGCGCAACATCCGGACAAGCTTTTCGTTTGGATTGATATTGAGGATCGCGCAGATTTAGTAAGCGATTTTGATGTTGAAAATTTTCCTACGCTGTTAATTCAACGCGGTGACGATGTCATGTTCTACGGCACCACGATGCCTGATCCTCGCATCGCCAATCGCCTGATCACATCACATGCAGAAAAAAATGAATCTGAATTAAAGAAGCAGGCACAAGGCAGTGCCGAATATAGAGAGTGGCAGCTAGAGCGCAATCTCCGGAAGGCATTGACTCAAGCCTGAGGTGCATGCGCGTGCCACTTGCGCCTTGAGCTTCACCTCAAAATTTTGAATACCCAACCAAAATTCAGACAAAAAAAATCCCCGGCGAACCGAGGATTTTCTATTTCGCTTGATTCAGCTTAGATAGGCTGAATGTTCGAAGCTTGCTTGCCTTTAGGGCCAGCAGTCACTTCAAAAGAAACGCGTTGGTTCTCTTGCAGTGATTTGAAGCCGCTCGACTGGATAGCCGAGAAGTGAGCGAACAGATCTTCGCCGCCTTCGTCAGGGGTGATAAAGCCGAAGCCCTTCGAATCATTGAACCATTTTACGATACCAGTTGCCATTGCAATTCCTAATTTCAGTTAAGTTGGGCAGTTGCCCGTTAGATCGTTTCAACCAAGACAGGAATGACAGACAGACTGCACCACTAGCTCGAATCTCAACGATGATTGATTATATACCGGATAAAACTAAAAAAGTTAAACTTTGATAATTACGCAATATTGCAATGAAAAACGAATGATTTCCAACATTTAAATAGCCTTGCCCGCGCGGAAATATGCGGCTTTTCAAGCTGATCAAACTCTTTCATCCTGTCAACTTTACAAGTGGACGCAATATCAATTTGCTTTCATACCTTCTTTTTCAGCCTTCTTCTGCAGTATTTCTTTCTGGCGAGCCTCCGAGGCTTTTACCTTTTCCTCATATTTTTTAATATTTTCAGCCCGTTTTAGCTCTTCAACGGCCTCATTCGCCTTTAAATTCTGCTGCCTCTCGACATATTCCGCATTTTTCTTTGCATAAGCATCAGCACGTGCCTTGCGCTCAGACTCCTTCGCTACACTATTTTTTTCGCTTTCGCTATTTTGCGCATCCGTTACTGCTCTATTCTCACCCGATGTTTCATTCAACATCGGCTTGCCTGCATTCTCGGCCGCTTTTTCTGCCAAGCGACGATCGCGTTCAAGCACACGAGCATGACGTATATAAGCATTTGCCTCGACTTCTAGCGGTTTTACCGCTAACAAATCCACACGGTGGCGCTCAGCCGCCTTGTTCAAGCATGACGTCGTAAAGAATTTAGGATGACAGATACGTTGATCTACCTTGTAGCGGGCTTCAATATTGGCACGTGCTGCTGCCACCATTTGAAGAGCGCTACTTGCTGCTTCTTGCGATTGAATCGACCCGGCTGGATATTGCTCAAGCACCTCTTGCACCGAATACGTTTGCAAGGCTGCCTCGTCTATCCGTGAGGTTTCCGCCGAAGAAAACTGGCAGGAAAAAAGTATCGAGCTGGCTGCGAATATCTTTAATATCAATTTCATAAATTACAGTTTCGAGTAAGGTTAAATGCCGCTTTTATAAATTGCATTTTCTGAATACCGGCGTTAATTCTTGTCCGGATAAGTTACTACATGGCATTTCCGGTGCGACGACGCTCGGCTTCCATATATTCGGTCGATTGCATTTCGATCAGACGCGACACGGTACGCTGAAATTCCATCAGCAACGCGCCGTCGGTGTAAAGCTTATTCATTTCGACAGCGGCCGACATGAGTAGTTTGATTTTGTGATCGTACAGCACATCAATCAGCCAAATAAACCGGCGCGCCTCGGAAGACATTCCTACCGACATGGCAGGCATGTCCGACAATACAAGGGTATGAAAACGGCTGGCAATTTCCAGATAGTCATTTTGCGAACGCGGTCCGCCACATAGCGTAGCAAAGTCGAACCATATCACACCGCCTGCCCGCCGCAACGCCCTCAACTGGCGCCCTTCAACATTAATGAGTGGATTTTCATCGCTTGTTTCCGCAATGCGCGCAAAGGCGTTACGCAAGGCCTCATCTGCCTGCGCCCCCAAAGGAGTGTGATAGGCGTGGACCTGGGTTAATGCGCGCTTGCGATAATCGTTACCGCCATCGACGTTTAAAATATCCAGCTTTTCTTTCAATAGCGCAATGGTCGGCAACATGCGATCTCGATGCAAACCATCTGGATAAAGTGTATCGGGTTCAAAATTGGACGTGATGATGAACGACACGCCATTGTGAAACAAGGCCTTGAACAGGTTGTACAGAATCATTGCATCCGCAATATCCGTGACGTGAAACTCGTCAAAACAGATCAGACGATACTTCTTTGCAAGTCGCCGCGCCACTTCATCCAATGGATTGGCGATCATTTTCAACTCATCAAGTTCGCGATGCACACTGCGCATGAACTCATGAAAATGCACACGTGTCTTGCGCACGACAGGTACGACAGAATAAAAACTATCCATCAAAAATGATTTGCCGCGACCGACGCCACCCCACATATATACACCGCGTGGAATCTCAGGTGGTTTGAGAAAACGCATGAAAGCATTGGCACGTTGCGCCTTGTAATCTACCCATTCGTCGTAGGTTCGCTGCAATTGAATAACCGCAACTCTCTGGGCTTCATCTGCCTTGAAACCACGCTCCGACAAGGCTTGATCATAAAACTCCTGAACATTCATCCTGTTCGAATCCAATTCGCTTCTGTTTTAATAGACGGCTTAATATTTATTCACATATGAGATAAAAATGGGCGAGTCATGACTCGCCCAGAAATCCCCAGTTCGACACGTCTAATGCAAACGCTACTGTGGATACATATTCACCACAATCCGCGGCGGATAATTGCCACCGGAAGACATGATGGGCAGGCTGAAACCCAAGCCGACTCCCACGCCCCCACTACCACCACCCAAACCAAGACCGACACTGGCCCCGGATGGTCGAACATAAGCGGGCAATCTTAACTCAGACGTGCGATAACCGATCCGGTTACAAACTACTCGCAGTTCGCTATTGGCTTCGCCCAATTGCAAGGTGGCCGGGGTTGTAATCTTCCAGCTACCGGCACCAGTCGTCACCACGCAATGTGCACCACTGAACTCGTAACCATTGCTTGCTGTCACAATCGACACCAGGCCGTCACCCTGCTCTGTGGTCGCGCATGCGGCGAGCAGTACCGATACAGATAAAGCCACAAAAGTAAAAATACGCATTTGCAGACCCTAGAAGTTCAGTGCCCGACCATCCACTGCGAGAGCTGCCTCTTTTACCGCTTCAGACAAAGAAGGATGGGCATGGCAGATACGTGCAATATCTTCCGATGATGCACGGAATTCCATTGCCACGACTGCTTCCGAAATCAATTCAGAGGCTTGCGGCCCGATAATATGTACGCCTAAAATTTCATCAGTCTTGGCATCAGCCAAAAACTTGACGAAACCTGTGGTGTCGCCCAATGCACGTGCACGACCGTTAGCCAGAAAAGGGAAAGACCCCGTCTTATAAGCGACCTTCTCGGCTTTCAATTGCTGTTCGGTTTTGCCTACCCAGGCAATCTCCGGTGACGTGTAAATCACCCATGGAATCGTGTTGAAATTAACATGACCATGCTGGCCTGCAATGCGTTCCGCGACAGCCACACCCTCTTCTTCCGCCTTGTGCGCCAACATGGGACCGCGTACCACGTCACCGACTGCCCACACATTCGCGAGGCTTGTTTTGCAATCGCCATCCACTGCGACGAAGCCGCGCTCGTCAAGCTTCAATCCCACTGCTTCAGCATTTAAGCCAATGGTGTTTGGAATGCGACCGATAGACACAATCAACTTATCAAACACAGCTTTTTGGGCTACGCCCTTGTCATCAACATAGTTGACCGTAACATCGTCCTTGCCCGCAGTGATAGCACCGATTTTTACGCCTAGACTGATTGCAAGACCTTGCTTGGTGAATTGCTTCTGTGCTTCCTTCGCGACCTGTTCATCCACGGCACCAAGAAAAGCCGGCAATGCTTCCAGCACCGTGACTTCGGAGCCAAGGCGGCGCCATACACTGCCCATTTCCAGACCAATCACACCAGCACCGATCACGCCCAGACGCTTTGGCACCTCCGCAATCGCGAGCGCGCCTGTATTCGACAGAATCAATCTTTCGTCGAAATCTGCACCTGGCAAGACACGCGGGTTGGAACCTGTTGCCACGACCACATGCTTGGCAATAATGCTTTCTTCGGTAGCGCCGGCAATCTTGATTTCATGCCCGCCATCCACCGCTTTGACAAATGATCCGCGGCCGTGAAAGAAGGTCACTTTGTTCTTCTTGAACAGGTACAGAATGCCATCGTTGTTTTGCTTAACAACCGTATCTTTACGCGCCAGCATTTTTTTCATGTCAAGCGACAAGCCTTTGACTTCGATTCCATGTTCGGAAAATGCATGTCCGGCGTGTTCATAATGTTCCGACGATTGCAGCAAAGCCTTGGATGGAATGCAACCGACATTGGTACAGGTTCCACCGGGTGCTGCACCGCCTTTGGCATTTTTCCATTCGTCGATACAGGCAGTTGAGAATCCCAATTGCGCTGCACGAATTGCCGCGATGTAGCCGCCCGGGCCACCGCCAATTACCACCACATCAAAATTTTTCGACATATCTTTATCCCGCGAAGTGTTTCAGATAAGTAAAAAGGCACGGAGGCATGGCTCGGTAAATTGAATCCAATGCGCTCGCGTGCCCTTTTATCTGTTCGGTCTTAAAGATCCAGCAGCAAGCGTGCCGGATCTTCCAATGCCTCTTTCATCGCGACCAGGCCCAATACAGCCTCACGTCCATCGATGATGCGGTGATCGTAAGACATCGCCAGATAATTCATCGGACGAATCACAATCTGGCCGTTTTCAACCACTGCGCGCTCTTTGGTTGCATGCACCCCAAGAATCGCCGATTGCGGCGGGTTAATGATAGGCGTCGACAACATAGAACCGAAGATACCGCCGTTCGAGATCGAGAAGGTGCCGCCAGTCAAATCGTCGAGCGTCAACTTGCTTTCTTTTGCCTTGTTGCCGAATTCGCCGATTTTCTTTTCGATGTCGGCAATCGACATTTGATCTGCATCGCGCAAGATAGGGACAACCAGGCCGCGTGGCGAACCGACAGCAATACCGATATCGAAATAGCCGTGGTACACGATGTCATTGCCATCAACTGATGCATTGATGATCGGATATTTTTTGAGTGCAGCTACCACTGCCTTGACGAAGAAAGACATGAAGCCGAGTTTGACGCCATGTTCTTTTTCGAACTTGTCCTTATACTTGGTGCGCAGATCGATAACCGGCTGCATATTGACTTCGTTGAACGTGGTCAGGATCGCGTTGGTCGATTGTGACTCCAGCAAACGTTCGGCAATACGTGCACGCAAGCGGCTCATAGGGACGCGCTCTTCCGGGCGATTGGCAAGCGCAGCGGGCGAGTTTGGCGTGGCGACTTGTTGCAGTGCAGGTTTGGCAACCGGCGCAGGCGCAGCAGGTTTTTCCAGCTGATTGATCACATCACCCTTGGTCACACGACCATCTTTGCCCGTGCCGGCAACATCTATCGCAGCCAGTTTATTCTCAGCCAACATCTTGGCAGCCGCCGGCATCGCAATACCGCTCGCCGCATTCGAAGCTGCAGGTGTACTGGTCGTCGCGGGCGCCGTAGCCGCCGCTGGAGCAGAAGCCGTTACAGCAGCTGGCGCTGCTGCTGCGGGAGCAGCCACTGCCGACATGTCGGTATCGAGCAGTGCAATGACTTCGCCAGCCACCACAACACTATTGTCATCGCGGACGATTTGGGTGATCACACCAGCTTCCGGCGCAGGCAACTCCAGTACGACTTTATCGGTTTCGATATCGATCAGGTTTTCGTCACGGGTGACGGTCTCGCCTACTTTTTTATGCCATTGCAGCAAAGTTGCTTCTGCAACGGATTCCGACAGTTGCGGAACTTTGATTTCAAGAATTGCCATTTAACTCTCCGTTTCGGTTTGTTCATACGACATCCCAGCGTCTGGTATGTCGCAGGGTCATTATTTCGTTTGGATAAAACCTTTTAACTTGCTGAATGCTGTTTCTATCAACGCCTTTTGTTGCGCGTAATGCTTATCGTAATACCCAACAGCCGGCGATGCACTGGCTGGGCGTCCTGCATATGCCAGCTTTTGTCCATCGGCCATGTTTTCCAGAATGTTGTGTTGAATCTGGAACCAGGCACCCTGATTTTGCGGCTCATCCTGCGTCCAGACCAAATCGCCTGCATTCGGATATTTCTTGAGTTCAGCCGCAAATGCCTTGTGCGGGAACGGATAGAGTTGCTCGATACGAATAATCGCCACATCGTTTTGCGCGCGTTCCTTGCGCGCATTGACCAGGTCGTAATACACACGGCCCGAGCAAGCGATGATGCGCTTCACTTTTTTCGCATCGATCGTCGCATCCGTTTCGCCGATAACGGTCTGGAATGAGCCTTTGGCCAATTCATCCAGCGGCGAGCCGGCCTCCTTATTTCGCAACAAGGATTTTGGCGTCAGGATCACCAGTGGTTTGCGGAATTTGCGTATCATCTGGCGACGCAGCAAATGGAAAATCTGTGCCGCGGTGGTCGGCTGTACCACTTGCATATTGTTATCTGCGCACAATTGCAGGAAACGTTCAGGACGCGCAGAAGAATGTTCCGGCCCCTGCCCTTCGTAACCATGCGGCAGCATCATCACCAAGCCAGATGCGCGACCCCATTTCACTTCGCCGGAGCTGATGAACTGATCAATGACGACTTGCGCACCGTTGACGAAATCGCCGAACTGCGCCTCCCAGATGACCAGCGTATTCGGCTCTGCTGTGGAATAACCGTATTCGTACGCAAGCACTGCTTCTTCCGACAAGACTGAATCGATTACACGGAACCAGGCTTGCTGATCGGAGACGTTTTGCAGCGGGCAATACGTACCGGCATCCCAGCGCTCGCGATTTTGATCATGCAAGATTGCGTGGCGATGAACGAAAGTCCCGCGCCCGGCATCCTGCCCGGTCAGACGAACCGCGTAACCGGAAGAAACCAGCGATGCATAGGCCAGGTGTTCGCCCATGCCCCAATCCAGATTCAATTCCCCACGTCCCATGCTGGCGCGATCGGCCAACACTTTTTCAACCAGAGGATGCACCTTGAAACCTTCTGGAATCGCGGTAATACGCTTGGACAAGCGTTTCAGTTCCGTGATCGGAATGGCGGTGTCAGCGGCATCAGTCCACTTGCGATTCAGGAACGGCAACCAGTCAACCGCATACTTGCTTTTGAAGTTGGAAATAACAGGATCTATCGTGTGCTTGCCGGCATCCATCGCATCGCGGTAAGCCTTGACCATCGTTTCCGGCTCGTCAGCCACTACCGTTCCCTGAGTAAGCAGTTTGTCGGCATACAGCTTGCGCGTTCCCGGATGCTGGGCAATTTTCTTGTACATCAGTGGTTGCGTCAGTGCCGGTGTATCTTGTTCGTTATGACCGAGTTTGCGATAGCAGACGATATCGACCACGATATCCTTGCGGAATTCGAGACGGTAATCGAGCGCAATCTGCGCGGCAAAAACGACCGCCTCAGGATCGTCGCCATTCACATGTATAACTGGTGCTTCAATCATTTTCGAAACGTCTGTGCAATACAAGGTTGAACGAGAATCGCGCGGATCCGAGGTCGTAAAACCGATCTGATTATTGATAATGATATGCACCGTACCACCGGTGCCGTAACCGCGTGTCTGCGCCAGATTCAACGTTTCCATAATGACGCCCTGACCGGCAAAAGCCGCATCACCATGAATCAGAATCGGCAACACTTGCTGCGAAGGATCGTGTTGTCCGCGACGCTCGATACGCGCACGCACCGAACCTTCAACCACTGGGTTAACGATTTCCAGATGTGAAGGATTAAAGGCCAGTGACAAATGTATCGGGCCGCCCGGCGTACTGATATCGGATGAGAAGCCTTGATGATATTTGACATCGCCGGAAGGCAAATCATCGCCATGACGGCCTTCAAATTCGGCAAACAATTCCTGCGGCATTTTGCCGAGAATATTGACCAGTACATTCAAACGGCCACGATGCGCCATGCCGATAACGATTTCCTGCACGCCTTTTTCACCGCCGCGCTGGATGACTTCATCAAGAGCTGCGATAAAGCTTTCACTACCCTCAAGAGAAAAACGCTTTTGGCCGACGTATTTTGTATGAAGATAGCGCTCCAGACCTTCTGCCGCCGTCAGGCGCTCCAGAATATCCTTCTTCTTTTCGCTGGAAAAAGTCGGCGTCGAGCGTATCGATTCAAAGCGTTCCTGCAGCCACAATTTTTGCGCAGGATCGCTGATATACATGAATTCCGGTCCGATAGAACGACAGTATGTATCGCGCAGAGCATTCAGCAAATCGCGTAGCGAAGCTGTTTCAGAACCGAAGTGGGTATTGCTGATATTGAAAACGATGTCCATATCCGCATCGGTGAAACCATAGAAAGCTGGTTCCAGTTGCGGAATCGATGGACGTTCCTGGCGTTGCAGCGGATCGAGATTGGCCCAGTTATTACCGAGTACGCGATAGGCAGCGATTAGTTGGGTGACAGCGACCCGCTTGCGTCCCATCTCGACATCTTCCGACGCCGTAACGGTTCGAATAGGACCGTGTTTGGCACGTTCGGCAAAAGACGCAATGACCGACGCATGAGCGACGTCAGGTTTGCTGGATCCATCGACGGCAGGCACGTGCTGCATGGCATCGAAATAGGCGCGCCAGTTGTCTGGAACGGAGCCCGGATTGTCTAGATACGCTTCGTACAGTTCTTCAACGTACGGCGCATTGCCTCCAAACAGATAAGAGTTGGATTGGCTTTGTTGCATCATCTTGCTCACCTTTCTTCGCGTTTCGCGAGATTAGCGGGTTAATTTAACCTTCCGCGGCACGGCCTGACCGTTTGGCGGATTGCACATCAAGTTGTGGGGAAGGACTTTTTATTCGCTGGCTTAAAATTCTATAACTAAAAAAATAATGTGAAACGAGAATAACATAAAACAAATCTGCAAAAAACGAATCACCAGACCCGCTTTTTGCACTTTTTTTACCTGATTGTTTACTTATCTAATCAGGCTGGACGTTTTGACATCTCAGGTACATCGCGCGCTTTTTCGCCGATATACAACTGACGTGGGCGGCCGATTTTTTGCTCTGGATCTGAAATCATTTCATTCCATTGCGCAACCCAACCTACCGTACGTGCCATCGCAAAAATACCGGTAAACATTGAAACCGGAATACCCAAGGCTGATTGAACGATGCCTGAGTAAAAATCGACATTCGGATACAACTTGCGTGACACAAAGTATTCATCTTCCAGTGCGATTTTTTCCAAAGCCATTGCCAACTTGAATAATGGATCGTCATGCAAGCCCAATTCTTCGAGCACTTCATGGCAGGTTTCACGCATAAGCTTGGCACGAGGATCAAAGTTTTTGTAGACACGATGACCGAACCCCATCAACTTAACACCAGAGTTCTTGTCCTTGACCTTTTCAAGGAACTCGGGAATCTTGTCAACCGAGCCGATTTCTTTCAGCATGTTCAAGGCGGCTTCATTGGCGCCGCCATGAGCAGGCCCCCATAAACAGGCGATACCTGCGGCGATACAGGCAAATGGATTTGCGCCTGATGAACCTGACAAACGCACTGTCGATGTTGAGGCGTTTTGTTCGTGATCTGCATGCAGGATCAAAATCCGATCAAGCGCACGAACCAAAACCTCATTGATTTTGTATTCTTCATTCGGTGTCGAAAACATCATATGCATGAAGTTGGCACTGTAAGACAGATCGTTACGCGGATAAACGAAAGGCTGGCCTACTGAATACTTGTACGACATTGCCACCAGAGTTGGCATCTTGGCGATCAAACGAATAGCAGATACTTCGCGATGATGTGCGTCGCTGATATCGAGCGAGTCATGATAGAAAGACGACAGTGCGCCAACGGTTCCTACCAATACCGACATAGGATGCGCATCGCGGCGGAAACCGCGGAAGAAAAATTGCATCTGCTCATGCAACATCGTATGACGCGTCACCGTCGTGACAAATTCCTTGTTCTGCGCTGCGGTAGGCAACTCACCCTTCATCAGCAAATAGCAGGTTTCCAGGAAATCGCATTTCACTGCAAGTTGTTCAATAGGGTAACCGCGATAAAGCAACTCACCCTTGTCGCCATCGATATAGGTAATGGTCGAGTTACATGCTGCGGTCGACATAAAGCCTGGATCGTAAGTGAATTTACCGCTTGCGCCGTAGAGCTTGCGAATATCAATCACGTCAGGACCGATGGTGCCCTTATAGATCGGGAACTCCACTGATGGCGAACCGTCGGAAAACGACAGTGTGGCTTTGGTGTCAGATTGAGATTGGGGCATGGCTCTTCCTTCTAAATAACAAGCGGGTAGTCGATTCAAGAATAAATCGCTAAATTAAAAAACCTTTATCGCTGCACGCCTGATGGACTTCAATCAGATAGCGCGCAATCTTGTGAGCAGCGCATGCACATGAGGCACATCGGCCTCGTCCTGTGGTTCATTGCGTGCCAACAGCAAATTCAGTAAATCGTTATCCGGCAATTCCAGCAATATCGAAAAGGCTTCCACCTCTTCATCCGTCAGCGTTTCTTCGTGTTGATCCAGAAAGCGCGTCAGGAGCAAATCATTTTCAAGCAAGCCGCGGCGGCCGCGCCATCTGAGGCGTGCACGCTTTACGGGATCGGCTTGATGGGTGTTCGACATGGATACTCACTCAATCTGTTTAACGCTTTTCCACGTCACTTATTGCGACCACTAATCGTCTATGACCAAGAAAGAAACAATGCGGCAAATCAAACGATTCGCCGCTACGCGAACGCTACACAGCCCGCCGCACCATCAGTTCCTTGATTTTTCCAATTGCGCGGGTTGGGTTCAAACCTTTAGGACAAACGTCCACGCAATTCATAATTGTATGACATCTGAACAATCGGTATGGATCTTCCAGATTATCAAGACGTTCGCCGGTCGCATGATCGCGGGTATCGGCAATGAATCGGTAAGCCTGCAACAAACCTGCCGGGCCGACGAATTTATCAGGATTCCACCAGAACGACGGGCATGAGGTCGAACAGCATGCGCACAAAATGCATTCGTACAAGCCATCGAGCTCTTCGCGCTCGGCCGGAGTCTGCAAACGTTCCTTCTCAGGCGGGATTGTATCGTTAATCAGGTAAGGTTTGATCGAATCGTATTGTTTGAAGAATTGCGTCATGTCCACGATCAGGTCGCGTATCACCGGCAAACCAGGCAAAGGACGCAACACAATCGGCTCGGTCAGCTCGTTCAGATTGGTCGTGCAAGCCAGTCCATTCTTGCCGTTGATATTCATCGCATCCGAGCCGCACACCCCTTCGCGGCAGGAACGGCGCAGGGCAAGCGAGTCGTCCACATCGGCCTTGATACGCTGCAGGGCATCCAGCAGCATTTTGTCATTCGCCTGCAACTCAACCGTCACATCCTGCATGTACGGTTTTGCATCCTTGTCAGGATCATAGCGATAAATCTGAAGTCTGAGCGTACGTGCCATGTCTGACCTTTTAGAAAGTGCGTGGTTTAGGCTTGAAGGTATCAACCGTCAATGGTTTGGTGACCACTGGCTTGTAATCAAGCCGGTTGCCTTCAGAGTAAAACAGCGAATGTTTCATCCAGTTTTCATCATCGCGTTTTTCGAAATCGCGATGTGCGTGCGCGCCGCGTGATTCCTTGCGCGCTGCGGCTGAGGTAATCGTCGCCTTGGCGGTTTCGATCAGATTATCGAGTTCCAGCGCTTCGATGCGCGCGGTGTTGAATACCTTGGATTTATCCTTGAACGACACGTGCTTGCGGCGCTCGTCCAGTTCCATGATTTTCTTGTAACCGGTCTGCAGCAAGGCATCCGTGCGGAACACGCCGCAATACTGCTGCATGGTCGCGCGAATATCGTTGGCCACGTCCTGTACACGCTCACCGCCAGTGCTGTGCTCAAGATGGGAAAGACGCGCCAATGCAAGATCTGCCGCATCTGGCGGCAAAGGCTTGTGCTGACGCTGTTTCAAATTGCTCTGCACAATGTGATTGCCGGCGGCGCGACCGAATACGATCAAATCGAGCAATGAATTGGTACCAAGACGATTTGCACCATGTACCGATACACAGGCACATTCACCAATCGCATACAGGCCATTGACAACGTGATTTGGATTACCGTTCTTCGGTTCGACGACCTGGCCGTGAATATTGGTTGGAATACCGCCCATTTGGTAATGGATGGTTGGTACTACTGGTATCGGCTCGCGTGTCGCATCGACATTAGCGAATTTGTGTGCGATTTCCAGAATCGATGGCAAGCGCTTTTGAATCGTCTCAGCGCCAATGTGGCGCAAATCCAGCATCACGTGATCCTTGTTCGGACCACAACCGCGCCCCTCCTTGATTTCCTGATCCATGGAACGCGAGACAAAGTCGCGCGGCGCCAGATCTTTCAAGGTCGGTGCATAACGTTCCATGAAACGTTCACCCTGACTATTCACCAGAATCCCCCCCTCACCGCGCACGCCTTCTGTAATCAGCACGCCAGCACCAGCGACACCGGTTGGGTGGAACTGCCAGAATTCCATATCTTCCAGAGGCAGGCCGGCGCGTGCCGCCATGCCCATACCGTCGCCAGTATTGATGAAAGCATTGGTTGATGCAGCCCAGATACGGCCGGCACCGCCAGTGGCAAACATAGTCGTTTTGGCTTCCAGCATCATGACGTTGCCGGTTTCCATTTCCAGCGCAACCACGCCGATCACGTCGCCTTCGGCGTCGCGCATCAAATCGATAGCCATCCACTCAACGAAGAAATGCGTACGAGCGCGCACATTGCGCTGGTACAGCGTGTGCAGCAAGGCATGACCGGTACGGTCGGCAGCAGCGCAAGCACGTTGTACCGGTTTTTCACCGAAATTGGCAGTGTGTCCACCGAAAGGACGCTGATAGATCGTGCCGTCCGAATTGCGGTCGAAAGGCATGCCGAAATGTTCCAGCTCGTAGACAACTTTAGGCGCTTCGCGACACATGAATTCAATCGCGTCCTGGTCGCCCAGATAATCTGAACCCTTGACGGTATCGAACATATGCCAATACCAATTGTCTTCCGCCATATTGCCTAGCGATGCGCCGATGCCGCCTTGCGCCGCAACGGTATGCGAACGCGTTGGAAACACCTTGGACAACACTGCAACGTTCAAGCCTGCTTCTGCAAGCTGCAGCGATGCGCGCATACCAGAGCCGCCGGCACCGATAATGATGGCGTCAAAATGGCGTGTAGGAATGCTTGTTTTAATTGCTGCCACGTTACGCTCTCCAGAGAATCTGTGCCGCCCATCCGGCACAAGCGACCAGCCACACGATCGTGGCAACCTGCAATGCGAGGCGTATGGAAACCGGTTTGATGTAATCCATCCAGATATCACGCATACCGACCCATGCGTGATAAAACAATGCGAGGAAGGTAACGAAGGTCATCATTTTGAACCACTGCTGCGCAAACAACCCGGCCCAGCCTTCATAACTGAAATCGCTGGCAAACAAGAAAGCGACCAGCAAAACCAGCGTATAGCTGATCATGATGATGGCCGTTACACGCTGCGCCAGCCAATCCTTGAAGCCGTAGTGCGCGCCGACGACGAGGCGATGCGGACCGATATTATCTTTTGGCATCAGAACACTCCAAACAGTTTGAGCGCGACAAGTGCAGTTAATGGCAGGCTGACGGCCAATACCACTGCGGCCGATTTTTTTGCCTGTTCTTTCTTCAATCCGAAATGGACATCCATGAAGAGATGGCGAATGCCAGCACAGAAATGATGCAGATAGGCCCAGCACAGCGCGAGAATGATGAGTTTGATGAACCAGTGGGAAACGATGCCTTTGAAATATTCGAAAGAAATTTCAGACAGCAGACTCTTATCGAGCAGCAGCAAAATGAATGGCAACAACACAAACATGAAGGCGCCACTGATGCGGTGCAAAATAGACAGTATCCCGGCCAGCGGCAAACGGTAGCGTACGAGATCCGTCACATGAATATTGCGGAATTCCGGCTTGCTGGTTTTGAGTGAATCAGACATGACGTGACTTTCCCAAACGAGATGAACGTGTAATTTTCACCGATTTTGGTGCAGCACACCAAAATAAATTGCACTTAATTAAATCACTTTGAATAATTTTCATCCGCTTGCCTGTTTGACAAATAACATGCATGTGAGAACAACCCACTTCATGCTCAACTCAGTTCGTTCTGATAATGATGATGATTTGTCACATATAAAGAGCGTCTGACCTCGACCGCCTTATCTCCATATGTAAACGAAACCCGATTCACACTTAACAAGGGTGTGTTCAATTCCACTGCCAGCAAGCCTGAAGCACTCGTATCCGCAAGCACTGCACGGATATTTTCAACCGCACGGATCATCTGGATACCGAACTCAGTTTCCAGTAACGCGTACATTGGCCCCTTGTATTCCAGCACGCGCTCGACCGACAAGCCTTTGAAAATCACTCCCGGTAGCCACAATTCTTCCAGGATAGTCGGCGCCTCACCGAAGGATTGAACGCGCTTGATGAAATACACCGAGTCGCCGGTTTTGATATCCAGTTGGCGCGCAATATCCGCAGGCGCCCGCAGGCGCTTTGCTTCTACAATATTATTGTCAGGATATTGCGCCTCGCCGACATCCGGCTTCAGACGCAAGAAACGGAACTGTGCGCGGGCCTCGTGATGTGTCGCGACAAATGTCCCTTTTCCCTGTCGGCGCACTACCAGATTTTCGGCCGAAAGTTCATCGATTGCCTTGCGCACCGTACCCTGGCTCACCTTGAAACGATTGGCCAGTTCGATTTCGCTAGGGATCAACTCACCAGGGCGCCACTCACCCGACTGCAGGCTTTGCGTAATCAATGCTTTGATTTGCTGATAGAGCGGACTGAAGGTAGGTGAAGATGTCGCAGACTGGCTACCGGTAGCGGAAGAAGCCGGGTTGTTGATCGACGAGGAATGGGCTGAGCTCATGGATCAGGATTTCACCACAAAACAAGCAGTGCCGTCCAGCAAAAGATTAAATTAATATGTCTTATATAAGACATAAGATACATATTGACAGTGCAATATCGAAAGTCTACACTTCCCGCAGCATCGTTTTGCGACCGTTACTTTGACTTGATTTTGTTCAGCAGTCATCAAATAGGTGGTTTGCTGGTGAATAGCCCCGCTGACTTCTCAGGTATACAACTGTATCATTGCGCCACGCGGAATATTTTCCCCATACCCAACTTCGATTTCATCATTACCTTGGAGATTCAACATGGCTAAAGCCCCTATGCGTGTTGCCGTCACCGGCGCCGCCGGCCAGATCGGTTATTCCCTGTTGTTCCGCATCGCTAACGGCGATTTGCTGGGCAAAGATCAACCGGTCATTTTGCAGTTGCTGGAAATCGATAACGAAAAAGCTCAAAACGCGCTGAAAGGCGTGATCATGGAAATCGATGATTGCGCATTCCCTTTGCTGGCCGGTGTTTCCGCTCACAGCGACCCAATGACCGCATTCAAAGATGCGGATATCGCATTACTGGTCGGCGCCCGCCCACGTAGCGCCGGCATGGAACGCAAAGACTTGCTGGAAGCGAATGCCCAGATCTTCACGGTACAAGGCAAGGCGCTGGATGCAGTTGCCTCACGTAACGTCAAAGTGCTGGTGGTCGGCAACCCAGCCAACACCAATGCTTACATCGCAATGAAATCGGCACCAAGCCTGCCGGCGAAAAACTTCACAGCGATGCTGCGCCTGGATCACAACCGTGCCTTGTCACAAATCGCAGCGAAGACCGGCAAACCGGTTGCATCGATCGAAAAACTCGCGGTCTGGGGCAATCACTCGCCAACCATGTACGCTGACTATCGTTTCGCTACCATCGATGGCAAATCGGTCAAGGAAAGCATCAACGACGACGCATGGAACAAAGACACCTTCCTGCCTACCGTGGCCAAACGCGGCACCGCCATCATTGAAGCACGCGGCGTTTCGTCGGCAGCATCGGCAGCGAATGCAGCAATTGATCACGTGCGTGACTGGGTACTCGGCACCAACGGCAAATGGGTGACGATGGGCATTCCATCGGATGGCTCATACGGCATTCCTAAAGACACCATGTTCGGCTTCCCGGTAACTACCGAAAACGGCGAGTACAAAATCGTTCAAGGTCTGGACATTGATGCATTTTCGCAAGAACGCATCAACCTGACGTTGAAAGAATTGTCAGAAGAACGTGAAGGCGTCAAACACCTTCTGGCCTGAAAATAGCCACGGGCAAATGACCGTTACGGTCGTTTGCCCTTCCTTCTGCAGCCAGCCAATAGCCAGCGCGAATTAACCCACCATTCATGCATCCTTCAGAAGTTCTCTTTCAAGGCACCTTGCCCCCGGTTTCAATTCCGGTCTGCGATCACTATGCAGGCTCTGAAAAACTGATGCGCAAGTCGTTGGCTCTGCAAAAAGAACTGGGACCTGTGTTCGATATCACCTTCGATTGCGAAGATGGCGCCGCACATGGCAATGAGCAAGCGCATGCAAAGTTAATCGGCAGCCTGATTGCCGGAGAAGAAAATTTGTTCGGTCGCATCGGTGCACGCGTGCACGATGTCACCAGTGAATTTTTCGAGCAGGATATAAAGATCATCCTGCAACATGCCGCGCAACGACTTGCTTACCTTGTTATTCCCAAAGTCGATAATCTTGCTGACGTAGAGAATGCGATCAGCCTGATCAATCGCCACGCAAATGGCCGCGCTGATCTGCCAATCCATGTCCTGATCGAAACACATGGCGCATTGAAAGATGCGTACGCGATTGCCGCTCTGCCGCAGGTCGAATGTCTGTCCTTCGGCATCATGGATTTTGTTTCTGCGCATTACGGTGCCATTCCCGGCAGCGCGATGCGTTCCCCAGGACAATTTACGCACCCTTTACTGGCACGCGCCAAGCTCGAAATCGCTGCTGCCTGCCATGCCCATGGCAAGACGCCTTCGCATAACGTCACGACGGAAATCAGCGACACTTCGATCGTCGCCGGCGACTCGCAACGCGCGGCAGCCGAATTTGCGTATACGCGGATGTGGAGTATTCATCCTAGCCAGATCAAGCCTATTCTGGAATCGTTTGCACCTCAGCTCTCGGAAGTGAACGAAGCGGCCGCCATCCTGTCGCAAGCACAAGCGATGCAATGGGGCCCGATCCAGCACAATGGTAAATTGCATGACCGGGCCAGCTACCGTTATTACTGGACGATACTGCAGCGCGCACAATCGAGCGGTCTGGCCTTGCCCGATTCGGCTCGCACTATTTTATGAATATCTGTTCGTTTGCAACACATAAGGATGCAAACGAACCATTAAAATTTATTGGAGATTTGGAATGAAGAAACTGCTCTACGTAATGCTGCTGGCGGGTATGTCGTCGATGGTCAACCCCGCTTTTGCGCAATCAACAACCACCGCGCCCAAAAAAGAAGCGGTCAAAAAACCGGTCAAGAAAAGCAGCAAGAAAACAGTAGAAGAAAAAGCCGCACCTGCAGCTGCGGCCGCCAGCGAGGATGAAGATGAAGATTTGGGCGAAGCCAATATTGAAGGCTCCACCGTGACTCACTTCAATTGTGAACTCGGGAACAAGATCACGACTTACTACAATGCCAGCGATGACAAGCACATGGCGATCCGCTGGAAAGACAAGCTCCAGCGCCTGCGCAGAGTCGGTACCAGCACTGGTGCAAATCGTTTTGAGAATCGCAAAGCCGGCCTAGTCTGGATCAACATTCCGACCAAGGCAATGTTGCTCGATTCCAAAAAAGGCCAGCAACTGGCCAATGAATGTAGAGATCCGGATCAAGCCAAAGCCTTCGCTGCCAAGATCAAGAGTTAACAGTTAATAGCGATGCTGCCATCAATGAATGACAGCATCGCATAAGCAAGCATTAGCAAATTTTCGTATCGGTTATTTTGTATCAAGGAGAAAGATCATGTCGCGCAACACATTGAATACGCTTAAGGAATTCAATATTTCAGGCTCAAAAAAGGGCGCGTTTTATTCGCTGCCTGCATTGGGTAAAAAACTCGGCGTGAATGTTTCTCGCTTGCCGATTTCGATTCGCATCGTACTGGAATCGGTACTGCGCAATTGCGACGGTAAAAAAGTAACCGAAGAACATATTCATCAACTGGCCAACTGGTTGCCAGGTGCAGCGCGTACCGATGAAATTCCTTTCGTCGTCGCGCGCGTGGTGCTGCAGGATTTCACTGGCGTACCTCTGCTTGCAGATCTGGCAGCCATGCGTGGTGTCGCAAAAAAAATGGGCAAGGACCCGAAGAATATCGAACCGCTGGTGCCTGTCGATCTGGTCGTCGATCACTCGATCCAGATTGATCATTTCCGTCAAAAGAACGCGCTGGACCTGAACATGAAACTGGAATTCCAGCGCAACAACGAGCGCTATCAGTTCATGAAATGGGGCATGCAGGCCTTCGACACTTTCGGCGTGGTGCCACCGGGTTTCGGCATCGTGCATCAGGTGAATCTGGAATACCTCGCACGCGGCGTACACAAACGTAAAGATGGCGGCAAAACCGACGTCTACTACCCGGACACGCTGGTCGGGACCGATTCGCACACCACCATGATCAACGGCATCGGCGTGGTCGGCTGGGGTGTGGGCGGGATTGAAGCAGAAGCAGGCATGCTGGGCCAACCGGTTTACTTCCTGACGCCTGACGTGGTCGGCGTGAACTTGACCGGCATGTTGCGTGAAGGCTGCACAGCTACCGATCTAGTGCTGACCATCACAGAATTGCTACGTAAGGAAAAAGTCGTCGGAAAATTTGTTGAATTCTTTGGCGAAGGCACCGAGTCCTTGTCGCTGACAGATCGCGCCACTATTGCCAATATGGCACCAGAGTATGGCGCGACTATGGGCTTCTTCCCGGTCGACGATGCCACCATCGATTACTTCAAAGGCACTGGCCGTACCAAGGCAGAGATCGATGCATTTGAAAACTATTTCAAGGCGCAAGGTTTGTACGGCGTGCCAAAATCGGGCGAGATCGATTACACGCACGTCGTTGCGCTCGACCTCGGTTCCGTCGCGCCGTCCCTGGCTGGCCCGAAACGTCCGCAAGATCGTATTGAAATCGGTAACGTCAAAGCCAACTTTGCGGAACTGTTCGCCAAACCAACGGCAGAAAACGGTTTCAATAAAAAAATCGAAGATCTGGACGCGACCTACACCAATAGCGATGGCGTCAAAGTTAAAAACGGCGATGTGCTGATTGCTGCAATCACCTCATGCACTAACACATCGAACCCTAGCGTCTTGCTGACGGCCGGTTTGCTGGCGAAAAAAGCTGTTGAAGCTGGCCTGAAAGTTTCGCCGCACATCAAGACTTCGCTTGCACCTGGCTCACGTGTAGTCACTGAATATCTGCAAGCTGCCGGCCTGCTGCCATATTTGGAAAAACTTGGCTTCGGTGTCACCGCTTACGGTTGCACGACCTGTATCGGTAACGCCGGCGATTTAACGCCGGCAATGAATGAAGCGATCGTGCAAAACGATATCGTTGCCTCAGCCGTGTTGTCAGGTAACCGTAACTTTGAAGCACGTATTCATCCGAACATTCGCTCCAACTTCCTGGCATCGCCACCACTGGTTGTTGCATACGCAATCGCCGGCAACATGACGCGCGATCTGATGACGGAACCTGTCGGTCGCGGCAAAGGTGCCGACGGAAAAATGCGCGACGTCTATTTGGGCGACATCTGGCCGACTTCGCAGGAAGTTTCCAAGCTGATGAAGTTTGCGATGAACGCCAAGGTATTCAAGGACAACTACGCACAAGTCAAAACCGCACCGGGCAAGTTGTGGGAAGGCATCAAGGGCGTCGCCGAAGGCCAGGTCTACAACTGGCCAACCTCGACCTACATTGCAGAACCGCCCTTCTTCGATGACTTCACGATGGAACCGAAAGCAGCGGCAACCGGCATCACTGCGGCGCGTGCGCTCGGCGTCTTTGGCGACTCAATCACCACCGATCACATTTCGCCTGCAGGCTCGATCAAGGACAGCAGCCCGGCTGGCAAATGGCTGACTGAAAAAGGCGTATTGAAAGCGGATTTCAACTCCTATGGCTCACGTCGCGGCAATCACGAAATCATGATGCGCGGCACCTTCGCCAACGTTCGCATCAAGAATTTGATGATTCCGCTCAAACCGGACGGCTCACGCGTAGAAGGCGGCATCACCCGCTTCCAGCCTACCGGTGAAGAAATGTCGATCTATGACGCAGCAATGCGCTATGTCGCCGCTGGTACGCCGACCATGGTTTTCGCAGGCGAAGAATATGGCACCGGCTCTTCGCGCGACTGGGCGGCAAAAGGTACGCAATTGCTAGGCGTGAAAGCAGTGATCGCGCGTTCATATGAACGTATCCATCGCTCCAATCTGGTCGGCATGGGCGTACTGCCGTTGCAGTTCCTCGGCGATGACAGCGTTACGACCTTGGGTATCACTGGCGCAGAAACCTTCGACCTGAAAGGCCTGGAAGGCAATCTGCGACCGCAGCAGGAAGTGACGCTGGTGATTCATCGTGCAAACGGACAATCACAAGATGTCAAAGTCTTGTTACGCATCGACACCCCGATCGAAGTTGACTACTACAAACATGGCGGCATTCTGCCTTTCGTGCTGCGTCAATTGCTGTCAGCCTGATCCCGTTTCTGGCCGAAGTTAGCGAAACAAATAAGTCAGTACAAGATAAAAGCCACATGCTGCATGCATGTGGCTTTTTTATTGGCGGCCAGCAAACCGGAGGCTATGCAACACAGCGTGAATCACGCTTCATTCATCAAAGTGCGATCTAAATGTGATGCCGGCGTTTGGCATGCACGTAATCCACTACAATACAAATTCCATCGCCCTATTCAGATCGTTCTTTCATGCGTCGTCCATCAAAAAATAGTAACCATAAACTGTCAGCTGACAGCCAGCGATTGGCTACGCTTGCACAAGCGATCATTCAGGCTGCCAGCCGTCTGGAAGAGCGCAACTGGGAACGCCAGCTGGATACGCTGCTGCGCAAGCTGTTGAAAGGGAATCATCAAGATGTAGTCGACGCTGCGCTCGATCACTTGTTCAAACTGGAGTCGGCGGCCTACGATGCCTTGATGGAATGTGCCGAAGCCGCCAGCGAGTCGTGTCAGGTCGAACAGGATGGCACCAGCTATGACGCGCTGCTGGTCGCCATACCCATCCTTGCATGGACGCGATTTACCATTGCATCAGGTCCGATTGCGACCGATATGGTGTCTACCTTATCGGCCCACTTGCACGCCCATGTATTAGCTCCAGACACAAAAATGGCGATGGCGCCGAATCTGTTTTCTATCGATCAGTTACCACGCAGTCATGCAGAAACTTTCGCGCTCACGCAACGCATGGCAGTGGCGGCACTGAAAGATAGTGCATTGAAGCAGCTGGCGCAGCCGGCTGAAACAGCCCCTTTTCTCGCTGATACACGCTATCTGCTAGTCGTAGTCATTGCAGCGACAGGGGAGCCACTATTTCGCTGGCAGGCGTCGGCCAATCTGGTTGAGCGTGACGAAGCCTTGTCGCAATGGAATACGCAAGCGATGCCCACCATCACGCGACTGCTGACGGGTTGCGGTATCGAGTTGCTGTTGCCTGAAGCATATTTCGTTGCCTGCCGTGAAGGTGACAAGCAAATCCGCCCTGCGTCCATACGCGCTGCCGTGCATTATTTGACTTACACGTTGGGCGTAGAGCCACATGAGCTACATGCCATTATCGGCAGCTTTGGAGAAGAATCTGCCGAAGCACGCGTCGATGAATACCGAATCAGCTTTGCACGGACGGAAAATTTTGAAGTAATTTATGGCATCGTGTGGCCGCTGTATGGGCAGGAAGATGAAGAAGAACTGCAGTATCGCGATATGGATATTCCGGTCGACCCCGTTATTTCTGCCGACGTCGAACGCAAATCACCCATTGAAGAAATTCTTGCACTGCTGGAGGAATGTGGCATCACCAATGTGAAGCGCCACGCCGAATTGTTTGCGATGGAGTTTTGCGATGATTGCGGCGCACCGCTGTTCCCGGATATGGAAGCAGAACTGGTACACGCAGAAATGCCGGAAGATGCACCGACAGGTTCAACCCATCTGCATTAACAGCACTAGTTGGCGCGGTATGCACCGCGCCGCAGCTACCTCACCAGGCAGAGTATGGGTGGCGTAACAGGTTTGCATTGAAGTAGCGCGCATCCTCTGTCACTTCTTCTGCGATCCAGTCCGGTTTGGCAAACGCTTGCGCTTCGCTTTCCAATTCGATCTCCGCAACAACCAGGCCCAGATTGTCGCCAAAAAACTCATCAACTTCCCACGTCATGCCTTTATACGCAATCCGTGTACGGATTTTTTCGATCAACGGCCGTTCGCACAAATCCGATAACAACTGATCGGCGTCTGCCAAGGGAATCGGATATTCCCATTCCCCGCGTGTGATGCCGGTCGTTCGCCCCTTGATAGTCAGCGTGGCCTTTTCATCTTCAATTCTTACGCGTACCACCCGATCCGGATTCGTAGACAGATATCCCTGACGTATCGCAACACCCTGCGCCAGCGCTTTCCATTCCGTTCCCCGCACCAGGAATTTTCTTTCTATCTCCACACTCATCGTGCACCTCGCTCCACGTTGTGCAGAATCGCTGGAAGTATCTGCTTACCCAGTTGTGCGCTACGTGCGCCGTTCCAACCTACTTTGGGCTCAGGGGAACGAGCATTGTCCTTGAACGGCATCTCGAGTGTCAGCGATACACATTTGAATGTATGGCCGATATATTTGGATGCCAGCTTCAACATCTCTGCGCGATACTTACCACTGCCGTAACCGAATTCAGTTTGAAAATCCTCGCTGGCACGCATGAACTGCGTGATGAAAGCCTGCTGCTCATCTGCCTGCTCTTGCGTAAAACCTTCCAGCATTTCACTGCCGGCAACGAATACATAAGGCAAACCTTCATCACCGTGGATATCCAGAAAAAGATCGCAGCCGGCCTCATGAATCGCGTTCTTCACATGAAAAACTTCCGGGCTACTTTCCAGACTTGGCGTCATCCATTCGCGATTCAGGTTTGCACCTGCGGCATTGGTACGCAAGTTGCCGTTTACCGCGCCATCCGGATTCATATTGGGAACGATATAGAACACCGCATGTTGCAAGATCTTTTGCGCAACTGGATTTGCCGTATCCAGCAGAGCATCGATCATCCCTTCAGCAAACCATTCCGCCATCGTCTCGCCCGGATGCTGACGCGCAATGACCCAGACTTTTTTGCGTGCGGCTGGATTGCCTATCACGAGTAGATTCAGGTCCCGACCTTCGATGGTAGAACCGATATCTTTAACACGTGCCAGCGGCGATGCTTGCGCTCTTGCTAGCAGATTAAGATGGCGTTCCCACGAATATGGCTCGAAATATGCGTAATACACACTGTCGAATTGAGGCGCGTGCGAAATCGTCATCACGCTGCCATCGAACGAAGTCGGCACACGAAACCAGTTCTTGCGATCGTAACTGGCGACTGCCTGATAATCCTTCCAGCCATCGGGATAAGTTGCTGCGCCTGCATTCAAGAATCGCATCGTACAGCGCTCATTACGCGCGCCCTGCACGCGAAAGTAAAACCATTGGGCAATATCAGCATGCGTGTCTTTACGCAAATTAAGGTCGATCGCCTGCGTGGTTTCCGCGCGCACGACATCGATCGAGCCCGCATCGAAATGGGAGCTGATTTTAATAGACATTATTTTCCCGAAAAATGAAACTGAACATTGCCTACAGGATAACGTATATCACTAACAGCGGGCAGCAGCACACGCGCGGGCGATTGCAACTTTTATTAAAGTGTTGATCACTGACGTCTATCTAGAGGAATGCAAGAAATGCGAGACGGATTTTCAAGATGGCAGCATGATGAGTGCTGACTACGAAGAAGTGATGTTGATGTATTGCAGGTTGATGTATTGCAGGCAAATGGATTGCGGTTGAATTATTGCCACTGAGGCAGTGCACGCAATACAAGAAATTGGTGCCGGTATATTTTCGAACCGCCGGCTCCGGTGATAGTGAGATGCATCATATTGCACATTTCATATCACTAGTATCGGAATAACACTGAACAGCATGTAGGAAAAACGGAAATATATCGCGCAATTTCTTCACTGAAAAATGCGTATTCAGAGCAAACCAAATTCTTTCATTGCAGGTAACAGATTGGCATTTTTGTGCCCGGAACGCGTGAGCTTGATCAGGGCAAAACGCTGCAAGTCGCTTAATCCAGACCAATGCGCATTGGTCGGCAAAGGCAAGCCAAGTTCCTGAAGAGAGTCGATCATATTCTGTGGCAATCCATCCCTGTTTTGCCATGCTGGTGCTTGCTCGACTTCAACCAATTCGATAGACGCATCAGGATTATCCGCGTGCTGCGCCAACATTGCCGCAAGGCGCGCACGATAAAGATCCTTCTCATAATCTGATTCGCACGGCATGCAAACCAGTTCCTCACGCTGCTCCCGGCTCAAAGTGATCCACGCAGTCAGTGAAATTTTTATGCCGCATGCATCCAGATTGAAACGCATGACCATAGGAATACGGCGCAAAGGGTAACGACCATCCTGCTCAAATTCAAAAAGTCCCAGCATGGTCAAAAGCTATTCCAAAGAAAAATACGTTTCATCCTACTTGCATTCATTATTTTTTAGTTGCCACAAATAGATAAGTCGATACGCATGGAGTTGGCGATACCTGAACTCACAAAATCAGGTCTTCTTAATTGAAGCCATGCTTATTTAAAATACCTTGCGCCGGAGCTAGCATGATGAACTTCACAAAATCTTTTCCGACAATAGAATTCACGTCTGCGGCAATACCGTATTCACTGCGTACATTCAGTTCATCCGAAATACGTACCACATTCAAATGCGGCAAGGCCTGTTTGGTGATGACCGCATTGGTGCAATACATGATGTACGCATGAGCCTTGTCGTCTTCAAAAGCCGTAATGTATGGCAGCTTTTCGCCGGCTGCCGGTACGCTGCTACCGGACAGCTTGCGTGCCTTGGCATCGAGTAATTTATAGATGCCGGGCTGCTTTTTTTCCGCATTCTTGAAGAACTGCCATGTGTAATCTCCCATTGGATCGCTCACTGGTGTCGAGGTGGCGATACGCACGGAAGGCTTGCTCAAGATTTCCAGCATATTCGCGGCATTCAAATTTAGTTCAGGCCGCACGACTATGCAAAGATCATTGTGTGTGAACACCTTGGAGGGCCCCAATAATTTTTTCTGTGCCAACGCTTGCGTATGATCGGTTGAAGCGGAAGCAAATACATCCACTTTTGCTCCCGCCTCTATTTCTTGCCGCAGCTTGCCCGACGGACCATATTTTGCCGTGAAAACCGTCCCGCCTTGTGTCTGGTATGCATGAATAATTTCATCCATCGCAGTGCGTAGGCTACCTGCGGCAAATATGACCGTTTTCGCCTTTTCCTCCAATGAAGGCGTCACCTGCGCAAAAACGGAAAATCCATGAGTCGCCATTATGATTCCTGCCATGATTATTTTTCTTGAAGTTTTTTTCATCACTGGAACACAACAAGGATTGAAAGGGAATGACGCGTCTTCATGCATGGTACGCATCATTTCAAAGGACTCCAATATGAATACGTATGCATATTATCCGTGAGGGGTACCGCACTGTTGATTTACATCGAAAGCTTACCCACGTTTAGAACACAATCCTACTGAGTTATCTGCGCGCTAAAACTGTCTAGCCAGCCTATGCTGATCGACGTTCTCCCACGTCTCTCGACAAATAGGCGTTCAAGCTTTCGGCCTGGTTAAAAACCGAGGCGACGAAGCCACGCAAGCAAAGGCGGACTTTGAAACAGATGCACATCAATCTTTGTGCGGTGGGATTTAAAGGGTCGTATGACCGGGTCGCAGCCTTCGCCAGACCGTGGAACGTGGATCACAGCTGGAGGGGGTCAATTCTGCGAGCAAATCAACAATATTGACAATTAACGAGATTTTTCTAGGGCATTAACAGTGCACGGATTGATAAAAACAAAAAGGCCAATCAAAAGATTGGCCTAAGTATTTGATTCTATTGGTCGGGACGGAGTGATTCGAACACTCGACCCCTTGCACCCCATGCAAGTACGCTACCAGGCTGCGCTACGCCCCGACAAGCGCAAAATTATACCAGAGCAGAACTGTATTTTTGTCATGAAAAATGCCCCGCCTGCCTTAACAACCGGATTTACTTCAGCAGAGTCAGAATTTCCATCAGTTCTTTGCGAATCGCAAGCATGGCATTCGGGTCTATGGTTACACCATCGAGCGGCAGATCATCGTCGCCACGCGCATCCAGAATCCGGCTATCAAGCTTGTTGCGTGCACCGCTGATCGTGAACCCTTGTTCATACAACAATTCGCGTATGCGACGAATCAGCAGTACTTCGTGATGCTGGTAGTAGCGCCGATTACCGCGCCGCTTGACGGGTTTGAGTTGTGTAAATTCCTGTTCCCAATAACGCAGAACGTGCGGTTTCACACCGCACAACTCACTCACTTCACCGATCGTGAAGTAGCGTTTTGCTGGAATTGGCGGCAATGCGACCAATTCAGGTTTGTTGAGCCGTTCGTTCATCTATCAGCTTGTTTGGGCAAACGTTTTTTGGCTGGAAGTGTCGACCATACCTTTGAGCTTCTGGCTCGCATGGAAGGTAACTACGCGGCGCGCCGTGATAGGAATTTCTTCACCGGTTTTTGGATTACGGCCTGGACGTTGCGGCTTGTCGCGCAACTGAAAATTACCAAAGCCGGACAGTTTGACGGCTTCGCCACGTTCCAAGGCATTGCGAATTTCGTCAAAAAAAGTCTCGACCATATCCTTGGCTTCGCGCTTGTTCAATCCGACTTGCTCAAACAGCAACTCGGCCAGCTCGGCCTTGGTTAAGGTAGGCAGATCCTTTTCCGCTTGCGAGCGCACTTGCGCCTCCAGCATTGCGCGGTTCAGGTCTGCTGCCAATACAGATTGGAGTTCAGCGGAATTCACATCATTCATATTCGGTATATTCACTGCTTGTTTTGACCTTGAACCTAAATCTGAACTTGAAAGTCGGAATCATCTTTTGCATGGTTTCTGCAGCAAGCTGATTCCGGATTCAAGTGAACTGCTTATGCGCGTAATTTAGCGCTGTGTTTGATACCAGCAGCCGCTACAAAGGCAGACATTGCGGCATCGACCAAATCATCCTGCAGGGTTAATTGAGTATCTTGCAAGGTGAAGCGGAAAGCAAGGCTTTTTTCGTCGCTTTCCAAGCCTTTACCGCGATATTCATCAAATAAAACAACCACTTGCAGAATATTACAGATTGGATTAGCTTGCTTTTCCGCAACAAAAACATCCATTAAATCCTGCATCGAGACATTGTTTTTGACGACTAAAGCAAGGTCGCGCGTGACCGCAGGGAACTTCGAAATTTCCTTATAGAAAGGAATATCCAGCTTTTGCAAAGCACTGGCATCGACCTCGAATAAAACAGGAGCCAGAGGCAAATCGTACTTTTGCTGCCAACGCGGATGTAACTCACCGATAAAACCAACGACTTTGCCATCCAGCAAGATATTGGCGGACCGGCCAGGGTGCAGAGCCGGATGTTCCAACTTGGCAAAAGTAAGAGCCTTGGGCGCAAACAAGGCTTCCAGATCAGCCTTGACGTCGAAGTAATCGACGTTACGCGAATCCATGCCCCATTGCTCTTCCACGATTGGACCGTAGGCAATGGCAGCGACACGTTTAGGCTGATCATAACCAGCTACGGAGAGCGGACCGTCCTGCTCGATGCTATTGCGCAGATAAACCGCACCGATTTCAAACAGCCTTATGCGGCTGACCTTGCGATTCAGGTTGTAGCGCACATTGGCGATCAGATTGCCGATCATCGATGAACGCATCACGCTCATCTGGCTGGCAATCGGATTCAGCAATTTAATCGGGTTGCTGTTACCGGCAAAATCTGATTCCCACGCTTGCTCAACAAAGCTGAAGTTGACCACTTCCTGATAATCGGAGTCAGCCAATTGACGACGGATCGTAAATAGCGAGCGCGTGTTCTCAGGACGAATGCGCATTGCATTCGCCGCTACCGGCGGCAAGGCTGGAATGTTCTCAAAACCGTAGACGCGCGCGATCTCTTCAATCAGATCTTCTTCGATTTCGATATCGAAACGATAGGACGGTGGCGTCACCGAAAACACGCCATCTTTTTGCGTGAATGGCAAAGCCAGACGTGTGAAGATATCAGCGATCTGCGCATCAGTCAACGCGACGCCGATAACCTTGACGGCACGCGCAGTACGCACGCTGACAGGGTCACGTTTAGGCAGATTGACAATGTGGTCGTCGATAGGACCAACGGCTGTTTTATCTTTTTGTCCGCAGATCTCGACGATCAGTGCTGTGATGCGTTCGATGTGTTCGACCGTAGTTGCAAAGTCGACGCCACGCTCAAAGCGATGCGCTGCATCAGTCGAAAAATTGAAGCGACGTGCACGACCTTGAATCGCGTTTGGATACCAGAATGCTGCTTCCAGATAAATGTCTTGTGTGTCTAGCGATACGGCTGTTGCATCGCCGCCCATGATGCCGGCCAGCGATTCGATCTGATTGTCGTCGGCGATCACGCCTATCCATTCATCAACAGCAACCGTGTTGCCGTTCAGGAGCTTTAGCGATTCGTCTTTTTTACCCCAGCGCACATTCAAGCCGCCGTGAATTTTATCCAGATCAAATACATGCGTAGGACGACCCAGTTCGAGCATGACGTAATTGGAAATATCGACCAAAGCAGAAATCGGACGTTGCCCGCTGCGCTCCAGACGTTGCTTCATCCAATCGGGAGTCTGTGCTTTCGCATTCAAGCCGCGAATAATGCGACCGGAAAAACGACCGCATAGATCCGGCGCGGAAACCGTCACTGGCAAAACATCGTTAATCGTCGAAGCAACTACTTGATAAGACGGTGCTTTCAAAGGCGTACCGGTCAATGCGGATACTTCGCGCGCAACGCCCAATACGGACAGGCAATCTGCCTTGTTCGGCGTCAGCTTGATCGTGAATTTCAGATCATTCAGTTGATAGTAATCGCGGAAATTCTGGCCGATCGGTGCGTCCGATGGCAAGTCCATCAAACCGGCCTGCTCGTCCGATAATTTCAATTCTTTTGCCGAGCACAACATGCCTTGCGATTCCACGCCGCGCAATGCGCCAACCTTGATCTCAAACGGCTTGCCATCTTCACCTGGCGGCAATATTGCGCCAGCCAATGCACACACGACCTTCATGCCTACGCGCACATTCGGCGCACCGCAGACGATGTTCAATATTGTTCCTGTGCCAGCATCCACCTGACAAACATTCAGGCGATCAGCATTCGGATGTTTGGCGATCTCACGCACTTCAGCCACGACGACATTCGAGAATGGCGGCGCGACCGGTTCGACTTCTTCGACTTCCAGACCAGACATCGTCAACATGTGCGCCAATTCGTCCGACGTCATGTTCGGATCGACCATCGTACGGAGCCAGCTTTCGGAAAATTGCATGATTTAAAAACCTTTTGCCACAGACATCACAAATACAGAAAAAATCAGCGCACGCGCTTGTTCAGCATGCACTGCCTTGTACTGCTAGTTGAATTGTTTCAGGAAACGCAAATCGCCTTCGTAGAACAGGCGTAGATCATTGATGCCATAACGCAGCATAGTCAGGCGTTCGAGACCGGAACCGAACGCAAAGCCGATGAATTGTTCAGGATCGAATCCCATATTGCGCATCACGTTCGGATGCACCTGGCCAGCGCCCGACACTTCGAGCCAACGGCCTTTCAATGGACCACTACCAAAAGCGATGTCGATTTCAGCCGACGGTTCGGTAAATGGAAAATACGATGGACGGAAGCGAACTTGCAAATCGTCGGTTTCGAAAAACGCTTTGACGAAATTGAGGTACACACCCTTCAAGTCGGCGAAGCTGATGTTCTCGTCGATCCACAAACCTTCGACCTGATGGAACATAGGCGAGTGCGTTGCATCGCTGTCGACGCGGTAGGTACGACCGGGTGCGATCACGCGAATCGGCGGTTTGTTCATCCGTGCATAGCGCACCTGCATAGGGCTGGTATGCGTACGCAGCAGCAGAGGCTTGCCTTGCGTATCGTTGCCTTCGATGTAAAACGTATCCTGCATCGAACGTGCCGGATGATTTTCCGGGCTGTTCAATGCGGTGAAATTGGTCCAGTCGTTTTCGATTTCGGGGCCGTCTGCCACGTCAAAACCGATCGAACCGAAAATTTCCTCAACGCGCTGCCATGTACGCATGACAGGGTGAATACCGCCGGTACCGCGACCACGGCCAGGCAAGGTAATGTCGATGGCTTCCGCATTCAGGCGGGATTCCATTTGTGCATTGGACAAGGCATCGCGACGCGCCGTCAGCGCAGCCTCGATCTTCTCTTTTGCGGAATTGATGATAGCGCCTTGCGTCTTGCGCTCATCCGGCGCGAGCTTGCCCAGGCTCTTCATCTGTTCAGTAATCTGTCCGGTTTTACCGAGGTACTTCGCTTTCGCGTTTTCCAGTGCGGCGGCATCGTCTGCGGCGGCGAAATCAGTCTGGGCTTGTGTGACTAGCTGTTCTAGGGGATTCATGCGGTTTGTTTTCGTCCTTAGCAAGGAAGCCGAAAAAGAAGCCAAATAGGGAAGTAAAAATAAAAACGGGACATAGGTATGAACCCTGCCCCGCTTCGATATTGCTGCATCGTCCGAAGACGATGCATACGATCACAACACTTAAGCAGCGATGGTTGTTTTCACCTGATTCACGATTGCCGCGAATGCTGGTTTATCCATCACAGCCATATCGGCCAGGACTTTACGGTCCAGCTCGATTGATGCGCGTTTCAGACCGTTCATGAACACGCTGTATGTCAGGCCATGTTCACGCGATGCTGCGTTGATACGAGTGATCCACAATGCGCGGAAAACACGTTTCTTGTTACGACGATCACGGTATGCATATTGACCAGCGCGCATAACTGCTTGCTTGGCAATACGGTAGACCTTGCTGCGGCGACCACGATAGCCTTTGGCTTTGTCGAGGATTTTTTTATGACGGGCCCGTGCTGTGACCCCACGTTTTACTCTAGGCATGATTGCTCCTGATTATTGAGTGAGGTTAAGCGGTCGGCATCATTGCGCGAACGGAATTCATGTTGGTGTCATGAACACCGACAGAACCGCGCAATTGACGTTTATTTTTTGTGGTTTTCTTGGTCAAAATATGACGTTTGAAAGCTTGACCGCGTTTAACGGTTCCACCTGGACGTACACGAAAGCGCTTTTTGGCGCTGCTTTTCGTTTTCATTTTAGGCATGACACTATCTGTCCTTTGGGGACAGCTCCATTTTTAACATGATTGCAGGTGGTAGCAATTTCGCTACACTTGGATGCCTACTCTCACTTGTTATGCAGTGGAATCGAGTCCACCGCTATTTTGTGCGAGTCGCCCGTTACCGGTCGATTCGCACGAAATTCTATTATTTCTTTTTCTTCGGCGACAGAACCATTATCATCTGACGGCCTTCCATCTTCGGAAACTGCTCAACCTGGCCGTATGGCTCCAAATCAGCCTTCAAGCGTTCCAACATACGGAAACCAATGTCCTGATGCGCCATTTCACGACCGCGGAAACGCAGCGTGATTTTGGTTTTATCGCCATCGTCCAGGAATTTAATCAAATTGCGTAGCTTGATGTTGTAATCACCATCATCGGTACCAGGCCGGAATTTGACTTCCTTGACCAGAATAACCTTCTGCTTGAGCTTGGCTTCGTGCGCCTTCTTTTGTTCCTGGTATTTGAACTTGCCGTAATCCATCAGGCGTGCGACCGGTGGTTGCGCAGTTGGCGCAATCTCTACCAGATCGACGTTAGCTTCTTCCGCCAAGCGGAAAGCATCTGCCAGACTAACGATACCGAGTGCCTCATTTTCGACACCACTCAAACGCAACTCAGGCGCTGTAATTTCACCGTTGATCCGATGCGACTTATCAGTAGCTATTGCAATTTCCTTTTAAAATCAAATAATTAAGCCGTGCTCTTGCGCTACGGGTTTGATCCCTCAGGCTTTGGTTTCGACCTCATTATTGAGGCGATCCACCAATAAATCGACAGGCATGACACCCAGATCGACATTACCTCGCGCTCGCACGGCCACTGTACCTGCGTCCCGTTCTTTATCACCAATCACGATGATGTACGGCAGCTTCTGAACGGAATGCTCGCGTATTTTATAGGTAATTTTCTCATTACGCAAATCGATGTGCACTCTAAACCCTTGTTTCTTCAGGTTTTGTGCAACAGCTTGGGCGTAATCAGCTTGCGCGTCAGAGATATTCAACACCGCAATTTGGACTGGCGCCAGCCATAACGGCAAGGCGCCGGCGTGATTTTCGATCAACATGCCGATAAAGCGCTCGAAGGAACCGAGGATCGCGCGGTGCAACATGACCGGAATCTTCTTGGTGTTGTCTTCGGCGACATATTCCGCACCTAAACGTGCCGGCATCGAGAAATCGACCTGTATCGTGCCGCATTGCCACATACGGCCGATCGCATCCTTCAGTGTGTATTCAATCTTCGGGCCGTAGAAGGCGCCCTCGCCAGGCGAAATTTCATACGTGCAGCCAGAACGGTCCAGAGACGCAATCAGCGCGGCTTCAGCTTTATCCCACGCTTCATCGGAGCCAACACGTTTTTCAGGGCGCGTAGCCACTTTATAAATAACATCATTGAAACCGAAATTGCGATAAACCTTTTGCAACAATGCAGTAAAGGCGACGCACTCATCCAGAATTTGGTCTTCGGTACAGAAAATGTGGCCGTCATCCTGCGTAAAGCCACGCACACGCATCATGCCGTGCAAGGAACCGGATGGCTCATTACGATGGCACTGGCCGAATTCGCCGTAACGCAACGGCAGTTCGCGATATGAACGCAAATCCGACGCGAAAATCTGCACGTGACCCGGACAGTTCATCGGCTTCAACGCATACGAGCGGTTTTCCGACTCGGTCGTGAACATATTCTCTTTGTAGTTTTCCCAGTGGCCGGATTTCTCCCACAGGCTGCGATCGAGAATCTGCGGCGCTTTAACTTCCTGGTAACCATTGTCTTGATAGACGCGGCGCATGTATTGCTCAACTTGCTGCCAGACCGTCCAACCTTTTGGATGCCAGAAAATCAGGCCTGGTGCTTCTTCCTGGAAGTGGAATAGATCCAGCGCGCGACCCAGCTTGCGGTGATCGCGCTTCTCGGCTTCTTCCAGCATGTTCAGATAGGCTTCTTGCTCTTCCTTCTTCGCCCACGCAGTGCCGTAGATACGCTGCAGCATTTCGTTCTTGGAATCGCCGCGCCAGTATGCGCCAGCCAATTTCATCAGCTTGAATACTTTCAACTTGCCGGTCGATGGTACGTGTGGACCACGGCACAAATCGGTGAATTTGCCTTCGCTATACAGCGAGACATCCTGATCAGCCGGAATCGACGCGATGATTTCTGCCTTGTAGGCTTCACCGATAGATTTGAAATACTCAACTGCTTCGTCGCGCGGCAAAACTTTGCGAGTAACTGGCTCGTCTTTTTTAGCCAGTTCGGTCATTTTCTTTTCGATCGCCAGCAAATCCTCTGGCGTGAACGGGCGCTTGTACGAAAAATCGTAGTAGAAGCCGTTATCGATGACAGGACCGATCGTCACTTGCGCATCAGGGAAGAGCTCCTTGACTGCGTAGGCCAGCAAATGTGCGGTGGAGTGACGGATCACGTCAAGGCCATCGGCATCCTTGTCGGTTATGATCGCCAGATCGCTATCCTGCTCAATCAAATACGAGGTATCAACCACATTGCCGTTGACCTTGCCAGCGAGTGCCGCCTTGGCAAGACCGGCACCAATATTGCCAGCGACTTGCGCCACGGTGACAGGGGAATCGAATTCGCGTTGCGAACCATCAGGAAGGCGGACTGTAATCATTTTGCTCTCCGTTTCAGCGGGGACCTGCTTGCTGACGCTAGATTAATTGAACAACAAAAAATGCGGACGAAAAAAAACGCGGGCTAGCCGCGCTTTTTCAAATTGCAATGACGAAAAAGAACCCGACTTAGCGTCGCTCAGAAACCAGTATGGTTGTCGTTCGCGGTGTCATAACCGGGTTTGCCTTTCTCGCTCTTACAGGTTTTACCAATTTTTCGTTGGTAGGCACGATTGGACTCGAACCAACGACCCCTACCATGTCAAGGTAGTGCTCTAACCAGCTGAGCTACGCGCCTAAAGAAGCGAAATTATAGCGACAAATTATCTTCTTAGCTAGCCCCTAAATGAACTTGTTTTAAAAAACACGATGCGGCCCGACTTTGAGTGCGCGCCGGCAGGGAGCGATTTCCAGAAAATCGATCAATGACGCTTGGCTTCCACCACACCATTGACTTCTCGTATTACCGTCAGCGCCTTCTGCAATTGCGCCGTCGATCCGATTTCTGCCGTAAATGCCATACGCGCCTGGCCCTTGACACTCTGCGTACTGACGCCAATGACATTGATTTTTTCGCGCAGGAAGATATCCGAAATATCGCGCAACAAACCTTGCCTATCGCCGGCCAAGACGAAAATATCCACCGGATAAACCGTTGACGATTCGGGACCGCCCCACGCAGTATGAATCACACGCTCAGGTGCCTTGCGCCGCATCTCGGAAAAATTTCTGCAGCCAGCGCGATGAATTGACACACCTTTGCCACGCGTCACAAAGCCGACGATAGGATCTGGCGGTGCCGGTTTGCAGCATTTTGCCAATTGCGTCATCAAGCCGTCGGTACCAACTACCAGCACGCCTGACTTCGCGCCCTGCACCACACTGGATGCGCGGCTCTTGCGCGGAATGACGGTATCGTCGAGTTCGGCCTGTTTGGCAGCACTCGCCTCATCAGCGTGCAAGGCATGCTCAACCGTACGCAGGCTGAACTCATCCTTGCCCACGGCCAGAAATAGATCATCAAGCTTGGAGAACCCAAGCTTGTGCGCGAGTTCTTCCAGATTGACAGCGGTCTTGCCTTCGCGCTGCAATGTTTTTTCTATCAGGCCACGGCCGGTAGAAAGTGTCTCTTGCTGGTCGATTGCGTTGAACCACGCACGCACCTTGGCACGTGTGCGTGAACTCGCCGCATAACCGGGTGCAAGCCAGTCACGCGAAGGGCCAACCGTGCCCGTGACCGTACTAACACCTTTCGCGGTGATGATGTCTACAGTCTGGCCGTTTTTCAAAACGGTATTCAGTGGCACCAGCGTACCGTCGACGCGCGCACCGCGGCAACGATGGCCGACATCGCTGTGCAAGTGATAAGCAAAGTCAATCGGCGTAGCGCCATTCGGTAATTCGATCACCCGTGCTTGCGGCGTCAGTACATAGATGCGGTCGTCCAGTGTCGCGGACTTGAGTTTTTCCACCCAGTCGCGATGTACGTCTTCTTGCCCGACGACGGTATCGACGACTTCACTTTTCCAGGCCAGCAATTGCCGCAACCAGGCGATTTTTTCATCATACTTTTGCCCTGAAAAATTCGAGCCGCCAGCTTCCTTGTAACGCCAGTGCGCGGCCACGCCGTACTCGGCGAAGTCATGCATGTCGTTGGTGCGTATCTGTACTTCGAGCGGCCGGCCGTCTTCGGCCATGACAATCGTATGCAGGGATTGATAGCCGTTGGACTTGGGGCGAGAAATGTAATCATCGAACTCCGACGGTATCGGCGTCCAGATGTTGTGCACAATACCGAGCACCGTGTAGCAGGTTTTTACATCATCAACGATGACCCTGAATGCACGTACATCGTACAAATCGGAGAATTCGATTTCCTTGCCGCGCAACTTGCTCCAGATACTGAAGATATGTTTCGGTCGACCGAATACTTCGGCCTTGATACCGGCAGCCGCCATTTCTGATTGCAGGCGCTTGATCGAATTTTCAACGAAGGCTTCACGCTCCACACGTTTTTCTTCCAGCAAGGAAGCGATACGCTTATACGCTTCCGGCTGCAGAAAGCGGAAAGACAAATCTTCCAGCTCCCATTTCAACTGCCATACCCCGAGCCGATTTGCGAGAGGCGCATACAGATCAAAGGTCTCTCGCGCATACTGCCGCGAACGTTCATTTTGCAATTTGTTGTCCGCAAAATAACGCAGTGTCGTCACGCGCGTGCCCAGACGCACCAGCACCACTCGCATATCCGTTGCCATTGCCAGCAACATCTTGCGCACGACTTCCAGTTGCGATGCAGCTTCTTGTGCAGCATTTTTACCGCGTGTTGCTTCGTGCTGCACAAAGGTCACTTCATGCAGCCGCATCAGTTGACGCACACCGGCAACCAGATCGTCGACTTCCTTGCCGAAACGCTCGCCTATCTGGTCTGCCGCCGTAGGATTGATGGTTGCCAACTCAAACAGCAAGGCGGCAATACGCGTATCTGCATCTGTTTCCAGCTGTGCAAGCACCGTGGCAACACCTTGCGCAAACTCGAAGGCGTCCTGCTCACTTTCGAAGGCATCCTGTCCGGCAGAAACGGATTTCCCGGTATAGAACGGTTTGACGAACGCAAGCGCATCCATCACGCGTGCGCTGTCATGTTCTGTCAAGCCTGAGCGAAGAAGCTCTTGTGTGTCACTCTGTGAGGATGCTACGGAAACCATGTTGAACCTAGGAAGATGCTGCAACCACAATTATTTCAATCAAGCGCTTCGGATCAGGGAAGCGGACCGCGACAGTTGCTCTTGGTGGCGCATGTCCTTCTGGCACCCATTCATTCCACGCTGCGTTCATGCCATCGAAATCGTTCACGTCGGCAATAAAAATCTGACACGACAGAATCCGGGTTTTATCGCTGCCGGCCTCGGCCAGCAGACGATCGATATGACCAAGCACTTCGCGTGTCTGGCCGTGAATATTCTGCGTCGTATCTTCGGCGATTTGTCCAGCCAAGTATACCGTGCCATTGTGAATGGCAATTTCGGATAGCGTATCGCCTATATGCAAGCGGGTAATATTCATGAGGTTCCAAATTCAAAAAGTATTCGAAGGCAAAATGGGTATCAATATGCATTCGACAAGAGCTAGCCAAGGAAGAAATTTTTCGCTATAGCGATTTGCGTGTCGCTGAGAAAGGTCGGAGCATGCCCGACGCCTGCAATTTCCACCACTTGTGCTTTCGGCCCACGTTGCGACATCGCAGCAGCTGTTTCCCTTGTTAGCAAATCTGAGTCGGCACCACGCACCACCAGCGTAGGACAGGAAATTGCCTCATATGCAGCCCACAAACGCTGTTCATCCACTTGTACACTCTGCGCCGTTGTTGCCTTGAATGGCACGGCGAGCGCGGGGTCGTAGACAAACGTCCATTTCCCTTCTGCATCCTGTCGCATCACGTCGGATGCCAGCTTGCGCCATTGCTCATCGCTATGCGGCCCGAAGGACAGCGAAATTGCACGAACGTACTGCCACGCCTCATCAAAAGTGGCAAAGTGTACCTTCAGTCCTACATATTCCCCTATACGTTTCAGCGCTTCGGCGTTGAGTGAAGGACCTATATCGTTGAGTAATAATTTGCGTACCGGGTTGCCCGGTAGCGATGCCAAAATCATTCCGATCAAACCACCCATAGACGTTCCCAGCCATTGGATGGATGCAACATCAAGACGCGCAAGCAGCGTCACCATATCGCTGACATATTGCGGCACTTGATAAAAATTCGGATCACGCAAATGTTCAGACCTTCCGCGCCCGACTATGTCTGGACAAATCACGCGATAGTCGTTCGCCATTGCTTTTGCCAACGCATCAAAATCATCCGATACCCGCGTCAAGCCATGCACGCACACTAATACATTCGGATTACTAGGATCACCCCATTCCTTGTAGGCCATGCGGTGCAAACCGGCAGGAGAAAGACATTGAACAGTTTTGATATGGGCTTGTGTCATATTGGTCGCAAGAAGATGAACGCAGTATTCTACGGGTGTAAGCTAGCGATGTTATACGTAAAATCTTATCAAAGATCGCCGCTTCCGAATGTCAGTCTGAAAGGCACATCATGCAGAGTACTTCACTTCAAGGCAAAGCTGCCTTGGTCACCGGTTCCACGTCGGGCATAGGTCTGGGCATTGCACGTGCGCTGGCACAACAAGGAGCGCATATCGTGCTGAATGGTTTTGGCGCTGCAGATGAGATCAAGGCTTTGCAAATAGCCTTGCAAAAAGATTTCGGCATCACAGCCATTCATCACGCCGCCGACATGTCCCGGCCAGCGGAAATCGCCGCCATGATGCAAGTCGCCGTTGAGAAATTCGGCGCCGTCGATATCCTGGTCAACAATGCCGGCATCCAGCATGTTGCGAACATTGAGGATTTTCCGATCGATAAATGGGATGCGATCATCGCCATCAATCTCTCTTCTGCATTCCATACGACACGCCTCGCGCTGCCCGCAATGAAAGAGAAAAACTGGGGCCGCATCATCAATATTGCATCTGCACATGGCCTGGTCGGCTCGGCGCAAAAGTCAGCATATGTCGCCGCCAAACATGGCATCGTCGGCTTCACCAAAGTCACTGCACTGGAAACTGCACAAACTGGCGTGACCTGCAATGCCATCTGTCCGGGCTGGGTATTGACACCGCTGGTACAGAAACAGGTGGATGCGCGCGCCGCCAATGAAGGCATCTCCAATGACGAAGCCAAGAAAGGGCTGCTATCTGAAAAGCAACCATCAGGAGAGTTTGTCACACCAGAACAACTAGGTGCGTTAGCGGTCTTTCTTTGCAGCGAAGCTGCGAATCAGGTACGCGGTGCCGCCTGGAATATGGATGGTGGCTGGATTGCGCAATAACCCCCCAAGTACTCAATAATCTCGCCCCGCTTCTAGGTCGGGCGCACGTGACGAGAATCACATTTAGCGATCACGACCGGCGTCGCGTTTTCCGGCCAATCAATGCACCGCACTCACGTCCAGCGGTGCGCCGGTATCCGCTACTACTTCTTCTTTGCTTACACCCGGAGCCAGTTCAACCAGACGCAATCCATTCGGCGTGATGTCGATCACCGCCAGATCCGTAATGATGCGATCAACCACGCCGACGCCGGTCAGTGGCAAATTGCAAGACGATAAAATCTTGTGCGAGATCGCGCCATCTTTGGCGCGCGCAACATGCTCCATCAGCACGACGATGCGTTTGACGCCAGCCACCAGGTCCATCGCGCCGCCCATGCCTTTCACCATCTTGCCAGGAATCATCCAGTTGGCGAGATCACCCTTCTCCGACACTTGCATCGCTCCCAGCAAAGCAATATCGATTTTTCCACCGCGTATCATTCCGAATGAATCTGCCGAGTTGAAATACGACGAGCCAGGCAGAGATGTCACCGTCTGCTTGCCGGCATTGATCAAATCCGGGTCCACTTCGTCCTCTGTGGGAAACGGACCTATACCCAGCATTCCGTTTTCTGATTGCAGCCACACGTGAATATCCGGCGCGATGAAATTTGCAACTAATGTCGGCAAGCCGATACCCAGATTAACGTAAGCGCCATCTTGCAATTCTTGCGCTGCGCGTGCTGCCATTTGATCTCGTGTCCAGGCCATATCGTTCTCCACCTATATTGCTATTGTCGTTGCGTTCAGAAGCAAACACGCGCCTGCATTGATCACTGCTCTTTGCATGGCGCGTCATTTCACTTAGTGCTTAGTGTGCGCTGCTCGATGCGCTTTTGCGGATGCGCATTGAGTACGATGCGATGAATGAAAATGCCCGGCGTGTGCACGTGGTCAGGATCGATTTCCCCTATCTCAACCAATTCTTCCACTTCCGCCACGGTAATTTTTCCTGCCATCGCGGCGTTCGGATTGAAGTTGCGCGCAGTGTGGCGATACACCAGATTGCCGGCCTTGTCTGCCTTGTAAGCCTTGACGATCGCGACATCGGCAATCAATGCGCGCTCCATCAAGTATTGCTCGCCATCAAATTCGCGCACGTCCTTACCTTCGGCGACGATGGTACCCACACCGGTTTTGGTGAAAAATGCCGGAATACCTGAACCACCGGCGCGCAATTTTTCGGCCAGTGTGCCTTGCGGCGTAAATTCGACTTCCAGTTCGCCAGCGAGGTATTGGCGTTCGAACTCCTTGTTTTCACCGACGTATGACGCAATCATTTTCTTGATCTGACGCGTCATCAGCAATTGCCCCAAACCGGCATCGTCGACCCCAGCATTATTGGAAATCGCCGTCAGGTTCTTGACACCGGAATCGCGTAGCGCAGCAATCAGTGCCTCGGGGATGCCGCACAGGCCAAAACCGCCGACAGCAATGGTTTGCCCATCTTTGACGATACCGGCCAGAGCAGTTGCTGCATCGGGATAAACTTTATTCATAGTTACCCTTCTTTGTGTAGAGTAAGGGGAAGACGTGTGTAGCGCATCTCTCAGCATAAGGCGATGCCGCTATCGTCACAATACCGTAGAACTACTAGCGCCTCTTGATGCGCCTGGGCAAATCTGAACAACGAGGCATTGCATGACGATATCAGCAACGATCGATTATGAAAGCATTTTTCAGCATGCGCCTGTCGGCATGTGCGTCTCGCAGCATCGCGTGATTCACGCCTGTAATGACGCACTCGCAACCATGTTCGGTTACCCCAAAGATGCGCTCAGCGGACAGTCGTTTGCCATCCTGTATCCCAGCTATGCCGAATTCGAACGTACCGGTGCACGTATCGTTCCCATCATGAATGCAAAAGGATATTATTCAGACGAACGCATCATGAAACGCGCCAATGGTCAGTTATTCTGGTGTCATGTCAGTGGTCGCGCATTATTGGCCCACGATCCGCACGCGGCGGGCATCTGGACGTTTGAAGATTTGAGTGAGAAAAGACCCGTAACGGCAGCATTGACACCACGCGAACGAGAAATCGCTGCCATGCTGGTCGATGGAAAAACCAGCAAGACAATTGCGCGACAACTTGGATTGAGTCCGCGCACGGTAGAAATGCACAGGTCGAGATTAATGCGGAAATTTGCCGCCACAACTGCCAGCGAATTAATCAATCGATTGCTGGGTGTGTCGCGGCAAATTGAAACGACGGAAACACATACTGAAGTTTAATTGACGAACTTATTTGATAAGTTCGTCCATGCCTTAGCTGATGCTCATCCCATCATCAGCTGTCATGATTGCGCCATTAATGAAGTGTGACTCCTCAGCAGACAATAGCAGCAACAAGCCATCCAGATCTTCGGGCTTGCCGACGCGTTTGCGCGGCAATGTATTCATCAATTGCTGACCTTGCTCGCTCCCGAGATAATCCAGATTCATTTCTGTCTCTATGTATCCCGGACAGATGGCGTTGACATTGATGCCGAACTTGCCCCACTCCACCGCCATCGATTTCGTCATGTGCACGATCGAGGCTTTGCTCATGCTGTACAAGCCAAGTTCAGGCACCACGCGCAAGCCGGCGACCGATCCGATATTGACGATACGATGCTGCTTTCTGGCGTCGCCCTTGTAGCGCGCAATCATCCGCTTGGCGACTTCCTGTGCGACGAAGAAAGCACCGCGTTGATTGGTATCCATCACAAACGCATATTCTTCCGGCGTCACGTCGACCAAACGACCACTGGCAGAAACGCCAGCGTTATTGACCAGAATATCGATAGCACCGGCTTCTGTTTCGGCGTGGGCAATCGCCGATTTGATACTGGCGTAATCGGTAACATCCAGCGTCACGACATGCGCTGCGCCGCCCTCTGCCTCGATCTCTGCACGTAATTCCTTGAGCCTGTCTACACGTCGGGATGCCAGTATCACTTGCGCTCCGGCCATCGCCAGCACTTTCGCGAAACGCGCGCCAAGTCCGCTGGAAGCACCTGTGATCAGGGCGACTTTACCTTCAAAATTAACTTCAATACCCACGAATTTCTCCTGACGTTCTCTTGATTAATTAACGCACTGAAAATGAAAAGTGACGTTAGAGGCGTTATGATTACACGAAAGCGCAGCAATGCGCGGTTTTGCACTTCGCATTCACTACGAAACCGGGGACAATAACGGTTTCGCACGCACATAATCTGACTGTTATTACACCATGACACCAAGCGCATCCACAGCATCCAGCCTGCTAGAACAATACGGCCCCCGCGAAGCGATGGAATATGACGTCGTGATCGTCGGCGGCGGACCGGCAGGCCTCGCTGCAGCGATTCGACTCAAGCAACTTGCCGCTGAAAAAAACCAGGACGTGTCCATCTGCATACTGGAAAAAGGCGGCGAGCTGGGCGCGCATATTCTTTCCGGCGCAGTGATGGATCCGCAAGCATTGACCGAGTTGCTGCCGAACTGGAAAGAACTGGGCGCACCGCTCAATACAGAGGTATCTGAAGATCGCTTCCTGTTCCTGACCAAAAGCAAAGCCTACAAGACGCCAAACTTTCTGCTGCCGGCCTGCTTCCAGAATCACGGCAACTATGTCGTCTCGCTGGCCAATGTCGTGCGCTGGCTGGGCCAGCAGGCCGAGGCACTGGGCGTCGAAGTATTCCCTGGTTTTCCTGCTGCAGAAATTTTGTACAACGATGATGGATCCGTGCGCGGGGTTGCTACCGGCAATATGGGTGTGGATCGCGCCGGCATACCGACCGCGGCCTTCCAATTGGGTATGGAATTGCAAGCCAAGTACACCTTGTTTGCCGAAGGCGCACGCGGCCATCTGGGCAAGCAGTTGATCGAAAAGTTTGATCTGAACAAAGACATGGCACCACAAACCTATGCGATCGGCATCAAGGAATTGTGGGAAATCGATCCTGCCCTGCATCAACCGGGCCTGGTGATCCATACCGCCGGCTGGCCGCTTGCTAGCGACACGTATGGCGGCTCATTTTTATATCACCTGGAAAACAATCAGGTTGCCGTCGGCTATGTGGTCGGGCTCGGCTACGATAATCCCTATCTGTCGCCGTTTGAAGAATTCCAGCGCTACAAAACACACCCGGAAATCAGCAAATTCTTCAAGGACGGCAAGCGAGTTTCCTACGGCGCGCGCGCGATCACCGCGGGTGGTTTGCAATCCTTGCCGAAACTGGTCTTCGCCGGAGGCGCACTTATAGGCTGTGACGCGGGCTTCCTGAACGCGAGCCGGATCAAGGGTAGCCACGCTGCGATGAAGAGCGGCATGATGGCTGCAGACGCTGCATTTGCAGCATTGGCGGGTGGCCGGCAATTCGACGAGTTGAGCGATTATCCGCAAGCGTTCGAAAAATCCTGGCTACATGAAGAACTGCATGTCGCGCGCAACTTCAAGCCGTGGATGAGCAAGGGTTTGTACACCGGGGCATTGATGGTCGGCATCGATCAATTGCTCTTGCGTGGCAAGGCACCATGGACCTTGCGCAATACGCACGCCGATCACACCTGCCTGCGCCCCGCTTCTGAATTCCAGCCGATTGAGTATCCCAAGCCCGACAATACGCTGACCTTCGATAGATTGTCCTCGGTCTTCATCTCCAACACCAACCATGCAGAAGATCAGCCCATCCATTTGACATTGAAGGATGCCAGCGTACCGGTAGCCATCAATCTGGCGCAGTATGCGGGGCCGGAGGCGCGTTACTGTCCGGCTTCCGTGTATGAATTTGTCAAAACAGATGCAGGCGAAGACAGGCTGCAGATCAATGCGCAGAATTGCGTCCATTGCAAAACCTGCGATATCAAAGACCCTACGCAAAACATCGTATGGGTGACACCCGAAGGTGGTGGTGGGCCTAATTATCCGAATATGTAAAAAGATGCACCGAACAGACAAAAGAAAAAAGCCGCTATGCGGCTTTTTTTACCATCATCATTTCTGCTGCTAACATCAAAGCTTCCATGTACCGTTCAGAATTTTTTCCAGCCAGAACGCGCCGATCAACGTTTTCACATCGGTAATCTTGCCTTCCCTGATCCACGCCATCAAATCTTCGGGTGCGGCCTTGAAGGTATCGAGAAACTCTTCATCATCGAGCTTGCGCTCACCCTCGATCAAGCCGCTAGCCAGATATAAATCGAGATGCTCGTCCGAATACGCGATGGCATTGTGTATCGTGCAAACGAATTGCCAGTCGGTCGCGGTGTAGCCGGTTTCCTCCAGCAATTCACGCTTGGCACATGCAAGAGGAGCTTCACCGGGATCTATTTTGCCGGCAGGAAATTCGATAAATACGCGGTCAAGCGGATAACGGAACTGCCGCTCCATCAGTACCAAGCCATCGTCCAGCAGGGGAAGAATCACCACCGCACCAGGATGCTTGATGTACTCGCGCGTAGTCGGGTGTCCATTCGGCAGACGCACCGTATCGCGCTGCACTTTCAGGAATGATCCATCGTAGGCCAGTGCGCTATCGATGCGGATTTCTTTTAAATGATTATCCATATTTCATCTCCGAAATACGTCAGGCAGGAATGGCAAATTGTATGGGCGCCAGAACAAAACGGGGAATGGGACCGCACATGGTGCGCATCAGGCGATCTATCAATGATGTCGCTTGCGCATGTAGCGCATGACAAAACCCGGGTAGGCAAGCACGAGAAACAAGCAACCGGTCACGGCAAAAAATTCCCAGCCTTGCGGAAAAATACTACCGATGCGGGATTCGAGTCGGCGCGCAACGAGGCCGACTAGAAAATACAGAACGAATAGCTCAATCAAGCGCAACCAGATTGGCTTGATCCCCGAAGAGAGGGGAACAAGCGCGAACAGGCGTTCATTGAAGAAAGGAAGGTTGGCGCAAAATAGCGCCAACAGAATGACAAACCAGCTTGCTAGAGAGACATCCACTCGCTCAGCAAGCAGTCATCAGGAAGCCAGCGTTTTGACGATAGCAGCAGCGCATGCTGTCATCAATGGGCCAGGCACCAGGCCCAGCACCAGCAAGGCTGCACCATTGATACTCAATGCGACGGTTACATCTTTGCTTGCAACGATTTTTGAATTGTCGACAGGTTCGTCAAAGTACATGACTTTGACGACGCGCAGATAATAGAAGGCACCAATCAGTGAGAACAATACAGCGATCACTGCCAACCAGATCTGACCGGTACTCAACACAGCCTGCAACACTGACAACTTGGCGTAAAAACCAACTACTGGCGGCACACCTGCCAGGGAGAACATCAGCATCAAAGTGACCAGTGCAAACCATGGGCTGCGTTGGTTCAATCCTTTGAAATCGTCAATGTTGTCAGCCTCGAAACCGGCACGCGACAACAACATGATGACGCCGAACATGCCCAAAGTGGTCAATACATAAGTAATAACATAGAACATCGCCGCACTGTAACCGTTGGTCGTCGAGCCATCAGCGCCCGCCACGATACCGGACAACAAACCGAGCAATATGAAACCGATTTGCGAAATGGTCGAATACGCCAGCATGCGCTTGATATTGGTTTGCGCGATCGCGGCAATATTACCGATCGCCATAGACAGCACGGCCAGGATGGTCAGCATTTGCTGCCAATCGATAACCAGCGCTGGCAACGTTTCCACCAACAGACGAATCGTGATCGCGAAGGCTGCCAGTTTAGGCGCACCGCCCAGCATCAAGGTCACGGCGGTTGGCGCACCTTGATAAACGTCAGGCACCCACATATGGAACGGGACCGCGCCAAGTTTGAACGCCAGACCTGAAACCACAAACACCAGACCGAAAATCAATACCGGTTTATTGACGGCACCGGTAGAAATAACACGTGCAACCTCAGTCATGTCGAGCGAACCGGTCGCGCCGTACAACATCGAGATACCGTACAACAGGAAGCCTGAGGCCAGCGCACCTAGTACGAAGTATTTCATCGCAGCTTCGATCGCAGCCGTATTCTCGCGACGGAAGGCAACCAATGCATACAACGCCAGCGACATCATTTCCAGACCGAGGTAAATGATCAGGAAGTTGTTGGCCGAGATCATGACCATTTGGCCGAGTACGGTAAACAAGGCCAGAATGTAGAACTCACCGCCCAGACGACCGTTTACCATTTCGCGTTGCTCAAGATACTGGCGCGAATAGACCAGCGTCAGCGCTACGGCGATGCAGGTACAGACCTTGAGCAGACCAGACATAGGATCAGACACGACCATATTGCCAAAGCCGTAGACAGTTGCACCGGTATTGAAGTCACACAGACTGAGTGCGGCGCTGCCTATCAATGCCGCAATCGACAATACATAAGTGATATAGCGTTTCGCGTCCGACAGAAACAAGTCAATCAGCAAAATTGCGCAGATCGCAATCGCCAGGAATATTTCAGGAAGGACGGATATCAGATTCAAATTATTCATTTTGTCGCAGTTAGTGTGCGTTCAGTTGCGCGATTGCGGAGCCGTTTATTAATTAAGTTTCGAAATCGAGACGTGCTTCAGCAAGTCGGTAACCGAAGTTTGCATTGCATCGGTGAAGGGTGCCGGGTACAGACCCATCGCCAACACAGCAATTGCCAACACGCCTAGCATCAGGAATTCACGCTTGTTAATATCTGTCAGTTCCGCGACGTGATGATTGGTTACTTCACCGAAAATCACACGCTTGGCCAGCCACAGGGAATACGCAGCACCAAGGATCAGCGCAGTTGCCGCCAGCATACCGATCCAGAAATTGAACTTGACCGCACCCAGAATCACCATGAACTCACCGACGAAACCGGAGGTTGCTGGCAAGCCGGCGTTAGCCATCGAGAACAGGATAAAAAAGGCAGCGAACTTAGGCATCTTGTTCACCACTCCACCGTAGTCGGCGATGTTACGGGTATGCATGCGGTCATACAGCACGCCGATACACAGGAACATCGCGCCGGAAACAAAGCCGTGCGAAATCATTTGTACGATACCACCCTGCACCGCCATGTCGTTGAACATGAAGAAGCCGAGTGTTACGAAGCCCATGTGCGCAATTGATGAATACGCAACCAGCTTTTTCATGTCGGTCTGTATCAGCGCAACCAGACCAATATAGATCACGGCGATCAGCGACAGGGTAATCATGAAACCGGAAAGGTAATGACTGGCATCAGGCGTGATCGGCAGCGAGAACCGCAGGAAGCCGTATGCGCCCAATTTCAACATGATCGCAGCCAGTACGACGGAACCACCGGTAGGCGCTTCAACGTGAGCATCAGGCAACCATGTATGTACTGGCCACATTGGTACCTTGACCGCGAACGCCATCAGGAACGCCAGGAAGATCAGTATCTGTGCATCCATCGGCAACGGCAATGTATGCCACGCCAGAATATCGAAACTATGACCCGACTTGAAGTACAGATACAACAGGGCCACCAGCATCAACAATGAACCGAAGAACGTATATAGGAAGAACTTGATCGATGCATAAACACGATTTGCACCGCCCCAGACACCGATGATGATGAACATCGGAATCAGTGTCGATTCAAAGAATACATAGAACAGCAAGCCGTCGAGTGCACAAAACACGCCGATCATCAGACCCGACAGGATCAGGAAAGCACCCATGTACTGGGCGACGCGCTTTTCGATTACTTCCCAGGCTGCGATCACGACGAAAATAGTAATAAAGGCCGTCAGCACGACAAACCACATCGACAGTCCGTCAACGCCAAGCGAATAGTTGATATTGAAAATATCAATCCACTTGAATTTTTCGACGAACTGCATGCCATGGGCGGCATTGTTGAACTGGGAAACCAGTGGCAAGGTCACCAGGAAACTGACGATGGCACCCACCAGCGATACGGTACGCACAACGTTTGGATTATCGTCACGGCCAAAGGCAATTACGAAGATACCGAACGCGACTGGAAGCCAGATCGCGAGACTTAAAAGGGGAAATGTTGACTGCATCATGATTTTTATTTGCTTTACTTCGCTAACTTATTGGGCGAACGATGGGAACGGCAAGAAATAAATCAGGAAACCCAGCACGCCGAGAATCATGACAAATGCGTAGTGATAAATGTAACCGGTCTGAAAGGTACGAACGATGCGTGAGAACCATCCGACAACTTTTGCACTACCGTTCACAATTAATCCATCGATCAGTGTCTTGTCACCGACTTTGGACAAACCGCCACCCAGCAAACGTGCACCGCCTGCCCAGAAAAAGTCGTTGAACTTGTCCATGTAGTACTTGTTGTCCAACAGTGTGTGGATAGCACGGAAGTTCTTGTAGAACCAGGCTGGCACACGTGGATTGATCATGTAGCAGTAGTACGCAGCGGCCACACCACCAAAAGCCAGCCAGAATGGTGCCGTCTGCAAGCCGTGAATCGCCATCGCCATCGCGCCGTGGAATACTTCATTCAGTTCCGTCATTGCGCCATGTTTAGGATCGACAAAGATCACGCCTTTGAAGAAATCGCCGTGCAACATAGGTTCGATCGCAAAGTAACCAATGATGACCGAAGGAATCGCCAACAAAATCAACGGCAAGGTCACTACCCATGGCGACTCGTGCGGTTTTTGACCTGGAGCCAGACCATGATGTTCATCATCGCCATGATCGTCATCATGAGCGTGTGCATCATGAGCGTCGTGATGATCGGCAACCTTGGCATGTGCATGATCGTCGTGATGGGCGTGTGCTGCATGTTCCTTACCGAAACGCTCTTCACCGTGGAAAACCAGGAAGTACATGCGGAAAGAATAAAAAGCTGTAACGAACACACCTGCCAGCACCGCAAAGTTGGCAAAGCCTGCGCCGGTAATATGCGTCGCATGCACTGCCTCGATAATGCTGTCTTTTGAGTAGAAGCCCGAGAACAATGGCGTACCGATCAATGCCAGCGAACCCAACAAGGACGTGATCCAAGTGATCTTCATATATTTGCGCAGACCACCCATGTTGCGGATGTCCTGGTCATGATGCATGCCGATGATGACGGAACCCGCAGCAAGGAACAGCAATGCTTTAAAGAATGCGTGTGTCATCAGATGGAACACGGCAACTGAATAAGCCGATGCGCCGAGCGCAACCGTCATGTAACCAAGCTGCGACAACGTCGAGTAAGCAACCACGCGCTTGATATCGTTCTGGATGATACCCAGGAAACCCATGAACAAAGCCGTGATCGAACCGATGATCAAGATGAATGACAAAGCGGTATCCGACAGTTCAAACAATGGCGACATGCGTGCCACCATGAAAATACCTGCGGTAACCATTGTCGCCGCGTGAATCAGAGCGGAAATCGGTGTAGGACCTTCCATCGAGTCCGGCAGCCACACGTGCAGCGGGAACTGAGCCGATTTACCCATCGCGCCGATGAACAGGCAGATACAGGCTACGGTCAACAACATCCAGTCTGTACCAGGCAAAGTCAGGGTCGCGAGTTGTTCTTTCTTGGCAAAGACTTCTGCGTAGTCCATCGAACCTGCATAAGCCAGCAACAAGCCAATACCGAGAATGAAACCAAAGTCACCAACACGGTTAACCAGGAAAGCTTTCATGTTCGCGAAAATCGCGGTCGGTTTTGTGTACCAGAAACCGATCAACAGATAGGAGACCAGACCCACTGCTTCCCAACCGAAGAACAGTTGCAAGAAGTTGTTACTCATGACGAGCATCAACATCGCAAACGTGAACAACGAAATGTACGAGAAGAAGCGGTTATAGCCTTCGTCCTCTTCCATGTAGCCGATTGTGTAAATGTGCACCATCAGCGACACGAAAGTCACGACGCACATCATCATCGCAGTCAGGCTGTCGACCAGGAAACCGACCTCAAGCTTGATGCCGGCCACCGTCATCCACGTGTACAGATTGTCGTTGAAGGTAGCGCCATCAAGCACTAGCGACATCGTGTGCAGCGACAGGATGAAAGCGATCAGCACGCCAAGTATCGTCACAGTATGCGACGTCTTGCGACCAATGATATTACCGAAAAATTTTGTACCAAACAGACCTGCGATCATGGAGCCGGCAAGTGGTGCCAGCGGTACGATCAACAAGAGGTTAGGGTTAAGTTGCCCCGCCATGATGAACCTTATCGTTATTGTTCGGAATTAGCCTTTGAGGCTGTCTAGATCTTCGACATTGATGGTATCCAGTGCACGGAACATGGAAACCAGAATGGCAAGACCAATTGCAGCTTCAGCAGCGGCTACCGTCAAGATGAAGAAAACAAAAATTTGGCCTGCTGCGTCACCCAGGAAATAAGAGAACGCGACAAAATTCATATTCACAGCCAACAGCATCAATTCGATCGCCATCAGCAAGATGATGATGTTTTTACGATTCAGAAAAATACCGACTATCGAAATCGCGAACAGAATCGCGCCGAGAATCAGATAATGTACGAGCGATAACTCCACAACACTCCCCTTATTTTTGTTCTGCTGCAGGAGCAGCTGGTGTTTGATCGCCGCCGTTACCACGCATGGAATCGGCCTTCATCTTTACTATGCGCAGACGATCACCCGACTTGACCTTGACTGCATCGCCAGGCGAGAAATACTTGCTGTCCTTGCGCTTGCGCATTGTCAATGCAACCGCTGCAACCATACCGACCAGCAGAATCAACGCGGCAATTTCAAATGCATAAAGGTAGTCGGTGTAGATCAGTTTGCCCAATTCCTTTGTGTTGCCGATCATCGCGGCGCCTTCCGGCACCACGGTATGCGACTTCCAGAAACCGCGAAACAGCACTGCTGCCATTTCCAGCACGATCACGACACCGATCGTGGCGGCCAGCGGCAGATAACCCCAGAAACCTTCGCGTACCTTGGTCAACTTGATATCGACCATCATCACGACAAACAGGAACAGCACCATCACTGCGCCTACATATACCAGCACAAGTACGATGGAAAGGAACTCTGCTTTGAGCAACATCCACAGCGCAGCTGCGGTACAGAAGGACAGCACAAGAAACAAAGCCGCATGAACCGGATTGGAATCAGTGATGACACGTATGGCAGCGAAAACCAGAATCGCTGAAAACACGTAAAACAATACAGTTGTAAATTCCATAATCAACCAAAAAGTCAGCAAAAAGTCAGCGTAAAAGTCATCGTAATACTGCTGCTAATACTATTAAATCAACGATAGGCCGCGTCGGCGGTACGTGCAGCTGCAATTTCAGATTCGTAGCGGTCGCCGACGGCCAGCAGCATCTCTTTCGTGTAGTACAGATCGCCGCGCTTTTCGCCGTGGTATTCGAAAATATGTGTTTCAACAATCGAATCGACCGGGCAAGATTCTTCACAGAAACCGCAGAAGATACATTTGGTCAAATCAATGTCATAGCGTGTAGTACGACGTGTGCCGTCCTCACGCTGGTCAGATTCGATCGTGATTGCCATGGCCGGACAAACTGCTTCACACAGTTTGCAGGCGATACAACGCTCTTCACCGTTCGGATAGCGACGTAATGCATGCAAACCACGGAAACGTGGCGACTGCGGCGTCTTCTCTTCCGGGAACTGCACGGTAATCTTGCGCGCAAACATATAGCGACCTGTCAGGGCCATGCCCTTGAGCAGTTCACGCAACATCAAACTACCGAAAAAATCCTTAATTGCTTCCATCTTGGCTTCCCTCTTTGCTCAGCCTTGCTGCATTAATTCCAGATATTCCACGAGGTTTTCATCCAGATCGCGACGATCAACAGATAAACCAAAGTCAATGGAATGAAAACTTTCCAACCTAGGCGCATGATTTGATCGTAGCGATAGCGTGGGAACGATGCACGGAACCAGATAAACAGGGTTACAACGAACCATGTCTTTGCACCGAGCCAGATCCAGCCCGGAATCCATGTGAATGGAGCCATATCGATAGGTGACGACCAGCCGCCCAGGAACATCAGCGTTGCCATGATCGAAATCAACCACATGTTGGCGTATTCAGCCAGGAAGAACATCGCGAATGACATACCCGAGTATTCAACCATGTGACCAGCGACGATCTCTGATTCACCCTCAACCACGTCAAATGGATGGCGATTCAATTCAGCCGTACCCGAGATGATGTAGATGACAAACATTGGCAGCAGCGGCAACCAATTCCACGACAGGAAAGTCAGGCCCATGTTGGCACCATTGCCCGTAGTTTGCTGCGCCACGATTTCAGACAAATTCAAGCTGCCCGATACCATCAAAATGATCACCAGCACGAAGCCCATCGCGATTTCATATGAAATCATTTGTGCCGATGCACGCATCGCACCGAGGAACGCATACTTGGAGTTGGATGCCCAGCCTGCCACGATCACACCATAGACTTCCAGCGAAGTAATTGCCATTACGAACAGCAAACCTGCATTGACGTTTGCCAATGCAGCGTCTGGTCCGAATGGAATCACAGCCCATGCTGCCAGCGCCGGCATGATAGTCATGACTGGAGCGATCAAAAACAAGGCCTTGCTTGATTTTGCCGGAACAACGATCTCTTTCAACAAGAGTTTGACGCCATCGGCGATCGGTTGCAGCAGACCTGCAGGGCCGGTGCGGTTGGGGCCATGACGAACGTGCATCCAGCCGATGACTTTACGTTCCCACAAAGTCAAATAAGCGACTGCACCCATCAATGGCGCGACAACTGCAATGATTTTTACCAAATTCCACACCAGCGGCCAGTAAAAGCCGAGGAACGATTGACCCGTTGCGTGGATGGATGCCAACAATTGATCCATTACGCTTTCTCCACGCTGATAGAACCAAACATCGCGCCCAGACCAGCTGTCTCTTGACGGCCGGCAGCAACGCGCACCACATTCGCTGGCAATGTAGAAGCAATCGCTGCGACCAGCACTGCACTACCCTCGCCTTGTTTTACTTTTACCTGATCACCGGCAGCCACACCCAACTTGGCAGCCAGATCAATCGACAGCCACGCTTTAGGTGCAGCTGCATCACTGGTTTCTTGCAATGCAGGTGCACGACGAACGATGGCATCGGTCGAATAAATCGAGACATCAGCTACACGTTCCAGGGACATGGCAGGCGCAGCGACTGCGGCTTGCGGCATCGCTTTGCTGATATTGTTCAAACGTGGGACCAGATTCGCGTCAGCTGGAGCGTTGACGCCCAGAATTTCATTGCGGATCGCTTCCGATGTTTCATATTCAAAACCTTGCAGGCCGGCCAGATTGCCCAACACGCGCAGTACTTTCCACGCCGGACGTGTATCAGCCAAAGGCTTGACAGTCCCGTTGAAGCTCTGTGCACGACCTTCGCAATTGACGTAGGTGCCGGAAGTTTCGGAAAACGGAGCAATCGGCAACAAGACATCGGCGAAATCCATGCCGTGCTTATATGGCGACATTGCAACAACCATCTCCGCCTGGTCCATCGCGCGACGCGCAGCTTGTGGATTGAATGTGTCCAGCTCTGGCTCTGTGTTCAACAGCAAGAATGCTTTACGTGGCTGCGCGAGTATCTGCTCAGCAGCGACACCGTTTGCACCAGCCAGGTAACCACCAACACTATTTGCGGCTTCGGTCAGGAAACCAAATTTTGCATCTGTGTTTTGTGCAATCCATTGTGCTGCAGCGTGCAATTGTGCTGCCTGCGGATGTTGCAGGACAGCGTTGCCGAGCAAGACTGCTTTTGGTTCGCCGGACAACAGGCTGGCCGCAATTTGTTTTGCTTCTGCCGATGCTTGAATGCTGTCAAAGCCTGCTGGAGCAGCCACACCTTTAGCTTGTGCAACGGCGACAACAACTTCAGACAATGCTGCCAACCAGTCGGATGGCGCTTTGATCATCTTGTTTGCAACCGGCATCAACAGATCGTCGTCTGTCGCATGCAGGATGCTGACGCTTGCACCTTGCTTGACTGCTTGACGCAGACGCGCAGCCAGCAGTGGATGATCTTTACGCAGGAAAGAACCGATTACGAATGCGCGTTTCAACGCTGCGAACTCATTGATCGACATACCCAACCAAGGTGTGATCGAAGGATCGAGTGCTCCATCAGCTTGACGCAGGCGGAAATCCACATTGTTCGAACCCATGCCACGCACGAGTTTTTGCAACAGATTCAATTCTTCCATTGTCGAATTCGGCGTCGCCAATGCAGCAATCGCATCCGCACCGTGTTCGTGCTTGATGTTACGCAAACCGTGCGCCACATATTCAAGTGCTGTCTGCCAATCGGTTTCCTGCCATTTTCCGTCTTGCTTGATCATTGGTGTCGTCAGACGATCTTCGCTGTTCAGGCCTTCATAAGCGAAACGATCTTTATCCGAGATCCAGCATTCATTCACATCATCGTTTTCCAGTGGCAGCACGCGCATGACTTTGCCGGCTTTCACTTGAACGACCAGGTTTGCACCCAGGCCATCATGCGGACTTACCGATTTGCGACGCGACAATTCCCAGGTACGAGCACTGTAACGGAACGGCTTCGATGTCAGTGCGCCAACCGGGCACAGATCGATCATGTTGCCCGACAATTCGGAGTCAACAGTTTTACCGACAAACGATGTGATCTCTGCATGCTCACCACGACCCAGCATGCCGAATTCCATCACGCCTGCAACTTCCTGACCGAAACGGACGCAACGTGTGCAGTGGATGCAACGGCTCATCTCTTTCATCGAGATCAGCGGACCGACGTCTTTTGGCACGACTACACGTTTTTCTTCTTCGTAACGCGAAGAAGACTCGCCGTAACCGACTGCAAGATCCTGCAATTGGCACTCACCGCCTTGATCGCAAATCGGGCAATCGAGCGGGTGATTAATCAGCAAGAATTCCATCACGCCTTTTTGCGCCTTGACCGCTTTTTCGCTGTTTGAGCGAACGATCATGCCTTGCATTACTGGCGTCGCACAGGCTGGCAATGGCTTAGGTGCTTTTTCAACCTCGACCAGGCACATACGGCAGTTCGCCGCGATGGACAATTTTTTGTGGTAGCAGAAGTGCGGGATGTAGGTGCCGAGTTTATTGGCAGCATCCATTACCATGCTGCCCTCTTGCACTTCAACTTTTTTACCGTCTATTTCGATTTCAACCATGACTTTGCTTTTGTTGACTTCAGTGTTCTCACTAGGTTTATAACGCTAACGAAGTGATCGGCTAAATGTAAGCGGGCACCAAGCAATGCTTATGCTCAATGTGATATTCAAACTCTTCACGGAACTGCTGAATCATTGCACGTACCGGCATCGCAGCTGCATCGCCGAGCGCACAAATCGTACGACCCTGAATGTTGTCGGCGACCGAATTCAGCATATCCAGATCTTCGGGACGACCTTGTCCGTTCTCAATACGATGCACCATACGGTACAACCAGCCGGTACCTTCGCGGCACGGCGTACACTGACCGCAGGATTCTTCAAAATAGAAGTAGGACAGTCGCAAGAGCGCCTTGACCATGCAGCGCGTCTCGTCCATCACGATGACAGCACCGGAGCCCAGCATAGAACCTGCCTTGGCGACCGAATCGTAATCCATATCGGTAGCCATCATCAGCTCACCCTTGACGACTGGCACTGACGAACCACCAGGAATAACCGCCTTGAGCTTTTTACCGCCGCGCACGCCACCGGCTAACTTCAGCAGTTCGGCAAATGGGGTACCAAGCGGAATTTCATAATTGCCCGGTCTCTCCACGTCGCCAGACACCGAAAATATCTTGGTGCCGCCGTTATTTGGTTTGCCGATTGCTGCGTAAGCCTCAGCCCCCACCTGAAAGATGAATGGCACTGCAGCAAAAGTTTCGGTGTTGTTAATCGTGGTTGGCTTGCCGTACAAACCATAGCTTGCAGGGAATGGCGGCTTGAAGCGAGGTTGGCCTTTTTTGCCTTCCAGCGATTCCAGCAGAGCGGTCTCTTCGCCGCAGATATACGCGCCAAAACCATGGAATGCATGCAACTGAAAGCTGTATTCAGTATCCAGAATGCGATCACCGAGAAAACCTGCTGCGCGGGCTTGTTCCAGCGCTTCTTCGAAACGATCGTATTCGGCAAAAATTTCGCCATGAATATAGTTGTAACCGACGCTGACACCCATTGCATATGCAGCAATGGTCATGCCTTCAATCACGGCGTGCGGATTGTAGCGAAGGATATCGCGATCCTTGAATGTACCTGGCTCGCCTTCATCAGAATTACAAACCAAATATTTTTGGCCTGCGTAATTCTTAGGCATGAAGCTCCACTTCAAACCGCTGGGGAAGCCCGCGCCGCCACGACCGCGCAGCGTCGATGCCTTGACTTCGGCAATGACTTGATCAGGCGTCATGCCTTCGCTCAGGATGCGCTTCAATGATGCGTAGCCACCACGCTTGACATACTCTTCCAGACCCCAGTTATCGCCGGTGAGGCCGGCGAGAATCAATGGCTTGATATGACGATTATGCAGACTGGTCATTTCTTCAATTCCTCTACCAGGGCGTCGATTTTTTCATCCGACATAAAACTGCACATACGCTTGTTATTAACCAGCATGACAGGCGCATCACCGCAAGCACCCATGCATTCACCCTCAACCAGCGTGAACTGGTCATCTGCCGTCGTTTCACGATAATCGATACCAAGCTTTTGCTTCAAGTAATGCGCAGCCTTCTCGCCACCAGACAATTGACACGGCAGATTGGTACACACCGAGATCTTGAACTTGCCGACCGGTTTGGTGTTGTACATATTGTAAAAGGTTGCAACCTCTTGCACCGCGATCGCAGGCATGCCCAGATAGTCAGCGATATCTTGCATGACTTCAGGCGGCAGCCAACGGGTTTCATCCTGAGCAATTTGCAGTGCGGCCATGACCGCAGACTGTTTTTGATCTGGAGGGAACTTGGCGACCTCGCGGTCGATTTTTTTATACGCTTGCTCTGATAACAGCATGTCTATGCCTCAATTATTGATCCGCGATTAGCGGTCAATTTCACCAAACACAATATCTTGCGTGCCGATGATGGTTACTGCATCGGCAATCATGTGACCCTTGGCCATCTCATCCAATCCTTGCAGGTGCGGGAAGCCAGGCGCACGAATCTTCATGCGATAAGGCTTGTTCGCGCCATCGGAAATCAGATAGACACCGAACTCGCCCTTCGGATGCTCGACCGCAGCATAGGCTTCACCTGCCGGTACGTGGAAACCTTCAGTGAACAGTTTGAAGTGATGGATCAAATCTTCCATGTTCGACTTCATGCCCACGCGTGATGGCGGTGCAACCTTGTGGTTGTTCGTCATCACAGGACCCGGATTGTTACGTAGCCACTCCACGCACTGCTTGATGATGCGATTGGATTGGCGCATCTCTTCGACACGCACCAGATAGCGATCGTAGCAATCGCCATTGGTACCAACCGGAATATCAAAATCCATCAGGTCGTACACTTCGTACGGTTGCTTCTTGCGCAAATCCCATTCGATGCCTGAACCGCGCAGCATCGCGCCGGTAAAGCCCATCGCCATCGCACGCTCAGGTGACACCACGCCGATACCAACCAAACGCTGCTTCCAGATACGGTTATCGGTCAGCAAGGTTTCGTATTCATCGACATAGGTCGGAAAGCGATTGGTAAAATCTTCAATGAAATCAAGCAGGGAACCCTGGCGATTCTCATTCAGTTGATTAATTGCTTTGGCATTGCGAATGATCGATGCTTTGTGCTGAGGCATCGCATCAGGCAGATCGCGATAAACGCCGCCTGGACGATAGTAAGCAGCGTGCATACGCGCACCAGAGACCGCCTCGTAGCAATCCATCAAATCTTCACGCTCACGGAAGGCATACAGAAACACGCCCATTGCGCCAACGTCGAGCGCATGCGCGCCGAGCCACATCAGGTGATTCAGGATGCGGGTGATTTCATCGAACATGACGCGAATGTATTGCGCACGCAAAGGCACTTCGATATTGAGCATTTTCTCAATCGACATGACATATGCATGTTCATTACACATCATCGACACATAGTCGAGACGATCCATGTAAGGAACGGATTGCAGATAGGTTTTTTGCTCTGCGAGTTTTTCAGTAGCGCGATGCAGCAATCCGATATGCGGATCGGCACGTTGAATCACTTCGCCATCCAACTCCAGAACCAGGCGCAACACACCATGCGCAGCAGGATGTTGTGGGCCAAAGTTAAGCGTGTAGTTCTTGATTTCAGCCATTATTTCATCCCGTAGTGTTCTTCACGAATGACACGCGGCACGTTTTCACGCGGGTCGATCGTTACAGGTTGATAAATGACGCGTTTTTGTTCCGGATCGTAGCGCATTTCAACATAGCCAGAGACAGGGAAATCCTTGCGGAATGGGTGACCGATAAAACCATAGTCGGTCAAAATGCGACGCAAATCGTTGTGACCTTCGAACAGGATGCCGAAGAAGTCAAACGCCTCGCGCTCATACCAGTTGGCTGAAGGCCAGATATCGATCATCGACGCAACGACGGGCATTTCATCGTCCGGCGCAAATACGCGCACACGCACGCGCCAGTTATGCTTGATTGACAACAAGTGAGAAACCACAGCGAAACGCGGACCTTCCCACACGCCATCGCCATACGTCGAATAATCAACGCCGCACAAATCAACCAATTCTTCAAAACGCAAATCCGCATGGTCACGCAACACACGCATTGCGGACAGGTAGTCATGCGACTTTACGACTATGGTAGCTTCGCCCAACGCCAGCGAAAGACTTTGAAGCTGATCGCCCAGCGCATTGCGCAGAGCAGCTTCGAGGAGTTCAAGTTTGATCGTCATATGTACTATTCAGTCTCTTAGCGAGCGATCGTATTGGTACGACGGATCTTGTTTTGCAACTGCATGATTCCGTACAGCAGTGCCTCAGCGGTTGGAGGACAACCCGGCACATACACGTCAACAGGAACAATGCGATCACAACCGCGCACTACAGAGTAAGAGTAATGGTAATAACCACCACCATTGGCGCACGAACCCATCGAGATAACCCAACGAGGCTCAGCCATTTGATCGTAGACTTTGCGCAAAGCCGGCGCCATTTTATTGCACAAGGTACCGGCAACAATCATTACGTCGGACTGACGCGGCGAAGGACGAAATACCACGCCAAAGCGATCCAGATCGTAACGCGACGCACCTGCGTGCATCATCTCGACCGCGCAGCACGCGAGACCAAAGGTCATCGGCCACATCGACCCGGTACGAGTCCAGTTGATCAGTTTATCGGCTGTCGTCGTAACGAAGCCTTCATTCAATACGCCTTCAATTGCCATGACTTACTCCCAATCCAGCGCGCCTTTTTTCCATTCGAACACCAGACCGATGGTCAGTATTCCAAGGAAAATCATCATTGCCCAAAATCCCAGCATGCCAACTTCACGCATTGCAGCTGCCCAAGGGACAAGGAACGCCACCTCAAGGTCAAACAGAATGAATAAAATAGCGACGAGATAGTAACGCACATCGAACTTCATGCGCGCATCTTCAAATGCTTCGAAACCACACTCGTACGGGGAAAGTTTTTGATCGTCCGGATTATGCGGACCGAGAATGCGACCCAATATCTGCGGCGCAACACCGACGCCGATACCGACCAGGATAAAGAGTAAAACGGGGAAGTAATTTTCGAGGTTCACGATTAGCTGGCTGTAAGTTGAACGATAAATGGCTGGCAAAAATACGTTGAATCAAATACTGAATACGATGCATCTAACGACAAATTTCCAACCACATCTTTGTCGATAAAAAGCCAGCTTAGGCATTCCCTTGCTGGCCTTAAATTTTTTGGTGCCGACGGCGAGACTCGAACTCGCACAGCTTTCGCCACTACCCCCTCAAGATAGCGTGTCTACCAATTTCACCACGTCGGCGCAAGACGCACATTTTAACCTGCTTTAAGACATTTATTCAATGTGCAATTGCATTAGAACAAGAAGAAAACAGGCTTTACGCACACTTATTTTGGAATCTGATTTGATTGACCTGTTCCACTCGACGAAGCAGGTGCTGCAGGCACTGTTGTCGGCGCTGTTGCAGGTGCGGCAGATGACGCTGCCGGAGCAGTTGCCTCAGCACCAGGAACTGCAGAAACAGGTAAATTCTCCATCACGCCAGCACTGGTTGCAGGAGGCTTGTTGCTGATGAAGGCAAGACCCAATGTCGCAGCAAAGAAAATCGCAGCAGCAACACCGGTGAACTTCGACAAGAAGTTAGACGATCCTGTCGCACCGAACAAACTGCCTGACGCACCCGAACCAAAGGAGGCGCCCATATCAGCACCCTTACCATGTTGCAGCAATACGAGGCCGACAATCGTCAATGCTGACAGCACTTGGACAACGACGATGATGGTATGCAAACTATTCATTTCAATTTCCAGTCTTAGGTAATTCGTAATAGAGCTTGGCGCTTCTTGATACTTTTTAATATTTTTTTAGCACTTAGGCCGCACGGATAATCGAAAGAAAATCCATCGCTTTCAATGCCGCTCCGCCAATCAAGCCACCATCAATATCCGGCATGGCGAGCAATTCTTTGGCATTCTCCGGCTTCATGCTGCCACCGTATAAAATTTTCACTTGCATTGCGGCCTGCGCATTCTTTGCAGAAAGGCGCTTGCGCAACATGGCATGGACTTCCTGCGCCATTTCTGGCGTTGCGGTCTCGCCGGTTCCAATTGCCCAAACCGGCTCATATGCCACTACAATTTTCGACAAGTCGTTTTCCGCAATCAATGACAGGACCGCATCGATTTGTTCACCCACGATTACGTCGGTCCGCCCTGCTTCGCGCTGCGCCAATGTTTCACCAACACAGACGATAGGAATCAGCCCTGCCTTGATTGCACGCACTGCTTTTTGCGCAACCAATTCATTCGTTTCGCCAAAATACGCACGACGCTCAGAATGCCCGACTATCACATAGCGGCAGGAGAATTCCAGCAACATTGATGCCGATACCTCACCGGTATAAGCACCCGCGTCATGCGCGGACATATCTTGTGCACCCAGCGCTATTGCGCTACCAGACAACAAAGCCTGACATTGCGCGAAATAAGGCGCTGGAACGCATACTGCAGCATCACATGCAGCGTTGCCCAACCCGGCTTTGATTTCCGCTAGCAAAAGTGCATTGGCAGCAATACTGCCATTCATTTTCCAGTTGCCTGCGACGAGTTTGCGGCGCATATGAAACCCATGATTCTAATAACCGGCTATTGTAGCGTGTTGCGACGAGGTGGGTCAAACGCAAGAATGCATTCTCCCAATGAAAAACCGCCCACAGCGCTAGCCGTGGGCGGTTTTTATGCTGCGTCCAAACAAGAATAATTATTCTTGTGGTGCAGCCTCAGGCGTTTCTTCAGACACTGCTGCTTTCATCGACAGTTTCAAACGGCCGCGATCATCTGTTTCCAGAACTTTAACGCGAACTTGCTGACCTTCTTTCAGGTAATCAGCCACTGCGTTGACGCGTTCGTTGGCGATTTGGCTGATGTGCAATAAGCCATCTTTGCCTGGCATCACTTGAACAATCGCACCGAAATCCAGCAATTTCAGAACGGTACCTTCGTAGACTTTACCGACTTCAACAGAAGCGGTCAGTTCTTCGATGCGACGTTTAGCTTCCTGGCCAGCAGTTGCATCGACTGAAGCGATGGTGACTACACCTTCATCGCTGATGTCGATTTGGGTGCCGGTTTCTTCGGTCAGCGCACGAATAACAGCGCCGCCCTTGCCGATTACGTCACGGATTTTTTCCGGATTGATCTTGATGGTGATCAGGCGTGGTGCGAAGTCAGACAATTCACCGGTGGTGCCGCTAGGAACTGCTTTTTCCATTTCGCCGAGGATATGGATACGGCCTTCTTTCGCTTGCGCCAAAGCGACTTGCATGATTTCCTTGGTGATACCCTGGATTTTGATGTCCATTTGCAAAGCGGTAATACCGTTTGCTGTACCAGCCACTTTAAAGTCCATGTCGCCGAGGTGATCTTCGTCGCCGAGGATGTCGCTCAAGACTGCGAACTTGCCGCCATCCTTGATCAAGCCCATTGCGATACCAGCCACGTGTGCTTGCATAGGAACGCCAGCATCGATCAATGCCAGGCAACCGCCGCAGACAGAAGCCATAGACGACGAACCGTTGGATTCGGTGATTTCCGAAACCAGACGAACCGAGTAGCTGAAATCTTCTGGTGCCGGCAGAGCAGCGACCAGCGCGCGCTTAGCCAAACGGCCGTGACCGATCTCGCGACGTTTAGGGGTACCAACACGACCGGTTTCACCAGTAGCGAACGGAGGCATGTTGTAATGCAACATGAAACGATCCGAGTACTCGCCCATCAACGCATCGATTTTTTGTTCGTCGCGTGCTGTACCAAGAGTTGCAATTACCAAGGCTTGTGTTTCGCCACGGGTAAACAAGGCCGAACCATGGGTACGCGGCAAGACGCCGGTACGAATCGAGATTGGACGCACAGTACGTGTGTCGCGACCATCGATACGTGGCTCGCCATCAAGGATTTGCGAACGGACGATTTTTGCTTCCAGGTCGAACAAGATGTTGCCAACTTCGGACGAATCCGGCGCAGCGCCGCCTACCGAAGTAGCCTCTGCAGCGAGTTCAACATTCACTTCAGAGAATGCATCTTTCAACTTGGCAGTACGTGCCTGCTTGTCTTTAGTTTGGTAAGCAGCGCGCAACTTTGCTTCAGCAAAGTGCGATACACGAGCGATCAACGCCTCGTTTTTTGCCGGCGGAGTCCACTGCACTTCTGGCTTGCCACCGTCACGCACCAGATCATGGATAGCATTGATGACTGCTTTCATTTGATCGTGGCCGAACACAACTGCACCGAGCATGACTTCTTCTGACAATTGTTTGGCTTCTGACTCAACCATCAGCACAGCGATTTCGGTACCAGCAACAACCAGATCCAGATCCGATGTTGCCAATTGTGATGTGGTCGGGTTCAATACGTATTGGCCATCGATGTAACCAACGCGTGCCGCGCCGACCGGACCAGCGAATGGAATGCCGGAAATCGACAATGCTGCCGATGCGCCGATCATTGCAGCGATGTCCGGATCAATCTCTGGATTGACCGACATTACGTGAATGATGATCTGCACTTCATTCAAATAACCTTCAGGGAACAGCGGACGAATCGGACGATCGATCAGACGCGATGTCAGGGTTTCTTTTTCGGAAGGACGGCCTTCACGTTTGAAAAAGCCGCCTGGAATACGACCGGCAGCATAGGTTTTTTCTACATAATCGACGGTCAACGGGAAGAAATCCTGACCTGGCTTGGCATCTTTCTTTGCCACTACGGTAGCCAGTACAACAGTATCTTCAATCGAGACGAGTACGGCACCGGAAGCTTGACGGGCGATTTCGCCGGTTTCAAGCGTGACCGTATGTTGACCATACTGGAAAGTTTTAGTGACTTTATTAAACACGGTGTTCCTTTCTAATTTTACCGACAGATTTTCAGGCGCTGTCGCCCACCTCACCACGAACACTCCATCAAAATGATGGTGCGCTTTATTACTCAACTCAAATTTATTAAGTGAAGCTTTACCAACATTACGAACCACAAACTGCCAAAAGACAAAATGCCCGCATCAGCAAACTGACGCAGGCATTTTTTTATGCAAGCCGGATAAAATAACGCAATGAATTACTTGCGCAGACCGAGCTTTACAATCAGATCACGATAACGAGTCGCATCTTTACTTTTGAGGTAAGACAACAAGCTCTTGCGACGGTTAACCATCATGATCAAACCGCGGCGGGAATGGTGATCCTTCGAGTGTGCTTTGAAGTGACCGTTGAGTTCGTTGATACGTGCGGTCAACAGAGCGACTTGCACTTCTGGTGAACCTGTATCGTTTTGGCCACGTGCGTTATCGGCAACGATAGCGGCTTTGCTTGCTTTTTCGAGAGACATGAGACTTACCTTTCACATGCGATGCATAGAGTCTTCACCCCACACACCGTGAACAACGATTAATAAAACAGGTCAAATTGACCAGCCCGGAGTATAGCGGAAAGACCGAGGCGATTCAAACACTTAGCGCATTTATTTGAGGAAAACAGCATGAAATCTAGTCAAACAGCAATATTGGGTGGATTACTCCTCATGCTGAGTGCCTGTGCTGCACTCATGCCACCGCCGATCAACGTTGGCGAACCGGAAGCATCGGTAGTCGCCAAACTGGGACGGCCGACCGCGCGCATTCCTGACAGTAACGGTTATCTGCTGGAGTACTCCCGCAACCCTTGGGGACAAGCTATAGACATGGCGCGCTTTGACGATGACGGCCGATTGATTTCGTACGAGCAAGTACTGACGATGGAGAAATTCGCCACCATCAAGCCAGGTGTATCGACCAAAACCGAGGTCTTGCGCACCATCGGCCACCCTTCGGAAACATCGTATTTACCACGCTTGCAACTGGAAGTATGGACGTATCCCTACAAGGAAAGCGGTGTGTGGAATTCAATGATGCATGTTCATTTCAACAACAATGGCACCGTCAACAAAATGGAAAACGGGCCGGACCTGCGTTTTGATCGTGACGGCAAATTCGGCTTCGGCGGCTGGTAAATCATCGTCGCATACAGAAAAAGGGTTGATGCTTGTCGCATCAACCCTTTCGATTAGTCCATTCATATGGACTAATTCACTCCGCAGATATTAGATCCCTGACGTATCAGGTACAAAACTTAAACCATTACGCAGCAACGCGTTGGCCACTTTCTTCAGTTGCGGCAACGGTAGCAGCTCCTTTAGCAATCATGCGCAGGCGCATCGGTTGCAAAATGAACTTGGCAGACACGCCCGCAATGATCGTAACAACTGCTGCGACGATGAACACACGATTCCAGTTACCGCCAACCGCCAAAGCCGATCCCAGTGGAACCAGCAATGCGGACGTACCTTTCGCTGTGTACAACGTACCGGCGTTACCAGCAGCGAATTTACTACCGAACGTATCTCCGCAGATTGCAGGGAAGATCGAGAAGATTTCGCCCCAGCACAGGAAGACCATTGCTGCGAAGAACATGAATGCAACGGGGTTATGGCCGAACTGCATCAGGCCCAACAGTGCCAAGCCTTCGCCAATAAATACGATGAACATGGTGTTTTCACGACCGATCTTATCGGAGATGAAACCGCACAGTGGACGAGTCAAGCCGTTAGCGACGTTATCGATCGACAGCGTCATCGTCAACAACGGCAATGTGGCTCCGAACAATGTCATAGGCAATGCTGCAAAGCCGTAGTCAGTGGCGATTGGACCAAGCTGAGCCACGGCCATCAAACCACCAGAAGACACCAGAACAAACATTGCGTAGAGAATCCAGAACACTGGCGTTTTCAGCATTTGCTTGGTTGTGTAGTCTACTTTGGTTGCCACAGTGCGCGCACCAACAGCTCCTTTAGGTGCAACTGGTTTCACCAGCAGCAATGCCGCGATGAAAATCAAAACGCCCTGAATAATGCCGAACGTGAAGAATGTGTGTTCGTAACCAGAAGCCTTAATCATGTTCGCGATAGGAATCACGGTGATCGCAGCACCAGCGCCGAAGCCAGCAGCGGTCAAGCCCGCAGCCAGACCACGGCGATCCGGGAACCATTTCAACGCATTACCAACGCAAGTACCGTAGACGCAACCTGCGCCGATACCTGAGATAACAGCCGCTGTGTACAGCATAGGCAAGGATGTTGCATAGCTATTCAAAACCCAACCGAGACCAGCGCAAATTGCACCGCCAGCAACGACAGGGCGCGGACCGAATTTATCGACCAGGTAACCTTCGATAGGTACCAACCATGTTTCAGTCACGATGAAGATCGAGAATGCGAGTTGAATCGCAGCTTTGCCCCAGTGGTGAGCATTGTCCATTGGCGTTACGAACAGTGTCCAACCATATTGCAGGTTGGCGACCAGACCCATACAGAAAATACCGATAATAAGTTGCACCCAGCGATTTTTGTAACCTGTTGCGCTCGGAGTATTCGATGCGCTTGTTTGATTGTTACTCATTAACTACCTCTCAAGAAGTCATAAACGTGGAAACGATCAAGGCCACGTCGTGGACATGCCGATCTGTTTCGAATGTGATTTGTGACTGCAGGTAAGGGTGCGGCATAACCAGACGCGGTCAAGACCATCCAACGAATAGTGATTCGTTGTGTACGGTATTTTGTAATGACGTTGACCTGCGAGGCTAATAAATGCGTGCGTCTATGCGCACCCATTGCTCACCAAATACCTGCTACAGGAGAGGTGGAGCGCGAGAGGAGTAATGCGTGGATGCTTTGGAGAAGAATTGCTTGATCGAAGCTTGTGGTGGCTCAATCGCAAGGTTGGGCAATTCCAGCAGGGGAAAGGAAGTGGTCAGCCCATTATCGAAATCATCGAAGACCAGATGCGAAACCGCACCACCATCGAAACAGGCACCGTCATCATAGAGGCACTGATAATCGACCTGCGCGCGCTTGATATTCGTTAACGTCTCGGCGAACGCCAACTGCTGCGCAAACAGCAGAGCAAAGGCAAGCCAAATATTAACGAGAAGACGCGATTTCATCAGAGGTAATGAGGACAACCCTGCGCAGAAGTGAATTACGTGAGCAGAGAGCAGCCTGAATAATTACTGGGATGCAGGAATTATAGATCGATTTGTAAAACCGCGTTATCAGATATTGATTTTGCGGCTAACTGATATTCCATCGCCGCATATCATCATGATTTTTGCTTATTGTTCAACTCGCCCGCAAACCTAGCAAGGAAGCGTGCCTAACTTTTGCATATAAATAACACTAAAAAACAAAGCGGATGCAACTGGCACCGTCGTTGTATGAATGAACAAGTATATCGACAAGTCCTGATTATCCATCAGCGAGTTATTATCACGCACAGTCTTACATAAAGTCGACCATGCATCAGTTGCAAGCGCTTTGTATTTATAAATCGGTAATCTTTTTTAAGAAATTACCAATTATTTATTTTTGCCGACTTCATTTCCGATAACACCACCGACAGCGGCGCCACCCACTGTGCCGAGAGTGCTGCCTCCTGTGAGAACAGACCCACCAATCGCTCCGGCTCCTGCGCCGATCACTGTGCTTTTATCTTGTCTGGACATGCCTTCGCAACCTGCTGCGCTCAGCAACACAACAGTAGCCAACAAGGAGAATGCAAATTTTTGCGTCGTTTTCATGGAACACCTCATTTTTAGAGCATTGAACAAAAATATTTTTGTCGAATCTTAAAATAGTCGCCATTTCAAATAAGGTCCGTGCGATAGCGCACTTATATATATGCATCAATCAAAATTAAGATAAGGTTATGTGCAGGCAATAACGTTGCAGCTTTGAATCTTTGGGATAATGTGCGAGCCTGGTTCACTGTGCGATTTCGTTCAGAAATATTGAGGTCGCCCCCCCCTATACGCGAGAAAAATATGAAGCTAGTCAAACACGCAATTGCCTGGCTGCTGGCGACGGCAATGCTGCATACAGCAGTGGCAGCGGAACCTGTGCCCGAGCATATAGGGCAGGAAATAGCCCAGGCCCGCGTAGCGGGAAAGGGGAGTTTTCGATGGTTTGGATTAAAAATTTACGATGCAAAACTGTGGGTAGGTGACAAGGGCTATCAGACACACGCGCCGGCCACTGCCCCACTCGCTCTGGATTTGCGCTATGCACGTAGTTTGCAAGGCAAAAAGATCGCCGAAGCCAGCGAGGATGAAATGCGCAAATTGAATCTGGGCTCTGCCCAACAGCGCGCAAATTGGCAAGCAGCGATGGAAAGAATTTTTCCTGATGTGAATGAAGGCACGCATCTGACCGGCGTATATCTTCCCAACCAAGGGACGCGCTTTTACCTGAATGGGAAATTTCTTGGTGAAATCATGGACACCTCTTTTAGTCATGCTTTCTTCGCGATCTGGCTAGACCCGAAAACTACTGCATCCGAATTGCGCACCGCATTGCTGACCGATGCGGGACCGCGCCAATGAGCAGACTGACTGCAAAGTCGTTTTTTGCCTATGGCTTGTTCGGACTACCTCTCGCACTGGTCGCACTACCTATCTATGTATACGTACCGCAGTTTTATGCTGAACGCTTCGGCCTGTCACTGACACTGATCGGCGCTGCACTCTTGGCTGCGCGCGTGTTCGATGCATTTATCGATCCATTGATAGGCTTGTGGATAGACCGCGCCAAGAACCGCAAAGGTTATGGCGGCTTCATATTGATTTCACTGCCCTTGCTATCGCTCGGTTTTCTTGCCTTGTTCCACCCGCCTGCCTTGCTGCACGATGCAGCATTACTGTGGTTCCTGTGCACGCTGTTATTGGTTTATGCCGGCTTCAGTCTGGCGAGCATTGCCCATCAGAGTTGGGGCGCGGCGCTAACGCAAGAGCTGGGAGAACGCTCGCGCCTTACTGCAACGCGGGAGGCTTGCGGCTTAATCGGCGTCGTGCTGGCGGCTTCACTGACTGGATTGCTGGGCTTCGATTGGCTGATCGGCATCTTCGTTGTCACCCTCTCGATAAGTGCCATCATCCTGCTCAAGCTTGCACCACGACCTCCCACCTGCATCGCTTTGCATGCAGGCTGGTCTGCGATGATCGAACCATTTCATAACAGACGTTTTCGCTGGCTGTTCACAGTCTTGATCGTTAATGGCATTGCAGCATCGATCCCGGCTACCCTTTTCTTGTTTTTTGCCAAGGATCAGTTGCAACTTGCGCAGCATGCCGGCCTGTTCCTGGTTTTGTATTTCATTGCCGCAGCATGCTCTATGCCCTTATGGGTCGCGCTTGCGAAACGTCATGGTGAAGCGCGCATCTGGTTAATCGCGATGTTGCTGTCGGCCGCTGCTTTTATCTGGGCTTACGGCTTGTCAAGCGGCGCTGCGCTTCCATTTGCGGTGATCTGTGTACTGTCAGGATTGACGCTCGGCGCCGACCTCGCGCTGCCGCCGGCCTTGCTGGCCGCTGTCATTGGCCGGGCTGGACACAGCGGCCAGCGTGAAGGCGCTTATTTTGGCGCATGGAATTGGGCGACTAAAATGAATCTGGCGCTAGCGGCTGGCATATCCCTGCCTTTACTGGAACAGCTAGGCTACATTCCAGGAACGGTAAACAGTGACGGTGCGCATGCACTTTCCGTCGCCTATGCTTTGCTCCCTTGCCTACTTAAATTGGTGGCAGCCAGCATTCTTTGGCGTGCGCCTTTGCATGATGTATGAGAGCACATCTTCATGCCAACCAAGCATAGTGAATTAGAAAAGTGTTTCCTTCGGATGCCAATCTCTGGATGGCTACTGCTGTTGCCAACTGGAACAATGACTAGTGACGAAACATTTGCTTGAGGACTACTGAATAGCAGAAATTCTCTTCACCCTAAAATCACTGGACAAAGAAAAACGGGTTAGTGCTTGTGGCACTAACCCGTTGATTTACTGCTCGTTCTGGTGCGGCTGGCAGGAATCGAACCCACGACCCCTTGGTTCGTAGCCAAGTACTCTATCCAGCTGAGCTACAGCCGCGAAAAACAAAATTATAGCATGGGTGCAATTCATTTTGGAAGCCCTATTCGCAGACTTTATTCAAGATATCTATTTATTCTCATGCAAAGTCGAGAGCAACCACAAAAATGTCCAGCGCCGTGCCACTCTGTGCGTCAATTGTGCGAAAAAACTTAGCTAATGTCGGTCAATAACTTTTACACTCAAACAACTCGACAGCATTGCCAATCAGCTGCTCATCCAATCGCCAACCGCCTGTTCCACTTTAATACCTGCATACTCAACAATGAAACCTGAAGCAAATATCATCAACAAGATGCATGCAGAATGGTTGCCGACCATTCTGCGCGGATCGTTCAGCGAAATTTATGTATTGAACTGCGACACCCTGCGCTTCGAATATGTTAATCCCACGGCGTCCAATAATCTGCAATACAGCAACGACGAACTGGCTGGCATGGCGCCCACAGCGATAGCGAAGAACAGTACGAATGAAGCGTATAAACAATGCTTCGAGGAGTTACGCGACGGGAATCAGACTTCGGCAGCTATCAATACTGTGCATACGCGCAAGGATGGCACCACTTATCCGATTGAATTTCAACTGTTTTATCTGGCGTCGGATACCGGCCCCGTCATTATCGCCATAGGCAATGATGTCAGCTCGCGCGACAAATCGGATAAAGCACTGCGCGCCAGCGAATCGCGACTCAACGCCATGGTATCCAATATGCCAGGCTTGGTTTATCAGTTTCTCTTATGTGAAGACGGACAATTTTCATTCCCCTATCTCAGCGATGGGTGCGAAGCCTTGCTGGGGGTTAGCACAGAAGAATTACGCGATGATCCTGCAATGTTTGTCAGATTGATTTTGGCTGAAGACAGGCAATCCTATCGCGACACGATGCTGACATCGACTAGTCAGATGAGTAACTGGAACTGGGAAGGACGCATCTGGATCGAGAAATGGAAAGACGTTAAATGGATCAATCTTCGCGCCACTCCGCGCATATTGGAGGGGCATGCGGTGCAATGGGAAGGCATCATGACGAACATCACCGCCAGCAAGCTCGAACAGGAAGAAATCATTCGATCGCGCGCGCAACTGGCCGAACTGTCAGCACACATTAATACCGTCAAGGAAAAAGAACGTACGCATATCGCACGCGAAATCCACGACGATCTGGGCGGCAACTTAACTGCCATCAAGATGGCGCTCGCGCTGTTAACGCGACGCATGCCAAACGACAATCCAGAATTGATTGAAAAAGCGGACTATGTTGAATCGCTGGTCGACCGTACGATAGAAACAGTACACAGAATCGCCGGCAATCTACGGCCGGGAATACTTGATTTCGGACTGGTCGCGGCCATCGACTGGCAAGCAAAAGAATTTGTGAAGCAAGTCGGCATTCCCTGCAAATTTTCGTCCAGTCATACCGAAATTGATTTGGACCTCGATCATGCAACGGCCCTCTTCCGTATTTTTCAAGAGGCCCTCACCAATATCGCCAAACATGCAAAAGCCAGCGAAGTGGATGTTCATTTGGTACACACGCATCAATATGTGAGACTGGAGATTATTGATAATGGCGTTGGTATCAAAATGGCTGATCGTACAAAGTCCAAGTCATTTGGCATACGCGGCATGGTGGAAAGATCAATCGCGATGGGTGGCAGCCTGACTGTGAGTACCGCGTCGAGAGGTGGCACAATCGTTGCTATAAACGTCCCGCTGGTATCGTTCCCCCTTGCAACAGAGCAAAATCAGCGTTAAAACAAACAGTATTGGTAAATACCTGACCGAATTTGCCCATTTGGAATCGTATAATTCCAAAATTTGTCACATCCAAAAGAACAGCAAGCTGGCATCTGACACCATGCAGATTCTATAAAGCAGAATAATGACAACCAAGAATGTAATAAAAGTCCTGATTGCCGACGATCACGCGATCGTACGCGAAGGCCTCAAACAAATTTTGGCCGACACCAAGGATATTATCGTCGCCGGCCATGCAGAAAACGGCAACGAAGCCATCAAGCTGTCGCGCGAAGGCGCATGCGATGTCCTGCTGCTGGATATCTCCATGCCCGATCGCAGCGGCATCGAAGTGCTCAAGCAGGTCAAGAAGGAAACGCCCAGCATCGCTATTCTCATGCTCTCGATGCACAGGGAAGATCAATATGCGATCCGTTCACTGAAGGCCGGTGCCTCCGGCTATTTAAACAAGCAAAGTGCGCCGGCCGAATTGGTCAATGCAATTCGGCAGGTTGCCAGTGGACGTAAATACATTAGTGCAGCGCTCGCGCAGGAATTAGCCAATCAGATCAATGACAATCATGAAGCACCTTTGCATGAAACCTTGTCGGACCGTGAATATCAAACGCTGACCATGATCGCATCCGGCAAAACTGTCAGCGACATTGCAGCCGAACTGGTTTTATCAGTAAAAACCATCAGTATGTATCGTTCACGTTTGTTGCAGAAAATGAAACTTCGGCACAATGCCGAGTTGACGCATTACGCGATTAAAAACCATCTGGTCGATTGATTAATGCGAAACATAAGACGCGAAGTTGCACTATTGGCATTATTTATTCCAGCAATAACAAAACACCAAACTAACAACGATTTTCTGCGCTAATTCAATTATTAAATCTGCCGACATTGCTCTATTATTCGACGATAGGCCGATCTCCGACCATCTAACAATAAAGCGCCCGCGCAGTCATGCCAGACAATTCAGGAAAACCACAAAATCCCGCAGAACTTGCACGTGAAGCATTTCGCCAACTTGCCATACGCAAAATCGCTCCGACGCCTGATGCCTACCGCAAGATTTATGATGAAATCGCCGGTTATGCACAAGAGCCAACACCAGAAGCTATTCTCGGCAATTTTGCCGGCACTCTGATCACGGCGCCGGATGGCGTAGCGCCTATCGGCAAAGCGTTGCAAGTCGCAGCAGCGACACCTTACTGGCCGGATTACGGCAAAGGTCTGTCCGAACTGGTCAAGCATTACCAAACGCAGCTTGCCAACCGTGGCAGCGTTGCTGCAAATGCCACATCTTCTTTGATCGACGATCCGCAACCTGCAATGTTGCGCGATTTGCTGACGCGTACACTGACACTCGCAGTCGCCTCCCTGTTGCAAAGCGTACCCGCACTTGCGGAAGAAGCCGAAGTATTGGGTCGCTCTATCAAAGACGCTCAAACAGAACAAGCGCTGCAAGAAGCATCCACACGTCTGAAGCAGCTCTGCTTCAAGATCGAATTGAAGAGCGGCGACATGGCAGAGCAACATGAGCTGCTGCTACGCCTGTTCAATTTGCTGCTGGAGAATGTCGGTGGCTTGCTAGATGATGATTCATGGATGCACGGGCAAATCGAAGCAGTACAAAATCTGATTACCGGACCGATCGACGATATTGCGCTGAAAGAAGTGATGCGCAGTCTCAAGGAAGTGATCTATAAACAGAGCGCCTTGAAACACAGCCTCGTCGATGCCAAGACCACGGTCAAAAACATGATGGTCACATTCATTGACCGTCTTGGTGAAATTGCAACGACGACAGGCAATTATCACAAGAAAATAGACGGCTATTCCAAACAACTTAGTAACACAGCAGATGTCGGCAAGCTTGGCAAGATCCTCGATGAGGTGATGAAAGAGACGCGCCTCGCCCAAACTGAAGCCTTGCGCTCACGCGATGCGATTCTGGCGGCACGCAAGGATGTTGAAGATGCCGAAGCGCGGATCCATAATCTTGAAGCCAAACTGGAACAAATGAGTGAACTGGTACGCGAAGACCAATTGACAGGCAGCCTCAATCGTCGCGGCCTGGAAGATGTTTTCGAACGTGAGTTGGCTCGTGCCGAACGCCGCGCCTCTCCGCTTTGTATCGCCATGCTAGACCTCGATGATTTCAAAAAAATCAATGACAATTACGGCCATACTGCTGGCGACGAAGCCCTGATCCACCTAGTCCGCGTGATCAAGGAAACCCTGCGCACCATGGATATCATCGCCCGCTTCGGTGGTGAGGAGTTCCTGATCGTCCTACCCGACACCCCGCTGGAAGAAGCGGTGCAGACCATCACCCGTCTGCAGCGCGAACTGACCAAGCAGATTTTCATGCACAATCACACGCGCCTCCTGATGACTTTCAGCGCTGGCGTTGCCTTGCGAAAAGAGCAAGAAGACCAGCAATCGATGATCAAGCGTGCCGATGCCGCGTTGTATGAAGCGAAAAGAACAGGTAAAAATCGCGTCATCGCCGCAACTTAAGCCTTTTTAAAACATTCGCAACCGTTACGAACAGCCCTGACAGCCGGATTCATTCAAACCCGTTTACATATATTTTTCCTTCGCCATCTTCTTTTTGGCGAGGGAAATTACCTTCTTCCCTTCTTTTGTCGGCAACACCACCTTTCTTCTCACATTTATTTGCACTGCATATAATAGGGGAAACAAGCAAAAGGTGATCATTTTGGCAAGCACCCTACTCGACAGGAAATAAGAAAAATAAAGGGTAAAAACCCTTTTTATTTGTTTTCTTTTTTAAGAAAATTCCTTAAAGATTTTCCACAAAGCAACCGTGAAAGAAACTATCTGGCTGCAGTTTGGGTGAAACCGGAAAAAATTTAGTTTTGCTGTAGCACTAAACTTTTTCCGGAATCGTCCGATAAAACTTACAACGACGCTGTACATGCGAAATCACGCAAGGCAGACGTTGACAGTGCTTCAGTCAGACTTCCATCGGACTACAACAGGAGAATCATCATGGCAGCAGTCATTAACACCAACACCTCGTCGCTGAATGCACAACGCAATCTGACGATGTCCCAGTCTTCACTTGCAACATCCCTGCAACGTTTGTCGTCCGGTTTGCGCATCAACAGCGCAAAGGATGATGCAGCAGGCTTGGCAATTTCCGACCGTATGACCAGCCAGATCAATGGCTTGACTCGTGCAGCTCAAAATGCAAACGACGGTATCTCGATGGCGCAAACCGCTGAAGGCGGCTTGGGCACAGCAACCGATCTGTTGCAACGTATCCGTACCCTGGCTGTTCAATCCGCCAACGGCACCAACTCTTCGTCAGACCGCGCTTCTCTGCAAGAAGAAGTCAGCCAACTGCAACAAGAATTGAACCGCGTCGCAAACACAACCCAGTTCAACGGACAAAACATTCTGGACGGCTCTCTGAGCAACGCTCAGTTCCAGGTTGGCGCGAACGCAAACCAAACAATTAACTTCTCGATCAGCAGCGCTCAAGCGTCGGCGATCGGCAACAACAGCCTGGCAACTGCCAGCGGCGGCACGATGGTCAATGCTGTCGCAGTTGGCGCAACCGTTCCAGCAAATGCTGTTGCAGGTGGTGCACTGACAGTTCAAGGTAATGGCACAACCAGCACAGTTACTGTTGCTGCCGCTGCTTCTGGCAAAGTCATTGCTGACCAAATCAACGCTGCTGCTGGTGCAACTGGCGTAAGTGCTTCCGCAACCACCGTAGCAACACTTGGCGCTTTCGCAGCAGGTACAGTTTCGCTTACATTGCAAGGCACACCAACTGCTGCTGGCGCTGCAAACCCAGTGACGGTTAGCGCAACCCTGGCAACTGCAACGGACGTTGGTAGTTTGGCTAAAGCAATCAATGACCAAGCTGGCACTACTGGTATCACGGCAATTGCTGATTTGACAAACGGCACCATCTCGTTGACGCAATCGCAAGGCTACGATATCGGCGTAACCAACAACACAACTCAAACAGGTATCACCTTCAAAGGTGCTCCCACTACCGATGGTGGTACAGGTGTAGCCGTGACTCTGGGCGCAGGCGGTGCAAATGATTCGTCAGTCGTCGGTGCAAAAGTAACGCTCAACTCGTCGGAAGCCTTTACAGCAAGTTCGGCTGGCGTGGGCATCTTCACCGGTGCAGCGGCAGCAGTTCAAAGCAGCACATTGGCATCCGTTGCTTCGATCGATATCACCACCGTCACCAACGGCATCCCGTCGGGCGCCAACAGTGCATTGCAGATCATTGACTCCGCTCTGGCTAACCTGAGCTCGTCACGTGCATCACTCGGTGCGCTGCAAAATCGCTTCACATCGGTTGTTTCGAACCTGAGCACAACCAGCGAGAACTTGAGTGCAGCGCGTAGCCGTATTCTGGATGCTGATTTTGCTTCGGAAACAGCCAGTCTGACACGTGGTCAGATCCTGCAACAAGCTGGTACCGCAATGTTGGCTCAGGCAAATGCCCTGCCAAACGGCGTACTCGCTCTGTTGCGCGGCTAATCGCTAGCAGCTGTACGGTAAGGAACGGTTCCCCGACTGCAATTCAGCAGCCGGGGAATTGTCACAATGGGAGTCAATCATGGATATCGGACAAGTAGGTAGTGCCACCAAAGCGACTGCAAGAGTCGATCAATCGATACCTGTCACAGGCACACCAAATACAGTAGTAAAAGAGAAACCTGCAGCGGCGATGACGGCAAATGCCGTGCAACAACCCGATGCCGCAGCCGCACAAAACCAGGTCGGACAAGCGTTGCAAAGTATCAACAAGGCATTGCAAAAGTTATCGTCGAATCTGGAATTTACGGTAGACGCAGACAGCAATCGCACCATCGTTAAAGTCATGGATACGCAGACGCAAGAAATCATTCGTCAAATGCCATCCGTAGAAGCAATCGAAATCTCCAAGGCGCTGGACAAGTTGCAAGGTTTACTCGTTCGGCAAAAAGCCTGAACTTGTTTTAAACAGGAAGGTAAATCTCCTTCTAACCTTCGCTTGCCATCTTCAGTTGCCGTTTATAGTATGGTTTTTCTCTAGCAGGAGAAGCAAATGGCCGTTTCCTCTATCGGCGTTGGCTCCGGTCTACCCCTCGACGAATTATTGACCAATATCATGGCGGCTGAAAGCCAGCCACTGACATTGATGGCCAAGAAAGAAGCCAGCTTCCAGGCCAAGCTGTCCGCTTACGGCAATCTTAAGGGTGCGCTCGCCACATTTCAGACTGCCATGGCAGCATTGGGAAAAAGCTCGACCTTCGAAAATCTGCAAACCACCATCGCAGACAAAACGATTTTTACCGCGACGGCCACCAATAAGGCGGCTTCCGGCACTTATCAAGTCAACGTGACACAAATGGCGCAGGCACACAGCATTTCGTCTGCCGGTCAAACCAGCAAGACCGCGCTAATCGGCAGCGGCGCTGACACGACATTGACCTTCCAGTTCGGCACCATCAGTGGTGGCACCCTCGCGGATGGCGCTTATACCGGCGCGACTTTTACCCAGGATGCGAAGCAGAAAACCGGCACAGTCGTTATCAAGAATGGTGACAACTCACTGCAAGGAATACGCGATGCGGTCAACGCCGCAAATATCGGCATCACGGCGACCCTGGTTTCTGACGGTAGCGCAACACCAGATCACTTGATTTTCACGTCGAATCAAACTGGCGTGGAGTCCAGCATGAAAATCGACGTTAGCGGCGATCCCGCCTTGCAGGGACTGCTGGAATACGACCCGGCTGGTACACAGACATTGAAACAAACCAGCGTCGCGCAAAATACGCAATTGACGGTCAACGGTTTTTTCGTCAATAGCCCGACCAATGAAGTTAAGGAAGCAATTCAAGGCGTGACGCTGAACGTCATCAAAACCGGCACTACATCGATAGTCCTCGCAAAAGACACCGCAGCGGTAGAGGCCAGTGTCAACAGTTTTGTGAAAGCCTATAACGACCTTAACAAGACCTTGAAAAGCCTGACCGGCTATAACGCGGACACAAAAACCGGTGGCTTGCTGGTGGGTGACTCCACAGCACGTACAATCCAGGACCAGATTCGCAATACATTGTCCTCTGCATTATCAGGTTTGAGCAACAGCAATATGTCGCTCCCTCAAATCGGCGTCGCGTTTCAAAAAGATGGCACGCTTGCGGTGGATGCAGTCAAGCTGAAAAAAGCAATGGATACCAACTACGGCGATATCGCCGGTCTATTCGCTACCGTCGGCAAGACTACCGATAGCTTGATTAATTTCACCAGTTCTACCTCTGCGACAAAGGCGGGCAGCTACGATATCACCGTAACGAAACTGGCGACGCGCGGCAATGTCACTGGTGACGTCGACCTGAATGCAGCCCCGACCGTCATTGCACCGAATACGAAACTAAGCGTCACCATTGATGGTGTCGCGGCCAAGATTGCGCTAACAGAAGGTAGCTACACATCAGCGCAGCTTGCGGCACTGGTTCAATCGGCAATCAATGGCGCATCCGAGATCTCTGCAGCCGGCTCCAAGGTCACAGCGACTATCGACAGCAATGGCTTCTTGAACTTGCAGTCCGATCGCTACGGCTCTGCCTCCAAAGTCATCATTAACTCGGATACCGGAACGCCTGCGTCAAGCTTGTTAGGCACCGTTTCAACCGGCACTGTTGGCAGCGACGTCGAAGGTACCATCGGCGGCGTGGTGGGCACCGGTTCGGGCCAGATCCTGAGTGCAGGCAGAGGGTCTGATGCTCTCGGACTAAAAATAGAAATCGTCGGCGGTACTTTAGGCAGTCGCGGTCGTATCGATTTCTCACAAGGCTACGCCGACCGCCTGAGTAAATTAACCGATCAATTCATTGGTGCTGAAGGCTTGATTACTGGAAGCACAAAAAGTCTGAATAGCAGCATTGAGCGCATTACCGACGATGCCGACGCATTCAAATTAAGGCTGGTCGAGATCGAGAAACGTTATCGCAAACAATTTTCCGCGCTGGATTCAATGATTGCGAGTATGCAAAGAACGCAGACTTATCTGACCCAGCAACTTGCATCGATCTCTGCAAATAGCAGCTCGAGTTAATAGAATAGTTTCGGGAGACATCACATGTTTGGATCAGTACAGAGCGGAGCGAACGCCTATGCCAAAGTCGGCATGGAAACTGGCGTCGTCGCGGCCAATCCGCACAAATTAATTGTCATGCTGTTTGAAGGTGCGCAGATTGCACTCAGCAGCGCACTGCAACATATGCAAGCCGGTAATATTCCGGAACGAGGAAAAGCTCTTTCGAAGGCGATCGCTATTATAGAAAATGGTTTGCGCGCGAGTCTGGATAAAACGGTAGGCGGACAAATTGTGCTGAATCTGGATGCACTGTACGAATACATGAATAACCAGTTGTTATTGGCAAATCTGAACAATCAACCTGAGCTCATTCAGGAAGTCCAAGCGCTGTTGCATGACATCCAGGGCGCATGGGAAGAGATCGCACCAAAATCTGCAACATCAACTCAAGCCGCACCATTGGCAGATCAGACCATGTCTGGTTCCTATGACGCACTCGCTCCTAACACGCCACGATTAATGAAAGCCTGATCGATGATGAACGAACAAGAAGTCATTTATCTGTACGAAAACGTCGCCACGATTACCGACCAGATGCTGGCAGCTGCACGTGTCGGTGATTGGGAACAACTGGCAGCGCTGGAATCCCGCTGTGCAGACCAGGTTAACATTCTTAAAACCGGCGAACCGCCAGTACCGCTTACCGGTATCAGCCGCGCACGCAAGGTGGAAATCATCAAGAAGATCCTGGCTGACGATAAAGAAATCCGCACAATCACGGAACCGTGGATGAATAAATTATCCATGATGATCAATAGCACAGGGGCCGAACGCAAACTCAACCGCGCTTACGGTGCCAATCAATCGGGATAAATAAATGCTGCCACGGGTCGACATTGCGGGAACCCGGCCCGTCGTCCTGGTTGAGGCTAGCCCGCTGGCAAATGCCATTGGAAGTGCCAGACAGGAATCTGTTGACCGGCTGATTCAACTCACGCTGGGCAAGGAATACCAGGCGCAGGTTTTATCGCGGCTGAGCGACGGCAGCTTTCTCGTCAAAGTCGACGATGCTGTAGCCAGCATGAAGCTGCCAGCAGGTAGCAAAGCGGGTGACACGCTAGACCTCACCTTGCTCGCAACGCAACCCCGCCCCACTTTCATCCTGGGCAAAGCAGAAGCTGGTGCCACCACGTCCCTCAGCAATGCGGGGCGTCTGATCGGCAACATGCTGCAATTGGCCCAACAAGATGGCATGCCTACCGCCATTGTCGGGAAAACCCCGCTGGTTGCCACATCCGGTGCTAGTGCCCCCCAAATTGCCACCGCCTTGCAAAATGCTGTTGCCTTCAGTGGACTGTTTTATGAATCGCACGTTGCGCAATGGGCGGCGGGTACGCGGCCGGCAAGTGCTCTATTACTCGAACCTCCAGCAAAACAGAGCAACGCAGCGCTCACAAATTCAGCCACCAACGGGCAATCCTTGTCCGTCGACGCGAATGGCAATGATCTTGGCAGACTGATGTCAAATGTACGTGAATGGGTAGGCGGGGAACGCGCCTTAAGCGATCTATTACGTACGACGCAAAGCAAGCCGGCAGATGCGGATAGCGCCGCGCCGCTTATAGCCAAACAAGATGTATCCGGGAATGAAGGCGTCAAACTAATCAGCCTGCAACTCGACACGCTTGAGCAGCGCCGCATCATGTGGCAAGGCGAGTTATTTCCCGGACAGCCGCTGGAGTGGGAAATTTCCGATGACACGCCAGAGAAAAATCTGGATCAGGCGGAACCCGAGAAGTCCTGGAACAGCACTGTGCGTTTTACCTTGCCCAGCCTGGGCACAGTATCCGCAACCATTCGATTGACGGGTGATCATGTGCAGGTACAGGTCGCCACCGCCAATGAAGAAATCGCCACTACGCTGCGGAGTAATGGCAAATTGCTGGCCGATGCGCTGGATTCGGCGGGCTCCAAGCTGGATTCCCTGCTGGTCAAGCAAGCCGAAACGCGCAATGGATAATTTCAAGCCGCCGCCCAGTGCCGTCGCTCTGGCTTATCAGACCGGTGACTCAGCGCCACGTGTGGTTGCCAAGGGGCGCGGCATGATCGCCGAACAGATTATCGAACGCGCAAAGGAACATGGCGTGGCAGTGCACGAATCGAAAGAACTGGTCGCTTTACTGATGCAGGTAGAGCTGGATGACGATATCCCGCCGGCACTGTATCGTGCAGTCGCCGAACTTTTAGCATGGTTATATCGCGTCGAAGCTGCCCAACAACGTGGCGGCAATGTATGATTGTCGGTTAGAAAAGTTTAATATCGATGCCCTGCACTCTGTTTGAAAAAGAATAATGACTCTCGCTAGTGAATACGAAAATGATGATTTGAACCCGTTTCGGGTTCGTTCCCGTCGGGAAGTAATCGCCTTGTTGCGCAGCATAGGTGAGCGTAATCAGCTTGTTCGCATGCTAATCAATCATGGTCAAGACACTATCGTTACTTCAATTCTGAATATTGATGAAAAAAACGATATCGTTCTCTTGGATTGCGCGCCAACGGCCATCATGAATCAGCGCGTGCTCGACAGCGAAAACTTATCTTTTGAAACCGTACTGGAGAATATTCGTATTCTGTTCAATTCGCCGGCTGCCGAGAGTTGTGTATATGAAGGCTTGCCAGCCTTCATGATCCCGCTGCCTGTCAATGTGGTTCGCCTGCAACGACGTGAGTTCTATCGTGTTCCTACCCCTTTCACCAATCCTGTCCATTGCACGATACCTGTCAAAAATGATGATCAGGTCATTCCTGTCGTGACGACATTACACAATATCAGCGGTGGCGGCATATCGATAGTTGATGAGAAAAAATTGATAGATACGACCCAAGGTCGTATCTATGAAAAGTGTCGGATTGATTTACCCGGCGGACCGGTTACGGTAGATTTGCAAATTCGTAATTTGCTGGAGGTCACTCTGACCAATGGCAAGGTCATCAATCGGGTGGGATGTGCGTTTGTCGATCCATCAAACGGCACATTGGGCGCAGTGCAGAAGTACATTACGAAGCTCGAAAGAGATCAGAATGCGAAAGCGACAGGACTGGGTTGAATCGCGGGAAGACGGCAAAAATCTATTTCTGGAAGTAAAGCGACCTGGCAAATAATAATGGCGCTGCAACAAATCAATCGCTTAAAAGCACACAATACTGCCCGCGCTATACCTGCATGTTCATCATTTCCTGATAGGCCGACACCAGCTTGTTACGTACTTGCACCGTTGCCTGAAAAGAAATACTCGCTTTTTGCATAGAAATCATCACATCCGACAGGTTGACGCTGTCATCCCCCATCGTGAACTTCTGCCCCAATTTGTCAGCGTGATTTTGCGCGCTAGCGACATTATCCAGCGACGCTTTCAACGCTTGGGAAAAATCCACCTTCGTTGCCGATTTCTCGACCGGTGCGGCGCCCATCAGATTTGCCGCAGGCTGCGAGCGTGCAGCCGCAGCCTTGAGCTGGGCAACCATGGCATCTATTGCCGTTGAATCAATTCCACCGACTTTCATCATTTTCTCCAACTGTTGCGGCCAAGCACTATAATTGTCTTAACCGATCTGTCCGGACTCCCAACAGGGATTCCAAGCTACCTCACCAAGTTATCACGCACGTCAAATTGAATCGGTCTGATAAGGGATAGAAACATTGCTCTATTCCAAAGATTGAATTTCCTCGTACCCTTGACAATTCATGCTACGGAAAAAAGTTTGAAGAGCGAGAATATCGATGAATAATTCAGTCCAATTTGACGATCGCCACGCAGGAGCAAAATCATGGCAGTAGTCGTAGCAGGTGAAGGCGGCCTATCGCAAGGTACGGAGCTCGGCGGAAATAGTCCAAGCACCATCCTTAATATGGCGAAGTCGCCTAACGGCCGCAAATTCGTATTGATGGTCGGCATCGCCGCGGTGATATCCATCATGATCGGCTTGGTCCTGTGGGGCCAGAAGCCGGAGTATCGCGTGCTCTTTTCCAACTTCTCGGATCGCGATGGCGGCGCCATCATGACCTCGTTGCAAGCTGCCAACGTCCCTTATAAATTCGCTGAAGGCGGCGGTGCGATTCTGGTACCGGCGGACAAAGTTCATGAGATACGCCTGAAACTGGCTGCGGAAGGTTTGCCTAAAGGCGGCAGCGTTGGCTTTGAATTGATGGAAAACCAAAAACTCGGGGTTTCGCAATTCCTTGAACAGGTGAACTTCCAGCGCGCTTTGGAAGGCGAACTCGCTCGCTCCATCCAATCCGTCGGTGCAGTGCAATCAGCGCGTGTGCATCTGGCACTGCCTAAGGCATCTGTCTTCGTACGCGATCAGCAAAAACCAACCGCATCGGTTTTATTGAACCTGCATGCTGGCCGGTTCCTGGATCAACAACAAGTCAGCGCGATCGTTCATCTGGTCGCCAGCAGCGTGCCCGAACTATCCCCCAAGAATGTCACCATTGTCGATCAGGCAGGCAATCTACTTTCAGAAAACAACAAGCCCGCAGGAAATAACACGCTGGATCCGTCGCAGCTCAAGTACGTACAAGAATTACAGCAAAGTATTGCCAAACGCATCGAATCGATCATTACGCCCATGGTCGGTCTGAATAATGTTCGCGCTGAAGCCACGGCCGATGTTGATTTCTCGACCAGCGAACAAGCAGCTGAAATCTACAAACCAAATCAAGTACCAAACAGCGCCACCGTGCGCAGCATGCAAAGTAGCGAATCATCGAATGGTGGCGCCAACGCAACCGGTGTTCCGGGTGCGTTGACCAATCAACCAGCACCAGCAGCCACTGCACCGCTAAACACCACGCCGCCACCAGCTGCACCAGGAACTGCCGCTGCTGCGGCTGGTACGCCTGGAGCGGCGGGTGCCGCTGGAGCGACGACGGCAGCCGCTGCAAGTGCAACACCGACGCAACGTGACACCACTACCAATTACGAAGTAGACAAAACAGTACGCTACGTGCAGCAACCTATGGGCGGCTTGAAACGTCTATCCGTCGCAGTCGTCGTCAACTACAAACGTGTGGTCAACAAAGACGGAAAAGTCAGCATCCTGCCTTTAACTCAAATTGAGAAAACCCAAATCACCGATCTGGTTAAAGAAGCCATGGGTTACAACAAGGACCGCGGCGATACGCTCAATGTGGTTAACAGCCCATTCGCGGGCATCGACAAGGAAGAAGCGCCCAAACCACCACTTTGGGAACGTCCTGAAGTGATCGACATGGGCATCCAAGGCGCAAAATATGTCTTGCTCGGCATCGTGCTTCTGATCTTGTACCTTAAAGTCTTGAAACCCATGCTCAACAAGCTGAATCCTCCGCCGCCACTGGCGTTGACGGATGAAAGCGGTCAACCTATCGATCAGGTGCAAGAACTGCAAACGGAAGTCGGACCGATGGGCGTACAACAGAACAGCTACCAGCAGAATCTGGACGCGGCCAAAGAGCTTGCCAGGAAAGACCCGAAAGTCGTCGCAAACATAGTCAAAGCGTGGGTGGGAAATGAGTGATAACGGCATACATAAAGGCGCTGTACTGATGCTGGCACTCGGCGCGGATGAAGCTGCCGAAGTAATGAAATTTCTGGGCCCGCGGGAAGTGCAAAAGCTAGGTGCAGCGATGTCGACCATGAAGGCCATACAAAGCGAAGAGCTGGTGTCCGTGCTCAGCGAATTTCGCAGCGAGACGGAAAAAAATACGTCTCTCGGCCTCGATTCTGACGAGTACATTCGTGACGTGCTGACCAAGGCATTGGGCGATGACAAAGCATCGTCCCTGCTCAATCGCATTCTGGGCACCCGCGATTCCAGCGGCATCGAAAGCTTGAAATGGATGGACGCGCAATCGGTCGCCGATCTGGTACGCAACGAACATCCACAAATTATCGCTACCATTCTGGTTCATCTGGAACGCGACCAAGCGAGTGAAGTATTGAATCACTTCACCGAACGTCTGCGCAATGATTGCGTATTGCGTATCGCCACCCTGGACGGCGTACAACCTGCCGCGTTGCGTGAGCTGAATGAAGTGCTGACCAAGCTGTTGACAGGCAATGAAAGCCTGAAGAAAAAACCGATGGGCGGCATACGCGCGGCAGCTGAGATTCTCAACTTTTTCAATGGCGAAAATGAAATTTCAGTCATGGCCAATCTCAAGGGCTACGACAACGATATGGCGCAAAAGATCATGGACGAAATGTTCGTGTTCGATAACATCATGGATATTGAAGATCGCGGCATCCAGTTGCTGCTGCGCGAAGTGCAGTCTGAAACCCTGATCGTTGCTCTCAAAGGTGCAACACCGGAGCTGCGTGAAAAATTCTTCAAAAACATGTCACAACGTGCAGGCGAAATGATGCGCGAAGATCTCGAATCAAAAGGCCCGGTTCGCTTATCGGAAGTCGAAGCAAACCAAAAAGAAATTCTGGTTATAGTGCGCCGTTTGGCAGATGAAGGCCAACTGACCATAGGCGGCAACGCGGAAGATGCTTATGTCTGACGTCATCCCAAAAGAAAAACAATCAGCGTATCAACGCTGGGAAATGACTTCATTCGGCGACGAAAAGTCAAACGGTGGCAAGACTGGGCAAAAAAACGGCGAAGCCGGCATCGCAGAAGAAAAAGCAGCGGCAAACGCCGCCGCCTCTGCGCAAATGGCCAATATCGCAGCGATGGCCAAGCAGATTGAAGAAGCACGCGCACAAGCACATGCGGAAGGCTACGCCACCGGGTTAGAAGAAGGTCGCGCGGCAGGATTGGCGGAAGGCCGTGCACTGGCCGAGAAAGAAAGACTCGGCCTGCAGGAAATCGCAGAAGCTTTCGGTACTGAAGTGGCACAAGCCAATGAATTGATCGCAAACGATATGCTCGATCTTTCGCTGGATCTGGCGAAAGCAATGCTGAAAACTGCTTTGCATGTCCGTCCGGAACTGATCGTTCCAACGGTGCGCGAAGCAATCCATTATTTGCCGACTTTACAGCAACCTACCCTGCTCCATTTGCACCCTGAAGACGCGGTGATTGTGGCTACCCACATGGGCGATGAGCTGAAGACAGCCGGTTGGCGCGTGGTCGAGGATATTCACATGCATCGCGGTGGCTGCCGTGTAGAAACCGTGACGAATCAGATCGATGCCACCACGCCGACTCGCTGGCAGCGCATTGCCGCCACCCTCGGCAAAGATTCCGACTGGCTCATCTAATGTCCTCCACGCCGCCACCTGTTGCGCCAAAATCAACGACTCCCAACAGCAGTCGCTGGCAGGCGTATCTGCGCGATTGCGGCACCTTGCTGGATATCGCAGAACCGATGCTGGTATCCGGCCGCATCACGCGCGTTGCTGGCTTGGTGATGGAAGCGGTCGGTTTGAAACTGGCGGTGGGTAGCGCCTGTACGATTCCCCTTTCGAACGGCGCGCGCATTGAAGCGGAGGTTGTAGGTTTCGAGGACGACAAACTTTTCCTGATGCCGCAAAGCGATGTCGAAGGCATCGTGCCAGGCACACGTGTGTATCCAATCGAAGTCGTGCAATCACTACCGCGTCCAGGTGCAGTATCACACCCGCGTCGTCGTCCTAGCGATCGCGGTCGCCATCTGCCGGTCGGCATGGAATTATTGGGACGTGTGCTGGACGGCGCAGGTCGTCCGCTCGATACATTGGGACCGCTGAACGCAGCCCACGCAGCGCCGCTGAATGTACGCGCAGCCAATCCCTTGTCGCGCGCACCGATCAAGGACATTCTCGATGTCGGTGTACGTGCAATCAACAGCATGCTGACCGTCGGACGTGGTCAGCGCATGGGATTGTTTGCCGGCTCCGGCGTCGGCAAAAGCGTCTTGCTCGGCATGATGGCACGCTACACGACTGCCGATGTGATCGTGGTCGGCCTGATAGGCGAACGGGGCCGCGAGGTCAAGGAATTCATTGAACAAATCTTGGGGCCGGAAGGTTTGGCGCGCTCTGTTGTGGTCGCAGCGCCGGCCGACACCCCGCCCTTGATGCGCTTGCAAGGCGCGGCTTATGCGACCGCGATTGCCGAACATTTCCGCGATGAAGGCAAAGACGTGTTGCTGATTATGGACTCGCTGACCCGCTATGCGATGGCGCAACGCGAGATTGCACTGGCAATCGGCGAGCCGCCAGCGACCAAGGGTTATCCACCATCGGTTTTTGCCAAACTGCCAGCATTGGTTGAACGCGCCGGTAACGGCAAGGAAGGTGGCGGTTCGATCACTGCTTTCTATACCGTACTGACCGAAGGCGATGATCAACAAGATCCGATTGCTGATGCGGCACGCGCGATCCTGGACGGCCACATTGTGTTGAACAGATCATTGGCAGAAGCGGGACATTACCCGGCCATCGATATCGAACAATCGATCAGTCGCGCAATGCACAACATCACTTCGCCGGAACACCAAAAACAGACCCGCAAGCTGAAGCAGCTGACATCGCGTTACCAGCGCAATCGTGACTTGATCAGCGTAGGCGCTTATAGTGCAGGTTCAGACCCGGTACTGGATGAAGCGATCGCCTTGAACACAAAAATAGAGTTGTTTTTGCAACAAGATATTACCGAACGCAGCGACATAAACGAGAGCTTGGGGCAACTTGCCTCGCTATTCTCGTGATGGATATCCCCCACCAAAAAATATAATTAAGCAAAATGGCCACCTCCTCTGCACTGGACACACTGATAGAACTGGCAACCAAGGAGACTGACGAAGCTGCCAAGCGCCTGGGCACCAGTATGAAAGCGGCAGAGGATACCGAACAGAAGCTGGCCTTGCTGATGCAATATCGCGACGATTATTCAGCGCGTTTTCAGCAAAGCCTTTCGACCGGCCTGACTGCAATGGGCTATCGGAATTTTCAGGTTTTCATGGACAAGTTGGAACAGGCAATCAGCGGTCAGCAGTTGGTAGTGCGTGATGCGCATGCGCGTGTAGATCGGGAACGATCCGCATGGCAAGCCAGCGAACGCAAGCGCATGTCCTACGGAACATTGGCAAATCGTGCGTTGAAAGCCAAGCAACTGGCAGAAAACAAGCGCGACCAAAAGCAGACAGACGAACATGCGGCACGATTATTTCAGTACAAAAGATAAACGATCAAAACAGGCGGCAGAATAATGAATACTCCAGCGATCAATAGTCCCCTTGCCGCATTGACTCCCGCAGCAAATAACAGCAAGCAGGATTCCTCTGCTTCGTCAGAAGCTGGCGCATTCAATCAGGTACTTTCGCGTGAAATTTCCGACCGTAACAATGCAGGCAATGCGAACAATGACGTAAGCAAAAACACGCAAAAGGACTCGTCAGCGAAAGACGACAAATCTGCGAATAGCGCGGCAAACGCGAACGAAACCTCAGGCACAAGCGACGCAGTCAAAGCCACTGATGACGACAAAACCGCGACAGTAACCGATGGCAAGGATGTCGAGGTCGCCACCGGCCCTTCCGCCGAGTTACTCGCCTTTGTTGCCGCTTTGACCCAGGCCAATACTGCGGTTGCACAAACTCCGGTAACGGATGCTGCTGTTGAATCTGCAACAAGTGCCAAGATCAGCGATATTGATGCCAAGCTGGACACGACATTGGGCGTCGCCTCGACAGCAACGGCCAGCAGCGAGAAAGACGCGATCGGCAAAAAATCTGATTTCGTGGCTGCACTCGATAAAGCCACCACTGCTAGCAGTGATGGCAAAGCGCCAGCCGCAACTGCCGCAGCAGTAAAACCAGCGGTAGATCTGGCCGCCGTCGTCGCTGCTCCAAAATCAATGGAGACGGTAACCGTAGCAAATCCGCAAGCCATCGCATCCGTCAACACGGCAGCGCTGCAACAGCTGGCGGACGCAACAGCCGTGCAATCGAACAAACTGGCTCCGCAAGTCGGTAGCCCGGGCTGGGATCAGGCTTTGGGACAAAAAGTAGTATGGATGGTACAAGGCGCACAACAAACAGCGACACTAACCTTGAACCCGCCAGACCTGGGCCCCATGCAAGTGACCTTGAACGTATCCAATAATCAGGCTACGGCAAACTTCACTGCACATCAGCCTGAAGTTCGGCATGCACTGGAAGCCGCCATGCCACGTCTGCGTGAGATGCTGAACGACGCAGGCATTCAACTGGGTCAGTCCAACGTCAGCGCCGGTACGCAGCAACAACAGCAAAATGCCTTCGGCGAGCAGCGCCAAGGCGGACGCCAATCAGGTCAAAGCAGCAATTCGGTTGAGCCGGTGATTCATGTCAGCCATGTCCCTGTCCCGAATGGCGGGAATAGCATTGTGGATACCTTCGCCTAAACTGGTACGCGCCAGCAAGCCACAGAAAACTAGTCAGACGACTAAGTCTTGCAAACTACTTTTTCAGGAAGTAGCAAAGTACAGCGCTCTATACCAAGCAGAGCGATAGCCTTCTTTCAAGATTAACGCTACATCTGCAGATGTGTCGTTAATCTATTCAAAAATCCTATTGTTTTTTCACACGATGCGGGCGTCTGTCGCGCTAATAATGGTTTAATAGCATCTTGAACAGGGATTCTGTATTTGCCACTGGCGTACAGTATTCGCTGAAAGAAGCGACCACAGGACTGGATAGCTGGGATACGACGATATGCGTCATGTTCACCTCTCTTTTCAATGCATCCTGTGTGCCGTTTTTTTTTAATAATGGCATGTAAGAAAAAACATGCCGCACTTGAGGAAAACAGATGGCAACAAAAGCAGCCCCTAAAGCAACCGGCACGGACGAAGCGAAACCAAAAAAATCAAAGACGCTGATTATCGTGCTTGCCTTGGTAATCCTATTGGCGGGCGGCGGCGCTGGTGCGTGGTATTTCATGACTCAAAAAGCGGCTGCACCAGCACATGCACCCGAAAAACAGGTAGAAGCAGCAAAGCCTCCTGTGTTTTTGCCGATGGAAGCATTCACAGTCAATCTACAAGCCGAAAATGGTGAACAGTTTTTGCAAACCACGTTGACACTGGAAGTCGCAGACCAGGCTCAGGTTGACTTGATCAAGTTATATATGCCACATGTGCGCAGTCGCCTGCTGCTTTTACTATCAAGTAAAAAAGCTTCGGAAATCTTGAGCGTAGAAGGCAAGAACAAATTATCAGATGAAATTTTGACTATTTTCAAACAACCATTTACACCACAGGGTCCGACCATCAAGGTAAGCAGCGTATTGTTTACTTCATTCGTCGTGCAATAAACCATGGCCGATAATTTTCTCTCACAAGAAGAAGTTGATGCCCTGCTTAAGGGCGTCAATGGCGATCAGGATGAGACTGGCAAACCAGAAGATACGACGGGCGTACGCCCGTACAATCTGGCGACCCAGGAGCGTATCGTGCGTGGTCGCATGCCAACGCTGGAAATTATCAACGAACGTTTTTCACGCCTGTTGCGCATCGGCCTGTTCAACTTCTTGCACCGTAGTGCGGAAGTGTCGATCGGTCCAGTGCGCGTTTCAAAATACAGCGAATTCATCCGCAATCTGGTTGTACCGACCAACCTGAATTTGATACACATGAAGCCGTTGCGCGGCATCGGTTTGATTGTCATCGATCCAAATCTCGTGTTCCTGCTGGTTGACAATTTATTTGGCGGCGATGGACGTTTCCATACCCGCGTCGAAGGGCGCGACTTTACCCAGACTGAGCAACGCATCATTCAACGCATACTCGAAATCATTTTCGAAACCTACGCCAAGTCGTGGGAACCGGTTTATCCGGTTGAGTTTGAGTACATCCGTTCGGAAATGAATACGCAGTTTGCAAATATCGCAACCCCAAATGAAGTCGTCGTCGCCACCACCTTCACGATTGAACTCGGTCCGGTGAGCGGTGACCTGCACTTCTGTGTGCCCTACTCGATGATCGAGCCAATCCGCGATCTGCTGACCAGTAGCATGCAAGGCGAGACGCTGGAAATGGACAAACGCTGGATACGCTTGATGACGCAGCAGATCCAGACCGCAGAAGTCGAAATTCTAGCCAATATGGGCTCGGCTAACGTGACGCTGGGCGACATCCTCAACATGAAAGTCGGCGACGTTATCTCGATCGCCGTGCCGGACCAAATCACTGCTGCAGTCGATGGCGTGCCCGTGATGGAATGTTCGTACGGCAAACTGAATGGTCAATATGCATTGCGCGTGGAAAAACTGATCTACAGCGCAAACGACTCACCGCAAGGAGAAGAACATGAGTGATGAAAACGAATCCCAAACAACAGCAGAAGACGATTGGGGCGCGGCGATGGCCGAGCAGGAGCAGACTGAAGCGGAAGCTGCTGCACTTGCCCCAAAACCGGCAACTGCTACTGTATTCAAGGATTTCGCCGGCGGCGACTTGAAGACCGGCACGCACAACGATATCGATTTCATTCTCGATATTCCAGTCCAACTGACGGTTGAACTCGGCCGTACCAAAATCGCCATTAAAAATCTGCTGCAACTGGCACAAGGTTCGGTCGTCGAACTTGATGGCCTCGCAGGCGAACCGATGGATGTATTGGTCAACGGCTGCCTGATAGCGCAAGGCGAAGTTGTCGTCGTCAATGACAAGTTCGGCATCCGCCTGACTGACATCATCACGCCGTCAGAACGCATTCGCAAGTTGAACAGATGATCCGTGTTTTTTCATTTTTAACGGCACTGTTCTCAGTGTCAGCGGCCCATGCGCAAGCCGCCGCTACAAGTACGGTAACCACGGTCAGCACAACGCCTACGTCAACTGCCGGCAACCTGATGCAGGTTACCCTGGGTTTGCTGGTTGTCCTCGCCTTGATGGCTGCCGCAGCCTGGGTCTTACGTCGTTTCAATACGGCGAAAGGTAATAACGCGGCACAGATCAAAATAATCGGCGGCGTCAGCGTTGGCAATCGTGAACGTGTAGTGGTGGTGGAAATAGCCGACCAATGGATAGTCGTGGGTGTCGCACCAGGTCGGGTCAACGCGCTGGCCACGATGTCCAAACAGGAAAACAAGCAGGAAACAACATTAGTCACTACCGATGCACCGCCATCGAAAAATTTTTCGAGCTGGCTCACGCAAACAATCGAAAAACGTAATGGCCAATAATTCATTCTTCATGCTGCGTCGTTTGTTGCGTCTTGCACTGCCACTGCTACTGGCCTTGCCTGTGGCTGCCATGGCGCAGCAAGCCGGTCTGCCCGCATTTACCAGCACACCAACTGCAGGCGGCGGCCAGACTTACTCGCTCAGCCTGCAAACCCTGTTGCTACTGACCGGCCTGTCATTCCTGCCCGCAGTGTTGCTGATGATGACCAGTTTTACACGCATCATCATCGTACTGTCTTTGTTACGTCAGGCGCTCGGCACACAAAGTTCACCGCCAAATCAAGTCATTATAGGACTTGCATTGTTCCTGACACTGTTCGTCATGAGTCCAGTGCTGGACAAGATCTATGTTGATGCCTACCAACCGTTTACGGCCAACAAGATAAAGATGGACGAAGCCCTGGAAAAGGCAGTGGCACCGCTGAAAACCTTCATGGTCAAGCAGACGCGCGAGTCGGATCTGGCGCTGTATGTCAAATTATCCAAAGGGCCTGAGCTCCAAGGACCAGAAGATATTCCATTGCGCGTATTGGTACCGGCATTTATCACGAGTGAATTGAAAACTGCATTTCAAATCAGCTTCGCCATCTTCATCCCATTTTTAATCATCGATATGGTGGTCGCCAGTGTGCTGATGTCGATGGGTATGATGATGGTGTCACCGTCGATTGTGGCCTTGCCATTCAAGTTGATGTTGTTTGTGCTGGTTGATGGTTGGCAATTGCTGATCGGCTCGCTCGCACAGAGTTTTTACTGAGGACATGCAATGACTCCCGAAAGCGTCATGACGATGGGCCGCCACGCCATTGAAGTCACCTTGATGGTGGCGGCGCCGATGCTGCTGATCGCGCTCGCAATTGGCTTGATTGTCAGCATCTTTCAGGCCGCGACGCAAATCAATGAACAGACCCTCACTTTCATTCCCAAGCTAATCGGCATTTTTGTCGCCTTGGTGGTCGCCGGTCCATGGATGTTGACCATCATGCTGGATTACATGCGCGAGATGTTTACCAATATCCCCCTGCTTGTCAGCTAGTCGTCGCGCCGGCTTCACCGGTGTATTCTGCATTCAATTCATCCTACGGTCCGCATGATCAGCATAACCAGCGCAGAACTGAATACGTGGATCACAGGATTGCTGTGGCCGCTGACGCGCATCATGGGTTTGATTTCCGTTGCACCTTTGTTCGGTAATGTCAGCGTACCAGCGCGCGTCAAGATCAGCCTCAGCATCATGCTGGCACTGATCATTGCCCCCACCGTCCCGGCAATGCCAGCAGTGGATCCCATATCGTCCACTGGCTTCCTGATTTTGATGCAGCAACTGCTGATCGGTTTGACGATGGGCTTTGCGATGCGGATTGTGTTCGCCGGCGTTGAAATGGCAGGTGAAATTACCGGCATGACGATGGGTCTGGGCTTCGCGAGTTTTTTCGATCCGCAAACGCGTGCACGAACCTCAGTGATCAGCCAGTTCCTGGCATTGTTGATCCTGATGATCTATCTATCCACCAATCTTCATCTGGTGGTCTTGTCCACGCTGGCGCAGACTTTTGAATTGCTGCCGATTACAGGGAGCTTTGTTTCAAATGCAGGCTTGTTCGAAATCGTGAAATGGGGTGGGCGTATCTTTAGCGCCGGCGTACAACTTTCTCTGCCTATGGTGGCCGCCCTGTTGATCACCAACATCGCACTCGGCGTGTTGACGCGAGCCGCACCTCAACTGAATATTTTCGGCATTGGTTTCCCGACCACGATAGCTGTCGGCTTCATCATGATCGGCGTTGTACTGCCTTATTTGATGAATCCGTTTATCAATTTGATTCAGGAAGGAATCGATGCGATGGGGAGAATTACCGTTGCATTTACACCGCTACAGCAATAGGCACAAATGAATGAGATAGTTTGTTCTCGCGACCGCAAGAACAAACTATTCGATCAGGTCAGCATGTTGAACAACGACAAGCCTGATATTTTGATGAACGACTGGCGTGCTGCTTCCAGCGTGTATTGTTGCTGGGTAAAGCTCGAATAGGCTTCGATAGGATCGACTTCCTGCAATTGCTTTAAAGTCTCTGTGTATTTGACTTTCAAGTCGGAGCCTGCGGTATCGAGGTTATCGATCTCCTTCAGACGAGAACCAATTGTGGTGCGTACTGCCGATACATTCACAAGCGTATTGGCGATACTGTTATTAGCGGCGGCCAGACCATTTGCCAATTTGGTTTGTCCTTGAGCGCCAACAGCAGATGTTGAAATCGTTGCAAGCAAATCAGTAATCACAGTGAAAACATTTTGTTTTTGGCTAGGCTTCACGCTGAAAGTGTCGCCATTGGCCGGCGCACCTTTGATGTCGAATTGCATGCCACCGAAACTGATTGCCTGTCCGCTCACATACGGTTGTGGTGTGGCTGGCGTGGCAGGTGGTGGCGTTTCTGTCACGAGATAGGTCGTAACTCCAGCCGCATCGATAGAAAATGTAACTGCATAGTCATGGCCCGTCAATTGTGTCTGATCGGTCACCGAACCAGTACTGATCAAACCTGTTCCTGTATTGCCTGCCCCAGCTGCCGTAACGAAGCGGCCATTACCGCTCATGCCTGCTTCAAAGACGGTGGAACCTGCATCACCCACCGCCATTTGACGCGCAGCACCTACCTGCAACATGCGTTGCCCCTGGTCACCGCCATAGTTAGCGCCTGTCGCAGATTGGGTATATGGCTGGACTGTTGTTTGGTAGCCGGCAAAAATATAATTACCACTGCTATCGCGTGAATTTGCCAGCGACATCAACTCGTCAAAATTGTTACGCAACTGAGTCGCATACATTTTTCTTTGCTCATCATCGAGCGCACCATTACCGGCACCAACGACTACATCCTTGACCGATTGCAGGAGCGAATTAACACTTTGCAAAATACTTTCTTCTTCAGACAAAGCGCTTTTTGCATTGGAACGATTGAGGGCAAACTGATCATTGATGGCCAGTGCCTGATCCATACCCAATGCAGCAGCAGCGGCAACAGGATCATCTGCAGGCGTCAAAATACGCATACCACTGGAAACCTGTTGCTGTGTCCTGAACAAGGCGGTCTGCAGATCGCTGATCTGGCGGGAGCCTAGTTCATACATTGTGTTTGTGCTGATACGCATGATTAATTATCCCTATCGTCCCAACGAAGCCAGAATATCAAACATATCGCTTACAGCCTGCATCACCTTCGCAGCGGCTTGATAAGCCTGTTGATACTGAATCAAATTGGCCGCTTCTTCATCCAGATTTACGCCGGATTCAGACTGTTGCGCGGTTTTCAGTTGTTGCAGCAACCCGCCTTCAGCCGCACTATTAACCTGCAGTTCACGTGTCTTGTTACCGACCAGACTAACCAACTGACTGTAAGCCGTGTTGTAGTTTGCCGTCCCGCCTTGCAAGGTATTCTTGGTCTGCAACTCACCCAGGGCCAGCATGTTGCGACTGTCACCTTGACCATTGACGTTGGCGCTGATCTTGAAGGTATCTCCATCTGCCGGCGCACCAGTCAGTTTGATTTCTGCACCGCCAAAAGAAATCGTCGAACCTGCCGTATAAGGAACCGCCGCACCCGCAGCATAAGTCGTAGGTACGCCATTGGTTGTTACGGTTACAGGCATCGTGGCTGGGAAACCAGTCAAGGTACCGCCAGCCGAGTTGTATGTCAGCGTTACAGGTGTAGATACAGTCGCAGCGGTAAAGGCCGCGTTAATCGAGCCAGCGCTGATAGCGCCCGTACCTGTATTGGTGGTGGTTGCGCCGGTTACGATAGGCGTAGCTGCCGCGATCGATGACAAATCCTTGATCAAGACATTGAAGTCGGCGGCGCCATTGACGGTTGGTCGCACGATATAGTGATCACCAGCGGCCATCGGCCCCGATGTCATCGTAAGATCTACACCATCAATCGTGGCAGTCGGAAATGTTGCGCCGGAATACATGGACGCATTATCAGAAATGCGCGTCACGCTGTAGTTGCTACCATCGTATGACACACGATAATCGCTGGTAGTCAGTGCACTGACATTGCTGATCGTCGCACCGACAACTGCAGTACCGGTGTTGTTGTAATCAGCATTGACGGCAGGTTGGGCAGAATTGAAAAAGTCGCCGCCCAAATTACCGTTTTGATCTTGCCCGAGGCGATGTTGCGCATTGAAGGTTTCTGCCATGCCCAGTGCGATACGACCCAAGGAGTTTTGGATTGGGTCCAGCGACTTGTTACGGAACTCAATCAAACCACCCAGTTTGCCACCTGTTATTGACTCTTCAGGCAGGGTAACCGTGGTCCCTTTCGAAATATAACCAACTTGCAGACGTCCCAAATCAGTCGACGATGCAACGGTGGTTAATTTATAGACGGAATTACCAACAACCAAAGGCTGGCCATTCCCGATATAGACGCTGTAACCGCTACTCTGCTTGTTAACAGTAACTTTGGCTTCCTTCGCCAATTCGCCAACCAGGTAATCGCGCTGGTCGAGCAAATCGTTAGGCGGTTGTCCATTGGCCTGTGCTTTGGAAATCGCGATATTTAATTGACTAATCTGTTCAGCATAACCGTTGATATTGGTGACGCTTGCGCTAATTTCAGTATTCACGCCTTCGCGGATTGCACGCAACTGACCGTCCATGGTCTGAAAACGTGCCGCCAGCGATTCTGCGCCCGACAACATAGCTTGACGTGACGGCGACGAGCCAGGGTTGCTGACTAAATCCTGTATGCCCTTGAAGAAATCCTGAATTACTGGTGTCAGACCAGTGGCGGAGTCGGCGATCATATTATTGATCTTGCCAATTTGAGTAGCGTAACTCTGCAGTTGGCTGGCGCTACCTTGCGCAGCGACAACTTGCTTTGAGATGAATTCGTTATAAACGCGCTGTACGGTTTCTACTGTCGTGCCGTTACCAATATAACCACCACCAAGATTTTGCCCGCCCAGCGACGTCTGAATCACCAATTGGCGACTGTAGCCCGGGGTTTTCTGGTTTGCGATATTGTGTCCGGTCGTCGCCAGACCAGCCTGGGCTGCGGCAAGTGCACTGGTCGCGATACTGAGAATATTAGGCATGGTCTATTTCTTTGAACGCTATATCGTTGTGTACGGCACATCAAGGGAAAACTTGAGCCCCTCATTCCCGCCCTTGCTACTTGCACAACTATTCAAGTTGTATGAATGATTAGGCTCAGACTGACAGATTCCGATTGATGAGGTTGGTCAATTTCTCCGCGTACTTGGGATCCGTCGCGTAGCCGGCCTTTTGCAAGCCTTGTGCAAAACCTTTTACATCAGTCGCGTTTGCCAGAACTTTTTCATAGCGTGGATTATCTCGTAGCAATTTGGCATAATCGCGGAATGAATCTGCGTAAGAGTCATAGGCGCGGAATTTTTCTACACGTTTCTGTGGCACGCCATTGACGTACTCGGTCGTAACTGCATCCACTGTTTTTCCCTTCCAGCCGCCGGTTGCCTTGATACCAAACAAGTTGTGGCTGGTGCCGCCATCTGCAGTACGGATAACATGCTTGCCCCAGCCGCTTTCCAGAGCGGCCTGGCCCAGCATGAATTTGGCAGGAATACCGGTCGTCTTGCTCGCTTCTTCCGCATGTGCAGTGAGCTTGTCCTGGAATGCCTGTACATGCTTGGGCTTGTCAGTTGCGGCGACCGCTTGGTCAGTCGGTGGCGGCGCACGCACCGCGCGCTCGGATAGCGAGCGCAGCAAGTCTGTTTTCAAACTCGAACTCAGGTCATCTGCGCCACTATTTTGGTTTGCAGCAGTTTCACTGGCCACTGCCGCATTCATTTGATTGCCTGACAGTTGTCGAATCAACACATCGGCCAAACCCACACCGCGGCTCGTCATGTTCTGACTCAGCTGTTGATCCAGCATAGAGGTGTACATTTTGGTTTGCTGATTATCGAACACGCCTTCTTGCGGCGTTGCATCGCGCATGCTCTTCATGATCATGTTCATGAACAGCGCTTCGAATTGCTTGGCCGCGACCTTAATCGATTCAGGCGAATTCTGACGCGCCGATTGTTTCAGCGCATCAAGGCCCTTGGCATCGATCGCCAGGCTATTGTTCGAATTGTCAGCAGGCGTAATCATGTGACGATTAAATAATTTCCAGTTCTGCGCGCAGCGAACCTGATGCCTTCATGGCCTGCAAAATCGCCAGCAAATCCTGTGGTGTTGCGCCTATCGAATTCAATGCCTTGACCACCTCCGCCAACGAGGCGGAATTTTTCAGCAAGATGACCTTGCCCGGATCCTTGCTGATTTCGATTTGCGATTGTTGGGCCACCACGGTTTGCCCACCGGAAAGCGGTGCCGGCTGGCTGATCACAGGCTGGGTATTGATCACCACGGACAGATTGCCGTGCGATACGGCGCAGGTATCCAGCGTCACTGCCTGATTCATGACGACTGAACCAGTGCGCGCATTCATGATCACTTTTGCACTCACTTGTGCCGGCGTGACATTGATGCTTTCCAGGGCTCCGAGAAAAGCCACCCGTGCATTGTTATCTAACGGCGCATTGACGCGAATCACACGTCCATCCTGTGCGGAAGCGGTCTGCGCGCCAAAGCGGGCATTGACTGCATCGGCAACTCGACTAGCAGTGGAAAAATCGCTTTCTTTCAACTCAAGATAAATAACATCGCCCTGCCCCAAAGCAGTGTTGACGGCCCGCTCGACGGTGGCGCCTGCGGAAATCCGGCCCACGCTCAAATGATTGATCTGTGCCTTGCTGCCATTTGCCGCAGCACCGACACCACCCACCACGACATTACCCTGCGCCATCGCGTAAATCAGACCATCTGCGCCTTTGAGCGGCGTCATCAGTAGAGTACCGCCACGTATGCTTTTTGCATTACCCATGGACGAAACGGTAATATCCAAAGTCTGACCAGGTTGTGCAAATGCAGGCAAGGAACTGGTCACCATTACGGCAGCGACATTTTTCAATTGCAAATTGGTACCTTGCGGCAGATTCACACCCATCTGCTGCAGCATGCTCACGATGCTCTGCACCGTAAATGGCGTTTGTGTCGTTTGATCGCCACTACCATCCAGGCCAACTACCAGACCGTAACCCAGCAATTGATTCTGCCGCACGCCTTGCACGCTGGTCAGATCTTTCAGGCGCTCTGCTTGCGACGTCAATGGCAACAGCAGGCACGCCGAACAGGCGATTATCTGCAGCGTTTTTTTCAAAACGGACGGTGTACTTGTTGACGTACTGATTGCGGTTTTCATGTGTATTCCTTGTTGCCTCGCGACAGGATCAGAGAGGCAGTACGCTGAGGAAGAAGCGAGCCAGCATGGATGCTACTTCGGCGCCATCCACCGTACTGTTGGTGCGATATTCGATTTTTGCATCGGCGACCTGCGTCGACGAAACGATATTGCCGGAGTTGACAGTACTTGGATCCACCACACCCGAAAAACGAATGAATTCGGAACCCTTGTCGAGAGAAACCTGCTTCTCACCTGCGACAATCAAGTTGCCATTCGAGAGGACATCGATCACCGTTACGGTCAAAGTGCTGATGAAGTTATTACTGGAAGTAACTGCACCCTTATCTTCATACTTGAGTGCATTCGAGGCACTCGCATTCAGACGCCCTGTGATCGAACTGAACAAACCAAAAATATTCGGTACGCCTGCTGCAACCGATCCGGTTTTGCTGGCGGAGCTGCCTGCAAGTTTGCCGGCTGAACTCTTTTCATTAATGATGATGGTGATGGTGTCGCCTATCAAACGCGCCCGCCTATCCTCGAACATCGGACGGTAAGCAGCACTTTGGAAAATGGCACCATTAGCTGGCGGCGCAATCGCGCTAGAGGCCTGCGGACGCGCGGTCAATGGCGTCTGCACGATCGTATCCGGCATCGTTGCGCAACCTCCTAGCAACGTAGTTACTGCAACCAGCATCAGAATATATTTTTTCATTGCAAATCCTTTACCTCGTTTTACCCTTGCTGCTGCCCTGCTTAAGCCAGTTAATCTCACAATTGCAGGAAAGAACCACGCATTACATCTGCGTCAGGCGCTGCAGCATCTGATCCGAGGTAGTAATTGCCTTGCTGTTGATTTCATATGCACGTTGGGTCTGGATCATGTTGACCAGTTCTTCCACCACGTTGACGTTGGATGTTTCTGTGTAATTCTGAACCATGATGCCGGCACCGTTGGTACCTGGCGTATTGGCATTGGCATTGCCGGAGGCACCGGTTTCCACATACAGGTTTTCGCCCTTGCTTTCCAGACCGGCCGGATTGATGAAGGTTGCCAATTGCAAGTTACCAACTTCCGTTGCCGCCACTGCCCCCTCCAACTTGACGGACACAATACCGTCACGACTGATCGTCAAGCCGGTTGCACCGACAGGGATAGTGATCGCCGGTTGAATTGGAAAACCACTGGAAGTAACCAGCTGCCCCTGATCATCTGTTTGAAACGAACCATCGCGCGTATATGCCGTATTGCCATCCGGCAGCAGGACTTGAAAGAAACCCGCGCCATTGATGGCAACGTCTTTAGAATTGCCGGTCAGTTGCAAGTTGCCTTGTGTATGAATTCGTTCGGTCGCAACCGGACGGACACCCGTACCCAATTGCAGGCCGGATGGCAGATTGGTTTGCTGCGACGAGGCCGCACCCGGCTGGCGTATCGTCTGGTACAACAAGTCCTCAAACACTGCGCGTGTACGTTTGAAACCGGTAGTACTGACGTTTGCCAAGTTATTGGAAATGACGTCCATCTGCGTTTGTTGCGCATCCAGACCAGTTTTAGAAATCCATAAGGAACGAATCATTTTCTTCTCCAATATTTCGGCAAGCTGACTACAGACATTTCGTCCATTCTCATTTTGCGCGTAGCTGCATTAATTCAAAGCGAGAAATTCAGTAGCTTTCGCAGCGTTACTCTCGGCATGCTTCAACATATTCATATGAAGCTCGAACTGTCTTGCAAGGCTGATCATGTTGACCATGGCATCGACGGCATTGACGTTACTGCTCTCAACGTAACCGGCCGCAACTGTGACGTTTGCATCAACCTCAGCCGCTTCGCCGTCCTTGGTTATAAACAGGCCATCATCGCCCCGCACTAGGTTTTCCTGCGGCGGATTAACCAGCTTCATCCGTGCCAATTGAATCGAAACGCCTGGCTTGGAGCCTGCTTCGACGGTTGAAATCGTGCCGTCTTTTGCAATCGACAACACAATGTCAGGCGGGATCGTGATCGGTCCGGCATCACTCAGCACATTCAATCCGCTCTGCGTTTGCAGTACACCGTTTTCATTGACCTTCAAGCTGCCACTACGCGTGTAACCTTCGGTGCCGTCAGCACGCTCTACCGCCAGCCAGCCCTGACCTTCCAGCGCCACATCCAGCGCACGACCGGTTTGTTGCAAAGGTCCAGCGCGAAAATCGCTGCCGACTGTTGAGTCCACAACAAAAGTCCGTGTCGGCAAGCCCTCGCTGACCACTGGCACTGCGCGGAAAGTATCCAGCTGCGCACGAAAGCCATTCGTCGAAACGTTGGCCAGATTGTTGGATACTGTCGCCTGCTGTTCCAGTATCTGTTTGGCCCCCGACATCGCGGTATATATCAGTCTATCCATCTCATTCCTCCTGTAGTCAGGCGCATCAGTTATTCAAAGCCGCCGATGCACCGACCATCACTGCCAGAGCGTAGGTTCTTCCGCTCAGATTCAACTCGACTTCAGCATTAACGCAAGTTCACCAGAGTTTGCAGAATCTGATCCTGCGTTTTAATCGTCTGCGCGTTAGCCTGGTAGTAGCGCTGGGCGGTAATCATATTGACCAGCTCAGCCGTCAAATCGACGTTCGAATCTTCAACGCGCGACGACTGCACCGAACCCAAACCGCTACTGCCCGGTGTACTTGTCAGCGGTGCGCCGGAGTCTGCGGTTTCTACCCATTGGTTATCACCAATGTTTTGTAAGCCGTTAGGATTGGCGAACGACGACAAGATGACTTGTCCAAGAATATTGCTTTCGCCATTCGTGTAACGACCGACGATCTCACCGTTTGTCGCCACGCTGAAGCCGATTAATGTGCCCGCCGGATAACCATTCGGCAGTTGTTTGGCAACGCCAAAGTCTTGTGCGAATTGCTGCGTTCCGGTGCTATCGATGGAAACAGTAAAGGGTGTTGCCGCGCCACTGGTCACTGCAATGTTCGCTGCGAGAGGCGATGGTGTGGTACCGGTCAACACACCACCATTATTAAAGTCCATCGTGCCAAGCGCGACTGGCGCTGCAGGAGGAACATAGCCAATAGGTATTTCATCGACAGTCGCAAAAACAGTCCATGTCGCGCCAGTCGCGCCACTAGCAGTTTTCACATAAAACGTACGCAAATCATGTGAATTACCCAGGCTGTCAAACACTTTGGCTGAAGTCGAATCTGCAAAGGTAGTCGGATCGGTAGGATCAAAGCTGGCTGCAGGCTGAACTGCCTTGCGTGAATCAAGTGTCAGTTTCAATTCATAGGTGGTTGAAGCGGAAGGTGCCAGATCGGCTTTATCGATGTGTATTTCGGCCGGAGCCCCAATTGCGACATTGCCATCTGCATCGGCAAGGTAACCGGTCAAGCGCTGACCCGACGCGCTTTCGATATAGCCTTCCTTGCTGAGGATGAACTGGCCGTTACGTGAATAGCTGATTGCGCCGTTATCACTCATGCGGAAAAAACCACCACCGTTAATTGCCATGTCGAGCGGATTATTGGAGGCCGTCACATTGCCTTGCGAAAATTGCTGGGCAACCCGCGATACCTGTGTACCGATACCAATCTGCGCGCCACCACCGGAACCAACCAGCGAGTTAGCATAGACATCGGAAAACTGAACCTGTGATTGCTTGAAGCCGACGGTGCCTGCATTGGCGACGTTATGACCGATTGCTTCGAGACTTTTAGTGGCGGCATTCAATCCGCTCAAACCTTGTTGGAAACTCATGTTTATTTCTCCTGGCAGTGAAGGTTTAATTTAATAGGATTGCGCAACATCAAAGGTACTGGCGAATATCTGACAATTCAAGTTCGCCCAAGCCTGGCACATTAAGCTTGACCGACTGACCGGCAGCAGTCGTAACCGTCGCCACCATACCGAATTGCAGTTCGGTGGTTTCGACAGGCTTGCCTGCGAGGGTCGCGGTCACTTCGAATGAATAGGTGCCATCAGCAGCGTCGGTACCATCTGCTTTCTTGCCGTCCCAAATGATCGGTTTGGAGCCCGCAGTTTGTGCCGGCAGGTCTATCGTCTTTACGACGTTCCCCTTCTCGTCCTTGATCGTGATGGTCGCACTATCGACATCGGATGGAAACTCAACACCCATCAACGCCTGCTTTTCAGACAGGCCTGTTTTATTCCCGGGAGCGAGCACGCCGGTGCCGATTAGCGACGCCGCTTGCAGTGTTTGGCTGGTTTGATAACTGCCCATCAGCGATTCCACTGTGCTGTTTAATTTATCGATCCCGGTCACGGTCGATAATTGTGCCAACTGGCTGGTGACTTGTGCGTTATCCATAGGGTTCAATGGATCCTGATTTTTCATCTGCGTCACTAATAGCGTCAAGAATCTATCCTGCGCTTCCGCTGCGGTCGACGCGGCAGAAGCAGCTTTCGGATTCATCGCGTCGAGCAATGACTGTGGCAAGGTATTACCAATAGCGGCCATGATTATTCCTTTTATTATTTACTGACCGAGCGTCAGGGTTTTAAGAAGCATTGTCTTGGCCGCATTCATGGTTTCGACATTGGTTTGATACGAGCGTGATGCGGAAATCATGTTGACCATTTCCTCGACCACATTGACGTTAGGCATCGCGACGTGGCCGGTTTCATCCGCATTCGGATGCTTGGGATCGAACACCATTTTCAAAGGGGATGCATCTTCGACGACGCGATTGACCTTGACACCAGTGGAAGTTGCGCCGGACATAGGCACCGATTGAAATTCAACCTGCTTGGCGCGATAGGTCTGACCGTTGGCGCTGGTAGTACTGTCGGCGTTGGCGATATTGCTGGAAACCACATTCAAGCGCTGACTCTGCGCGCTCATGGCCGAACCGGCAACATTGAAGATATTAAATAGTGACATGATTATTGCCCCTGAATAGCGGTGAGCATACCCTTGATCTTGGCAGATACAAGCGTGATACCAACCTCATAACGCATCGCATTATCGGTAAACTGATTACGCTGCACGTCCATGTCGACTGTATTGCCATCGACATTTCCTTGTTGCGTATTGCTATAAAGCAAAGGCGCACCGCCCAGAGTCTTGTTGGCACTGGAAGCAAGATGCGTGGTTGTCGTTTTTGCCAGCTCGTTCGGCGACGTGGCACCGCTGCTGCTTTTAGCTAGCGCGCCTTGCAAGGCCTTGTTAAAATCGACATCACGCGCCTTGTAGTTGGGCGTATCCGCATTGGCAATATTCGACGCCAGCAACTGTTGTCGCTGCGCACGCAGATTCAGGGCAGTCTCCTGAAAGCGCATCAAGTCATCAAGTTTTCCGATCATTACGACCTCCGAAGTGTGCATTCAGGGAATCTTCCCCGCGCCTGTAATGGATTTCTATAGCGTTGATCATACGGAGCACTCTGTCACGCCGATCAAACGATAAGAAGAGAAAAATCCGTGCTATTCATGGCTTTGGCTGAACGCTGAATCAGTAACATGATCGTGCAATCCAACCACTGGCCGCCATGAAACTCTTCTTCAATTTCGCAATCGTCGTCCTTACCCTGCCATTCGCTCTCTCAACCCAGTTTGCGCTGGCACAAGTCACAGAGCCAGAAGCACGTCAGGATCTGGGCGTATTGAAACAAGCGGCAGTGCAGTTCCTGCGCACGCAGGCATCAGGCTTGCCGGGCGAAGTCAAGGTCACACTTGGGTCCATCGATCAACGCATGAAATTGCCGGCATGTGCGACGCCTGAGGCATTTTTCCCATCATCCAGCAAGGCATGGGGCAAAACCACGGTGGGTATAAGGTGTACCGTACCTTCGCCATGGACAATTTATGTATCGGCCAAAGTTCAAGTGCAGGGCGACTATATCGTTGCCTCGGTACCGTTGGCACAAGGGCAAACTATTACCCAGGCTGACATTGCCAAGGTAATGGGGGATTTGACAGCCATGCCGGCGGGCATCATCACTGATGCATCACAGGCGATTGGCCGCACAGTAGCGAATTCCGTCAGATTAGGCTCACCGTTGCGCCAGGATGCTTTGCGTAACCAGCAAGCGATACAGCAAGGTCAAGCAGTCCGCGTCATCTTGAACGGCAGTGGGTTTAGCGTATCCAGTGAAGCACGCGCATTGAATAATGCGAACGAAGGTCAGTTGACGCAGGTTAGAACCTCAGGTGGTCAAGTCATTAGCGGCATTGCCAAGCTGGGTGGCATAGTGGAATTGAATTATTAACAACATAATTGCGATACATAATTGCACCACTACTCCAATTAGTACTAAAGTTTAGTGCGATAACGCCGATAGACCTGACATGAGATAGGCGTTTTGCCGCACATTAAACGGAGTGATGTCGTGAAAATTGATGACACAAGCAAGAAAACTGCAGCAATAGGCGTCACAACGACGCAAACGCGCGCAGGCAAAGGGGCTGAAAAGGCCGATGCCAGTAGCAAGGCATCTTCCAGCAATGTCACACTGTCCACACAAGTACAGGCGTTGACTGCTCAGGTCTCCGGTGCCAGCGTATTTGACACAAAAAAAGTTGAAGAGATCAAGGCAGCAATTGCCGGCGGTCAGTTCCAGGTAAATGCCGAGCGCGTTGCCGATGGGCTGATGGATACGGTAAAAGACCTGATTTCTGCACGAAAAGGTTAAAACCAACATGAGCGCAATCGATATCAACCCTGCTGACAGTTTGAGTGCAGAGCACCAAGCTATACGCGCATTGACACAATTGTTGCAGCAAGAACAAGAACAATTGGTCTTGGGGGATATCGCAGCCATCGCTGCCTTGACCGAACCGAAGGCAAAAGCGGCAGTAAGGATGGCGGAACTGGCTGCTGGGCGTCACCAGGCACTGGGCAAGGCCGGTTTTGAAGCGGATGAATCAGGAATGAAAGCCTGGCTGGAAACGCCAGCAGCATCAGCTGCGGCGCATACATCCTGGCAAGAGCTGATCGCATTGGCTGAAGTTGGGAAAGAACTGAATCGCGTCAACGGCACGCTTATCAACAAGCAAATGGTACGCAATCAAAACGTACTCAATATTCTGCAACATGGCAGTGTCCAAGGTAATGCGGTCTACGGCCCGGATGGGCAGACTGCAAACAAGTCTGTCAAACGCCATATCGTTGTAGGTTGATTTACAGTCGCCGTTTTTAGCAGCGCTCAATTTCGCTGCAACTCTCGATCACCGCACACTACCTCTGCACAACATGCAGAAAATCTCTATTTTTTTCTAGCGACGTGGCGCATAAATATCACGCCCCGCCTCATCAATTTGGCGGCGCAACGCACGTCGCTCATCAGGTGACAGCCTAGGATCGCGACGCGATGGTTCCGCATTGCGATTTGCACTATTGTCGTTAAAACGATCGGCTGATTGGCGCCTGTCATTGCCACCACGTTTATCTTGATTCGAACGATTACGATCGTCGTTTTGCGAACCGTAACCGAAGGCATATCCCTGAACGCCGGATTGAGCAAACACTACCGTCGCGCTCGTCAAGGCGCTTGCCAACAACATCGTCATCCCTATTCTTTTCAATGTAATATTCATCTTAATCTTCCGCAGCGTTTAAAAAGTTGGCACGCTTATCAATTATCAACGTACAAAGTCTATGCTGCTTTGCCTCTGACCCTAAGTCCATTTCCGTAAAGGTTGTAACACTTTGTAATGCCTTCATTCCCCGCTATGCCGAGAAGTCTTTCTGAAGTTACCATAGCAAAATGAATACGACAAATGCTCCCATGAAGGAAACAACCCATTCGACCAACTCGCATCAGACCAAGGTGCTGGTCGTTGATGACGACGTGCGTTTGCGCGATCTATTGCGTCGCTATCTGTCAGAGCAAGGATTCAATGTCGTCACTGCAGAAAATGCGCAAGCGATGAACAAGTTGTGGTTGCGTGAACGCTACGACCTGCTTGTCCTCGACCTGATGTTGCCAGGTGAAGACGGTCTCTCCATATGCCGCCGCCTGCGCGGTGCCGGCGACAAGACACCCATCATCATGCTGACCGCCAAAGGTGAAGACGTCGATCGCATCGTCGGCCTTGAAATGGGAGCAGACGATTACATACCCAAACCGTTCAATCCACGAGAACTGGTCGCGCGCATTAGCGCCGTTCTGCGTCGTGTCGGCCCAGAGGAAGCGCCAGGCGCACCATCAGAAACGCCGCAATCCTTCACCTTCGGCGAATTCACACTGGATCTCGGCACGCGCACCTTGAAGAAAAATGATGAAACCGTACCCCTGACAACTGGCGAATTTTCCGTATTGAAAGTTTTCGCACGGCATGCGCGGCAACCGCTTTCACGAGAAAAATTAATGGAGCTGGCGCGTGGCCGCGAATATGAAGTCTTCGACCGCAGTCTCGACGTACAAATTTCACGTTTGCGGAAATTGATAGAACCCGATCCGTCTACACCACTCTATATCCAGACGGTCTGGGGGCTCGGTTATGTATTCATTCCTGAAGGCAAGCCGCGCTAAAAATTTAGCCGACTGAAAAATCAAGGAATGTCGACACCATCACCCTATGCTCGCCTGAACTGGATAAAAAGCGGCCTGTTCTGGCGCACCTTTTTCCTGCTGGCGTTTCTGATTGCAGCCAGCATGGCGGCGTGGGTCGCCAGTTATCGTGTTGTAGAGCAAAGACCACGTGCCAATCAAATAGCTGCACAAGTCATTTCAGTCGTCACCATTACGCGCGCGGCGCTCACCCATTCTGCCCCTGATCTTCGTCGTGAATTGCTATTTGATCTTTCCAGCAATGAAGGTGTGCGCGTCTATCCACTGGAAGATACCGATCTGGTCGAGCCGCCAATCGAAAACAGCCTGGTGCAAAGCATTCAGGAAAATGTACGTGCAACCCTTGGCAAGGAAACCCGCTTTGCACGCACAGTGAATGAGGTGCCGGGATTTTGGGTCAGCTTCAAGATCTCCGATGACCAATACTGGCTGATGCTGGATCGTGATCGTGTAGAAGGCACTTTTGGCGTGCAATGGATAGGCTGGGGCGCGGCCACCTTGCTGCTGTCATTGCTGGGCGCCCTGATGATATCCGGCTTGATCAATCAACCATTAGCGCGTCTTACGGCGGCTACTCGTGCCATCGCAAAGGGACAGCGCCCTGCCCCATTGCCCGAGCGCGGCCCCACCGAAATCCGAGAAGCAAATCATAGCTTCAATCAAATGGTTGATGATCTTAATCGTGTGGAATCCGATCGCGCGGTTGTGCTTGCGGGCATCTCGCACGACTTGCGCACGCCGCTCGCTCGCATGCAGCTGGAAGTTGAAATGGCTGGCCTGCCCGACGACGCGCGCAAAGGTATGCAATCTGATCTGCATCAAATGGATGCCATCATTGGCCAATTTCTCGACTATGCAAAACCGGTCGATAGCAGCCATTTTGAAGTAATCGATTTAACTGCCTTGATCAGCGATGCAGCACATGAAGCAGCACGCCTCCCCGACGTCAATATCCATAAATCGATAGAGGACAACGTTACCGTCCTGGGTAACACCATCGATATAAAGAGAATCCTTAACAACCTGGTTGAAAATGCGCGCCGCTACGGCAAGGTGAGCGATGCATCACACGTAGAAATTGATATCAGCTGCCGCGCAGAAGGCGATAAAGTCTTTCTCGAAATTGCCGATCACGGGGCTGGTGTACCTGCTGAGGAGATCAGCCGCTTATTGCGCCCCTTCACGCGGATGGATAGCGCACGTGGGCAGGCAAATGGCGCAGGATTAGGATTGGCCATTGTCGATAGAATCGTCAAACGACACAGCGGCAAACTCAATCTGTTCAATCGAGATGGGGGGGGCTTGAAGCTGCAAATCGTATTGGCTAATCCAAAGAAAAAGCATGGACCTTTTCCGATCTGAAACATCTGTGAAAAATATAGGTTGAATATAGGCTTCGACCGATCAAGAAGAATCGAGCGAAACTATCCATCGATAAAAAAAAACGCACATCCCTGAAAGCGATGTGCGTTTTTTTTATGCGCCGTGTAGATTCAGGCGATGTTGAATTAAAGCTTTTCTTCCTTAATCTCGGTCACGACGCCATCAATGATGTCGCCATGCGCCGACTGCCGATACGCACGCTCAGCTTCGAACCGTGCTTTCAACGCGCGGCGTCTTTTGTACATCAATACCGGAATCAACAACCAGCTCAGCAACAGCACGCTCACGATCAGCAGCAAACCCACCATCAACACGACACCCAGCATCAGCCACGCGAATAAACGCGAAAAGAAACCGCCAGATTGGCTACGGCGGAACATTTGTTGCCACCCTTGTGCATGCTGACTAAACAGAAAAGATGCCATGTAGTTTCACTCCTGAATAACTTGGTAAAGCCGATCATGCAATACGCATAATCACACTATGCGTTAATCCGGCCAATGCTGCAATAGATGGTGCTGCTTTTTGAAAATTCAATGCTTTTTCCGGCTTATGTTTTTTACACCGTTTTCCCGCATTTACTCGTGGTGATCGCCGGTAATCGGACCATCCTTAAACAAGGCATCACGTAACTCTTTGTCCATTTTCGGATCACGTCTGCGTATCCATTCAAGCACCATCGCCGCATGCTCTTTTTCCTCATCACGATTATGTTCAAGTATCTTTTTCAGCTCCGGATCAGTGGCGGCATCGACGCGCTGGTTATACCAGTCAACCGCTTCCAGCTCCTCCATCAGCGAGGTGATCGCCCTGTGCATATCCATGGTTTCCGCTGACAATTTATCAACTGGTTCGTGGTAGCCTTCATTCGCCATATTTCCATATCCTTTCAAGGCATGTTTTCAGATAAATAATTAATACACTTTCTGTAGACATGGCAAATGGAAATAAATTTCAATTTTTTCATCAACTTTGATAAATCAGTGCAATCGCCTCCGCGGCAATACCCTCTTCTCGCCCCAAATAACCGAGTTTTTCATTGGTTTTTGCTTTGATATTCACCTGAATGATCGCAACACCCAGATCTTCTGCAATGTTTGCCACCATCTGTGGAATATGTGGCGCCATCTTGGGTTTTTGCGCAATGATGGTGGCATCCACATTACCGACGCGGAACCCCGCAGCCGCCACGCGCTTGGCAGCCTCACGCAGCAATACACGCGAATTGGCACCGGCAAACTCCAGTGCCGTATCCGGGAAATGCCGGCCGATATCACCCAAGGCGGCTGCGCCAAACAACGCATCGGTAATCGCATGCAGCAACACATCGGCATCAGAATGGCCAAGCAAACCTGTCGTATGTGGAATCGTAACGCCACCAATAATCAGCTTGCGGTCTGCGACCAGCGCATGGCAGTCATAACCCTGGCCGACTCTGAATGGCATCTTTGTAAGAGCCTCGGTTGGAATACGGTCAGTCATACAAGTCCTTTTAAATAAAGTTCGGCAAGCGCCACATCATGCGGCAGCGTCACCTTGAAATTGCGTGCATTGCCTTCCACCAGCTTCGGCTGCAAGCCCAATGCCTCGACCGCACTCGCCTCGTCGGTAACGGTAATGGCCTGCTCCAGGGCCCGCCGCAATAATCCGTAGCGAAACATTTGCGGCGTCTGTGCCGCCCAAAGGCGATCACGCGCCACGGTTTGATCGACACGCCCACCGCTCCCGGAATGCTTCAACGTATCCACCACAGGGACTGCCAGCAAGCCACCGACTTCGTCATCCTGCAAATTGTGTATCAGGGCATCGATCAAGGTAATCGTCAGGCCCGGACGTGCGGCGTCGTGCACCATTATCCAGTCGTCATCCTTGACCTGCTCGCGGATGGCACACAAACCATTCAGCACGGATTGATGGCGCGTCTCTCCGCCGACACGCAGCACGGTCAGATGAGAACGATCTACGGGCAAAGTCGTATCGATGTACGCATCATCCTTGCTCACCACGACAAAAGTATGCGTGACCGATTCCGCAATCGAAAACGTATCCAGCACGCGCCGCAACATTGGTTTTCCAGCAATGGAAACATACTGCTTGGGGATTTTTTCGCCCATGCGCGCACCGACACCGGCAGCAGGAATCAGGGCGAAATAACGGGGTGAATTCATAAAAAAATAAGGGGAATGTGCACGGGTGCGCTCTATTGTAGGGAAAATCGATATTCGTATTGCGCACGCGCCCAAGCGAGCAGGACTCAGCTGTGAGGCTTGGTTTATAATCTCATCATAATTTTTCACTGTCAAATGAAGTGCAGAGCTACACAAAAACCAGTATGCCGGCACTTTTTGACCACCCTGACATGTGCAATGTCGCTATTTGATGTCATTCGACCTAAAAAAATCTCTCCCCAAGCCCGGTTCGCGTTTTGTCCTGCCCCCGATTCATGGTTCGGCAGACGCCTACGTATTAGCGCAAGCCGCTGCCGAACTGCAATCGCACAAGCGCATGCTGACGGTCGTCGTCGCCAGCGCCAGCGATGCGCAACGCCTGCTGACTGAAATACCCTGGTTCACCAGTGAAGGCCAGGACAAGCTGCGCTGCCATCTGTTGCCGGATTGGGAAACCCTGCCTTACGACGCATTCTCCCCACATCAGGATCTGGTATCCGAACGACTGGCAACGCTTTATGAAGTATTGAACGGCCAGTGCGATGTGCTGATTGTGCCTGCCACCACTGCGCTGGTGCGCATGGCGCCGCCGTCCTTCCTCGCGTCCTATACCTTCTTCTTCAAGCAAGGAGAAAAACTGGATGAGGCGAAGCTGAAGGCACAGTTGCAACTTGCCGGCTACAGCCCGGTCAAGCAAGTAATGTCACCCGGCGAATACTCGGTACGTGGCGGCTTGATCGATATCTTCCCTATGGGTTCGGTACTGCCGTATCGCATCGACCTGTTCGGTGACACGATAGACACAATACGCACCTTCGACGCCGATACGCAGCGCTCACTGTACCCGGTCAAGGAAGTGCGGCTGCTGCCGGCACGCGAATTCCCCATGGATGAAGAAGCGCGCACCGCTTTCCGCGGTCGCTGGCGCGAATTGTTCGAAGGCGATCCAAGTCGCTCTGTCATTTACAAAGACATCGGCAGCGGCATTGCATCTGCCGGTATCGAATATTACCTGCCGCTGTTTTTCGAAGAAACCAGCACGCTGTTCGATTATCTGCCGACAGATACGACTTTTGCGCTGGTTGGCGATATCGATGCGGCGATCAAGCGCTTCTGGGCCGATACCCAATCGCGCTACCGCTTTCTCAAATCGGATCGTGAACGGCCATTGCTGGCGCCTGAGCAGATTTTCCTCAGCGACGAACACTTCTTCACGCTGGCCAAGCCTTTCGGTCGTTGGGTCATACAAAACGAGGATATTGCCTCGGAGTTGTCAGCGCCTTTGCCGAATATTGCCGTCAATCGTCGTGCCGATGATCCGCTGGTCAATCTGCGCGCTTATCTGCTGCAGACCGACAAGCGCGTCCTGATTTGCGCCGAAACCAACGGTCGACGCGAAACACTGCAGCAGTATTTCAATGAATACGATCTGCCGCTCGCACCGGCGGATGGCTTTGCCGATTTCAGCACCGCTTCCGCAAAATTGATGCTGGGCGTGGCCCCCATGCATACCGGTTTCGAACTCGGCCAAGCACTCGGCAATCTCGCTTTCATCACGGAAACCGAGTTGTACGCTGGCACAGGCCGTCGCGTCGGCAGCAAGAAGCAGGAATGCGCAACGCAAGTCGAATCGATGGTACGCGACCTGTCCGAGCTCAAGATCGGCGATCCGGTGGTGCACATCAATCACGGCATCGGCCGCTATATGGGTTTGACCAGCATGGATCTGGGCGAAGGTGAAACCGAATTCCTGCATCTGGAATATGCCAAGGACACCAAGCTCTATGTGCCAGTTTCGCAGCTGCATGTAATCTCACGCTACTCAGGCGCATCGCCGGACGACGCGCCCTTGCATGCGCTGGGTTCCGGCCAATGGGAAAAAGCCAAGCGCCGCGCTGCTGAAAAAATCCGCGATACCGCGGCAGAACTATTGAACCTGTACGCTCGCCGTGCCCTGCGTGAAGGCCACAGTTTCGAATACTCGGCCCACGATTACGAAGCCTTTGCAGAAAGCTTCGGCTTTGAAGAAACCGTCGATCAAGCCGCCGCCATCAATGCCGTCATCAAGGACATGACCAGCGGCAAGCCGATGGATCGACTGATCTGCGGCGACGTTGGTTTCGGCAAGACCGAAGTCGCACTGCGCGCAGCTTTCGTCGCCGTACTCGGCGGCAAACAGGTCGCGATTCTGGCGCCGACAACGCTGCTGGCAGAACAACATGCGCAAACTTTTGCAGATCGTTTCGCCGACTGGCCGGTACGCATCGCTGAATTATCGCGCTTCCGCAGCGGCAAGGAAATCACTCAAGCGATGAAAGGCATGGCCGATGGCACGCTGGATATCGTGATCGGCACGCATAAATTACTGTCTGCGGATACCAAGTTCTCGCGCCTCGGTCTGGTCATCATCGATGAAGAACATCGCTTCGGCGTGCGGCAGAAGGAAACCCTCAAGGCATTGCGTGCGGAAGTCGATGTACTGACGCTGACCGCCACGCCGATTCCACGCACACTGGGCATGGCGCTGGAAGGCTTGCGCGACTTTTCGATCATCGCCACCGCGCCGCAAAAGCGGCTTGCGATCAAGACCTTCGTGCGCAGCGAAAATGCATCCGTGATACGCGAAGCCTGTTTGCGCGAGTTGAAGCGCGGCGGCCAGGTTTACTTCCTGCACAACGAAGTCGAGACCATCCAAAATCGCAAGGCAATGCTGGAAGAACTGATGCCGGAAGCGCGCATCGGCGTTGCCCACGGCCAGTTGCACGAGCGCGATCTGGAACGCATCATGCGCGATTTTGTCGCCCAGCGTTTCAATATTCTGCTGTGTACGACGATTATCGAAACCGGCATTGACGTACCGACTGCCAACACCATCATCATGCACAGGGCCGACAAGTTCGGTCTCGCACAACTGCACCAATTACGCGGACGCGTCGGTCGCTCACATCATCAGGCATACGCGTATCTGCTGGTGCAAGACGTACAGGGTTTAACCAAACTCGCACAGCGCCGTCTCGACGCCATTCAACAGATGGAAGAACTTGGTAGCGGCTTTTATCTGGCGATGCACGATCTGGAGATACGCGGCGCCGGTGAAGTGTTGGGCGATAATCAATCGGGCGAAATGACCGAAATCGGCTTCCAGCTCTATTCCGACATGCTGAATGAAGCAGTACGCTCGCTGAAGAATGGCAAGGAACCGGATCTGGCCGCACCGCTGTCGAGTACGACCGAGATCAATCTGCATGTTCCAGCGCTGCTGCCGAGCACCTATTGCGGCGATGTGCACGAGCGCCTGTCCCTCTACAAACGCCTGGCGAACTGCAAAACGCAGGATGCCGTCAACGACTTGCAGGAGGAATTGATCGATAGGTTCGGCAAGCTGCCAGATGCCGCGCAGGCCCTGGTTGAAACGCACAGGCTACGGGTTGCAGCGGTCCCCGTCGGCATTATCAAGATTGACGCGCATGCAGAATCTGCGACACTGCAATTTGAGCCAAATCCGCCTATCGATGCAATGCGCATCATCGAGCTGATACAAAAGAATCGCCACATCAAATTGAGTGGCCAGGATAAATTGCGTATCACCGCCAGCATGCCGGATCTGGCTGCCCGCGTGAGTCAGATCAAGAACACGATACGCGCGCTCCTTACCTAACGAATAACGATCACACTTTAATCGACATCACCATGAACCTGATTTTGCAAGGCCTGACAGTACAGCGACACCTCGTCGAACAGATAGCTGATCTGGCGCGTCCACGCGCGATCGTCGCCATCGGCGAGCATGCCTATCGGTGCGTCGACGTCAGCTACAACGACGAAGTGAAATCGCAAATCGACATGGCCGCGTGGGGTTCAAAACTTGATTATGCGTTTATAGAACGCGGGCGCTCGCTGGCCGACTTCAAGCTGGTGGCGATGGATATGGATTCGACGCTGATCACGATTGAATGCATAGATGAAATCGCCGACATGCAAGGCTTGAAACCACAAGTTGCAGAAATTACCGAAGCTGCCATGCGCGGTGAAATCGAATTCAAGGAAAGTCTGACACGCCGCGTCGCCCTCCTCAAAGGATTGGATGCCGGTGCGCTGCAGCGCGTTTATGATGAACGACTGGCACTGTCATCGGGGGCTGAGAAAATGCTCAGCGCGATACAGGCTGCAGGTTTGAAAACCCTGCTGGTTTCCGGTGGCTTCAGCTTCTTCACAGACCGCATGAAGCAACGCCTCACTCTCGACTACACGCACTCTAACCAGTTGGAAATCGTCGATGGAAAATTAACCGGCCGCGTCATCAACGGCATCGTCGATGGCGAAGAAAAAAAAGCGACGGTGGAACGCGTCTGCAAGGACCTCGGCATTTCTCCAAAACAAGCGATCGTGATGGGCGACGGCGCCAACGATTTGCAGATGATGCGCATTGCCGGATTGTCGGTGGCATTCCGCGCCAAACCGGTAGTGCGTGCACAAGCCGATGTGGCACTGAATTTCGTCGGCCTCGACGGCATCTTGCCCTTGCTGACTGCCTGACTGCAAGCCTGACGAATGTATTTGCGTTCGTGCCGGGATTTACTTATGCTTGAGAACAGATAGACAAGATAAATACAAGCAGCACGGGTTTTTACATTTTCGCAAAAAGATCGCGCGATGCGTGTCGCGCGATCATCATTGACTTCGACAATGACGATGAATACCTTTGGCCCCCGACAAGTCGAGACATCCAGCTGGCAGCGCTGGATCAAGGAAGCCATCCATCTTTCCGGCAAGCACCTGGCATTGAATGTCTGCCTGGTCTTGCTGACCACCGGCTTGCTCAGCCCCTTTCCCGCGCTGCTACTGACGGTCATTTCTCCAGTGCTGCTGGGCGTATTCGTTCTACTGGCCTACTGCGCCGATACCTCAGAACCGATCTTGCCCACGCTCAAAGCCGCATGCGATAGCTTGCTGCGTTTGCTGTTCTGTTCCGCGCTGGCTGTCTGCACCCTCATCATGGCGCTGTCCTTGATCATCCTGATTATCAAGGGTTCCGTGATCGGTCCCGAGACAGGCAGCACGCCTTACATTGCGCAAGCGCACCGGATCAGCGACTTCCTGGCCGGCTCCAAGGCACTCTTCTCGATCGGCATCTGGTTATTAGTGATCCTGCCGTGGTTTGCCATCCCGCTGATCGTCTGTACCCCGCTGCCGCTCAGAGCTTGTCTGGACCAAACCTTCGCGGCATTGAACCAGAACAAGTTTGTCGTCATCGTGATCTTCCTGTCTGCGCTACTGATGATGGCTGGCGCACTGTTTCACGGTCTGACAGTGGTGCCGCTCTACCCGATACTGGGCGGCTTGCTGTATGCATCCTACCGGCATATTTTTCTCGGCCTGCCACCGATGGAACTCAAGCCGGCCAAGGTAAAAAGCGCCGCTCTCAATCGCCGCTTGCAAACCAAGTAACTCCCCCCATCTGAACTGCAGACCTTGCACGCGCGTGCAACTTTATTGCCGTCGGTTAATCTATATAGTTTTAGGGGGAACCATGAATCAGGAAGTCGTGTTCGACAGTCGCCTGCAATCGGCAAAAAATCTGGCGTGGTGGTTGTATATTGCGCACGCCGCCAGCTTGCTGTTTTCACTGGGTGCGTTTTCATTCATTCCATTGATCATTAATTACGTCAAACGTGAAGATGCGGCTAACACCTTTGTCTACAGTCATCACGGCTGGCAGATCCGCTCCTTCTGGTGGTACCTGGTATGGATGACGCTGGGCGGCATCTTATTCCTGACTTTTGTAGGCATTCCGTTCGCATTTCTGATCTGGGCTGTCGCATGGTTATGGAAGCTCTATCGTCTGATCAAGGGCATCGTGGACTTGAACGACAACAAAGCCATGCCTTGAGCATACTTCGATTCACCAATAAAAAAGCGTCCTATCAGGACGCTTTTTTCATAATGCCTTGAAGGCTCGCTCTATATCGGCGATCAAATCCTCGGGGTCTTCCAACCCGATATTCAACCGCACCAGTTGCCCTTGGTGCAACCAGTTATGTCGCATGTGCTGCATGCGATATGGCACCGCCAAACTGTTGACGCCGCCCCAACTGAAACCGATCTTGAACAATTTCAGGCTATCCACAAAGCGATCCGTTTGCGCTTCGCTATAGCGCGGATCGAACAAGACAGAAAACAATCCGCCGGCGCCGCTGAAATCACGTTTCCATATTTCATGGCCGGGGCATTCTGGCAGTGCGGGATGTAATACCGTCGCAATCTCCGCCCTTGTCTGCAGCCAGCTTGCAATCTTGCGCGCCGCTGCATCATGCGCATCGAAGCGCAACTTCATCGTCGGCAAGCTGCGCAACACCAGGTAACTGTCGTCTGCACTGACACCAAAACCAAGCCGCATATGCGCCAGTTCCAGCCGATGATTCAAGGTTGCATCCTGCGTGATCACGGCACCCATTAATACATCTGAACCGCCGGATTGATATTTGGTCAGCGCCTGCATCACGATATCCACACCCAGCTCGAACGCGCGTAAGGCAATTCCGGCCGACCAGGTATTGTCTAGCGCAACCAACACGCCTTTTGCATGGGCAGCTTTGCAAATGGCAGGAATATCCGGCACTTCCATCGATACAGAGCCCGGCGCTTCGGTCCAGATCAGTTTGGTATTCGGTTGAATCAAGTCGGTGATGCCGCTACCGACTAGGGGATCGTAATAGCGTGCGGCAATACCAAAATCATGCGTCAGCCAGTTGGCCAGTTCGCGATTCGGGTTATAGACATTATCCGGGATCAATACATCGTCGCCGCTTTTCAAAAAAGCGAAGTCGACCATTGCAATCGCCGACAAGCCGCTCGGTGCGAGCAGGCAATGCTTGCCGTCTTCAATCGCGGCGAGGCGTGCTTCCAGCGTAAAGGTGGTGGGTGTGCCGTGCAGGCCGTAGGTATATGCCGTCTTGTCCTGCCATTTGCGTGAGCGCATGCTGGCTACATCCTTGAACAATACCGTCGATGCGTGGTGTATCGCTTGCGGAAATGCGGCGAACCCTTCCGGCGCGACATAGTCATTGTGTATCAGTGCGGTCTGGAAGGATAGGCGATCTGTCACGCGAGTCTCCGATGGGCGAATTACTAATTCTTACTACTGTTTGCTGACGACGCCCTTCTGGACTGCCTTGGACGAAGTCTGTTTTTGCGACGGCTTGTGTACTTGCGGAATAATCTTCAGCGAAAACGGTTTGGTAATCGAGCCGTCGGCGGACATCCAGGTTCCTGCGAGAACATCACCTTCCAGTTTGCCATCCCATTGGCCGGAAATATCGGTGCCGTTTATGGACTCTTCCATGAAAATAACACCATCTTTCTCGATTTCGCCAGCCAGCAATATCTTGTGTGAATTGCCGAAAATGAAGTACTCGCCCTCATGGCCTTCATCAACTTCCTCTTTCGGACGCAGGTTGACCTGTATCTGCACATCACCAACGGTGCCGCGCAACGCAACCGGCTTCTGGAAAACGACAGGTGCAGACGATACGGCGACGGGCGCGTATGAGGGAACTGCCGCAACTGCCTCTTGCTTCACGTCCGCTGCAAAACCATTGGCTGCAAACGCCAGCGATGCAATCAGGGATAAGTTAAAAACTTTTTTCATCATGCCTCGGCCCACAGATCATGCGCATCGGCACCAGTGATTTTGACATCGACGAATTCGCCGACCTTGTATTTGATATGCGGCTCGTACGGCGCCTTGACGTAGACGACGCCGTCGATTTCCGGCGCATCGGCACCTGAACGTGCAGTCGCTGCACCGGTGCGGCTGACTTCATCGACCAGTACGCGCATGGTCTTGCCGACTTTTGCCTGCAAACGTTTCTTGGAAATTTCTTCCTGCAGCAGCATCACTCGACCGCGACGTTCTTCACGTACTTCTTCCGGCACTGCATTTGGAATGTCATTCGCAGTTGCGCCTTCAACAGGTGAATACGCAAAGCAGCCCAGACGGTCGATCTCCGCCTCCTTGAGGAAGTCGAGCAGATATTCAAATTCGGCTTCGGTCTCACCAGGGAAACCGGCGATGAAGGTCGAACGAATAGTCAAGTCAGGACACATTGCGCGCCATGCCTGAATGCGCTCTATATTCTTTTCGCCACTGGCTGGACGCTTCATGCGCTTCAATACATCCGGATGCGCATGCTGCAAAGGAACGTCCAGGTACGGCAGTATCTTGCCTTCCGCCATCATCGGAATGATCGCGTCCACGTGCGGATACGGATATACATAATGTAAGCGAACCCATGCGCCATAAGGAGCGGCCAATTCGCCCAGCGCTTCTACCAATTGCGTCATATGGGTTTTGACCGGCTTGCCATTCCAGAAGCCCATACGGAACTTGATATCGACGCCATAGGCGCTAGTGTCTTGCGAGATCACCAGCAATTCTTTCACGCCGGCCTTGAACAAATTTTCCGCTTCCATCATCACATCGGCAATCGGACGCGACACGAGGTCGCCGCGCATCGATGGAATGATGCAGAAGCTGCAACGATGGTTGCAGCCTTCGGAAATTTTCAGGTAAGCGAAATGTTTAGGCGTCAGCTTGACGCCTTGCGGCGGCAGCAAATCAAGGAAAGGTGCGTGCGGCTTGGGCATGTGCAGATGCACAGCATCCATCACTTCACCCAGCGCATGCGGACCGGTAACAGCCAGCACTTTCGGGTGGACTTTCAGAATGATGTCGTCGCCGTTGCTATCTTTTTTCGCACCCAGGCAACCCGTAACGATGACCTTGCCGTTTTCATTCAACGCCTCACCAATGGCATCCAGCGATTCTTGCACCGCTGCATCGATGAAGCCACAGGTATTGACGATGACCAGATCAGCGCCGTCATAAGACTTGGCAGTGTCATAGCCTTCTGCGCGTAGCTGGGTAAGAATTTGTTCTGAATCGACCAGAGCTTTCGGGCAGCCGAGAGAAACGAAGCCGATTTTTGGCGTTACTTGAAGTGCATTGGTCATGGCGAAAGGCAGGCAAAAAAGCGTGTGATTGGGTGCGAACTAAACGAAGCCGCTATTGTACCCTTTTGCCCGCTCGGCCAGCCAGCTGATGCGGCTGGCCCTGCCATTCGGTAAAACGTGTTGTTTTACATGTGCCTAACTTGTCATTCTACTTATTGTTTTTATCGCTCGGTGGCACAGGGGGAACGAAAGGAAATGCACCAAACATATTCTTCGATTGCGCCTGCATCTGCTCCTGCATCTGCACGAACAGGCTTTTGCTCTGTTCAATATAATTGCTCATCATCCCTTGCATCATCGGCCCCTGCACATTCATGAACTGCGTCCACATTTCCGGACTGAACGGTTTGCCTTCGTACAGACCTTTTGAGTTTTCTGTCAGCTTGTTTTGTATATCGATGAAAGCCTGGATATTTTTTTCCAAATACGAACCCATCATGCCCTGCATTGCGTGGCCATAATAACGAATGATTTGCGACAAAGCTGCGCTGGAAAACATCGGCGAGCCGTTTGCTTCTTCTTCCAAAATGATCTGCAACAGAATACTGCGCGTCAAATCTTCATCTGTCTTGGCGTCCACCACCGAGAACTGTTCACTGTCGAGCACTAATTGTTTGACATCTGCAAGCGTAATGTAAGAACTGGTTTGCGTATCGTACAAACGACGATTCGGATACTTCTTGATTAAACGCTCAGCGATTTTTTTAGTACTCGTCATCAGAATTCCCAACTTGCTGCGTCGCAACGCATTTGTGTCTATCGTCTCAGGAAGCGAATGGCATTCGCTTTTAAAGTTCATTATAGTGCTAAAAAACAAAGGTTTACGCAAGCGATGGCATGTTTTACATTCGTGCCGCACTGCAAGAAAAACGTATAACTCTCGCTTTTCGCAAGTTCCATTAACTCGCTTTCACCTTAACATAGCGACCTGGTGCCGCTTCTATCGCCGTGAATTGAGGATTACCCACCTTGTCGGGTGCCTTGATCTGTTTACCTGCCTGTTTCTTCAAAAAATCGATCCAGGCCGGCCACCAACTGCCTGCAACCTCAGTCGCATCCGCCAGCCAGGACAAGGCATCGTCATCATTCCCGCCGGCAGCCTTGTCATTAATCCAGTAATGCCGTTTGCTGCTACTAGGCGGATTGATCACGCCCGCGATATGACCGGAAGCACCCAGTACGAAAAAATTTTGCTGCGGCTTTTTGCGATTCAAAATGTGGGTCGACGCGTAAGCACTAGTCCACGGCACGATGTGATCCTCGCGTGAAGCATAAATAAAACTCGGTACATCAATTTTGCCAAAGTCGATTTTTTTGCCGGCAAGTTTGAATTTATCCAGTTGCTTCAGGTTATTTTCCAGATAAGTATTACGCAGGTACCAGCAATACATGGGACCGGGAAGATTGGTGCTATCTGCATTCCAGTACAACATGTCGAAGGGTGCCGGATTTTCACCCTTCAGATAATGAGAAGTAACATAATTCCAGATCAGTTCATTCGACCGCAGGCTGGCAAAAGCAGCATTGAAATCCAGCCCCTTCATCAAGCCGCCATGTCCTATGGATTGTTCTGTTTCCTTCACTTTTTCTTCATCGATATAGACATTCAGTATGCCGGTATCGGAAAAATCGAGGAAGGTTGTCAGCAAGGTCAAACTGGCAGCTGGCTTTTTGCCACGCGCACAAGCCAGCGCGAGTGCGCTTGTCAGTAACGTACCGCCTACACAAAAACCCAGTACATTGATTTTTTCCTGCGCTGAAATAGCCTGTACAACGTCAATCGCTTGCAACACACCTTTTTCAATATAGTCATCCCAGGTGGCGCCCGCAATCGAAGCATCGGCATTCCGCCATGAAACAAGAAAAACGGTAAACCCTTGCTCCACCGCGTAACGGACGAAGGAGTTATGCGGCTGCAAATCCAGTATGTAATATTTGTTGATGCAAGGAGGCACCAGCAGTACCGGCCGTTCGTAAACGGTCGCAGTCAAAGGCTTGTACTGCAGCAACTGAAACAACTCGTTTTCGAAGATGACTGCGCCTTCGGTAATGGCGACATTACGCCCCACTTCAAACGCTGATTCATCGCTTTGCGAGATGCGGCCTTTCTGTATATCTTTAAACAAATTCGTGAGGCCGGTAGTCAGGCTTTCACCCTTGGTCTCGATAATTTTTTGCTGCGCTTCCGGATTCGAAAAAAGAAAATTGGCGGGCGACATCGCATTCACCATTTGCTCCAGGGTAAACCGAATTTTTTGCTTGGCTTTGGGAGGCACTTGTATCGCATCCGCCATCTCGGCCAGAAATTTTGCATTTAATAAATATGATGCCGCGTTGAATGCATGCAAGGTACTCGATTGCCAGGCAGGATTAGCAAAGCGGCGGTCAGCAACAGGCGGCACTTGCGCCGTCAGCATTTGCTGCCATAGCGCAGTGAACTCTTGCGCATAACGCCTCTGCAATTCGGCTGCGGTCGCAGGATCAATTACGGGATCGAAATGCATGCTCGCTTTGCTGGCCGATGGATCAGGGGATTCTGGCTTATTCATGCTGGCAACTCTCTTTTCGAGTATCTTTGCGGTTTGAATTTCACTTCAGGCATCCATGTACATTATTGCCATCGCTTGGATCTACGTCGTCTTCATGATGGCAATCATGGAAACAACGGCTATCGCAGGGATCATGACTTTTACGCTGTATGGCGTGCTACCCGTGTTGATAATTGTATACGTGATGGGGACCGGTGGGCGCAAGCGTAAACGGCGCGAGCAAGAAATAAAGCGGCAAGAAGATTTAAAGCAGGAATTACTGCGGCAAGAGCGGCAGCAAAAAAGCGATTGACCAAACGCAACTTGCAGAACGCAAGCCGGAAATCTCAAATAAAAATTTAAAATACTGAGCTTCAAACGGCATGGTGTGCCGTTTTGCTTCAGCCTACTCCAGCCAAATCAGTGAGGCCATGCGGCCGGTAACGCCGTCGCGACGGAACGAATAAAATCGCTGCGGCTCGTTCACCGTGCAGTATGTACCTCCAGTAACATGCATCACGCCCGCACGTGCCAGGGTTAACCGTGCCAGTTGGTAAATATCGGCCAAATACTTTCCAGGACGTTGCTCTATCGATTTGAAAGCATCCTGCATCGCCGCATCCTTCGCGACAAATGCCTGCACCACATCGTCACCCACTTCGAATTGCTGCGGACCAATTGCCGGTCCTAGCCAAGCGTACAGATTGGTCGCCCCGGATGCGCGCATCGCGGCGACTGTATTTTCCAAAATGCCACCCGCCAAGCCACGCCAGCCTGCATGCGCGGCACCGACTGCGCGCCCTTGGCCGTCGGCAAATAGCACTGGCAGGCAATCAGCTGTCATGATCGCGCATACCACTCCGGGCTGAGTCGTAAAGCTCGCGTCGGCAAGTGGGGCATCCAGCACTTGTGCCGCATCCAGCACTGTGGTGCCATGAACTTGCTTCAACCATGCCGGCTCAGCCGGAAAATATTTGCGTATTTGCGCACGATTCTGTTGCACATGTTCAATCGCATCACCTACATGGACGCCGAGATTCAAACCGCCGCCCCTGTATCCATCGTCATATGGCGACAGACTGTTGCCACAGCTGCGCGTCGTCGCCATGGCACGCACTGAGGGCAAAGTCTTTCCCCATTGGGGCAATATGATTTCCATGCTCAGGTTTTATCTCGGGTGAATCAAAAGAATTCAGAAAAAAAGCAGCAGGCTGAGGAAGTACCAAATAAACAGAACTTCCCCATGCAGCGCTACTTACTATTGACTCAATAACTCTTGATGCCGCTACGCGCAATCAGGTCTGCAAAGTCTTGCGGCAATTCTGCCGTCCATTCGACTACTTCGCCGGATACCGGATGGATTAACCCGAGGCGCCGTGCATGCAATGCCTGACGCGGGAACACCGTGGTCAGGTGCTGCTTGCCGTACAGAGCATCACCGACCAATGCGAAACCAATCGATTGCATATGCACACGGATTTGATGCGTACGTCCTGTTTCCAGCTGGCAAAGCATCAGGCTGACCGGGCGGCCATCCAGCATGCCGGTTGCCAGTCGCTGAAAATGCGTAACCGCAGGTTTCGCCGTAAGGTTTTCGGAAACTGCCATCTTGACGCGATCGCGTGAATGACGGCCTATGGACGCATCGATTTTCCCGGACGCATTTGGCGTGCCCCACACCAGCGCCAGATACTCGCGCTTGACAGTACGTGCCTGCAACTGCCGCACCAGATCGGTATGTGCTACCAGGCTTTTTGCCACCACCATTAAACCGGTAGTGTCTTTATCCAGCCTATGTACGATACCTGCACGTGGCACACCGGCAATCGCCGGAATGTAGTGCAGCAAACCATTCAACATCGTGCCCGACCAGTTCCCGGCAGCCGGATGGACGACGAGGCCGGAAGGTTTGTTCAATACCAGGATCGCAGCATCTTCATGCGCGATATCCAGATTCATCTCTTCCGGCTTGAAAGCTTCATCTTCAGGGGCCGGTTGCGGGTAAATGACAACTTTTTCATCGCCATAGACTGTCATTTTGGCACGTGCAACTTCGCCGTCCAGGCTAACGTGGCCGCCATCTATCCATTGCTGGAGGCGGCTGCGGGAGTATTGGGGAACAAGGGTGGAAAGTACCTTGTCCAATCGGACGCCGCAGACCTCGGGTGTCAATTCCAACTCTATCGGGGCGACATCGAACAGGTCGCCGTCTCCTTCTTCGACACCTTCCAAATCGGTGGGCGGTATCGTTTTATTCACAATCGGTGTTTCAGTTGGGTTCACTGCAAGTCCCATCGGCTATAATCATTCATTGTCTGGCGGTATCCTCGCAAAATCTCATGCAAAAACAAATGTTAAAACTTACTTACATCGCTCTTGCCTTCCTGTTGTCCGCGTGTAGCCTCACACCGGACCAAATTGACGAGACCAAAAACTGGTCGCCGTCCAAATTATACTCGGAGGCCAGAGATGAAATGAACTCTGGCAACTACGAAAAAGCGGTTAGTCATTTTGAGAAGCTAGAATCGCGCTACCCCTTCGGCACGTATGCCCAGCAAGCGCAAATGGAAATCGCCTACGCTTACTACCGCCAGGGCGATCAGCCCCAGGCGCTGGCAGCCGTCGAGCGTTTCATCAAGTTGCACCCGGACCATGCAAATGTAGATTACATGTACTACCTGCGCGGCCTGATCAACTTCAATGATAAAAAGAGCATGTTTGACTTTGTATCCAGCCAGGATCCAACCGAACGCGATCCCAAAGCTGCACGCGAAGCCTTCGATGCCTTCAAACAGCTGACTGAACGTTTTCCTGACAGCAAATACACACCTGATGCCACGGCACGTCTGGCCTATCTGGTCAATGCGATGGCGCAATACGATGTCCACGTTGCCAACTATTACTACCGTCGCGGCGCCTACCTTGCGGCAGCAAATCGCGCCCAGTCAGCGGTCAAGAACTATCCGGGCGCGCCGGCTGCAGAAGGTGCTTTGTTCATCATGATGAAATCCTACGAAGCCATGAACCTGCCGGAATTGCGCAACGATGCGGAGCGCGTGTTGAAGACCAACTTCCCGAACAGCGTTTATTTTTCGGGCGGCCCGAAAAAAGATGTGCCTTGGTGGCAAATCTGGAATTAAATCTGAATAGCGTCACCCAGTAAAAAAGCCTCGCATTGCGAGGCTTTTTTATTTTCGTGCGTTCAATCAATTATCTTCAATGACTGAATCGAAGACATCTATTCAAGAATGGAACTACACCAAATGCAATGTAGCGAGGCGCGTCACTTGATTCGTGTCATTTGCAGCATAGAAGTACACATCATTACCGGTGTAAAGAACATTTTCACCACCGAATGAAACCGGATTAGTCGCCAGATTGATATCCACCCATAACTCATGCGTACCGCCAGTAATATCGATAATAGACGCCGCAGTTGCAATGAATTTGGTCGTCCCGTTCGCAGTTAAATCCAGCTTGGTAATATTGTTGATGCTATCCGGAGTACTTTGCAAATCAGCCAAAGACAAGGTCGCACCTAAACCATATATTTTCAAAACTGCGGCATTTTGTGTGAACGTGCCACCACCATCGATACTCGCAACATTGCTCTGAAGACCAGTTCCGCTAGCATTCACTTCGAAGATCGTTGTGCCTCCCAAGCTGCCATAAAAATGGTTGGTGCCACCAGCACGGCCATTCAACGTATCAAGACCACCAACAAAGGCAGTGAGATTATTAGTCGTGTCGGTACCGGTCGCTGTCAACACATTAGCTAGATTGTTTCCCGTAAGATTATTCGTAACACCACTAGCAGCGCTACCAGTCAAGTTCTCGATGGTGGTGTACGTGTCACCAGCCGCATCCCCCGTATTTACAGCAGAATTATTCAGATTCGCGGTCACGCCAGTCAGCGATTTTTCATAGCTGACCGTATCCAGACCGCCGCCGCCGGTAAAGAAATTAGCAACACTATTCGCGTAAAACGTATCGGCTCCGCTACCGCCTATCACATCCTGAATATTGATGTATTTATCACCTGCGGCAAGACCGCCTACGCCGGCAGCATTTGGAGTAAACAAATCGACAGTAACGCCGACGCTATCAGTCGCATAGCTGACCAGGTTATGCGCTCCGCCACCCCCATCAAATATATTCACCAGGTTGTTGGCAACAAACGTGTCATTGCCGGTGCCCCCGGTTGCGTTATTGATGTTGAAGTAACTGTCTCCCTGCGCCAGATTATTTGCGCCCAAACCAGTACCCAGACCAGTCAACAAATTAATGGTTACATCCAATGTTGAATGGGAATAGCTGACAGTATCGATACCGCCACCACCGGTAAAAATATTGGCAGCAGAGTTACCGAAAAACACGTCATTACCCGAACTGCCGAGCACGTTTTGAATATTGAATAGCGTATCGCCCTGCGCATCTCCGCCGCTACCGGTGCCATCAAAGAGATCCACACTTACAGCGGTAGAACCTGCATAACTTGCGGTATTGTTAGTACCAACACCGGTCAGGACGTCTGCGCCGCCACCGCCGGTCAAAGTAGAGCCGCCGCCCGCTTTACCAGTCAGACTGTCGTTATAAATACTGCCAATCAAATTCGTAATATTCACTGCACCCGCCGCGTTCAAGAAGGTGTCGCCCTGAGCAAAACCGCCAGTTGCCGCAGCGGTTGTATTCAAATTAACCGTTACTGCCGAAGTCGAATAGAAATAGCTAACTGTATCGGCTCCGGCTCCGCCACCACCGTTAAAATTATTCGCATCCAGGCTGGCGTAAAATAAATCAGCATTTGTTGTACCGATGATGTTCTGGATATTGTTCAGGATGTCGCCGGCAGCATCACCGCCTAGATTCCCCGTTCCCGTATGCAGATTCACTTGAACTGCCGCAGAACCCGCATAATTCACTGTATTGTTGAGGCTGCCCGCATAACCGGAAAGTGTATCGCCCATGGCGCCACCGGTCAGTGTAGAGCCACCGCCAATTTTCCCTGTCAATATATCAACGTAAGCGCTACCCACCAGATTGGTAATTTCGGTGTAAATATCGCCATTCGCGAATCCACCAGTACCTGTTCCGGCAGCAAGACTTGCGGTCACGCCGGCGGTTGCTTTTGAATAGTCAACCGTATCAACGCCGCCATTGCCAGTAAAACTATTAACGTCGACGCTGCCATAAAACACATCGGCCAACGTGGATCCCACCACATTCTCGATGCCAATGTAGGTATCACCAGCTGCGTCGCCACCAACACCCGCCGTCGCTCCAGTTAGATCAACTGTTACTCCCACTGCCGAGAGTGAATAGTTGACTGTGTCAGAGCCGGCGCCACCGGTAAATTTATTGGCTGCCGTGCCTGCAAAAAATATATCGTTGTAGCTCGTACCTGTAATATTTTGGATGCCGTTGAAGGTGTCACCCGCCGCAAAACCACCGGTACCTGTGCCAACCGTAGGCTTCAGATTAATAGTGACACCGTTGCCGTCATTCGCTTTGGAATAATCAACTGTATCTACACCACCGTTGCCGGTGAAAACGTTGACGTCATTGCTCGCGTAGAAAAGATCAACACCGGTGCTACCAACAACGTTTTCAATGCCCACATAAGTATCACCAGCTGCGTCGCCACCAACACCTGCCGTCGCTCCAGTTAGATCAACTGTCACTCCCGCTGCCGAGAGTGAATAGTTGACTGTGTCAGAGCCGGCGCCACCGGTAAATTTGTTGGCTGCCGTACCTGCAAAAAATATATCGTTGTAGTTCGTACCTGTAATATTTTGGATGCCGTTGAAGGTGTCACCCGCCGCAAAACCGCCGGTACCTGTGCCAACCGTAGGCTTCAGATTAATAGTGATACCGTTGCCGTCATTCGCTTTGGAATAATCAACTGTATCTACACCACCGTTGCCGGTGAAAACGTTGACGTCATTGCTCGCGTAGAAAAGATCAGCACCGGTACTACCAACAACGTTTTCAATACCATCGTAGGTATCACCAACCGCATCACCGCCGATACCCGAGGTAGCACCGGTCAGATCGACTGTGACACCAGCCGCAGACAGGGAATAATTGACCGTATCCGAACCAGTACCACCTGTGAATTTATTCGCCAGCGCGCTCGCGTAGAACACGTCGTTGTAGTTTGTACCCGTGATGTTCTGAATATCCGTGAACGTATCCCCAGCAGCAAAACCGCCGGTCGCCGTACCCAATTTCAAATTAACTGTGACGCCATTGCCGTCATTGGCTTTCGAATAATCAACTGTATCAACACCGCCACCACCCGAGAAACTGTTGACGTCATTGCTTGCATAGAACAAATCAGCCGACGTGCTGCCAACAATGTTTTCAATGCCGACATAGGTGTCACCAGCTGCATCGCCACCGATACCAAGCGCATTGGCGGTTGCCAGATCGACTGTGACACCAGCTGCAGATAAAGAGTAATTGACCGTATCTGAACCCGTTCCGCCTGTGAATTTATTCGCCAGCGCGCTCGCGTAGAACACGTCGTTGTAGTCCGTCCCCGTAATATTTTGAATATCGGTGAACGTGTCGCCGGCAGCGAAACCACCAGTCGCCGTGCCCAACTTCAAATTGACTGTGACACCGTTGCCGTCGTTCGCTTTTGAGTAATCAACTGTATCAATGCCACCACCGCCGGTGAATTTATTCGCATCGATACCTGCATAGAACAAATCAGCTGACGTGCTGCCAACAATGTTTTCAATGCCGATATAGGTGTCACCAGCTGCATCGCCACCGATTCCAACTGCATTGGCGGTTGCCAGATCGACTGTGACACCAGCGGCAGACAGGGAATAATTGACCGTATCCGAACCAGTCCCACCTGTGAATTTATTCGCCAGCGCGCTCGCGTAGAACACGTCGTTGTAGTCCGTCCCCGTAATATTTTGAATATCGGTGAACGTGTCGCCGGCAGCGAAACCACCAGTCGCCGTGCCCAACTTCAAATTGACTGTGACACCGTTGCCGTCGTTCGCTTTTGAGTAATCAACTGTATCAATGCCACCACCGCCGGTGAATTTATTCGCATCGATACCTGCATAGAACAAATCAGCTGACGTGCTGCCAACAATGTTTTCAATGCCGATATAGGTGTCACCAGCTGCATCGCCACCGATTCCAACTGCATTGGCGGTTGCCAGATCGACTGTGACACCAGCGGCAGACAGGGAATAATTGACCGTATCCGAACCAGTCCCACCTGTGAATTTATTCGCCAGCGCGCTCGCGTAGAACACGTCGTTGTAGTTTGTACCCGTGATGTTTTGAATATCCGTGAACGTATCCCCAGCAGCAAAACCGCCGGTCGCCGTACCCAATTTCAAATTAACTGTGACGCCATTGCCGTCGTTCGCCGTGACGTAGCTGACAGTATCAAGACCGCCATTTCCGACAAATGAATTGCTGGCGATACTTGCAATAAACGTGTCATCGTAAGCAGTCCCGATTATGTTTTGAATATTGATGAACTTGTCGCCCTTGGCATAACTGGTTGCATTCGCACCGCTCACGTCGCCAGTCGCCATGTCCACCACAATGCCATGCGTGTCGGTCGCCTCGGCATAGCTGACCGTATTGCTGCCGCCACCGCCGTTAAACGTATTCTTGTCTGTGTTCGCGATGAAAATATCGTTGCCGGCACCGCCAATCACATTCTGAATGTGTGCATAAGTATCACCTTGCGCATATCCGCCACTACCCACGCCGTTGAACAAATCGACGGTGACTGCAGTTGAAGCACTGTAATCAACGGTGTCGAAACCACCTGAGCCGCCATCAAACTGGTTCGCGACCGTGCCGCCCTTGAACACGTCGTCGTATGAGCTACCGATGAATTTTTCAATGCTCGCATAGATGTTGCCGTTGGCGTAGCCGCCCGATCCTGTGTTGAGCAGCGTATCGATGGTGACGCCGACATTCGACGTTACATAACTGACCGTGTCATTGCCGGCAGCGCCGCCGTCAAATTTCACACTATCGATGCCTGCGACAAAAATATCGCTACCGCTGCCACCGATTACATTTTGTACACGAATGTAGCTGTCGCCATCCGCGTTGCTGGCCAAATAAACGCTATTGACCGAGTCAAAATCCGCGCTGCTGCCACGACCGGTGACGAAGTTAACCGTTACGCCAACCGCAGAGCCTGCGTAGCTAACCGTATCTGAACCGCCGGTGCCGCCGTCAAATGCATTGGCGGTTGCGCTGGCAATAAACGTGTCGCTATAAGCGGTACCAATGACATTATTAATGCCATGAAAGACATCGCCCTGGCCAAAACCAGCAGCACCGCCGCTGGCATCGCCTGTTGCCATCGCTACCGTGACACCATGCCCGTCATTGGCCTTGGCATAGCTGACAGTATCGCTGCCACCATTACCCGTGAACACGTTGGCGACACTGCTCGCGATAAAAGTGTCGTTGGCATTGGTGCCAATAACATTTTCAATATTGACGAACGAAACGCTGGGCGCATTTCCGCCGACCACCGTGCCCGCAGTCAAATCAACCACCACGGATGGTGTGGACGCGGCGAAACTGATCGTGTCGCTGCCGCCAGTACCGCCATCGACCACACGCGTATTTACACCAACAACAAAGGTGTCATCGTGCGCGCTGCCGATTACATTCTGGATATTCGATAAGGTATCGCCCTGCGCATCACCACCTGTTCCAAGGCCTGTGCTCAAGTCAACCGTAACGCCTGTGCTTGAGGTTTTATAGCCTGCCGTATTGTTACCGGTGCCACCGACCAACATGTCCTGACCTGCGCCACCTTCAAAATAGGTATTGCCCCGGCCGCCATATATGGTGTCGTTACCACCGCCACCGTTCAAACTGTCATTGGCGTTGCTACCGTATATCGTGACTCCGTCGTCATTACCCGCGTAAACGGTATGTGGCACACCTTGTGCCGGTAACACAAACACACTCTCGCCCGTAACCGGATCGGCATAGACCAAATCGTTGGCACTATTAGCATCCTTGACGATCACGCTTTTGACACTGTTAACTGTCTGCACGCCGTCCGCAGTAATCACGGACAACGAAAATGACAATTTAAATTGTTCATGAATCGGTGAACCGGGAGTCGCAGCAACCGTGTCATACTGAAGCTGCAATGAATACTGCTTTTGACCGGGTTGAACGGCGACGGTGTAAGAACCATCCGCTTCAAGTGTGGCGTTTAGAATACTCATGCCACTTGGAACACCGGTAATTTTCAGTGACTGGACATTGCCGTCACCGCTAATGGAGACATCCAGAACCTTGACGAATTTATTGTCAGGCACATTACCGGTAGGCGCTTTTCCTGTCGCATAAATGGTATGCACACCAGCAGCACCAGTTAAGACTTGCGGAGAAAACTGCGGCCCGGGCGAACCGTCACTCGACGATAATGGGGTACCACCGCTACCATACAAAACGCCATTTTCCGTTCTCGTTGATGTCAGATTAAACAGGCTGACGACCATCGCAGGCTCGTTAGGCCCGATGACATATTCCTGCGGCGTTTTACCCGGACGTTCCGGTATTCCCTCGGCTACATGTTTAACCAGAGGTTGCGATTGCGCGTCGCCATTGCCGGTAAAGTTCGACGTAAATTCATTTGCTGGCTGCGCATTATTTTGTATGACGCTGGACAATTGTCCCAAAGCCTGACTGATGGCAGAAAGCGCCGCATTGGTTGCCTGCGCTTGTCCGGCCAAATCATTGGCACCATCATTTTGGCTGGATGCATTCTCTTGATTGCCATGTCCAGCGCTATTGGCAGGTTCGGAATTAAGTACCAGAGGTTGATCGAACTTCTGCAAAGTGATCTTGCCAACCTGGTCCATCAAACGACTGGCTGTGTCCTTGCTATCACTGAACAGCACCGCAACATCGGCATCCATTGCACCAAGTGCGCCCCCGGCCAGCACCACCTTTGTGCCATTAGTGAGTGTGAGCACCATGTCGACGTCGACAATCTGTATGTGCGCAACGTCGCCTTTTGCAATCTTCGGATGAAAATTACCATCCTGATCCGGCGTCACGACCTTGATAGGCGCGCCATTGGGAGGCACTGACGAATTAGCGGAAGATTTAGCAGCGGGAGCAGTAGCCATGAGAGTATTCCTTCTTGTTACGGGCATGGATCACATCAGCCCGCCGTACGTTTTTACTGCAATATTTGAGCCCGTGGGCCATCAGCGACGATCTTGCCATCATTGATTACGATGATTCTGTCCATCTGTCGTAACAACACAGGACTATGCGTTGCCACTATCAGTGTCCGGTTGCCAGCAAAGGCAATTAATCTTTCGACAATTCGACCTTCAGTCATTTGATCTATGCCAGTTGTCGGTTCATCCAACAGCAGCACATTCGGAATACATGCAATCGCCCGGGCCAACGCAATCATCTGTCGCTGTCCACCGGACAAATTGCCTGGCGCGCGAATAATCTGATCCATGCGTAACTGTCCATTCGCAATCAGATCCTCCAGGCAAGAAACCGCTAATGCAGCCTGATAAATATTGGTGCTTACTCTGTTATCGACAAAAATATTCGACGCAACAGTGCCATCAAATAAAAATGGATCCTGCGGCTTGTATGAAATACAACGCATACGCACTTCATCGGGATACGCATTCACTGCAATTCCGTCATACAGAACTTGTCCTGTATCAGGCTTATGAACTCCAGCCAGGCAACGCAGCAAAGTAGATTTACCAGAACCAGAGTGACCGACGATGCCAACCTTCTCGCCAGGATTGATCGCAAAATTCAATTGCTTCAGCATTGCCGGTTCGCCTGGCTTGATGCTAAATGACAGATTGGAAACCTGGATTTTTCCCTGCATCTGTTGGCGATCAACTTCGCCAGACTGGAAATTTGCTTCAGGCGTATCGATGAACAATTCCTCGAACGACGCCCTGGCCTGTTTAAATGCATCGATGCGCCCCATCACCATCGATACCGAAGACAACATCGAGGCTGCGCGTCCAGCCAGCATAGAAGCGGCAATCAACGCACCGACCGTAAGTGCATTCGCCTCAACCAGATACACACCGACGACCAGCGTAGCGATCGTGATAAATGTATAGCCGCTGGAAGAAATCGTGTAACCGACAGCGCCCCAGAAGCGGCCTTTTGATAGCGTTATTGCAGATTGCTTTGCATCGAGATCGAAGAGCTCAACAGCCCGTTTTTGCAAACCAGACGTCTTCAGCGTTTCAATACCAAAAACCAATCCTGCCAGTTTGTCAGTTTTGGTAGCACCGGCGGCCATAGCCATTCTTGCGTAGTCCGTAGCAGGAATTTTGCAAAGTAACTGCGCGCCGACCAGCAATACACCGCAAGCAATGAAGACCCATAAAATCGGTCCAGCAATCATGCCTAACGCGAGCAAATACAGTATTAAAAATGGAAAGTCGATGATGATCAGCATGTAATTCGATGACAGCAATTCACGCGCGCTGGTAATGTCACGATACTTTGCCAACACCACACCAACTGGCCACGATACGCGTGCCGCCAACAGCCGCTGCACAATGACTTGATCAAAATCGACGTCAAACTTGCCAGCCAATTGTTCTATATAAAATGCGCGTATTACACGCAGAGCGAATTCCAGTACGACGAACAGCAGCATCCCCAGCGTCAATGCCCACAAGGTATCCGGAATATGGTTTCCAATTACCTTGTCGTACATCAGCCTTGAGTACAAAGGCATTAACAAGCCGAACAAATTAATCAACAAACCAGCCACAACAATCTCGACCAGCCGTTTGCCATATGCACGCAGCAGCGTCACGTACATAGGATCGTGCGTGATCTTGTTCAGCGTATCGCGCGAGACCTCAACACCACCAACGTTGGCGACAGGCGCCTCGGTGAGTGGTGAAGTTGCGACAGGTTGATCGGGCAATTGGCTCATCAAATTTTCAATACTTCTTATTTGTTCTCGCTACGTGTTGCCAGTTCACGCATTGCCTCACGTAGTTCAAGGCGTAAATCCTTGATCATGGTTTGGCGACCGCTACGCATTTCTTCAATGATGGTTTGCGACATCACGTTTTGACGCATCAGTGCTTCGCTGATACCGGCCAAAGCTTGCGGAATGGCATCCAGCCCTTTGATACGTTCATTCTGCATCGCCATATGTTTCGCCATATCAATCTGCAACTGACGTGCAGCCAGCGCATCACGCGTAATGTTGCTTGAGTTTTCGCCGATGACTGTTCCCAATTGTCCCAAGCGCGTTGCCACTGTCGAATGGATTTCAGATTGATGTTGAATCGCGTTTAACTCATCAGCAATACGAATCGACACCTGATTAAGCAAGCCCGGCAATTGCGCAATGTGTTGCGCCGACTTTTCATGCAGGCTGGCCAAATCAGATTGCTGACTTTGGATAGAAGACAATGCCGATGACAAGGAATTTTGACCGCTCTGTATGGTGCCGACAATTTGCGGCAAGACGTCAAAGCTACGCAATGCAATATCGCCGTTAACACTCAAGCGTTCACTCAGCAAAGACAGGCTTTGTGTAATGTCTTGTGTCGAGGTCATCTTTTGATTAATGATCTGACCCAGATTGCGAATTTCTTCCAGTGTTTGTTGACCTACTTCATGCATGCGCGGACCGAAAGCCACAAGCTGACGCGTGTTCTTCGATTCATCTATGCTTTCTTGGAACAGTTTAGAAATAGACGCCAAACGATCATTCATTGCTTCCAGCTTCATACCAGCTTGCAAAGAAGCGTCAGAGCTATTGCGCGAAGTCAGTACCGATTCACGTTGCAAGACCATCAGATCATGCAAAAACTCCGCAAGGAAGGACTCTGAAATACCTTGGCGTTGTGATGCGCCCGGTCCCGACATTTCATGCACTACGTGTTCCACCATCACACCGATGCACTCACGTGCAGAAACTTCCAGACGTTTACCCGCACCGCGCAAACACACCAGTGTCAAACCGAGTGTCAGTGAACCGATCAAGCCAAACATCGATGCACTGAATGCGGTACCCATACTGGCCAAAGGTTTGTTTAAGTCAGCGACCAGACGAGCAAACGATGCATCCATATCGGAGCCTTGGCTTGCTTTGCCAAAACCGTTAATCAAGTCTGCAGTACTAACCAAGGTTTCCAACAAGCCGATAAACGTGCCCAGCAAACCAAGTGCAATCATGAAGCCGGTCAAATACTGAGGGAACTCCATGCGCGCTTCGAGATGGGCGTGCAACTCGGACAGTGAACGCTCAATGGTTTCCTGTTCAATACGCGAGGTGAGACGGCCTTTGGTGCTCGCGACACTGACCAGAACCTTGGCGATCTCTGATCCTGCAAAGATCGGATCCTGCACCAAGTCTTCCAGCAACTCACCGGCTGAAGCCCGTGCATAAAAAAGCTTCAGCTTGTTGTATTCCCAGTTCACCTTGTACACGTCGTACATGATCAAGGCGACACCGAATACTGCAACTCCAATGATGAATAAATTGAGTACAGGATTAATGTGAATTGCATGGAGAACAAAATCCCTGAACAGCAGGCCGCCACCTAGCAATAGCAGCGAAGGAATCATCGCAAGAACATAGTATTTGCGTAGCGTTTTCATGGTGCTGGGTATTCCTTGAGTTTTAATTTAAATATTCTTGAATCAAACATTTACTGCTTTCTATTACTTCGTCATCTCTGCTCATCTAGGTTCTCGTAGCGCCGTTTGTGCAAATCGATGAACCGGCGACATCAAGTATTGCCATACCGTGCGCCGGCCAACAACGATGTCCGCGGTAGCCGTCATACCTGGCAACAGCGGCATGCCCCCCGCATCTTTTTCCTTGCTTAGGTCACGCGTCACTTCTATCTTGATTCTGTAATTGCGTTCGCCACGCTCTTCCGGCACCGTATCCGCACTGATCTCGGTAACGACACCTTTCATCGAACCAAATACGCCGTAGTCATACGCGGTAACCTTGACGCTCGCTGGTCTGCCAATTGCAAGTTCTGCGCGGTCAGTAGGACTGATGTTGGCTTCGATCACAACTTTGTCATCGATCGGTGTCATCTCAAGAATCGGATCACCCGGTTTAACCACTCCGCCCACTGTATTGACAAAGAATCGATTGATGACGCCATCCATAGGTGCTTTGACTTCAGATCGCAAGACACGGTCATTGCGCGATTTCATTTCTTCGGACAAGCGAGCCAGATCCGTTTCTGCCGTAGTTAGTTCTGCACGAGCATCAGCGCGAAAACGGGTAACGCCATCCTGTACCTTGGCTTGCGCCTCGGAGATCGCCGCACGCAGTCGTGGAATCATTGCACTAGCTGCATTCAGACGGCTGCGCACATCCTGCACGCGAGATTGAGATTGAATGTCTTCCAGTTGCGATGCTGCATTTTTGACATACATCGCATGCACCAATTGATATTGCTGCTGCGCTAAATTGAATTCATCTGTCAGGCTTTTTTGACGGCTTGTGGTTTCTGCCAACTCAGCTTGTCGTTGTGTCGCCTGCTCACGCAGAATACTCACTTCACCATTCAGCTTGCCTTGTCGTGCAACAAAAGCTGCCTGTTCGCTTTGCACTGCAGGCGTATCCAACGGAATGTCGTCTGGAAAACGAATTTGCGTTTCGCCACTGGACTCTGCAATGAGGCGTGCCACTCGCGCACGCAAGCTCAATAATTTGACGCGACCTTCGCCCTGATCCGAACTGGCGCGAACATCTCTAATGACGACAAGAACCTGATCCTTGCGCACAGTCGCACCTTCACGCGCGACAATAGAGGACACGATGCCGCCTTCCAGATGTTGAATCACTTGATTGTGCTCAGAAGGCACGATGCGGCCTTGGCCGCGTACCACCATATCGATAGGTGCAAAAATAGCCCATATCGTTAGCAGCAATATTCCTGCTGCAACCAGTAATACGAAAAATTTTGGCCGTGGCATTTCTCGGTACATTTCCAGGCCTTGGTCCAGCGTAGGCGTCACCTCACGCATCCACGCTTCTATGCGGTGAATGATGCTGGTGACAAAGCTGACAAGGCGAGGAAATTTCATTTTGCGTTTGCCGAATATTGAATAACTACAGACGAATCACTTTCGGCACTTTCCGTACCTGGCACCACTCGGCTGGTAATACGATCTGCCGCAATACCAAGATCAATCAAGTAATTACGCACGGCAATCGTGCGGTAGTAAGCCCGGCGGCGACCTTCGGTGTAAGCAACCGTACCCACCACACCAGTTATCACCAACTTGCCTTGACCTGTCTTGACTTTATCTGTCCAGCGCTTGATGTTGGCATCGAGCACCTTGTTTGTGTCGCTATTGAGCTCGACACCGTCTTTTTCAAAACGCAGCGTGACAGCTTCAAATTTCCCATCGATCTTGATTCCGGGTGGCGCATCAGTAGAGGCACGCGCCTTATCGATTTGGATGACCTTGCTTGGCGCGCTGTCATCGCTACTTAAACTACCTGGTAATGCGCTGTTGGAACCTGCGGCAAGTTTCGCCTGCAGTACGGCAACTTGCCCCTTCAATGCGGCAATCTCGCGAATTTGTTCCTGACTTTCGTTTTTTAAACGCGCAGCATCAGGATTCTTGCCATCGTCCAGGCGACTGATATTTGGCTGATCTTTTGACGGTGTTGCAACCTGCTCCTGCAATTCCTTTTTTTCGATAAACTTGATTGCCTTGAACTGCGCTAATTTCTGCGAGTAGTAAAAAAGCGTGACTACAAAAACCACGACGACAAAGATCATCACCAACACCACATTGGATAAAGCATCTACGAAGCCTGGCCAGAAATTCTGTTCCCTTCCTCCGCCTTCCATCATTCCCCCAGATTCATTGCATTGTTTGCAGTAGCATTTAAAACATCATTTGAGACAGTACTTACTGCAAAGGCGTATTCATTTCATCTACAAATGCAGATGCACGTCCGGTGTTGCGCAAGATTTGGTAACTGATATCAGCTTGCAAAAAAAGCAACTGCGCCAAATCAACCCGCGATTGATACGCTTGTTGGTATGCATCGAGTACATCCAGCAGTTGCTTGCTACCAGTAGCTAACTGGTCAAGGAAAACATCAGCAACATTCGCATTGGTTTGATATGCCTGACCCGCAACCTTGATGCGTTTTTTAACTGCATCAAGCGTGCGATAGTTGATTTCAATTTGTTCTTTCAACTTGCGCTCAACATCGGATGCGATATTTGATTTCTCGACAAACTTACTGCCGATTTCTTTTTGATAGTAATAATCCGAACCACCATTCAACAGGTTCATATTCATTACCAGCATGTAGCGTCGGTCTGTCGTCAACACGCCATCACCGCCAGCGTTGCGCGTTCTTGCTTGAGATAATTCCAGAGCTAAAGTAGGGGAAAAACGTGAGCGTGCAGATTTCAATTCTTCATTCGCAGCAGCCGCGTCCTGACGCGCCGCACGTATTGCCGGATTTTCTTCATAGATGCGCTCCAAGGCAACGCTTGAAGACAGTGGGACGACAGGCATCATCTTGGATGGAATACTCAACTGCTGAGCACGAACACCGGTCAATTGCGTCAAGGTGATCATCGCGCTTTCCAGTACGCCCTCGGCTTCGATTGCAGCCGACTGCGCATTCAGCGCACGTCCGCGGACACGATCAAAATCAACCTTGCTGGCGCCGCCGCCTTGCAAGCGTTTATTCATGTACTCCTGCAAGCTGTCCATACGATCAACGTAGCTGCGTGCGAACGTGAGCGCGACATAGGCTCGCATTAAATCGTAATACGCTTTAATTGCCTGGTAGTACAAAGCTTCGCGCGCATCTTCTTTACGAAAATCTGCGGCGTTAGCCAGCTTGCTCTGCTTGCGATAATCGAAATAAGATCCAGGACTGAAAATCGGCTGGCGAAGAATAACTGTGGAATCCCAGCGAATATGGGTATCGCTAGTAGCTGACTGCCCTGTTGTAGGATCGATAATCGATGCAGGAGCGGAATACTCTCTTCCGCGCTGGCCGCGCACATCAACCGTGGGACCCATTTGACCCAATGCAGCATTTTTGGCGTAGATAGCCCCCTGAGCTTGAGCACTCGTGGCCGCATAGCTGTAACTATTTTGTAGCGCTCTCGCCAATGCTTCTTCAAGCGATAGCAAGTTTTGCATCTGACCACGGCCGGCAGCAATTCCTTCTGGCAAGGTAATGGATGAACCGGCAAATGCCTTATCAGACTGCCTGAGCAGCTTCAAAATCTCATCATCAACACCAACGTTCGCAGAGTTATTTTCACTCGCCATCACGGAATTTTTAACAGCTGGCGTGGCAACTGGCTTGATATCCAAGATTGGAGGCACTACGGTTGGGGCAACGGTTTCAGCTGTTGATGCCGAATTTGAAGTTGGAGCAAGACGCTCTACATCTTGCGTAAATGGCTGGGTATCACGTGGATTTTTTGGACGAGTTAAACCGGTCTGCGCGATCTCGGTAGCGGCAAAGCCAAGCTGAGTAACGGTGATAAGTCCAATGATAAGTCCAAGACTTGCGCTTACATTCAATTTTGATTTACTAATCATTACCCCAGTTGCCGATCAATTCCGCCTATCGGCGATTGTCCTACAAAAAAATGACATGACGAAGACATCAACGGTGATGCGTCATCAAAACAATTCCCCCTGTTACATGCACTTTTTCAATGCCATTTTTATGGCGCAATTATAGAGTGTGGCAACAATAAAAAGCGTTGCCGTGCACCAAAATAGTTGTATGCGCACAACTGGAAAATTGATCAACTAACGCTCGTAAGCTGTTGATTTAACAATTAAATTCCACAAGGAAACTTTCTATCCGACTACGAATTCACAATTTGGAAGAATGTCAAAGCTACAAACCATTGCGCCACCTTATGTTTACGGGTGACAGCACTGGTTTATCTCTAAAATTATTTAACAAATTATGGCAAATGGCAGAAACAGATTCGTGCTGTCAGAATCTATCGATGCGTAAAGCACAGAGAAAAACCTACATATCTCTGATGCTAGTCAGCAAGTTTCATACCATTAATTATCAATGCGTCTTTTGAAAACCCAAGAGCGTTCGGTGGAGTCTGCTTCATCGTAGCCATAGCCATCGACATCGAAGTTTTTCAAAGCCTGTGGTTGCACCAGCCCTTTGACTGCGGCATAACGTGCCATCAAGCCGCGCGCGCGTTTGGCGTAAAACGAAATGATCTTGTATTGACCATTCTTCCAGTCCTGAAAAATCGGCGTAATCACCGGCACATGCAGCAATGCAGGTTTCACGACTTTGAAGTATTCTTCCGACGCCAGATTGATCAGTGCGGAAGATTGTTGCTCTGCAATGACCTCGTTCAGCGCATGGGTCACCGTATCGCCCCAGAATGCATATAAATCCTTGCCCACAGGATTGGCGAGCTTGGTTCCCATCTCCAGACGATACGGCTGCATCAGATCGAGAGGACGCAAGCTGCCGTACAAGCCGGATAAAATACGTACCTTCGATTGCATATACGCAAGTTGTCTGGCATTCAAACTGGCGGCATGCAATCCTTCATACACATCGCCGTTAAAGGCGAGCATGGCCTGCTTGGAATTTTTTAACGTAAATTTGGATGACCAATCGGCAAAGCGATTAGCATTCAACACTGCCAGCGGATCCGAGATGCGCATCAGACTACCGATCTGGTCCGGCGAATATTCTTTCAGGATAGCGATCAGTTCGGCAGATCGCTTGATGAAATCAGGTTTGGTATTGATCTCGGTGTTGGCAGGGGTCGCGTAATCGAGTGTTTTGGCGGGTGATAAAACAATAAGCATGTACAGTTCCAACAAATTAATTTTGCCTATGATACCCAAGATAACGAATCCGAAGATGGTGACGCGCATCGTCATCGACACGAATGTCTGTCTGGATCTGTTCGTATTCCGCGATTCGCGTTGGGCCCAACTGCACGCTGCTTTGCAAAGCGGCGCGGTTGACGCTGTCACGCGCGACGACTGCAGAATGGAGTGGAGTATCGTTCTGCATTACCCGCATCTGAAACTCGACGATGCAGCACGCATCAGGGTCGCCGCGGAATTCGATGCATTGATACGCTGTACGCCGATGCCGGCGGTTAACGAGGCGGCGGTGAGGCTACCGATATGCAAGGATAAGGACGATCAAAAATTCCTCGAGCTATCACGCGACATCAATGCCGACGTCTTGATAACCAAAGACAAAGCGCTGCTGAAGCTGGCCAGAAAAACGCGCCGCGATGGCTTGTTTTCCATCATGACACCAGAGGCATGGACACAGGACGCTTTGGCCGTGCACGAAGTCTTCTTGCGAGCCGACTCATAGCCACTGGCTGGCGCGGTAAAAAGCAGGTGCTTGCTGTATATTCGCAGACACATCCATCTTCTATCGAGACCTTATGTCGGCTGAAATCCGGGCGTCGCGCCACGAAGCAACACTCATACTTACCCTCTCCAATCCAGGCGCAAAAAATGCGCTGCATCCGGATATGTTTGCCGCAGCGATTGAAGCCTTGTCGACTGCCGAACGCGACGATTCAATTCGCGCAGTGATACTGACCGGTGCAGACAATTTCTTTTGCGCCGGTGGCAATCTTAATACCCTGCTGGAGCTTCGTACGCGGGATAGAGTCAAACAGGCCGATGCCGTTGACAGCTTGTGTGGATGGATAGAAGCGATACGCGATTGCCCCAAACCAGTCATGGCTGCGGTGGAAGGCGCGGCGGCTGGTGCCGGTTTTTCGCTGGCACTGGCATGCGATCTGATTATTGCCGGCAGCTCAAGCAAATTTGCGATGTCTTATGTCAAAGTCGGCCTGACGCCTGATGGCGGCGCATCTTGGTTTCTCGGCCAGATGCTGCCGCGCCAATTAGCTACCGAGATTCTTCTGGAAGGAAAACCTGTTCTCGCAACCCGCCTGCATGAACTGGGCGTGATCAATCGCATCGTCGCCGATGGTTCTGCGCTAGACGCAGCATTGCAATGGGCAGATGAACTGGCGGCACTTTCCAGCTATGCTGTGGAGCGCATCAAATCGCTGTCAGGCGAAGCACGCGAGCATTCGCTGTCTGAACATTTTGAAGTCGAAAAACAATATTTCGTCGATAGCCTGAATCATCGCGATGCACAGGAAGGAATTAACGCCTTCCTCGAAAAGCGCACGCCGCACTACAAATGAATCCAGCGAAAAGAAGACGCATCTATCTGATGCGGCATGGCAGCGTCACCTACTTCGATGAGGATGGCAGACCTTATCCACCGGATGACGTTCCCTTGAATGAAACAGGCCGCAGCCAAACCAGTGCAGCTGGTCAGGCTTTCGCCCAGCAGAACATCTATTTTGATCGCGTGATCGTATCCAATTTGCCCCGCACAATTGAATCTGCATTGCGCGTACTGGCACAGACCGGACAGCAAATCGAACTCGAGCAATGGCCGGAATTTCAGGAAGTTCGTGGTGGCGTACTGGAGGATATTCTGGATGATGATCTGGAAGAGGCATTCACCAGCGCCTTCTCCTGCATGGCAGAAGAACACAAGAAATTTCTCGATGGCGAAAGCGTCGGCCAGTTAATCGATCGCATTCATCCCGCCATCGATCTCCTGCGCGCCGATACATCCTGGGATACGATCCTGCTGGTCCTGCATGGTGGCGTCAACCGCGCAATATTGTCTTACGCCATCACAGGGCAACGTCTGTTCCTAGGCAATCTGGAGCAATCGCCCGGGTGTATCAATGTGCTGGATGTCGGCGAGCGACGCAATGACTGGATTGTTCACACCATCAACTATGCACCGCTATTGCCGCTGCAATCTGAATCCAGATATACATCGATGGAAGAAGTCTTGCATCAATATCGCAAATCGCGCGGCCTGTAGGCGCTTCCAGCTGTTCTGCATCGGGCTCAAGCAGTCGCCACACAGTCTGGTCACACGCGGGTAGCCACAGCAGAAAAACCTGAATGTCTGCATAATTAGAAAACTCACATGAAAAATCAGCGCGCGCATTTCGCGCCTATGCATATAGCTCACGACAGCTATCTCAGGAGAAAGAATTGATAGACGTTTATTCAACCGCCACACCCAACGGTCACAAAGTACACATCATGCTGGAAGAATGTGGCCTGCCTTACCGTACACATCACATCGATATCGGTACCGGCGACCAGTTCACCAAAGAGTTTCTGGCTATCTCGCCCAATAACAAGATCCCGGCCATTGTCGATAGCGACGGCCCCGACGGCAAACCGATTTCCCTCTTTGAATCCGGCGCGATCCTGGTTTATCTCGCCAGCAAAGTCGGAAAATTCCTCGGCGACAGCGATAGAGAAAAATTCACAACACTGCAGTGGTTGATGTTTCAGATGGGTGGCGTTGGACCGATGCTGGGCCAAGCGCATCACTTCCGCATCTATGCCCCCGAAAAAATAGACTATGCGTACAACCGCTACACCAATGAAGCGAAACGCTTGTATGGCGTGATCGACAAGCGCCTGGCAGAGAGTGCGTATCTCGCAGGTGATAACTACACGATTGCCGACATCGCGACTTTCCCGTGGCTGCGTTCTTGGGAAAAACAGGGAATTGAATTATCTGATTACCCCAACGTGCAACGATGGTTCAACATCATCAACGCGCGACCTGCAGTACAAAAAGGCGTCACGCTTTTTACCGATGTACGTAAACCGATCACCGACGACAAGGCCAAGGAAATATTATTCGGTGCGACGCAATACTCGAAACACTGAACAGCCTGAAGCAAGCGGACGTTTTTCATGAAAAGGAGACGTCCGCCTTCGCTAACAAAGTATCGCTAGTCGTAATGTCGCAGTACCAGCTCTGCCACACACACCGGTTTATTCGTACCGTCACACTCCAGCGTTACCTCCCACGCCATCTGTACACCACCGGCAATATCTTCCACAGCTTGCAAGGTCATGTGTGCGCGTATGCACTGATCCACTTGCACCGGCGCTGGAAAACGTACTCTGTTCAAACCATAGTTCAGCGCCAATTTGAAAGGTGGGAACGTGATGGAAGACTGCAACAGCATCGGCAACAATGACAAAGTCAAAAAGCCATGCGCAATCGGTGCGCCATATGGTGACTCGTCGCGGCAACGCTCGACATCGACGTGTATCCACTGATGATCGCCGCTAGCTTGGGCAAACAGATTGATGCGCGCCTGATCAATTTTTATCCAGCTGGACACGGCAACTTCCTGACCGACTAAACTTTTTAAATCAGCCACCGATGCGATATGACGCATGATATTTCCTGTCGGGTTACTGAAGCACTTGCTTCAAATGATCTGGCAAAGGCAAAGATACGACTTCAATTCCTTCATCGATCAATTCGGCACGTTCTTCAGACGTTGCCACACCGCGAATGCCACGCTCAGCGGTTTCCTTGTAATGCATGCGGCGTACCTCTTCGGCAAATTGATTGCCAACGTCTTCGGTATGGGCAATCACTTGACGCGCAAACTCCATCAACTGATCCTGCGCGCGATTAGACTCGTCATGCACACGCGCACTTGCACCGGAAATATTTAAACGGGGAGAAGAAGGCAGGCGCTTGATCGTATGATTGCCGCAGAATGGGCACGCGATCAAATGCTGCGAGGACTGCTTGAAAAAGTCATCCTCTGAAGAAAACCATCCTTCGAAGAGATGATCCAGTTCACAGCAGAGGTTATAGACTTTCATGAGTTTGGTGCCCGGGGCCGGACTTGAACCGGCACGCCTATTAGAGCGAGGGATTTTAAGTCCCTTGTGTCTACCGATTTCACCACCCGGGCATGTTCACGCTTTAAAGCACGATCTTAAAGCAGAATTCTAAAACAAGATCGTAAAACAAAATAAAAGCGCCGACGGCGCTTTTGAAAAAACTGGAGGCGGGGGTCGGGATCGAACCGGCGTAAACGGCTTTGCAGGCCGCTGCATAACCACTTTGCTACCCCGCCACGGGTCCGTATTGTACCGCGAAATCAACATCGCATTGTGCGGCACAAACGAAACACTAAAACTGACTTGCTAAGCTTATTACTAAACTTATTTACCAAGCTTACTTAGTAAAACCTGATACTTCTCACGAATAAAAAAGGAAGCTTGAACAGCTTCCTCTTTTAGTAATCTGGAGCGGGAGAAGAGTCTCGAACTCTCGACCTCAACCTTGGCAAGGTTGCGCTCTACCAACTGAGCTACTCCCGCATGTACTACTCACTACTGATAAAACCTTGATTGACATTACTGCAGCAGAATTAGTATTGCGCATCCTGCTGTCATATCAATCAATAAAAAAGGAAGCTGGATCAGCTCCCTTTTAAAATCTGGAGCGGGAGAAGAGTCTCGAACTCTCGACCTCAACCTTGGCAAGGTTGCGCTCTACCAACTGAGCTACTCCCGCATCAACAACAGGTGCACATTATAGAGGATTGACTTTCGTTGTCAAGTACTCCAGTGCGCAAACTTACAGCAAATGCCCGGCGCTTTCCTTGATCAGTGGCCACGCCTTGCGCAAATAATAAAACATAGACCATACCGTCAGGATTGCCGCGATCAGCAGCAGCCATTGGCCCCAGATACGGGTATCGATACCAAAGAAATTTTCGTAATACAACAACATCGGAATCGCGACCATCTGCGCGATGGTTTTGATCTTGCCCAGCGAGCTGACTGCGACTGATTTGGATGCACCGATCTGCGCCATCCATTCACGCAAGGCGGAAATGGTGATTTCCCTACCTATGATGATGAAGGCGATGACTGCATTCACGCGACCAAATTCAATCAGCACCAACAAAGCACCGGCAACCATCAATTTATCCGCAACCGGGTCAAGAAACGCACCGAAAGCGGAAGTTTGATTCCAGCGACGCGCTAGAAAACCGTCTATCCAGTCAGTCAACGCTGCGACGATAAAGATCAATGTCGATGCCAGGCTTTTGTCGAACGGGCCCAGCCATGAATCCGGCAGGTACAACACGCCCACCATCAGTGGAATCAGCGCGACGCGCAACCATGTGAGAAGAATAGGGATATTGAAAGGCATATCAGACTTTATTTACATTTTCATGAATGTGCGCAATGCAGGCGTTGCATGCGCACCCGTAATCTAATGCAATTGCTTGTAAATGTCTTCTGCCAATTGGCGGGAAATGCCCTCGACGGATGATAAATCTTCAACGCTGGCATCCACCACCCCGCGCAAGCCGCCAAAACGGGCCAATAATTTTTGTCGCCGTTTGGCACCGATGCCTTCAATCTCTTCCAGGCGTGAGGTCTGGCGGGCCTTGGCGCGCTTGGCGCGCATGCCAGTGATGGCAAAGCGGTGCGCCTCGTCGCGAATTTGTGCGATCAGCATCAAGGCTCCGGACTCCTTGCCCAGCTCTTGCGGTGCGCGACCATCGACGAACACCAGGGTTTCCAGGCCAACCTTGCGGCCCTCTCCCTTGGAAACGCCGACGATCAGGCTGATATCCAGACCTAGCTCCACGAATACCTGCCGCGCCATTTCCACCTGGCCTTTGCCACCGTCGATCAACACGACATCGGGCATCACGCCATCGCCGTTGGCGACTTTTTCATAGCGACGCATCAGTACCTGCCGCATCGCTGCGTAGTCGTCGCCAGGCGTTATGTCATTGATGTTGTAACGCCGATATTCGCCGTTCTGCATCGCATGATGATGGAAGACAACGCATGATGCCTGGGTCGCCTCGCCCTGCGTATGACTGATGTCGAAGCACTCGACACGGAAAGCTTCGATATCCTCCACATCTATCTTCAATGAATCAACCAGCATGCGCGTACGCGTTTGCTGCGAGCCTTGTTCGGACAACAGACGAGCGAGTGAAATCTCGGCGCCCTTCTGCGCCATCTCCAGCCATTGACGGCGGGGCTCCTGCGGTTGAAATACCAGATTGATGCGATGACCGCATTGCTCCATCAGCGCAAGCATCAGCTCCGGTTCATCAAACTCGGTATTCAACACCAATGTCCCGGGAATAAATTTATCGATGTAATGCTGTGCGAGAAAAGCCTTCATCACTTCAGCAGCGACTGACTCTTCCGCACTCGTCAGCACATTATCGACATGCGTAGGAAAGTAGGCACGATCGCCCAGATGCCGTCCGCCGCGTACCATCGCCAGATTGACACAGGCACGACCGCCCTGCACGATCACTGCAATGATATCGATATCCGCATCACCACCGGTTTCCATGCTTTGCTGATGCAACACTCGTGACAAGGCATTGATCTGATTGCGTACAATTGCGGCCTGCTCGAACTTCAACTCTTCCGCATATGCCTGCATCTTGGCCTGCAATACTTCCAGCACTTCCGTCTGCCGTCCACGCAAAAACTTTGCCGCATTATCGACATCCAGTGCGTAATCTTCGCGACTGATGTAGTTGACGCAAGGACCGCTACAGCGATGGATCTGATGCAGCAAGCAAGGTCGTGTGCGATTGGCGAATACGGAATCTTCACAGGTACGCAGCAGAAAAACCTTCTGCAAAATCTGCATCGATTCCTTGACAGCCCAGCCGCTGGGGAAAGGACCGAAGTACTGATTTTTTTTATCTACCGCGCCGCGGTAATACGCCATGCGCGGGAATTCCTGGCCGGTGATTTTCAGATACGGATAGGATTTATCATCGCGAAACAGGATGTTGTAACGCGGCTGCAGAGTCTTGATCAGATTGTTTTCAAGCAGCAGCGCTTCAGCTTCGCTACGCGTGACTGTGGTTTCCAGACGAACGATCTTTTCAACCATCAAGGCAGTACGCGGACTGGCGAGATTTTTCAGGAAATAGCTGGAAACGCGCTTCTTCAGATCGCGCGCCTTGCCGACATACAGAAGATTGTTTTCTCCATCGAAATAGCGATACACGCCGGGCAGGTGCGGCAGCTTGGCTACCGTTTCCAGCACAATTGCACGCGGATCTGGCGCTTCAATATCAGACATCTTGCACTCACCTGCCCATGATCAAAAGCCGCGACACATCATCAAGCTGATGCCAGCGACAATGCTACTTTCTTCGCTGCGATATAACGCGCGTCTGCTTGCAGATCATTCCACATCAAGGCAGGCGATTGCGGCGTCAATGCTGCGATGCGGGCGGCAGATTGCTGCATCGCTTTGCCATCCTCGATCTTCAGGCCATTCAACAATTGATCGGCCTTGTCAGGCGAGTTACAGATCAGCACCATGTCGCAGCCCGCAGCCAGTGCCGCATGTGCGCCATCAATCACATTGCCGGCCACACTCGCGCCCTCCATGCTCAAATCGTCGCTGAAAATGATGCCGTCAAAACCAAAATCCTTGCGCAACATCGTCAACCATTTGCGTGAAAAGCCGGCAGGATGTTTATCGACCTTGGGATAAATCACATGGGCCGGCATCACGCCGGCGAGACTCAGACCTAGCCAGTCGTAAGGCGCTGCGTCTTCAGCCAGAATCTCTTTCAGCTCGCGTTCATCGACCGGGATTTCCAGGTGCGAATCCGCTTTCACAAAACCGTGGCCGGGAAAATGTTTGCCGCAGTTGAGCATGCCGGCCAGCATCAAGCCGTGATTCAAACTCTTGGCCAGCAGGCTGACTACACGCGCGTCGCGGTGGAAGGCGCGATCGCCGATTACACCTGATTCACCGTAATCGAGATCGAGCACAGGTGTGAACGACAAATCGACGCCACATGCACGCAATTCTGCTGCCAGTACATATCCGACATCAGTAGCAGCTTTGGTAGCGGCCAATACATCCTTGTCCCACAAGGCACCCAACTTGCGCATGGCCGGCAAATGAGTAAAGCCATCGGTTTTGAAACGCTGCACGCGACCGCCTTCATGATCGACGGCGATCACGATGCCGGGACGTGCTGCATGTATGTCGGCAGTCAAGGCTGTCAGTTGTGCTCTGTTCTTGTAATTGCGTGCAAACAGAATCACGCCACCCGTCAATGGATGTTGAATTCTACGTACGTCGTCCGCTGTTAATTCGGTGCCAAGCACGTCCAGCATGACCGGACCAAAAGTGGAATCAACACTTGCTGAATCAAAAGCTGAATTTGTAGCCACTGCTATGTTCATTTTTTCTCCACTATCACAAAAGCGACCGCGTACTCGACTTCATCTGTAATCGAGACTTGCGCGGTCAGTCCATTCATTTCCATATATTCTGCCAGTTTGCCACTGGTGACCACGATGGGTTTGCCGCTGGGCGCATTCAAAATCTGCGCGGCACGCCACGTCATCGGCATGTGTATGCCTAAACCTATGGCTTTGGAGAACGCTTCTTTGGCAGCAAAGCGGGTTGCCAGAAAACGCAAGCCACGCGCTGCCACTTTGGCTTTACGTCGGTGATATTTTTCCAGTTCTTCCACACCGAGTATACGTTCGGCAAAACGGTCGCCGTGACGCTCCAGTGCGGCCGCAATGCGGTCTATCTTCATGATATCGGTGCCGATGCCATAAATCATTTTTGCAACCCGCCCAAACGCGCAGAAGTCATGATGGCCTTCATTTCACGCACGGCTTTTTGCCAGCCGACGAAGACTGCGTGCGCGACGATCGCATGACCGATATTGAGTTCAGCTATATCCTGAATCGCAGCAATCGCCTGCACATTGGTGTAATGCAGACCGTGGCCGGCATTCACTTTCAAGCCGCGTTTCATCCCCTCCAGCACGCCCTGCTGCACACGTTGCAATTCCATCTTCTGACTGGCTTCGTCATGCGCATCTGCATAACGCCCCGTATGCAATTCAATCACTGGTGCACCGGCTTCGGCCGCAGCCTGAATCTGTTTGGCGTCGGCGTCGATGAACAGGCTCACGCGTATGCCTTCTGCTTGCAACTGCTTGATGGCAGCAGATACTTCTGAAAAATATTTGATGACATCCAGGCCGCCTTCGGTTGTTACCTCTTCACGACGTTCTGGTACCAGACAGACATCCTGCGGCTTGATGCGGCAGGCGAAATCCACCATTTCCGATGTGACGGCAGATTCCAGATTCATGCGTGTGCGTAATTGCGGACGTATTAATTCGACGTCTGCATCCTTGATGTGACGCCTGTCTTCGCGCAGATGGAGAGTTATGGCATCTGCGCCAGCTTCCTCTGCCAGCAAGGCTGCCTGCAAAGGATCGGGATAAACCGTGCCGCGCGCATTGCGCAGCGTCGCCACGTGATCGATATTGATACCGAGTTCGATGATGGAAGATTGGGGTTCGAGAAAACTCATCTTGTGTCCGTTAAAGCTGCAGCAGGTCTATTAATATCTGACGCGTATTCAGTGGCGCGCCATTCAGATGATGCGCCAGCAAAAAGCGCATCAGAAATTTGCTTTGCATTTGCGTAGTCGCATTGCTGTAATCTTCGCATTCCATATCCAGCAAGGTCTTGCCGGCAACCTGAGGCCAGGTATCCGAAGGCCGGGCCGGACGCGGGCCGCGCTCTGGATCGACGACGTAGTTAGTGGCAGGGTTCAAGGGATTGCGTGTCGCGGTGCAAATCTGCCAATCGCCGGACACACCCGTTTCTTTCAACAGTGCGCGCTCGAATTTACGCAATACAATTGCCGCCGGCTCATCATGAGCAAGCTGATTCAATGCGCTGACGTAATGATCGAACAATGCAGGATGGGGATCGTCGCGTGCCAGCAGCTTGACCAATAATTCGTTCAGATAAAAACCGCACAGCAATGCCGATTTTTCCAGGGGCAAAAGTCCGCCTACCCATTCGGCCGCGGTCAATGTCCGCACTTCTGCCTTGCCGCTCCAACCTACAGACAGCGGCTGAAAAGTTTGCAGTACACCACGCAATCTGGAATGCGGACGCTTTGCACCTTTGGCGACCAGCGCAATGCGCCCGTGGTCGCGGGAAAAAACGTCGACGATCAGGCTGGTTTCTTTGTAGGGATAACTGTGCAGCACAAAGCCGGGTTGGTCGGCAATGCGTGTATCTTTTTCCATTGAGCGTGTACGCCGCGGCACAGCTTTCGGCGTAACTGTTGCGGCCGGCAATGCCGCCGCCGATGGCAACGAGGGAATATTTATGCTGGCATCATCGGCATGCGCCGCCGACTTTTCTTCATCGGAAGAATAGGATAAAGAGCGGACGTCGGCGATGAGTGCAGTCATCTATGGTTCGATTTTATTCGTAGCCGTATGCGCGCAAACCGGCTTCGTTATCAGCCCAGCCGGATTTAACCTTGACCCAGATTTCCAGATACACAGGACCGCCAAACAGGCGTGCCATATCCAGTCGGGCTTGTGTAGAGATATCTTTCAGACGCTCACCCTTGTTGCCGATCACCATGGATTTATGCGTATCGCGTTCCACCAGAATAGCGGCAAAGACGCGGCGCAAATCGCCTTCGACTTCAAACTTTTCGATCAGCACTGTGCTGGTATAAGGCAGCTCGTCACCGACAAAACGGAATAATTTCTCACGGACGATTTCAGCGGCAAGAAATTTTTCACTCCGATCGGTAATATCATCTTCACCAAAGATAGGCGGATTTTCCGGCAAGTGTTTTTTGATTTCGCCTTGCAGATTATCGAGCTGAAACCGCAATTTGGCAGAAACCGGCACCACGGCAGTAAAGTCGCGCTTGGCGGCGATTTGCTGCGCAAACGGTAACAACACTGCTTTGTCTTTGACACGATCGGATTTATTGATGACTAATATGCATGGCACATTTTTAGGAATCAAATCCAGCACTTGCTGATCAGCCGGGCCAAAAGTCCCTGCCTCTATGACAAACAAGATCACATCGGACGCAGTCAGCGTATTCGTCACGGTGCGATTCAATGTCTTGTTCAATGCATTCGAATGACGCGTCTGAAAACCTGGAGTATCGACGTAGACAAATTGTGCATCGTCTATGGTTTGAATACCCGTGATGCGATGACGCGTGGTTTGTGCCTTGCGTGATGTGATGCTGACCTTGGCGCCGATCAGTTCATTCATCAACGTGGATTTACCTACGTTAGGGCGACCGACGATCGCGATATAACCGCATCGAAAGTGTGACAGTGCGGTGGATTCAGTCATGCAATTTTGGAATGGGAAGTGGTAGAGGTTTTTTTGACGACGTCGTCCTCTGCGGTCGATGTCGCATTGTTTGTAGATTTTGATACTGAAGTTATTGCAGGAGCGATCACTGCGTCAGCTTCGACAATCAAGCTCTTTTGAGCATCCGAGGCCGGATCTGAAATCATATCTGATTTCAGATCGGCTTTGATTTCAGTGTCGGTCTTGGCTTCTATCTTGGCCGTTTTTGAATCTGGCTTGGCTTTGGATACCGGCTTGATTTCATCCAGCTGCACGGTCGCAATACCAGCCAACTTCAGCTGCGCGGTCCGCGGCTTGCTCTTGCGACTTGAGCCCGGCGTTTTTACCAACGCAGCCTGTACAGCTTCCAGTGCGAGTTTGGCTGCGGCCTGCTCACCGGCGCGACGGCTACCGCCTGTGCCGAATACCTGAATATCCAGTTTCGGTACCAGACATTCAATTTCAAATTCCTGATTGTGCGCAGCACCGTGCGTGGCGACGACATTGTATTGAGGCAGTGCGATTTTTTTACCTTGCAGGTATTCCTGCAACAGGGTTTTTGCATCCTTGCCCAGCGTTTTGGGATCGACGCTATCGAGTATAGGAATGTAAAGCGCACGAATCGCGTCGCGCGCAGCATTGAAGCCGGCATCGAGAAAAATCGCACCAAACAATGCTTCCAGCGTATCGGCCAGTATCGAAGGACGACGGAAACCGCCGGATTTCAATTCGCCTTCGCCCAGACGCAAAAACTGCGACAACTCCAGACGCTGGGCGATTTCATACAGGGACTGCTGCTTGACCAGATTGGCACGCAGGCGCGATAAATCGCCTTCATCTATCTTGCTGTAACGGTCGAACAGCAAGGAGGCAACCACACAGTTCAAAATGGAATCGCCAAGAAACTCCAGGCGCTCGTTATGCACACTGCTATGGCTGCGATGCGTCAAAGCCTGCTGCAGCAATCCAGCATCCTTGAACGTATGGCCTAGCCGATTTTGCAGTAACGTTACATCCATTTTTCTATCGCTTCTTACCTTAAGGTGCTGCTTTTTTCTTCAGTCTGTTTTCGTTGGTTGAACCGGCATAATCAATCAACAGGCTGACCGGTCCAACGAGCGGAATAATCTTTTGGTACGCGAAGCTGATTTCGATATCTTCGCCATTTTTCAGAATTTCCAGATCCTTGCCACTAATCGCATCGATGTAGCCCACTTCAGCCTGACGATTGAATGCTGAGCGCATTTCAGGAATGCCGCCACCGGCTACCTTGACGCTAGCTATCGCTTTCTTGATCGAAAAATATTCGGTAACGGTAGGAGTGACTTTCATTGCCAGCACCGCAATGACGCCTATGATAGCCAGCACCAGTATCAATCCAACCAGAGTGACGCCCTTTTGCTTGCGATACATGCGTGCTGCCCTTGTCATGTTTGCCATCTACTCGCGCTCCTGACTATGATTATTGAAAACTGCCGATGCGACCAAGGTTATTCGGGAAATTATTCAAATTCAACCACACGAAAAATGCTTTTCCGACAATATTTCTATCCGGCACAAAACCCCAATATCGACTGTCCAGACTATTATCACGATTATCGCCCATCATGAAATATTGTCCAGCCGGGACTTTGCAGGTAAATCCTTCTGCGTCGTAAGTGCACAAATCGCGATTCGGGAAATCATGCGGATTGGATACATAGGACGGAGCACGCGGATTGTTCAGTATCTGGTGCGCCACGCCGTTCAAATTCTCGCTCAGCAGCTTTGAATAACTAAGTGTCTCTTCATCCAGATAATCAGGCAATGCTTTGTAAGAAACTTGCGCGCCATTAACAGTCAAGCGTTTATTCCGATAAGTGACCGTATCGCCAGGTACACCTACCACGCGTTTGATGTAATCCAACGTCATGTTTTCCGGATATTTGAAAACCATCACATCGCCGCGCTGAGGATCGTTCACTTCGATCACTTTTTTATTGATGATGGGCAGGCGAATGCCATAAGTATATTTATTGACCAGGATCAGATCGCCGACTTGCAGCGTTGGCACCATGGAAGTCGACGGAATCTTGAATGGCTCATAAAGGAACGAACGCAATCCGAACACCAAAGCGATTACCGGGAAAAAGCTGCCTGAATATTCTATCCAGGTTGGTTGACGCATCAAGCTGGCTTGTAATGCGGCACGACCATTGTTATCGGGCTTGACCCCATCGCCTGCCAGCTTGGCATTACGTGCATCGAACTCAGCCAGAACCGCATCCGCATGGGCGCGGCGCTTTTTCGACAGATAAAAAACATCCAGTACCCAGACGATGCCTGTAGCGACTGTCAGGATGAAAAGAATCAGCGAAAAATTGCCCAATAGATCTTGCAGTGTCATTTATCGTCCACTTGTAGAATTGCCAGAAACGCTTCCTGCGGGATCTCGACCGAGCCCACTTGCTTCATGCGTTTCTTACCGGCTTTTTGCTTTTCCAGCAGTTTTTTCTTGCGGCTGATATCGCCGCCGTAGCATTTCGCCAGCACGTTCTTGCGCAGTGCCTTGACGTTTTCACGCGAGATGATATTGGCACCGATAGTGGCCTGGATCGCGACATCGAACATCTGGCGCGGTATCAGTTCACGCATCTTGGCCGCTACCTGACGCCCGCGATACTGGCTATTCGATCTATGCACGATGATGGCGAGCGCATCGACCTTTTCGCTGTTGATGAGCATGTCGACCTTGACTACGTCAGAGGCACGATATTCCTTGAACTCGTAATCCATCGAAGCATAACCGCGCGACGTCGATTTCAATTTATCAAAGAAATCGAGCACGATCTCGGCCATCGGCATCTCGTAGACCAGTTTTACCTGACGACCGTGATAACTCATGTCCATCTGTACACCACGCTTGGCAATACACAGCGTGATGACAGAACCAACATATTCTTGCGGCATGTACAGATTGACGGTGACGATAGGCTCGCGTATTTCTTCAATCTTGGAAGGCTCAGGCATCTTGGACGGGTTATCGACCTTGATCAGGCTGCCGTCGCCCATGATGACTTCGTACACAACGGTCGGTGCCGTCGTGATGAGATCCATATCGAATTCGCGCTCGAGTCGCTCCTGCACAATTTCCATGTGCAGCAGACCGAGGAAGCCGCAACGGAAACCAAAGCCCAGCGCTTGCGAAACTTCAGGCTCGTACATCAGCGCCGCATCGTTCAGCTTCAACTTTTCCAGTGAGTCGCGCAATGCGTCGTACTGATTCGCCTCAACCGGAAACAGGCCGGCAAACACTTGCGGCTGCACTTCCTTGAAGCCAGGCAAAGCTTCAGCGGCTGGACGGCTGGCCAGCGTAACGGTATCGCCAACCTTGGCGGCTTTCAATTCTTTAATGCCTGCGATGATAAAGCCCACCTGCCCTGCGGACAGGGTTGGCAACGAGACCGAGCGCGGTGCAAAGACGCCGATGTTTTCGACCAGATTGACCGAACCGCTCGCCATCAACAGAATTTTTTCTTTTGGTTTCAAGGTGCCGTTGACAACACGCACCAACATCACCACACCGACGTAATTATCGAACCAGGAATCCACTATCAATGCCTGCAACGGCGCGTCCGGATCGCCCTTGGGTGGCGGCACTTTGGCAATCAGCGACTCCAGCACATCCGCCACGCCCAGACCGGTTTTCGCCGAACATTGCACAGCGTCGGTCGCATCGATACCGATCACATCTTCGATTTCCGCGATGGCCGCTGGCGGATCGGCATTCGGCAAATCGATTTTGTTCAGCACCGGAACCACTTCGACGCCCAGATCCAGCGCCATATAGCAGTTCGCTACCGTCTGCGCTTCCACGCCCTGCGATGCATCAACTACCAGCAGCGCACCTTCGCAGGCAGACAATGAACGGCTGACTTCATAGCTGAAATCGACGTGACCAGGCGTATCAATCAGATTCAGGTTGTACACCTTGCCATCGCGCGCCTTGTAGGACAGCGCAGCAGTCTGTGCTTTGATCGTGATACCACGCTCACGCTCAAGATCCATCGAATCGAGGACTTGGGCCTCCATTTCGCGATCAGACAAGCCGCCGCACAATTGAATAATGCGGTCGGCAAGCGTCGATTTACCGTGGTCGATGTGGGCGATGATGGAAAAATTGCGGATGTTGTTCATTAACCAAGTGACAATTACAAAAAAAGCGCTCTTTGCTGGGATGTTTTCCCCAAGCGAGCGCCTTGTTACAGAGGGATGACGGCCCCGGCATTTTACCGGATTTCAGAGGGCAAAGCCCATAAATTCCCGGTCTGCCTGCAGGTAACGCGAAAATTATGCACAGCGGCACATGCATGACCCGCAACAAATCGGTCAAGCCTGGCTGATAAACGCCCGTACGGCCACCTCATCCAGAAAATAATGGCAAAGCTGCTGCACTGGCTGCCCATTCCTGCTGGCGACCAGTACAGGTACCAATTCATCGTATTGGGCGACTAGTGTCTCGTCTGCGTCCACATCGACCACGGCAATTGAGATGGGACCAGCGATTTCCAAGCCGCGTAGTGCTGCCAGCATGTCATCACACAAATGGCAATAGGTCCGGGAGTACAAGGTGAAATGAATCAAAGGAAAATTCCACTCAAAAGAAAAGGCTGCAAGCTTTTCAGCAGGCAGCCTTTTTCTTGAAAATAATCTTATTGGGCGTGCGGTTTAACCGTCACGAATTGCGAAGAGTCTCCTCGACGTACCAGCAACAAGGTCGTTTTCTTCACATCCAGTTTCGCCACCAGTGCATTAAACTGGCGCGTATCCTTGATATCGGTATTATTCACACGCAGCAAAATATCACCGGTACGCAAACCTGCGCGTGCCGCCGAACCCTCAGCCGACTCCACAATAACACCACCATCGATTTTCAATTCCTTGACTTGAGCAGCATTGAGATCGCTGACAATCAAACCTAATGTATTGGCTACCTGCTCAACCTTGGCCTTCTTCTCAACTTTTGCTGCAACTTTTTCCGGCTCCAGCTCGGTAATCGTCAAGGACAGATCACGCATCGCGCCTTTACGCCATACCGTGACAATCGAACGGGTACCAGGCTTGGTACTTCCTACCATGCGAGGCAAATCGCTGGCGCGTTCAATCGCTGCACCATTGAATTTCAAAATCACGTCACCAGCTTCGACGCCGCCTTTTTCAGCCGGACCACCGGCTTCTACACGTTGCACCAGCGCCCCTTGGCTACGCGCCAGGCCCAGAGATTCGGCGACGTCTTTTGTCACTTCACCGATCTGCACACCGATACGCCCACGCGTTACTTTACCGTTTGCACGCAGTTGATCGGAAACGCGCATCGCCTCATCCATCGGCACCGCAAAGGAAATGCCCATGTAGCCACCTGAGCGGCTGTAAATCTGCGAATTGATACCGATGACCTCGCCGCGCATGTTAATCAACGGGCCGCCCGAGTTGCCGGGATTTACCGCAACGTCGGTTTGAATCAGCGGCAGGTATTCCCCTGTATCACGCGCCTTGGCGGACACAATGCCTGCAGTCACCGTGTTATCCAGCCCGAACGGTGAGCCGATCGCAATTACCCACTCACCGACGCGAATTTTATTTGAATCACCCACCGTCAGACGCGGCAAATTGCTGCCTTCGATCTTGACCAAAGCCACGTCAGTCCGCTTGTCTGCACCGATGATCTTTGCCTTGAATTCGCGCTTGTCCGTCAATGTGACATAGACTTCGTCGGCACCATCGACTACATGCGCATTGGTCATCACATAACCATCTGCAGAAATGATGAATCCCGAACCCACGCCGCGCGGCACTTCTTCCTCTGCCTCCGCATCAGGTTTGCTGCGACCACGTGGCGCCGGCTGCTGGCGGGGAGGAATCGGTGTGCCAAAGAAGCGACGGAAAAATTCCTGCATCTCTTCATCTTCGCTGACGCCATTCCCCTGACTAATTTTTGCTTTTTCAGTGGTGCGGATATTCACGACAGCCGCGCCGGTCTTTTCAACCAAATCAGTAAAGTCGGGCAAACCGGCAACCGATGGCGCGGCCACCGCAGATGATGTCAAACCGCTGACAGCTGGAATGAGAAAGGTGCTAGCAACAGCAAGCAAAACGGCAGACAGTTTTTTCTGAACAATGAACTTTGTTTTCATACACTCACAAAAGCCTGATTATGGAAGGATTAAGAATCTGGTGACGAAATAGTATTGATCAATACCATTTAAGACACGAATTGAAGAAGAAAGTTGAGTTTAAGGCTGAGTTTTTAATTCAATCGAATTGGCAACCTGCTTGATTGCAGCCGCCGGCACTTCGCCAACTACCGTCAACCAATAATCGCCATGGCGCTTGCCCACGATATTCATCGCACCTTGTTGCATTGAACCCTCGGTACGACTTTGCGAAGCAGGCTCGATAAATACAGAGATTGCGGCCAAACCATCAGAGTAAACAATTTGTGATACCTCGCGCTGGGTCGACTGCGTACTCTCTGCTGTTGCACTTGCCGGCGTATCCGTAATCAGGCGCTTCATTTCCCGCACCTTCTTGAAGCCTGCAGGCATCGCCTTGACAGTCCAACCGGAAAGATTCGCCTCGCTCATGACAGCGTTCTCTACACGCCACCCCTGAGTATTCTTGACGCTAGGCTTCACGCGGCTGGCATCTATATGTCCAATGACCAACTGCGTAAAAGCAATTTGCTCAACAACCGAATTTTTTTCGTTAAGCGTTTGCGCTTTCAATAGAAGTCCGGTCGATTTTTCTGCCCACAATTTGTAGCCGTAACGCAGCTTATCTTTCGGTTCAAGAATAATGGCTTGGCAATCGAAGCCGGCAACACGGCCGGTTTCGCCCATCTTCAAGTTGTAATGCTCTGCCAACTCTGTCGGATTGGCTCCCAGAATGGCCGGGAAGACATCCTGTGTCACACGTTTTTCTATACGTATCGATTTACTTTCGGGGACGTAGCAAACTATCTCTTCATTATTGCGTATGTATTCGCGTGGTTTGCCGTCGAGGATTTCCAGCTTCTCGACCTCATTTTTACCGTTCAGAATATGCGTAATACGCGAAGTGCGAACCTGACTCCCTTGTTGATAAACAAAGGTACCCGAGTAATTTAACTTCTGCGCAGAAGACTGGATTTTTTTCAGCCAGACTTGGGTGTCGTGTTGAGCCGTTGAAGGCTCAACACTTTCTGCCTGAGCAACTACATTTGCAGAATACGCAAGAACGCTGGAGAGAAAAAAGACGAACTTTAAAATTCCGAATGTCTGCCGCATGTCAATTATTTATCTGAGTCAACAGCAAATGTAGCTGAACGTGCATATTGCGCCGTGCTGTAAACCGAAGGTGAAAAGCGCTGATGCGCCAAAAGATATTCGTCAATCCGCGGATCACGCAAAACATCGCCATCCTGACTGGCAACCGTTACTTTTTCCGGCGCAGCCGAAGCCAGCACGATAGGCGCAGGATTAGAAGCAATTGCAGGAGCATTTTGCGTGTTCATCATCTGCGGCACTGTCAGGAACGCAGCAACCGCCACAGCAGCAACCGCCATACCCGGCACGGCAAAACGCTTAAAGGTATCGGCCTTGGCAACGTGTACGCGTTGCGTTGCCGCCACCATAATCGTCGGTTCAGCATCCAGACTGGCAAATATACGCGAGGTCAAACCAGCATTTACTTGCGTATTCAACTCGTCAGAACGCAAAGCGTCGCCGATCTGATGATAAAGATTCCACGTCTCACGACCCTCTTGCTGACGTAAGGCGGCCAAAGTCACATCGAAATGTCCGTCAGACAATTCGTTGTCAGCAAAAGCGGAAATCTGTTCACGCGTCATATTCGTCGTATTCATCACTACCTCGAAAAAATTAAGGCTAACCCCTATATTTGCAGCAAAAAGTGCTTCTTTATTTATTTTTCACCAACGTTTATCGAGCGCCGTATCCAATAGCGGCCTTAATTTTTCCGAGATAGCCTCGCGCGCCCTGAATATCCGGCTACGCACGGTACCAATAGGGCAACCCATCGATTCAGCAATCTCGTCGTAACTCAATCCTTCGATCTCGCGCAATGTAATTGCCATGCGCAACTCTTCCGGTAACTCATCCATCGCCACATTCAAAGTCTGAGCGATTTGCTTGGTCGCCAATAACGATTCTGGCGTGTTGATATCTCTTAGTCGCTCTCCGTCGTCAAAAGTTTCTGCTTCTTCGACATCTGCTTCGGTTGATGTCGGTGCACGACGGCCTTGCGTGACCAGATAATTTTTTGCGGTATTGATGCCTATGCGATAAAGCCATGTGTAAAACGCTGAATCGCCGCGAAACTGTGGCAGTGCTCGGTAAGCCTTGATAAATGCTTCTTGCACCACGTCTTCAGCCTCGGCCTGGTCGCGAACAAGCCGCGACACCAGTCGCATCAATTTCCGTTGATATTTGATCACTAACAGCTCGAAAGCTTTTTTATCGCCACGTTGTACACGTTCGACAAGTAGCTGATCAATTTCGCGTTCTGTCGTCAATCCCCATTCCCTTGTTATTTTGCAACACGCACGCGGTTCGCATAATTGACTAAGCGAAACATGATTGGTTCAAAAATTCCAGAATTAATTCTTGGCTTAATGCCGAATATCGGACTCTGTGGTATCTACCTGGCGCAATACGATCCAACGACAAGCCACCAACAGTGCTCTAAAGCCCTCTGCAGAAATGGCATCCGTCAAAATCGTCACAACCGTAGTTTGCTGCCGTTCGTTCTGCAAATGCAAGAGTAGCAAACCTGGCCAAATTGTCGATATCGGCAACAGACGTACAAGCTCACCCTCTGCTACATCTACATCAGCATGTTCATTTCTTGTCTCGGTGCGCAACCTGATCTGGCCAGTTCCCGAGATGTGAATGACATGCGTCGTTCTGCCTGCCCTTGACCGCAAAAAGACGGCGACCGCCACTATCGCACAGATCCCCCCCACAACGAATCTTGCAAGCGACGACAAGTCACCAACAGTGCCCGTCGCGACTAGAGCGGCAATCAACAACAAAATAATACTCATCCCGCCAACCAGAGAAAGCAAGCGTCTGGACGGTTTAATCACGGCAGAGACCGCGATAGACATGGGGGAGTGAAGTAAAAAATCCGATCAACCTGTGAAGGTGACCGGATTTTTATCAGGCTTTACCAAAAACCAGGGTACCGTTCGTACCGCCGAAACCGAAGTTATTCTTCATGGCGTACTGAATCGGCATCTCGCGCGCCGTATTGGCGCAGTAATCGAGATCGCATTCCGGATCCTGATTAAAGATATTGATAGTCGGCGGCGAAATCTGATGATGCAGGGCCAAAACGGTAAAGACCGATTCCAGACCACCTGCGCCACCAAGCAAATGACCGGTCATCGACTTGGTCGAATTCACCGTCAGTTTTTTCGCATGCGCTCCAAATGCGGCTTTCACTGCATCTGTTTCGTTTTTATCGCCCAACGGGGTCGATGTGCCATGTGCATTAAGGTACTGCACTTGATCGGCTGCGATTTCCGCACTCTTCAAGGCATTAACCATACTACGACGCGGCCCATCCATATTCGGAGCGGTGATATGGTAAGCATCACCACTCATACCGAATCCCATCAACTCAGCATAGATCTTTGCACCGCGCGCCTTGGCATGTTCGTACTCTTCCAGCACCATGACACCGGCACCTTCACCGAGCACAAAACCATCGCGATCCTTATCCCATGGGCGCGAAGCCGTCGCGGGATCATCATTGCGTGAAGACAGGGCACGAGCCGAAGCGAAACCACCCAAACCTAATGGCGAAACAGTCGATTCTGCGCCACCGGCAATCATGACATCCGCATCACCGTATTCAATCATACGACCGGCAGCGCCTATCGAATGCAAACCGGTAGTGCAAGCTGTCACTATCGCCAAATTCGGTCCTTTCAGACCGTAAATGATCGACAGATGACCGGAAATCATGTTGATGATCGAAGCAGGCACGAAGAACGGGCTGATGCGGCGTGGGCCGCGATTAACCAGTTCAGCATGCGTATTCTCGATCAGTGGCAAACCGCCTATGCCGGAACCGACGATGACACCGATACGCTCAGCATTTTCCTCGGTCACGACCAAACCGCAATCCTGCCAGGCTTGCATGCCGGCCGCCACACCGTAATGGATAAACGTATCCATATGGCGGGCTTCCTTACCGGGAATGTAATCCTCGATATTGAAGTTCTTTACTTCTCCAGCAAAATGCGTGCTGAAGGGGGTCGCATCAAACTTGGTAATGGTTGCTATGCCGGATTGACCGGCAAGAATGGCATTCCATGCATCAGCAACAGTGTTACCAACGGGAGAGACACAACCAAGACCAGTGACGACAACACGACGTTTACTAGAGCGGCTCAAGCAATTCTCCTAGAGTCGTTCAACAAAACTTAGGCAGCTTTTACGTGTGCCTTGGCGTAATCAATCGCCTGCTGCACAGTGGTGATTTTCTCAGCTTGTTCGTCAGGGATTTCCATTTCGAATTCGTCTTCGAGTGCCATCACGAGTTCAACGGTGTCGAGCGAGTCAGCACCCAGATCGTCAACGAACGACGATTCGATTTTGATGTCTGCTTCGGCGACGCCCAGTTGTTCAGCGACGATTTTCTTAACGCGTTGTTCGATATCCGACATGTTTTAACTCCAATGAGTGGTTACAGAAAGTGCGCGCATTTTAGCAGGTTTGCGCACCGAAAATTCACTTTTAGCTTTTGGAATCAAGAAAGTTGAAACTTCGGCTAAAAGTACCTAATTACAACATTAACTCATGTACATACCGCCGTTGACATGCAAGGTGGTACCCGTAATGTAACTCGCCTGAGGCGATGCGAGGAAGCTGACCGCTGACGCGATGTCTTCCGGCATACCCAAACGGCCTAACGGAACCTGTTGCAGCAAGGCAGTAATTTGTTGTTCGCTCAGCGTTTTGGTCATATCGGTATCGATAAATCCGGGGGCTACGCAATTAACGGTAATGTTGCGGCTGCCAATTTCACGCGCCAGTGCACGGCTCATACCGGCGACACCGGCTTTGGCAGCTGCATAATTCATTTGACCGGCATTACCGGCAGAGCCCACCACCGAGGTAATGTTAATGATACGGCCGTGTTTCGCCTTCATCATGCCGCGCAAGACCGCGCGCGACAAACGAGCTACCGATGTCAGATTGGTCGCGATGACACTATCCCACTCCTCATCCTTCATGCGCATGGCCAACTGGTCTTGCGTAATGCCGGCGTTGTTGACGAGAATGGTAACTGCGGCACCGGATTCCTTCTGAATTTCATCTATCAATGCCACGGCGCGTGCCGCGTCATTGACATCGAGTACGACGCCCTTGCCACCTTCAGCCAGATATTCGGAAATCGCAGCCGCGCCAGCTTCCGAAGTTGCGGTGCCAATTACTTTGGCCCCCTGCTTTGCCAAGGAAACTGCAATTGCTCGGCCAATACCGCGCGACGCGCCGGTAACTAGGGCGACTTGGCCCGTCAAATCAACTGTAGTCATTATTTCAAAAGCTCCAAGACAGAGTCCAGCGACGCTTGATCGACAATCGCGTGACCGGTGAGTTCACCATTGATACGTTTGGTCAATCCGGCCAATACTTTACCAGGGCCGCACTCAACCACATCCGTTACACCCTTAACAGCCATTTTCTGCACAGACTCGACCCAACGAACCGGGTTCGCAGCCTGACGCACCAGCGCATCCTTGATACCGTCCACATCGCTGACAATCGCGACGTCGACATTATTGATCAATGGAATTTGCGGTTCACTGAAAGCCACTCCGGCCAAATATTCACGCAGGCGATCTGATGCAGGTTTCAGCAAGGAAGAATGGAAAGGTGCGGAGACTGCAAGCACCAAGGCGCGCTTGGCACCTTCGGCTTTAGCGATCTCACAGGCGCGTTCAATTGCTGCCTTGTGTCCGGCAATCACGACTTGCGCCGGCGCGTTGAAGTTAACTGCTTCGACTACATCGCCCTGCGCTGCTTCTGCGCATACTGCAAGCACGTCGGCATCGGACAAACCGAGAATCGCAGCCATGCCGCCTTGACCGACAGGAACTGCTTCCTGCATTGCCTTGGCGCGGAAACGCACCAATGGAACAGCGTCTTTGAATGGAATAACGCCAGCAGCTACCAATGCTGAATATTCGCCCAAACTATGTCCCGCGACCAACGTCGGTGTTTTGCCGCCAGCGGCAATCCACGCACGATACATTGCAACTGCCGCTGTCAGCATCACAGGCTGAGTGTTGGTTGTCAGATCGAGTTCTTCTTTAGGGCCATCTGCAATCAGCCTGGCCAGATCGAACTGCAAAGCGTCCGATGCTTCTGCCAGCGTTTGTTGCACTACTGCGTTATCGGCAAAACCGTTCAACATGCCGATCGCTTGCGAACCTTGTCCTGGAAAAACGAATGCGAATTTGTTCATATTATTTTTTAATTTGAATACTCAACAGAGTTACGCGAAAGCAGAATTTTACATGCGTGCCAGCACGGCACCCCAGGTAAAGCCACCGCCCACACCTTCCATCATGACGTTCTGGCCCGGCTTGATGCGGCCATCGCGAACGCCAACGTCCAGCGCCAATGGAATCGATGCAGCAGATGTGTTGCCATGCTGATCAACCGTCACAATCATTTTGTCCATGCTCAGACCAAGTTTTTTCGCAGTGCCTTGCATGATGCGAATATTCGCTTGGTGCGGAACGATCCAGTCGACTTCGGACGAATCCATCTTCGCAAGTTGCAAAGCTTCATTGGCGACCTTGTCCAGCAAGCCGATAGCCAGCTTGAACACAGCTTGACCATCCATGTACATGAAGGCACTGCCTTCAAGGACGCCATTGCTAATTCTGCCTGGTCCGCAAAGAATATCGCCATAGCTGCCGTCTGCATGCAACGCAGTCGCCAGCACGCCAGGTTCTTCAGATGCCGTCATAACGACCGCACCAGAACCGTCGCCAAACAAGACGCAGGTCGTTCTATCTTTGAAATCGATAATGCGCGAAAACACCTCAGCACCAATCACCAAAACGTTTTTGTGCGAGCCAGACTTGATGAATTTGTCAGCTGTCGCAAGCGCATACACAAAGCCGCTGCACACGGCCTGCACATCGAGTGCGGGACATCCGTTAGTCACGCCTAATTTTCGTTGCACCACGCATGCCGTACTCGGAAAACCGCCGAAAAAATCCGGTGTCGATGTCGCCAAAATAATCAGGTCGATATCATTCGCAGCCAACTGTGCCATGCCCAGAGCACGTTTTGCCGCTTCCACTGCCAGATCACTAGATTGCATATCTGCACTAGCGTAATGGCGCGCGGAAATCCCGCTACGAGAAACAATCCATTCATCGGAGGTTTCTATCCCATCGAGAGCAAGGCGTTCTATTAAATCCTGATTTGTTACGCGCTGAGGCGGTAAAAAGCTACCGGTACCAATAATTTTGCTATAGAGAGTCATGCGGTTTTCTGTTCTATTGTTTCTGTTGCAGTAACTGAATTTTCGGGAAGCGGCGTCAATGCCGATTGCGGCATCAGATCAGCGATTTTGGTAGAAATACGCGCCAGCACATCGTATTTAGCCGCATCGAAGGCACGCTTGATCGCCCATTGATAACCATATGCGTCTGCACCACCATGGCTTTTAAACACGAGACCGCGTAGTCCCAGCAGGCTGCCGCCATTGTAGCGGGAAGGATTCAAACGTTGTGAAATCGCTTTCAACGCAGAGCGGGCAATCAATGCGCCCAGCATGGTTAAAGGATTTCTTTTGAATTCGGTCGTCAAGACGCTTTTAACAAAACGCCCCAGACCTTCCGATGCCTTCAAGGTCACATTGCCGACGAAGCCGTCGCATACGACGATATCCGTCGTCCCCTTGAAAATATCATTACCTTCGACATTGCCGTAGAAATTCAAGGTCCCGCGCTCATGATCTGCGCGCAGCAATACAGCCGTCTGCTTGACGATGTCATTGCCCTTGATATCCTCTTCGCCGACATTCAACAAACCGACCGTTGGTCTAGGCTTGCCTTCCATCGCAGAGACCAGCGCAGAACCCATCAATGCAAATTGATGCAAATGCTGCGGCTCGCAATCGACATTGGCGCCGAGGTCGAGCATATAGGTAGGACCATCTTTTTGATTGGGAAGAATGCTGCAGATGGCGGGACGATCAACGCCTGGAATCGTCTTCAGCACATAACGCGAAATCGCCATTAAAGCGCCCGTGTTACCAGCCGAAACGCACGCGTCTGCCTGTCCTTGCTTGACCATGTTGATTGCAACACGCATTGAAGAATCCTTCTTGCGGCGCAATGCAACTTCCAGCGAGTCATCCATCGTCACTACTTCAGTCGCGTTCACGACCGAAAGACGGGGATGCTCGCTTGCTTTATGCTTTTTTAATTCAGCCAAAAGCTGATCTTCCAGCCCGACTAAAATCAGCTCGGCGTCTGGCTCGCTTTCGACAAACGAAATGGCGGCGGGAATAGTAACCGACGGGCCGTGATCGCCGCCCATGCAGTCTATGGATATTTTTATTGTCATTGGATTGACTCGTGCCTCACTCTAGCCGCAATTATGGGCCAATTCGGGCTTGATTCAAAATGACGCACTGTGCTGTCTCGGCACATGAAAAAACGGCGCAAAGTTTACACTCATCGCGCCGCTTTCTTCGCCAGAACGACAAACAAATTATTCGTCGTTTTTGGTTTTCAGTACTTTACGACCACGGTAAAAGCCGTTTGGGCTAATGTGGTGACGCAGATGCGTTTCACCTGTGGTTTGCTCAACGCTCAGTTGCGGAGCAACCAGGAAGTCGTGCGAACGATGCATACCGCGTTTCGACGGTGTCTTTTTATTTTGCTGAACAGCCATGATAACTCCTAAACCTTAAGTTCTAAAATTCTAACACATTCGGTTTGCAAACTCACTGCCTACCGACAATCTTTACTACACAACGCTCGCCCTTATTGCAGCGACCGAAAAATCTATTGCTTCAAGCCTTTGAGCACTGCGAAAGGCGATGGCTTCTTGGCACCCATCAAATCATCCAGCGCCGCATTATCCGGACAGACATCATGCTTGGGGGCCAGCGGTATCGCCAGCAAAGCCTCATCCTCAACCAGCTCCATGACATTCAATGCCTTGGAGCCGACAATGACATCGACACTGTCATCATCCAGTAAAGCATCTATCTCATCTGCGCGCTCATCGGTTTTAGCGAGAATCAGTATAGATTCAGATTCAACCGCAAACTTCAGTGGCGTCATGCACCGCTGACACATCAGCTCAATCGAACCTGAAACTGAAACGATCAATTGCGGATGATTCAATGAATCAGCGCCACCCTGCAAAGTCCAATGCAAGGACGCAGATTTATTCACGGACTCGGCCGAAAGTCTCGCCAAATCGGAGACAAGAACATCGCCTTCACGCCGCTCTTTAAGCCGACTAAAATCGAAGGCATCGATTACAAAAGCGCTCATAGGCTTAGCTGAACCCGGAAAACCTGCGATAATAACAGGCTTTCCCTTTATTCGTCAAAGCGTTAGATCACTTTTATTGAGCGGTCATTCAAATAAACATCAAATAATGCCTTCCCCATCCCCACAACCTCGCCTGATACTTGGCTCCAGCTCCATTTATCGCAAAGAGTTGTTATCGCGTCTACATCTGCCTTTTGACGTGATGGTACCGAATATCGACGAAACACCTGCGGTCAATGAATCTCCCGACGCAACAGCATTACGTCTGGCGCAGCAAAAGGCAATTTTCATTGGCAAACAAGCTCCAAACTCTCTGGTCATTGGCTCGGATCAAGTTGCAACGCTGGATGGGGAACAAATCGGCAAGCCGGGCACGCATGCAAACGCACTCAAGCAATTGCAGAAGATGCGCGGCCGCAAAGTGGTATTTCATACAGCCTTGTGCCTGTTTGACACACGCATTGACATTACATCGCCGCAAATCCAGCTGGAAAACATCCAGACTTTTGTGACATTCCGCGATTTACCGGATACCGAACTCGATGCCTATCTGCACATAGAACAACCATATGATTGCGCTGGTAGCGCAAAAAACGAAGGTTTGGGCATCGCCGTCATCGAAAAAATTGAAAGCTGTGATCCAAGCGCCCTGACCGGCCTGCCCTTGATTGCACTGACGAGCATGTTGCGACGTGCCGGCGTTAATTTTTTCGCTACTAGTTCTAATTAATATAAGACCCCCCTTCAGTCACGCACTCATACACACTTATTTTATTCAGCATATGGCAGGCATCCTTTACCTCATCCCCAACACCTTAGGCCAGACTGAAGTTGAAGGCTACGATCCACTCGCGCACATTATCCCGACCGAAGTACAGTCGTTGACGGCCAGACTCGACTACTTCATCGCAGAAAATGCGAAGACCACACGCGCTTTTCTCAAATTGATAGGCGTACGCAATACTCTGGCAAAATCGATACAGGAAATCCGCATCGCGGAACTGAATGTCAACACTGATGCAAAGAATTTACCTGCATTGCTGGAACCAATATTGGCAGGACAAGATGCAGGACTAATCTCTGAGGCTGGCGTTCCGGCGGTGGCCGATCCGGGCGCCAATCTCGTGCGTTTGGCGCATGCGCAAGGTATTCAAGTCAAACCTTTAGTCGGCCCTTCTTCCCTTTTGCTGGCTGTCATGGCGAGCGGCTTGAGCGGACAAAATTTTGCTTTCAACGGTTATTTACCTATTGATGCTGCCGCACGCATCAAGCGCATCAAGCAACTCGAAGAACGTTCGCGCGCAGAAAAACAAACCCAGTTTTTTATCGAAACGCCGTATCGCAATGCCGGCATGCTGGAAACACTGGCCGCAAATTGTAACGGCAGTACACTAATCAGCGTAGCGACTGATCTGACTCTACCATCAGAAAAAATTAACACCAAAACTGCAGCAAAATGGAAGGCGGAATGCGCCTCTGGCAAGACACCAGACTTCCATAAAAAACCAACTGTATTTTTACTGCTCGCAGAATAAGTAGAAAGTAATTCAAACTCAGTACGTAAACGCAAAACGGCGGTGTTTCACCGCCGTTTTGCCTGCTTCCGAAGGAAGCATGAGGAGAGGTCAAAGGACCTACTGTTTTTTACTGCGACACGTTATCAAAATGCGAGCGGTTACAACTTGTTAGTTGCAGACGTTGTTGCATTCACACCTTTAGGTGTCGATAACGCATAATCACTATAGTCGACCTCATTAAAATTACAAGCCGATTTTTCGACTGAGAGAAAAACTTTTTCTCTCATTGAAATAAGTACGATTTATTTAAGGCTAGGCACCGTTTCCAGAGCAAAAGTCTTGACTGCCGATGCGCCCGCTGCAGCACCAAATTTTCTTAACACGCGGTCCGACAAACCTTCTCGTTGCGTATAGTCGACGATGTTAGTCGACTTGAATTCTTCACGTGCCACACTCTCGACCGTGCCGAAACCATCAGCCAGACCGAGTTCAACCGATTTCGCACCGCTCCAGAACAAGCCAGAGAATATCTCAGGCGTTTCTTTCAAGCGCTTGCCACGTCCTTTACGCACTACATCAATAAATTGCTGATGAATTTCATCCAGCATTCCTTGCGCATACATTCTTTGTTTTTCCGTTTGCGGGCTGAATGGATCCATGAAACCCTTGTTTTCCCCTGCTGTCAGCAAGCGACGTTCAACTCCCAATTTTTCCATTGCGCCGGTAAAACCAAAACCATCCATCAATACGCCGATCGAACCAACGATACTGGCTTTGTTGACGTAAATACGATCAGCAGCAACAGCGATGTAGTAGCCACCAGAAGCACAAATTTCATTCACGACAACATACAAAGGCTTCTTCGGATATTTTTTGCGCAAGCGGGTTATTTCATCATTGATGATGCCTGCCTGCACTGGACTACCACCAGGGCTGTTGATCTGCAAAATGAGGCCGACGGAGCCAGGGTCTTCATACGCTTTAGTCAGCGCAGAAATAACGGTTTCTGCATCGCCAGCCCCCTTAGCTTCGATCGTGCCATCAATCTTGACCAGCGCCGTATGCGGCCCGACATTTTCCATGTCGCTCACACTAGGACCGAAGCTGGTCCACAAAGCAAAAGCAATCAAGGACAAGGTGACGATTTTAAAAAATATCCCCCAGCGACGACGTGAACGCTGCTCCTTGATGGTGGCAAAGGCGAGTTTCTCCAGCACTTCCCGTTCCCAACCTTCTTTTTTCGGCACACTCGCGGCGGGCGCTGAAGCCTGCTGCCAGGATGGCGACTGATTTGCTTGATCGTTATCGTTGCTCATAATATTTATGTCATCACCCATTATTCCGTCGCTGCTTGTGCCCGCGCCGGTCTTACATATTCGTCTGGTTGCCAGAATACCTGATTATCTTTTTCCGTGATTTCAATTCGCCGTAAACTGCGGCCCCGGCAAGGGCCACCTTCGCAACGTCCGGTTTCTGGCGCGTAGACTGCGCCATGTGTGGCGCAAATCAAATACAAACCGCTAGACTCAAAGAAATCGCCTTCATTCCAATCCAGTTCCATCGGCACATGCGCGCAACGGTTCAAATAGCCCTGCACCAGACCACTGAATCTGACGACAAAACCGGTTGCATCGTCCCCACCTGCGAGGACTGGAAAACGCACACCTTTACCCCGCTCTTCCAATGCGCTCCCCTCACAAATGTGGATAAGCTCACCAGTCAATTTTTTATCCGTTTGCATCCAGCCAACCATGCAACTCGGAAACAGAGTTGGCTGCATAAAGCGGATTAAGCGTCTGTAATTCTGCCGCTGTGTGCGCGCCATAATGCACCGCAACGCCGGACGCCCCGGCATTTTGCGCCAGCAACAAATCGTGCGTGGTGTCACCTATCATGACAGTACGCTTCATGTCTTGCCCGAGTTCGCGCGTCAATTCCTGCAACATCGCCGGATGCGGTTTGGAAAATGTTTCATCCGCACAGCGCGTTGCATCAAACAAGGATAATAATTTTGATGCATCCAGAGCACGATTCAAACCGACGCGACTTTTCCCTGTTGCAACAGCGAGGAAATATCCCTGCTGCGACAAGTCATTCAACATCTCGCGCACGCCGCTAAAAAGCACCAAACTGCCATCCTGATTGAGATAGTGGTGTCGATAGCGCTCTATCATGCGCGGATAATATTTTGGATCAATGCCCGGCAATGCGACTTCCATTGCACTTTGCAGACTGAGCCCGATCACATGTGACGCCGCCTTTTGATCAGGGATAGGCAAACCAAGATCCTTGGCTGCTGCTTGTATGCAGTTGACAATCACCGCGGTGCTATCCATCAAGGTGCCGTCCCAATCGAACACGATGAGATCAAATTGCTTTCTTGCCATGTAGTCTGACAGCACACGCTGCCAGCTCCTTTTCCCGATATTTATGAGCCGTTTTCCAGCTCGCGATTATATTGATGAGTTCGATGTCTTTTTCAAGCTTTTGAGAAAGCGTTCACACTCAGGCGGCAATGGCGCACTGAGCGTGACCGGCTTGCCGCTCTCAGGATGAATAAAGGTTATCTGGTGTGCGTGCAGGAACATGCGCTTCAACGCGACACGCTCACCATCAGCTTTTTGTAAATCGCGGTTCAATGCAAAATCACCGTACTTGTCATCGCCTGCAATCGCAAAACCGCTGGATGCAAGATGCACGCGTATCTGATGCGTACGACCGGTTTTCAACTCGGCTTCCAGCAAGGCGAATTCGCCATAGCGTTGAATCAGGTTGAAGATCGTGTGCGACTCCATGCCATCAGCCTGCACACGGACCCGTCGCTCGCCATCCGCCGTCGAATACTTATGCAGCGGCAATTTAATGTGCTGACGCGTGTTCTTCCAATCGCCATGTACTAATACTAGATAGCGCTTGTCCGGTTCGCCGCCGCGTATCTGCTCATGCAAATTTGTCAACGCCGAGCGCTTCTTGGCCAAGACCAGAACCCCCGACGTGTCACGATCCAGCCTGTGTACCAACTCAAGAAATTTCGCATCCGGACGCGCCGCGCGCAACTGTTCGATCACGCCGTAACTGACACCCGAGCCGCCGTGTACGGCAACGCCAGCGGGCTTATCGATCACCAGCAAATGATTATCTTCCAGCAAGATTCTGAATTCCGCTCCAGGAGCGGTAGACGGCGCCTTTTCGGCAATCCGAATAGGTGGAATGCGAATAATATCGCCTTCGATCAAACGATAGGTTTGATCAATGCGTCCTTTATTAACGCGCACTTCTCCCGAACGCAATACACGGTAGATGTGACTTTTTGGTACGCCTTTGCAAACGCGTAACAAATAGTTATCTATACGCTGCCCGGCTTCTTCTTCGGAAATGGTCACAAGTTGAACTTGGACCGGAACTTGGGATTGGACCTGTGACGAGCGGGTGGGGGATGGCATTTCAGCCTCTTTCCCTGAAAATCTCGCTAAGTCCTTCATTTTGAATATATAATCGTTTCGCAATGGTCACAAACCATTGCTGGTGTAAGAATAAAAAGCACATTCTACACAGGGGCGTCTCCATCGGCCTCGCCAATTTGCAAATTCGATGGAAAAGATGTGTATGCACCGCCCCTGTGCGAGTCAAGGTTGCACCGTTGTTGTAATCGGATAACGCGCAAGGGTGTTGGTCAAGAATGTTTGGATCGTTAGGATAAAGTCCGGCAAGCTCGCCGTTTAACAGTGAGCTCGCTGGTTGATGTAGTTAAACTGTTTGCCGATTTTGCCCATGTTTTATATGGCTAAAGCACTGTATTCACCACTCGCGACTTTCGTTGCGCTCGATTTATTCGACGCGCACGATGCGGCTGAAGTGAATGCTCGGCATCTGTTTTCCTTCATCCGCGCCCCGTTGTGAATACAGCGCGTCTGCGCTAAGTATCACACACCAAGGCAATTTCCCTCCCCAAGCACTCCTGCCCCGCGTACATCCCTGTACTGTTGCTATAGATGGCGCATATTGCTGTCAATGCAAGATTGAAACGCTCAGTAAGCCGCAATTTGCTGCGATTTTCCCCGATAGCCATGCTATTGCCGCTAATCGCTTCACGCTGGCCAGCCCATAGCGTTTTATATCGGCATCTGACCTCACTATGTAAAGCTACGGCATTAAAACGGCCTTCGGGTCACGGAGCACTTACATGAAACGCATGTTATTTAATGCAACGCAGCAAGAAGAATTGCGCGTTGCGATTGTCGATGGGCAAAAACTCATCGACATCGATATCGAAACAACCGGACGCGAACAGCGCAAGTCCAATATCTACAAGGGTGTCATCACCCGCATCGAACCCTCGCTCGAAGCCTGCTTCGTCAGCTACGGTGAAGATCGCCACGGCTTTTTGCCATTCAAGGAAGTCGCCCGCACCTATTTCAAGGAAGGCGTCGATGTCCGCAACGCTTCCATCAAGGATGCATTGCGCGAAGGCCAGGAAATCATGGTCCAGGTCGAGAAGGAAGAACGCGGCAACAAAGGCGCGGCGCTGACTTCATTCGTTTCCCTGGCTGGTCGTTATCTGGTCTTGATGCCTAACAATCCACGCGGCGGTGGAGTATCGCGTCGCGTCGAAGGTGAAGATCGCCAGGAATTGCGCGAAACCATGGATAAACTGGATTTGCCACAAGGCATGTCCGTCATTGCACGTACCGCCGGCATCGGCCGTAACGTTGACGAATTGCAATGGGATTTGAATTACCTGATGCAACTCTGGCGCGCAATTGAAGGCGCAGGCCAAACCAGCGCTGGCGCTTTCCTTATTTATCAGGAATCGTCATTGGTCATCCGCGCCATCCGTGATTACTTCCAGCCGGATATCGGCGAGATCCTGATCGACACCGACGACATCTACGAACAAGCTCAGCAATTCATGAGCCACGTGATGCCGGACATGGTGCATCGTGTTAAACGCTATCGCGACGACGTGCCGCTGTTCTCGCGCTTCCAGATCGAACACCAGATCGAAACCGCGTACTCGCGCACTGTTCCGTTGCCATCCGGCGGCGCCATCGTGATCGATCACACCGAAGCACTGGTTTCTGTCGACGTCAACTCGGCACGCGCCACCCGCGGCAGCGATATCGAAACCACAGCATTCCATACCAACTGTGAAGCCGCTGAAGAAGTCGCCCGCCAATTGCGCTTGCGCGATCTGGGCGGTCTGATCGTCATCGATTTCATCGATATGGAAAACTCGAAGAATCAGCGCGAAGTCGAAACACGCCTGAAAGACGCCTTGCACTACGATCGTGCTCGCGTTCAGATGGGCAAGATTTCACGCTTCGGCTTGATGGAATTGTCCCGTCAGCGTTTGCGTCCATCGCTGTCGGAAGGCAGCCATGTCACCTGCCCGCGCTGTAATGGCACAGGCCATATCCGCGATACCGAATCGTCCGCATTGCAAGTCCTGCGCATCATCCAGGAAGAAGCAATGAAGGAAAATTCGGCTTCCATCCACGTGCAAGCACCCGTTGACGTCGCAGCTTTCCTGCTGAATGAAAAACGTGGTGAAATCCTGAAAATAGAAACGCGTCATCGCGTCTCCGTTATCCTAATCCCGAACAAGCATCTGGAAACACCGCATTACAAGTTGGAACGTATCAAGCACGACGATCCGCGTCTGGAAGAAACCCAAGCCAGCTACGCGATGACCGAAGAAGCCGACACCGATATCAGTTACGGCAAGCGTCAGAAGGAAGATGTCAAACCACGCCAGGAAGCAATGGTCAAAGGTATTACACCTGACCAACCAGCGCCTATCGTGGAACGCAAAATTGTCGAGGCTGTAAAAGCAGCCCCGGCTGAAAAAGGCTTCTTCCAGAAACTGATGGCATTTTTCAGCGGAGAAACGGAACCGGCGAAAGCAGTTTCCGCACAACCTGCGCAGGAAGAAAAGAATCCACGCAATCGCGAACGTGGCGAGCGTAATTCAAATGGTCGAAATCAACGCAATCGCAGTCGTGGCGGCCGTGGTGGTCGTGACCGTGGCGAAGGTGAAGAAGCTGCTGCCAAGCCCGCACCGGCAGCGCTCGAAACACAAACTGCACGTCCACCACGCCCACCTCGTGAGCCACGCGAGCCGCGTGAACCACGTGAGGGTAATGAAACGCGCAACGAAGGTCGTCGTGAACGCACACCGCGTCCGCCACGTGAAGATCGCAAAGACGTGATTGCAGAAGATCCTGTGTTGCTGCAAGGCGTTCCAGTTGTAAGTGCTTCGCCAAACAAAACTGCACCGCAAGCAACGACAGAAGCGAATGGCAACACTGCAGTCGTGCTCGACGCAAATGGTATTCCTGTTGAAACCATCGACGGCGAAGAGCAACCGCGTCGCCGTCGTCGTCGTGGCGGCCGTAACCGCAATCGCCGTGATCGTGACAGCACCGAATCAGGTACGGAAAACGAAAGCAATGAAGATGGCGTAGTTGCACTGCAAGAAGAAACCTTGCGGGACGAAGCTGCACAAACACCAGCCACTGCGCATGTCAGCGCAGCGGAAATGGCATCGACTATCGTCAATACACCAAGGCATGAAACGTTTGTGCGTGTAGCTGAAATCAGTGAAGCAGTCGAAGCATCGGCGAGTCCGCTGACCTCTGCAATCGCTGCCCCAGTTGCGCCGCAAGAAGTTGCGCGTCGGGTTGAGCCTAGCCCGGTTGTTACTCCTGCTGCTGTTCCAGAAGTTGTAGCGCCAGCTGTCACTGCTCCTATCCCGGCTCCAGAGCCTGTGGCTGTTGCAGCACCTGTCGTTGAAGCAACTCCAGTTGTCGAAACGCCAGTGGTTCAAGCAGCTCCGGTTGCGCCTGCCCCTCAGCCAGCACCTGTCGTTGCTGCAGCACCAGTCGCAGTCACCCCAACACCTGCACCAGCAGCACCAAGCAAAGTCGAAGACTTGAGCGAAGTACTGCGCAATGCCGGTTTGGTCTTGGCGGCAACCAACCCTGAAAAGCTGCGTGCCGCACAGGAAGAAGCTGCGAAGTATGTAGCGCCAGCGCGTGTACCACGTGAACGCAAGCCATTGCCTCCGCAATCGTCTGAGCCTTTGGTTCAGATGGAAACGAAGCGCTAAGACTTGTTCATCCTGCCAACGCAGGATGAACAGTTACAAAAAAGGGAGCCTAGGCTCCCTTTTTTTATTTTCCAACTCTCACACGTTTTGTAATGCTGATGCCCTTCTTGAAAACCTTGCCTAAGCAAGGTCTAATAAGAACTTATGCCGCTATACGATCCTGTGTAATCGAATCAATTTGTTGCAGACGTTTAATGGTGTCGGCACATGCGTGCGCGGCTTCTTTCCCCTTGACCAAAAAGTGATCGTAGAAAAAGCCTTGATGCTCATCGTGCGAATGGAAATGATGCGGTGTCAGTACAGCTGAAATGACTGGCACTTCAGTTTCCAGTTGGACTTGCATCAAGCCACTGATGACAGCCTGGGATACGAATTCGTGGCGATAGACGCCGCCATCGACCACCAGTCCGGTGCCGACGACCGCAGCATAACGGCCACTCTTGGCCAGCAGTTTGGCGTGCAATGGAATTTCGAATGCGCCAGCAACTTCAAAGAAGTCCATCACATCTTCTGAATAACCGCGCGTAGCCATTTCTGCCACGAAGGCGATACGGCATTGGTCGACGATTTCCTTGTGCCAACTGGCTTGAATAAAAGCGATACGACGTGTTGCGGATTTTGTTTTGATATCGATAGCGTGTTGCATGTAAAGCTCCTGTGTACAAATGAAAGTACAGGGCAATGTGAATATCAAGCGGGAATAGCAAACGCACATGACCACAAGTGTCAGTGAATAATGAGTCATCCCGTTCTCTATCATCCGGACTATGACCGTCGGCCTCGGGATCACACCGAGTCTGCTGACCTTGTGAAGCAAGCCGAAGAAATCAGCTTGAAGCTGTAACAAGCGCTCGCGGGCTAAACACAAAATAATGAAACTCTGCGTCATTACCGCCGGTGGGGAATCTCACCCCGCCCCGAGAACGTACTAATGAATGTGCCTGTTGAAAATTCAGCGCATCACTTCATCAGTGAGACGTGAATTTATCATGATTTAAAAAACGTTGCTGGCGACGAACAAACTTCTACTCTTTGTCTTCCAGCAAATCGCCCAAAGGCAAATCCACGCCCAGGAGCTGCTGCGCAGCCTCGCTAGGCAGTGCCTCTACCGACTTCAGTTTGCGCGTCATCTGACGGCTTCTGGTCTCGGCCTGTTCGATGTTCTTGGCAGCGCGTTCCAGCGTCGCCTTAGTCGCTGCCAGCACATCGCCAAACTTACCGAATTCGGTTTTGACTGCACCCAAGACTTGCCAGACTTCTGACGAACGTTTTTCCAGCGCCAAGGTACGGAAGCCCATTTGCAGGCTGTTCAACAAAGCCGACAAAGTCGATGGGCCAGCGATGCTGACTCTATGCGTGCGTTGCAGATCGTCAGCCAAACCAGGTCTACGCATAACTTCGGCATACAAACCTTCAGTTGGCAAAAACAGGATCGCAAAATCAGTCGTCAATGGCGGTGACAGATATTTCTCCGCGATTTTTTTTGCTTCATTACGCACTACCGTTTCTAACTCGCGTCCGGCCTGCAACACGCCGTCTGCATCGGCGCGATCAGCGGCATCTGCCAAGCGCTCGTATTGTTCTTTCGGAAATTTTGCATCGATCGGCATCCAGACTGGCGTATTACCATTGTCTGAACCTGGCAATTTGATCGCGAATTCGACACGTGCGCCGCTGCCGGGAATGGTTTCCACATTCTTTGCATATTGGTCTGGCGTCAGCACTTGTTCCAGTAGCATCTCAAGCTGCACTTCGCCCCAGGTACCGCGCGTTTTGACATTGGTCAGCACGCGCTTCAGATCCCCTACACCGATTGCCAATTGCTGCATTTCGCCCAGGCCTTGATGCACTTTTTCCAGGCGATCGGAGACCAGCTTGAACGATTCACCCAGACGTTGTTCCAGCGTCGCATGCAATTTTTCATCGACGGTCTTGCGCATTTCTTCCAGGCGCGCGCCATTGTCCGTTTGCAAATCCTTGATCTTGGCTTCCAGCGTTGCACGCACTTCTGCCATGCGCTGCGCGTTGGATTCAGTTAGTGTCGTCAAGGTCTGATTCAAGGTATCGCCGAAGCGCTTGAGCGCTGTTGCCTGCTCTTCTCTGCCGGTCTGTGCCTGCAGAGTAATCGCCTGCCGCATGGCTTCCAGCTGCTGTGCATTCGCTTCGTTTAATTTGGCGAGTTGCTGCGCAAATGAATCGATCTGATTGTTTTGTAGCGTCGCCACACTGGTCAATTGCGCTGCTAGTGCCTGCTGGAACTGCATAAAATTACTGCCGAGCTCCTGACGTGTGGCTTGTGCCGTCGACTGCACCTGCTCACGCAACTCGCGCTCGATACGCTCGCTACCTTGCTGCTGATGGCGTTGCAATTCGTTTTGAAAATTTGCCAGTTGCGGTGCGATATCCACGGCACGATTGCGCAGCATGGCGATAATCTGTAACGCAATGATGAACACTGCGACGAGCAGCAAACTAAAGAAGTGCAGTTGTGTCATGGTTGTGTTGGTCCGGGAATAAAATCGAATCGGGAATCTGCAAGAGTGCGATACATCTGCTTGAATTTATTAACCGTGTGTATTGCGCATCCAGTCGGCGGTTTCTGCAAACGATTTTTGCAGATGTTCTTGAAGCGATGGAACGATGCCGACGTCGTTCATAGCCATTTCCATACAACGCAACCATTGGTCACGTTCGTCACTGGCAATCGCATACGGCAAATGGCGTGCGCGCAAGCGTGGATGGCCAAAGCGTTCTACAAAAAGGTTCGGGCCACCAGTCCAGCCAGACAAGAACCAGAACAGCTTGTCGCGTGAACCTTCCAAGGTAGTCGGATGCATGCCGCGTATGCCGGCAAAGGCAGGCTCCAAATCCATCAAATCGTAGAAGCGGTCGACCAGCGCGCGTACGCCCGTTTCGCCGTCTAGAAGCTCGTACAAAGTGCGTTGTTGATTATCTTCAGTAGTCATAGCCAGCATGATAACGCATCGCACCTGTTTTTTTAATGGCGCAGAGGCCCTCGCCGGACCTCTAACGTCAGAGTTTTAGTCTCATCTGGGAACTCAGAGCCAAAGCTCTGCTCTACAAAACAACGATCACCATTTGGAGCAGTACGATGTTATTGACCATGCACCTAAATACCCAACGTAAAAAATCCCGTATTCCACTTCTAGTTTTATTTTCAGCAAGCAGTTTGCTTGTATCCACATATGGACATGCAGCCGTCGTTACCCTCAACAATGGCGATCAAATTACCGGTGAGCTGCATCAATTAAATGACGGCGTGCTGACCTTCAAGTCTGGCGTATTTGGTGAAGTAAAAATTCCATGGGGTAAAGTCGCCAAACTGGTTTCGGATGATGGTGTCCGCGTTCAATTGGACAATGGCGCAATGGTGACTGGAAAAGTAAGCGTTGATGAGAGCGGCAAAGTTGCGCTTGAAAAAACAGATACAGCTCAAGCACAAACGCTGGTTCGCCAGGACATCGCCGCATTAAATCCGCCAGTTGTCGACGATTCCACAAAATATTCAGGGAAATTCGATCTAGGCGGAGCCTTTAACCGCGGCAATTCGCATGACGATCAAGTGCATACCAACGGCGAATTTGTGGCCCGCAATCCTGATGATCGATACACGATCAATTGGGAACTCAACGAAGCCACATCAGCCGGCATCACAACCACATCGAATCGTCGTCTGTTAGGTCAGTACGATGTATTTCTCGATCCCAAAAACTACTTGTTTGTGAACGCAAAAGCAGAACGCGACGAACTCGCTGATCTCAATTTGCGTAGCGGCGGTGGACTCGGTTATGGTCGACAGCTACTCGATACCGACGTAACCAAGCTGTCCAGCGAAGTCAGCGTGAATTACATCAAGGAAGACTACAACGTCTCGGAAGACCGATCTTTTCCGACGCTGGGATTTGGCTTCAAGTATGAACAAAAATTCCTGAACAAGAAGCTGGTCTACTTCAACAACTTCAATGCAGATGCAAATTTGAGCGATACCAGCGACTTACTGCTGCGCAATCGCATGGGCATACGCATACCTATAGCGGCTGGCCTCAATCTAAGTACGCAGTTCAATATCGATTACGACAATGAACCCGCAATCACCAAAAAGAAAATGGATACCGCCCTGATCTTCAATGTCGGCTATGCGTTCTGATTACCGTCAACGAAATATCTTAGATTCAAGCTCGGCAATTCATCAAGAATTGCCGGCTAAATAAAATCAGGCTTCCCGCAGCGTTTGCAAAGGCGGTTGATTCAACACATTGCGCAGGCCAACCCAACCGCCGATAAATGCACACGCGGCACCGACTACAAAGCCGGCAATCCAAACGACCGGGCTGAATTTCCATTCGAAATCGAAGACGAAATGCGCGAGCGACCAGCCGACTGCTGTCGCACCTGCAGCCGCCAACAAACCCGCTAGCCCACCTACCAAGGCAAATTCTATCCACTGCGATTGCGATAACTGTTTACGTGTCGCGCCTAACGCACGCAACAATCCTGCCTCACGTGTACGTTGATCTTGCGAACTGGCGAGCGCTGCATACAAGACCAGCACACCCGACGCCAGTGTGAACATGAACAGAAACTCGACCGCAGTGACAACCTGATCAATCACATCCTGAATCTGCTTAACCACGCTGCCGATATCAACCACGGTTAGATTGGGATAATCGCGCGTCAACTGATTCTCGAAAACAGTGTTGCCTTCTGGCAGATGGAAGGATGTGATCCAAGACTGCGGCATGTCCTTCATCGCGGCGGGATTGATGATGACGAAAAAATTGACCTTCATCGATCCCCATTCCAGTTTGCGCAAACTGGTGATTGGCACTTCGACGGTTTCACCAGCAATTTCGAATTTCAATTTATCGCCTATCTTCAGCTTGAGTGTCTCTGCCAAGCCAGCTTCTACCGATGCTTCCGGCTTGCTATCGTCGAACCAACGACCAGCGGTGATTTCATTCGATGCAGGGAGCTTGGACATTGTCGACAGATTGAATTCTCTATCGACCAAACGCTTGGCTCTATCTTCGACAAAACTTTCGCCATTGATATCGACGTTGTTAATCGCCAGCAAACGGCCTCGTATCATCGGGAATAGATCGGCGTCGGCAATCTTGTTTTGCGCGAGCCGCGCTTCAAACTCGGCTTTTTGATCCGGTTGAATATTGATGACAAACCGATTCGGTGCATTCGGCGGCGTCGCGCTGCGCCACGCATCCACCAGGTCACCGCGAATCACGGTCAACAGCAGCAAGGCCATCAGGCCGAGTGCCAATGCGACGACTTGTATGATGGTCGCGCCAGGACGGCGCTGCAGCGCAGTGACCGCAAAGCGCCAGCTCGCGTTGTTGATTGTGCCGCGCAAAAATTGCAGCGACTTCAATGCCAGCCAGCTGATCAAAGCAAAACCGGCGAGACCGCCGACAAAACCTGCTGCCGTCAACAAGCCCAGCTTGATATTTCCTGCCTGCCATAACAACAAGCCGATAAAGGTCGCCAGGCCAAGCATATAAGTCATGACCGTGATCGGTTGCGGCATATCCTGCTCGCGCCGGATCACGCGGTTATGCGGCACATTGCGCAATTGCAAAATAGGTGGCAATGCAAAACCAATCAACAACAGCAAACCGGTTGCCACGCCCTGCACCGCAGGCAGTATCGATGCCGGCGGCAAATCGCTGGTGATCAGGCGACCCAGCCATTCAATCAATACAAAATGCGCCGCAAAACCGACTGCCGCACCAATTGCGCTACCGATTAAACCAATCACGAAAAATTCAATCAGATATAGCCATGTCACCTGATTCTGCGTCATGCCCAGGCAGCGCAACATTGCGCATGCATCAACGTGGCGCAACATGAAGCGGCGTGCCGCCATTGCGACGGCGACGGCCGCCAACATGGCCGACAGCAGGCCAACCAGCGACAAGAATTCTTCCGCACGCTGCAGTGTTGCGCGCATTTGCGGCTGGCCGGATTCCAGTGATTCGGTGCGCACACCTTTCAATTTGTCCGTCTCGATTTTGTCCTGCACCCACTGATCGAACTTGTCGACATCGGCCGGTTTGCCGGCAACCAGCAGGCGATAAGTAATGCGCGAACCGAGCTGTATCAGGCCGGTCGCCGCCACATCACTGGCCGACAGCATCACGCGCGGTGCAAAGTTCATGAAACCCGCGCCACGATCCGGCTCATTGGTAATGACCTTGGCAATCGTAAAAATCTTGTCGCCAAGCTTGAGTGAATTGCCGACTGCAATATTCAGACTGGTCAGAATACCGGCGTCAACCCACACCGTGCCGGCATCGGGAATGGACTTTGCTGCAACTCCATCACCGTTCACCTGGTTCGCTACTTTTACATTGCCGCGCAATGGGTAACCGGGTGTGACCGCCTTGATCGAAGCTAGCTTGGACACTGCCTGATCGCCTTCACCGGCAATTGCCATACTGGGAAAAACCAGAGTTTCAGCGAGCTGCAAGCCGCGCTTCTGCGCTTCTGCCTTCCATGCGGGCGCGATCTGTTCATCTGTACGTATCAGCAGATCTGCACCCAGCATCTGGTGTGCATCACGATTCAAACCGGTACGCATGCGATCGACAAAAAAACTGACCGACGACAGCGCGGCAACCGCGACAATCAAGGCTACCAGCAAGAAGCGCAACTCGCCCGCGCGCCAGTCGCGCTGCGTCATACGAAAAGATTGAACAAACATCAAGACATTCGCTTTCTGGATATGCCCGCTTTATCGTGAAATCATGCTGAATATTTGGCACGACAAGCCAGACAGCAATAGGAGGAAACAGGATTTGCAATTGCAAACCTGCATAAGACTAGCTTAAAAGCGCATGTGCCGCCGACGCTGCAAAAAACCGACGGCCTCTATTGCTCACTGCGCGAAGAATGCATCTACCTGTGCCAGATACTTTTGCTTCAGATTGTGATCGATAAAGGCTGCATTAAAACTATTGCGGGCCAGTTGTCGCGCATGATGTCTTTGCACAGGCAAGGCCTTCACAAGGGCAACCAGATTATCATTCATGTAGCCGCCAAAATAGGCTGGATCATCGGAATTGACCGTAACCACCAAGCCGGCATCCAGCAAGGTCAATATATTATGCTGCGCCATTGTTTCAAACACGCATAACTTGATATTCGACAAAGGGCATACCGTCAATGGTATTGCCTGCAAAGCCAGGCGCTGCATCAGCACTGGATCATCTGTGCAGCGCACCCCATGATCAATGCGCTCTACCTGTAACAAATCCAGTGCGGTTTCTATATAGGCTGGCGGCCCTTCTTCACCGGCGTGCGCCACCAGATGAAAACCCAGTTCTTTGCAGCGCGCAAAAACCCGAGCAAATTTTTCGGGTGGATGACCGCGTTCTGAGGAATCCAATCCAATCCCGAGGATGTGTTCGCGGTAAGGCAAGGCTTGCTCCAAAGTCAAAAAAGCCTCTTCTTCCGACAGATGACGCAGGAAGCACATGATCAAGCCGCCTGTCATGCCCCATTCCGCATGCGCATCCCGCAAAGCGCGCTGTATACCATTCACCACCACGCCAAACTCCACACCGCGCGCAGTGTGCGTTTGCGGATCGAAAAACAGTTCGGTGTGCAAAATATTATCCGCATGGGCGCGCTCTAAATACGCCCGGGTCATGTCATAAAAATCCTGTTCGGTCAGCAAGACGCTGGCGCCTGCGTAATAGATATCGAGGAATGATTGCAGATTGGTAAATGCATACGCTGCGCGCAGCGCTTCTATTGATGGGTAATTCAGCTCGACGCCATTGCGTTGTGCCAATGCAAAGATCAATTCGGGCTCGAGCGACCCTTCAATATGAATATGCAGCTCTGCCTTGGGCATATTTTTCACGAGTTCTATCAAGCTGAGGGTCATTCTTGTACCTTTCATTTTTCCATGGCGTAAGCCAGCGGATTATTTCATGCCAACACCGACAAGGTCCGTACGTCTATGCATACCAAAATGCTTGTCAAAAAACTGGGAATAGCTGATACAGACTGGTTCGTACAAAGAAAATGGAATCTTTGTCAGATACTTTAGTCAGTATTATAGTGAGATAGATAACTACCTTTTCAGTTCTAAGCAACAAGAGCGATCTTGAAATAGGCAAGGACAACCGTCTGCAAAACCCAGGATTCATTGGATAGAAATGGAATACGAGGTATGCCGCAAATCAGCATTTCAGTTTCTCCCGACGCACATCAAAATCTGCTGAGCAGCTTTCAGCAGGCAGTGGACACAACGCCATCCGGCGCATTGCCACCCAGCTTTGATGACTGGTTACTTGCCAGAATTACATACACGCCTAAAACCGAAATCTCCATATCAGAGAGCAACGATATTTATTCGTTCAATGCAATCGAACGCATGGTAACCCGTCTGCACAAGCATGGTTATGGGCTTGCCTGCTATCCAAAGACGGCGGTTAAAGCAGAGATGTCTGCGGCCTTGCTGGCTAGCGCGATCGTCCAAGACTTGAAGCTGTCAAATTCTTACGTAAAACGCCTGCAGGATTTATTCGACCACTATCAGAAGGATGCAAAGGAAATTGCCGATGCTGCGCAGGTCGGAATGACCAACCGTGCCTATGGCGCGATTAGTGAAGCGTTCAGCCAACTCATCGCACGCACTGAGAAAGCCGAAGATAATCTGAATGAAGAACGCGCGCTTGGCCGGGTTGAGGGCGGCATCGCCATTCTGGTTAGCCTGGAAGTAATGACGCGTGCCACTGCAAGTAAAAAAGCGGCTGAATTCAAGGCTAAATTCCTGACCCAGGAAAAATCGACGTCGAAGGAAACCTGGGTCAACAAGGTATTTGGCGCGACAAACAAGCGAAAATAATGGAAAGGAACGTCCATGCAATTCCATAAGAATCAGTTTGGCGTACCGCAGTATCCACATGACGATGCGCGGCGTTTATTCGTGCTTGCATCCGCCATCGATTTACTTGAGCGCCCTACCGCCACCGCCATCGACGACTTGACCGGCATCGACAAAACAACGATAGATGATGAAGTCGAGAAACTGCGCGAACAATACGGCATGGTGATTCATAAATTCGGCGAGATATATCGCATTGAATCATGGGGAAACATACTCAACAAGGACAACGTCGCCAAGGTGATGAAGCCTGAAGGTTAAGCTTTATCCTTTACCTCTTCTGCGATTTTTGTGTCTGGTTCTTGATAGCGACAATTTCAGGTTGCGGTGCGCCCGACCATGTCAACTCATAGGTGGTGCCACGTCTTACATTGCCTACCAAGGCTGGGCGAAAGCAAGCCAGATTGGTGCCGCCTGCATGCCTGACGCTGGGATAAATAATACCCAGCGATCCCTGTTCCAGCAATTGCGCGGCGAGCTTCTGCGATGCGATATAGCTATCCGGTGCCAAACATTTTTCATGACGAGGAGAGCCGCGCAGATCGTGAAATTCGCTATTGAAATCAGCCAGCAAGTTTTGATAACGCACGCTGTCGTCAAAACGATCGATCTCATAGTATTCCACTGTTTTATGGAAGATGATTTCGTCTAATGCAGTTTCGATATCGAAGGCACAATACCAGGCTCCGCGTTCGTCATTATTGAAACGACTGCCCTCCGGTCGCGCATAGGTGTAGGCGGCGTTGATGATGCGAAAATTCGGGACACCGAATACCAATTCATCCACACCAATTCCGCTCGCGCGTCCGTGCTCGGCAAGCAGACGCTGGTTAGTCGCATTGTCCAGGTCGAAAATATCGGCCAGATGATCCGCGTTTTCAGAAAGCGGCACCAGCACCGAATCTTCTTTATCGACAAACCGCGACGGGATCAATCTGCACGTATCGAACTGACGCAATGGCATTACCGGCACAGCCGCCATTACAGTCCTCCGCGACGTGCATCCAGCAGCTTGCGCACGGTTTGCATCGCGAGCAAGCCGCCTGCCTGCATGAATGCCAGGGGCGTTTGACCGGAAAAAATAACATTCTTGTTGGTCAGGCTCACCCATTCATCGGCCAGCTTGTCGCCATACAAGATGTGCAACGCCTTGTAGATGCCGATCAGATAGGAAATACGCGTGATACGGTCCACCTCAAGCACACGCGCAGGATTCTTTTTCCATTCGTAAAAAGCGCTGCTAGACAGCCCGCCCAGCAATTCGCGCGCATCTTCATCACGTATTTTCCAGGCCTCCACAAGACGAAAGAAACCCTTCAGCGCAGAGCTGGAAAGACGTTCGCGTTCCGACTTCGCATTCAGATCAACCAGCCCGGCTGGTTCAAATCGACTTTTGGGGTAAGCGTAGGCTGCGCTCATAATATTCTCCATTTATGGATATAATATACTCCATATCAGGAAAATCAAGAAAAGCGAGCGAAGACGCTGCTTCCTGCCAGTGATGGGAGGCGGCGGCTTAATGCCAAAACCGATCAAACCGATCAATCAAGGTTGATCCTGAATCCCAGCAACAATAGATTGTTGCGCAAACCGCCGCGCCCAAACTGCGCATCGTAGTTGGCGTACCAACTCACTCGACGGTTGATGGCAGTAGATATGCCAATGCCAGCCCAACCAGTATTACGCTCCAGTCCAATTCCCTGCACCGTAAAATTGCTACCGGGTGCAGCAGCAAATGCGGCCGGCAAATCCAGCTTACCGTCATTCATCGCATGTCGCCAGGCAGCATAGGTTTGTACTGTACTGCGTCCGGCAAACCAATTGACGTCGGACTCGGCACGCACACCAAACTGAGCGGCCCATTGTCGATAATTCTGACGGTCGGCAACCAAGCCGAAACTGCCGCCACTTTCTATAAACGCACCGCGTCGCAAATGGTCATAGCTGATACCGGCAAATGGCGTGAGCAAGGCGTTGGCAGATAAGCGCGTCGCGTAGCCGGTTTCGAGATAAGCAGACAGCATGCGGTCGGTATGTGTGCTGTGCAGGTTTTCGACTTCAGACCCGGCCAGCGCCACACGATTGACGGTGCTCGACACGGTCGCCACACCAAGCCGACCAGCCACATAGGCATTGCTGTTTTCACTGCCATCAGCTGTCGGTATCGCATAGCGACCGTATAGAGAAGCGCTGACGTTCTGGCCTTTGGCAGTGCCGCCTAGACGGTCAAAATTCGCCTCGCTGTCGGAATACGATAATGCCGCGCCAGCGATCGCATGTTCGCCGAGTCGGGTATCGAAGCCGAACTGTCCACCCCACATCCCGGTGTCGCCAGTCGCATAACCACTTTGCGCCAGTTTGCCCGAGGTACCAAAAGCAGCACCCCACAATCCTGTTGTCGCTGCCTTGTCTGGATTACCCAACCAGGCCATGCGATCGGACAATGCACGATTGATCGTCTGCGATTGCTGGAACGTCAATGCCTGCGACGACGCATGGATCTGTCCGGAAAGACTATCCAGTACATCTCCCAGGGCCGCGATAGTAGCGGTCTGCTGCAATGCCGCCGCACTGGTCAGCAAGGCGTTGCCATTGGGATTGTCAGCTGCGGACGCATCTGCAATCAACATCGCCTGTTCGACATTGGCAGCGGTATTCAAGCGGGTCGCATCGCCTGCAAACGCCTGCGTGGCGACAGCGGTAGTGGAAACGCGGCTAATGGTCAGATCAACATCCGTGGGCCTGTACGTTACGCTAGCCGTCAGCAACGGCGGAAAAGCGGTACCTACAGTTTGAAAACCAACATCGCTGAAAGTATTGACGATAGCACCCGCGGTTAATATCGTCTTGGGGATACTGCTGGCTTGCGCGGTGACATAGTTAGTGGCGTTGCCACTACCAGCTGGCACTGTCGCCACCAGATGCGAATTACCCAGCGTCGCGGTGCCGCCCACCACCAGCGTTGAATTGATATCGTTGGCCAGAATCGAATTCGCCGAACCCGTGTAATTCCCTCCAATCGTCAAGCCTGCACCGGTGTTGCTCAGGCGACCATTGTTCGCGACGTTGCCGCCGATCTGGCCACCGGCACCGGACAAATTGCCGGCGGCATCGATTTGCACACCAGTACGAACCGAGCCGGTAATGTTGAGCGTGCCGTTACTGATTCGGCTGCTACCGCTATACGTATTGTTGCCGGATAAGGTCAAGGTACCAGTACCGCTTTTGATCAGCCCTGCATCGCCGCCGATGTCATTGCCGAAAGTCGACGACATGCCATCAAAACTGACGTTCACATTCGACCCCAGCGCCAGACTTTGCGCAAACAAGGCGGGCCCGTCGACCGCCTTGCCGGCATTCAGTAAACCCCAGCCGTAGGTCGCCGTATCGCCCATGCTGGTAGCGGTGGACAAAATCGTTTGCCGCAACAAATCCGCATTCATCCACGGATAAACCTGCTGCACCAGCGCCAGCGCCCCAGTCACTGCAGGTACTGCGAACGAAGTACCGTACACGCGGCGGCCGGCAGTAGGCGAGAAAAAATCGCCGGGCGCTGCCAAGCACCAATTGGCGGCGACGCCACAGCGGCTGGCATAGCTGGAAATAACACCAGGCACTCTATCCGCGCCGGAAAATCCCTCTGCGCCGCCAACCGCATTGACGGCTGTAACTGCAAGCCAGCCGGTTTGCAGATTCGGATACAGCGTCGGCAAGGCTGCCGTCATGCTCGGCTGCGAACTACCGTCGTTGCCCGTCGCCCAGACGAACAATCCGCCGTTGGAAACGAAGGGCTGATAAATATTGTTATACGTTGCACTGTTGGAGGGAGCGGTAATGGTGCCGACAAAACTGGACTGATTGAAAATCCGTATGCCATTGTTGTATAGACGATCATAGATAGCGGAATTGAGTATCACCTCATTGGTGCCGATGCCGGCGGCGATACCGTAAATGCGAACGTTGGGTGCTATGCCGGTGTTCGTCCCGCCCAAAGCTTCTGCCACTTCGGTTCCATGCGGATTGCCGTTTCCGCTGCCACCTATAAAACCGCCGGCAGGCGTATACACGTCTTTGGTAATACGCCCCGCAAGCTCGGGAGCGGAGAGATTGAAATCACTATCGACTACCCCGACCGTCACGCCGGTACCGGTAATGCCGCGTGCATGCGCCGCGCCAGCGTTGCTGAGATCGCTGACCGAGGGGGGGCGGACCCCGCCACCAGCACCACCACCTCCACCCCCGCAACCGGAAAGCACAGACGAAACCGCCATGCTGACAAGGAAAAATCGAAAAGGTATACGGGTTACAAGAGTACGGAAAGACGTATCAGGGGTGCGCTGGTTGCTCATAGTGGATCTATATGGTTGCGGGAAGGAGGTGGTGACAGCTCTCCACAACTAGGCAGGTACCGAATGGCGTTTGCACAGAACTGATGTTGATGCGCAGCGGAGGTATTTTCCGCAGGCAAAAGAAATCAATCGAAAGAAAAGCTAGCGACCCACTAAGGCATCGCCTCTTTTGTCATGAGTGGAAAGGCCGTTACTCCCGATTGGGGAATCATCAACGCAACGACCAATCGCCGACCAGAACTGCAAGCCTGACTTAGTTGGGATGCAGTTGATCTTAGTGTGGCGAAACCACATTTTCCCGACAAAACCTTGTCAAGTTCAGCCAACCTGAATCAGGACCATTGACAAGTTGTCTCTTAGTAAAGTAGCTGCGATGACGTTGATGCAACACTGCCCGCCGACAATTATCGGAACATCAATATCAACGTTTGTATTGGATAACGAGGGATTACCGACCATCTAAAATTTTGCAGTCGCAAAAGATTGGTCAATTGAAGAAGTGTTGAGAACAGTCACTATAAAAAATCGAGACCGATGGCGTCAAGTAGCGATACTAGCGATGAGTCGCGCCAGTCCTAGGCAGTACATGCAGTGAGACAGAAAATGAACCATGTCGCTACCGCTATCAAGCATACCGTCAGCTACTCCTCATCCACCTTACGAAAGAAATAGGTGATTCATAATCGAACCACAATTGGACTTCGCTCGGCTAAGCGATGCTTACCAAACATTTTTACAAGGCATTTACTTTATCCACCGAAAAGATCTCCCGACACCATTGATCAGCCGAGACGGATTGGATTGTCTAAAAAATATACTTTAATCGCAGCGATATTCACGACAGATAACGCTGCCGTTAGCGAGTCGGCACGCCTATTTACTATCGAGCAATGTCCGGTCTATATACAATCGCCCCTGTCGCAACGCATAGGCGGCTGCATCCTCGGAAGAATCAAACATCTTTTCCAACAGACTGATGCTGATGACAGGCACGCCATGTTGCGCCACATGGAAGTTGCCGCACCATTTGCCGTTGTCTTGTTTTTCTCCTGTGCCATGGACGGTATAACCGTGATGGTGCTCGAGATTGGTATGACTCATGATGTCTTCACCCTTGATTAAAATTATGCAGACAGTTGCAGCCTACACCTATTTTCGACGCGGAATTTTCATATCCATAGTTGCCTTGCCGTCGTGCACGGACCATACCCACGTCCGATGCTGCGCAATACCAACATTCAGACCAGACAGGCTGGGCTCAGCCTGGAATTTATAAATTTGATTAGATTGAAATAGAAGAAAAACTTGAACACAGTTTTTCAGACGCACGCTAAATTCTTTTCATTCTGATGTACAACTACGCCATCTATTGTTTGCTCACAGACTGCATCGACCTGTTTGATTCAATGCTTTTTCCTTGTCTCATATATTTAAGCGTGAATATAACTAACCTTCTTTGTGATGTACGTAAGCGAGAAAAGTTCGAATGAGGAAATTGGCAAAAAGTGAAAAATAAAAAAGCCCAAAGCAAATTGCTTTGGGCTTTTTAAATGTCGATTGATTTACAGCACGCAAGCATGCCGTACTTCATTTATTCCGCATCGCGCTTTTCTTCACGCAGTTCATTCACCGCGAATTCAGATTCGGTATCCAGCGCTTTGACCGGAGCCTCTTTGTTGTCACGCACGGCTGCTTGCTCGTCCTGCGCCTTCTTTTTGTCGACAACGTGAATGGTTTTATCAGACGATGAATTATCTTGCTTAGCCATGGAATTCTCCTTTATTGTTGAATAGTCATGAGTTTGATACTAAACAACAGAAGCAAGGACACCAATCAGACAAACCGACATTCGTCTGTAAGACTACAGGTAGTCTTATCTTTTCCCCTGCGCAGGAAAATTTTGCAGGAATGAAAAAACCTTCCACTTCAAGTACTTAACTCACTAGCGCAACGGTTATCCACAGGACTGTCCACATATTCCGGGGATAACTCTACCGTTATCAACATACCCCCTCTGGCTCGGCAACGGCGCGGGGTTTTCCAAGAAAAAAGCTCCTTGCCATTGCGGCAAGGAGCTTTTTTCGAGCGGTGTTTAAATGCTCAATCCTGGAATCTAGCCACCGTGAAAACCGCGTAGTGCTTCGTTCTTGGACTTTTCCGGGGCCACGGCAGAATCATTCTTTCTGTCGGCCGAGTCGGACCCCTGCAGCCCTGAAGCTGGAATAACCGGTGCCGTCGCGGATGGGTTATTCAAGCCATCGCCAAGTGATTCGGCCGACGGCGGAATACTGTCAGTAGAACGCGCTTTATTCACAGTCTGCTTGGGAACCGTCTCAAAACCAGTTCGATTATCGAAAAGCGGTTCGTTTTTTTCTGCAGCAGCTTCGTTACCTCGTTCGTAAACTTCATGCACGGCTTGCCGCTCGGCATCGCTGACATAGGCATTCGATATTTCTCCAACATCAACAGCTTCAACTGCATCTAATGGAGGTGGAAGAATGGACTGCGAAATATGTTTGTTCGGCATGATGAACTCCTTATTGGTTTAATTTAGCTTATGCCAAACTGAATTCAATGTAAGTCAGACAACGTGCCGACTTCTGTCGGATATACGGAAGTAAATAAGCCGCATATAAAAATCTATAGCGTGCCTGTATCGCAAGGCGATGCCATCAAAGACCAGCAAGTTGCCCTGTGGCCCTGAAAAGCTGGACTCAAGCGCGTAAGTAGTCACGAGCGCAATATTCTAAATTCATCCCTACTAACCCTACCTGCAGGTATGCTCATAGGCAACAAAGAACGTTCTGATGATCCATCAGGTCGAATCATTCACCTCACTCCTTGATCGCGCAATCATGACAACTGAATTGTATTTACTTGCCTGCACCTTGGTCCTAGCCATAGTACAAATCATGCTGGCTTCAATTCTCCGCACGCGCGAAACCGGCGGCGCTTACAATACCGGTCCGCGTGATGATAGCGGCCCTCCGGTAGGCAAGCTGACGGGCCGCATGCAACGTGCGCAGAAAAACCTGTATGAAACATTGCCCTTGTTCATGGGTGCGGTACTGATCGTCGCGATCGCCGGTCGCGAAAGCGCGCTGTCTTTCTATGGTGCCTGGATTTATTTTCTGGCTCGTATCGTATATGTGCCCTTGTATGCTGCCGGCGTTCCCGTGTTGCGCACCCTGACCTGGCTGATCTCATTGATCGGCATGCTGATGGTGTTGGCCGCAGCGCTGCTGCCGTTTTAGGTCGCCATACCTTGTTTCACAATTGAATTTCACTGTTAGATCGGCCTGCATGTATTCCCTGTCCCCCGCCTTGCATTTCTATTCTTGCTGTGCCGCTTTGCTGATTTCCTTCAAGCGCACGAACTTCAATCACCTTATTGCAACGCTGCTGGTGTCGCTCCCCTTGCTGCTTTCTGCCGGACAAGCTCAGGCACAGGATGACAAGGCGGTGGCGGTCGACCAGAAACTTGACGGTTTGCGCAAGCAGATCACGCAGATACAGGAAACAATCGAAGGCAAGGCAGAACTCGATGACGCCACGCTATCGCAGATGAAAACGGACGCACTGGCAGCAAGTACCGAAGCCGACAACATTGCGAAGGAACTAACACCGCAATTGACGAGTGTGCAGGCACGGTTGGCGGAATTAGGAACGCCTGCAACAGGCGTCAAAGAAACTGCCGATGTCGTTGCCCAGCGTTCTCAACTGAACCGGGACAATAGCGCGCTCGATGCACAAGTCAAACTGGCACGTCTGCTGATAGTTGAAGCGGACCAGCTTTCCGAACAGGTAACCACAGTGCGCCGCGCGCAATTGCAGGCACGCTTGGGGGAACGGAGTGCCTCGATCCTGGCCGCGCCGTTCTGGCTCCAGCTGCAAGCAGAGTTTCCGCAAAACGCACGGCGCCTGCGCGCGCTTATGAGTGAAATAGGCAGTGCCGCAAGCAGCACACCGTCCATAGTTTGGTCCGCTTTACTGGCTGGCATGCTGACCTTCCTGCTGTTACGTATTTGGGCCGGACGCTATTTGATGAAGTTGACGTCGACCCGCGTACCGCACGGTCGCCTGCGTCGTTCCGTGCATGCGCTGACGCTGACTTTACTTTCTGTCGCCACGCCATTTTTGATTGCCGAGCTACTCAAGCTTGGACTGCGCTGGAACAGCGTGCTGTCCGAAAAAACTTCCGCCTTCCTCGGCAATAGCATCGGTGCCATCTGCTTCGGCGGCTTTGTTGCAGGGCTCGGTTATGCATTGCTTTCGCCGGGTCGGCCATCCTGGCGCCTGCTGCCTTTGCATGACCGTGTGGCGCACCGTATGCGGCATTTTCCTGCCGCTTTTGCCAGCATCATGGTGCTGGTATGGCTGGCCGAGAGTCTATCCACTGTTATCAACACCGGCCTGTCGACCGCCGTCGCCATCAACTGCATCGTTGCGCTGCTGCTGGGCGCGACCATTGCATTCGGACTGCGTCGCGCCAGTCGAGTCTGGAAAAAAGTCAAACTTGAAGATCCCGATCATGCCGTGCCCACGCCGCTATGGTTGCGTGTCGTGGCAATCCTGCTGTGGCTGGCACTGGCCACCAGCGCCATCAGCCTGCTGGTCGGTTATGTCGCCTTCGGCAGCTTTGTCACCAAGCAGGTGAGTTGGATACTTGTAATCGTCAGCGGCACTTATTTGTTCGCAGTACTGGTGGACGATGTCTGCATGCTGTTGTCATCAACCGAACCTGATCCTAATCAGAAAAATCCGGTGCTAGCCACACCACAGGCGCGTGATCAAGCCGCAGTGCTGCTCTCCGGCGTGGGCCGTGTCGTCGTCGTGCTGCTGGCAATCATGCTGCTGCTCGCACCGTTTGGCGAAGGCCCGGCAGAACTCATCCATCGCATCAGCCAACTCGACGACGGTCTGGCCATCGGTGAAATTCTGATCCGGCCAGGCTCAGTCATACAAGCCATGATGGTGATGGTATTCAGCTTTTTCGGCCTTCGCCTACTCAAGCATTGGCTGGAAACCCGCTACCTGCCAACCACCAAACTCGATAGCGGCATGCAGGTTTCTGCCGCGACCTTATTCGGTTATGCCGGCGGCGTCATCGCCGTGGCGCTGGCGCTTTCAGCACTAGGCATAGGCCTGGAACGCATCGCATGGGTTGCGAGCGCGTTGTCGGTAGGCATAGGTTTCGGCCTGCAAGCGGTCGTGCAGAATTTTGTGTCCGGCTTGATCCTGCTGGCGGAGCGTCCGGTCAAGGTCGGCGATTGGGTATCGCTGGGCGGCGTCGAAGGCGATATACGTCGCATCAATGTGCGCGCGACGGAAATCCAGATGGGCGACCGTTCTACGGTGATTGTGCCGAACTCCGAGTTCATCACCAAGACGGTCCGCAATGTGACCCACGCCAGCCCGCTGGGCCTGGTGCAAATCAAACTGCCGCTGCCGCTGGATATCGATGCGGAACAAGCACGCGCGTTGATACTACAAACATTTATCGACAACAACGATATCCTCGCCACGCCTGAGCCCAATGTACAGTTGGACGGCATAGACAACGGCTACCTGATGTTCAACGCCACCGGCTTCGCCTCCTCGCCGCGCCTTGCATACGGCGTGCGCAGCACGCTGCTATTCGACTTGCTCAAACGATTGCGCGCTGCGGATATGCCTATCTCCAAACCGAACACCATGATGTTGAGCACTGCGCCGGCAATAGGCGGCACGCCGCTTAGTACGCCTAACCTGCCGGGAACGCCACCGGTATCAAGCTAACGTGAATTCAGACGTAAAAATACCCGCTTATTGCGGGTATTTTTACGCCTCTCCCAAACTTATGGGATACAAATTAAATGATAACTTTGCTCTAATGCAGTTAGTGCCCTTGATTCGGGTACGTCCTTCCCTTAACCCGTCCATGAGGCGGGTATTTTTTTGTCCGCCGATATCGATAGAGGCATACGCGTTAACGCTCGTACGCGGTGGCGCAAATCGTATGGGTCAAGCAAAGTCAATTTCATCTAACTAGGTTCTATTTGGAAATGTGAAGTATTGCCGACTGGCTTACTGGTGAATACCCCATAAATATGGCTGGCGATATTGAATGTCCGCTTCCGACCCCATGCCGACGCTAACGATTCTCGAATGCGAACAAGTGAATGCCGCTATTTTTCTGACGATTCGAATACCATGCTCCATTCGTCAAAGCCCTTCCTTTTCGTAACGTTCAAATGGAACGAAGATTTGTTCAATTGCGTCAATCCCGGGATAGAAGAAATATCCGAATACACCCAAGAGTAACTTTACGAGCTCGGGAATCGAAGTCCAAAATAAGGCCAAGACAGCGACGATTGCGAGCCAAATAAAAACGATGGCCATGAGGCGAAATCGATACCTACGATACGAATCACGCCCCATCTTCGGTGGACGTGGAAAATTACGAAAAAAAATTGTCATGGTCCTCCTACTAAAACAGATTTTCATGAACGACTGGTATTATTCGATAGCGGACTGACAGCTTACGACCCAAAGCGGACATTCAATTTCAAATATTTTTGTAAAAATAATTGTTGATGTTCACGAATCGCGCTCGACGAAATGTGCGGGATCAACATTGTTTTCAGGTTCGTGTGAATATTTACCTGAGTGTTTTTCCTCCGGCCGATGCACTGCAAACACCATGAAAGCGCCAGCAATTGGAAGCAGCCAAACCAAGCTTATTTGGATGAATCGTTGCTTCGGTTCAGATAGTTTGTCACGTACAACGTGCACAGTGGCTTTAACGTTCAAAGCCATAATCACCACCAGTATTATCGTAACAACGTAAATCATTCCGAGTTCTCGCTTTGTTCGAGTAATTCTAGTATGGCTAATTATCTGTTGGATAAACAGAAACTTCGAGCTGCACACCTAATTCGGCAAGCGATTCAATATCCTTAAACAACAATGTGCATGTGGCATTGGAGTTAAACGCAGCCACTCTTAATATTGGTTTTGAATTTTTAATAGCGGATTTAAATTTTATTGCGGCCGATACAAAGTTTTCTGCCAGTGCAGCCAATGAGTTTTCTTCCGTTTTTTGAAGCCTCAGGACTAGTCCCCATCCTTGTTCAGATCTATCTTCCAACACAAATTTTGTGCGTAGTGTCGCCATCAAAGAATCTGTTAATTTGGATGGATCAGTTAGTGCGAGCTCTAGATCATAAGTTGCTTTACTCATTTATTGTCTTCCCAAAACTGGCGCCGACCTTAACTTTGTAATCATCTTTGACATAAAAGATTGGCTCCATCTTTCGGTGCTCGATAATTTCAGTAATCTCACCAACGGAAATGACTTCATACGTGGGATAACCTTCCGCATAGCCCAGCAAGATAAGCGATGGACGGTCGATGCCCTGCGTCGTGCTCTTCTTACCGAAGCGCAGCGTAAGCAAATTCTAGAAGAAATTATTGACGGTGAATCCGCAATCAATCCAGGACTGACGAGAACAATGCCGCGCGCGCAGAACAAACCTGTTGCCCGCCAAACCCGGAGCGTCGCATGAATCGGCCGCTTACCAACCCACGTTCAACCTTGCACGCCTTGATTCCGTTTGGTGTGGGTACAGCCGATGTCGAAAGTCTGTTGAGCTACTTTTGTCGACTTGCGGTATCTCACAGTGTCTCGACATTGATTCTGTCGCGAACGATTGCACAACATTTTGGACATTCGGTTGCTGCCAATTTTGATTGGCATGAGCGGCAGATTGCGGGAATTCGGGAATCTGCACTGACTTGGTCCGCAGCGTTATCGGCACTGACGTCGGTGCAGAATCTGGATAACTTGACCTTCCTGCCATGGCGAGAAGTCATATCTCAGAACGGACTGTCCATCTTTAAACGCGGACAATTTTGTAGTGATTGCTTTACAGAAGATGTCGCCTGCGGGCGCCAACCATATTTCCGGTTAGCTTGGGAGTCAACTGAGGTGACTTGTTGCCCCATACATCGAAAGCCATTGAGTTGCGACTGCCCAAGCTGCGGAAAAAATAATGTCCGTCACGCTGCAGCGGTAGTTGTACCAGGATGGTGTACGCACTGCGGTGGCTTTTTGGGAGAGACAACGAAGTCTGAAAAATCGCAAGAAGTAGAGCCAGCGTCGCTATGGAAGGCACGACAAATAGGTGAGTTGTTAGCATCGCAAGATAACTTAGCAATTACATCCAACAGAAGTCAGTTTATCGGGGCAATTACACAAATTGTGAGTACGGCGCACGGTGGTAAGGCTGCACCTTTTTCTCGACGTATTGGAATCGCAAAAAGTACGGTGCACCACTGGTTAAAAGAGGGAGGAACCCCTAGCTTGGAAATTAGCTTAAAAATTGCTGCGCATTACGGTGTAAGTCTCAAGAACTTGCTTAGTGGTGAGCTTTCGCAATGGCAGCCTCCAGCCTTAGATGAACAATTGGCATTCGAACTTTCATCAAGCCAAACACTACGTAATGCCCCGCGTACGATTGACTGGACCAGCATTGAGGAAAATCTTGTAGCCTTCTTATCGCTGCCAACACCAATCAGCGTGCTGGAGGCGGCGCGACGGTTAGACATGGAAGCTAGACAGTTGTACCTACGCGCCAACAAAACTACGCGCCAATTAGGCGAGCGCTGGAAAGACCACTTAAAACGAAAGCAGGAAGCGAAAGTGGTTGCGGCATGGCCCTATCTGGAATACGCCTGTCTTGAAATATGGGGAGAAGGAAAAACCGTCACTCGTAGAGAAATCTTAAAACGAGTACCTGAAGAAGTTTTATCTTCAGTGCCGAATCTGTTGAATGTTTTGAAAGAGGTTCAAGAACATCTTCAGCAATCGGAGTCCCTCTCGAAAAGCGAACTTGTAGCCTAGCTATTCTTTACACGAACATAACCGACCCAATTTTGTGGTCGGTTTTTTTTACGTCTAAAGCTTTTGATTCAGCAAAATGTCGCGAGTCGGTAGCACGTTTTTTGAATAAAGCAAAATGTGGCCTATCGTGGAATAAAGCATAAGCTGGCCACTTGGCCACTTTATGCTTAACGGCACATGAAGCTGGGTTACGGTTTGCGGGATTATGGCGGAAGCGGTGAGATTCGAACTCACGAACGGGATAAACCGTCGCCAGTTTTCAAGACTGGTGCCTTCAACCACTCGGCCACACTTCCTTTTGGATATAGACAGATGAACTGTATCGGTCCGATTCCAACCTTGTTGCACAGAGTGTGCAAGCTATCGGCGACCATTTTCATCAACTTCCAAGAGGTCGCATTATACCTAAGTCTCGCGGGAATGCCGACTGCCGGCCGATAAATTATTGACTATTCGGCTAAAAACATTTGTTGCAGGTCATTCAGGAAGCGCTGGCCGAGTTCGGTCGGCTTGATCGTCTTGTAGTCGCGGTACAGCAAGCCTTTGGCTTCGGCATCGTTCAGGGCGCGCTCGATTGCGTTCAAGGGCATACCTGTGCGTTCGGCAAACAGATTTACTTCCACGCCGTTCGTCAAACGCATGGCGTTGAGCATGAATTCAAAACCAAGTTCGGATCGGCCGATTTCTATTTCTTCCTGTATCGGATTACCCAGCCGCATCTGCTCCATATAGGATTTCGGCTGCTTGTAACGCGCCTGTCGCATCACGCGATGCGGGAACGATAATTTGGTGTGTGCTCCGGCACCTATGCCGAGATAATCGCCAAACTCCCAGTAATTGAGGTTATGACGCGCTTGGTGCTTTGGCTGCGCATAGGCAGAAACCTCGTAATGCTGATAGCCAGCCGAAGTCGTTTCTTCCGCGATCATGTCTTGCATGTCGGCACTGGCGTCGTCGTCCGGCACCGTCGGTGGATATTTGGCGAAGACGGTATTCGGCTCCATCGTCAGGTGATAGAGCGACAGATGCGGCGGCGCAAATGCGATGGCAGTCTGCACATCCTGCCGCGCTTCTGCGAGTGTTTGCGACGGCAATGCATACATCAGGTCGAGGTTGAAATTATCGAAATTCGCCATTGCAATATCGACCGCACGGCGCGCCTCATCGCCATCGTGGATACGTCCCAAGGCTTCCAGATGTTCGGCATTGAAACTCTGAATCCCGATCGACAGGCGATTGATACCGCTGCTGCGATAGGACTTGAATTTTTCCGCTTCAAAAGTACCGGGATTGGCTTCCATCGTGATCTCGACCGCACCATCCAGAGGCAGCAAGGTGCGTATATCGGACAGTAGGCGATCCAGGCCCCTGGCCGACAATAAACTTGGCGTGCCGCCCCCAATGAAGATCGTATAAATCTTGCGGCCCCAGATCAGCGGTAACGCCTGCTCGAGATCGGCACGTAGCGCGGACAAATATTCGTCTTCAGGAAAGCCACCCGTCGCTTCATGCGAATTGAAATCGCAGTATGGGCATTTCTTCACACACCACGGAAAATGCACATATAGCGATAGCGGCGGCAACGCCGTCAGGTTCAGTGCACCCGGCTGCAGATAAGCAGTGGCTGCACGCGCGGGCCGGGAATTATCCAGATTGAAAGCCGCGTCGTTGCTGATCGGTTTGATTGGAATCATCGCAACTTCTCGATCAATGCCCGCAGTGCCTGGCCGCGGTGCGACAGGCGATTTTTTTCTTCCGAGCTTAATTCGGCTGCAGTCTTTTGCAGTTCAGGAATCCAGAAATGCGGATCGTAGCCGAAGCCGCCCTGCCCGCGAGGCGCGACAATCATTTCACCATTCCAGCGGCCATCGGCGATCACTGGTTGTGGATCATCGGCGTGGCGCACAAAGACCAGTACGCAATAGTAGTAAGCGGATTTATCTGCGTGCGCAGCGAGATCGGCGATCAGTTTTTCATTATTGCGCTGATCGGATTTCGGTTCACCTGCATAGCGTGCGGAATACACGCCGGGCGCGCCGCCCAATGCATTGACGCAAACGCCGGAATCATCGGCCAGCGCAGGTTTGCCGGTCAGACGTGAGGCATGGCGCGCCTTGGCAATCGCGTTCTCGACGAAGGTAACATGCGGCTCTGCCGCTTCCGGCACATTGAATTCGGACTGCGTATGCAAATCGAAATTGATAGGCGCAAGCAGTGCGCTGAATTCTTTCAATTTACCGGCGTTATTGGAGGCGAGGATAAGGGTGCGCGACATGAAATCTGATCAATCTGAAATTAACACGATATAAAACAATATAAAAACCCGGCTTCAACAGCAGCCGGGTTAAGCAAGGCAACAAACCTTGGCGATTACATTAGAACAAGCTTGCGGTCTGACGTGGCTCTATCGATTTGCCTATTTTACGCAGCAATCGCCAAAGCCTGTTTCTGCATCACGATCAGGTCGCGGATGCCGTCTTGTGCCAGATCCAGCAAGCGGTCCATCGTCGCGCGATCGAAGGCTGCACCTTCAGCCGTGCCCTGTACTTCTATGAAGTGACCGGCGTCGGTCATGACGATGTTCATGTCGGTATCGCAATCCGAATCTTCTGCGTAATCCAGATCCAGCACAGGCTGGCCTTTATATACGCCGACCGAAATCGCTGCGACAAAGTGCTTGAGCGGAATCGCCGGAATCACATTTTGTGCGACCAGTTTGCTGAAGGCGTCATAGGCTGCAACCATGGTGCCGGTAATCGCAGCGGTACGTGTGCCGCCATCGGCTTGAATCACGTCACAATCCAGATGCAGAGTGCGTTCGCCAAATGCCTGCAGGTCAAACGCTGCGCGCAGTGAACGACCGATCAGGCGTTGAATTTCTTGTGTACGGCCCGATTGCTTGCCGCGTGCGGCTTCGCGATCCATGCGGGTGTGCGTCGAACGCGGCAGCATGCCGTACTCGGCTGTCAGCCAGCCCTGGCCTTTACCCTTCAAAAAACCTGGTACGCGATCTTCGATACTGGCGGTACAAATAACCTTGGTGTCGCCGCATTCGATCAAGACCGAACCTTCGGCATGCTTGGTGTAGTTGCGGGTGAGTTTGATGGTGCGCAATGCATCAGCGGCGCGTCCGCTGGGACGATTTTCATACGACATGAGACATTAATTCCTGGAAGTGATACGAGATGATTTATCGATGGCGGTACGGATTTCTTCAATCGCTTTTTCGATATCCGAATCGTTGTAGGTGTCTGCGTTCTCCAGATCGAGGTGCCGTGGCGCCTGGATCGTGGTGGTGACACTGCCGACCGGCAAGGTATGCGTGGTGATGGTGCTATTGCCGTGCAGATTTTCACTGCTTTCCCACATCATCGCCAACGCGGTGACATTATCGCCTGTTTTGCCGGCGATGCCGGTAGCAGTCGTCAGCAATTCTGGAACGGCACGTACGATCGTGTTGCTGTGCAGTCGTTGCGCCAGTTCGTGATCTGGCAAGACTGACCACAGACCGTCCGAGCACAGCAACATGATGTCGCCAGCCTGCAAACTCGCACGACGCGAAATTTCAACGATAGGCATGTTCGGTGCACCGAGGCAATTGAACAGCTTGTTGCGATCCGGATGCGTCTCGCGTTCGGATGCATCGACCTTGCCTTGTGCAATCAGGGTTTCGATACGCGAATGATCGCGCGTACGCGCCAGAATCTGTCCACCGCGCATCCAGTACAAACGCGAATCGCCGCAGTGCGCCCACATCGCATTGTTGTGTTGAATCAGGCAGGCAACGATGGTGGTGCGTGGCGTTTCCGGCAGATTATTGATGGCGCGGTAGCGGTGTATCTCGCGATGCGCAGCGAAGAAACTGTCTTCGAGAAAGCGCTCAGGCTTCTTCACATACGGCGTGGCATTTTCCTGGAATAGCGAAGCAATCGTCTGCATCGCAATCTGTGCCGCCATTTCGCCCATGATGTGGCCACCCATGCCGTCCGCTACCAGCAACAACAAGGCATCGCGCGTGAAGCTGTAGCCCATGCGGTCCTGGTTGTTCTTGCGACCGCCAATATGGCTTTCTTGATAGACGGAAAATCGCATAGTCGGATCGAGTTAAAAGGTAGCGCGATTAATAAAGTGAATACGAAAACTTGATACGAAAATCTGAATCCGCGAATCAGCGCGTATGTTCTTGTATGGTTGTGTTGACGTTCAGCGCCTTCTTGTTCATACCGCCAAAGATGCTCTTCAACTTGCGCGTTACTTGCTGCAACCTGACATTGCCTTGATCTTCCACAATCGGCTCGCGCAAGGCTTTCTGCAAGGCAAACACACTTTGCGGACGCTCCAGCGGATCGATCATCAGACTCCAGCGTATAACCTTGATCAAATCAGAGGAATACACCCCTTCCAGCTTGTTGAAATGCCCATCCATCTTGTCGTTCAGTTTACGCTGATCTGCCGGCTGCGGCGGCGCACCGACCATGCAGGCAAACATGGACGCGCCTATGCTGTAAATATCTGTCCACGGGCCGAGATTACCGTTCTTCAGATACAGTTCTGGCGGCGCAAAACCAGGAGTGTACATCGGGTACAACTTGGGCATATCTGCCTTCAGCGTTTGACGCGCTGCGCCGAAATCGAGCAGGATAGGCGTGCCATCGACGCGTAGATAAATATTTGCCGGCTTCAGATCCAGATGCAACAGCTTGTTGGTATGCACTTCACGCAAACCGTTCATCACATGACTGAACATCTTGCGGATGAAGCGCTCCGATACCAGCGGTTTCTCGCCCTTGTCGCGACGACGCAGGATGTGATCCTGCAGCGAGCGACCTGATTCATAGCCCATGACCATGTAGACGGTTTCATTGGCCCGGAAAAAATTGGTGACGCTGACGACGTTAGGATGCGCGATACGCGCAAGCGCCCTGCCTTCTTCAAAGAAGCATTTGAGGCCGATACGGAAGACCGGCAGGTTTTCCGGCGAAATCGCCGGCACCAGTTCGCCCGGCTGACGCAGTGCCAGCGAGCTGGGCAAATATTCCTTGATGGCGACTGCATTGCCATCTTCATCATAGGCCAGATAGACGATACTGAACCCGCCGGACGCAATCTTCTTTACAATGCGATATCCAGCGATTTCCAGTCCATCCGGCAACGGAGCATTGTTTTGCGCAGCCATGTCTTCCTATGTAGTCTTGGTCGTACCGTTTGAATAAAACACGGCGAAAATTGGAATGGCAATATTGTCTGCCTCTCGTCTCGCAGCCAACATTCGCTCGCGAGGTTCGTTGTGGATTGTGTGGATAAATCGCCGCTTTGTAAAGAAAAACGAGGAACTGATTTTGACCATTTGCAGCATGACCGGTTACGCGGTCACCACTCACGAGACCGCCAGCGGCACCTTGACGATAGAAGTCAAAAGCGTCAACTCGCGCTTTCTCGATTTGCAGTTTCGCATCAATGACGACTTGCGCGCACTTGAACCCGCACTGCGCGAAGCGATCATGGCGCGTGTCACACGCGGCAAGGTTGAATGCCGCCTGAGCTTCGGCCGTAAGGTCGCGGCGGGTGCCACACAGGCGCTGAACGTCACCGCGCTCAACGCGCTGGAAAAATTGCAGGCTGATTTGCGCAAACAATTTTGCGAAGCAGCACCCCTATCCGTTGGTGAATTGTTATGCTGGCCGGGCGTGATTGAAGAAGCCGAAATCGGTCAGGACACCTTGCAAGCCGAGGTCGCCACCGCAATGCAAACCACAATGACGGCGTTTGTAGAAAGCCGCGCCCGCGAAGGCAATGCATTGCAAACCATGTTGCTTACACGCGTCAGTGACATGGAAGAAATCGTCCAGCGCATCACGCCGCTGATCCCGCAGGTCGTTGCACAATTCCAGCAGAAAGCCACCGAGCGCATGCAAGAAGCACTGGGCCTGGCGACAAAGACCGGCGATGCCAACGCGCAGCCGACCATTACGCGCGAAGAAGCTTTGGACAGGATTCGCCAGGAAGTCACCTTGTACGGCATCCGCGTCGATGTCGCGGAAGAATTGACGCGCCTGTCGGCACATCTGGATGAAACCCGCACAATCTTGAAAAAAGGTGGCCAGGTCGGCAAACGTCTGGACTTCATGATGCAGGAACTCAATCGTGAAGCCAATACGGTCGGCTCCAAAGCCGCCGTCAAGGAACTGTCCGATGCATCGATGGCAATGAAATTGCTCATCGAACAAATGCGCGAACAAGTCCAGAATCTGGAATAAGGCGAGCCCAAACGTTCTCAGGCAGCGCTACAATCTGGCTGCCTGCGACATGATTGTGCAGGCAACGCCAAATCATGAGCGCGATATCGATGCAGCGCTGATGTCGCCGATCAACCAATTTCATAGTCAGCTCAGGGATAACAATGTCTGATCAACCCTCCTCTTCCGGCAGCCTGTTTTTAGTCGTCGCACCATCGGGCGCGGGAAAATCCAGCCTGGTCAATGCATTGTTGCAGCAAGAACCGTCGCTGAAGTTGTCGATTTCATACACGACGCGCCCGCCTCGTCCTAACGATCAACATGGTCGCGAATATTTTTTTACCTCGGTCGACGATTTTCTTGAACGCCGACAGGCGGGCGAATTTCTCGAATCCGCTGAAGTATTTGGCAACTATTACGGCACCTCGCGCATCCGCCTGATGGAACAAATGACGGCAGGCGTCGATGTTTTGCTGGAAATCGACTGGCAAGGCGCGCAGCAGGTCAAAAAGCAGTTCCCGCACGCGGTCGGCATTTTCATCCTGCCGCCATCTATTGCCGCGTTGGAAGAGCGCTTGAAAAAGCGTGGTCAGGATGATCACGACGTGATTACACGCCGTATTCTGGCTGCGGGCGGAGAAATCGCGCACGCTTCCGAGTTCGAATATGTTATTATCAATCAAGAGTTTACAGTCGCTTTAGCCGAGTTGAGCGCGATTGTGAAAGCCACTCGCTGTCGCTTCGCGCAGCAAGCAACTCGGAACGCATCCCTGTTCGCCCAATTGGGCATTCATGCCAATTTAAGCTGATATCGTATTTTTAGGAGCACGTATGGCCCGCATTACCATTGAAGATTGCCTCAAACAGATTCCAAATCGCTTTCAACTGACTTTGTCTGCGACTTATCGTGCACGTCAACTACTGCAAGGTCACACACCTAAGGTTGATGCGAAAGATAAACCAACTGTGATCGCATTGCGCGAAATCGCAGCTGGCCATATCGGCATTGAAATGTTGAAAAAAGTCCCAAGCTAATTAATCTCTATTGCTACCGCTATGCGGCTGATAACCAATCAGAATGAGCCTGACACCTGCAGATTCAACGCTATCCGTCGCTCCAAATAACCGAGCGGTTCCCGACCGCTCGGCCTCAAAAGTTACAACGAACAAATCCCCCGCTTCAGCACCCACACCGGTTCCCGGCGTGGCGTCTGTTACGCAACTGACCAACAAGCTCTCTGAATACCTGAATGCTTCTGAACTGAAGAAGATCAAGGAAGCCTATCGCTTCTCGGATGAAGCGCATCTTGGTCAAATGCGCATGTCGGGCGAACCGTATATTTCGCATCCTATCGCTGTCGCCGAAATTTGCGCCGACTGGAAGCTGGATGCCCAGGCGATCATGGCAGCACTGCTGCATGACGTGATGGAAGATCAGGACGTACGCAAGGATGAATTGATCGAACGCTTCGGCGCGCCGGTCGCGAACCTGGTTGACGGCCTGTCCAAGCTGGAAAAAATCGAATTCCAAAGCCAGATAGAAGCGCAGGCGGAAAATTTCCGCAAGATGCTGCTGGCGATGGCGCGCGATGTACGCGTGATTCTGGTCAAGCTGGCCGACCGCCTGCACAATATGCGTACACTGGGCTCGATGTCCACCATCAAGAAACGCCGCATCGCGCGCGAAACGATGGAAGTCTATGTGCCGATTGCGCATAGACTGGGCCTCAACAATATTTATCGTGAACTGCAAGACCTGTCGTTTTCGCATCTGTATCCGATGCGTTATAAAACGCTGGGCAAAGCAGTCAAGGCAGCACGCGGCAATCGCCGCGAAGTCGTCAGCAAGATTCTCGAATCCGTCAATAACACGCTGACGGCAACCGGCATTCCGGCGCAAGTCTACGGCCGGGAAAAAACTCTGTACGGCATCTATTCCAAGATGCTTAACAAACGCCTCAGTTTTTCGCAGGTGCTGGACGTCTATGGCTTCCGGGTCGTCGTCGACAGCTTCGCGAATTGCTATGTTGCATTGGGTACGCTGCACGCATTGTTCAAGCCCATGCCAGGCAAGTTCAAGGATTACATTGCGATTCCCAAGCTGAACGGCTATCAATCACTGCATACGACCTTGATCGGCCCTTACGGCACACCGGTCGAGTTCCAGATACGCACACAAGACATGCATCGCGTTGCCGAGTCCGGCGTCGCCGCACACTGGTTGTACAAGGATGATGAAGGCAGCCTGAACGATCTGCAGCAGCGTACGCATGCATGGCTGCAATCCTTGCTCGACATCCAAAAACAAACCGGTGATTCGGCTGAATTCCTGGAACACGTCAAAGTCGACCTGTTCCCTGATTCGGTTTACGTTTTTACACCGAAATCGAAAATCATCGCCCTGCCGCGCGGCGCGACCGCACTCGATTTTGCGTACACCATTCACACCGATGTCGGCGATCAGACGATAGCGGTCAAGATCAATCTGGAACAAGTGCCTTTGCGCACGGAATTGCGTAACGGCGACATCGTGGAAATCATCACCTCGCCTAGTTCGCGTCCGAATCCAAACTGGCTGAGTTTTGTCCGTACCGGCAAGGCGCGCTCGGCAATACGCCATCACCTGCGCACCATCAATCTGACCGAGTCGATAGAACTGGGCCGCAAGCTGCTGTCACAGGCGCTGGCTGCACTGAATCTGCATACTGATTTACCGACTGCCGTCACCGAGCGTTTGCTCAATGAGAGCAGCGCCAAATCGCTAGATGATCTCTACGCTGATATCGGCGTCGGCAAACGCATGGCCGCCTTGGTGGCGCGCCACATCCTTGGCATGATGGAAAATGAGCAATCGCTGGAGATGCCGCAAATCGATGTCAATGGCGAAGTCGTGCCAAAGAAAATCGATCCCGTCGTTATCTATGGCAGCGAAGGTGTTTCCGTTCAATTGGCGCCTTGCTGCCAACCGATTCCTGGCGATTCAATTATCGGCCAGATGAAACGTGATCAAAGTTTGACCATACACAATATTGAATGCGACATCGCACGAAGACAGCGTTCCAAAGAACCTGATCGCTGGATTGACGTCACATGGGGCGCCGACATTGATCGCCGCTTCGATTGCAATATCACGCTTCTGGCACGTAATGAAAAAGGTATTCTGGCGCGCATTGCAGCGGAAATCAGCGAATCCGATTCCAACATCACGCACGTCGGCATGGATGAAGATAAAGAACACTCGATTACCTATCTGCACTTCACGGTACAAATCGAAGATCGCGTTCACCTTGCACGCGTGATGCGCAATCTGCGTGCCATTCCTGGTGTCACGCGCCTGCTGCGCCATAAGGGCGGTTCTTAAACCGTCTGCGCTATCCGAGCTTCTGGAATGCTCCTATCACAACCGCAGTTGAAATCTGTTTTGAGATTAAACAGCCGGTGCCGGATAAGTAACTTCCAGAATCAGTAATTCTTCAATCCCGCCCGGCGTTTTCAAGGTAACTGAATCGCCCTCACGCGCTTTCGTCAATGCACGTGCAACCGGCGAAATCCAGCTGATTTTTCCGTTCAAGGGATCCAGCTCGTCAATACCTAATATCGTGACCGTATGTTCTTCGCCGGATTGGGTTTCATAGCGCACCGTCGCGCCGAAAAAAATTTGGTCACTGCCATAATGCACGGCAGGATCGACCACTTCAGCCAGATCAAGCCGCTTGGTCAGGAAGCGGATGCGTCCATCGATCTGCCGCAAGCGTCGCTTGCCGTAGATGTAATCGCCATTCTCCGAGCGATCGCCATTTGAGGCCGCCCAGGAGACAATTTGCACGACCTCGGGACGGTCCACATCGATCAATTTCAGCAATTCATTTTTCATGCGCAGGTGTCCCTGCGGCGTCATGTAATTCTTGGCGCCAACAGGAATAGGCGGCGCACCGCCATCTTCTTCATCGTCGTTATCCGGGATCGTTGCTTGATTCATCATGGCCTATTTTAACGTCAAGCACCGCAGACGTTTGCAGCGAACATTCCGTACCGCAAGCGGCATTTGGAAGGTAAGCCTGGAGAATGTGTGAGGACGATCTATGGGAATACCGAAGGCAGCATCTGGGTGCCGCCTAATACGCTGAGCGCGTTTACTTTATGCCCGAGACATTGTTGCTCCAGTCGAATGCCGTTATCTGCAAGGCGTAAAGATCTTCGATGGATAGATTAAGTTTCTTCAGTGTGGGCAGCAGCAAGGTACCGGTTTTGTCGATGCGCTCTATATATTCGGCAAGCTTGAGCAAATCCCCGTAGTAGCCTCTGCGATAGAGCAAGGCATCGCTGACATCATCCACCACCGCAACCTGGGACAGAATCTCATTCATCGATTGGCCGAACAAGGTATCCATCAGCGACATGATGCCGACAGTGAACGCGGTATCTGCCATGGCGCGGTCATTCGGCTTGAGCGTTTCCGTGATCAGCTCCAGCAATTTGCCGCGCGTGGTTGCCAGTTGCAACAAAGGCGAGGCGAAATGACTACCTTTATGATGTTCTGCGTACAGAATGATCTGCAACCAGCGCTGCAATTGGCGGCGACCCAGCACCGTCAATGCCTGCCCCAGCGAATCGATACGCTGCGTAATTCCCATGGCCGGGGTATTGGTCAGACGCAAGAGCGTCAATACCAGCGAGGCATCTTTCTTGATCGCCGTCTCAATTTCGGTGGTTTCCGCATCGGCCACGATCAAGCTCAACAATTGCATAATCGCCAGCTGGGAGGGCGCCAGTTTTTTACCCGAAAGAATGACCGGACGCGCGAAATAATAACCCTGGAAATAATGAAAACCCAGATCCATGCAATCCGTGAACTGCTCTATCGTCTCGACTTTTTCTGCCAGCAGGAGCTTGCCGGATTTGCCAAAATGACTGACCAGTTTGGCCATTTCATCCTTGCTCATACCGGTGATATCAATCTTGATGATTTTCACCAGCGGCAATAATTTTTGCAGCGACTCCGAATGCGAAATCACGTCATCGAGTGCGAAGGTAAAACCCTGCCCCGCCAGTTCAGCCACGCGCGCCACCAGTTCGGGCGTGACTTCTACCGTCTCCAGAATTTCCAGTACGACCTTGTCACACGGCAGGAAATTAACGAAGTCGCACATCAATACTGCAGCATCCACATTGAAGAATCCAAGGGATGCTCCGATCACATTGGAGATGCCCAGTTCCGAAGCATGCGCGATGACAGAAGCCGTGGCCGCCAGATCATCAATCACATTGGCAGGACCGGCAGCAGCGCGTCGAAATAGAAGTTCGTAAGCGACCAGTGACTGGTCGCAATTCAATATGGGCTGACGCGCGAGAAAAAATTCCTTCACACGAGGAAGGTCATCCGGTAAGTGCTGATTGAGATCGGGGATCATCAGAATGTTTGTCTCTGTATTCCAAATTGAACATGATGATCAGCTGCATCGCGTCCTGAATTAACTTATGAAAAACGACCGGTGCGATTGCGTTCGATCAAACATTCAATTGCAGTGTTACCGTCACGTGATTTTTTATTTGTGCCGCTGTTACTAACTGTGGCTCGCTATTACTTATTGCTGCATTGATTCTTTATCTCAGGAAAGAGCATATGCCTATTTCAAACCGAGATAAATTATCCACGCAAATTATTCTTAATTAGCGCCGCTCATTATTCCGTTAATATTTCTATAATGCAAGCGCTGGACATGCACTATGCAGCGTGTGTTTCATACGCTGCATCATTTGACATGTCAGTTCTTTTTTCTTGCAGATTCAAGTTATCTTCAGCGTGGTTTATACGCGACGCGTTCCGGTATTCGTCGCAACCGTTTGGCCCGACTCCAGCGTAAAGCCTGCACCGGAATCGCCACCTAGCGTCTTGACCAGATAAGGCATCAATTCACGCAACATCGGTTCCAGCGTCCACGGTGGGTTGTGCACGAACATGCCGCTGCTATGCAGACCGAATCCATCGGGCGAAGGCGTAGTAACCGACAAGGTTACATTCAGCCAGCCGTTGGCTGTCAGGCGCTTCAATTTTTCTGGCAACGTGCGCGACTCAAGACGATTCAATACCGGATACCACACTGCATATGTACCGGTTGCAAAACGCGTCAATGCATCGGAAACAGTCTGCACCACAGTGCGATAGTCAGTCTTGTCTTCATACGGCGGATCGATCAGCACCAGCGCGCGACGCGATGGCGGCGGCAGCAAAGCCTTCAAACCCTGAAAGCCATTACCGCGCTCGATCATGATGCGCTTGCCGCGCACCGTTTGACGCTGGCCCTGCTCTGCTGCATGGGCTTCCAGTTTGCGGAAATTGTCTGCCAGGTTTTTACTGTCGGCTGGATGCAATTCAAACAGACGCAATCTATCCTGTTCGCGCATGATGCTGTCCGCGCAATACGGCGAACCCGGGTAATAACGCATCTTGCCACTAGGGTTCAATGCCTTCACGACTTGCATGTACTCAGCCAGCGGCACCGGCAAATCCTTGCGATCCCACAATTTGGAAATGCCAGTTTCAAACTCGGCATTTTTCGCGGCGTAGTTACCGTCCAGCGCATACACACCGGCACCGGCGTGAGTGTCGATATACATATACGGCGTATCTTTTTGATTCATGTACTTCAGCAACTGGATCTGCACCAGATGCTTGAGTACATCGGCGTGATTACCTGCGTGGAAGGCATGGCGGTAACTCAACATAGGGAAGGTCTAACCTGGCAAGAATGAAAGAATGGAGACCGCGCAAAGGCAGCAGTTCCGGGAATACGCCATTCTAACAATTCCCGGCGTGAAACCCTACGATTAAAGGTTCTGGCTCGACCTTACCTGTCGTTATCAAATACCAAATAAAACTTCAGAAATAATAAACGGGCATGAGGAATAATCCGCATGCCCGTCTTGACCCGTTGAGTCACCTCAACCCACGCCTGCTCAGGCTTGGGTTGAGGTGGCTTATTGCGTCGGTTTATTACTGCTGAACAGCGACCTCGGCACGCAAGGTGCGCGCTGCCAGTACCATGTTCTCCAGCGCGGCCGTCGTTTCCGGCCAGCCACGTGTTTTCAAGCCGCAATCGGGATTGACCCACAACTGCGCATCAGGAATCACGCCGCGCGCCTTGCGCAGCAGACGCTGCATTTCTTCCACCCGCGGCACACGCGGCGAATGGATATCGTAGACGCCGGGACCGATGTCGTTGGGATAGGCGAACTGGCCAAAGCCGTCCAGCAATTCCATATCCGAACGTGAAGTTTCTATCGTGATCACATCCGCATCCATCGCGGCGATCCACGGCAAAATGTCGTTGAACTCCGAATAGCACATATGCGTATGAATCTGCGTGTCATCCTGCACACCGGATGCGGTGATGCGGAAAGCCTTGACTGCCCAATCCAGATAATGCGGCCAGTCAGCAGCCTTCAACGGCAAGCCTTCGCGAAATGCAGGCTCGTCGATTTGAATCATGCCGATGCCCGCTTTTTCCAGATCGACCACTTCCTCACGCAAGGCCAAAGCGATTTGCAGCGCCGTCGTGTCGCGCGGTTGATCGTCGCGTACAAACGACCATTGCAACATCGTGACCGGACCGGTCAGCATGCCCTTCATCGGTTTACTGGTCAGGCTTTGTGCGAACTCGCTCCAGCCTACTGTCATTGCTTCCGGGCGATACACGTCGCCGTAGATGAATGGCGGTTTGACGCAACGTGAACCATAGCTTTGTACCCAGCCGTTCGCGGTAAAGCCGTAGCCCCACAACTGTTCGCCAAAGTACTCGACCATATCGTTGCGTTCCGGCTCGCCATGCACCAGTACATCGAGGCCGATTTCTTCCTGCTTCTGAACGACGAGGCGCACTTCATCGCGCATCTTGTTCAGGTAATCGAGATGGCCGATTTCGCCGCGTTTGTATTGCGCCCGCGCCTGACGAATATCAGTGGTTTGCGGGAAAGAACCAATGTTGGTGGTCGGGAATGCCGGCAGCTTAAAACGTGCTTGCTGCTTGACGATACGCTTCGCAAAAACATTGTGTCTGGCAGCAGAAATGGTGCTGATTTCACCCAGGCGTTTTTGTACCAATGGATTGTGAATACGCGGCGACTTCTTGCGTGCAGCGACTGCCAAGGCGGCGGCATTGAATTGCTCGGCAACCACATCCTTCTCGCCATTCAGCGCATGTTTGATCGCAGTGATTTCATGCGTCTTTTGAGTAGCGAACGAGAGCCAGCCTTTGAGTTCTTCATCCAGCTTGTTTTCATGCGCCAGATCGACAGGCACGTGAAGCAAGGAACAACTCGCACTGACCCACAATTTGTCGCCAAGTTTTTCGTGCAGCGGCTGCAATGCGAGCAAGGCCGCATCCAGGTCAGCGCGCCAGATGTTGCGACCATCCACAATACCCGCCGAGAGCACGCGATCCTGCGGCCAGTCTTTCAGGAAATCATCCAGCTGCCCTGCACCGCGCACCAGATCCAGATGCACACCGGCGACAGGCAGGCTATGCAGCAAGGCTGTGTGCTCACGCACCTGATCGAAGTAGGTTGCCAGCAGCAATTTAGGTGCAGCCGCGCTCAACGCCTCGTAAGTTGGCACGAACGCATTGCGCCAGACGGCAGCCAATTCCAATGCCAGTATCGGTTCATCGATCTGCACCCATTCCACTCCCGCAGCTTGCAAACGCTTCAATACGTTTTGATAACCGGCGATGACTTTAGGCAGCAGATCCAGCTTGTCGAATTTCTTCTCCCCTTCGCCGGATTTGATCTTACCGAGGTACAGCAGCGTCAGCGGGCCAACTAGGGTGACCTTAGTTTTATGACCGAGCGCGACGGCTTCGGCGTTTTCTTCAAACAGCCAGTCGACGCCACCATCAAAGCGCAGATCAGCCGTAAATTCAGGCACCAGATAGTGATAGTTGGTATCGAACCATTTGGTCATCTCCATCGCGAAGTGCTCAGGATTGCCGCGTGCCAGCGTGAAGTAATCGGCCAGCGTCAATTTTTTCGGATCGAACTTGAAGCGGGTTGGCACCGCACCCAGCAAAGCCAGCGTATTCAATACTTGGTCGTACCAGGCGAAATCGCCCACCGCTACGAAGTCCAGTCCTGCATCAGCCTGCACCGCCCAGTGGCGCTGGCGCAAGGTTTCTCCGGTTTGCTGCAACGCGGCCAGATCGGTCTCGCCGCGCCAGAATGATTCAACAGCGAACTTCAATTCGCGCTGCGCGCCTATGCGGGGGAAACCCAGTATGTGTGCCTTGGCCATGCTAAAACTCCAATAACGATTTCGAGGCTTGCCAGTGTGGACTCCTAAGGTCTATGATTCAAACGATAAATATTAAGAATCATCTTGAATTTAATTCATACACGGACTGAAATGCAATCCATCCTCGAACTACGCCATCTCAAAACCCTGATCGCACTGCGCGAAGCCGGCAACCTGTTGCGCGCCGCTTCGCTCCTCAATGTCACCCAGTCCGCCCTCTCGCACCAGCTCAAGCAACTGGAAGATCATCACGGCACGCAGTTGTTCGAGCGCAAGTCGGTACCGGTACGCTTCACGCCCGCCGGTGAGCGCCTGCTGAAACTGGCCGACGCCGTGCTACCTCAAGTAGCGGAAACAGAGCGCGATCTGGTGCGACTGGCGCAAGGCGTCGCCGGCCAGTTACGCATCGCGGTCGAATGCCACACCTGCTTCGACTGGCTGATGCCGGCGATGGACGTGTTCCGCGGTCGCTGGCCCGAGGTCGAACTCGATATCGTCTCCGGCTTTCAGGCCGACCCGGTTGGCTTGCTGTACGAACACAGAGCCGACGTCGCCATCGTCGCCGAAATCGATACGGATGAAACCGTCGATTACCACGCGCTATTCCGTTTTGAGATCGTCGCACTGGTCGCGCACGATCATCCGCTGGCTGACAAGGAATTCCTGATCGCAGAAGACTTCATAGGCGACACGCTGATCACCTATCCGGTGCCCGACGACATGCTGGACGTCGTGCGACAAGTATTGAAACCGGCCGGCGTCAAAGTCGAACGCCGCACCACAGAGCTGACTGTCGCGATGCTGCAGCTGGTCGCGAGCCGACGCGGCATTGCGACGTTACCGGTATGGGCGGCGCAAAATTATCTTAATCGGGATTATGTGAAGGCCAAACGGATCACTGCAGATGGTTTGACCGGACGCTTGTATGCGGCTTGTTTGCCGGAAGTATCGGAGAAGCCTTATCTGGCGGATTTTGTGACGACTACGCGGGAGAGTTGTTATTTGAATTTGGATAGTGTGGAGTTGCTTTAAGATTCCAAGCGGACAGAGTATTTGCAGGTTTATTGAACTTGATCAACAGGCATGCTGGGTTCCGTGCCCGCTGCTTATTTTGCCATCTAAATCATTCATCATTCATCATTCATCATTTTAAATATTTTGGCCCTAAGCGGAAACTCGGAATGCAGTTTCGAATTGCTAATAGCTAGTTAAGAATTAAAGCGCTCCACCTTTTTAAATCTCAATATTGTTAGGTTTAGACCATGATTGAAGCAACCACCTTCTTTAATATTCTCGATAACATCAAGCAGAAACCGAAACGAATCTTCACTTTGGATTCTGCACATCCTAGCGCAGGAGAGCTAATGCAAAGGCTAAACGAGCGCGATGAGAAAAGCTTTATAGGTATTCTTTTTGCTAACCCCCATATTCCCTATGTGAGAAATGAAATACTTTCGAGTCTTGAATATTTTCATCACAGATCTGGGGGAAATTTTGACTTTTACTGTTGCGGTTATGGAGCGTACTGGCCAGAAAATCAGTACTCTGATCAAAAAATCGTGACATCTGTTGATGGCGTCGATTGGTTTTTTAGTCAACAATCTTTCGCTGAAGTAGTTACATCCTTTGAAGAATGCACGAAGTGGAAATACTCTGGAGAAACCGAGCTTTTGTTGTTGGACGTAAATAAATCAAAGACGACAAAAACGAAACCCGTAATAGACTCAGCTGTCATTCTGAATCTAGAATTAATGCAACAAGATAAAGCAATCACATCTGCCCGATCACTCTTCGAAAAAATAATTAGGTTTGCAAAAGACAAAGATGGCAGAGGCGCATTTGAATTTAGTGACGCGGCGGGTATAGATTCAGCAAAGCAAACCATTAAGACTGCAATATTAGGCTTGCTTCCATCTACCGTAGCTTCCGGTTATTTGAAGACTGAAAACTTTGCCGTGCGCGAAATCTAACCCTTCGGACAAGAGGACGGTAGGTTGGGCTAACGTTTTATCAGCCCAACATTTAAATCGATAAAAGTCAGAATTAATTAGAAATTTAATGAACTCTGATTTCGTATTCGGTAGTGGAACTCATGCAAAGCCGTAGCATCTACCATCCGCACAAGCCAAATTAAAACCGCATTGAAAGGAGAGTCGATCATGTCCACAGGTACCGTAAAACTACATCGCGTGCTACGCGCACCACCTGAACGTGTCTATCGTGCATTTCTGGATGCAGATGCACTGGCAAAGTGGTTGCCGCCTTATGGTTTTACCTGCAAGGTTCACCATCTGGAAGCCAGGGTCGGTGGCACTTTCAAAATGTCGTTTTCGAATTTCAATAGCGGCAACGGCAATTCCTTCGGCGGCGAATATCTGGAGCTCGTTCCGCATGAAAAAATCCGCTATTCGGATAAGTTTGATGATCCGAATCTCTCGGGCGAAATACAGGTAACGGTAAGTTTGGCGCAAGTGTTATGCGGAACCGATATTCATATCGTGCAGGCAGGAATCCCGGAAGTGATCCCCGTCGAGATGTGCTACCTCGGCTGGCAGGAATCCCTCGCTCAACTTGCGACACTGGTCGAACCCGAGATTCCCGGCTGACGAGCCGAGGCAAATCCAAAGCGTAGAAAAATCAAGCAATGCTTTGTTGCACACCGCCTTGGCAGCACAGGCTCGCTGCAGACACAGACCTGCCCTTCACATGACTTGCAGGTAAGATGGAAGCGAAGATTCACTCATACACGGTGCGTCTATGCCTATACCCAGCGCTTCCACGCCCTTCGCCGAAGAAATCATCGGCATGCCATCGCTATTGCGCACTGCCATCACCCGCGCTTGTCGGCGGGATGAAACAGACGCCGTCCAAGATTTGCTGCAACAAGTCAATACTGACCCTGCATTGCAAAGAACAACGCAGGCGCTGGCGCACAAACTGGTAGTAGCAGTTCGCGCCAGTCGCAGGCACACGTCCGGCATCGCGGCATTGATGCATGAATTCTCCTTGTCATCAGAAGAAGGCGTCGCGCTGATGTGCCTGGCCGAAGCAATGTTGCGCATTCCCGATCACGAGACTGCAGACCGCCTGATCGCGGACAAGATCGGTAACGCAGACTGGCAGCGCTATCTGGGCGCATCACCATCGCTGTTCGTCAATGCCGCCACCTGGGGTCTGCTATTGACTGGCAAGTGGGTCAACAGTGCGAGCCAGCACGATCTGGAGACGGCACTCACGCACCTGATCAACAAGGGCGGCGCGGCGCTGGTCCGCAAAGCCGTGGACCTGGCCATGCGCATGCTGGGCAACCAATTCGTCGTGGGCACAACCATAGAACAAGCGCTAGCCCATAGCCGTGAGCGCGAAGCACAAGGTTATCGCTACTCCTACGACATGCTGGGCGAAGCAGCAATGACGGCGGAAGATGCGGCGACTTACTATCAATCCTATGCCGCGGCGATACACGCGATAGGAAAAGCAAGCAAAGGTCGCGGCATCCGCAACGGCCCGGGAATTTCCGTCAAGCTGTCGGCCCTGCATCCACGCTATGTGAGGGCGCAGCGCACGCGCGTCATGCAGGAACTATTGCCGCGTTTGAAAAGCCTGCTTGTGCTGGCCAAACAATATGACATTGGCATCAATATCGATGCCGAAGAAGCCGACCGTCTGGAACTGTCGCTGGATCTGATGGTGGCACTGGCCTTTGCGCCCGAACTGGCGGGCTTCGATGGCCTTGGTTTTGTTGTGCAGGCATATCAAAAAAGGGCTCCTTATGTGATCGATTACCTGATCGATCTGGCGCAGCGCAGCGGCAGAAAATTCATGGTGCGACTGGTCAAGGGTGCGTACTGGGACACCGAAATAAAACGTGCGCAAGTCGAGGGACTCTCCGCTTATCCGGTGTATACGCGCAAGGCCTATACCGATCTTTCGTATCTGGTATGCGCGCAAAAATTGCTGGCGGCCGACAAGCTCATCTATCCACAATTCGCCACACATAATGCGTTGACGGTCGCGGCGATCTACCAGCAGGCCCTTGCGATGCAGGTCACGGATTATGAATTCCAGTGCCTGCATGGGATGGGGGATGCCTTGTACGACCAGATAGTGGGCGGCGATCAATTGAATGTACCTTGCCGCATTTACGCACCTGTCGGTTCCCACGAGACGCTGTTGCCCTACCTGGTGCGGCGCCTGCTGGAGAACGGCGCCAACTCGTCGTTCGTCAACCAGATCGTCGACAACAAAGTCACGCTCGCTACCTTGCTGAAAGATCCGGTGGCAAGCGCCAGCGAAACTGACGGTACACCGCATCCTGCCATCCCCTTGCCTGCCGCCATGTATGTACCGCAGCGCCGCAATTCGGCAGGCATAGACCTCAGCGACGAACATGCATTGCGCACACTCAGTGCGGGCTTGACCGTCTTTGGCGACCATCAATGGCATGCCATGCCCTTGCTCCCCAACACCCGCCCGCATACTTCATCGGCCGTAGTCATACGCAATCCGGCCGACCACGGCGATCTGGTCGGCACGGTACGGGAAGCCACGCCCGAGGAGGTGGAAAACGCACTGGCGTTGACCGCATCCGCTGTGCATGCGTGGCAAGCGACAGCACCGGCACAACGCGCAGCGATATTATGTAGAGCCGCAGAATTGCTCGAACAACACGGTGTGGAACTGATGGCGCTGGCGATCCGTGAAGCAGGAAAAACCCTGCCGAATGCGCTTGGCGAATTGCGCGAAGCAGTCGACTTCCTGCGTTATTACAGCGCGCAGATCGCTAACTCCGGTTATGCAAAGGCGCTCGGGCCGGTGGTCTGCATCAGCCCGTGGAATTTCCCCCTGGCGATTTTTATTGGGCAGATAAGCGCGGCGCTGGCGGCTGGCAATACCGTGCTGGCCAAACCCGCGGAACAAACGCCGCTGATCGCCTTCCGTGCAGTGCAACTGCTGCATCAGGCCGGCATACCGGAAGACGTTTTTCTCTTTGTGCCAGGACGAGGGGAGACAGTGGGCGCGCAGCTGGTTGCGGACGCAAGAGTATGCGGCGTCGTATTCACCGGCTCCACGCAAGTCGCACTGGGAATTAACCGAACGCTGGTGCAAAGAACGATCACTGAACAGAGAGAGATCGCATTGATCGCTGAAACCGGCGGACAGAATGCGATGATCGTCGACTCATCTGCATTGCCCGAGCAAGTGGTGCGCGACGTCATCACATCGGCCTTCGACAGTGCCGGACAGCGCTGCTCGGCGCTACGCGTGCTGTGTCTGCAAAGCGATATTGCCGAAGCCACGCTGCACATGCTGCATGGCGCATTGCGCGAATTGCAGGTAGGTCGTCCGGATCAACTGGCTACCGATATCGGCCCCGTCATAGACGAAGAGGCGCAATATGATCTGCAGGCTTACATAGACCACGCCCGTAGCGCGTCAAAAAAACTGACGCAGCTGGCACTGCCAGCGACTAGCGAGAAAGGGACGTTTATCGCGCCGACCATCATCGAAATCGACCGAATTACAGACTTGCAGCGTGAAGTGTTTGGTCCGGTATTGCACGTAGTACGCTATGCACGCGAAGACTTGCCTCAACTGCTTGACGACATCAATGCAAGCGGCTTTGGCCTGACGCTGGGCGTGCATACACGCATAGCTGAAACAATCGCCACCGTGGTCAATCACGCCCGAGTCGGCAACATCTATGTGAACCGGAATATCGTCGGCGCGGTGGTCGGCGTACAACCATTCGGCGGCGAAGGAAAATCCGGCACTGGCCCAAAGGCCGGTGGCCCGCTGTATCTGAAACGTCTGCAGAGCAACGCAGGCAATGACTTGCCTGCCGATGTGCCGAACAAGGAAGTTGAAAGCGCGAAGCAGCCGGTGGCCGAAACCGCGCTGGCGGCACTACTGTCGTGGAGCGAAGCCCGCAATTTCCCTGTACTCGCGGCGCACATACGCAACTATGCCTGCGGCAGCCTCACCGGACTAAGCCTGCCACTGCCCGGTCCCACCGGCGAACTCAACACCCTGCGCTTTGTCGCGCGCGACGCAATCCTTTGCATCGCCGACCATTCGAGCGCACTATTGAATCAACTTGCAGCAGTGCTGGCGACCGGCAATCAGGCAGTCTTGTTGCAAACGGCCGAAGCGCTATTGCCGGCCGATTTGCCCCAAGAGGTGCGCACCCAAATCCGCTTCATCACCAGTGTTCAAGGCTGCGATGACCTGGCAATGGCCCTTTATGAGTGCAGCACCAGCAGCAAACTGTCTGACGTGTTGACGGCCGTGGCTGCGCGCGACGGTGCTATCGTGCCGCTGCTTGCTACCAGCAGCGACGCACCCATCGCGCTATGGCGACTGGTGACAGAACGCACTGTCAGTATTAACACTACGGCGGTGGGCGGGAACGCCAGCTTGATGAGCATGGAAGGTTGATTCGATGCTGACTGCATACGGATGGCAAGGTATGGACAGATTGGCATCGCAGAGGGAACTAGGTGATCGAAATAACTGAGAGAAGCAACTGAGAGAAACAGCTGATAAATGAGTTAGTCGAAGCGCTAGGATCTTCAGCTTGATTCATGCAATCTATTTTTGTGCATATTGAGCTCGGTCAATATGCAGTGGGATTTCGGCGAGTATCGTAGGATTGTGCATACGGCAGGCGCCGTATCATCGATTACTGTTTGCATATAAAAAGTCAGGTGCTGTCATGTCTTTGAAGAATACCGAAGGCAATAATGTATTGCCCTTCAAACGTGTTGCCAAAGGAGCTACTCCCGCAGCAACGGCAATCTCGGAATTGAACGAGATGCTGATCATTTACGATCATTTGATCGCGCTGCTTAGGGAAACCGACAATGGCGACCTGGATTTTTTAACAGACAGTATTGTCAGTTCTGTCGTACGCTGCAGAGAGACGCTGGCAAACGGGATTGATGATAAAACCGGCCCACCGATGGCGAAGGAAATGAAAGACGGCCTGCACCAGATCCCCGGCGTATTACGCTCATTACTCCCCGGTCTTGGTCCTCGTTTGGGAGAAAGTCTGGAACACAAACTCGGTATCCAGTTTTCCCGCTACTCTTCGTCGTAGCGTCCAGTCACAAGGAAGACATGCAGCCCCTAGATTTTTTCAGACAGTTATCAGGCCAAACCCGAACTCTCCGCGCCAATCAGCAAATCGCAGTCGCACTGGCGTTTGTTGCAGGGGCCGTCAATGCCGGCGGCTTTCTGGCCGTGCACCAATACACGTCGCACATGACGGGTTTCATCTCCGCCGTCTCCGATAACCTGATACTCGGCAACGCCTTGCTGGTCATCGCGGGGATAGGCTCGATGATCTCCTTTATCAGCGGCGCAGCGGCCACCTCCATCATGGTCAACTGGGCCAGGCACCGCAATCTGCACAGCACCTATGCCCTTGTACTCGCAGCAGAATCCTTTCTTCTGCTGTTGTTCGGCCTGTTGGGCGCCAACCTCGACGCCTATCTCGACATCACGGTACCGCTCACGGTGATCCTGCTCTGCTTCATCATGGGTCTGCAAAACGCAGTCATGACCAAGATGTCGGATGCCGGCATACGCGCGACCCATCTCACCGGCGTGGTCACCGATCTCGGCATCGAACTGGGGAAAATGTTTTACTGGAACCACAGGAACGCCAGAAACGCCGAAGGCTATGTACGCGCCCGCCATGAAAAAGTGATCTTCTACGTCGCGCTACTCACGATATTTTTTATCGGTGGCATTCTCGGTGCCGTTGGCTTCAAGTACCTAGGCTACAGCACGGTGCTGCCGCTCGCACTCATCCTGTTTGTGATTGCGTTGATGCCACTTGTTGATGATGCATTCGTGCGCTTTCGCGGCTTGCGTGCCTAGGACGATAGGCATCTTACGTATGACATAAAGCGCAAGGTCTTCCCACCTGCGTTGATGTGAATACAAACAACATTGAAAAATAAAGGGCGGAAAAGCATTTCGCTTTTCCGCCCTTTATTTTCATTGCAGCTTGTCATTCCCGCCTGTGCGGGAATGACGACTACACAGCTTTCAAACAGCTTTCACAAACGCCAGCTCGCCATTTTCGACAGTGACCTTGATCACATCCTTGGGCCCAAACTTGCCTTCCAGGATCGCCTTCGACAATGGATTTTCGATCTGATGCTGAATCGCGCGTTTCAATGGACGTGCGCCATACACAGGATCGAAACCGGCTTCGGCAATCTTTTGCAGCGCTTCTTCTGACATGTCCATAGACATATCCATGCGTGCCAGGCGTTGCTCCAGCGTCGCCAACTGAATCTTCGCGATCGAGCCGATATTCTTTTCATCGAGCGCGTGGAAGACGACGATTTCGTCAATACGGTTGATGAACTCGGGACGGAAATGTCCTTGCACTTCAGCCATCACCGCCATCTTGATCAATGCAGGGTCACTGCCTTCCATCGATTGAATCTTGTGTGAGCCCAGATTCGATGTCATCACAATGACGGTGTTCTTGAAATCGACGGTGCGCCCTTGTCCATCCGTCATGCGGCCATCGTCCAGCACTTGCAGCAAGACATTGAATACATCTGGATGCGCCTTCTCGATCTCGTCGAGCAGGATCACGCAGTAGGGCTTGCGTCGCACGGCTTCGGTCAGATAACCACCCTCTTCGTAGCCGACATAACCCGGGGGCGCACCGATCAGTCTTGCGACTGAATGCTTCTCCATGAATTCGCTCATGTCGATGCGGATCAGCGAATCTTCGGTGTCGAACAGGAAAGATGCGAGCGCCTTGCACAGCTCGGTCTTACCCACGCCGGTAGGTCCAAGGAACATGAACGAACCGTATGGCCGATCGGGATCACCTAGACCGGCGCGCGAACGGCGGATCGCGTCGGACACGGCAACAATCGCTTCGTGCTGACCGACCACGCGCTTGTGCAAAGCGTCTTCCATCTGCAGCAGCTTCTCGCGTTCGCCCTGCATCATGCGTGACACGGGAATACCGGTGGCGCGCGACACAACTTCGGCGATTTCTTCCGCGCCGACCTGGGTGCGTACCAGTTGCGGCCTGCCTGCGGTAGCTTCACCAGTGACGGCATTCTTCAACTGCGCGTCCAGCTCAGGCAAGGTCTTGTATTGCAACTCGGACACACGCTGCCAATCGCTCTTGCGCGTGGCTTCTTCCATTTGCAGGCGCGCTTTTTCTATCGCTTCCTTGATGTGCTGGCTGCCTTGCGCTGCGGATTTTTCAGCTTTCCAGATTTCTTCCAGATCGGCATATTCGCGACCGAGTTTTGCAATCTCTTCCTCGATCAATGCCAGGCGTTTTTGCGATGCCTCGTCTTTTTCTTTCTTGATCGCTTCACGTTCAATCTTCAATTGAATGACGCGTCGGTCCAGCCGGTCCATGACTTCTGGTTTGGAATCGATCTCGATCTTGATCTTGGCCGCCGCCTCATCGATCAGGTCGATCGCCTTGTCCGGCAGGAATCTATCGGTGATGTAGCGATGCGACAGTTCTGCCGCCGCGACGATGGCGGGATCGGTAATGTCGACGCCATGATGGACTTCGTATTTTTCCTGCAGGCCGCGCAGGATGGCGATGGTCGCTTCTACCGTCGGTTCGTCAACAATAACTTTTTGAAAGCGGCGTTCCAGCGCGGCGTCTTTCTCTATGTATTTGCGGTATTCGTCGAGCGTGGTCGCGCCTACGCAATGCAGTTCGCCACGCGCCAACGCCGGCTTGAGCATATTGCCGGCATCCATTGCACCTTCGGCCTTGCCGGCGCCCACCAATGTATGCATTTCATCGATGAAGACAATGGTCTGGCCTTCGTCCTGTGCGAGTTCGGTCAATACCGCTTTCAGACGTTCTTCAAACTCGCCGCGATATTTGGCACCCGCCAGCAGCGACGCCATATCGAGCGACAGCACGCGCTTGCCTTTGAGGCTTTCCGGCACTTCGCCGTTGACGATACGCTGCGCCAGACCTTCGACGATCGCGGTCTTACCCACGCCAGGTTCACCGATCAATACCGGATTGTTTTTGGAACGGCGTTGCAGGATCTGGATGGTGCGACGGATTTCGTCGTCGCGGCCGATGACGGGATCAAGCTTGCCGGCGCGCGCGCGCTCGGTCAGATCCATCGTGTATTTTTTCAATGCTTCGCGCTGGCCTTCACCCTCTGCGGAATCCACCTTGCTGCCGCCACGCACGGCCTTGATCGCTGCTTCCAGCGCCTTGCGGGTCAGACCGTTTTCACGCGCAATCTTGCCGGCGTCGGACTTGTCTTCGGTCAATGCCAGCAACAGCATTTCGGTGGCGATGAATTCATCGCCGTGCTTTTGCGATTCCTTGTCGGCGAGGTTAAGCAGTGACGTCAGGTCGCGTCCGATCTGCACCTGGCCGGCGTTGCCGGAGACCTTGGGCAGGCGCTCCAGCGCACTCTTGAGCGCAGTCACCATGCCATTGATATTGGCACCGGCGCGCTGCAGCAGCGAGCGTGTGCTGCTGTCATCCTGGCTTAGCAGGGCGACGAGTACGTGTACCGGCTCTATGTATTGATTGTCGTTGCCGACTGCATGACTTTGCGCATCAGCGAGCGCTTCTTGCAACTTGGTGGTCAATTTATCTAGACGCATTGCATTTCTCCATCGGTAAATCGTTCATGCAGGGAAAAATTGGGTCGTACACCCTTTTTTCAAGTATGGCGTTGCGCCATATGGAAACGGATATAAAACGAGTATGAATCGAATATGAGCGACAAGAGGGAATTGTGACGAAAATCCCCGGCGCATGCATGCGCTAGATCAAATTCAGGCAAATGCCTTGTAGGTCGCAAAACCGGCAATGCAGAAAAGAATCGAGCCGACCAGGTGCAGCATGATGTGCCCCAGCGCCCAAAGGTAATCGCCGCGTTGCAGCAGCAGGACGGCTTCGGCTGAAAAAGTGGAAAAAGTAGTCAGGCCGCCGAGAAAACCGGTAATGGCGAACAGGCGCCACTCCGGCGGAATGCCTGGATGGCTGCTGAAAAAGGCAACTGCAAGGCCGACCAGATAACCGCCAGCCAGATTGGCAAACACGGTACCCAAGGGGATTTGCGGATTGACCAGGTTAAACCACAGGCCCAGCCACCAGCGCAGCCACGCACCCATCGCGGCACCTGCGCCAACGGCGAGCCAGCTCATCATTTGCCGGCGTCCTTGTGGTCGTCTGTGCTCGATACTGCCGCCCATTTCGCCAGCGCCGTATCGTCAGTGGAACGTGCGTCTACCCAGCGTGCGCCTTGCGGTGTTTGTTCCTTCTTCCAGAACGGCGCATCGGTTTTCAGGTAATCGATGATGAATTCGCAGGCGGAGAATGCCTCGCCGCGATGCGCGGAGGTAACGGCGACGAGAACGATTTGCTCCAGCGGCAGCAAAGGTCCGATGCGGTGGATCACCAGCGCATCGAAAATCGGCCAGCGCGCCCTGGCTTGCTCGACGATGTTCTGCAGGGCTTTTTCGGTCATGCCCGGATAGTGCTCGAGCTCCATCTCTGCCACGCTGGAACCGTCGTTCATGTCGCGCACAGTACCGATGAAAGTAACAACCGCACCCACTTGCGGGCTGTTGGCGCGCAAGTCTGCGACTTCTTTGCTGACATCAAAATCTTCGGTTTGAACGCGGATCGCCATGATTTATATTGCCTTGCCTGTTTATCTGCTTGAAGTACTTGATCAGCCCAATCAGCCGCCAGTGACTGGAGGGAAAAATGCGACCTCGCCACCATCCTTGATGACGGCCGATGCATCTGTCATTTCCTGATCGTAAGCCATGCGCAAGGAACGTTTGTCAGCCAGCGCTTCGGCCCATACGCCGCCGCGTTGCTGCAAAAATGCACGCACGCCGCCCACGGTAGTCACCTCTGCCGGCACGCTCAGTGATTCTTGAGATACGCCCAGTGCTTCACGTACGCTGGCAAAAAATCGAAGTTGAATGTTCATGTTGAATGGTTTTCTACTCTGTTTTTTAATGACACATCAGTGCATTAAATCACTGAAGGAAATAAAGCGCACGAGGTCGCCTTTCGCAATCGTGTTGCCGGGCGGATTATCAATCAAGCCATCGCCCCACACGGTCGACGTCAGCACGCCGGAACTCTGGTTGGCGAATAGATCTAGGCCGCCTTCAGCATTGATTTTCGCACGCAAAAATTCATTGCGTCGATCGCCTTTCGGCAACTCAAAATCAGCCCGCATCGCATAGGCTTTCGGCGCGACATCAGCCACACCTTGCAGGCGCAGAATGAAAGGACGGACAAACAGCAGAAAGGTAACAAAACTCGACACCGGATTACCCGGCAAGCCCAGGAAAAACGCGGTGTCGTTCGTCGTGCCGGATGTGCCTGCGCGCCTGACCTCGCCAAACGCGAGCGGCTTGCCCGGCTTGACGGCGATCTGCCACATGTTCAAATGTCCTTCGGCCTCTACCGCCGGCTTGATGTGATCTTCTTCGCCCACCGATACACCGCCGGACGTGATAATCAGGTCGTGTTCGGCCGCGGCACGGCGCAATGTGTCGCGCGTGGCAGCCAGTGTGTCCGGCACGATGCCGTAGTCGGTGATATCGCAACCGAGATTTTCCAGCAAACCGCGCAAGGTAAATTTATTCGAGTTATAGATCGCGCCCGGCTTCAATGCATCACCCGGCATCGCGAGTTCGTCACCGGTGAAAAAGACAGCGACGCGCAATTTACGCACGACCGGCACTTGCGCCAGGCCGACCGACGCCGCCAGGCCCATCTCTTGCGCACGCAAACGCTGGCCTGCCGACAGGATCGTACTGCCAGCGCGTATGTCTTCGCCGGCACGGCGTATCCATTCGCCGGATTGCGGTGTGTGCTTGACGGTCACCAGATCGCCCTCGGCATCTTTCGATGCGACGCAGACTTCCTGCATCACGACGGCATCCGCGCCTTGAGGAATCATGGCACCGGTAAAGATGCGCGCCGCGCACCCGGCTTGCAGCGGCTGGCCGACATGGCCGGCAGGAATGCGCTGACTGACGCGCAACACGGCTGCACCGCTGATGCAATCAGCGGCGCGCACGGCATAACCATCCATGGAAGTATTGTCGACCGGCGGCACATCCAGTTGCGACGTTTGCGCCACGGCAAGAATGCGGCCATTGGCTTCCAGCGTAGGCAGAATGTTCGTTTCCGTAATCTGTCTTGCCGAAGCAAGCAGAAAGGCTAATGCTTCGGCAACGCTCAACATCGGTTTTGGCTCAGTCATGCTTGCCTCGAAAATCGGTTGATGGAACACGCGAGAATAAGACTCTTGAAGAATGATCATGCAAAGACCCGGCAGCGTTCAGCGCTGCGGAGTCAGCAACTATCTTACAGCCCGGTATGCGTAGCGATGAAGGCTTTCATCTTGTCGATATCGGTCGTCATTACTTCAAAGCGCTGCGGCAAATCTTCAATATTCTCAAAGCCGGCTGGACGTTCCGCATCGCGGTCCAGGGCCTCGCGTATGGTTTCGTTGAACTTGGCGGCCAATGCGGTTTCCAGCACGATCATGGTCACGCCTGGTGTCAGATGTTCGCGCGCGACTTTGACGCCGTCAGCCGTGTGCGTATCGATAATCAGGTCGTACTTGGCTTGCAGGTCGCGGATGGTCACGAGACGATCTGCGTGTGTCGATTTACCCGAAATGAAACCGAACTTTGCAATATTCTTGAATTCATCGCCATCGCTACCCGGCTTGCCGGACAAGTCGAAACCGCCTTGCGTTTCCACTTTCTGGAACAGCGCGCGCACGCGTTCACCATCGCGATCCAGCAAATCGAAGATGAAGCGTTCGAAATTGGAAGCCTTGCTGATATCCATGCTCGGGCTGGTGGTGTGATACGTCTCTGCCGATTTGCGCACGCGATAGACACCGGTGCGGAAGAACTCATCCAGCACGTCGTTTTCATTGGTTGCCGCAACCAGTTGATGTATCGGCAGCCCCATCATGCGTGCAATGTGACCAGCGCAGATATTGCCGAAATTACCGGATGGCACCGTGAACGAAACCTTTTGTTCGTTACTGGTGGTCGCGCTCAGATAACCGCGGAAGTAGTAAATGACTTGTGCAACGACGCGTGCCCAGTTGATCGAGTTGACCGTGCCGATTTTTTTCTGCAACTTGAATTCGTGATCATTCGACACCGCCTTGACCATATCCTGGCAATCGTCGAATACGCCGTCGACGGCGATATTGAAAATATTCGGGTCCTGCAGACTGAACATTTGCGCCGTTTGAAATGCACTCATCTTCTTGTGCGGCGACAACATGAAAACACGTATGCCTTTTTTGCCGCGCATGGCATATTCGGCCGCGCTGCCGGTGTCGCCGGAAGTCGCGCCGAAAATATTCAATTCCGCATGCTGCTTGGCCAAGGTGTACTCGAACAGATTGCCGAGTAATTGCATCGCCATGTCCTTGAATGCCAGCGTCGGGCCGTTCGACAGTGCTTGCAACAGCAGCTTGCTGCCGTCTTTCTCTTCAACCAAGCGCAGCGGCGTGATACGCGCAGCCTCTTCGCCGTGACGGACATTACGATACACATCGGCGGTGTAGGTCTTGTGCACCAATGCATGCAGATCCGCTTCCGGAATATCGGTAGCGAATTTCTTCAATACTTCAAATGCCAGATCGGCATAAGACAGCGTGCGCCAGGCATCGAGTTCTGCACTAGTGACTTGTGGATATTCGGCTGGCAAATACAAACCGCCATCAGGCGCCAGACCACCAAGAAGAATTTGGGAAAAGGACTGGGCAGCGGACGCACCGCGGGTCGAGATATATTGCATGTCGTGGTATAGGGTAAATAGCAATGAAAGCAACTGCCATTATAACGTGGTCACACCCTGCCCCACAGCGCTTTTGCCATTCTGCTCAGATACACATTCCCGACCATGGATCGCCGAGGTGCAATCGGGAAACATGATACGGCCATAACGGCTAACCTCCTGTACCGTCGCTTATGTTGAATACGCCGCTATGGCATCAACTGCACATCCCTAGCAGACATAAAAAAAGCGCTCATACGAGCGCTTTTTTACGACTGGACGAATTCAACATCAGCTCAAATGTTCAAGACGGATCTTGGTGACTTTACCCAGAACGGTAGGCAAGGCTTCGATCTTCTTGATCGCGGCTTCAACATTTTTCTCCTGAGTCTGATGCGTCAACATGATGATGTCGGTTTGGGTCTCACCTAGCGCCGGTTCTTTTTGCAGCATGGCGTCGATGGAAATTGTCGATTCGGCCAGGATGCTGGTGACATTCGCCAGCACGCCGAGTTTGTCCGCCACATGCATGCGCAGGTAGTAGCTGGTCGTCACTTCGGAAATAGGCAGGATAGGCGTATCCGTCATCGAATGCGGCTGGAATGCCAGATGCGGCACACGATGCGCTGGCTGTGCATCGGCTAGACGTGTGATATCGACCAGATCGGCGATCACGGCAGAAGCGGTAGGTTCTGCACCCGCACCTTTGCCGTAATACAAAGTTGCGCCAACTGCGTCGCCTTGTACCAGGACTGCATTCATCGCGCCTTCAACGTTGGCAATCAGACGCTTGGCAGGAATCAGGGTCGGATGCACGCGCAACTCTATACCGTGCGGTGTACGTTTGGCGATGCCGAGCAACTTGATGCGGTAACCGAGTTGTTCTGCATAGCGGATATCGACCGCTTCCAGCTTGGTGATGCCTTCCACATGCGCTTTGCCGAACTGCACTGGAATACCGAATGCAATTGCCGCCATCAGTGTCGCCTTGTGGGCAGCATCGACGCCTTCGATATCGAAGGTCGGATCGGCTTCGGCGTAACCGAGGCGTTGCGCTTCTTTCAAAACGGTATCGAAGTCCAGGCCCTTGTCGCGCATTTCGGACAGGATGAAATTGGTAGTGCCATTAATGATGCCGGCGATCCATTCAATACGGTTTGCGGTCAGGCCTTCGCGCAAGGCCTTGATGATAGGGATGCCGCCAGCCACCGCTGCTTCGTAGGCGACCATCACGCCTTTTGCTTGCGCAGCCTTGAAAATTTCATCGCCATGAATGGCCAGTAAGGCCTTGTTGGCGGTGACCACATGTTTACCGTTGGCAATCGCCTTCAGGACCAAATCCTTGGCAATGCCGTAACCGCCTATCAATTCGATGACGATATCGATGTCTGGATTATTGACCACCAGGTTGCCGTCATTGACGACTTCGCACTGCGCGCCGACCAGCTCCTTGGCACGTGCGACATCCAGATCCGCCACCATGACTATCTCAATGCCGCGTCCGGCGCGACGGGAAATTTCTTCCTGATTGCGCTTCAAGACATTGAATGTACCTGCACCTACGGTGCCGATGCCGAGCAAACCTACTTTGATGGATTTCATAATTTCTGCTTAGTATTTTTGCTTGAATTTCTGCTTGATAAATATCGGATGAAGCGACTATCGCAGTACATGTGCCAGTCGATCCGGCGGGCACATCTGCTGCGAAGAACTCAGCCCAGGCGTTTGCGATAGCCTTCGAGGAAATGCGCAATCCGGCCAATCGCCACTGTCAAATCGTCGGAATTCGGCAGGAATACTACCCTGAAATGATCAGGCGTCGGGCAATTGAAACCCGTACCCTGCACGATCAACACGCTTTCCTCTGCCAGCAATTGATAGGCAAAATCCTGATCGTCCTTGATCGGGTACATCTTGGGATCAAGACGCGGGAACATGTACAGGGCCGATTTCGGCTTAACGCAGGTCACACCCGGAATTTCCGTCAACAACTTGTGCGCCAGATCGCGCTGACGCAACAATCGTCCACCCGGGCCGACCAAATCATTGATGCTTTGATAGCCGCCGAGCGCGGTTTGAATTGCGTATTGGCCAGGCACATTGGCGCACAGGCGCATCGATGCCAGCATGTTCAAGCCTTCGATGTAATCCTTGGCGTAACGCTTCTCGCCCGACACGATCATCCAGCCAGCGCGATAGCCGCAAGCGCGGTAGTTTTTTGACAAGCCGTTAAAGGTTATGAACAACACATCGTCAGCCAGCGATGCCAGCGAGGTATGTGTCTCGCCGTCATACAACACCTTGTCGTAGATTTCATCCGCGAAAATAATCAGTTGATGCTGACGCGCGACTTCCACGATTTGCTGCAGCAATTCAACCGGATACAGCGCACCGGTCGGATTGTTCGGATTGATGACAACAATCGCCTTGGTATTCGAATTGATCTTCTTCTTGATATCTTCGATGTCCGGGAACCAGCCGGCCTGCTCATCGCAAACGTAGTGCACAGGCGTGCCGCCGGACAAGCTGACTGCCGCAGTCCATAACGGGTAATCAGGCGAAGGTACCAGTACTTCATCGCCGGTATTGAGCAAGGCATTGACACTCATCACGATCAGCTCGGATGCGCCGTTGCCGAGATAAATATCATCGATGGTCACGCCGGCGATTTTCTTTTCCTGCGTGTACTGCATGATCGCCTTGCGCGGCGCAAACAGGCCTTTGGAGTCGGTATACCCCGACGCATTCGACATGTTGCGGATCATGTCTTGCACGATCTCATCAGGTGCATCGAAACCAAAAGTAGCCAGATTGCCGATGTTGAGCTTGATGATCTTGTGACCGTCTTCCTCCATCTGGCGCGCTTTCTCCAGCACGGGTCCGCGTATGTCATAACAAACATCAGCCAGTTTTTTCGATTTTTGAATCGGTCGCACAGCAAGTATTCCTTGTTATTTTTTAGAGCTATCGATCAGATCGGATAAGTTCTAATGAAAACGCCGGTTCGTCACAGCCGTCGATCCAAGATCGACAGCCGGAGTCCGGCGAAAAAATGACGGCTGCAATGCTGCAGCGCGAAAGAGGTCCATTTTGCCGAAAGCGACCGATTTTATCAATCGATAAAGGCTGGTTTAAAGCTGAAAACGTTACAATAAGCGTTCTTTATCTTCTAACTATCGGAATTAGGCCCCCTCAATTCCGGTTTACATTCAGCCCATACCGTTATGAAGCTTCACAACACCAGCACCCAGCAATATCAAACCGTTACGTCGTATGAAGAAAATGGCGTAGAAATCAATCTGATCCCGTTTAATACAAGCTTGGTCGTCCTGCCAGAAATCGCACCGGCCCCTTGGTCTGTTAGCTCTTTCGATGCGCTGACGATAGAGAATTTTGAGCAGATCAACGCGATCTCACCAGACGTGGTCATACTAGGCACCGGCATACGCCAACGCTTTGTACACCCGCGCCTGACAGCCCCGCTGACGGCACGCCGCATCGGTGTCGAATGCATGGATAACCAGGCAGCTTGCCGCACCTACAATATCCTGATGGCAGAAGGCCGCAAGGTTGCGCTGGCATTGATTTTTGAAGTGTGACACTACAGCAGCACGCTGACTATTGCCGGATGTAATGTAGCGCCACCGCGACCACTCCTGCTGAACCTGCATCCGCTATGTGAAACCGCCCTGGCGCCCTGAACTATCCCGCAAAATCATTGTCATTTCCTTACTGCAGTATCAACCTTGATACTGTACTGATTCGAAGCACAAGGAAAGAAGAAGAAAAATTTTCAAGTTTCGTTGCTTGAAGGATAAAAACTCGCCCCCATGTTCGCTTCTGGCCGCATAATTTATTTTCATTCACATACGGGAATGACAACAAATCGATAGGTTCCAGTGCGCTACGCGCAGCGCCGTTACCATCGACAGAGAGAGTGATAACAAATGGATCAAGACACATCTGTGGCAGAGCACCCTTCCGCACTCAACAAGACCGTACCGGAATTCTCCGCCGCAATGACCGGCGATCAGACATTTCATCTATCTGATTACAAAGGAAAAAAAATCGTCCTTTACTTCTATCCAAAGGACAATACGCCCGGTTGCACGACAGAAGGTATTCAGTTCCGAGAAATGTATCCGCAGTTCCAGCAAGCCAATGCTGAAATTTTCGGTGTCAGCCGTGACAGCATCCGTTCGCACGAAGGCTTCAAGGCGAAACTGGAAATGCCTTTCCAGCTGATTTCAGATCCGGATGAAACGCTGTGTGCGATGTTTGATGTCATGAAGATGAAAAATATGTATGGCAAGAAAGTGCGCGGCATCGAACGCTCAACTTTTATCATTGACGAGTCAGGCAAATTGGTGAAAGAATGGCGTGGAGTGAAAGTGCCTGGACACATCGATGAAGTACTGGAGTTTGTGAAGGCTCTTGCATAGGTTTGCAGAAACCCATTGAATTCAAAAGAATTTTTCTTCAAGAAAGCCGTTTGCGGATGTGGCCACGGGCCCGCCCAAACGGCTTTTTTACTTTTCGATTTGTATCGTCTTCGTTTTTTCACCGCTGCATCTGTCGTTCAATCCACCCCTCCATCTGTTTTTCGCACCTTTGTCACCGCTTGTACCCGTTTTCATGTTTCCAAACTTACTAGATCGAGGTCCTGATGCCCCTGCCTAAATTACCGACCAAGCCTGCCGCACTGCTGTCACCGCAAGACTATCCGAAGGCGGATAAGGACAAGATTGTCAAAGCACTGACATTGATTGAGCCGGCAGCGCGCCAGAATACACCGACGACAGCGCCCGTACCTGTACGCGCAAAAATCGCTGACAAAGCCCCTGCAGAAAAGACGCGTGCCGTTTCTGCACAAACCGTGGCATTGGCACCGAAATCCGGTAGCCGCCGCCCCGTAGACAAATCCGGCGTCAAAAAATTGTTTGTACTGGATACCAATGTGCTGATGCACGATCCGACATCCTTGTTCCGTTTTGAAGAGCACGACGTCTATCTGCCCATGATGACGCTGGAAGAACTCGACGATCACAAAAAAGGTATGTCGGAGGTCGCACGCAGCGCACGTCAGGTATCGCGCTCACTGGACGCACTCGTCAGCGGAGTCGAAGAAAATGCAATCGATGAAGGCATTCCTTTATCGAAGCTGGGTAATAAAGATGCCAAGGGCCGTTTGTTCTTCCAGACCAAATTGCAAAACGTCACCCTGCCGGAAGGCCTGCCTATGGGCAAGGCCGACAATCAAATTCTGGGTGTGGTGCGTGCATTGGAGGCGCAATATCCGGGGCGCCCTATCGTGCTGGTGTCGAAAGACATCAATATGCGCATCAAGGCCCGCGCGATGGGCTTGCCGGCGGAAGAGTACCTCAATGATCACGTGCTGGAAGATACCGACTTGCTGTATTCCGGCATCATGCAATTGCCGGATGACTTCTGGGTCAAGCATGCGAAGGGTATGGAATCGTGGCAAGAGAACAAGCACGGTACCGGTTATACCTTCTACCGACTCAGTGGTCCGGTCGTTCCGGCAATGCTGGTCAATCAGTTCGTCTTCATGGAACCGAAGAACGGTGAAGCGTCGTTCTATGGACTGGTACGCCAGATCAATGGCAAAACCGCCGTCATCCAGACCCTGCGTGACTACGCACACACAAAAAACAGCGTGTGGGGCGTGACTGCTCGCAACCGTGAACAGAATTTTGCACTGAATCTGCTGATGGATCCGGAATGCGACTTCGTCACGCTACTAGGCCAGGCCGGCACCGGTAAAACCTTGCTGGCACTGGCAGCAGGCCTGGCGCAGGTACTGGAAACCAAGCTCTACAGCGAAATCATCGTCACCCGCGTAACAGTGCCGGTCGGCGAAGACATCGGCTTCCTGCCTGGGACGGAAGAAGAAAAGATGTCGCCATGGATGGGCGCTTTCGACGATAACCTGGAAGTGCTGAACAAGTCCGACAACGATGCCGGTGAATGGGGTCGTGCCGCAACGCAAGACCTGATTCGCTCCCGCATCAAGATCAAGTCGCTCAATTTCATGCGCGGCCGCACCTTCGTCAACAAGTTCCTGATCATCGACGAAGCGCAAAACTTGACGCCCAAGCAGATGAAAACACTGGTGACACGCGCGGGTCCGGGTACCAAGATCATTTGCCTGGGTAACATCGCGCAAATCGATACGCCTTACCTGACCGAGGGTTCCAGTGGCTTGACTTATGTTGTCGATCGCTTCAAGGGTTGGGGGCACGGCGGCCACGTCACGCTGGCACGCGGCGAACGTTCGCGTCTGGCTGATCACGCCAGCGAAGTGCTGTAACAGCTTAAGTCGTCACATACAAAAAAGCCTGCTGAATCAGCAGGCTTTTTTTATGGATCAATCCGTCGCTTGCGGCGAACGCATTACATGATCATCGTGCCTAGCCACCATGCGATCGCTGCGACAAAGGCCGACGCAGGAATCGTGAATATCCATGCCCAGACGATGTTGCCGGCGACGCCCCAGCGCACTGCCGACATTTTGCGCGATGCGCCGACACCGACGATCGCACCGGTAATCGTATGCGTGGTCGAAACCGGTACGCCGATCGCGGTCGCCAGAAACAAGGTGATCGCACCACCGGTTTCAGCACAGAAACCGCCTACAGGCTTCAACTTGGTGATCTTTTGCCCCATGGTCTTGACGATGCGCCAGCCACCGAACAAGGTGCCCAAACTGATAGCGCTATAGCAGCTGATGACAACCCACCATGGCAATGCTTCGTCAACTGTCGAGACGCCGGCGGCGATCAACAACATCCAGATAATGCCCATGGTTTTTTGTGCATCGTTACCGCCATGACCGAGGCTATACATTGCGGCCGAAACCAGTTGCAAGCGTCGGAACCATTTGTCCACACTGCGAGGCGTAGAGCGAACAAACAACCACGACACCAGAATCATCATCAGCGAACCAAAAATAAATCCGAGCAATGGTGACAAGACGATGAAGGCGATAATCTTCAACAAGCCCGATGCGATCAATGCATCCGTACCGGACTTGGCCACGGCGGCCCCCACCAGGCCACCGATCAAGGCGTGTGACGATGAAGATGGCAGCCCGAAATACCAGGTCAGGGCATTCCAGAAAATCGCACCCATCAAGGCGCCGAACACTACGTAATGATCAATAACGATAGGATCGATCGTGCCCTTGCCGATCATCGATGCCACTTTGAGGTGGAAAACACCAATCGCGATGAAGTTGAAAAATGCTGCCATCATCACCGCGTTTTGCGGCTTCAGGACACCAGTCGATACCACAGTCGCAATCGCGTTTGCTGCATCGTGAAAGCCATTCATGAAATCGAACACCAGCGCCAGTGCAATCAACGCGGCGAGGACATAAATGCTCATGGTAAGAGTTTGCATGGAATTTTAATTTCTGTTCTATCTGCACGGGGAGCCAACGATGTCGGCAACCGCAAAACCTGCAATACGTGACTCGGCAAAGTACCCGAGCCAGATGCAATCAAAATACGTTTAAATTCTCAAGCGTTTTCGACGATGATGCCTTCGATAATGTTGGCAACGTCTTCGCAACGATCGGTTACGGTTTCCAGCAATTCGTAAATCGCTTTCAGCTTGATGAGGTTACGTACGTCCGGTTCTTCACGGAACAGCTTGGACATCGCTGCGCGCATCACGTGATCGGCATCGGATTCCAGGCGATCGATTTCCTGGCAGATCGCCAGGATTTCACGCGAGTTATCCATGTTATGCAGCAAGGCAACCGCTGCCTTTACTTTTTCGGTGCAAGCCAGACACAATTCGGCCAGACGTTTTGCTTCCGGCGTGATGGCCTTGATGTCATACAAGGAAATAGTTTGTGCGGCATCCTCGAGCAAATCGAGAATGTCATCCATGCGCGTGATCAATTGGTGAATATCGTCACGATCCAGCGGCGTGATGAAAGTCTTGTGCAGCGCGTCCAGCGTTGCATGTGTCACCTTGTCAGCCTGCTTTTCGATACCCTCGATCGCATGCACACGGATTTCAAGGTCGTCGAAATTAGTCATCAGGGCCACCATCTCTTTTGCACCCTTGACACAAAATTCTGCGTGCTCATTGAAGAGATCGAAAAATTTGCCTTCTTTAGGCATCAGTCGTCCAAACATGATTACTCTCTTTGAATATTAAAATGTTGAAATGAAGTGTTCCGCACGCAATGCTTTGGTGCCGCAGGAAAAATTTAAAATATCTGAAATTATTTTTATCATCAGTTGCACATCAAGCGCGTATCAATCGCCTTGATAAAGCGCAGCAGAACCAGTGTAATTTTCAAACTTGGTGTACTGCCCGAGAAAGGTCAGACGTACACTACCTATCGGGCCGTTACGCTGTTTGCCGATAATGATTTCGGCTGTGCCTTTATCCGGAGAATCGGGGTTGTACACTTCGTCGCGATAGATGAACAAAATCACGTCGGCATCCTGCTCGATAGCGCCGGATTCACGCAAGTCAGACATCACAGGACGCTTGTTCGGGCGCTGCTCCAGTGAACGATTCAACTGTGAAAGTGCGATCACCGGGCAATTCAATTCTTTGGCCAAACCCTTCAAGCTACGCGAAATTTCAGAAATTTCCGTAGCACGATTTTCGCCGGATGAATTGGCAGACATCAGTTGTAGGTAATCGATGATGATCAGGCCGAGCTTGCCACATTGACGAGAAAGGCGACGCGCACGTGCGCGCAATTCGATCGAATTCAGCGCAGGCGTTTCATCAATAAACAATTGTGCATCGTTCATCTTTTGAATCGCATGGGTCAGGCGTGGCCAGTCTTCATCGACTAGGCGCCCGGTACGCAAACGATGCTGATCGAGGCGTCCAACCGAACCCAGCATACGCATCGCCAATTGGGTGCCGCCCATTTCCATCGAGAAGACCGCGACCGGCAAACCGCTTTCAATTGCCACCGTTTCACCGATGTTGATCGAGAATGCGGTTTTACCCATAGATGGGCGACCGGCGACGATAATCAGATCGCCAGGTTGCAAGCCTGATGTCATGCGGTCCAGGTCCGCAAACCCGGTAGGCACACCGGTGATATCGCTGGTGCTATCGCGGCTGTATAGTTCGTCGATACGCTCAACGACTTGCGTCAGCAGCGGTTGAATCTCTTGAAAACCCTGAGCGCCGCGTGCCCCCTCTTCCGCAATGGCAAAAATCTTGGACTCGGCTTCGTCCAGCATCTGCTTGACTTCCTTGCCCTGCGGATTGAATGCATTGCCGGAAATTTCATCCGACACGGTAATGAGTTTGCGTAGCACGCCACGGTCGCGCACGATCTCGGCGTAACGCCGGATATTGGCGGCGGACGGCGTATTTTGCGCCAGCGCATTGAGGTAAGAAACGCCACCTATCTCATCTGCCTTGCCGCTATTCGTCAGCGCTTCAAAAACAGTGATGACGTCAGCCGGACGCGACGCATTGATCAACTTGACGATGTGTTGAAAGATGATGCGGTGATCGTAGCGATAAAAATCGTCCTGATGGACGAAGTCGGCGATCCTGTCCCACGCTGCATTGTCTAGCAGCAAACCGCCAAGGACCGATTGCTCGGCCTCTATCGAGTGCGGGGGAACACGGAGGGAATCTACTTGCGGATCAGCACGGTTGTTCATGGCGCGAATTATACCTGCTAGGAGTGAGCGCTTTGGGAAAATGGGCAATAAAAAAGCCGGGAAAACCCGGCTTTTTAGCGGCAGCAAGTGCCAGACAACTTTTTAACAAACTTAAGCTTGTTCGCCTACGACAGAGATCGTGACTTCGATCACTACGTCTGTGTGCAACGAAACTGACACAACGTGCTCGCCAGTGGTTTTCAGCGGGCCGGTTGGCAAGCGAACTTGCGCCTTTTCAACTGCGAAACCTTGTTTGGTCAACGCTGCAGCGATATCGGCATTGGTTACCGAACCGAACAAACGGCCGTCAACACCCGATTTTTGCGAAACTTGAACAGTTTGACCTGTCAATTTTTCGCCTTGTGCTTGCGATGCTGCCAATTTTGCAGCGGCGATTTTTTCCAGTTCTGCGCGCTTGACTTCGAATTCAGCAACTGCAGCGGTCGTCGCACGACGAGCTTTGCGTTGTGGAATCAGGAAGTTACGTGCGTAGCCGTCTTTAACTTTAACGACTTCACCGAGGTTGCCGAGATTAACGACTTTTTCTAACAAAATGATTTGCATGTTTTTCTCCTATTGCAGTCGTTAATTAAGCGTGGTGCAAATCGGTGTACGGCAACAACGCGAGGAAACGTGCGCGTTTGATTGCTGTATCGACTTGACGTTGATAGATTGCTTTGGTGCCGGTCAAGCGTGCTGGCATGATTTTGCCGTTTTCTTGAACGAAATCTTTCAGTGTGTCCACGTCTTTGTAGTCAACTTGTTCTACATGTGCGGCTGTAAAGCGGCAGAATTTTTTACGCTTGAACAAAGGGTTTTGTTGTTTGCGTTTTTCTTTGAGTTTGCTTTTGTCGAATTTTTTACCGAATGCCATTTTGGGCTCCTGTATCTAAATGTGGGTCTCGAAATCTGTGAGATGGAAAACAAGGCTTTTGCTGTTACGGCTCTTACGTGCCAGGAAACCGGTGAACTGAAATGTCCCGCCTAACTCGGCTTGATTAAATCTGCCTGAAATTTCTCCCGCGGCAATCGCGGCAATCTCAAACTCGACCAATCGTGGAACACCTGCTTCATTCTGTTGCGAACTGTGCAGCAAAACTGCTGACACAATCGGGACACCGGCCGGTGTGTAGCGCAAAATTTCACGCTCGGCGATGGTGGCTACGATTTTGCAATGATTCTGAAGCTGATTCACTCTCCTGATACGTCGTTGCAATAATTAGGCAGCAGGAGCCTCGGTACGATGGCTCTTGGCAGCATCTTCCTTCTGCACAGCCTTCATCATTGGCGACGGCGCTGTTTCAGCCTTCTTCATTTTCACTGTCAGATGGCGCAGAACGGCATCGTTGAATTTGAAGCCGGTTTCGATTTCAGCCAGTGTTTCGCCATCACATTCGATGTTCAGGCAGACGTAGTGGGCTTTAGCCAGTTTTTGGATCAGGTACGCCATTTGACGGCGACCCCAGTCTTCCACGCGATGAACAACACCACCGCGTGTGGTGACGATGCCTTTGTAGCGTTCGATCATTGCGGGCACTTGCTCGCTTTGATCCGGATGGACGATAAATACGATTTCATAATGACGCATGTAAGCTCCTTTTGGACGGATTGAAGATTGCCCACCTCGGCGTCAAGACGAGTGTGGGAAGAGGGAAACCCGCAATCATACGCGCAGAAGCAGGAAAACTCAACGCTTTCAAGCATTTATCGCAGGCAATCGCTTATGTTTTCTGGATAAACAGACGAATCTGCTTGCGTTTAGCCATGCACTGTATAAAAATACAGACTGTTTATATAGACAGTCTGTCGCACCATATGTTCTTCACGTGCATACACATTCCAAGCTAGGCTTACCCGATGATCAAATTGACTGCCCGCCAGGAACAAATCCTGAACCTCATTCGCGATGCGATAGAAAATACCGGCTTCCCCCCTACCCGTGCAGAAATAGCAACGGAACTCGGTTTTCGTTCTGCCAATGCGGCAGAAGAGCATTTGCAGGCACTGGCGCGCAAAGGCGCGATCGAGATTTCACCCGGCACCTCACGCGGCATTCGTCTGCGCGATGTCGGTAGCAATGGTGAAGAACGTTATCCCGGCAGACAGATGGCCTTGCCCCATCCCGCATTGATGCAATTAAGTCTGCCGCTGGTCGGACGCGTTGCCGCCGGCTCACCTATTCTGGCGCAAGAACATATTGAAGCGACTTATAACGTAGATAAGTCGCTGTTCTCTGCCAAACCCGACTATTTGCTGAAAGTGCGTGGAATGTCCATGCGCGATGCCGGCATACTCGATGGCGATCTGCTGGCAGTGAAAAAAGTCGATAGCGCAAAAAACGGTCAGATCGTCGTGGCACGTCTGGGTGATGACGTTACCGTGAAGCGTTACAAGAAGACAGGCTCCTTGATTGAACTGTTACCGGAAAATCCTGATTTTCAAACGATCCGCGTCGATCTTGAACACGATGATTTTGCGCTGGAAGGATTGGCAGTAGGTTTGATGCGTAGCTGGCACTGAACCGCTAAAGTAAGAATCGCGGTTTTGCTGCTTATCTCAAATAATCTCGAACAGCGCCGCGAAGTATCGTGAATGACGCATTGCTCCGCATCAAGCACGTGCATCCAGCAAAATGCAGCGTATTTTTATTTCTTGCACTTCGCCAGAATCTGTTTCGCAATCCCACGCAAAATATTGACCTCTTCCGTTTCGAGCTGGGTGCGGGAAAATAGACGCTTCAGCCGCGGCATCAACTTCTTCGGATTGTCTGCATCAAGAAAGTCGATAGCCACCAGCGCCTGTTCCAGATGCGCATACATGCCATCGATCTGCGTCGTATGCGCCGCCTCCCCTTGAAATCCGATATTGCCAGTTACCGCAGGTGTGTCACCGATCGCTGCCATACGCGCCTCGTACGCCAATACCTGCACGGCTTGTGCCAGGTTCAATGAAGAATAATCCGGGTTAGCCGGAATGTTGATCAGCACATTACATTTTTCAACGATCTCATTCGGCAAACCAAAACGCTCATTGCCGAAGATCACCGCGCCACGCAAGCCAGACTCTTCATTCAATCGCGTCGCCAAGGCGCGCGGGGAAATAACCGGTGGTGAAAACTCACGCAAGCGCGCGGTCACGGCCGCCGCAAAGTTGCAATCAGTCAGCGCCTCTTCCATCGAACCCACTATGCGCACCGCTGCCAATACATCATTGGCACCGCTGGCAAAAGCCACGGCTTCCTCCTGTTTTGCAGCATCGGAAAAACGCGGATTTACCAGCACCAGCTCGGTAAAACCCATATTTTTGATCGCGCGTGCAGCAGCGCCGATATTGCCGGGACGGCTGGTTTCCACCAGGACAAAACGCAGGCGATTGAAAAGAGGCGTGTCAGTTTGGGGCAGGTTCATTTAAAATAGCGGCATTGCGCGGTAGGAATCATGTCGAAATGGCATCTCCATACCGCATCGCTCATTAATTTCAATTTAGGTGGTGCCTTCTTCGCTTACGCGATGGCGCCGCCATTTTAACGGAATCTCTATGCATCCCATGCTTAATACGGCGGTTAAAGCGGCTCGCCGTGGCGCTGCCATCATCAACCGCGCATCATTCGATCTTGATCGCGTCAAGGTTACGGAGAAAAATCCGAATGACTTTGTCACTGAAGTTGATCACGCAGCCGAGCAGGCAATCATAGAGGTTCTGAAAACCGCCTATCCGGATCACGCGATCCTGGCAGAAGAATCGGGCCCGTCTGCCAATCTGCATGACGATAACGAGAATGTCTGGATCATCGACCCACTCGACGGCACCACCAATTTCATCCACGGCTTCCCGCAATACTGCGTATCGATCGCCTTGCAACAACGCGGCCAGATCACGCAAGCGGTTGTCTACGATCCGACCCGTAATGACCTGTTCACCGCCACCAAAGGCGCGGGTGCCTACCTGAATGAAAAACGCATTCGCGTGACCAAGCGTGACAAGATTGCCGACGCTCTGATAGGTACCGGCTTCCCTTTCCGCGATACCGACAATATTGATGAATACCTGAAAATGTTCAAGATCATGACGCAAAGCTGCGCCGGCCTGCGTCGCCCCGGCTCTGCCGCACTCGATCTGGCCTATGTTGCTGCAGGCCGTCTGGATGGCTTTTTCGAAAAAGGATTGAAACCGTGGGATATCGCTGCGGGCTCATTACTGATCACTGAATCGGGCGGCATCGTCGGCACCTTCGCAGGTGAATCGGACTATATGTACAAGGGCGATGTTCTTGCCGGTACGCCAAAAGTGTTTGCGCAAATGGTTTCCTTGCTGGGACCTTTTGCAAAATAGTTTGTCGCATTAAGCCACGGTTCATTGCGATAGCAGATTCTTCGCAACCGTTAAATTAAACAGCGCCGTTCGAGCAATCGATGGCGCTGTTTTTTCAGTTTGCACCCTCAGCGTGCGCCCTCTGCGTCAGGCGCCAACTATTCTGCAGCATGCCATGCGCTGCTGTTATACTCGGCGCACGCGGCATATCTCCAGTCACCTTGCCGCTGTCTCGCGACTTCCGTATTCCAATCCCGTTTGCCTGCGACTGGCGCCCTCTGCGGCGACAGGCCGATATTTTTCTATTGAGTTCTCATGTCCTTTACTGACCTCGGCCTGGCCGAAGGAATTGTGCGCGCTGTTACCGAAAGTGGTTACACCACCCCGACCCCAATTCAGGCACAGGCGATTCCCGCCGTGCTGGCTGGCGGCGATCTGCTGGCTGGTGCACAAACCGGCACCGGCAAAACTGCCGGCTTCACGCTGCCAATTTTGCATCGCCTTGCCACCAGCGGCGTACCACACGCCTCGACAACTGGCGCACGCTCTATCCGCGCATTAGTCTTGACACCGACGCGTGAACTCGCCGCGCAGGTCGAAGAAAGCGTGCGTACCTACGGCAAATATTTGAACCTGAATTCTGCAGTCATTTTCGGCGGCGTCGGCATCAATCCGCAAATCAAGATGCTAAAGCATGGCGTCGATATCCTGGTTGCCACACCTGGCCGCCTGCTGGACCACATGCAGCAAGGCACTGTCAACCTGACCAAGGTTGAAATTCTGGTTCTTGACGAAGCCGATCGTATGTTGGACATGGGCTTCATCAAGGACATTCGTCGCGTACTCGCGGTATTGCCCAAGACGCGCCAAAACCTGCTGTTCTCCGCGACCTTCTCCAACGAGATCAAGGCACTGGCCGATGGCTTGCTAGATTCGCCAGCCATGATCGAAGTCGCGCGTCGCAATTCGACAGTCGAAGTCATCGAACAAAAAATTCATCCGGTCGATCGCGACAAGAAGCATCCTATGCTTGCGCATCTGATCAAGACCAATAACTGGTCGCAAGTGCTGGTTTTCACGCGCACCAAACATGGTGCCAACAAGCTTGTCGAGCAACTGGAAAAAGACGGCATCAGCGGCATGGCGATTCATGGCAACAAGAGCCAGTCGGCGCGTACCCGTGCATTGAGCGAATTCAAGGATGGCAGCTTGCAGGTTCTGGTCGCTACCGATATCGCTGCACGCGGGATCGACATCGATCAACTGCCCCACGTCGTCAACTACGATTTGCCGAATGTGCCGGAAGATTACGTCCATCGCATCGGCCGTACCGGCCGCGCTGGCGCAACCGGTGAAGCCGTGTCACTGGTGTGCGTAGATGAACTCGATATGTTGAAAGACATCGAGAAACTGATCAAACGCAAATTGGTATCCGAAGTGATTCCAGGCTTCGAACCTGATTTGAATGCCAAGCCGCAACCGATACAACGTCGCAGTAACGATGCACCGGGTCGCAGACCCCAACAGGGTCAAGGGCGCAACGCACCGGCAAAATCCACCAAGGCTCCTGCCGGGAAACCGAGCGGCCCAAATGGACAGGCCCGCAGTTTTGGCGGCAACGCCACTGCGCGCCCGGCGGCACCGCATCGTTCAGGCGGCCGCGGGAGATAAACTTATATCGGCCACCTACCTTTTTCGTGGCCGGAGGCTATCCAAGCAGGTGAAATTCCTGCCGCGCCAAACTCAACAAAATCATGTTCGTCGCATACAATGGCATCTTTGTTTTTTCCTGCTCTAAGTGACATATTGCAGGGAAAAATCTTGGAAGAAATTTGGAATCCATCATGTCGTCGGTTACCACGAACACACTCCCCGCCCCATCGAATGACAAGCACACGCCCATGATGCAGCAATACCTGCGCATCAAGGCCGAGCACCCGACAACGCTGGTGTTTTACCGGATGGGCGATTTCTATGAACTATTTTTCGACGATGCGGAAAAAGCGTCGCGTCTGCTTGGCATCACCCTGACCGCACGCGGTACATCCAACGGCAATCCGATCAAGATGGCAGGCATACCTTTCCATGCCGCCGATCAATATTTAGCGAAGCTGGTCAAGCTCGGCGAATCAATCGCCATTTGCGAACAGATCGGCGACCCCGCCACCAGCAAGGGGCCGGTAGAACGCAAGGTCATGCGCGTGATTACGCCGGGTACGCTCAGCGATTCCGACCTGTTGCCGGAAAAATCCGAGCAGCCTTTGCTTGCGCTTTACAGCACGAAGCAACGCAAGACCGTCACTATCGGCATGGCTTGGTTATCGATGGCCAGCGGTGCCTTGAAGTTGATGGAATTCTCTACCGATGCCGAAAATGCAGACACACGTCTGAAGCATGAGCTGGAGCGCATTGCCCCGGCTGAAATTCTATTGCCGGGCAACGTCAACGATTTATTCAATGAATTCGCCTTTGCCAAAAATACTACTGTCCCTGACTGGCACTTCGATATAGCGCACGGCACGAAAGCGCTGTACGAGCAATTGAATGTTGGCGATCTCACCGGTTTTGGCGCGGAGCATTTGGGCGCCGCCGTCGGCGCTGCCGGCGCATTACTACTCTACGCACAATCCACGCAAGGAAAAGGTCTGCAGCATGTGCGTACGCTAACGGTAGAAACAGAAAATGAATTCATCGGACTCGATGCGGCGACACGCCGCAACCTGGAGCTGACGGAGACCATACGCGGTCAAGATGCCAATTCAGGCACGCTCTTTTCCTTGCTCGATCATTGCCGCACTGCGATGGGTTCACGTCTGCTGCGCCATTGGTTGCATCACGCACGCCGCGATCAAACCGTTGCACGCGCACGTCATGCCGCGATCAATGCCTTGATGCGTGCCGATGCAAGTACAGGGATTTCTTCGACACTGGCGTCAGTACCAGACGTCGAACGCATCACCACACGCATCGCGCTGCAATCGGCTCGTCCACGTGACCTGGCCGGCATGCGCGGCGGCTTGCAACAATTGCCATCCTTGCGCGCTTACGTCTCGATGTGCAACAAGGACGCCGATGCGCCGTTACTGAAAGCGATTCACGATGCAATGGCGACGCCGAGTGAATGCCTGGATTTAATAGAACGCTCGATTGCGATGGAGCCAGCCGCCATGGTGCGCGATGGTGGCGTGATTGCCCGTGGCTACGACGCCGAACTGGACGAGTTGCGCGGCTTATCGGAAAACGCCGGACAATTTCTGGTCGACCTCGAAACACGCGAGCGCGCACGCACCGGCATCAGCAACCTGCGCGTCGAATACAACAAGGTGCACGGCTTTTACATCGAAGTCACGCATGGGCAGACCGACAAGGTGCCTGACGATTACCGTCGACGCCAAACCTTGAAGAATGCTGAACGCTACATCACGCCCGAGCTGAAAGCTTTTGAAGACAAGGCCTTGTCAGCTCAGGAACGTGCGCTGTCCAGAGAAAAATATCTGTACGAACAAGTGCTGCAACAAATGGCGCAGCACATTGGTACGCTGCAAAATATTGCACATGCGCTAGCGCAACTCGATGCGCTGGTCGCGCTGACTGAACATGCCTTGCGTCACAACTGGTGTGCGCCGCAACTGGTTGCCGATCCCATGATCAAGATCACGCAAGGGCGACACCCTGTCGTGGAAAACCATATCGAGCGCTTCATCGCCAATGATTGCTTGTTGAGTGATGAAAGCAAGCTGCTGCTGATTACTGGCCCGAACATGGGCGGTAAATCAACTTATATGCGCCAGGTTGCGTTGATTACGCTGCTGGCCTATGTTGGAAGCTTTGTTCCCGCTGCGAGTGCAGCTATCGGCCCTATCGATCGCATCTTCACGCGTATCGGCGCGGCGGATGATCTGGCAGGCGGTCGCTCCACTTTCATGGTGGAAATGACAGAATCGGCGGCCATATTGAATGGTGCTACAGAAAACTCCCTCGTCTTGATGGATGAAGTCGGGCGCGGCACGTCTACCTTTGATGGTTTAGCTCTGGCGTGGGCCATCGCCAAGCATTTGATCGAGACTACCCGCAGCTTTACGCTGTTTGCCACGCATTATTTTGAACTGACGCAATTGCCTGAGGTCCATTCATCTGCCACCAACGTACATTTATCGGCAGTCGAACATAAAGACAAGATTGTTTTCCTGCATGCAGTCGAAGCGGGTCCAGCATCCCAGAGTTATGGTTTGCAGGTGGCACAGCTCGCTGGCGTGCCGCAAGCAGTGATACGCGCAGCGCGCAAGCATCTGGCGTCGCTGGAAGCCGGCTCAATGCAGGCGACGCCGCAGTTTGATTTGTTTGCCGATCCCGGCGTAACTGCGCTGGCTGACGATGACGCGCATACCCGGCCATCTCCGATTGAAGAAGCGCTTGCAACCATCAATCCGGATACCTTGTCACCACGCGATGCATTGGATGAACTTTACAGATTGAAAGAACTGAGCAATCAGCTTAAAGAATGAAGAAATATGTAGTTTCCTCGCTGATGGCTTTTGCGCTGCTGCATCCATTTTTGGCGCACAGTACACAGTCCAGTCCGTTTAGTTTTGGTGTGATTGCCAAACCGCTCAAGGCGGCTAGCGGAGAAAATCTGGTGCGCGACGCCATCACGGAAAGCGATGCCGACAACCTCGCCTTCATCGTAGCCAATGGTGTCAAGGCCGGCGACGAGGGCTGTAGCGACGAGGTCTATCAAAATCGCCGTAGCCTGTTTGATAGCGCCAAAAACGGATTGATCGTTTCCGTCACCGCCGGCGATTGGGCGCAATGCCTGAACGCCAAGAATCGCTCCATTTCAACTGAACGTCTGAGTCGTTTGCGCGATGTATTTTTTGCTGACGAATTCTCTTTCGGCGACAGCAAAATTCCTCTGGTTCACCAGTCCACCATGCCGAAGTTTCGCCTGTATGCGGAGAACATGCACTGGCGCATAGGCGACATCATGTTTGCAACGGTTAATCTGCCGTCAAATAATAATAATTATCTGAATGCGGCCGGTCGCAATAGTGAATTCGAAGACAGGCAAATTGCCAACAGTGACTGGTTGAAGCGTATTTTTTTAACGGCAAAAATCAGCAAGCTGGATGGCGTCGTGATCTTTTGCGATGGCAATCCGCTGGTTCATGCAGAGCATTCATCGTTCTTCTCCGCGAGCAAACGTGAAGGCTTTGCCGACGTACGTCGCCAGATCACTGCATTCGCCGCCAAATTTCCCGGAAAGATATTAATTGTGCACAGCGATCTGGATGCGCGTCGCATATCGAACTTGAAGGGAATCGAGTGGAAGGCAAATATTGGTACACTGCATACCGAAGTACCATGGATAAAGATCACCGTGGATCCAAATCAGCCACAGTTATTCTCCATGAAGAATTCATCCCTGCCTGCACAGGCAGCACGCAGATAAGATCCTAGCATCAAGGTAGACTAAAATAATCGGTAAGTGACATGTGCAATAAAAAAGGATGCGTTGAACGCATCCTTTTTTATTTCAACACCTGCTTTCGTCAAGCAGGTTGCAGGCACCGATCAATGCACAGGGTGGGTACTGAAATGATCGCCGGCTTCTCCATCATCTTCATCCAGGCCATGGTGATGACCGTGCGCACCGTGCACGTGCTCGTGTGCGATTTCTTCTTCGGTTGCAGCACGTACTTCTGTGACTTTCAAGGTGAAGCGCAAAGCCATGCCAGCCAATGGGTGATTACCGTCGAGCACCACTTTGTCATCCGCGATATCGGTCACGGTGAAAATCAGCGGTTGCTCATCTTCATCTTCTGTTTCGGGAGAGCCTTCAAACTGCATGCCGACTTCCAGCGGCGTCGGCAGACGGCCGCGCGGCTCAATTTTCACCAGATTAGGATCGTAGTCGCCAAACGCATCTTGCGGCTCGACCTGGATCGTATCTTCAAAACCGACCTCCTTGCCGTCCAGCGCCTCTTCAATCTTCGGCAAGGTATTTTCATAGCCACCATGCAGGTAGACCATCGGGTCACGGCTCTCTTCAATTAAATCGCCTTGCGCATCTGACAATGTGTAATCAACGGTCACGACCGTATTTTTGGCAATCTTCATGATGATCCTTTCATTTTGTGTGGCGGCCATTATACCCTTCGGGATATGAGATGAATACCTAGCATCGTCCCTGTACTGCGTAGCCTGCCTATATAATGACGCCATGAAAAAATTGACTCTATTAGGCGGCATGACCGCAGCAGAATTCCTGCGTGACTACTGGCACAAAAAACCTCTGGTGATTCGTCAGGCGATTCCAGACTTTCAAGCCCTGCTGTCCCGCGAGGAATTATTCGACCTGGTACAACGCGACGATGTTGAATCGCGCCTGATCATGCAAGAAAAGCGGCAATGGAAGATGGACAACGGCCCTTTCGAGCAAGTTCCACCAGTGACACAGAAAAACTGGACCTTGCTGGTACAAGGTGTCAATCTGGTCGACGAATCGGTCGATGCATTGATGCGACAATTCGACTTTGTCCCGGACGCACGTCTGGACGATCTGATGATCAGCTACGCAACCGAAACCGGTGGTGTCGGCGCGCACTTCGACTCTTATGACGTGTTTCTGCTGCAAGCGCACGGACACCGACGCTGGCGCATCAGCGCGCAAACAGATTTGACACTGGTTGAAGGCATGCCACTGAAAATTTTGAAGAATTTTCAGTCAGAACAGGAGTTCATTCTCGCTCCTGGTGACATGTTGTATCTGCCTCCGCAATACGCGCATGAAGGCGTGGCAATGGATGAGTGCATGACCTATTCGATCGGATTTCGCGCACCGTCATATCAAGAGTTGGGCGAAGCCTTCCTCGAATCGATGATCGAGACTATCGATCTGCCGGGCCGTTATGCAGATCCTGATTTGAAATTACCCAAACATAAAGCCGAAATCAGCAACACCATGCTGTCCCGCGTCAGCGCTGAATTGAACAAAGTAAAATTCACTCAAGAAGATATCACTCTCTTTTTGGGAGAATACTTATCCGAGCCCAAGGCACATATCTTTTTCGACGCCCCGGAGCCCCTTCTGTCCAGCGCCCGCTTCATCCAGAAAGCAAAAAAAAATGGCGTGAGGCTTTCGCTAAAGACGCAAATGCTGCATCGCGGCAATTATGTATTTATCAATGGCACATCCTTTGAAGTGGGAGAAGAAGACTTGCTCGTTCTTCAAGTCTTGGCCAATGAGAGAATATTGACAGATGTCAGTGTTGCATCGGCTTCGCCGGATGTCATTGAAGCCTTGCATACTTGGTACAAGGACGGCTGGCTGACTTTGTAATAATGTAAAAAGAGCGAATTTACCCGAAGTAATCCGGGTCGGAGACCTCTGATTCAACCATATCAGTATCATTTTGGCATGGGTAAAATATTATCAACGCAGCATAATTACCAAAATGTAAAACTGTTGTGTCACAAGCAAAAAGAACCGCTATAATTATCGGTTAGGAAGGTTTCGTTTCATCGCACCGCAACATTTGGTTCGAAATACTACGAAGCGCCCTATAGAGCGATAATTACCGGTAATTATTTCATCGCAATTAATATCAACCCTGACTCTTTATTGAAAGATAATCATGACAAAATCCCTGCTGATCGCATCCCTGTTGGCTATCGCTTTGACCGCTTGCTCGAAAAAAGAAGAAGCACCAGCACCAGCTGTTGAAGTTGTTGTTCCAGCAGCACCAGCTGCTGAAGCTGCTCCTGCTGCACCAGCAGCACCAGCTGCTGAAGCTGCTCCTGCTGCACCAGCTGCTGAAGCAGCACCTGCTGCTCCTGCTGCTGAGCCAGCACCAGCTGCAAAATAATCCAGTTTCTTGGATGAAAAAGCCGACCCTCAGGTCGGCTTTTTTTACGCCTTATTAAGACATAATTGAAATAAAGTCGCATTACGGTGCGACTTTAACGATCTGCCACATCCACCCAACCAAAACCATCTTCCTGGCATGCGATCATCACTTCGATACGATCCGCGACCACATCTGTCAGTGCCGTCCTTGCAAGTTCAGGGGTATTGTTTTTAAGACTGAGATGCGCGCCCACTATGCGTTTCAATCGAGACTTATCCAGTTCATACAAAATTTCACCGGCAGTCTGATTCGAAAGATGTCCATAATCACCCCCAATACGCTGCTTCAGCGAAGGCGGATAAGTCGAATCGCGCAACATCTGCCGATCATGATTACATTCGAGCATCAAAGCATCGCAAGCACCGAGCGCTGCGATCAAATGCGAGGTTGCATGCCCCGTATCGGTCAACACCCCGAGCCTTAACGCACCATTGCTGGCCACATACTGTACGGGTTCACGCGCATCGTGAGGCACCGTATAGGGGGATAGTTCCAGATCGCCAATTGCAAAAGCATTGCCATCGCGGCAGAAATGAATCTGCACGTCATGACAACGTTCACGGGTCGCCTGGTAAGTGCCGAAGGTGAGCCAGACGGGCACGCGATGACGTCGGGCGAATTTGAATACGCCGCCAACATGGTCTTGATGTTCGTGAGTGACGATGATGCCGGTCAGATCGCCGGGTGTCATTTGTAGTCGTGCAAGACGACGTTCGGCTTCCCGAATGCCGAAGCCGCAATCCAGCATGACCGTGGTGCGGGTCGTGCCGGATTGGGTAGAAATGAGTAAGGCGTTCCCTTCACTGCCACTACCGAGGCTGGCAAATTTCACCTACAAACCTCGACAGTCACAATGAGAATAATCCGCTTTTACTTCAATTGTTCATTCAACAAAGTCAGAATTTTTTCGCCGGTTTTCGATACTTCAGGTTTGCCATCGTTGTTCAGCACAGAAATCTGACTGGAACCGGCGACACCCTTGACCGAGATCCGATAACGGGCTGCAGCCTTGTCTTTTTCAGCCTTCGAACCGCCGAAGGTGAACAGGTTACTGAAGAAACCCTTCTTCTCTGTGTTCTTAGCATCGTCGCCTTGATCAACATAACGCACGAAGTACAAGCCTTGGGTGCGATCACGATCTTCAACGGTGAAACCGACACGATCCAGCGCTAGGCCTACACGACGCCATGCACGATCGAAACTCTCGTCAACCTGGACATAACTACCGTTGGTGCTTTTGACCATCTTTGCACGTGACGATTGCGCAGCGACATTCGCGACTGCAGCTTTGGCACGTGTACCCTCAACGCCCAGTTGAACCATCAGGCGCGACAGGAATTCAGCTTCCAGATCCGGATCCGAAGGACGTGCGGTCCAAACTGTGGTTTCCTTGTCTGTGCCAGTCAAGACTTCTTCAGCGCCGCGGTGGCTAACGTAGACTTCAGTCGCGCCATCGCCACGACGCTCAAGACGGGTGCGGAATTTATCGCGCTCGCCGGTTGAATAAAGCGAGTCGAAAATCTTGCCAAGGGAATTGCGAATGAAATCCTGTGGAATCTTTGCACGGTTTTCTGCCCAGTCGGTTTCCATTACGCCGGTCTGCGGGGCATCGAGACTGATCAAAAAACCATTGTCTTGCCAGAAATCCTTGATCAGCGGCCACAAGGTTTCGGGGGTCTGGTTGACGACCAACCAGCGTTGCGAACCATCGCGTTCTACACGTACATCCGACAGTGCTTTGGGAGCAACGGTAGCGGCTTGCTCAGCAGGACGTGTAGTTTGTTGCTGATTATAGGCAGATGCAGTCGCTGTACCACGATTGGAATCCGGCAATGCATAACGATTTTCACGTTGCAACTGAGTCAGATCTGGCGGCACTTCCAGCGTAGGCGTTTTCTTGACCTCGCTCTTGTAATCAATACGGTCCGGTTCCAGCATTGAATTGATAGAGCTGCATCCAGCCAGGCCGGTGAGCGCGAGCACGTAAATCATTCCACGTTTTGCGAAGCTGCTTTGAGCCATGTAAGAAATCTTCCGATTAATAATGTAAATACTTAAAAAGTCTGTTCAGCAGGTAACTTCAGATGCCGATGCCAAATCGAGGCTTATTGTAATACACCTGATTCACGCATCGCCGCCCGCACCTCTTCGTGGTATTCGGCAGCCAATGGCACGATAGGTAAACGCATACCTGATGGAATAAGGCCGATTTCTGCCATTGCCCATTTCAACGGAACAGGATTCGGTTCAACGAACAGCTTGGTGTGCAGAGGGAAAAGTCTGTTGTTGATAATGATCGCTTCAGCAACGCGTTGATTCATCGCTGCTTCACACAACGCATGCATGCCGCGTGGTGCTATGTTTGCCGTCACTGAGATATTTCCTTTGGCACCGCACAGCATCAGCGCCATGGCAGTGGCATCGTCACCCGAATAAACCGCAAATTCAGCCGGCTTCAAGCGCATCAGATCGATGCCGCGCGCGATGTTGCCGGTCGCATCCTTCACACCGATTACACCTGGAATTTGCGCCAGACGCAGGATCGTTTCATTGGACATATCGGCAACAGTGCGGCCAGGGACGTTATAAAGAATCGCTGGCAGATCAACCGCTTCAACGATTTTTTTGAAGTGCTGATACATGCCTTCTTGCGTCGGGCGATTGTAATAAGGCACAACCAGCAAGGATGCATCGGCCCCGACATCTTTGGCAAACTGAGTCAGTTCGATGGCCTCCGACGTGGAGTTGCCTCCGGTTCCGGCAATGATGGGGATACGCTTGGCGGTGTGGTCAACCGCGACGCGAATCAGCTCGCAATGTTCATCAACCGAAACGGTAGGCGACTCGCCGGTGGTACCGACAATCACGATGCCGTCAGTACCTTCGGCGATATGCCAGTCAATTAATTTGCGCAAACCGGGCAAATCAAGTGAGCCGTCAGCGTGCATGGGAGTAACGATTGCGACTATGCTGCCCTGAATCATAATAGTGTGTGAACGAAAAATTAGATAATATTAGATTGTAGCGGATCACCTGCATGTGTGGTGCAGTCTTGCCTCAGCGCAGATCAAATTAAGCGAAGATTTTCCGGTTGCGGGCGATGTCGACTCTTGATGGCGCAGATTCTTTGCACCATGGCCGGTTTTGGCGTATCGATGTAGCCATTTTCATAGGAGATTACCTGCAAGCCATGGCTCTGGGCAATTTCCAGCAACTCGCCGTGCCGCAGTAAAAAATCAGGGTTGGAAGGCTTGCCAAACTGCTCATTCCCCAGAGCGAAAGTCTCATAGATCAAAATACCATCGACGGCCAGGCTGGCGATCAATTTCTTCCAAAGCGGTCTATGCAGATAATTCACGACAACCACGCCGGCAAAACGCTCTGCTGCAAACGGCCAATCCTGTTCGGGATTACCGGTTTCCAGATCCACTTGCTGGGTCTGAACTCCAACGCCAGCTGCCAGCACCAGTGCATCTGCATTGCGATCCGCCGCCAGCACAGGATGCCCTTGCGCCGCCAGCCATCGACTGTGACGGCCGGCTCCAGATGCGAGATCCAGTACTTCGCCTGAGGGAATCAAGTGAGTGAAACGCGTGACCCAGGTCGATGGCGTGGAAATCAAATGGGAATCGGCGTCGTGCACAGCGGCAGGTTTGCCTTCGATGCTCATGAGCGGTAACCCAAACCCATTGCGTCACGTACTTCACGCATGGTTTCCTGCGCCAGCGCACGCGCCTTGTCACGACCATTCGCGACGATTGCGCGTACCAGCGACGGATCGTCAATATATTTCTGTGCGCGTTCACGCATAGGCTCTTGCTCTTTCAGAACACCCTCGATCACAGGCTGTTTGCATTCGAGGCAACCGATGCCAGCTGAAGTACAGCCTTTGACAACCCATTCCCTGGTCGGCGCATCTGAATACACCAGATGCAGTTGCCACACCGGGCATTTTTCCGGATCACCTACATCGGTGCGGCGTACACGCGCCGGATCGGTAGGCATCGTACGAATCTTCTTCGTGAGGCTCTCTTTATCTTCGCGCAAGGTAATCGAGTTGCCATAACTCTTGGACATTTTTTGCCCATCGAGGCCCGGCATGCGCGATGCTTCCGTCAGGCGTGCTTGCGGTTCGAGCAAAATCTGTTTGCGGGTGCCGGCCAGGTAGCCGAACAAGCGCTCGCGATCGGTTTCACTAACGCTTTGTACGCTTTCGAGCAAGGTTTTGGCCCAGCCCAATGCGTCGGCATTGCCTTGTTCCTGATACGCAGTGCGCAATTCCTTGTACTGCTTGGCTTGCTTGCCGCTTAACTTCTTCAATGTCTCGGCGACTTTTTCTTCAAAGCCTTTTTCCTTGCCGTACAAATGATTAAAGCGGCGCGCGATTTCACGCATCATTTCGATATGCGGAATCTGATCCGCGCCCACCGGCACTTGCGTCGCGCGATAAATCAGCACATCAGCCGCTTGCAACAAGGGGTAACCGAGAAAGCCATAGGTCGCCAGATCACGCTCAGACAATTTTTCCTGCTGGTCTTTGTAAGTCGGGACGCGTTCCAGCCAGCCCAGAGGCGTGACCATCGACAGCAGCAGATGGAGTTCAGCATGCTCGACCACCTGCGACTGGATGAAGATGTCGGATTTGGCTGGATCGACACCGGCTGCCAACCAGTCAATCAGCATTTCCCACGTGCTTGCTTCGATGATGCTCGGATCGTCGTAATGTGTCGTCAATGCATGCCAATCAGCGACAAAGAACAGGCAAGGCACTTCATCCTGCAATTTGACCCAGTTCTTCAGCGCACCGTGATAGTGGCCAAGATGCAGCGCGCCCGTAGGACGCATACCGGAAACGACGCGGTCGATAGACATAAAAACTCAGTTCAGAAAAAAAGTAAGGGGAGTAACCAGCAGCAGCAAGAAAGCTTTGGCACCTTGCATCACTGGCATCATCCAGAAATGCAGCACGTTCAAAAACATCAGTGCCAGCACGATAAAGAAACCGTAAGGCTCTAGTTGCGCGAATTTATATGCGTATTTATGTGGCAGCATGCTGGTCATGATGCGGCCCCCATCCAGCGGCGGCACCGGGAACATATTGAAGGCGAAAATTACCAGATTAGTTAGTACGCCTGCTTGTGCCATGCGCATAAAGAACTCTTCGCTGGAATTGAAAGCATGCAGGACGATGATCAAGAGCAGCCACATCAGCGCCATCACCAGATTAGCCAGCGGCCCGGCGAGCGCGACGAAAGCCATTTGCTTTTTCGGATTACGCAGATTGCCGAAATTGACAGGCACCGGTTTCGCGTAGCCAAACAGGAAAGGACTCCCGACGAAATACAGCACGATAGGAATCAGCAAAGTGCCAATCGGATCGATGTGCTTGATCGGATTAAGGCTCATGCGACCCTGCGCATAAGCAGTGGTGTCGCCGAAGTACTTGGCAGCGTAGGCATGCGCTGCTTCATGCAGCGTGATTGCAAATACAATCGGCAACGCATACACGGCAAAAGTTTGAATGAGTTCGTTCATAGAGAGGATTTTATCAGAGGGAACGCTGCAACTTGCGGCTATCAGCAAAGCCGCCTGAATAGTCGCAGGCTTCTTCACATTCCAAAATGCTACTGCAGGCAAATGAGGCGGAAGCGCTCAGCCGTCCGCCACAGGAGAGAAACTTAAAGACCGAACAGCGACGCATCGCCTCGCCCCTGACGCTGCAACACAGGCGCAGGGCCGGTCAAATCGATGACGGTGGTGGGCTGCAGACTGCAGGCGCCGCCATCGACTACCAGATCAACCAGTTTGGCCAGACGATCGCGCACTTCTTCCGGATCGGTCAGCGGCTCTTCTTCATTCGGCAATATCAGGGTCGTACCCAGCAAAGGCTGACCCAACTCTTCGAGCACGGCATGCACAATCCGGTTTTCCGGCACACGCAATCCTATTGTCTTGCGGGAAGGGTGACTTAAGCGGCGCGGCACTTCCTTCGTCGCTTCCAGAATAAAGGTATAGGGGCCAGGTGTCGCCGCTTTCAGCAAACGGTATTGCTGGTTATCGATCTTTGCATACAGGGAAATTTCACTCAGGTCGCGACATAGCAAAGTCAGATGATGCTTGTCATCGACATTGCGTATCCGGCGCAAACGCGTCACCGCATCCTTGTCATCCAGATGACAAACCAGTGCGTAACAGGAATCCGTCGGCAACGCGACGATGCCGCCATCCTTGATAATTTGCACGGCCTGATTGATCAGACGCAGTTGCGGATTTTCCGGGTGTATCTGAAAGAATTGACTCATTAAATGTAAGAATCCAAGTATAAAAATACAAGAAAGACGGCGACCATGAGGTCGCCGTCTTATGTCGCAATAAAAAAGGAATTACCGAATTTCGCGCAAGGCAGCGATGCGTTGTTCAATCGGCGGATGGCTGGAAAACAGTGACATGAAGCCAGGTTTGTCACTGATGCCCATGGACGCCATTCCTTCCGGCAAACTGGACGGCGTGAGGCCACCCAAACGTGCCAGCGCTTTCATCATCGGTTGCGGGCTGCCCAGCAACTTTGCCGCGCCTGCATCTGCGCGGAATTCGCGGTGACGCGAAAACCATGCAACGATTACTGATGCAGCAATACCAAACACGATCTGCGACACGATCACGGTAATCGTGTAACCGATGCCCTGCCCGCCATTATTGTCTTTGTTGATTGCGCGATCCACGAAATACCCCACCACGCGCGACAGGAATACGACAAAGGTATTGACTACGCCTTGTACCAAAGTCATGGTCACCATATCGCCATTTGCAACGTGGGCGACTTCATGCGCCAACACCGCTTCGACTTCTTCCTTAGTCATGCTTTGCAGCAGGCCGGTTGACACCGCAACCAGCGCGGAATTCTTGAATGCGCCGGTTGCAAACGCATTCGGCTCACCGTCATACACGGCGACTTCAGGCATCGCGATGCCGGCGCGTTCCGACAGCTTGCGCACAGAATCGATCAGCCACAGTTCAGTGCTCGACGATGGTGCGTCAATGACGCGGGCGCCAGTCGACCATTTGGCCATCGGCTTGCTGATCAGCAGCGAGATGATGGAACCGGTAAAACCAACCACCAGCGAGAACACCAACAACATGGGAAGGTTCAAGCCGGCTTGCGAAATAAAGCGATCCACGCCCAGCAGCGACAACACAATCGACATCACTGCGATGACGGCAATGTTCGTTGCAACGAAGAGGAAAATCCGTTTCATTCAATAATCTCCAAAGGGAATTAGATGCGTTTGGTAAATAGGGACGCCAGCTGAAATTTCAAGAGCGCAAGATAACTGATTCGGCTACTTCACTCAATCATCAGTTTGCCACCGCCCGGCAATCAGGCCATGAGGGAGAGCGAAATTAAACTCAAAGGTGCCAGTCGTGCCAGATTGGTTTTACGCCAGAAGGCAAAGGCGGCAGTTCGCCAAGATCAACCCGCGATTCGCCGGGGCCGTGGAAATCGGAGCCGCGCGATGCCAAAAAGCCGTAATTATTGGCGACTTTTGCATAATAGTCATACTGATCGATGGTATGACTGCCTGTCGTCACTTCAATCGCGGCGCCACCTAAATCCTTGAATTCACTGAACAATGCATCAAAAGCTAGATCGCTGAATTTGTAGCGCCCCGGATGTGCAATCACCGCGATGCCGCCAGCACTGCGTATCCATTCCACCGCATTTTGCAAAGTCGCCCATCGATGCGGCACGAAACCCGGCTTGCCTTCCCCGAGATAGTCGGCAAATACATCATGCAGATTGTGACTCAAGCCTAATTCGATAATGTAACGGGCAAAATGGGTACGTGAAATCAAGTCCGGATTACCGACAAACTTGAGAGCCCCTTCGAATGCATCCGGGACGCCGGCCAGCGCCAGTTGTGCTGCGATCTCGCGTGCACGTTGCTCCCGTCCGCCGCGCGTCGCCGCAAGCCCCTCAATCAGCGTGGTATTGTTTTCATCGATTTGCAAACCGACGATATGGACAGTTTGGCCTGCCCAGGTGATAGAAATTTCCACCCCCGGCACGAAGGGCAAAGCCAGCGCCTTGGCGACGGCACGCGCTTCCGCAATGCCGCCCACTTCATCATGATCGGTCATGGCCCAGACATCGACGCCATTGGCCTTGGCACGCGTAGCCAATGCCGTCGGCGTCAATGTGCCGTCAGAAACATTGGAATGGCAATGAAGGTCAACGTTCAGCATGGATATATGGGCGGGTAGTGTCAAAAGCAAAGTACAGCTCGATTGTACGCGTGATAATAAATTTTTTGTTGCAATGCAGAATGATTAACGCAGCGCTTTAATCCAGAAATTGATCTATTGCCTGCGCCACGATCTCAGGCTGATCGTGCTGCAGCATATGACCCGCATTTTCGATCATCAATTGCGTGACATTAATGGCACTCCGCAAATACGCAACGCGACGCTCAATTTCTGCACGCGCCTGACAATTGGACCCCATACGCGCCAGCAGTTCACTGTTCTTGGCCTCTACCCACAGGACATCTGCGCGCACCGCTTGCCAACATGCCATGACCTCATCCACCCGATACAAGTTCGGATTCGGCAGCTTGTGCCAGGGATCGGCTTGAATATCCCAGGTCCCTGCTGCGTTCTTCGCAGCCCAGTGTTGCGCCAGAAACTCTGCCCGCTGATCGCTTAAACGTGGATTATTTTTTTGCAGACGTTGCGCGACTTGTTGCAGCGTCGCATAACTGCGCAGATGGGGATTACCCTGCACTTCATCCAGCCATCTTGCATAACGCGCCGGTGCTTCATCTGCTTGCGTTGCCGGCATACCGAATCCTTCGAGCATGATGAGTTTCTTGATGCGTTCGGCACGTACGCCGGCGTAAATGCCAGCGACATTGGCACCCAGACTGTGCCCCAGCAAATTGACTGGCTGCCCTGGCGCATAGTGCTGCAGCAATGCGTCCAGATCGGCCAGGTAATCCGGAAACCAATAAGGCGATGCCGCATATTCACTCAAGCCAAAGCCACGCCAGTCAGGCGCAATCACATGCCAGTCACGCGCTAGCGCATCGACCAAAAACTGGAATGAGGCAGAGACATCCATCCAGCCATGCAACATGAACAACTTCGGCGCCTTGGCGTCACCCCAATGGCGGATGTGATAGTGCATGCCACGAATAGGCAGGAATTCCGAACGCGAAGACTTCATGCGATTGACGATAGAAAGCGGTGAATAAAAATACGACTGAGTATGACCACACCCGAGGCAAAGGTACTTCCCTCAGGACAAGGTAGTGCTACGCATTTTACCTCCTGACACGCGTAGGCTGCCGCCGACATCAAGCGATCGCATGGCATGCACTGACAACAAGTCGCAATACATCAATGCCATCCTATCGAGAATCACAATACAAGGCAGGACGTAAACGAACAAGCGCGCCGATGACGCAATATCATCGACGCGCCCATATTTACGTGATTACTTGTCTTTGGCAGCGTCCTGCATCTTTTGACCTGTTTCTTCCAGTTTCTTGCCAGTTGCGTCCTGCATGTTTGCAGCACCTTGGCTGGCTTCGGCTTTTGCCTGATCAGCTTCCTGGCCCATCTTGGTCGTTGCTTCGTCTACTTTTTGTGCTGCGGTGGCGGCAGCCTGATCAATTTTTTGCCCTGCAGTTTCTGCCGGGCCTTTATCGATAGCGACTTCTTCTTTTTTCTGGCAGGCTGCCAAGCCTGCGATCAATACAGTGGCAGCCAGTATGGAGGTGAGAGTTTTGCTTGGATTCATGATTTTCCCTTTTATAAATTGAAATTACAATTACAGCTGCGCGAAAATGCCTTAAAGCAATTAATGCTTGCGATAACGCTGATGCTTGTAACCATCCTTAAGCATTCTTTGCGCATTCGATTGCGGAGTATCTGAGGAGATAACTCAATCGCAATCTTTCCATCTGACTATCAACTTCTTATCAAGTTTCATTCACGCAGTAACAAGGTGTAACACCGACAACTATTTTCATGCGGTTGCCGCAGGTATGCCATTCACCAGCGCCGTTAATTCGGCTTCACTAAAACCCGCGGCTCGTCTGGCAGACAAATTAAAGGGGCCTCTCAGCACAGGCGCTTTGTATTGCACAGTCAAGGTTGCATAAGTCGCGACCGGATCCAGGCTACGTTCATCGCACAGCACCTTGTACCAGTGATTACCGATGGCGACATGACCAATTTCATCACGCAGAATGATGTCCAGAATCTCCGCTGCCGGCTGATCCCCGGCTTGCGCCAGCTTGGCGCGCGTCATTGGCGTCGCATCCAGACCGCGCGCCTCCAGCGTACGCGGCACCAGCGCCATACGCGCCAGAATATCGCCGCAGGTTTTATCGGCCATTTCCCACATGCTGTTATGTGCAGGGAAATCGCCATATTGATATCCGAGCGTCTGCAAATGCGCCGCCAGTAGTGAGAAATGCAATGCCTCCTCCGCCGCCACTTGCAGCCAGTCTGCATAGTAGGCGTGCGGCATGCCGGCAAAACGCCACAGCGCGTCGAGCGCAAGATTGATCGCATTGAACTCGATATGTGTCAGCGCATGGATCATCGCCGCCCGCCCTTCCACCGTCAGCATTGAACGATGCTTCACAAATTTGGGCGAGATCAGTTCGGGTGCGGCCGGCCGCCCCGGTATCGGCATCCGCGCGCTCAATTGCTGCTGCGTATTCAGCGATAACACGCCGCCACTCCAGCTTGCCGCCATGGCCATCACGCCTTGTGCCTTGCAGGCAGGATCGGTTTCACCCGCCCATCGCAGTGCGAACGCACGCAATTCGGTGATTTCGGTAGAAACAGTAAGGTGGGGAGTATTCATGTGAGTGACGTAAAATAATGCCTTTGCAGGCAGGAGCGATCCAGAGGTGGCATTGTGGAGGAAAAAACCCTTCCATTTGCGCTATTTGACCCCATTTGCATGGATTGCTGGAATTTGACGTATCGATTCGATCAGCTGCAGCCCCGGCACTCACCCATTTTATGAAATCATGGCTATCTATCAATTAGGCGCACACGTTCCCGATATCGCCTCGTCCGCCTACATTACGGATTCCGCCACCATAGTTGGGCGTGTGACGATCAAAGCGCACTCCAGTGTCTGGTTTCAAGTCACCGTGCGTGGCGACAACGAAGACATCAATATCGGTGAAAACTGCAATTTGCAGGAAGGCGCCGTATTGCATGCCGATCCTGGCTTTCCACTAACGCTGGGCGACAATGTCAGCGTCGGTCATCAGGCGATGATTCATGGGTGCAGCGTAGGCGAAGGATCGCTGATCGGCATACAAGCGGTGATTTTGAATGGCGCAAAAATAGGCAAGAACTGCCTGGTCGGCGCCGGTGCGCTGGTCACTGAAGGCAAGGAATACCCGGATAACTCGCTGATCCTCGGCACACCCGCCAAGGTAGTGCGCACCTTAAGCGAAGGCGAGATCGCAAACCTGCGCAGAATCGCCGACAGTTACGTGACGCGCGCACTCGAGTTTAAAAATACATTGAAGAAAATAGGATAAGCATGGCTGACACACTGCACAAATTCTTGTTCGAAGACGCTACCGTGCGTGGCGAACTGGTCGACATTTCCGAAACCTGGCAGCATGTACTGGCGCGCCGCGATTATCCCAAAGCAGTGAAAGCAGTACTGGGTGAATTGCTGTCGGCCGCAGCACTATTGTCCGCCAACCTGAAATTCAACGGTGCCATCATCATGCAGATTTATGGCGATGGCCCGGTACGCTTGCTGGTAGTTGAATGCGACGCCGAACTGAACATGCGTGCGACTGCCAAACTGGCAGACGATGCAGACATCAGCGACGACGCTACCTTGCCGCAACTGGTCAACGTGAAAGGCCAAGGTCGTTTTGTCATCACACTGGATCCCAAAGATAAGTTGCCCGGTCAGCAAGCCTATCAAGGCATCGTACCGCTGGATGGCGATACCGTGGCAACCGTGATTGAACATTACATGCTGCGTTCAGAGCAGCTGGATACCAAACTGTGGCTGGCGGCAGATGACAAGGTATCGCGCGGTTTGTTACTGCAAAAGCTGCCACATGAAGGCGGCATCACCAGTTCTGCCGAAAACGATCTTGGCACATGGGATCGCTCGGTGATGCTTGCATCCACGCTGCATCAGGTTGAGTTGCTCGCAACCGATGGGGAAACACTGATGCGTCGTCTTTTCTGGGAAGAAACGATACGCGTATTCGATCCACAACATCCCCATTTCTTGTGCACGTGTACGCGCGAAAAAGTTGGCACGATGCTGCAAATGCTGGGACAGGAAGAGGTCAATTCAGCGCTGGAGGAATTAGGCAAACTGGAGGTCGATTGCGATTTCTGCGGCCAGCATTATGAATTTGATCCGGTGGATTGCGCTCAGCTGTTTACAACAGAAGCGCCAGTAGAAACCTTGATTGCCGCCAGTCCGATCAAGCACTGATAGAAACAATCCAAGACAAATGTTTACCAATAAAAAACGCGCTTAATCAAGCGCGTTTTTTATTGGTAAACATTATTCAGTGCTTTTCTTTAGGTTCAATCTTGGGCGGCGGAATAGAAACGAATGTGGACTTTTTGTTCGGATCGAGGACTTGCACGAAGATTTCGTTTTCCTTGATCATCCCGAGTTCGTAACGGGCACGTTCTTCGATCGCGCCGGTCCCATCCTTCAAATCCTGCACTTCAGAATTAAGCTTCGCATTGCGCGCTCTTAATTCATCGTTCTTCTTTTGTGCAGCGACCACTTGCTGGTCCAGATCCCACACGCGCAACCATCCACCCTTGCCCAACCACAGGGGGTACTGAATCAGCACGACCAGTGCAGCGAGACAGAGAATGATGAGGCGCATCGGACATTTACACGGCAAATTCGCTCATGCGGCGAGGCCACATGAGCGCATAGGGAATTACTTCAAATTGTAAAACGCATTACGGCCAGGATAGCTGGCGATATCGCCCAGATCTTCTTCGATGCGCAAGAGCTGGTTGTATTTCGCCATGCGATCCGAACGCGACATCGAGCCGGTTTTGATTTGCAGCGAATTGGTACCTACCGCGATATCGGCGATCGTCGAATCTTCTGTTTCACCCGAGCGATGCGAAATCACGGCAGTGTAACCGGCACGCTTGGCCATCTCGATCGCCGCAAATGTTTCTGTCAGCGTACCGATTTGATTAATCTTGATCAGGATCGAATTGGCGATATTTTTCTGGATGCCTTCACGCAGAATCTTGGTGTTGGTCACGAACAGATCGTCACCGACCAATTGCACCTTCTTGCCCAAGGCTGCAGTCAGGGTTGCCCAACCTTCCCAGTCGTTTTCAGCCATGCCGTCTTCGATAGAGATGATCGGATATTTGTCGCACCAGGTTGCCAGCAGATTGGTGAAATCGGTACTCGACAAGGTCAGGCCTTCGCCTTCCAGATGGTATTTGCCGTCTTTGTAGAACTCGCTGGCTGCGCAATCCAGTCCCAGCGCGATTTGCGTACCTGGCTCGTAGCCAGCTTCTTCAATCGCTTGCAAGATCAGTTTGATTGCCGCTTCGTGGTTTTCAACCGATGGTGCGAAACCGCCTTCATCGCCTACCGACGTTGGCAAACCCTTGTCGTTGAGGATTTTTTTCAGTGTGTGGAACACTTCCGCGCCATAGCGCAGCGCTTCGCGGAAACTAGGTGCACCAACCGGAATAATCATGAATTCTTGCAAATCAAGATTGTTGTTGGCGTGCGCGCCACCGTTGATGATATTCATCATCGGTACCGGCATTTGCATCGCGCCCGAACCGCCAAAGTAGCGATACAGTGGCAAGCCCGATTCTTCAGCTGCCGCCTTGGCAACCGCCATCGACACTGCCAGCGTGGCGTTCGCGCCCAGTCGTGCCTTGTTGTCGGTGCCATCCAGATCGATCAATGTTCGGTCGAGGAATGCTTGTTCGTTCGCATCCAGACCCATGATCGCTTCGGAGATTTCTGTATTGATATATTCGCAGGCTTTCAATACGCCCTTGCCGAAATAGCGGCTCTTGTCCCCATCGCGCAATTCGATTGCTTCCCGCGAACCGGTCGATGCACCGGATGGCACCGAAGCACGACCCATGACGCCGGATTCCAGCAGTACATCGCATTCCACGGTTGGATTGCCGCGTGAATCGATAATTTCACGACCTATGATGTCAACAATTGCACTCATCTATTTCTCCCTAATCAGCAAAATTCTTAATAACGTGATGGCAACGATAGCAGGTCAGCATCATGCGCTGACCTGCACTTTCGTCAGGCCACTTTTTCCGATGCAGCGTGTTTGTGCGCCAGTGCCGCCTTGATAAACGAAATGAACAACGGATGTCCATCACGCGGCGTTGACTTGAACTCGGGATGGTATTGCACGCCCACGTACCACGGATGTGCATTCTTGCCGGTGCGCGGCAATTCCATGATTTCACACAGCGATTCGGTTGGGGTACGAGCAGACACAATCAAGCCCGCCTCTTCAACACGGCTCAGATAATGGTTGTTTGCTTCATAGCGATGACGATGGCGTTCGGTCACTTCAGCACCATAGATTTCAGCTGCCAGCGTACCCGGCTTGACTGCGCAAGTCTGCGCACCCAGACGCATGGTGCCGCCCAGATCCGAGTTCAGATCTCGACGCTCAATCTTGCCATCGTGGTTTTGCCACTCGTTGATCAACGCTACTACCGGCTGCTCGGTATCCGGATCGAATTCGGTCGAATTCGCATGCGGAAGACCAGCCATATTGCGTGCATATTCAATCAGCGCGACTTGCATGCCCAGACAGATGCCGAAGTAAGGAATGCTGTGTTCACGTGCAAAACGTGCAGCGGCGATCTTGCCTTCCACGCCGCGCTTGCCAAAGCCGCCAGGCACCAGAATCGCATCGTACTTGGCCAAACATTGCGGCCCTTTGACTTCAATTTCTTCGGAATCCAGATATTCGATATTGACGCGACTTTCGGTATGAATACCGGCGTGACGCAACGCTTCAGTCAACGATTTGTAGGATTCAGTCAGATCGACATATTTGCCGACCATGCCAATGGTGACACTGTCTTTCGGGTTTTCCAGTGCGTGCACCAGCTTGGTCCAGACAGACAGGTCAGCCGGCTTCGGCGACAAGGCCAGCTTTTCGCAGACGATGCGATCCAGCCCCTGGTCGAACAACATTTGTGGAATCTTGTAGATGGTGTCGGCATCCCACACAGAAATGACGGCGTCTTCCTGCACGTTCGAAAACAGCGAAATCTTGGCGCGTTCATCATCCGGAATCGGACGATCGGCGCGGCACAATAATGCGTCTGGCGAAATACCGATTTCGCGCAGTTTTTGGACGCTATGCTGGGTCGGCTTGGTTTTCAATTCACCAGCGGAAACCAGATACGGCACCAGGGTCAGATGGACGAAAGCCGCCGCATTACGACCTGCGCGCAAACTCAGTTGCCGTGCAGCTTCGAGGAAAGGCAGCGATTCGATATCGCCGACGGTACCGCCGATTTCCACCAATGCCACATCGAAACCTTCAGCACCGCGATAAATGTAATCCTGGATTTCATTGGTGATGTGCGGAATAACCTGGACAGTTTTGCCCAGATATTCGCCACGGCGTTCCTTGCGGATCACCGATTCATAAATCTGGCCGGTCGTGAAGTTATTCACCTTGCGCATTTTCGCAGTGATGAAACGTTCATAGTGACCCAGATCCAGATCGGTCTCGGCGCCGTCTTCGGTTACGAAAACTTCGCCGTGCTGGAATGGACTCATCGTGCCGGGATCAACGTTGATATACGGATCGAGCTTGAGAAGAGTGACTTTGAGGCCGCGCGATTCAAGGATCGCGGCGAGAGAGGCGGCTGCAATCCCTTTGCCAAGGGAAGACACAACACCACCAGTTACGAATACAAACTTGGTCATTACAGAAGGTGCCGAACGGCACGTGCGGGAAATTCGAATTATACCTCAAACACTCGCCATTCTTCGAGGTTTTAGGAGGAATTTAAACTGGGTTTTAATCCATTATCTGGAATCCGTAGCCACTATCCCGACCCCACAAGGCCTGCGCCCGTTTTCTAAATGGGCGTCGCATCAATATGAGGGATCCCGGCCGAGTTGCAATTATTGCCATCCAAAAAATATTAACGGCCATACCAATAGCGGGCATGTTCACGACGGTATTCGCTCACTTCTATCGCAGAGCCAAAGCGCAAAGAAATGGCGCCAGCCTCGTCACTGCGCAGGCGCTGAATATCCAGTTCTCCATAGCGTTCGAATATTTCCGCTTTCGGATGACGATAGCGATTGCGATACCCGACCTGGAACAATGCAATCTGCGGCTGCACTGCCTGCAAAAATGGCAGTGTCGATGAAGTACCGCTGCCATGATGAGGCGCCAGCAACACATTTGCCCGCAGTTTGGCGGAGTCGCCGGCCACCAGCTCTGCTTCTTGCACAGCTTCTATATCGCCGGGCAGCAAGATGGAATGCCCTTTCACGGTTATCTTCAAGGTGCAACTACGGGCATTCGGCTTCCACTTGTCGCTGGCATAACTGCCCGCCGTCGGGTGCAGCAATTCAAAATCAGCACCATCCCAATGCCAGGACTGACCAGCAGCGCAGGGTTCATGCAAGGGAGCGGCATGAACAATCGGATGATCCAGCGGCAAGGACGACGATATGCGCGCAACATTGATTTCTCTCATGATCGATAGCGCACCGCCCGCATGATCCATGTCGCTATGCGAAATCATCATGCCATCCAGCCGATTGATGCCGCGTGCGCGCAGATAAGGCAGGATGACGCGATTGCCCCCATCCGATTCCGGCGAATAAGAAGGACCGGTGTCATACAGGAAGCGATGCTGTTCAGTTTCCAGTAACAAGCTCATGCCCTGCCCCACATCAAACGCCGTGATCCACATTTCTCCGGCGCGTGGATGGATCGGCACATTCAACACCAGTGGTAACCAGGCAAACAGGCCCAGATAGCGCGCAGGCCAGCCGCGCGGCGCAAGCATCCAAAGCGTGCCGAGCAAAGCCAGGATGAACATCCACCAGGCTGGTATCGGCGCAGTCCACACCGCGAATGAAAATCCACTCAACCATTGAAGCAGTTGCGCCAATTCCTCAACCACAAAATGGGCAGAGACCAAACACCATGTCGATAGTGGCGCGGGCAATACACTACCGACCAGCGCCAAAGGCGTCACCAGAAAACTGACCAATGGAATCGCGATCGCATTAGCGATTGGACTGACAAGGGATGTCTGAGCGAACAGCAACACTGTCAACGGCACCAAACCCAGCGTGACTGCATATTGCGTCAAGGTCGCATTCGTCAATACCGTTCGCCACTTTGATTGCGCAACGGTTGCATGCTCGGCCGCCCGCCCCACGCTGACATAGAGAATCACCGCTACTGCTGCAAACGACAGCCAGAATCCTGCCCCCAGCACCGCCCATGGATCCAGCAAAACGACCAGCCCCAAAGCCAGACACAGCACGTGAGAAACGCTGGTAATGCGCCCGCACCACAAAGCCGTCGCGACCACAGTCAACATGATCAATGTGCGCTGCGCCGGCAAGCCAGAACCTGCTAGCAATACATACATCAATGCAGCCAACGCTCCGCCCAGTGCCGCCGCTTTTTGTGCAGGCAAGATCAAGGGCAAACGGGCAGAAGTAAAAAATGAACGCCGCCACATTGCAAAAATAAAACTGGCAAACAGGGCTGCCACCATGGTGATGTGCAAACCTGAAATCGAGACCAGGTGAGATATCCCGGTTCGATTGAACACGGTCCAGTCCGATTGGCTGATCGCGCGCTGATCTCCTACTACCAGCGCCACAATCACTCCGGCATAAGGTTTATCCGGCAACGCCTGCTGTACACGCTCGCGCAACCAGCTGCGACAACGCTCAACAATATTATTGAAACTGAAGACGAAACGATCCAGCCGCGTGTTCTTTTGTCCATTTGCAAGATCGGGCCGTATATGCCCGGTCGCCCGGATATTCTGCTCCAGCAACCACATTTCATAATCGAAACCATGTGGGTTCGCGTTGCCGTGCGGCTTGCGCAAACGCACGATGAATTGCCAGCGTTCGCCCGGCTGCACGTCGGCGACTTTCTGGATGTCCTCGGTACCGAAAGCGGAATACCAGGACAAGGCCAGCCTTGATGGCAGCACCGGCGTCATGCCATCAATCGGCAAGACCTTTTCAACGGCGAAATTGAAACGCACACCACGCTCGAAATAGCTGGGCATGCTGTCTATCGTGCCCACGATCGTGACATCCTGCCCTTCCAGTTCTTTGGGCAACTCATGCGACAAATAATATTGCGCAAATAGTGCCGCCCAGACAAAACCGAGCATTACACCCATCGAGGCACGCAAAAGAATGTTGAATGGAAACTGAATGACATGCTGAAGCGCATGACGATGCAATGCAGCCAGCCCACAGGCTATGACGATCAAGAAAACCAGGAGGGAATAGTGAGGCAGCGTAGCCTGCATCTGCAGGCAGGCAGCACCGACGACAAAGCCGACGATCGCGCTGCGCATGCGGCAGCTAGATCACGGCACCGAGTCGCGGCATCGCGGCAAGCGCGTTCGCAGACGTTATTTGGGCAATGGCCGCAATGGGCATGTCACGCAGTTCCGCCAGCACCTGGCCTATACGCGGCAATTGTTCCGGACTATTGCGTTGCGGATGCACCCACGCGGGCGAAATATCGGGCGCATCGGTTTCCAGCACGAGCGACTCGATAGGCAACATGGTTGCCAGACGACGTAGCTGCAGTGCGCGCGTGAAGGTCATCGCACCGCCAAAGCCGAGCTTGAAGCCCAACTCAATAAAGACCTCCGCCTGCTGGAAGCTGCCGTTGAATGCATGGGCAATGCCGCCGATGACATTGATGCGGCGCAGGTATTTCAGGATAGTGTCCTGCGACTTACGCACATGCAACAGCACAGGCAAGCCATATTCGCGGGCGATCTTGAGTTGCTCGGTATAGAAAAATTCCTGTTTTTCGCGCATGACTGGTGTCGTCAATGTTGGCACGAAAAAATCCAGGCCGATTTCGCCTATCGCGACAAAGCGCGGGTCATTCATTGCCGAGGCAACTGCGCTGCGCATCGCTGCAAGATCTTCTTCTTTTGCCTGCGGCACATAGATCGGATGTATACCGAGCGCATACGTGCAATTGGCATTTCTGTGCGCCAGCGTTTCCACGATGGAAAAGTTATCGCGCGCCACTGCCGGGATGACGATCATGTTGACCGCCTGCTGCTGCGCACGTGCGGCGACCGCGTCTTCTTCCGACGCAAACTCCGCTGCATCCAGATGGCAGTGAGTATCTATCCACATGTATTGATCCACGCGTCTTTATTTACGTGAAAGGCCAGTACCATCGAACAGTTAAATCGTATGCGCGCATGCATCATGTCGACTCCTGCTCCACATTAGTGGGTCGCTAATCAGTGTTGGTGCAACTCGTCATTGTAGATTTGCAGTCCCTCGTCTGACAAACGCAGAATGCGATCGCAATGCGTTGCCAGCTCGACATCATGCGTGACGATAACGAAGGCCGTTCCTAGCGTACGCGACAACTCCAGCATCAGGTCGAACGTCTTTTGCGCTGTATGCCGGTCCAGATTGCCGGTCGGTTCATCGGCCAGTACACAGGCCGGCTGTGTCACCAACGCACGTGCCAGTGCTACGCGCTGGCGTTCGCCACCCGAGAGTTCACCCGGTACGTGGGTCACACGATGTTCAAGACCGACCCGCGACAAAATCGCGCGCGCAGCTTCATGCGCTTCTGCCCGTGGCACGCGACGTATCATCAAGGGCATCGCCACATTATCCAGCGCGGAAAATTCCGGCAGCAGATGGTGAAACTGATAAACAAAACCCAATGATCGGTTACGCAGATTGCCGCGCGTCTTTTCATCCAGGCTGGCAAAATCCTGATTCAGCAAGGTCACCGAACCGTTACTGGGCGTGTCCAGCCCGCCCAGTAAATGCAGCAAGGTCGATTTGCCCGAACCGGATGCACCAACGATCGCGACCCGTTCGCCTTTGACGATGTCGAGATTGACGCCCTTTAATACATCGACCGCGTATTTTCCTTGCGTAAACGTCTTCGCAAGATCACGGCAACCCAGTACATGTTCACTCATAACGCAATGCCTCCGCAGGTTTTACGCGGGCTGCCCACCAGCTAGGATAAATCGTGGCCAGGAATGCCAATACAACCGCTACGCCCCCAATAGTCCACACATCGGGCCAACGCAGGTCGGACGGCAAGGAACTGATCAGGTAAATATCTTTAGGCAGGAATTGCACGTGCAATAGTCGTTCGATAAAAGGCACGATGACATCGATATTCGATGCAATCAATACGCCACCGCCAACCCCTATCGCCGTGCCGGACAAACCCACTAGCGCGCCTTGAATCATGAAGATCTTCATGATCGAACCAGGCGACGCGCCCAGCGTACGCAAGATCGCAATGTCTGCCTGCTTGTCGGTTACCGTCATCACCAGCGTCGACACCAGATTGAATGCCGCTACCGCGATGATCAGCGTCAGGATGATGAACATCATGCGTTTTTCTGTCTGTACCGCGGCAAACCAGTTGCGATTTTGGCGCGACCAGTCACGTATCAATACATCGCCGCTCAAGGTACGCGATAAATCCAACGCAACTTCCGGAGCACGTTGCATGTCTTCAATTTTCAAACGCAAACCGGATGGCGCTCCCAGCTTGAACATTTTCATTGCATCGTCGATGTGGATGAACGCCAGCGTCGAATCGTATTCGAAATGACCCGAATCAAATATGCCCACCACCGTGAATTGCTTGAGCCTTGGAATAACACCGGCCGGCGTCACCTGCCCTTGCGGCGCAATCATCGTGACCTTGTCGCCGAGTTGCGCATTCATGCTGCGCGCCAGCTCATTGCCGAGAACAATATTAAACTCGCCGCTACGCAAATCGTTCAGGCTACCCGATTTGACTTGCGAAGCCACATCCGAAACCTTGGGCTCCTGATCCGGCAACACGCCGCGCACGGCAATACCGCGCAGCGTTTCATCACGCGTCATCATCGCTTGCGCATCGACGTAGGGTGCGGCGCCGAGCACTTCCTTGTTGGTGAACGCTTCACGCGCGGTGTTTTGCCAATCCGGCAAAGCACCTTGCGGCTCGAAGATTTCGATATGCGATAGCACGGACAACATGCGGTCACGAACTTCCTTTTGAAAACCGTTCATCACCGATAGCACGACGATCAATGCGGCCACGCCCAGCGCAATGCCAGCCATGGAAATCAGAGAGATGAATGAAATGAAGCTGTTGCGACCGCTACGGCGACCGGCGCGCGTGTAGCGTATGCCGACCAACCACTCGAAAGATAGATTTTTTATGATGCTCAATGAAGGCTCCTGAATGCAGCACGCAGTTTGCCATACATTTCCGCTCGCCAGCAAAGCCGGTGAAGGAATATGGCTGATCCCAATAACTCCATCCATGGACTCTTTGCGGCGATTTCCGTTCCACCTACATGCAAATAGATGTTTCGGTAATCGGCAAAGCTGATGATTCAAAAGATAATCATTCTGTTGTTCCACATAATAAAAGGATGATCATGAAAAAAGCCTTCGCTGTCGCCGCACTCCTCGCTGCATTGAGTCCGCTGTCACAAGCACAAAATTATCCCTCGCCGCATCGCGACACGATGAACCACAGCGAGCCTTGGCGCCCGGGACCGAACATGCGCAATGACCGCCCTGTCATCATCGTGCACGAACGCCCTGTCGTACGCCCCCAGATAAAACAGCGTCCGCATATCCGCTGCCGCGACGGCTCGCGCCAGTACACACAACGCGCGTGCCGCAATCATCGCGGCGTGCGCCGATAACAATCGCGCTGGCGATCATGCCACCCTCGGGTGGCATTTTTATTTCCGTCGCAACTGCGCAGCATGGCGGCCAGGGCATCATTGCCCTACAATCGCGGAATGACTCAACTTGACCTTCTTTTACCGTTTGCGATGCCACCGGGCGAAATGGCGCGCGATCTGCTACGCGAACTGAAAATGCCCTCTCTCGCCACGCTGCTGGCCCGTGCCAGCCGCTCGACACACGAGATTTTCGATGGATTCGCGCGCGCGCTGCCACATGAATACTGGCTGGCGCGCCAGTTCGATATTGCCCCTGTACGCGACTCGGACAACAGCCCTGCACTTGCCGCCAGCACAATGCGCAGCTTCCATCTACCGGCTGAAACCGGTACATGGTTCATTCTGCAACCCGTGCATCTGCACATCACGCGCGACCATCTGGTCTTGACCGATACTCGCCAATTGCAACTTGCAGAATCCGATGCCCGTGCCCTGTTCCATATCGTGCAGCCACTGTTCGAGGAGGTCGGCAAATCCCTGGTCTATGGCGATGCACAAACCTGGTTCATGCGCGCCGACGATTGGCACGCGCTGCAAACATCGACGCCCGACGCTGCGTGTGGCCATAACATCGATATCTGGATGCCGAAGGGATCGCATGAACGCGATTGGCGTCGCCTGCAAAATGAAATTCAGATGCATTGGCACGCCCATGCGGTCAATGAAGAACGTGAAGCACGCGGCCTGAAACCGGTCAATTCGGTCTGGCTGTGGGGCGGCGCAGAGGTACAAAAACGGTCAGATACGAATGCAAAATTTGAAGAAGCATTCATTTTCTCAAATGAGCGAAAACCATTCACAGCGTTGGCCAACCAGAAGATTGCGATCACTTCGGCGGCAGATATGCTCGCGACAAGGCCAGAGCGCGGCCTGCTGGCTATAGACGACCTGATCGAAGCAGCTTTGGCTGGTGATTGGGCTGAATGGCTGCAGCGCTTTCAAGCCATGGAAGAACTTTGGTTCGCCCCCTTGCTGACGGCGTTACAGGATGGTCGACTCGATAGATTGGCAATCACGATCAGCCACAACACCGCTTACTCGACCTTCGACATCAGCAAATCATCGTTGCACAAATTCTGGCGCAAGCCTTCACTAGCACGTCTGGCATCATGACCCGCATTGCCACTCGCCCCTACCCGTTTCGCGACGCAGAACGCATGCGCCAAAGCGGCGTACACCCTGTCATGGCGCGTCTGTATGCAGCGCGCGGCCTGCTTGACCTGAGAGAACTGGCCAGCGACCTCACGGCGCTGATTCCACCATCTGGTTTGCTGCATATCGACGTCGCCGCCGTATTTCTGGCGGATGCGATTGCAGAGAAAAAGAAGCTGGTCATCGTCGCCGATTACGATTGTGATGGCGCGACCGCATGCGCGGTCGCCTTGCGCGGGCTGCGATCCATGGGGGCGATCGTCGATTTCATCGTACCGAATCGATTTGAATACGGTTACGGCCTGACGCCGGAAATCGTTGCCCTCGCTGTACGCGAAAAATCACCGGACATCATCATCACTGTCGATAACGGCATCGCGAGCATAGACGGCGTGGCAGAAGCCAATCGGCGCGGCATAGACGTCGTCGTCACCGATCACCATTTGCCGGCCGATACCCTGCCCAAGGCACGCGTGATCGTGAATCCGAATCAACCGGACTGCGGCTTTCCCAGCAAAAATCTGGCCGGCGTAGGCGTGATGTTTTACGTACTGCTGGCCTTGCGTGCAGAAATGCGCAAGCGCGGCATCTTTGATGCGCAATCCCAGCCCAAGCTGGACGCATTACTGGATCTGGTTGCGCTCGGCACCGTGGCCGACGTCGTCAAGCTCGATGCCAATAATCGCATCCTGGTAGCGCAGGGCTTGAAGCGCATGCGTGCCGGTCGCATGCATGCAGGTGTCGCCGCCCTATTCCGCGCCGCCGGACGTGAAGCGCGGCGCGCTTCGCCTTTCGACCTCGGCTTTGCACTGGGACCACGTTTGAATGCAGCAGGACGCCTGTCGGATATGTCGCTGGGCATCGAATGCCTGACTACCGACGACGAAGGGCGCGCCTGGGCGATCGCGCAGCAGCTCGACGAAATCAATCGCGAACGCCGCACCATCGAAGCCGATATGCAGGACACCGCCCTGCTCTTGCTAGAAAACTTCAACCCGCAAGACAAGACCACCATCAGCGTTTTCGACGCTAGCTGGCATCAGGGTGTAATCGGTATCGTCGCATCGCGTTTGAAGGATAAGTTTTATCGTCCAACCATTACCTTCGCCGATGCAGGCGATGGCTGGATCAAAGGTTCAGGACGTTCGATTGCCGGCTTCCATTTGCGCGATGCGCTGGACCTGGTATCCAAGCACGCACCGACGCTGATCGACAAGTTCGGTGGTCACGCGATGGCAGCCGGTTTGACTATCCGTGCCGACGCGCTGGACGCATTCACGCAGGCTTTTGAAGCGGTCGGCAAGAATTGGCTGAATCAGCATCAGCTGGAGCGCGTGATCGAAACCGACGGCCCGCTGGAATCGGCCTATTTCACCACACAGTTCATTGAGTTGATGGAGGAACAGGTGTGGGGCCAGGGTTTTGCGCCCCCGCTGTTTTGCGATGAATTCCGCGTGGTTAACCAGCGCATTCTGAAAGAACGCCATCTGAAATTAACGCTGGAAAAAGATGGTGTCACCTACGATGCGATCTGGTTTGGTCACATCGACTCCTTACCTGCTCGCGCCAAGGTTGCCTATCGCCTGGACGCCAATGAATTCAATGGCAGAACCCGCGTGCAATTGCTGGTCGAGCACGCCGAGGCCGCCGGGTAAGAAGAAACTGGCCAGGCATCTGCAGAATACCTGCGTCAGCGCACCGGCAGGAATTGCAGCAAAGAGCCGCCGAACAAGTTTTGCACATAGTTGATGCCAACGCGCCGGTATTTTTCGGTGACAAATTCTGCCAATAGATCGAGTCGTCCAATTATCTTGCCAAATTCGCGCTCGAAGCTCAGGTTGCGTCCACTTTCGCTAATATCGTCGGACAGCAATAAAACCCTGCCCGTCGCGTCGCGGCGGCTACCCATCAGCCAGATGGCAATTTCGATATTGCGTGCCGCGTTGTAGAGATGCTGCGCATCCAAACTATCGATGAGGAAGAATTCCATCTTGCCATCGTGTGCGGTGATGATCATGTCGCTGGACGCATAGATAAATGCGGCAACCCGATCACCGCTGAAATCCGGCGTCAAGGCCAGCGATAAAGCCTTGATATCGCGCTGCCCCTGCAATCCCGCCCATGCCTGCCTTTGTTCTATCGCATTACGGACACGTTTGACCGCATCTTCGCGGCTGGCGGCAGTCTTTTTCCATTCAGCCGGATTGCGCCGATACAGCTTGTCCATCAACAAATAAAGACTGTCCAGATTGTCGCGCATGGCGATGGTGGCGATACGATTGGTATCGGACTGCCCCATTTCCTTGCCACTGGTAGAGACGCCCTTGACTTCCCCGCGCGGTGCCGGCGTTGCAGTGCAACCCGCCAACGCGGCACACAGGCACAACAGCCAGCAAGCGCGTCGCGATCCCTCCATATTTATTACTCCCCTCATAATATTTATAGAAAAGAAGACAGCAAAAAGTGAAAACGATTCAATCGGCAAGACTGTATCTGCAGCAGGGCTTAAAACACAGTGTGGCTCGCGTATAATGTCCGGTTTTACCGCAAAAGAAAATACTATGGAAGCCGAACGCCTCAATTCCCTCGAATCCCTGCTCGCCGATCTCACGATACGCGCGACCGAACTTCGGAGGTATCTTTGACTTCGATATCAAGTCAGAGAAGCTAGACCAAGTCAACGGCGAACTGGAAGACCCGAAAGTCTGGGACGATCCAAAACGCGCCCAGGATCTGGGCAAAGAAAAGAAATCGCTGGAAACGATCGTGCATACCCTTATCAAGGTAGATGCTGAGCTGAAAGACGCACAGGATTTGTTTGAGATGGCGCGCGAAGAAAAAGACGAAGACACTGTCGCCGCGATTGAAGCCGATGCGCAAGAACTGCTCAAGATCGTCGAAGGTATGGAATTCCGTCGCATGTTCAACGGCCCCATGGATGCCAACAACTGCTTTATCGACATTCAAGCGGGCGCCGGCGGTACCGAAGCGCAGGATTGGGCATCAATGTTGTTGCGTCAGTATTTGCGCTATTGCGAACGCAAGGGCTTCAAGGTTGAAATTCTGGAACAATCGGATGGCGAGGTCGCCGGCATTAAAACGGCCACGCTGAAAGTCGAGGGCGAATACGCCTATGGCCTGCTGCGGACAGAAACCGGCGTACATCGTCTGGTGCGCAAATCACCATTTGATTCTGCTAACGGTCGCCACACTTCATTCTCAAGCCTGTTCGTGTATCCGGAAGTCGATGACTCTATCGAGATCGACATCAATCCTGCCGACGTGCGTATTGATACCTATCGTGCGTCCGGTGCTGGTGGTCAGCATATTAATAAAACCGATTCTGCGGTGCGTCTGACGCATGGTCCATCGGGTATTGTTGTGCAGTGTCAAAATGACCGCTCACAGCATCGCAACAAGGCTGAAGCGTGGGACATGCTGAAAGCCAAGCTGTTTGAACTGGAAATGCGCAATCGCATGAGCGAACAGCAAAAGCTGGAAGACTCGAAGACCGACGTCGGCTGGGGTCATCAGATCCGCTCTTACGTGCTGGATCAGTCGCGCATCAAGGATTTGCGCACCAGTTTCGAAACCGGCAATACCAAAGCAGTGCTTGATGGCGATCTGGACGACTTCATCGCCGCATCGCTGAAGCAAGGCGTTTAACTCCCCGTCATTCGCCTGATTAAACCACTTCAGCACATTTGCCACTGCTTCATTTTTAAACGCATTCACCTAACAGATTGTTGCCCATGACTACGCATAACGACGACGCTGCAGCCGCGCTACCGATAGACGAAAACAAAATCATCGCCGAGCGTCGCGCCAAGTTGAGCGCCCTGCGCGAACAAGGCATCGCCTTCCCTAATGACTTCCGTCCGCAGCACAAGGCGGCCGATCTGCACGCCCAATACGGCAGCAAGACGCGCGAAGAACTGGAAGCCGAGCCGGTCACCGTGGTACTGGCAGGTCGCATGATGTTGAAACGAGAAGCGGGCAAGAAGGCGGCGTTCGCCACACTGCAGGATGCATCCGGACCAAAGGCTGATGGCCGCATCCAGATCTATGCCACGCTGGACCTGACCGGTGAAGCCGCGATGGCGGCACTACATCACTACGACCTCGGCGATATCCTCGGTGTGAGCGGGACGCTGTTCAAGACCAAGACCGACGAGTTGACGATCAAGGTCACCGAACTGCGCCTGATCACCAAATCACTGCGCCCGCTGCCGGATAAATTCCACGGCCTCGCTGATCAGGAAACCAAGTATCGCCAGCGTTACGTCGACCTCATCATGAATGAGGAAACACGTCGCACCTTCAAGGCGCGTACTGCTGCGATCTCGTCTATCCGTCGTTTCATGGAAAAGAATGAGTTCATGGAAGTCGAAACGCCGATGCTGCACACGATTCCCGGCGGCGCAGCGGCCAAGCCTTTCACTACGCATCACAATGCGCTCGACATGCAAATGTTCCTGCGTATTGCACCTGAGTTGTACCTGAAGCGCCTAGTGGTCGGCGGCTTCGATCGCGTGTTCGAGATCAACCGTAACTTCCGTAATGAAGGCGTCTCGATACGTCACAATCCTGAATTCACGATGATGGAATTCTATGCGGCGTACACCGATTACAAATGGTTGATGGATTTCACTGAAGCGGTGATTCGTCAGGCGGCAATCGATGCACATGGCACAGCAACGTTGACCTACGGCGGTCGTGAACTGGATCTGGCCAAACCATTCCATCGTTTGACCATTGTTGAAGCGATCAACAAATACGCACCCGGTTACACGGCAGAACAACTCAACGACGCAGAGTTCATCAAGAAAGAATTGCTGAAGTTTGGCGTCAAACCACATGCGCATTCCGGCCTGGGCGCATTGCAACTCGGACTGTTTGAAGAAACCGCAGAGGCGCAACTGTGGGAACCAACCTACATCATCGATTACCCGGTTGAAGTATCGCCGCTGGCACGCGCCTCGGATACCGTAGCCGGCATCACCGAGCGCTTTGAATTGTTCATGGTCGGTCGCGAAATTGCCAACGGCTTCTCGGAGTTGAACGATGCGGAAGATCAGGCCGCGCGCTTCCAGGCACAGGTCGCAGCAAAAGATGCCGGCGACGAAGAAGCAATGTTTTACGACGCCGACTATATTCGCGCACTCGAATACGGCATGCCGCCAGCCGGTGGTTGCGGTATCGGCATTGACCGCCTGATGATGATCATCACCGACTCGCCAAATATTCGCGACGTATTGCTATTCCCACATCTGCGCCGAGAAGATTAAGTTTCGAAATAGAAACAATTCTAGCCAAATGCAAATAAAAGGACTGTCTGGACAGTCCTTTTTCTATTTGGGCAACTAATTGCTCTCAGACACAGTCATAGTTACATCAGCTTACATCTGACACAGGTTTAAGCTTTTTATTTGAGACAAGTGGATCAATACTTCATCCACACAAACAAACCGTGGAAATATCCACACCCGGAGGATTTATGGAAACTAACAATAATTCAAAACGTATTCATCCCCTTATCGCTGCAGCTGCCGTCGGCGTACTGCTTGTCAGTCTGGTCGGTGTAGCCGCCATGACCGGCATGCTGCCAAACTCAAATAGTGAAGGCTCTCAAAAAGAAGCCATTGTTGCGCTGGAAAAGGAAGCTGCTGATAAAGCTGCGGCTGCTAAAGAAGCTGAAGACAAAGCAAACCAGGCGCGTAAGGAAGCTGACGAACGTCAAGCCGCAGCGAACAAAGCAGAAAAGCAAGCCAAACGCCAATCTGACACCAAGGTTGCACAAGCGCAAATCTGCTACGACTGCGGCCGTATCGAATCGGTACGCGCAGTCCAAACCCAGGCTAAACCAAGCGGCGTTGGCGTAGTTGGCGGCGCGGTTGTTGGCGGCTTGCTGGGCAACCAAATTGGCGGCGGTAATGGTAAGACTCTGGCGACCGTTGCTGGTGCAGTTGGTGGCGGTTATGCCGGTAACGAAATCGAAAAACGTACACGCACCGCAACAACGTATGAAGTACGTGTCCGCATGGAAGATGGAAAGTCGCGCACCTTCCCTTATGATCACCAACCTAACTGGAATACTGGTGATCGCGTTCGCGTAGTCGACGGTTACTTGCGTTCGCGTTAATCAAGAAGGCAGTTGTACAAAAAAAGGAGCGCCAAATTTGGCGCTCCTTTTTTTGCCTACAATCGTTTTCTCAAAAATGCTCAGAACAATTACTGAATTCCATTAAGTCCGTTGAGGCCATTCATTCAAACATTTATTCGCAACTTTATTCCGCTTCTTCTATCCACGCTTGCTGAATTGCTTCCAGAATTTTTTCACCGGAACGATCCGGAGCATCGTCAAAATCCTCCAGCTCGCATACCCATTTATGCAAATCGGTAAAGCGAATTGTCAGTGGATCGATATCCGGAAATTTATCATTCAGCTCTTCCGCAATGCGGATGGTATCTGTCCATTTCATCGCAAGCTCCTCAGTAATTTTTAGTGATTTTCGCTGGCGTGGTTAATTGTGTAGCGCGGGATTTCCACCACCAAATCTTCTTCTGCCACGATAGCCTGGCATGACAGGCGTGATGCTGCTTCCAAGCCCCATGCCTTATCCAACAAATCTTCTTCGGTATCGCCGGCTTCATTCAAAGACTTGAAACCTTCGCGCACGATCACATGGCATGTCGTGCAGGCACACGATTTTTCACATGCATGTTCGATGTCGATATCGTTTTCAAGCAAAACGTCGCATATCGATTTACCAGCTGGTGCATCAATGACTGCGCCATCCGGGCACAAGGCATGGTGAGGAAGAACAACAATTTGCGGCATTTTGATTACCTAGAAGTTAAGTGTTATTACGTTGCGTAAATGGCGTTATCTTTGCCGACTTGCTACAACGTTTGCTGCTTTTTACCCGATTGAACTCAGGTAAAACGATCTATTAAATTTCGTCCAGTTTCTTGCCCGACAAGGCAGTGCGTACGCTTCTATCCATTCTACGCGCGGCAAATTCTTCCGTGCCGTGCGCCAGCGCATCAACTGCTGCTTTGATAGCGACGTGGTCGGTGCCGCTGCCAGCCTGTCTTACAATATCAAGCAATGCGACAACGTCTTTCTGCTCATTATCCGACAACAGGTTCGCATCCGCATCCAGTGCCGACTGCGTTGCCAGCACAATACGTTCAGCTTCGACCTGCTCTTCGCGCAATGCGCGCGCCGCCATATCGATATCGGCCGACTTGAATGAATCCTGTAGCATTTGCGCGACCTGCTCGTCAGCCAAACCGTAAGACGGTTTAACTTCTATCGATGCCTCGACACCCGAGCGCAATTCGCGCGCAGATACCGACAGCAAACCATCTGCATCCACTTGGTACGTTACACGTATGCGTGCGGCACCGGCAGCCATCGGCGGTATGCCACGCAGCTCAAATTTTGCCAGCGAACGGCAATCCGTTACTAGCTCACGCTCACCCTGCACGATATGGACAGCAAGTGCAGTCTGGCCATCCTTGAAGGTCGTGAATTCCTGCGCGCGCGCGCATGGAATCGTCGAATTGCGCGGGATGACCTTTTCCACCAAGCCACCCATGGTTTCGATACCCAGCGAGAGTGGAATTACATCCAGCAACAACCAGTCATCGCCGGCGGCACGATTGCCAGCCAAGAGATTGGCCTGAATCGCGGCGCCCAGCGCCACCACTTTATCCGGATCGATATTCGCCAAAGGCGTGGCCTGAAAAAAGTCGCCGACCGCCTTGCGTATATGCGGCATGCGCGTCGCACCGCCGACCATCACCACACCGTCGACATCATCGACAGTCAGGTCTGCATCGCGCAAGGCTTTCCTGGTGGGCGTAATTGTCTTCGCCACCAGGTGTTGCGTGATCTGGGTAAACTCTGCCGCGGTGACGGTAAGATGCACTTCTTCACCCGACGTCAACACCGCATCGATATGCGTTTCCGCCTTCGACGACAGCAATTCCTTAGCTTCACGTGCCTTGACCATCAGGATGCTGGTATCGACATCGGACAAAGGCGCCAAGTGCGACTGTTCGATAATCCAGCAAAACAGGCGGTGATCGAAATCGTCGCCGCCCAGCGCAGAATCGCCGCCGGTGGACAGCACTTCAAACACGCCCTTGGTTAATTTCAGGATAGACACATCGAAGGTGCCGCCGCCCAGATCGTAGACGGCAAACACACCTTCAGAAGCATTGTCCAATCCATAGGCAATCGCCGCTGCGGTAGGCTCATTCAACAAACGCAGTACGTTCAGGCCGGCCAATTTGGCCGCATCTTTGGTTGCCTGACGTTGCGCATCATCAAAATAGGCAGGCACGGTAATGACTGCACCAACCAACTCATCGCCCAATGCATCCTCGGCCTGCTGACGCAAGGTTGCGAGAATTTCTGCAGAAATTTCAACTGGGCTCTTCACGCCAGCGATCGTTTTAAGCTGCACCATGCCGGGCGTATCAAGAAAATCGTAAGGCAGATTTTCAGCGTAAGCGATGTCTTTCAAGCCGCGTCCCATAAAGCGCTTGACGGAAACGATGGTGTTTTTAGGATCGATATTTTGTGCGGCTTGTGCCTTGTAGCCGATCTGCGCATTGCCGTTTTTCAGGTAGTGCACGACTGACGGCAGCAAGGAGCGCCCTTCTTCGTCAGTCAATACCTCAGGAATACTGTTGCGCACGGTCGCAACCAGAGAGTTGGTCGTGCCGAGATCAATACCGACCGCCAACCTGTGCTGGTGCGGTGCGGTAGACATGCCGGGTTCGGCGATTTGAAGTAGAGCCATATTCGTTTGTCACTTATCTCAGGTAAGTCGCTGTCATCGCTTGTCGATGGCAGCGAACAAAATGCTAGTCCGGCAAGGCATCCAGCGCGCCGGACACTTCATCTGCAAATTTTTCAAGAAACATCAACTGCCGCACCAAACCGGCGGCTTGCGTAAAGTCATCGGCATCCAGCAATTCTGCGATCGCCGCCAGCTCTACCTTGCGTGCGCTGCGGATCGCGCTATCCAGCGCTTCCAGCTCTGTTCTGTTTTTTTGTGCGCGCGCATCATCGAGTGCCTCGCGCCACTCCATTTGCTGCATCAAGAAATCGACTGGCATCGCCGTATTGGATTCAGTCTGTAAGTCCACGCCATTCAGCTCGCACAAATACGCTGCGCGCTTGAACGGACTCTTTAACGTTTTGTACGCTTCGTTGGCGCGTGTAGCCCATTGCATCGCGACACGTTTTTCAGCATCGGAGGCATTTGCAAACTTGTCGGGATGGACCTGATTCTGCACGCTGTGATAAGCGCCATCGAGCGCACTGACATCAATCGTGAAGCGTTGCGGCAGATGGAAAAGGTCGAAGTGGTTTTGCATTTCTTGTGCGCTGGTGGTCAGCTGGCTTATCTTGCGATGCAACGCGCTCGCTGCCGAATTGTTGTTGCATCAAATAAAAGAGCCTGCACACGTTCTACAGGCTCTCTCGGACAATACATCTGCAACGGTATTAACCGCGCAGTCGTCACTCATCAAATACGGAAGCTTTCGCCACAACCACATTCGTCCTTGACGTTTGGATTATGGAATTTGAAACCTTCGTTCAAACCTTCGCGCGCAAAATCCAGCTCGGTGCCATCGATATATGGCAAGCTTTTAGGATCAACAAAGACCTTGACGCCGTGCGATTCAAATACGCTGTCCTCGGTCGCGCTTTCGTCCACATATTCCAGCTTGTACGCCAGGCCGGAGCAACCGGTCGTGCGCACGCCGAAACGAAGGCCGATACCTTTGCCGCGCCGTTCCATATAGCGATTAATGTGTTTCGCCGCTTTTTCAGTCAGTGTAATAGCCATAATTCTTCGCTCAAATAAATTGCCGTTGAAGCGCGCAGCAAAATACTGCGCGAACCAACAAAATTAAGCTGCTTTTTCCGCTTCTGCTTTTACTTCTGCTACGCCATGCTTGGTTTTGTAATCCAGCACTGCAGCCTTGATCGCGTCTTCAGCCAGAATCGAGCAGTGAATTTTCACTGGTGGCAATGCCAACTCTTCAGCGATGTGCGTATTCTTGATTGCCAGCGCTTGATCCAAAGTTTTACCCTTGACCCATTCGGTCACCAGCGACGACGATGCAATCGCCGAACCGCAACCGTAGGTCTTGAATTTTGCGTCTTCGATCAAGCCGTCTGCACCGACCTTGATCTGCAGCTTCATGACGTCGCCGCAAGCCGGCGCGCCAACCATGCCGGTACCGATCGTGTCATCACCCTTATCGAACGCACCAACGTTGCGTGGATTTTCGTAATGATCGAGAACTTTGTCTGAGTAAGCCATTTTGATGCTCCTTGTTAAACCTTGATTCTGCCGCTATCGGCAGAAACCAAAACGATTAGTGTGCCGCCCATTGGATCGTGCTGATGTCGATCCCGTCTTTATACATATCCCACAGCGGCGACAATTCACGCAGCTTGGTGACTTTTTCCTTGATCAAATTGATCGTGAAATCTACGTCTTCTTCTGTGGTAAAACGACCGAAAGTGAAACGGATCGAGCTGTGCGCCAGTTCGTCGCTGCGACCAAGCGCTCTCAATACATAAGATGGTTCCAGACTGGCCGAAGTACAAGCGGAACCTGAAGAAACAGCCAAATCCTTGATCGCCATGATCAGCGATTCGCCTTCAACATAGTTGAAGCTGACGTTCAGGTTGTGCGGTACGCGGTGATCCATATCGCCATTGATATAGACCTCCTCCATATCCATCAAGCCCTTGGCCAGACGATCACGCAATGCGGTGATGCGGACGATTTCTTCATCCATCTCTTCGCGAGCGATGCGGAAGGCTTCGCCCATGCCGACGATCTGATGCGTTGCCAACGTACCTGAACGCAAACCGCGTTCATGGCCACCACCGTGCATTTGCGCTTCGATACGCACACGTGGCTTACGACGTACATACAAGGCGCCTATGCCTTTAGGACCGTAGGTTTTGTGCGCGGTAAAGGTCATCAGGTCGACTTTGGTTTTTTCCAAGTCGATCTTGACTTTGCCGGTCGCCTGCGCAGCGTCGCAATGGAAAATAATGCCTTTGCTGCGGCACAGCTCGCCGATTTCGTCGATAGGTTGAATCACACCGATTTCATTGTTGACCAGCATGACCGACACCAGAATCGTGTCTGGGCGAATTGCTTCAGCCAATTGTTCGATTGTGATCAAGCCATTGTCTTGCGGCTGCAAATAAGTTGCTTCAAAACCCTGGCGTTCCAGTTCACGCACAGTATCCAGCACCGCTTTGTGCTCGGTTTTCACCGTGATGATGTGCTTGCCCTTGGTTTTATAGAATTGCGCTGCGCCTTTGAGCGCCAGGTTGTTGCCTTCGGTAGCACCCGATGTCCAGATAATCTCGCGCGTATCGGCGTTCACCAGCTTGGCAACTTGTTCGCGCGCATCTTCAACCGCTTTTTCTGCCGTCCAGCCATACATATGGCTGCGCGAAGCCGGATTGCCGAACTGCTCGCGCAGATACGGAATCATCTTGTCGGCTACACGTGGATCGATAGGCGTCGTCGCCGAGTAATCCATATAAATCGGAAAGTGCGGTGCCTTGATCGTATCTATCAGGCTTTTATCTAACGGGGCATTCATCTTTAAGGCTCCAATAATCAAACGGCTGCGTGGTTACGGTGTACGACCACCACGCATTGTTCAGAAATCTTTTGTTTTTGCTGGTCGACCAAATCTTTCAAAGATACAGAATCGAGATAATCCACCATTTTTGAATTCAGCGTTGCCCACAGGTCATGTGTCATGCAACGTCCACCATGTTCATGCTCAGGACTATGGCAATTTTCCTTGCCACCGCACTGAGTTGCATCCAGCGGCTCATCAACAGCAATGATGATGTCGGCGACCGTTACATCTTCTGCGCGACGTGCCAGGTTGTAACCACCACCCGGTCCACGTACCGACTCCACGATTTCATGGCGACGCAATTTTCCAAACAATTGTTCCAGATAAGACAGCGAAATTTCTTGCCGCTGACTAATCCCGGCGAGCGTGACCGGACCATTGTCTTGGCGCAATGCCAAGTCAATCATTGCTGTTACAGCAAAACGCCCTTTAGTCGTCAAACGCATGAAATACCGCCTCCAGAATCAACCAAATGTAATAAACCGAGTTGTTGATCGATTTGGTCAAGTATAACAAACTTGACTGAATCTGTCAGGTACTCGATTTTCAGCAATAAGCCCAAGACACTTGCAGCAGACACTCACTTTCCAGACCGCAATTTTATTGGCAAAGTCGTGGCGCCATCCTTGACCGACGTCACTAAGCTGCATATTGGCTTGCAAATATGCAGGCCTTAAATGCAAGAAAAGTCCCAGCATTCTGACCGACTTAATTCGATCGATCTCCATCCACAATTCATATGTGATGACAAAAGCGATGCTTCACCCCTTGCAGTGCATGGTCGACACACAAACTAAAATTTGAATGACCATTCAATCACCTTGATGAATCGACAGTATTCATTACGTTTAAAGCATTCAAAATCCGGGAGAAATCTCAAGGATGACGAACATGTGCAATAACCAGCAACATTTTGAGCGAATATTCAATTTATAATAGGCGCCACATTAATTGACTGAAACTTCGTTTCGAACTCCGCAATGGCCACACGCATTTCCAAGACCCCTCAATCACCTACTCAAAAAGCCGACAAAAAGCGAATCGAAGTACTCAAGGCAGCCGGAAAATGTTTCCGTAAAACCGGTTTTCATCAAACCTCCATGCAGCAAATATGCGCCGAAACCGGCCTGGGTCCTGGTGCGGTTTATCGCTACTTCACCGGCAAGGAAGCCATCATAGAAGCAATGGTGGAAGACGAACGCCGTCAGGCGCGCGCCATGCTGCTGCAAATGCGCGACGCAGAATCCATACAAGCCGCACTTAGCGCAATCACGCGTCAGTTTGCCGAACGCTATCGGGCCGGCGGCGATGCCAGCCTGATGACTGAGGTGTATGCAGAAGGCATGCGTAGCAAGCGTGTCGGCGCCGTTTTACGCAAGATAGAAGCGGAATGGATAATGGGTTTGACCAATCTTTTGCGCATTGCGCAGGCGCGTGGACAGATAGACGCCACGCTCGATGCTGCGCAAACAGCCTTGTTCCTGACGGGAATGTGGGATGGCATGGTGATACGCCAACATTTTCATGCGCATGAAGATCAGCAGGCGCTGCCGATCTTCTTTGAAAGCATGATTGCGCGACTGCTTGCAAAAGACCACAAGGCTAGCGGCAAGCCACTCACGACGCCGCCTATCGAGAACTCGCTGTTTGCAGAAGAATTGAAGAAGCGCGCAGACTCGGAAGATCTGCGCCAGCTCAGCCTGATTTAAGAGCGTTTCGTTTTCAGCAAATCCATGCTAACAAAAAGCTCTTGCATCACCTGGTTACCAATAAAGCTCAGGTTATAGGGATGCTCGGAGACCTTTTTCGGGAAACGAGTACTTTCCGGTAAAGCCTGCAGCTGCACCGCAATCTTCCCCCACAAGACCAGGGTCGGTGGCTGTTTCGCAGCGCCCTCGGCATGGTCTGCCAAAGCGTTCAGCACTGTTTGCAAAAATGGCATCCAGGGCTTGGCTTCTTTTACCGGCACCACATGCGAACGAAAAACCAGGGCCGCATTCAGCAATAAAAAACCCCGCGACGTCAGATTAGCCTGTAATTCCGGCAAGGTTTGAATCACGGAAGACGGCGCTGCCTGCGCCTTGCTGGATACGCCCGCCAGCGCATCTCCTGTAGTTTGTTCGATGGACAATTGTCCATCTGCCACCAACAGCATCTTCATGAAATTGCGCAATGAAGTCGCGCGATTCACCTGTTTGGACAATCCTTTTTCCGACCACAAGGAACTGACGGCGCCATCCATGAAGCAAACGCCCGTTGCGCTATCGGCACGCGGGTAAGGTCCTTCGCCAACCAATACGTATTGCACGGCATCCAACGGTTGCGCAAATGCGGCGAACAGCCTGCCACCATTCGGCAGGTAATTATCATCAGCCAGCGTCGGCAAATAATCAGGGAAGGCTTTGTGAACCGCAGTCAGGCCAGCCAGCAGAATCGGACGCCAAGAAGCATCAGCGACATCCAGCATGGCAATAAAAGATGATGGAATTGTTTGCATGAGATTTATAACGACAGAGATTTATGCGTGCGGGCGAAAGCTGCGATTGTAGCCGCAACATTTTGCGGCACAAGACCAACTGCAGTCCCTTATCTCATTATTTATCGATCAAGCCGGCACAATATGATCCTCGCCCGGCGCGCCAAACAATTGCTCCTTCAATACTCGCAACTGATCGCGCACTTGCGCCGCCTTCTCGAACTCCAGGTTTTTTGCATGACCCTGCATCTGTTTTTCCAAGCGCTTGATTTCTTTGCTGACCTGCTTCTCGCTCATCGCTTCATACTTCGCGTGTTCTTGTGCAACATTGAATTCTTCGCGCGCATCCTGCTGGCTGTACACGCCATCAATCAACTCACGGATATGCTTCTTGATGCCGATCGGCGTAATGTTATTGGCCGTATTGAAAGCGATCTGCTTGGCGCGCCGACGTTCAGTTTCATCGATGGCCCTGCGCATCGAGTCCGTGATCTTGTCGCCATACAGAATCGCCATACCGCTCAAGTTACGCGCGGCGCGGCCTATGGTTTGGATCAAGCTGCGCTCGGAACGCAAGAAGCCTTCCTTGTCCGCATCCAGAATCGCCACCAATGACACCTCAGGCAAATCAAGGCCCTCGCGCAACAAGTTAATACCCACCAGCACATCGAAAGTGCCCAGGCGCAAATCCCTCAGTATTTCCACCCGCTCAACGGTATCAATATCACTGTGCAGATAACGCACCTTGATGCCGTTATCGCTAAGGAACTCCGTCAACTGCTCAGACATGCGCTTAGTCAGCGTCGTCACCAACACCCGCTCGTGTTTTTTCACGCGCTCGGTAATTTCCGACATCAGGTCATCCACCTGAGTCGAGGCCGGACGCACACTGATCAATGGATCGACCAGACCGGTCGGACGCACAACCTGCTCGACCACCTGATCGGCATGCGTATTTTCATAGTCGGCCGGCGTCGCCGAAACAAACACCATTTGCCGCATCTTGCCCTCGAACTCATCAAAGCGCAGCGGCCGATTATCCAGTGCCGACGGCAGGCGGAAGCCGTAATCGACCAGATTGGTTTTGCGCGCCCTGTCGCCGTTGTACATTCCGTTGAGTTGTCCCATCAGCACGTGCGACTCGTCCATGAACATCAAGGCATCTGGCGGCAGATAATCAACCAACGTCGGTGGCGGATCGCCGGCCTTGGCACCACTCAAGTGGCGCGAATAGTTTTCGATCCCTTTGGTAAAGCCGATTTCCTGCATCATTTCCAGATCGAAGCGAGTGCGCTGCTCCAGACGCTGCTCTTCAATCAGCTTGTTTTCCTTGCGGAAAAACTCCAAGCGCTCACGTAGCTCATCCTTGATGGTTTCGATTGCACGCAAGACCGTCGCACGCGGCGTCACATAATGCGAACCCGGATAAACCGTAAAGCGCGGAATCTTTTGTTTGACGCGGCCGGTCAGCGGATCGAACAGCTGCAGGCTTTCAATTTCGTCATCGAACATTTCCAGACGGATGGCCAGTTCCGCATGTTCCGCCGGGAAAATATCAATCGTATCGCCGCGCACACGGAAAGTGCCGCGGCCAAAATCAACTTCATTGCGCGTGTATTGCATCGCGATCAGGCGCGCAATCACATCGCGCTGGCTGACCTTGTCCTTGGCACGCAAGGTCAGAATCATCTGGTGATATTCGCTCGGATTACCGATACCGTAAATCGCAGAGACCGTTGCAATGATCACCACATCGCGCCGCTCCATCAGCGACTTGGTGCACGACAGGCGCATCTGCTCGATATGTTCGTTGATGGAAGAATCTTTCTCGATGAACAAATCGCGCTGCGGAACGTAGGCTTCCGGTTGGTAATAATCGTAATAACTGACGAAGTATTCCACCGCATTCTGCGGGAAGAACTCGCGGAATTCGCTGTAAAGCTGCGCCGCCAGTGTCTTGTTTGGCGCAAATACAATCGCCGGACGCCCCATGCGGGCAATCACATTGGCAACCGTATAAGTCTTGCCCGAACCGGTAACACCGAGCAAGGTCTGATAAAACAAGCCGTCATCAATACCTTCCACCAGCTTCGCAATCGCGGTCGGCTGATCACCGGCCGGAGGAAACGGCTGATACAGACGGAATGGGGAATTCGGGAAGGTGACAATTTTAGATTCGTCAACAGAATCAGTAACTTGGGATAAATCAGCCATTTAAATCCGACCTTTGGTAAAATAGTGAGTCGCATTTTCCGCAAGACTTATGGTCTTGCGCTCTACACAACCCCACTGCAAAACGACCGTTTGCAGCTAACTTTTGATGTTATCACGATGAACGCACCTCTTCCTGCTTCGCTCCTCAACGCCATCGAAATGGCGCCCCGTGACCCGATTCTTGGTATTACCGAGGCTTTCAATGCCGACAAGAATCCGAATAAGATCAATCTTGGTGTCGGCGTTTACAACGACGATAACGGCAAATTGCCTTTGCTCGAATGCGTGCGCAAAGCCGAAGCGCAATTGATGGAAAAACTGTCGCCGCGCGGCTACTTGCCTATCGACGGCCTGGCCGCATACGACAAGGCAGTACAAGAACTCGTATTTGGTGCCGATAGTGCCGTAGTCAAGGACAAACGTGCAGTAACCGCACAAGCAATCGGTGGCACAGGCGCATTGAAACTCGGCGCCGATTTCCTCAAACGCTTTGCACCAAACGCGCAAGTCTGGATCAGCGATCCAAGCTGGGAAAACCACCGCGCCCTGTTTGAATCGGCTGGTTTCACAGTCAACAACTATCCGTACTACGATGCAGCAACTCGCGGCGTCAATTTTGCCGGCATGCTGGACACACTGAAATCGATTCCTAGCGGTTCGATCGTCCTGTTGCACGCTTGCTGCCACAACCCGACTGGCGCCGATCTGAGCGACGCACAATGGCTGGAAGTGCTGAACGTGGTCACAACACGCGGCTTGATCCCATTCCTCGACATGGCCTACCAAGGTTTTGGCGATGGTATTGAATCGGACGGCAAAGTTGTTCGTCAATTCGCTGAAGCTGGTGGCGCTGTGTTTGTCTCGAACTCTTTCTCCAAATCGTTCTCGCTTTATGGCGAACGCGTTGGCGCATTGAGCATCGTTTCGAGCAACGCAGAAGAAGCAGCCCGCGTCTTGTCCCAATTGAAACGCGTCATCCGTACCAACTACTCCAACCCACCTATCCACGGCGGCCAAGTTGTTGCAACCGCTCTGGCATCGCCAGAACTGCGCGCATTGTGGGAAGAAGAATTGGCAGGCATGCGCGTACGCATCCGTGAAATGCGTCAAGCATTTGTGCAGAAATTGAAAGAACAAGCACCTGCTCACAACTTCGATTTCGTGACCGCACAACGTGGCATGTTCTCTTACTCCGGCTTGACCAAAGCGCAAGTAGATCGCCTGCGTGACGAGTTCTCGATCTACGCTGTCGATACCGGCCGTATTTGTGTCGCTGCACTAAACACAAAAAACATCGATTACGTTATTGCAGCAATCGCAAAAGTTCTTTAATATTCGCGCCTGCAATAAATTTCTGAGTAACAGCAAAACGAAGCAAAGAAATTTATCGCACAAGCTTTGACAAGCGAGCAAGAAACATCTTATAATCTCGCTTCTGTTCCCTGATAGCTCAGTTGGTAGAGCGACGGACTGTTAATCCGCAGGTCCCTGGTTCGAGTCCAGGTCGGGGAGCCACAGAATATTAAGGGCCTAGTTGAAAAACTAGGCCCTTTTCTTTTGTCCAATCCTGTTCGGTATTCGACACTATCTAATAACATTCCTGCCTTCCACCGCAGAAGTAGCCCACCGCTATCGCATTCATATCATCCGCCAAGCGTTTGATGTGCGGCACTCGAAACTATATGTTTGCGACATAATCCCATATGTCGCGAGCGACGAATTCTGTGAATCAAGAGCTCAAGTACATTGGGCCTCGACATCCCTTCGACAGATTGTCTGTACAGTCTAGCCTTCGTAAGTAAGCAAAAACGGAGTCAGTTGGCGAACCTATCTCTGCGAGTGGATTAAGATGTGTGTGGGCTTGTCTGTCGGAACAACAGGGCTTCGAACTCCGCGATAGATAAAGGTCCGCTGAAGAAGTACCCCTGAAACAATGTGCAGCCATTTGATAGCAAAAAAACTTTTTGTTCTTCTGTTTCCACGCCTTCAGCGATCACTTCCAGATTCAGACTGTGCGCCATGGCGATGATAGTCTGCACGACAATCGTATCAGACGTCTTAAGCAGCATGTTATGCACGAAAGACTGGTCTATTTTGAGCTGATTTAATGGCAATTTGGTCAAGCTTGAAAGCGATGAATAACCTGTGCCGAAATCATCCATGGCAAAACTGACACCCATCTTCTTTATGCTTTCCATCTTTTCAGAAGTGGCGTCGATGTCATGCATCATGCTTTCCGTTAGTTCGAGCTTCAGCAGTGCTGGATTAATTCCACTCGCAGCAATCACGTCGATTAGCAAAGACACGAAATCTGCCTGCAAAAATTGGCGTGCACTGACATTTACGGCGATTTGAAGATCACTGGTACGCGGATCCCTTTCCCACGCCTTGAGCTGCTCACAGGCTGTTTGCAATACAAAAAGTCCAATACCCATAATCAACCCGGTATCTTCAGCAATCTTGATGAAGTCGTTCGGCAATATCATTCCACGCTCAGGATTACGCCACCTGACCAAAGCCTCTGCCGCAATAATTTTTCCATCAGAATTTAATTGCGGCTCGAAATAAACTTCTAGCTGGTGCTCTCTCAGTGCGCATCGCAACTCCTGCTCCAGCTTTGAGTAAGCTGCCACAGCGATCTGCATCTCTTCATTAAAAAAACACAAGGAGTTTCTCCCGCCTTTTTTTGCTTGATACATCGCCATATCGGCATTCTGTAGCAACTCCCTCGGCGATTCGCCTCCGTCGAACATGCAGACACCAATGCTGGCGGTACAAGCGAATTCACAATCAAGAAATTGATAGGGTTGGGCTAAAGAGGTCAGAATTTCTCTGCCAATTGCCATGGCCTGCCGCGCTGCCTCCACTTCGCTCGCGTTCAAATCGCTTACCAAAACAACAAATTCATCACCACCCAGTCTGGCGACAGTATCTTCATGTCGCACGGAACGACGCAGTCGCTCGCCAATCTCAATCAGCAATTGATCTCCCGCAGCGTGTCCCTTGGTGTCATTTATTGTTTTGAAGTTATCCAGATCGATGAATAACAGCGCACCGCGCAAACCACTTTGCGGCAACCTGGCCAATACCCTGATGAGTCTGTTTTCTAAATGCAGGCGATTCGGAAGTTGTGTGAGCGAATCATAAAATGCCAATCGCTTGATTTCTTCCTGAGCGCTACTGTGTGTGATGTCGTACAAAAAGCCGACATAATAGGAAACCGTCTTCTTATCCGGTTTGATCGATGAAATGTTGAGCCACCCGACAAAAGGATGTCCATCTTTGCGTCGTTCGCGTATTTCACCCTGCCAACGTCCATTTGTCAGGATGGATTCAAATATCAATTTATACGTTTCTTGCTCTGCACTTTGCGTACTAAGTAGCTGTACGTTCTGGCCTCGTAGCTCTTGCGCTGTAAAGCCGGTTAGCCTGGTAAATGTCTTATTGACCTGCAAAATGATTCCATCGGGATCTGTGATGCAAATACCTGCAACAGATTCAAGTGCGGTAGCAGCAATCCGGAGCTTTTCTTGTGCCTGCTTGTTCGGGGTCATGTCAAACATGATGTAGCGGCAGGATAACAATTGGCCCGCTGCGTCTCTCAGACCACTCGTACTGAGGGAGACGTGACGTGTTGCACCTTCTTTTGATAGCAACTCAAGCTCAACGCCAGAGAATTCAGAGTGAGCAGCTAAAGCAAATTCTGCTTTTAACTTTTCCTGACTATTGCTCGTCAAGAAGTCGCCAAGTTTTTTCTTGCCAATTAATTCTTCCGGAGAGGAAGCAAGCCAATTTGACACATGCGAATCAACGCTTGAGAAAGTACCGTCGTCAGCAAGACTGTAACTACCAAACGGCATTTGGTCATATAAAAGATTGATTTCAACTTCAAGCTTTTCGATTTTTTCTAAAAAAGCAAAAAAGGACCTTTCATTCTTGAGTTCGTAACTGCACATTCCGCCACCTTCAGAAAAATAAGCACTGAATCACTTATAAGAATTTATAGAATGATGATGCAGCCACCGCTATCAGGAATCCTCTTTAAAAAAGAAGCTATCCTGACTTTCTTAGTGAAACGGAAATGTCGTAATTTATTTTGTCAGGGATTTCGCAACCTCAGAAGCACGGTTTGCCATTTTTGCCGCCTCAGCTGCGGCTGAGGTTGCTCTTAATGTTGCATGCGCGGCTTCGGCCGACGCTTGCACTGCGGTTTCTTCTGCCTGCGCTGCGGCGGCAGATGCAGCGGCAGCGGCAGCGGCAGATGCGGCAGCGGCTGCTTCCGATGCGGCTAAAGCGGCTTGACCCGCAGCCTCTGCAGCGGCGGATGTGGCCTCCACTATATGAGCTGAAGCAGACGCAACGGCAGCAGCAGTTGCACTCTTGCAAGCCAAGGCTGATTTTTCAGCGGCGGCAGCTGATCGCAATGCGCATTCCAAGGCATTTTCGGTCAGTCCCTTCATGGTTTGCAGAGTTTCCGTATAGCGCTTGTTAACGATCAGATAGCCATCTCGAAGAGAAGAAAAATCCGACTCTAATCGGGCCAACCTGTCACTAATAATCTTGTCCGAATCGATAGTCATATAACTATTACCTGATAAAAATGAATATTCAATAAAAAGGGTTTTAAGCCCCAATATTTTAAAGTGAAATATCTTATTCAAGTCGCTACATTCGCAACAAAAAACCAACAAATCAAATCCATACTATCGGGCATTGCATACGGGCTTGAGAATAGCGACGCGAGTATTATTGAAACCTCGCCAAAGATACAATCGATTTGATATTTTTCTTATTCTTCTATTTTTACAAACTAGCGTGGCACGACCAAATCAAAACCTTGAATTTCAACATCTGACTTGATAATGACACGCTTTGAGTCTTAGCAATGTCAAATCTAAACTCTATTTTTTTAACCTTTAAAAACGATAACCAACACCTACACCGATCAACCAAGGATCGATTTTGACGGCGCTGAGTTGTCCGGCGGCAGTCGTTACATCACTTCTGATTTGGACTTTTTTCACATCCAGATTCAATGACCAGTTTTTATCCAGTTTGAAATCGACGCCTGCTTGCACGGCCAAACCTACGCTGCTGCTTTCAAGCTGTGCCGCTCCATTCAACAAATGGACGCTGGAAATTCTCGTGTAATTGATACCGGCACCAACATAAGGACTGATCGTCTTTTCTGGTGTGAAGTGATATTGCAAAGTCAGTGTTGGTGGCAGATGTTTGAAGGTGCCAATCTCTGCGCCGTCCAGATAGACTTTTTGTTTTTGCGGATAAGTCAGTACCAGCTCGGTTGCCCAGTTAGGCGTGAAGAAGTAGCTGATATCAAGTTCTGGAATTGTTTTGGAATTGATGGTCAAGCGATCAGATGCACCTGTACCGCCTACAGGATCTGATTTATCGGCAGGGTCGAGATACACGGCACGCACACGAACCAACCATGGACTTTCCCCTGATTGTTGTGCGAATACTTGCGAACTGATGCTGAGTAAAGAAACTAATGCTACTGCCAGAACTGACTTTTTCACGATAACTCCAACGTTGATGGGAACGGACACCAAGGTATCGCACCAACATATTTCGAGTTTGATCTTGATCAAATCTTCAGCAGACAAGCAAAAATAGCGAAACTTAAAATCTGCGGTCGCTGTCACGCTACCTATCAGATAGAACAACTCAACCACTATCCAGTTGTATATATATCGCTACGAGTCAGTGGCACGGCTGGCTTTGCACCCCCCGGCTTGGACGCGAGTATCTGATAAATGCCGGTACCACCTGATTCAAATTCCAACGCGCACGCAGCCATATAGAGTCGCCAGACGCGATAGGCAGATTCGCTGACATATTCCAGCGCCTCTTCACGATGTTCTTCCAGCCGCTGCACCCAATGCCTGAGCGTGAGTGCATAGTGAGGGCGTAATGCTTCTACATCATGGATTTCAAAGCCAGTCTGCTCCATTCTGCGTTGAATATTGCTGACCGTATCGAGCTCACCATCCGGGAATACGTAACGATTGATGAACTCGGTATCGATCGTGCGTTGCCACCCCTCTTCATCATGCGTAATGCCGTGATTGAGAAACAGGCCGCCGGGGCGCAGTACCCTTTTGATGATAGCGTTGTAGGTAGGCAGATTCGATAATCCGACATGTTCAAACATGCCAATGCTGGATATTTTGTCGTAGACGGCTTCGCCCTCAAGATCGCGATAATCACGCAACTCGACAGTAACCAGATCTTTCAAGCCATCGGCCGCAATGCGTGCCTGCGCATATTCAAACTGCTTATGGCTGAGTGTAATGCCATGTGCACGCACACCGTAATGACGAGCGGCCCAGCACACCATGGCACCCCAACCACATCCAATATCGAGCAGGCGCTCGCCCGGCTTCAATCGTAGTTTGCGACAGATATGGTCGAGCTTGTGCTCCTGCGCTCGCTCCAAGGTATCGTGCTCGGATTCGAAGTAGGCACATGAATAGACCATTTCTTTATCCAGCCACAGTTTATAAAACAGATTAGACACATCGTAGTGAAATGCGATGGCAGCCTGGTCGCTCCCCTTTGAATGTCTGTGGGAAAACCCGCCCGAATCAAATGGGGTAGTGACAATATTTCTAGGCTTTGCCGGTAAACGCCATGCATCGCGCAATAAAGCCCAGCGCACACCGAGTGAAAAATCGAATGTCTGAAAATACTGCTTCAGCCCCAGCGCGGCATAAAGATCACCCTCCACATCAATCAAACCATTGATGTATGCATCGGCGAGCGGCAATGGGCTACGGCCGAATATGAGCTTGCGCAAGACCACTGGATCTCTCAATAGGAGGGTAAATTTAGGCGTGACGATTTCTATGTGTTGCAGCTGCTCACTCAACAACCGCAATGTCGTCGCGCCGGGGAAATCCCGTAACAAATGGGTCAGTATCCGCAATGCCGCATGGGCGTGGCCTGCCTCGGCTCCATTGGAGGACATGAAGGAACTGCTAATGACATCATTGTTTCGATTGTTCATTGCCTACCCCTATCTGAAAAAATCTGACGGGTTGCCCAGCAGCAGAGGCGAATGGGCAAACAAATACTGCGCACAGCAACAATCCGATACGCGCATCAGGCGTATCCGGACGATTATCTAAAAATGAAATGGAGCTGCAGCTGTGTCGTTATGCACGACGACAACCATCCGGGCATTTGTAGTGCACGAACACGAGCTTGATGAAAATGCGAATCTGATTGCATGTAATTTTCCTCTTACTTAAAAGCAGAAAAAAACTGACGCCTATCTAGACCGACTTGATTTTTTACAAATACGAGAACGTATCAACTATCCGTAAATGGTGATGCAGGTTCCCAAGGACGCGCATGCATCACCGCTTTTCATACGCAAGATAATTACTTGCTGTGACTGTCTATATCGATCAGACATTCACGCCCTTTTTGCGTGATATTGAAACCACTTGATCCTTCTAGTGCCGCTATGTGGCCTTTCTTGCCCAGAAAGGTTGCGACGTCGGATTTAAGCACCGCCTGAGAATCATTGGCGATGGCGCGCAGACCCTCGATACAACTCTTGATGAACAAAGTCTGCTTGCCTTTATCGGTCAAGCCCAAGCTGCCATCTTTTGTATAGGCAATATATTTCAAGCCGGTCAGACGCTTGGTATTACGCGCCACGCAGGCAGATGGTCGCGCGTGCTTGATGCCTGCGACTATCTGTTCCAGCGCGTCAAATTCATCTGTCGTTAAATCCCCACCCATACACACTTCCCGTCTTTATTATCTGTGATTCCCGCAACCGAATAGCTGCGCTTAAAATCGTGGTAAATCTGCCAGCGTGCGGCCAGGCACATCGTGATCGATCGTATCGATATCTTCAATGCCGTGCTCAGGTATGACGATATGCACACGCGGCCCGAGCACCATTTCGTTACCTACCTTGAATGCTGTCGCCACTTCATCGCCAAAATGCAATGCGTCGACCACCAGACTCACATCTTGCTCTAAAGTAACGGCCTCCCAACCAGGAGAACCATCGGCCTTGCGATGCCCACGTCCCCAACGCACCATTTCTACTTTGTCGCCTGCATCGTTAAATCGCACTGCTTCAATCAAATGAACTGACATCAATCTCTCCGTAAAAGAATGGCTGAATTTTCCGCCCTCATGGTACGCGCCCTGCCAACTCCCAGCAAGGCGCTCTGTTATTTGCACAGAAACCATGCATTGCTATAGTACAAGTGCATATGAAGTATTCATTTACATATCAATATATTAACAATATGCGCTTCTCTTCAAGAGATTTGTTAATTTTTTTAATTAGATTTTTCAGAAAAATATCTAATAACGATCCCTTGCCAACACTGCGCATATTGATTTTTCTTGCGGGCAATTCAGAGTATCAATTGTTAATTTTCTACTGAGCAACAATTCCATATCCCATATTTATGGGATATGGAACAATAAAGCAAATGACTAGACTGAAAGCAAGACACTGAAGCAGTTACTCAATTATCAGCACCACACGCCACATACATAAAAACGCATAAAACGATATGTTGCCTGACGGGTTATTTCAATCAAGATCTTGCAAGATGCATGCATTTTTATGCATCTCATTTTTTATTTTCTATTGGCAATTTCACCGCTTTATAGTTTTACTCGTTCAGATTCATTCAGGTAGTTAAGTTAACGCTCATTTTTTTCATATGCTTGAACGAATTTCAGGCGCTTATCCGCGCAACAGAATGAGCCGGGACGGCTACCTCCGGCGCAATCTTCATTTCATCGTTCTGTGGTCTCTGTTCGCATTGTTATTGACGCTACTTCTCTGGGGCGTCATGTTCTCGAAACTCGAAAGCGACAAGAAACAACTGGAAGAGAATGCGCTTAAGAAATCCGCATCCATCTCTAAAGCCTATGCGCAGTATCTGACCAGAACGGTTGAACAGCTGGATATTCTGGCCAAACAAATAAAGTTTGGCTGGGAAAAATCCAACGGCTCGTTAAGTTTCGAAAAAATGAGCATGGAAGGCGTGCTCAACATTCCTCGATTCGCTTCAGCAGCAATTTATGATGAAAACGGTATGCCAGTCACGGCAACACTTCCGTTGGGAAACAAATTTAATGTGCTGGATCGTGAATATTTTCAATTTCACAAAGCCAATCGGTCGACTGCACTGCGTATCGGGACGCCAACTACAGGACGGCTAAGCGGCAAAAAAATCATTCAAGTAACGCTACGAATTGAAAAGGATGGCGGCAATTTTGGCGGCGTACTTGTGCTTGGTATTACACCGGAATTCTTTACTCTATTTTCCGATGACCAGGTCTTGGGCGAAAGAGGCATTCTGGCCTTCATTGGGGAAGACGGCATAGAACGGATGTCCAAAGTGGGCAATGAGCAACGTGATACCAGCCCGCTATCTGCAAAAAAAATAGATACCGAGCTGGCATCCAGGGCGACCCATCTTTTCCCCGATGGACGAATGCGCTTTATCTCCACCCACAAATTAATCGGTTACCCCTTCTTTGCTTTAGTCGGACTGGATCAACAAGATGTACTGCAGCCCTATGAGCGCAATTTGCTGATGTATCGCAAGATAGGGATTGCAGGCACCATCATCTTCTTCCTGTTTTCCTTTATTGCCATGTGGATGTCGATACGCCTCGCGTGGCGCAATCATCAAGCCAAAACAATACGGGAAACCTATCGCCTTGCTACCGAGGGCGGCAACGAAGGCTTTTACATCCTGCTTTCAGAACAAGACAACAACGGCTTCATTACCGACTTTACGGTAGTTGATTGCAATGAGAAAGGCGCATCATTCTTCGGTCTGCCCAAAGAGAAATTTCTTGGCGCCAAAGTATCCGATTATTACTCCGGCGATTACTTCGACCGTGTCATGAATGCCTACCGTTTGGGCATGGAGAATGGCTTTTACGAAGACGACTACTGCATTCCGGAAGGCAGCCCGATCAAGGCAGAATGGGTAAAACGAAAATTCGTACGTGCCGACAAGGGCCTTGCGATTACCTTGCGCGACATCAGTGAATCCAAACGCCACGAGCGCGAAATGTCTCGTCTGGCGACAGAAGATGCGCTCACCACTTTGCCGAATCGGCACTGGCTGATGCATTATTTGCCAGCAGCATTGGATACTGCCCAAACAAATAAAACCATGCTCGCGGTCCTATTCGTCGACCTGGATGATTTCAAAAACGTCAACGATACCCTGGGCCATTCCGCTGGCGATCAGCTATTGTGTGCTGTCGCTGCTCGCCTGAAATCGGTGGTTCGTTCTACCGATAAAGTGATTCGGCTGGGTGGTGATGAATTTACCGTCGTGCTCGAAGCGATACACAATGAAGAAGAAGTTGCGCGCATCGCATTTAGCATCAATCAGGTTTTGCACAAACCGTTCGAACTTACGCGCGATACGACGACAAAGAAAAACAAGGTCGGCGGCTCTATCGGCATCGCTTTATTTCCCCGTGACGGCCATGATGTAGAAACGCTTTTGAAAAATGCAGACATCGCAATGTATGCAGCGAAGGTAAGTCGCAAGGGGCATTTCCGCTTCTACGATCGCATGTTGTACGAAAATATCAAGTTGCGGTTGGATACAGAACAGGATTTGACTCAGGCTATTCGCGAAGATCAGTTCGAACTGTATTTCCAACCACGCGTTGCCACTCGCACCGGTGTGCTGACAGGCATGGAAGCCTTGATCCGCTGGCGACATCCGACGCGCGGATTAATCCCCGCCACTGAATTTATCGATCTGGCTGAAGGTAGCGGAATGATTAACGCAATCGGCGAAATCGTGATCGACAAGGTATGTGCGCACCTTGCAGCGTGGCTGGCGCAAGGAATACCAGCGGTACCGGTTTCGGTCAATGTATCTGCGCATCAATTCAATGATGGCAAGGTCAAGAACCTGATTGCAGCATGTCTGGCCAGGCATAATGTTCCTGCGCGCTTACTGGAGATCGAGTTGACCGAGTCGGCCATGATGCGCAATAGCGGAGATATTTTCGACGAGATATCCGCCATTAATAAAATGGGAATCACCATGTATGTGGACGATTTCGGCTCTGGGTACTCATCATTGTCACTGTTGCAGCGATTGGATATGGACGTACTCAAAGTCCATCAGGCATTTACTGCACAACTAGGCCTGGGCAAGGATGGCGAAATCTTTTTTACCGCTATCGTCTCTATGGCAAAGGCGCTCGACATGCGGGTAGTTGCCGAGGGCGTGGAAACGCAAGCACAACTAAAGATATTGCAAACCCTCGCTTGCGATGAGATACAGGGCCTCTATATCGTAGAGCCTTTAGCGGCAACCGACGTGCCAAGTCTGATAGCAAAGCACTATCTTTTTCCGTAATTCAATCCTGGGTCTCTGTTATTTGGTCGCAGTCCCATCCTCGTAGCCTTACGCATTTGCGGTACGCGCCGATACGCGCCTCTCTTCCCATACGAATGATCAGCGACAGTTATAATGTCGCCCTTGGCAAGACGGGTGTTTGACGTTGCTTGCCTCACCCTTTTCCCAGCATTTGCTGCCAGCGATGCATCCCTGTTAAGAGAATGTGCACCATGAATAATCAACGTCCTGTCGTACTCTGTCTATCCGGCCACGACCCTAGTGGTGGTGCAGGCCTGCAAGCCGATATCGAAGCACTGATGGCGCAAGGCTGTCATGCGGCGCCTACAGTTACCGCGTTGACGGTACAAAACTCGGTTGACGTCTCCGACTTTCGCGTTCTGGATTCCGAATGGGTCTTGGCGCAGGCGGATGCGGTAATTACCGACTTGCCCGTAGCGGGCATCAAACTCGGCATGCTGGGTTCGGTCAAGATGGTGGATACCGTTGTCGAGATTTTGCAGCGTCTGCCACACGTACCGATCGTGTGCGATCCAGTATTGCGCGCCGGCGGTGGCGGAGCATTGGGCAAGGATGAAGTCGGCTACGCGATGCGCGAGCGTTTGCTGCCACTCGCGACCATCGCGACGCCTAACCTGCCGGAGGCACGCATCCTGGCCGAACTGCCAAACGGCACACCGGATGAATGCGCTGAAAAATTGCTGCCTTTTTGTCAGCACCTGCTGATCACAGGCGGCCACGGTGACGAACACGAAGTCCACAACCGCCTTTATTCACGCGACGGCAGCACCAGTACCTTCACCTGCGCACGACTGCCAGGCAGCTATCACGGCTCCGGTTGCACGCTTGCCAGCGCATTGGCTGGACGTCTGGCGCTTGGCGAAGATACATTGACGGCGGTAGAAACCGCATTGGCTTACACCTGGCGGACCTTGCGCGATGCAGATCGCCCTGGCAAGGGACAATACTTCCCTCGTCGTTTGCCCCTGGATTTCTGCGCTTAGAATACCAAGTGCAGGATTTGCATGAGTGATACAAATAAAAAAGCCTGAAGATTATTCGTCAGGCTTTTTGATTTAGCAGTGCTGCGTCTAAAGCAATTTATGAAAGCGGTGATAGTTCTTCGCGGTGCCAGCCAAATTTCTTCACATAAGCCGTATTCAATCCCAAACATTGTTTGGAGCTGCATTGATCGCGATGAACACACTGGTAAAAACCGTTACGCATGAATTCGGTCCAGAACGCATCATCGATATACAACTCAGGCTGATCGTTATACAAAGCCGCGCGATCGTTACCAAGCAGACACTCGGGGAAGTTTTTAACTTCTATACCGCGCCCGACTGCTTGCGCATCCGCTATCGCCTGTTTCAGTAAAGGCAGCGCAGCGATGTGAGATGCGACCAAATTTTTATCATCGCTCTCGCTCATAGGGAAATAGAACCAGAATTCCATCTGCGCCAATTGCTTCAAATGTGCCAAGCGTTCCACCAGTTGCGGCAGTTGACGATAACTGCGCTCGGTCACGACTGTATTTGTGATGGTAACGACGTCGGGTATCTTGTCGAGAATTTCCAGGCCGCGTATGGTTTTTTCAAATGAACCTGGAACTGTCGTAATACCATCATGCGTGGCGGCATCTGCACCTGCGACACTGATAAAGAATTCATTCACACCGGCATCAACCAGTTCGGTACAATAACTTTCGCTACCGAGACGCATACCATGCGTCTGGATGCGGACTTTTTCGAAACCGGAATTACGCGCCATGCGCACCCATTCAGGCAAGTCCCGATGTAATGTGATTTCGGAACCAGTCAGGATCAAACCTTTCCATTTTCTATGCATGCCGTTTTGCGCAAGCAATGCATGCAACTGCTCAGTCGTCTGTGGCTTGAGCCTGTCCATGGTGTCTTCGATCATGCAATGGACGCACTTCAGGTTGCACCTGAATTCCATCGTCATCGAGACGTACTGCCTGTGATCAAAACAGCCCATGTGGGTCCTTGTTATTTCGCGGATTGCGCGAGTAATCAGCCGCGTTCAAAACACACCATAGTATGCGCTCTTCAATACCTTGACGACGCCATTTTCCATACGGTAATCGATGCCTACGTCGTACAGTAAATGATCCAGCCCGGCACGGTGTTGTTCCGCAAAAGCAATCTGCTCAGTCGGGAACTGCATTTTCCGTAGAAAGAACAGCAACTGATCTATCGTAATCCTTGAAAAATACACGCCATCGTGAGTACGCTTGTTGGCTACGACGATGGTCTGGCATTCGCGCAGTTCCGGCCACAACACGGTATCGAGATCGAAATGTGCCAGATCAAGATAAACCGATGAACGCACTTTATCCACGATCTCCCGTGCCTGCGTACGCGCATCGAAGAAGAAATAAAAATTCTTCATCGTCATCGCGTCTTTTGTGACCGCGTAGCAAATACCGGAGGAAACCGTACTGCCGACATTCCCCATATACATCTGCAACTCATCCATCTGCGCGCCCTCATTCAAAAGGGCGTAATTCAGATCGATGGAAAACATGAAGTAATCAGATGACTCGCGTACCGTTAAATCGCAGGCTATCCATGGCTTGATCACCTGCAGCAATTGCGTAATCGAGCGTGCACGGTGCTGGCGATCGTAATCGTAAAAGTACAACTCCCAACTGATCTTGCCATTCTCTTGCTTGACGCCCCACACCGTGCGCGCCATGCCGAATGCTTGACGAATTGCAGCAATAACTTCAGCTGCATGCGGGCCGATTGCTTCTGATGCAAACGTATTGTTCAACAAATTGATCGAGCGCAGCTTGCCTTGCGGATTCGCAACAGGCGCGTATTCCCAAAGACAATAATCGTAATAACGATCATCCGCCTCAGTTAGTTCAAGTGGAAAAGTTGTGTGTGCATTAGCTAAAGGTTTCACATGCACCTCACTTGATCGCAGTAATCAGGATGAAAGACATATCGAGTTGCACTTCAGCGACAGCAACAGAATGAAAGCCGATAGCTTCCAGTTGCGCCTGATAAGCCTGCGGTGTGCGATACGAACGGAAAAACAGCATCAGCGGCAATTGACCGTAAGCGATCTGTATATCTTTCACGCTTGCTTCAGCGCGCTCAAAAATCATCAGTGTTCCACCAACGTCCAGTGCATCGTAGGCGCGGTGTAAAAAATCACCCATCTCTGCATCCGGCCAATCGTGCAACATGGATTTGAACGTAATCAAATCATAACTACGTGGCAAGGCAAGTTGTGCTGGATCGCGCTTGATGAATTGAATGCGAGCGGCTTCTTGTTCTTCTGCCACGTGCTTGGCACCGATATCGCAAACCAGCGGCAAGTCATACACGGCTGCGCGCAACTCACGATGCTTACGACAAATACGTAAAACAAATTCGCCGCTATTGCCGCCTATATCCAGCATGCGGCGATAGGGTGAAAAATCGAATGCCGCGATACAAGCTTGCGCTTCGTACTTGGTCAACGCTGTCGTGATGCGCATCCAACGCGCGGTCTGCTCGTAATTCTCTGCAGTCGGTTCAAACGCACGCTGATACGAAAACAATTTAAAGATGCGCGCCTGCTCGGAAAACTTCGCTGGTTCCATCAACAAGGCTGTCAATAAATGCAGAAAATCCGGTGCGACCAGATTCGCAAAGTACAACTTGGCTTCCATCAAATCACGAAAGACGACAGCGGCCTTGAAACTTGCAGAAAGCTGGATCTCATCACTTTCATCCGCCATCACCGCATGATTGCACGTGCTTTCAACTACATGATTCGCGCGCAACATGCCCAACAATAATTGCAAACCGCGTCTATCCAATTGCAGATCAACTAGCATTGCTTCGGACGTACATACAGCATGCGCGATCATGTAATCGATGACGCCGGTTTCAAATGCTGTCGACAAGGCACGCGCGCCCACCATATCGGCGATAAAGGCATCAACGCACAAGTAGTCGCGCTCTTTTCCGACATGCTGATCCCAGCGCACTTCACGAATACTCATCGCGCCACCACTGATGATGCAGATTGCGCAAGATGATCCAACACGCGCTGCACGATACTCGCGACCGGCGCTGTGCCATCGACAATCAGGTCAGCCTGCGCAGGTACTACGTGGCGCTGCGCTTCCAGTACCTTGTGTATCGTTTCGATATAGTGCCCAAGATAATCGTTGAGCCAGCCCAAGCCGCGTTTTGCGCTGGCGGCATCTTGACGCAACATGTCCGCACTGACTTCGCGTATGCGACGTGCCAACGCAATATCGAGCGGTACATCCACCCAGACCAGCACGTCGATATTCTCTGCAGTCGCAGACCAGACGCGACCTAAAGGCATTTCAAAAATCAGATCTTGCATACCAGCGTTAATAGCTGATCCATTGCGATCTGTAATCGCGTCGCCGTTACGCAAAGCCGCGAGATCTTCGGCCAAGCCCGGTGCCTGCAACTGATTGAAATCGGCGCCATCGGCCAACCATTTTGCAAGCTCTTCGACGGATTGGCGCGTGGCGGTTTCATAGTCATCAAAACGCAGCGTGGCCGCATCGTTTAATGCAGATGCAAGCGCGGTGACCACTGTCGATTTTCCGCCACCTATTGGTGCGGCAATCACGATGACCTTACGCTGACTGCGAGCTTGCATGATGTTCCGTTTTATTTGACGAAGCGCACATTGCAACGTATCCCGGATGGAATCTTGTTGCCCGGATTACGCAATTCCAAACGTACGCCGAAGGTTCCACTGGCGGCATCAATCACGCGATCGACAACCTTGACACTAGCAACATGACTGCCGCTCACCATGGAGCCCATCGTGACTTCACCTTTCATGCCTGGCTTGATTTCACCAAACAGTTCAACCGGCACAATGACTTCTACATTCAGCGGATCGATTTGCGCCAATTTCAGAATTTTCTCTTGGGCGATGTGATCGCCTGGTGCGAGATATCGCTCAACCACGACGCCGTTCAATGGACTGGTGATGGTACGCAGGTTCAATACTTCCTGCTGTTGCTTGCGTTCGAGTGCGGCGAGTCGCGTTTGGGTTTCGAGCTCGTCCTTGTCACTCGCCGAAATCAGATCCTTCTTGAACAACTCTTCATTACGCTGCACCTTGCGTTGACCATAGGCTTCTTGCGCAGCGCGTAAAGTGACTGTCGCGGCTTCTACAGTTGAATTAAGACGGGCGACGACCTGCCCTTTCTTGACGTCTGAACCACGGTCGACCAAGACTTGACTCAGCGTACCTTCTACCGGGCTGCCCACGTTGGCGATGATATAAGGCTCAAGCAAACATTCCATCTGATCGCCGATATTTTTGCCGCGATTACCGCTTTGTGGCATCGCTGTTGAAGCAGGCTTGGCTGCAGCAGTTGCCTTGTTTGGTGTCGGTGTTGTAACCGGTACAGCTTGTTTTGCACCCGGTGTCAGATTAGGAACCGGAGCCGGCAACGGCGCTGAAAATACCGGCTTGTCGGCCGCCACAGCCATCGATGCGAGCGCGCTCAAAATGAAACCTGCCAGGATGCTGTTCAGTCCGCTGGTGTAATGCTTTTGCATAGATATTCCCTTGTATCTTTGTGATTCTTAAATTGATCGACTGATAAAAATTAAATAAAATTTATTCTGCGCGTCCAGAGAAGGACAAGATATCGCCCATCTGCTTATCCGCTTTCAGCAAGCTCTTGCGTATGCGCGACTGGCTGCGTTCCGTGCGTTTTTGCGCATAGCGTATCCATTTTGCGTGCAGCATTTCCTTCTTGTCGCTGAACCTACTCACCAGACGTCGCAAGACCAAGGCCGACAAGCCATTGTTGTAAGGCACCAGTAACGAATCCTCTAATGACAAAATCGCTTCGACATTGCCAGGATCGCCCTGCCTTGCGCAACGGCCGGCGATCTGTCTGTCTATGCGACCAGCTTCATGCCGCTCCGACAAGATGACATGCAAGCCACCAAGCTCTGCTGCGCCTTCCCGCAATTTGATATCAGTGCCGCGTCCCGCCATATTGGTGGCGATGGTGATGCGACCAACGTGCCCAGCATCCGCCACGATATCGGCTTCTTCACCGTCCTGTTTGGCGTTCAATACTTTGTGTGCAATGCCGCGTTCATCCAGCTTTTGGCTCAACAACTCGGAAGACACGACAGAACGCGTGCCAACCAGAATCGGCGCACCGCGTTGATGGTGATGCAAAATGCGCTCCAGCACGCACGCCCATTTTTCTTCATCGGTAGCAAATACGCGATCTGGATGTGTCATGCGCAAACTTGGACGATTAGTCGGTACCTTGACGACGCCCAAGCCGTAAATGCTGCCAAGTTCAGCCGCAACTTCGGATGCAGTGCCACTCATGCCGGACAAATGTTGATAGCGACGGAAGAAGCGCTGGTAACTGATACGCGCCAAAGGTTCGCGACGTGCAGTGACTTCCAGCCCTTCCTTGACTTCAATCAGTTGATGCAAACCCTGGCCCCACGAACGATCTGCCATCACGCGACCGGTAAATTCATCGATCACCTGAATTTTTCCATCGCGTACCAGATACTGTTCGTCGCGCGAGAACAGTAACAAGGCAGTCAGCGCTTGATTGATCATTTCTTCGCGGCGCAAAGTAATGCTCCATACACCGCCGAGAGACTTACTCAAATCAATCACACGCTGATGACCTTCTTCCTGCATTTCGATACGGCGTTCGCCACGCAGAATACGATAGTGCAAGCCTTCGACTAATTGCTGCGCAAGCTCTATCGCTTGCCCGGCAAACAAAGCCTCATCTGGCGATGAAACTTCTGCAGAAATAATCAATGGTGTACCGGCTTCATCAGCAAGCACGCTATCTGCTTCATCGACAATGGCAAAACTGAGACCACGTAATAACAAACGGCGTATGCGTGATTTGGCTGCATCGCCGCCATAAACTTTTTCCAACTTCAAGTGCAGTGAATCGGACTGCGTACCTAGCACGATACGGTCTCGCAGATAATCGAAAACCACAGTCTTGTTGGTGCAATACACGACATCACAAGCGTAAGCCAACTGACGTTCTTCGTGGCTCATTTCGGATGTGACTGCTGCAGAAGAAATACCCAGCGCGGCATACACCGGCTGCATCAATGCGTGATCGCGTTCGACCAGATAATCATTGACAGTAATAACATGTACCGGTCTGCCAGCCAGCGCCGCGGTGCAGGCTGGCAGCGTTGCTGTCAGCGTCTTGCCTTCACCCGTTTCCATCTCGGCGATCATGCCCTGCAACATGACCCAGCCACCGATCAATTGCGAATTGAAATGGCGCATGCCGTGAATGCGGTCCGAGGTTTCGCGCACCAATGCAAATGCATGCGCGACCAGTTCGTCCTTCATGCCTTCGCGGCGCAGTTTACGCGTCAGCTCGCGTGCCAGTTCGCGCAAACCTTCCCCATCAAGTTCACGCAAAGGCGCTTCAAACGGCGCGACCTGATCAACAATCGCATGCACTCGTTTTGGACGTGCGCGCAACTTGCGGACGATAGTACCGGTCAATGCATTGCCGATGCGGTCCAGCAGTTGATCAGCTTCTGGCTCATCACGCTCGGGATAGATCTGATCAAAACGCGTCAACTGCGGCCGCAACATGAACTCGATATTGGCTCGCAGTCCATCCTTCAAGCGCTGCAACTTGCTTGCTACAGGGTGATCCTGATTCGGCAGGTCACCGTCCAGTTCAGGATCGAACTCGGGAATGGTTTGGACCTGATTAGACATTGAAGGTCCTCAGAAAAATTCGTCGTGCGCCTGAGTACCATTGCAAGCCGATAGGCTCAGGCTGATGCTCGAAGCGGACATAAATCCGGCTGCCGAGTTTATCCATCTTGACGCCTTTCGGTAATTGCAGATCAAGCACAAACAGTTTTTGCAAAGTTTTGGCATCGCCTTCATGCGCGGAGGGATCAAGACCAATCTTGCCACCGCCCTGAAAACTCAAAGTCATGCTCGGCAATTTATCTGTCGCTGCCGGCACTTCGCGTAACACCTTGGCTTCGATCACGGTTGAAGGTTGATCGACCGGTCGCACTTCAACACTTTGCGATCCCTTGCGCACCTTGTCTGCATTCGCTTGCGGAATCACGACACGTATCGTCGTCAATCCTTCGTCCGTCACATATGCCAGTAACTCACCGCGCTGAACAAAACGTCCCTGCATGTTCTGTACGTCAGCCATCACGAAAGTACCGGAACTAGGTGCGCGAACTTCAATTTCCGCAAGACGCTTTTGTGCCAATTCCATCGCAACGCGCGCATGCGCCATCTGCTGCAACAGGATGTCGGCTTGCACGCGATTGCTGGATAATGCCGCAGTGTATTTTGCTTCGAGGCCAGCCAGTTCAGCTTCCAGCACGGTGGAGCGCGCAATCAATTCAGGATCTTCACACTGAATCAACAGCTCACCTTTTTTTACTTGCTGGCCGGGCTGCGCGACAACTTTAGTAATGAAGCCGTCAACGTTGGCACGCACCTGAGCTTCATCCGGCGCCCACACCACGCCTTCACTGCGCGTGAATGACGGTGCAGGCAACCAGAACAAAATCAATGCCGCCAGCAACACTGTTGAGCCACTGATGACAAGAGCACGTGTGCGTTGTTGCCGCAGCTTCGGGCTATTGAACAAATAACTGATCTTCTTCGCGATCGGTTGAATCAACATATTGAACACCGACCACACCGCCATCAAAATACCGAACAAGAAGAACTTGCTCGCCACCAGCAGCACGATGGTAATCATCATGAACATGCGATAGAAGAAAGACGTGATGCTGTAGAAGACGAACCAGCGCGCTTCACCTTTAGCGACAACCGGTGACTGCACGTCTTTTACTTCAAACAAGTAATGATTAATCAGGTAGCCGAGATAATCATTCGAGCGCTGACCGAGATTCGGAATCTCCAGATAGTCGGACAGGATGTAATAGCCGTCGTATCGCAAAAATGGATTGCCGTTAAACAGCAAGGTCGAGATACCTGTGATCAGGATGATGTTGTAGGCAATCGCACGCTCGGTACCGGGCTCGAGATAAACCCACACAATCATCGCAATCGCAGCGATAAACAATTCCGTCAACATACCTGCAGCGCCGACCAGCATGCGCCATTTCTTGTCTTCAAATGCCGATGCGGCAGAAGCATCGACATACGGGATCGGCATCAACAGCAAGAGCATGACGCCCATCTCATGCACCTCGCCACCGCGCGCCTTGACAGCGAAAGCGTGCCCTAACTCGTGCAAAATTTTTACCAATGGAAAAAGTACCCACATCAGCAAAATATTCTCGACCGAGAACACGCGATCCAGCATGCCGCTGGAAAATGCCTTCCAATGCATCGCGGCCAGAATGATCGCCGTCAACATCGTCACGCACCACAGACCTGCGCCAAACCAGCCAAACATCGGCCGCATAAAAGGCATCATGCGCTGCAGTATGCGATCAGGATCGAATAAGGGAAAACGCAGCGACATCGGATTACCGACGTACTGTTTTACTTTTTGTTTTAGATGTTTGCCGCGCCGTTCGTGCTGCTCGCGGATATCTGGCGGCGCATCACTCTGCAATACGTCGGCTCTATGCAGATCCGACATCAGCTTGATCATTTCTGGTTGCGATGGCACTTCATCGCCCAGCTGCTCGCAGGCGATATCCCAGATCTGTTGCATTGTTCGTTCGCCATCCATCAAGCCGATGACGAGATTGGCAACTGGAGTAAAGCGATGGAAGCGGCCGCTGATATGATCTTGCAGCACGTACCAGACACCGCCGCGATAGACGTGCCTGTGAATTTGCGCGTGATTGCGCAGGCGCGGTTTGACATTGGCGACGCGGTACCATGATTCGCTAAAAAGTGACTCTGCCATGAGCTGCGCTTACATCCAGGACCAGAACATCAGGCGCAACCAGTCAAACATTTTGTGCGTCCACTGCCAAATCAATTTGCGATCACCGACATCGATCTTGCCTATGCCTTCCATACCCGGACGCAGGCGTTCGCTGACTTTACCTACCGTCGCTTCGACACGGAAGTAACTACGTCCTTCGCGCGAACTGGTGACTGGCGTCAAATGTGCAATCACCAGCGGAAAAACTTCACCTGGCAAAGATGTCAGCATCAAGGTACCGGTTTGTCCTTGCTTGACGCCCGTGATATCACTTTCATCTACTTCCAGAATCACGCGATATTCATTCAAGGGTGCGACTTCAAACAAGTTCTGACCGCGTTTGACTGCGCTACCGAGTGCTTGCGACAAATCACCGCTGACGACAATCCCGGGGAAAGGCGCGGTGATGTTGGCGCGTGCCAGTTGCTCGGCCAGCAATTCCATCTGTGCTTTGGCTTGTTGTACTTGCGCCAGACTGACGTTGACTTGCACGCGATCTGATTTCGCCAAGGCTTCCTGATACTGATTCGAATATTGATCGGCTTGGCTGGCCCAACGTAAATACTCCAGTTGCAGATCGCGTTGATCGAGAGTCGCCAGCACATCGCCGGCCTTGATCAAATCACCAGCGCGATGACTGGAGGTTTCCACATATCCGTCAAATGGCGCAACCAACACGCGACGTATCGAACCTTCCAGCGCGGCGTTTGCACCGACTGTATAAGTGCTGCTGGCGAAGCTAAAGAATATGACAGCGAACATCAACAATCCGGCTGCCAGCTTGCGACCGAAATAACGCGGGCCGATAAACTTGCGCAATTGGTCACGCGCGATGTCTTTGAAGCGCGCCACCAGAAATCGATCGTTCAGACGTTTTTCTTCAAGTATACGACTGCATAAGGCAACGACTGCCTGGCAAAGCTCAATCTCCGCCAAAGTGAATGGCCGATCACCAGACCGTTCAAAAGTGAACGCACCGCCTACCAATTCGCTGGTAACAAACGGCACTGTCAAAATGTAATCGCTGCCATGCTGGCGTGCGAGTGCCGCGTGGTCACGCGTCACCAATACTTGCTCACCTAAGGCCGGCATTTGTATCAATGATTTTTGATCGATCGCTTCATCCATCGCACTGCCGATGGCACGAACCAGATTCATCCGCTTACCTATCTGTGCGCTATGCGATACGGCATCGACATTACAACGGTCATCGCGACGGAAACCAACACTGACACGATCACAATCAAGTCGAATCGCCAGATCGGTTACCAATGCGTGTGCCGCAGCAGAAAATTTTTGTTCGGTCATCGCCGACGCAACCAGATCCAGCGTGGTCATCAAACGCTCACGCGTACTTTGCTCGTGCGAGGCCTGTTGTCGCAACAATGCGGCTTCTATGCCTTGCATGCCCCATTGTAGTTCGCGTATCAATCCATGCAAGGCGTCGTCGCTGCGACGCAGAGTTTCCAATGCGACCAGGCCATGTAAATGGCCGTCGATGATAATGGGATAAGCGAGCGCGGAATGATTATCGCGATGCTGCAAGGTTGCCTGCCGTCCCTGCAAGGCGATATCAGCAACCTCGACCAACAAAGGGCTGGCTGGCTGAGCTGGCGGCCAGAATGCAACGGGTAAAAAAGGACCGAGGTCGGGAGGACCCAGCACCATCACGGCACGCACCGCTCCCTCTATCATTTCGCATTGCAATGCCAGCCACGTCGCGTTGAATTGCTGCGTATCGGCCGGATCGGCAAAACGAAGCCATAGCGCTTGCTGCTGGTCGATCTCTTCTCCGACCACTACGTCAGATGCTGCTGGTGCAAACAAATTATTGCTCACTTGTTACGTTGTAAAAACGATGGTCTGTATAAAGAGATTGCCGCATCTCCGTGCATTTCTGCGAAAAAATTGCGGCACAGGCTTTGCGATAAATCGCTCAAGACAATTTGATTTCGCCAAAGCGTTGCTCGTACTCGCGCACGCCTTGTTCCATCATCTGGCTCAAACGCTTTGCAGTATACGGCGTCAACACAATACGTTGCGAAAGTTGCACACCGACTTCATCGCTGCCAGCCTGCCACGCTTTATTTGTACCGAACAACAACGTGATCTCTTCACGTGTACCGAGTACGTTGCAGACGTTTGCATACGCGCTTTGCATCTTGCTGTCATCCCATCTTGGTTTAATGGGCACGCTGACTGCTTCGACAGATGCCGCTTTTGCAGTTTTTTCCAATGCTGGCGATTTAGATGACGCTACTTCGGTAACTGCTGCAGAGATTGTTGCTTCTTCCGCTGCAGCGTTTTCTTTTTTACTTTTTGCCATTTCTGTCCTGATCGTTATCGGAAACAAGCCTAGTTCAAGGCGTTGTTTCCGGTTCTTTTTTGCTATTCCAATCGATGGATGAGTTACCGGTATTCACCGCAGCTTCGGTATGCGTTTCGACAATTTCAGCCACGCCAGTGATGCGATCCAGCCAGCTGCGTGCAGCGACCGGTGCTTTCACTACCGCATTTGAGGAAACCACTTCTGCTTGTTGCAACAAGGTGCTGGGATCAAACGTTGTGCGAGCACGCGTCGATTTTTCAGCCTTGCTCCATTTACCAGTACGTGGATCAAATTGCATTGCATCCTTACCGCTACGACCGAGTTTCAGTGCATGTGCGCCAGCCAAACCAGCGAACGCGATATCCACGTTGTCGATTGCAGGAACGACATCACTTGCGTCTGAACTCGGCGCTGGAACAGGTGCTGCCTCAACTGCAGGTGCTGCATCGGGCACAACGGGAGCTGCACAATTTACCGTCGGGAAGCTGCCATCAACATTTGGTATCGTGCAATCGACAGGCTGCTGCTCAAACGCATCTTGTCCCGTCAGACCTTCGACGCCTGCCGCTGTAGCTGGCAACGCATTCAAGTCACCCAACTCGCTGATGTCATTAACAGCAGTTTGCGTTGGGCTATTGCTACGGCTCGAGCTGGACGAGGTCGACGAGTCACTGGAAGAACTTCTAGCCCGCAAATTCAACAAGCTGAGAGAGTCGCCGCCGGTCGCAGAGATACTGGAAATCAAAGCATCCATACGATTTGCAAACGTCACGCCGTATTGCAGACTTGGATTCGACTGCGTCGCTCCTGCCAACGCTGCAACAAACACGTTGTCCTGTTTATTAGCAATCAAATCCGGCGAGTTGTTAGCAGAACCGAAGCGCACCACCGATACCGCCTGACGCTGAACAAAGTAGGCAGCCGCATAATCGCCGGCCATGATGTCGTTGTTGAAATTGCCGTGCAACAGATCGCTATCAAAGCCACCGAAGATTACGCTCAGATCATTACCGCCGTGCAGAATATCGCTGCCGCCGTTATACAGATCAATGGTTTGCGCCAATGACACGAGGCCATCGGTGTATTCAACCAAACCACTGTCGCCGATGATGACGTTGAAGCCGTTATTACCAAACAGTTCATCTGCGCCATTACCACCGAGCAGGACATCTTCGCCGTTACCGCTGACGATCATGTCGTTGCCGCCAATAGTTGGATTGGTTGTCACGATACGTATGTATTTGCCGCTGGCGTCACGTGTGACATCGCCGTTATCGCCGAAGATCACGTTGCCGCCATTGCCTGCGCGCACATCATCGTTACCGATACCGCCAACCAGGACGTTACGGCCATTGCCGCTCACGATGACATCATTGCCGCCAACTGCCGGATTGGTGCTGACCATGGTCAACACGTTACCTGCATTGTCGAAGTCAACTTTGCCGTTATCACCAAATGCGATGTTGTTGCTATCACCCATAGTGATGCGATCGTTGCCGTAGCCGCCGATCACATGCTTGAGGCCTTGCAACGTGACGATCACATCATCGCCACCGCTGACTGCAGTATCGAAGAATGATTCATACGAAGTCGTGATACCCGCTGCATTCAATACGATGCGACCGTTATCACCGAAGATGTAGTCCAGACCATTCGCCGTGTTGATGGTGTCGTTGCCAACGCCGCCCATGACAAAGTGGTTGCCATTACCGGTTTTGATCGTATCGTCGTCGCCGAGTCCGGTGGTGTAGCCGACCGTTTCAGTCAGGTAGCCGGTGGTTTCGATCAACTGCGCGAGATTGCCTGCTGCGTCGAATTCAACAAAGCCGTTATCGCCGAGGAAGATACCGTTGCCAGCACCCACGACGATTTCGTCTTTGCCGACACCACCAATGACAAACTTGTTGCTGTCATCGGAATGAATGATGTCATCGCCGCCGCTAAACTTCGTATCAACATTGGAATCCACACGCGTAACTTTGCCGGCTGCATTCAAGGTGATGCTGCCGTTGTCACCGAGGATGTAATCGGTACCAGTGCCAGTCGTGATCGTATCGCTGCCGAAACCACCGATGATGAAGTGATTACCATGGCCAGTTTTGATCGTATCGTTACCGCCGAGGTCAGCCAGATAGCCTGTGCTTTCGATCGTGCGTGTAATGCCGTTGGCATCGATGGTGACCTTACCGCTGTCACCGACGATCAAGCCGTTGCCAGCCAGGACCGTGACGGTGTCGCCCTCTGTACCGGCGATGACGAACTTGTCGCCGTTGCCTGCACTAATGATATCGACGCCGCCCGTTGCCAGAATACCGACGCCAGCCAGCGTGTCGTCGCTGAAATCCAGCGAGACCACTGTACCTGCCGTATCCAGATCGATAATACCGTTATCGCCAAACAGATAATCGATACCGTTTCCGGTGGTGATCTTATCTGCTCCAAAGCCGCCGATGATGAAGTGATTGCCATTACCTGCTTCGATGGAGTCATCACCACCAAAGCCTTCGTGGTAACCGGTGCTCTTCACTTGACGCAGGATCGTGCCGGCAGCATTGAAGGTCACCAGGCCATTGTCGCCGAGTACGATACTGCTACCGCTATCCACATTGCCGAGTGTAATGCTGTCGTCACCAATACCACCGACCACGATTTTGTTACCGTCAACTGCAGTAATAGTGTCGTTGCCGCCGCCAGTTGCCAGCGTATCGACAGTGCCATCAACACTAATAACCAGACCGGCTGCGTTCAATGTGATGACACCATTGTCACCAATGATGACATCGCGGCCGGTTGCCGTTGCTATCGTATCGGCACCAATACCACCGATGATGAAGTGATTGCCGTCACCAGTAGTAATCGTGTCATCGCTACCCAACAAGCCAGTTGAGAAATCGAGACTTTCAATCACTTGTGGCAAGAGACCTGCAGCATCAAACGTGATGCGACCGTTGTCGCCAACAATGATCGAAGAACCGTTAGCTGTGCCAGTACCGACTTCGATTTCATCTGCACCTACACCAGCGATGACGAACTTGTCACCATCAGCTGCATGGATGATGTCTGCACCGCCACTGATATTGCTATCGACATTCGCTGTCATCGACGTGACCTTACCGGCCGCGTTCAACATGATGTTGCCGTTGTCACCGATGATGTAATCCGTGCCGGTAGCCGTTGTTATCGTATCGTTCCCGATACCGCCGATGATGACGTTGTTACCGTTGCCAGTGCGAATTGTGTCGTTACCGCCGAGCAGGCCGGTTGTGTAATCAAGACTTTCAATCAATTGAGGCAGAAGGCTGACAGCATCAAACGTGATACGACCGTTGTCACCGATAAAAATCGATGCGCCGTTAGCGGTGCCAGTGCCGATTACAACTTCATCTGCCGCTACACCAGCGATGACGAACTTGTCGCCATCAGCTGCGTGGATGATGTCTGCGCCGCCGCTAATCGTACTGTCGACATTCGAGGTTATCGAAGTGACTTTACCTGTCGCGTTCAACACGATATTGCCGTTGTCGCCAAGGATGTAGTCACTGCCGGTGCCGCTAGTGATCGTATCTGCACCGAAACCACCGATGATGAAGTGCTTACCGTTACCCGCAGTAATGGTGTCACCTGCGCCATAACTGGTATCGCCAGCCAGACTCTCGATGCGTCGAACGTTGATACCAGCGGTATCGTAGGTAACGGTGCCGCTGTCGCCCAGAATAATGCCGTCGCCAGCACCGACATTGATAATGTCTAGGCCGGTGCCACCGATAACGATCTTGTTGCCATTGATCGACGTGATCGTGTCATCACCGCCGCTGGTTACGCTGTCGCCGGTCGAAACCAGGGTTTCGAATTTACCTTGCGCGTTGAAGGTGATGACACCGTTGTCGCCGAAGATCGTGTCGTCACCATTACGCGTAGTGATTTGATCAGCACCAAAGCCGCCGATGATCACGTGGTTGCCATCGCCGGTTTTGATGATGTCGTTACCGCCGAGGCTGCCATTAGCAGCCAGATATCCTTCGCTCGCAGCTTGCAACGCAAACGCGCCGGTAGCATCGAGTTGGATAGAGCCATTGTCGCCATTGACGATACCGTTGGTGTTATCCAAAGCTGCAAGGCCTAGCGTAATTTGATCCGCACCTACACCGCCGAAGACAAATTTCTTGCCGCTACCGGTTGTGATGATGTCAGCACCGCCGGATGTTTCTTTGGTGTCCGTTGCGCGCAGCAAGGAAGCGATACCGGTAGCGCTGTAAACGATCTTGCCGTTGTCGCCAAAGATCGTATCGTCACCGATTGCGGTGGTAATGATATCTGCACCGACGCCGCCGAACAGAATGTTGTTGCCGCTTTCCGCAGTAATCGTATCGTTACCACCGAGGAATGAATCGTAGTCGGTAGTTTCAATCGAAACCAGTTTGCTCGCATCCGCAGTAAACACGATCTTGCCGTTGTCGCCGAGTACGATATTGCTGATACCAGCAACCGTGATCGTGTCACCACCGATGCCGCCGAACACGATGTTATTGCCGGAACGATCTGTAATCAGATCCGCGCCACCAGTTGTGTCGTTGAATGTAGCGATCTCCGTCACGCTGCCGTTACTCAGCAAGCGTTTGGTACCAGCGATCTGCGTGATCGTACCGTGATCGCCGATGATGATGTCATTACCTTCGTTGCCATTGATCGTATCGTTGCCGACTGAGAGGTTATCGCGCGTCGCTATGTAATCGCCAGCACCAGCAGCATTGACAACTGTCAGCATGTCGCCGGCAACGCTGAAGCGTTTCGACAAATCGATGTTGAAGCCGGCATCGCCGTAGATATGGTCATTACCCTTCATGCCATTGATGGTGTCATCGCCTGAACCGCCGGCAATCTGATCATCAAAGTCGCTGCCGAAGATCGTATCGTTGCCCTGACCGCCATAAATCGTGACACCGCCACCCGCACCGCGCGCATCGATCAAGTCATCGCCGAAATTGCTGAATGCAAAACCGTGACCCGTAATGTCCAGCACGGTTGAGTTATAGGATTTGCCGTCTTGGCTCGCATCACCAAACAAGACCAACGGTGCTGCAGCGCCACCGCCGCCTGTGACGTAAAGCTTGTCGCTGCCACCGCCACCTTGAATTACTGTGACAGCACCTGCTGTTGTATGCGCAACAGTGAAGGTATCGTCGCCTTTGCCGAGCATGACATCGACGATTTCGATACCGTGATACGTGATGCCGGAATCGAAGGTGCGCCATTCAGGAACTTGCGTAGTACCGAAGTTCAGTGTCACGCCAGCGCCCATGCCGAGACCTTGCAGGTTGGCGAATTCAGCCAGCTTGGCAGCTGTGTTGGTTGCATTGTTGCCGAACAGTGCTGACAGACCGCTCGTGTTGGTCACCTTACCCAAAGTACCGGTGTCGTTCGACACGCTGCCGTCATTGAAGATGTTGAGCGTATCGGTGTTGGTACTTTCCTGCGCTTCCAGATTAACGATAGGCAAAGCTGTATCGGTTTCGGTCGGCAGCATGACTGCGACTTTGAGCGAACGGTCACGACCTTCAATGGCGCTGCCTTCGATGAAGAGCGGGCCTTTAACTTGCGCCACGACGTGCTGCTGGAGTGGATAGGTTTGTACCGGTTGCGTACCTACTACTTGTGGTGCATCCGGATTAACCGCGACCTTGACCTTGAATGCCTGATCCCAGTTTGCCGCTGTAAAGGTGACACTAGGTACGCCATCAATCAATGAGAAACGTGGATCGGTATCGTAACTGCTTAACAATGTTTTGCCATCGGACAGCAGTTTGATCGTGACAGGAGCCGTCGGTTGCTTGGTCAATTGAATCGTGTAGGACTCGTCGCTGGTATCGGATACCAGAGTTGAACCTTCAGACTGAACAACAAGTACGCCACCGATATCGTTGTCTCGCACATCAACTGTCAGGTCTTGTGTATCCACGTTGACGAATTCACGCGCGCCACCGTTGGTGCTGACACTGGTGACGCTATGCTTGATAACGACGCCAGCAGTGTTTTCTGGTGTCGAGTTTTCGACGCCAGTCACTTGCACCACGAACGGCGTATTCCAGTTGCTGCTATCGAATGTGACGGTGCCATTCACAGTATCGATGCGTGCCTGCAAGGCAGCATCGTTGACTGCCGAAGTGATCGCCAGTTGCATCATGTCAAAACCGAGATGCACGGTGACAATCTCATTCGCCGCAGGAGATTTGGTCAATGAAATCGAATACGTATCGCCAGTTGTATCGCCTTCGAGCACTTGAGTTGAGCCTGATGTCTGCGTAAAGATGACACCAGCTTGATCGTTGTCGATTACGCGAACTTGTACGTTGGCGACCAGCAAGTGGTTGAACGCTGGATCTGCACTCAGAATCGAATGACTGATCATCGCTACACGTTCACCTTCTGCTGCGAGGTCACCAGTTGCGCGCACATAAATCTTCTGGTCGCGCAGCCAATCGTTGACTGAGCCAGCCGCAGCGCTTGGATCGAAGGTCAATACCAGCGATTGCGAGAAGTTGATGCCATCAAGTGAAACCTCGATGCTTTTGCCGCCAGCAGCCGTGTCTTTGCTATTCGATTGCGTACCGGATACTGTCAAATAAATCGGCGCAGCATTCGCGTATGTCGGCGGCGCGACGTTCATCGCGATGTTGTAATACGTTGTGTCGGTGCCTAATGCGCCGTTTTCCACGACCGTCAAATCACCTGCAGCCTGTTGCTTGATACCGACTGCGCCCACTGCTCCAGTTGCCACATTGAGCTTGATGCCCTCAGCGTAAATACCGTTGTAGGCTGGATCAGTACTGCTGACTGCATGATTGATAAAGCCGCTAGTGCCTTCGACGTCTTTAGAGACGATTTTTTGGGTAACGTCGCCGCCGATATCAATCGTATCGTTGCCGAGACCACCAATAATCGTCGTGACCATACCAGCTGCAGTGCCGAGAACGAAGAAGTGATCGTCGCCTTCCATGCCGTCGATTTCAAGTTTCTCGACGCCGGTGAAGTCGATATTCAGACCTGCACCTTGCACACCCTTGTCGGTAATGACAAAGTTATCGGACGCTTCAGTACCAACTACAACGATCGTATCGACACCAGTTCCGCCATCGATGCTGACTGGCGCGTTGATGTTGTACTCGATGTGATCGTCGCCGCTGCCGCCGTTCAATTGCGTATCCGCAACCGAAAGGCCGGTACCGGTCAACAAGAACGCACGCACCACGAATTCATCGTTGCCGGCTTCGCCAAACAATTTCAGTGGCGCTTTATTACTGTAGACAGTGAAGCGATCATCGCCGTCGCCACCAAATGCAGTGGTAGCAAAACTGATACCACGCGACAGATAGCCGAGCGTGGTTTGAACCGTTTCGATTTCATCACCTAAAGCGACGTGGGTCGTATCACGGACGGAACCAAACATCTGACCGAACTGGAAGTAGTCCGAACCGTCACCGCCATCGAGAGTGGTGATGGTCGAGTTGTCATCGACGTAGAACGAATCGTCGCCATCCAAACCATTGATCAGCAAACGACCGTTGATGCTTTCGTTGTAGTTAATGCGTTCGACCAGGTTGGTGTAATGAACCTGATCGCCCGCTACAGCAGGAAGTGCATCCATCGATGCTACAAAGTTTTTGCGTACCAGGAATGTATCTTCGGTATTGGTGCCGATGATCGTCAGTTGATCCGCGCCATCGGCTGGTGCACCGCTGTCATTGATGTTGACGATGTAGTCGGAGTTGCCTTTGACATTGATGATGTATTGATCCGTGCCACCTTGACCATTGATCGAAATTTGATCACGTACGCCATTGTGTGATGTCGTCATCGTCAATAAATGACTAACTGACATCGTGTCTTCACCAGTACCGCCTTCAATATTGGTATTGGCTTGCAAGATCAAATTGTAGGTAGCGTTGAAACCGGCGGTCACACTATCCGGATTGAGCGCGATATTATCGTTGCCCGCATCGCCATACAGATTGAACTGGGTCGCTTTGATCGTACCCCAGACGTTGATCGTATCGTCACCATCATCTCCGTGGACGTTGATGGTAGTTGCATTGATGATGCCGTACAGATCGATCTTGTCGTTGCCTTTGGCACCACTGAAATTAACGATAGGTGCCGTGATGGAAGCAGTACCAGACACGATGATCGTATCCGCTTCGACTTCGCCCAGGAAATCAATATGTGTTCCTGCTTTCAAGGTGCCGTTGATCGTAATGGTGCTACCACCGACATCGATGTTGGCTTGACCTGCTGATGCTGCGTTGCCGTCTTTATCGCCTTGATAATCGCCTTCGATAGTCAGTTCGGTTTTGGCAATGACACTCGCACCAGCTTCGACGGTGACGTCATCACCTGCCTTGATATGCACGAACGAGGTCGTACTTTCAATCGTCTTGCCAGCTTTGATGACAATGCTGTCTGTAGTACCACCAGCTTTATCCAGCGCGATCAGCGTAATTCCGCCACCCGCGTCAACGTTTTGGCTGACCGTCATCGGGCTGGCGGTTGTGATGACAACCGTACCGCCCGATGTAATCGCTGCGCTGTTGGCGCCGTCGAGCGTTGCTAATGTCATCGCTCCTGTATTCGAGATATAGGTGCTACCCAGTGTTGCATTGCCTTGCAAGGTACCGACTTTAGTCGTCAGATGCTTGCTGGCAGTACCGATATCATCAGTCGCAAACAACTTGGTGCGACCAGATGTGATATTGCTGCCATTGTCGGAACGTCCGTTGAAAATACTGCCGGCTGATGCAATAAACGCCGTGTATGCAGTATTACCAACTGCATTGACGCCAGTACCGATTTCATTGATGAACAGGTTACCCAGCACTTCGATAATGAAAGTGTCCTGCATGCTGACAGTAGTCAGCGTGCCTGAAGTACCAGCCAGATTGCCGCTATTGGTATCAATGTCGATGTCATTGCCGGAGCGACCGATGGAACCGTTTTGAGCCGTCAGCGAAATACTGCGAGCAAAAATATCGATACCTGGGCGCGATGCGTCAACATCAGCAACGATGCCGACGTCAAGGATGGAACCGCTGGCACCCAAAGTGACATCGCCGCCTGTAGAACGGATGACGTCGAGATTCAGGTCACCCAAGGTTTCCCACATGAAGATGTCACCGCCGGCAGTGGCCAGCAGAGTACCCGTCGCTGTCAAATCTGTTTCCAGCATATTGCCGCTGGCACCGATTGCACCCGAGGCAACCAGCTCAATCCGATTACCAGCGATTTTTGCAGTGTCGCTATTGAGACCGTCAAGGATAGAGCCGGATGTCGCTTCCAGATGCACGGTACCTGTCGTCGATTGAGCGCCTTCCAGCAACATATTGCCGCTAATCTCTGTGATGTACAGACTATTAAACGAACGTGCAGTCAAAGTACCTGTGAGGTTGGTCAGCAGCGCTTTTGAAATCGAACCAATCGCGCCCTGCCCTGCTTCAACAATCAGATCGTTACCAATAACGTTGGCACTACCGGCAACCGCAGCATCGTTGACCACGCCAAACTTGCTCTTGATGCGAATATCCTTGTTATTCGTGCTTACGACCTGATCAATATTCATCGCCTGCTGCAACTGACCAGAACCGAGATAAACCTCGTTACCTGCAGTGACTTTGACGCGGCCAGTAGCATCGACGTTAACATCGTCACGACGTTCGATAACGATTGCTGTCAAGGCTGGACGCAATGCGGCTGGATTCGTGACCTTCGGTGTGAAGATCGCTTCGACGCCGGTTTCGGCAACGAGTGTAGTACCAGCGATTAATGTAATGGTCGATTCCGTGACGCTGGCAATCGTGTAATAGACCGTGCTGCCGGTCGAATTTTTCGTGTTGCCGGAAACCTGGAACAACTCACCTGCAGCAAAGCCATCAGCCAGCCAATCGCCACCATCAGTGCGTGTGATCGTTGGTACGCCTGCGGTCAACGCAAAGTTGATTGCTGCGGAAACCACATCAGAACGTGTTGGATTGAGCGCGATCGGCGTCATCGTGATGACTTTGCCGGTTTCGTTAACCAGAGTTGCGCCTGATGTCAGCGTAATGGTGCTGGTCAACACACCATTGACGGTTACATCTGTGATGCTCTTGATCTGATACGACTCACCTTTGTCAGTTGCATTACCCGTCGCGCCGGAAATCTGGATATGCATACCCGCTGCCAAGCCACTGGAAGTCCAGCTGCTGCCGGTACGTGTGATCGTGTCGTTAGACGTTTGGTTGTCATGGAAGTTGACCGTCGTGTTGACGATAGGATTACCGGCAAGGTAAGTCACATCAATACGATCGGCTGCCGCAAACGCCAGTTTTTGTTCTGGCGTCAGCACCAGTTGCGAGCCATTGGTTGGCAATGTAATCGTCAACGAAGTGTCATTGCTACCGACATTATTCGACGCATTGATCGTCACGTTTTTACCGATGATGTTCGGTGCTTCGATGTTCACCTGCGTATTGGCCGCAGCTTTCAACAAACCGGCACTCATCGTGTTCAACAATTCTGCTTCAGTCCAAACTTTGATAGTCGACTTCAGCTGATTCACTTCTGCCAAGCCATCTCCAGACGTGATGTCGAAGCTGTACGCTGCGTTATACGTATTGCCCACGCTGCCATAGCGAGCGTGAAGTTCTGCGTATTCAGACGTCAGTTTATTTTCCAGCGTAGTGATTTGCGCTGTGCTGTAACCAAGCACACTCGTGTAATACGCCGACTGTTCAGCTGTCAGATGAACCTGGAAGCTTGCATCGTAGACAGCAGGATTCGCCTGCTGTTCGCGATACTTCCAATAAGTGCGGTAATCCTGTTCTTTCGCGTTTTTGTACGCAAGAATAGTGTCGGATACTTTTTGCAAAGCACCGGTACCTTCCGTCAAATTGAGATCTTTCCAGACACCGCCCAGCAGTTCTTCGCGTGCGCGTTCGTCAACTTCCTGCGACTTGTTGCCATCGATCAGCGAACCATCCTTGACTGTCAAGACGATTGTTCCGTTCGAAGAGCGCGATTCGATCAATTCGATACGCATGTGATCCAGGCCACTGGTTCCACCTGCATCGAAGTCGCCTTCGGTCAGATAGATGTTTTGTGCCGCCAACGCGATGATGGTGTCAACCGCAGTGCTGCCGGAGTAAAGCGTCACTGCTTGTGCCGCGCTACCGATGCTGCCGTTCAGTGCGTTCAGCGTGACCGAGCCGCCTGCCTGCGTTTTCGCACCAACGCGACCATCGGTATTTTTTGCCGCGAGTATCGAACCTTGCGCCGTCAAGGTGACAGCTTGTCCAGCACCAGCGCGGATTGCACCAACCGCCATGTCACCGACGATTTCATTGATCAGCACCTTGCCACCAGCAGTGACATTCAACGCAGGCAAGGATTCAACCTTCACCCACTTCGATGTATCCGTATAGTTGGCTGTCGCCAAATCGATCTTGGCTGCATCGCCGATGTATTTGTAGACCTGTCCGACTTCGCCGCCAGCTGCATAGCCGGCACCGATCAGAACCTTCTGACCGACAACGATTTTTGCCGAGTTATCAGCAACGTAACTAGCGCTGCTCGACGTCGTCAATTGCCATTTGCTGGTATCTGAATAATTTTGCGCACCCAGATTGAGCGAGGTGCTGCTGCCGATATATTTATAAACTTTACCTGCCACACCGCCACCGTTATAGGTGGTGGACAACTTGATCTGCGTACCATTAGAAACGGATGTTGCACCAGAGCTGGTTGTGAAATCGTAGGTTGGTGTCGCCGACAAATCGGTGTTCAAGCCATTGATCAGCGTGGTACTGCCACTGACCGAATTGGTACCAATACCGTTAGTCGCTGTCAGGTTGATGATCTGACCACCGACATAAGCGCTATCAACCAGATGGTCAATACGATTGCCTGCAATCAGCGTAGTTGTACCGGACTCATTGGAAATTGTCCCCCCCAGCAGAATCGAACCACCTGATTTGACGGTGACATCGCTGCTGCTATCGCCGATGAAATTGATCTTGATATCGTGATCAGCTTTGATCGAGAACGTGTGAATGTCGGTAAATTTATTTTCCTGGACGAAGGTCGTCCATTGCGTTTCCTTACCGTACCAAGTGCTCGTAGTGTGCTGATTGGTCTGATAGGTTTTGGTACCGGTATCCACGCGGTTGTACGAATAATCGAAATCGTTACCTGTGCCGGTGTAATAGTAAGCGGCACCGCCTATCAATTTAGGCGCACCCAGTGGTTCGGTAGTTTCCCATCTGATCGTGCTTGGATCAGCAGCAAATGCATCGATACCCAGCCAGCTGCTTTGGCCATAGGTAGCTGACTTGCGTTCCGCGGCTTCCTGTGCGATCGCCCAGCCGTAGCGCTGACCGTCTTGTACATCGTAAGTGCTGATGTTATCGACGACTGTTGAGACAGGCGCTTGTCCTGCAATACCTCTATCAACGGTTACCGTAACCTTGTCACCTGATTTTTCATACAAGGTAACGGTGAATGGTTGCGTGGCGACGCCGTTAACAACGACAGGTTTGGAGCGATCAACGATCAACAACTTACCGCTACCACGTTCCGAAGTATCGATACGTTTGATCACCAGATCGTAACTGGTCTGATTGTCGATAGACACATCGGCGTATCCGCCCAGCAGCTTGATTTCACCGGCACCGGTGTTGGTGACATGTGCGTCGAGTTCAATGTAACCACCACTGACACGCAGCTCATCGATTTCGATACGTTTGTCTGCTGTATTCCAGAACACATTGAAGTCACCGTTCGATGCTGATTTCAACAGCACGCGACCAGTCGCATTGCTGGAAATTGCTTCAATCTCGGTCCGGGTCGCATTCGTAATCGTGAGGGTGTAATTATCCTTGCCGCTTTGGATCACGCCGTTCACGTTCAGATATTGCGCCGTGATGTGTATGCGATCCGCATACAAATTCACGCCTGGCATGGATACGGTTGAATACACCGGTGCGCCATCTTTGTAACCAATCACCACGCCACTGGCAGGACCCGCAGCTTTTGCCGCAGCAATCGCAGCCAATGCAGCAGCTGAAGTTGCATTACCTGCGACACCGTCGGTGCCAGCCATGATGGTGTCGGTAACAGTTTTCCATGCTGCCAAAGCTTCGCCGCCAACCGAATACGCAGTCACGCCATCGATATAGACGTTGCCACCTGTGACGATCGCCATATTCTTGGCGCGAACTTGTGCAGAAATCTGAATATCGCCACTACCGCCTTCAATCACTAGCGAGAGGTTGCCACCCAGATTGGTGATTGCTCCCAACACTGTGATGTCAGGCGAGGCAAAATTCACACGTCCTGGAGCTGGTGTGTAAGTGGCAGGATTAAATTTGTTGGTCACCGAGATCAGCGGTGGATTTGCTGTCGCAGTTTGTGTAATCGCATTGAAAGTAGCTGTAGTCGAGACACCTGTCACCGCTGTGTTGAGTGCCGTGATTTCCGTATTGCTGCTAGCTTGCACACCATTGATAAACAGGCCGCCATTACTTTCAGGAATCGTGATACCCATCAGCTTGATGAACGCCGGCGTGTTATTAACGATGACGACCGATGCATCACCTGGCGCGTCAAATTTACCTGTGCCTTTGACGACGTCGGCACGAATGTCGATGATGCCGGCTTGTGCCCAGATTGGATCGACGTACACAGTCGTGACGGATTTATCGACTAATTGACCACGATCGCCAAGCAAACCTTCTGCAGCAAGATCGGCCTTGATACGTGCAATTTCGTTCGTGTAGAACGTAATCAAGGTTGTGTTACCAGAGAACTGATACGCCGCCAATTGTGATTGCGCATTCTGCAACTCTTTGGCGAGACCTGTGAGCAAAGGCTCGGTAACTACACGATAAGTAATGCCATCACCGGTTACGACACCAACGATGCCGTAATCAACCGCAGTGGCAGGATTGGCAGTGCTGGTTGGATCCCAGTTCAATGTCAAGGTTTGAGTACGGGCGATACCAGTCGTCAACGTACCGTTGATGGTGACTATGCCATCGGCATTGCTGTCGAGCGAACCACTGAATGATTCAGAACCGTTGATGGCATCGGCAATCGCACTCGCCCAGTTGACGGCTTTCGCACGGCTGGTCATGTCGGCATAGCCGAGGCGTTCTGCATTCAGATTGATGTCGCGCGCACTGCGCATGTTGGCGCCAGCCGCGACCGTAATCGTATTGGTTTGATACAAAATCGCCGTCGAATCGACATCATCGATAGGGATCGCGCTGCCTGCAAAGGTATCGGTACGCGCGATCAGTTTGTATTGATCGCGATTGAAAGTGATGCTGGTGCCGGACGATACATTCAGATTTGCATCCGCCTGCAACAATGCATCCGCGCTGATAACGACTTCATTGACCGGACGAATATCGGTGACCGATTTCGCTACTGCCACTGTGGCAGCACCGTAAGTCTCTGCATCGACGATAGCCGAGATCGTGCCTTGACCACGTGCAGTAATATCAATTGCGCCGACGGTTTTGACAGTCGCAGCATTACCAATCAGCACACGTGAGAACACGCCATCGGTACGGATGGTCGAGTAAGCACCTGCTCCAGAAATCGCACCACCGGTTTTCAATGTGACTTTATCAAACGCGACAATGTCATTCAAGGCAGCCAGGCGCATGTCGCCCGCTGTGATTCCATAACCGCGTACCTGCAGCAATGACCGATCACCAACCTTGACGGTTGTATCCAGCTTGATGACTGTTTCGCTGGTTGCGCCTGCTGCAGACGCGATACCGCCAGTCACACCGGCGATATTCGCGCCGGACTGTTCTGCTTTCAGCACATGGCTGGTCGCAAGAATGCTGACGTCTTTTGCATATACTTTCACATCATTATTGAGGCCGGAGGTGACTTTGGCATCGACAGTGTGCTGGGATGTTGCACCGCTACCAGCCAGTGCACCACCAGCAACCGTGGTCGTTGTGCTGTTGAAAGCCGCGGTATGTTCAGCCGACATTGACAACTTGCCTGTGCCATCCATGATGCCGATGGCTTTCCATTTCGTCGCATCGGCGAAATTGGCAGTTGCCAGATCGATGCTTGCAGTGGAGCCGAGGTATTGATAGCGTGTACCGACATCACCATTGCCAATATGTGCGGTAGCGACATCGACCGTCTGACCATTGCTCACAGTGCGTACGCCGTTATCGGTGCTGTAATTAGGTGTCGATGAAATCAACAAGATAGGCAAGACATTGTCCGCACCCAACGTGATGTTGCGCGTTGCAACACCGTCGTTAATGAGTGCACTCGTATTGCTGATGTTGCTGGTGTCCGCAGTCGCACCGGCACCTGCCAACACGCCACCGCTACCGGCGATCGTCAATGCAACGTTGTTGTCATAACCGACTGCAGTAATCGCCAGGCTCGCACCGTCAAGCTTGACGCCTGTGCCGAGATAAGCCGACGTCAGTGTGTTTGATTTTGCGTTCGATTGCGCAACACCGGCCGAAACCAGACCGACGGCATAACTGCTGGCATCAGCGGTCTGTTGCGATTTCGCGTTGGCGACTATGGTGGTTGCTCCACGAATGACAAGTGTTGCATTGTCTGCTACGTACGCAGTGACTGCAGACAAACTACCCGTTTTACCGTTGATTGCGGTTGCCGAAGTCGATGCCACGCCGATCAATGCACCGGCAGAACCAGTTGCTTTCGCCAAGGCAGAATCACCTAGTGATGGCAATACCTGCTCGGCACTGATTTTCAATGAGCCCGTCGTAAGTTTTCCACCCACATACGCATTCACAGTTGGCGTAGTGGTCGCAGTTGCTTGCGACACACCAACCGCAAAACCACCCGCAGCGACACCAAATGCATAGGCTTCAGCACGCGGTTTAACGGTGGCAGAAACACTAATTAACTGAGTCGTTGTAATCTCGGTAGTACTAGATGCACCGATATATGCTTCTACAATCGGTGACACCAACGCGGCGGCTACCGTACCGCTGCCAGCCAGGATGCCGCCCGCGACGGCGTAACTTTCGGCCTTCGCGGAATCAGTCGCATAGGCTTTGATATTCAGTTCCTTTGCCGTCGTCACATTACCATTGACATAGGCACGAACAGAGCCATTCGCTGTAGCACTTGCCAGGCTGGTGCCAATCGCCGACATGCCACCCGCAGCACCTATGGTTTTAGTGTTGGAAGAGTTAAGCGATGTTGCAGTGACATCGATCTTTGCTTTGGCACTGAGTGTCGCGCCACTGCCAGCGTAGGAAGACAGATTCGGATTCACAACAGACGTCGCACTTGCACCTGCGCCTGCACCGCCGATAGCGCCAGCGACAGCAGTGGCGTAGGCCAGCGTCGAGATCGAATCGTCCGAATTCGTAGTAATGCTGATGCTGTCCTTGTTCGACGTGACACTTGCATTGTCGATGAAAGCGCTAATACCGCTGGTCACCGTATTGCTGGACAAGGAAGTACCGACCGAGCCACCAACCAAACCTGCGGCTACACTTGCTGAACCGACATGGGCCGTCAGGCGCGCGGTTTCAGATGCACTCAGCGTGATGCCATTCTCGGCCTTCGTGGTGCTCTTCAGTTCCGCGCTGGTACCGGTAATGAATGCCGAAACTGTGTTGTTGATCGTATTTTGCGAATCGGCACCGGCACCTGAGAAGGCCCAACCGATTGGTGCCGCACTCACGCCAACCGAGGCAGCGATCGATTTGGCGCTGATCGTTGGAGTCGAGCTGGCTGTCAGCGCCAACGTCCCAGCGGACGTCACTGTGGTTTCTTTGCTGTAAGCACGAACTGTGTTGGTAACCGTATTTTTTGCCAATGCTGTACCGACAGCAACTGTACCAGCACCGACACCGCCTGCAATAGCAACTGACGCTGCGATGGTATCCGCAGTAATGTTTGCGGTGTCGACTGCACTCAGCGAAATGTTGCCGCTGGTTTCAGTGGTGACATTGGCTGTTTCAAAATAAGATTCGACGGTATTGGTAATCGTGCTGATCGAGCTACCACCAGCACCTGCAGCAGATGCCGCTGCGACACCACCAGACAAGGCAACCGCACCGCCTAGCGAAGTTGCATCAATGATCGAGCTTTCACTTGCGCTCAACACGATATTGCCGCTGGCTGCCTTGACAGTCGACGACTTGATGTAGGCCTGAACAGTATTCTTGATCGTGTTTTTAGCTGTAGCTGCACCGACTGCACCAGCAGCACCGACTGCGCCACCACCAACTGCGCCTGCCATACCACCAGCATTTGCAATGACAGACGCAACGTCAGTTACCGTCAAGCTGATGTTGCCGCCAGCAGTGACGCCTTTGCTGGCATCCGTGGTCGTATCGTTGATATATGCCTGAACGGTATTCGTAATTGTGTTGCTGGAATCTGCACCAGCACCTGCGACGCCGACACCGACCGCGCCACCGCCAACAGCAACAGCACCACCGACTGCATACGATTTGATCGTCGCACTTTCATTCGCAGTAAGACTGAGCGCACGAGCCGATGTGACCTTGGCTGAATCGATGTAAGCCTTGACCGTATTGGTAATTTTATTTTCCGAGAACGCCACACCGAGGGCTGCGCCGACACCCACTGTGCCGCCGCCAACTGCGAGACTCAAGCCGCCTGCATCGGCCGTAATGCTCGATGTATCACTTGCTTCCAGGCTAACGGCACCAAGAGCGCCGGCGCCAGCCGTCGTCGTAACTGCAGCGCTATTTTGGATAGATGCTTTTACTGTATTGCCAATCTTGTTGCCCGAACCAGCACCCGCAGCGCCGACACCAACACCTGCGCCACCACCGCCGCCCACTGCGGTTGCGCCACCTATCGACATCGCCTTGATCGTCGAATTGGAAAGCGCAGTCAATTTCAGATCGTTACCGGTGACATTGACGACGGAATTGTCGATATAAACTTGAACAGTGTTATTGATTTCATTGGTTGCAGCCGAAATACCAACTGCCACACCGACACCGGCTCCACCGCCAGCACCAACTGCGATACCGATACCACCGCCATTCGCAGTGACCTTCGACGTATCTGTTGCGCTCAAAGTCATCGCACCGCGTGCCGATACCGTCTTCTTCTTGTTGATGTCGGTATCACTCTCGTTACTGTCTTTGATATATGCCGAAATCGTGTTGTCGATATCGTTATTGGAACCTGCACCCGCTGCTGCGACACCTACACCGGCGCCACCGCCCGCTCCGACTGCAACAGAACCGCCGATCGAGATTGCATTGATGGTTGCGTTGGAAAGCGCTGTCAGTTCCAGAGCACCTGCTGAGGTCACTTTTGCGTTGTCGATTGCTGCTGTAATCGTGTTGCCGATTTTGTTATTGGCAACGGCTACGCCGAGCGACACACCGACACCAGCGCCGCCGCCGCCGCCAACCGCAATACCAAGTCCACCAGCATTCGCAGTGATGATGGACTCATCTTTTGCACTTAAAGTAATTTTTCCGCTGGTAACGGTCGACACCGCTGCGCTATTGCGGATTGTCGCGAGCACGGTATTACCGATCGTATTACCTGAACCAGCACCTGCAGCGCTCGCGCCCACACCCGCACCGCCACCGCCGCCAACGCCAAGGGCGCCGCCTATAGACAATGCTTCTATCGTTGCGCTGGATGTAGCGCTCAGTTTCAAATCATCTGTCGTCACCTTGACGACAGAATTATCGATATACGATTGAACTGTATTGTTGATTGCATTCTTCGCTGCAGATACACCAACGGCGACACCAACTCCAGCGCCACCGCCACCCGTCAACGCAATCGCGACGCCGCCACCATTAGCAACGATGTGCGATGTATCGCTTGCAGTCAGGCTCATCGCACCTTGTGAAGTGACAGACTTGGTATCGTTGCTGGCAGAGATGGTTGCCGAAATCGTATTGTCGATATCGTTGTCCGAACCCGCGCCCGCGCCAGCTACACCGACACCGCCGCCACCGCCACCGCCCGCAGCAACTGCACCGCCGATCGACAATGCCTTGATCGTCGAGGTAGAGGAAGCGGACAAGGACAATGCGCCGGCCGATGTCACGGTCGAATTGTCGATCAACGCGGCAATTTCATTGCCAATTTTATTAGTCGCTGCAGCCACACCCATCGACACACCTACACCGCCACCGCCACCGCCGGCGATAGCGATACCGACACCACCAGCATTCGCAGTAATGTCGGACTCATCGCTGGCAGTCAGCGCAATTGCGCCGCTGGTCACAGTATTCACATCGCTGCTGTTTTGAATTCGTGCACGCGCCTTGTTGGTCACCGTATTGCCGGAACCCGCACCGGCCAGTCCCACACCCACGCCACCGCCGCCACCGCCGGAACCGGCGATCGCGCCACCGATAGTCAGGGCTGCAATCGAAGCTGTTTCAGTTGCAGTCAGCGAAATGTCGCTAGACGTTGCGGTAACTGTCGAACCGTCGATGTATGCATCAACTGTATTGGTGATGTTGTTGGTTGCTGCTGAAATACCGATTGCGACGCCGGCACCGCCGCCACCGCCGCCCTGGATCGCGACGCCGACACCGCCAGCATCAGCCGTGATTGATGAATCATCGCTTGCAGTCAGCGTAATACCGCCTGTTGCACGTACACCTTTTTCGACACCGTTGTTACCCGTCGTCGTAATGCTGTTGCTGACATAGGCAGCGACTGTATTTTTGATTGTATTGTTGGAACCTGCGCCAGCCGCTGCGACTGCAGCACCACCGCCACCGCCGGCAGATACTGCAACTGCACCGCCGATACTCAGCGATTCAATGACCGAAGTTTGGCTGGCTGATAACAAGACTGCACCCTCAGCGTTCACCAGCGAGTTATCGAAATACGCTTTGACGTTATTTTCAATATTGTTGTCCGCAGCAGCAACACCGAGCGAGACGCCTGCACCGCCACCGCCACCAGCAGAAATACCGATGCCCAAACCACCGGCATTAGCCGTAATGTGCGAGGTATCAGTTGCAAGTAATTTGATTGCGCCGCTGGTACTTGTCGTCACTGTGCTGCCGTTAGTGATAGACGCCAAGGCACTGCTCTTGATTTTGTTACCGGAACCCGCACCAGCCAAACCGACACCCGCTCCACCGCCACCGCCACCGGAAACACCGACCGCGCCGCCAACCGTCAACGCCTGGATCGTTGCATTTTCAGTTGCAGTCAGGACGATGTCATTACCCGTAACGGAAACATCTGCACTGTGGATATACGCTTCTGTCGTGTCGTTAATATCGTTGGTCGCCATCGAGATACCGACCGAACCGCCAACACCGCCACCACCGAAAGAACCAGAGAACGCGAGTGCACCAGCTCCAGCCTTGATGTTCGCTTCATCTGTTGCTGTAATTGTCAGCGGACCTGCAGCCGTGATGCCTTTTCCATTTGCGGTCAGGCTGTTTTTGATGAAACTGGAAATCGTGTTTTTGACTTTATTTCCTGCACCAGCACCAGCACCAGAGCCAGCAAAACCACCGCCGCCGGTACTAGCCGCAACTGCTACGCCTATAGTCAATGCTTCAATCGTTGCTTGTTCTTTTGCACTCAGTGCGATGCCGCCACCGGATGTGATCTTGCCGTTTTCTACATAGCCACGCACCGTGTTTTCAATCACGTTGGACGCGACTGAAACACCAGCCGCGATGCCTGCGCCGCCTTCTTTTGCAATAGCAATGCCGATGCCGCCAGCCAGCACACGGATTTCGGACGTATCTTTAGCGTGGATCGCAACACTGTCTGCCAGCGTGCCGGTAGTCGTGATTGCTGCAACGTTATAAACAAACGCTTCGCTGGTATTGCGAATACGGTTGATCGAAATTGCGCCGCCCAACGCAAACGTGCCAGCTGCCGCACCAGCTACGGTGATGTTATTGATGACACCGTTGTAGCTTGAGCCGATTTCCAGCGTGCCTGCAGTGATGCTGCCGATGACGTTTTCAATCGATGCGCGCACTACATTGTTATTTGTCGTGGCTGGGTGATTTGGATCTCCACCCAGATAGTTGTAAGCAACCGATGCACCTATCGCACCCGATGCACCGGACGCACCGATGCCGGAAATAGCAATCGCGCCAGCCAGTGAACTGATGGTCGAATTGTCGGATGCCAGCACGCTCAATTTGCTGCCAGCCTTGATCGTTTGAGTAGCGCCGATGTTGGAAATTTTTGCGATGACACTATTGCGTACCCAGTTCAATGCAACCGAACCTGCACCGGCAATTGTGTCTGAACCGCCACCGCTAACAGCCATGGCGGCGATTTGTACGTCGAGGCCGATCGGCAACGAACTTGGTTTGGCAAACGTGGCGTCTACCAGAATATTGCCGGTGTGTGCTTCAACCGATGCGTTGTCGATCAACGCAGTGACGCTGTCTTGAATGCTGTTGACTGCGAATGCAAAACCGACACCGAACTTGCCGCCGATTGCTGCGGAAATATTGCCTGCCAATGTGGCAATCGACGCGGTGTCTTTCGCGGTGACAGAAATATCGTTCGATGCGTACACATCCGATGCTACGCCAGCAGTGCCACCTTGAATACTTGCACCGACTGTGTTCTTGATAAAGTTGATCGCGAACGAGCCACCAATTGCATTGCCGCCGCCAGTCGCCGCAGCACCGCCGATCACGACGTTGATGATGCGTGCAGATTCTTCGGCGCTAACAACGATGTCGCCTGCGATCGCCGTTACTTTGGCGCCTGCGATTTGCGCAGTTACCTGATTCTTGATGTCATTGACACCAACCGATGCATTCACTGCGCTGCTCTTGCCAAGCGCGATGCCGAGTGAACCAGTGCCAGTGTTAACTTGCGAAATATCACGTGCCATCACCGTGATGTCGCCGCTACCTGCTTTCACTTCACGTGCGACACCTGCAATGCTGCCGGTATTTGATATATATGCGGACACATTCATGCGCACAAAGTTGAGCGATACTGCACCTGCTCCAGCAGTGTTTTGGCCGCCTGCACCGGCAACCGTGACACTGGTAAGTTGTGCGCCCATGGTCGATGGCAATGCGATCGCCGCACCGGCTGCATTGACTTGGCTTTTCTTGACCACAAAGCTGTGATCGGTACCGCTACCTTTTGAGGTCAGCGTGATCGCTTTGGCATCGTTGGCGGTTGCATCGGCATAGCTTGTAGCCAAACGCACGTGCGTCGCATCGACCTTGATGATGTAATAGGTTTCACCATCGATGAGACCACCGATAGCATTGTTCGCAGTAACACCTTTGCGATAAACAAATGCGTCGCCGGTATTCAAGCCATGCGCTGCAGCGAAGGAAACCGTATCGCCAAAGTTTGTGGAAACTCTCACTGCCGACGACGTGAACACTGTCGCCACCGGTGCTGTCACCGTTGCCAGAACCTGCGTCAAAACGTGTGCTGCACCCGTGCCTTTGCCAGTCAGATCAACCGCGACACCTGCAGTAGCGTTTGCTTTGGTGGTAGCTAATTTGATCGTGTCGGCATCGACGACGATCACATAATAAGAATTGCTGCCCGCAACCAAACCAGCGATATCGGTGCCCGTGCCGTGGCTATATTGGACTGCATCGCCCGTGGTGAAACCATGCGCAGTCGAAGTGATCTTGTCGGTAGCAGTATCGACAGCGGATGTTGGATTGATGGTTTGGACAATAGGTGCGGCTGCAGTAGCAACGAATTTGATAATGCTATGGCTGCTGCCTGTGCCCGTGCCGTTCAACGCGATCGCTTTATTATTCAGCGCATTGTCTTGTGAACTTGCCAGCTTGACGGTGTTCGCATCAACCACGATCACGTAATACTTAGTCCCGCCTACCAGGCCCGTAACATCGGTGCCCGTGCCATGACTATAAATAACAGCGTCGCCGGTTTGATAACCGTGCGGTGCTGTAAAGGTGATCGTGCCATCTGTCGTGGTGACGACTGTAGATGGATTGATGGATTTGATGCCACCCAACAGTGGGCTGGATTCCAGCGTTTTGTTTGGATCATCGAAACCTGCAAGTATCGAGACAGAACCATCAGCTGCCACAGCAGAACCATCAATGAACGCAGTGACACCTGCAGCCGTTGCGGTATCGCTGCCAGTAACGGTTACTGATTTTGAACCGTTGGCATCACTGCCAGCCGGTGCATCTGCAATAGAGATCAGATTAGGGTCAGCAATGCTGCCCGGTGAACCAACAAAGTTATACGACAACACGGCACCGATCGCAGAACCATTCGTCGAAACACCGACTGCGAGAGATGCTGAATACAAGGCCGCCGCTTCGCTGGCGATCACTGTTACGTCGCCTTTTGCAATAATTTTTGAACCGTTATTAATATGTGCATCGATCTGATTCGCGATCGAATTGATCATAAGCGAACCTGCACCGCTGGTGCCTTGACCGCCACCACCGGCAGCACCAATACCTACCAACAGCGCATTCGATTTTGCCGTAACGCTGACTGAGCCAGCTGAACTGTTAGCAGTGGAATTGTTGATGTAAGCAGTAATACCATTACTGACGCGATTCCAGCCGATGGCCACGCCAACGCCTTTTTCCGTGGTCGAGATACCGACTGCACCAGCCAGCGAAACCAGTGTGGATTTGTCTTGTGCAGTGACCGCAATTGCGCCTGCTGTATAAATTTGCGAATTCTTGACGTGTGCATCGATGCTATCAACGATCGTATTGATGCCGATCGAACCGGCAACCGACGATTTTTCTGAGCCGGCACCACCGATGGCGAAGGACATGATGGTCGCTTCTTCACTGGCTGTGACTTTGGCATCTGTGGTTGCATACAGGATCGAATCTTCGATCGCCGCAGTCACATCATTACCGATGATATTGACGCCAGCAGCAATACCGAAAGCTTTGCTGCGGCCCAGTGCGAACCCGCCGGAGAAAGCATAGATCGCGGAAGCATCTGCTGCGCTGACAGTGATCTCGCCGGTTGAACCAGTCAATGAACTACTGTTGAGAATTTTTGCAGAGACAGAGTTATCGACGATATTGACCGAAACCGTACCACCGACTGCAGTACCAACCGCACCGCCACCGCCAGTAGCAATACCGAGCGAGGCCGAGACACTGACGATCATCGCATCGGAATCTGCTGTCACGCGATAGCCGCCCGACTTGGTCAGATTTGCGTTATCAACCGTTGAGGAAATATCGTTGGTCAAGACGTTCACGCCCAGACTTACGCCATAACCACCTTTGCCACCGAAAGCAGCAGCGCCAGCAACACTAATGATGTTGTTATCGTCGTGTGCATCGACCGAAGTCAGACCCAGCACCGAGCCGCCGACGTGACCAAACTTGGAATTTGTTTTGTTATCAGTGACATTGACGCCAACCGAACCGGCAATCGCTTTGCCGCCTGATCCAGAAGCACCGCCGACACCGGCTGCCAACGCAACGATCCAACCGGTACGAGCTGCTTCTATGCTGACCGTATTAGCAGTCAGAGTCGTGACGTAATCAAGGAACGCCTCGTTGTAACCGCCAAAGAAATTGAAGCCAAACGCGCCAGCCATCGCTTTCGCATCTTTGCCCGGGGTCGAAGGCTTGGCCACCGACGCTGCGCCGGCCAGCGATGCAACGATCGTATTATCGAGCGAATCAATCTTCAAGTCATCAACCGTCAAGATACCCAGACGATGCACAAAAGCACGCGTGTTATCGTAGACGATATTGACAGTAACAGCGCCAGAATCGGCGGAGCTACCTTTGGATTCAGCGGGTTCCTTGGTCGCTTCTTTGACTTCGGCCGGCGCTTTATTCATCTCCGCCAGCACCGCCTTCATCTTGTCTTGCCAGCTGGTGAGATCAGCCTGACTTTGTGCAGAACCGTCGGCGCCTTGCGTACCGCCGGTGCCTGGATTGGAAGCCGGTGGTGTTGCGGCTGGAGGATTGGTTGGATTGCTGGCTGCCTTTGCGCCGGCAATTGCCATACTGGCGACCACGCCGGTATTTTTGGCATTGACGCTGACATCGCCGTTAGCAACAAACGAACCTGTGCCCGCGACGTTATCGCCGAGCAAACTACCGATGACAGCCTGGGTATTGCGCTGAACTACGTTGACGCTAAACGAGACTCCAGTACCACTGCTTTCACCTGATGCGACTGCACCTGCGACAGCAAATACATAAGAACGGTCAAGTGCGCTAACGTAAGCAACGGCATCCGGCGAAGCAGCCATGCCGAGCTTGTGATTACCAAGCGTGATGAATGCATCGTTACCGACTTGGGCCAAAGTGTCGTTGAGAACGGCGTTTGCAATACCAACGCCGTTCGCACCCGATGCGCCACCTTTGGAACCAGAACCACCCAGTACTGCTGTCACCACGTCATTTTGCGCAGTAACAGCAAGGCTATCGCCATACAGACGCACTCCGTCTTCCACCACTGCTTTGACCGCGTTATCGAATACATACACACCAAATGCTGCACCCACACCGCTACCGCCGGACGCTGGCGACAAGCCGCCACCCGGCTTCGAGATACTATTCTTGAGCGACCATTCTTTTTCAGTCGAACCGTTGATGCCTGGCGTTTTAAGGTTGCCGACCAGATTGATCAGATGTTGAACGCTTTGCGCATTGACTTTTACATCCTGCAAACCACCTCGGAAGTTATCGAGATTTGTAATACCATTCGCATCCTGATTGATCTGCGCACCGTTCTTGATACTGGCTGCCGCATCATGGTTCAGCACCATCGCGGTAAACGAACCGGCTTTAGTCGCAACTTGACCCGTAGCCGTGGAGTTGCTCCACGAATCGACCAAATTGTCGTCCAAACCAAGATTGTCGTTGAGATAACCGGTGAGATTGGTAACGAAGTTTGTCGCTACCGATTTGGCTGGTGAACCAACGTCTTCCCATAACGCGTTATCGGTAAAATCCGTCGCACTCAAATCGACAGGCAAGCCAGGAACTAGCACACCGCGATACTTATACCAGCTACCGACGTCACCACCAGCAGCATGTCCAGTTGCGACTTCAACTGTGTCGCCGTTAGCGACTTCGGTCGGGCCGTCCGTACTTTTATGATCAGGCGTCATTGCACCTGTAGCAAAAGGCTGCTCAAGATTTTTCCCCCAAGCTGTATCAGGATCGATCTGATTGAGTGTCTTGGCATCAACCGTCAACGTGCCCATCGCGTCTACTTTTGCATTGCCATTGATGTCGGCATGCGCAATGTTGTTATAGACACCGACTGAAATCGCGATTGCCACGCCATTTTGAGCAACGGAGCCTTTGGTCTCATCCTTGGTCGCTTCATTCTCGACTGCGCTGGAGGACGTGATGTCTGGACGGCTTTCTACTTTTGCCAAAACAGAGATCGCACCGTTTGCTTCAACATCGGAAGCATTCACTGTGGCGCCGTCGCCTATACGCGCAATCGCTTCATTGGTGTCAATCGCGACTGCAACCGATGCGCCTACATCCCACTTATTGGTCGAAGGTGTTTCCTTGAATAATCCACCGATCAGCGGAATGCCGGTTGCCTTGGCTTTGGCTTTAGTCTTCGCAGCATCCAGCGCGCCTTTTTGCAGGCCCATCTTCTCAGCCGCTGAGGTCCCTAAGCTACCTGCTTTCGAGTACAAAGATTTCTCAGCGTCATCCAGCAAACTACCTGTGGAATCGATACCAACGTTGGCAGACGCCCTGACGCCACTTACCGCACCCGGAATCTGTTTGAACAGCTGCGCTTGCGATACGTCTGCCTGCTTGGAGGAAGCAGAGACAGTGATGTTCAGCCCCGCATCTGCCTTGCCATCCAAATAGGCATGCGTTTTTCCGTTTTCCACACCAACCACGAATGCCATCGCGAGCTTGCCGTCTTTCGGCGAATTACCTTCGCCAAGAGTACGCGTGCGATCTATCGTTTCCGCATTAATATAAATGCTGCCGCCGCTGGTCAAGCTGGAAGTGTTTGTTGCGTGTGCGGTCGATTCCGAGTTAACGATACTGATCGCGATCGCAATACTGGCGGCTGCGATTGAGCTCGGACGGGAGACGACATTGATTGTGTTATCGGCATTCGATTGCAATGTGATCGAACCGGTGGCATTGATCGTACCGTCCACGGTCACTGTGGCAGTGGTATTGACGATACCAACTGCGACGCCAAGGCCGAAGCCTTTTGGATTCGGTGCGGAAATGGCTTTTGCCGTGGCGAGCGCAACGAAATTACCTTTAGCCGTAATCACACTTGTACTATCAATACTAATCGTGGCGCGCGAAGTGGAAATAGCAACGCCGGCGATCAACGCAAGACTTTCCATACCAGCCAATGCGCCTTGCGCTGCACTCGTCAGCTTGCCGCCTATGCCTGAATCACCGTACGAGATATCGTAACGTTGCGCTGCTGCGGTGGCTGTGATGGTGACATTGCCACCAGTGATATTTGCGCCAACGAGTGTGACCGTTGCTTCATTGAAATCAATATTGGCAAAACCCTGACCAGAGAAGTCTTTTAGTGTGTCTTCGGCCGTAATAGTGATTGCACCATTGGTTCCGGTACCGGTACTGACAGCAGTCAATGTGCCAGTCAAATTGATATGCGCGGCATTAATCGAAATACTTCCGGCGTTGGTCAAGCTGTTGGTATTGATCGTCCAGCCATTCAAATTGAAAGTGTCATATTCGAATGACAGACTCGCACCACCAGAAATAATGTTCTCGGTAATATTACCGGCACCGCCTGTGAAGACAACCTGCGTAGTACTAGCACCGGTCAGTTGCAACCAGTTCAAATCAGCAGCTGTAATATCGCCAGCACCGAGGATATAGACCTTGTCCGCACCAGCTGTCGTATCTACCGTGACTTTATCGGTACCGGTCAAACCTGCGACATCTATATAGAAGACGTCGTTGCCAGTACCGCCAGTCAGAATATCCTTGCCGCCATTGCTGTAGAACGTAACGCCGCCTGAGAAACCAGCTGCATTAAGGGTATCTACCTTGGTGCCGCCTTTGAGGATGGCTTTCTGGATAAAGCTGATTGTATCGTCACCTTCACCGACCACTTTGAACGAGCTGTTCGTCAAAGTCATCGTGTTGCCGGTCGCACCAGAAGCACGCTCTTCGATTAATGTATTGACGCCGCCGCCGCCGTTGATCGTATCGGCACCGGCACCGCCGGTCAGGAAATCGTTGCCTGAACTACCTGTCAAAACGTCGTTGCCCGCGCCACCGTCCAAAGTCACATAGCCAGCTGTAATCAAGGCACTTGTATACGTCGCGCCCGCTTGGGTACCAGCTAGCAAGCCAAGGTCAGTTGCAGCATTCGATGCGCCAGAATTATTCACATCCACCAAGCCACCAGTTGTGGCGCTTGAAGTGATAACAATTTTGTCGCCTTCCGCGTTCAAGCTTGCCGTCAGTGTTGCATCGGCTGCATGGATGGCATCAAACAGATCCTGCACTGTTTCTGCCGCTTTCAAATCAACGACGACCCACGCACCGGCGCGGTTGCGAATGGTAACTGCGAGCGTATTGTCAGCTGCACTGACACCGCTGCCGTTATTCAGGAAAGATAAAGGCGTATCCAGCGAAATACCGGTGAAGGTCGCCGCGGTAATGGTGTTGTTGCCGACGCCGCCTGTCAAGGTTGCGCGCTCGATGCCATTGACGGTACTGGTAACGCCACCGATAGTCAGTGTGGTATTCGTCAAGGCCATGTCGGCATCGCGGATTTCCACGATGGTATCTATGCCTTTGCCACCGATGAAATGGTTCAAACCCGCATTGCCCGTGAGCGTATCGTCGCCAATGCCGCCATCCAGCGTGTCATTGCCAGCACCGCCGATCAAGACGTCGTCGCCATAACCGCCATACATTTCGACATCGCCGGTGAACGCGGACGCATCCATCAAGTTGTTGCTGATGCCGCCAGACAGTTTGGCGCGCGCGATGTTAGTCAAGCTCGAACGCTTGACTTCACCGAGCGTAGTTTGGGTGACGCCGATCGCACCGCCGCCGACCAATGCTGGCGAAACCAGCAAGGCGGCGACGTTCATGCCAGCCAGATTGTTGGTGAAGGAGACAGTCCAGCCGGTTGCCGTGGCGCTCACTTCAACATCGCTATCCCCTATATTGCCGAGGCTGATCAATGCGCCGCGCACTTCTTCGGCAGTGGCATTCCACGCGATGTTCTTGGTTGTTTGTCCGTCGAAGGTCAACGTGAACGTGCCACCAGTAATCGTACCGGTACGGGTGATTGTTTGTACTGAAGAAGAGCCTTGGCTCATGTCGAGCGCAGTATTGGTCAGAACAAAGCGCACATCGGCTGCTTCGACCAGCGTATTGATTCCGCCGACCCCGCCATCGATTACGTCAATGCCACCACCACCGGTGACTGTGTCGTCACCTACGCCGCCAGTGATCGTATCGTTACCGAAACCACCAATCAAAAAGTTGGCATATTGACCGCCGGCAATTGTGTCGTTACCAAAACCGCCATCCAGCGTGACGGTGATTTGTGAAGCGGCCGCAACGGCTGACGCGTCCATAATGTTGGCACTATCGCCGCCAGTAATCGAAATCTTGCTGATGCCACTAAACGTATCAGTCGTGGCAGTACTGCCAACAGTTGTAGCTAATGTACCTGTGTGCAAAGTTGCCGCTGAAACGACAAAGTTTGCGTCGGATGCTTCGACCAGTGTATCTACACCGCCACCACCGACGATTATGTCGGCGCCAGCGCCACCGGTTAGCAAGTTGTCCAGCGTATCGCCGGTCAAGGTATCTGCATAAGCCGAACCGACGATGTTATTGAAATTGCTGATTGCAGTGAAACCGGTCGCAGTGCCTGTCGACAGATTGACCGTTACGCCAGCAGCGTATGCAGAATAATTGATCGTGTCAGCCGCGGTGCCACCGGTCAGAGTCTGAAATTTTTCAAACGCAGTGCCATTCACAGAACCTGCGGCAACACCTGTAATTGCCCAAGTATTCGCCTTGTTCGCGCCAACCATTGTGTTGCTGCCGGTGGCAGAACCAACGATTCTATCGATGCTCGCAAAGCTCATCAGATTGTTGACTTTCAACGTCTGCATGTTGACGTTGATGTCCAATGGAACCAGCGAAAAATCGAGCGTGGTCGTACCATCAAGCGTACCGGTTACGGTACCGGTTAATGCCCCGATAAAGATAAAGTTGTTCTTGCCGAGACCGCCGAGAATATTTTCAATTCCTTCGGCATGCAAAGTACTCACCGTTGTCGGCAACGCATCGAATGCAGAAGCGCTAGTATTCGTTGGCAACAGCGCGCCCCAAACATCAACGCTGCCATCGAGATTGATACGGAATGTCAGGTCGCTTGTGACAAGCGAAAAATCCAGCGTGTCTTTGAAGATCGCATCTGCTGCCTCAACAACGGTGTCATGACCCCAGTTGTCTGAGAATTGATAAGTGTCATTACCCGTTTTGCCCGACATTAAATCATCGTTCAAGGTACCGACCAAGACGTCATCGGTCAACTCGGCACCACTCAACACATCCAGTGTGTAAGCGTAAGCATCTATCGTATAAGTCGTTGCTTCAATGTGACCCGTTGCATACTCGAGCGCCCAATTGCCACCAAGCTCCGTGTTGCCTGTAGCGTTAGTCGACGCAGCCAAATCAGCACCAGTCAAACGCGCCAGACTCTGTACAAAATTAACGCCGTAATTTCCTTGCGCAACATCGCAACCATACAACACGATATCGCCGCCGGCACGCAATGCATTGCCCCACGAGCTGACTCTGGATTGGTATTGATCGAGGTTGCTGCTATCGAGTTCGGCATTGCCGAGATTCAGCGTGCCGCTACTGCCGTGCGACAGAATTTGGACCGCGTCCAGATCCTTGTACGAATTGAGAATTGAGCTGATTTGATCGACGCCGTTGAAGCGTGAGTCGAGCACAATGATATCGGTGTCGCCGCGATGAATCACTTGCAGTTGTGCACTCAACGACGGTGAATCTGCAGACGGATTTTGGCTATCGGCATTCGGATTGGTCGTGTCGTTTTCGCCTGCAGGCATTGCGTTCAGCAAGCCATCCAGCAAATTGCCCACGTGCGGAATCGCCGAATCGACAATCACAACCTGGCTCGCGGCAGGACGCGATTCCATGTACTTGGCAAAATCCGACAACGCGATTTGCGTACCCGGCAACGCGTTTGCAACATCGGAATTTGCAAGTGCGGCGGTGGTATCGGCAGGATTCGAAGATGGAGTCGCGCTACCAAGAACAGGATTGGTCAGCGAGGCATCAGCGGGGGGCGCATCGGCCGGCAAAGTCAGCTTGATTTGACCTGGCTCATTGATCAACAATGGCGCTTCGAGGACCGCTTGCTGCACTGGCGGCGGTGGCACAACCAATTCTGCAGAAAGCAAAAAACGCTGTTCGAGTGCTTCGAACAGCGTTTTGCGACGTGCACTAGGTCTTGGTGCTCCTGAGCGCCGCATTGATTTCGCGATACGTCCGCCGAGTGAAGCCAGTTTTTTCGAAGCCATGGTAGTTCCAGTATGTTCTGTACTCTTTGCTGCATTGCAGCCCGTTAGTTACGCAGACGCCGATCGTCTGCGCACGGTCCGAAACAACTTATTGCATCGCTCTGCTGATCGTCAAAAGATCTTCTTCACTCAAGGTTCCGGCAGCCTGCTTCAGCTTCAAGGTATTGAGTTGATAGTCATATCGTGATTGTGCAAAGTCACGACGAGCTGCATACAGGTCACGTTCGGCATCCAATACGCCGAGCAGAGTTGACAACCCTGCCTTGTAGCCTTCCTCTTTTAATTCGCGCGCACCTTCCAGGGCCTCTACCGACTTATCAAGTGCACGCACACGCGCCGCGCCGCTGACGACACCTTTATAAGCTGCGCGCGCTTGACGCTCGACCTGACGACGATCACGTTCCAGATCGTGCAAGGCTGTCTCGTAATGTTTGCCTGCCTGCCCGGTTTGGGCGCTGGTTGCACCGCCTTCGTAAATCGGAATGTTGATGCGGAACATCACATCATTTTGATTGACGTTGCTGCCGCCACCAAACAAGCTGCCGCCGGTCTCGCGCTGACTGCGCGAAATAGACAAATCTGCGGTTGGGTAATAGCCGGCTTTTTTCTTGTCTATTTCTTGACGGGCTACATCCACCGCCTGCAAGCGCGCTTCCAGCAACAGATTCTTTTCCAGCGATGCGCGAACCCATTCGTCGGCATTCTGCGGATCAGGCGTGAGCAACGGAATTGCTTTTGGCAGCGGTACCAGCGACGTTGCAACGATGCCCGTCAATTCGCGCAATGCCTGAATCTTGTCGGCCAGATCATTTTCTGCAGCGATCACATCGGACTCCTTCAAGGCATTACGCGCTTCCGCGTCGTAAAGATTGACCTTGATCGCCTGACCGCTTTTATACTTGGTGTCAGCCAGAAATAACTGACGCTTGATGGATTCGTTTTCGCTGCGGGCGAATGCAAGCGCATCTTCGGCTGCCAGCACGGCCATGTAAGCAGTCGCTGTGCGCACAATCAAATCCTGCTCCGCCGCTGCATAGGCTGCCGCCGCCTGCTTCTCGGTAGCCTTGGACTGCTTCCAGTTACGCCATGAAGCCAGACGGAAAATCGGTTGCGAAATAGACAGCGTTCTGTCGTTCGTCGGATAGGTTGCGGTGCCTGTCGCAAATACCGTATTCTGACTACTCAAAATATTTTGCGTGGTATTGGTCCGACCGATTTGGTATGAAACCTGCGGCAGCAAAGCAGCACGTGCCTCGGTCACCGCAAAACTGGTCGCCTCATATTCGGTGCGCATGGCCAAATATTTTGGATCACTTTGTTTGGATAGCGCATAAATTTCCGCGAGCGTTTCTGCGGACGCAGAACTTGCAACGAAGCTAGCTGCAATCGTGGCTACAACGATAAAACGTGAGTGCATTAGAGTCATTTTTGTTCTTGTAATTAAACGGTTGACCAACACAATTATTTTTTATTTTCGCCTCCAGCAATTCGTTGAAAAAAACCGCTTTCAACGTGTGTCTATTTATTGCTTTTTCCCCAGACGAAACTAACTAAATTTCTTCCGGAATTATCATGGTTGCAAGCAACATTAACAAGGCAAATTCTTGCATTTAGAGAAATATATTTTAGGTCACGAAAAGTCACAATTTCCCTATGGAAACTAAATGAAATTTATCCCGATAATCATGATTTTTTTGGTGCACTTTTGAAGGCTGATCGATGGGGTAATCAGTGGTCAAAAAGCGGCGTGCTTTTACGCTTCGGAGCGGGCTCTATCGGCACTGCCATTAGCCTAGATCCAGTTGCCGCGAAGCATCTTTCTCTTGGATTGATGAATGCCGTGCACCAACATGAAGCCAGCTTTGGGATCAGTTGGTCAGAGCATGACGACCAACGCAGTGCAATTGCCGAAGCGCGTTTGCACGGTAGCGCTTTGAAAACGAGCAATTCTTTTGCGCACGCTTTGTATCTGCTCATCAAAAATCTGCCGCTTAACGGCTATGAGCGCTCATTCAAAATGGCGGAAGATACTCTATGGAGCGAGCGCTTTCTCGTAGGGATTAGCGTGCATGCAATCGCTGTTGAAGATGTCGATTTTTTGATGATGAAGATGGACGTGCCCGACGTCTATCAAACCCAGATACGTATTCAACTGCCCAATACAAGCTTCATCCATATCGGTTTTGAACAGGGAAACATCAACACGTATAAGTTTTATTTAGAGTTTCTGCCTGGAAATATTGATGCAAATACGCCACACCCACTTTATCTTGGCTATAAATGGAACGCCGAAAATGCAGCGCAACGGGCGATTTCAAGCTACACACAACCCCGGAGATTAAGCTTGCCCCAACTATTGGAAAAAGTGAGCGCAATGTATGGCAGCGAGCCCAAAAATGCTGCAGTGTGCAACATCGCCAAAGCCATCATTACGCATGCAGCAAGAAAAGTTTCGACAACTGAATTGTTGTTTGTGGAAGTTCAGGAAGAAAATACCCCTCGCCTGTCCTTCGACATCAATTTGTATGAAACAGGAATAACCGTAAGCGATCTGCAGCCACTATTGCTCAAGCTGTGCGAACACTACGCGATTGGCAAAAAGGAATTTGACACATTGTTGACGCGCACCGGCAAAGACCTTGCAGGTCATTTATCCGGCGGCACCGATCGCAACGGCAACACGTTTTTAACTACCTATCACGCGCGCGTTACGACCGGAGGAACCATCGACGCTCACAGCGTTTAATGAACTACTGCACTGCCAGTTTCTTCTGCGGTCGGTGCAACTGAAGCGATGCGACGTGCGTCCATGCGCTTGGCCAAGCGTGTCACATTATTCAAGGACATCAAATGCGCATAGATCCATCCCATGTAACCGCTACGCACCAAGTCTAAAGTCGTGGCATCGTCCAACGCATTTAATTTGACTTCATCAACAATCCAGGCGCCTTCCAGCGTTTGCTTCACACCTTCGCGCTCAATCGTCACTACTTTGGATGTCAGCAAGCCAAGCTCAGACATCTTGGCCGCGAAGGCACTCGTGCGTTTCATTTCACTGTGGAAGAGAACCAGGAAATCGATCACGTTTTTCAGATAGGTCGTTTCTGTACCATCTTCAGCGAACAATGCCTCACCACGCTCGTTATTCAAACCTGCGTAGGCTTCGTCTATGCAAACAGTCAACGCCTCAGCATCGTCGCTACCGGCCAACACAAATGGATAGCGACGGATGAATGCGGGAATGTAAGTACCTGGCTCCCAATTGTCACTGTCATTGACCAGCAAGTTGTCTTTATCACCCAAGCCAACAAGCGCAGCCATCGTGAAAGGACCGCCTTCCTTACCGATAAAAACGATAGGGTAATCACGCGAAGCTTCCGTCAATTCACTACCTGCTATGAGGACGGAATTGGTTTTTGCAGCAAACGCAAAATGATTCGTCTTCAATTGAATTTTCAGTTTTTGATGCCGTTCACGATTCAACGCAATCGCGCGTTCGTAAAAAATCATTGTTGTCATTGTGGTCCCTGATAAACGGAAAAAAGTGATAGCCGATGGCTGTAAGTGGTTAGATGCTCGATCTATTGTGCCATAGCAAATAGCTAATTAACGACAAAATTTGAAACCGCAATTCGAGCATGAAATTGTCTGCAACAGGTTTCCCAATACTTCGACAAAAGAAAGAGATAGGTCGTGATGAGCATGTTTTATGCCAATCATCAGCGTAGATAGAGATGAGAGCTGCATTATTAACACCTACTTATAATTAACATTGTTCTAGCTTGTTTTCTGGACAAATACCCTTCACGCACCGATAGCTGTCAGTGATAACCCATAGGTCAGTAAATCTTTTTACCTTCCTCCAATGCCATTATGTAAATTCAATACACCTCAATATGTGTACTCTTATCGAGGTGTAGCCCTGATGTCGAACTCTGCACAGCTATAATGCGCATTGCGACATACCTTAAGCAGCTATAGCTGTTATCCAGCCCGCAGATGAAAAATTTGCGTATAAGTAGATCGTTTTATTTTTCCTCCTCAGCCTATCCGCGCGTACACCCGGGTACACTTTCTGCTTATTGAAAAGCATAAATGATCGAAAAATGGGGCTGCTGATGCACTTGCAAAAGCAATACGCATGCTTGCCCCCAACCCTGTTTCAACGTTGAACGAAAGATTCGATCCATGGCTATTCGCGTCGCGCTGCATCATAAAACCCGATATCAGTACGACCGGCTGGTCAATCTGTCACCGCACGAGGTCCGATTGCGGCCTGCACCGCATGCTCGCACACCGATTCTGTCGTACTCACTGACTGTCGAGCCGGAGCAACATTTCGTCAACTGGCAGCAAGACCCTTATGGCAATTACATCGGGCGTTTTGTGTTCCCGGAAAAGACCGATGTGCTGGAATTTACCGTCGATCTGGTGGCAGACATGACCGTCATCAATCCCTTCGATTTTTTCGTTGAAAAATATGCAGAGCAGTTTCCTTTCAGTTATACGCCTCAGCTCATTACCGAACTGAGCGCCTATTTGAAAGCGGATACCCCAGGACCGCTGCAAGCCAAATGGATAGCCGAAACCAAAGCCGAATTATTGAAAAAGAGTCTGCCGACCAATGATTTTCTGGTAGCTATCAATCAGCGCTTGCAGAAACATATAGGCTATCTGGTGCGTATGGAGCCCGGGGTGCAGAAGCCAGAAGAAACCCTGCTGAACAAGACCGGCTCTTGCCGCGATACCGGCTGGCTGCTGGTGCAAATCCTGCGCAATATGGGGCTGGCGACGCGCTTCGTTTCCGGCTATCTGATTCAGCTCAAATCGGATCAGCAATCGCTGGATGGTCCAAACGGTCCTGATGCCGACTTCACCGACCTGCATGCCTGGTGCGAGGTGTATATACCGGGCGCAGGCTGGATCGGGCTCGATCCGACTTCCGGCATGCTGGCAAGCGAAGGTCATATCCCATTGGCTTGCACGGCGATGCCATCGTCAGCGGCGCCTGTCACTGGCTACTCCGATAAGTCAGAAGTCACCTTCGTGCACGAGATGAAAGTCACGCGCATTCACGAAGATCCTCGCGTTACCAAACCGTATACTGAAGCCGAGTGGAACCGCATCGACGCGCTCGGCCAACTGGTCGATGCCGACTTGAAAAAACATGATGTACGCCTGACCCAAGGTGGAGAGCCTACCTTTGTCTCTATCGATGACATGGACGGCGCCGAGTGGAATACCCTGGCGCACGGCGACAAGAAGCGTGAGCTGGCGGGGCAATTGATGCACCGTTTGAAAAATCACTTTGCGCCTGGCGGCATGGTGCATTACGGCCAGGGGAAATGGTATCCGGGCGAGCCGCTGCCGCGCTGGGCCTTGAATATATTCTGGCGTATCGACGGCCAGCCGATGTGGCGCGATGCCACCCTGTTTTCCGATGAAGAAAAAGATGATGGTTACGACAGCGCCGAAGCCACACGCTTTGCGACCGAACTGGTCAAGGCCTTGTCGCTGCCCGCTGACAGCTTGCTGCCCGCGTATGAAGATGCAGCAACCCAGTCGCAGATCGAGCAGCGCCTGCCAGTCAATCTAGACCCGCTTAAATCCGATCTGGACGCACCGGTGGAACGACGTCGGCTGGCGCGTTTGCTGGAACAGGGACTCGGCGAACTAGTCGGCTACGTGTTGCCGATCAAGCCGGCTGAAGTCGATCCGGATATTGCATTAGGTACATCCTGGCGTACCAGCAAGTGGCCTCTCAAGCGCGAGCATCTCTATTTAGTCGAAGGCGACTCGCCTATGGGCCTGCGTCTGCCGCTCAATGCCTTGCCGTGGGTACTACCGGAAGACGTGCCGCCAGAATTCGATGTCGACCCGTACGCCAAGCGCGGCGCGCTGGCACCAATTAAAACCGAAACAACCAGCAGCGCCGCCCTTGGCAAACCGATAGCGGCGAAACTGGAAGCCGATCCAGACGCACGAGAAGTCATCCACACTGCGCTTTGCGTGCAGGTACGCGAAGGCCGCCTGCATATTTTCATGCCGCCGCTCAAGCGCATCGAAGACTATCTGGCGCTGGTAACCATCATCGAACATACGGCAGCCAAGCTGAGCATGAAACTGTGGATGGAAGGTTATCCGCCACCACGCGATCCACGCATCAAGATGCTGAGCGTTACGCCCGATCCTGGTGTGATCGAGGTCAACATCCATCCGGCAGCGACCTGGAATGAACTGGTCTACAACATCACGACGCTGTATGAAGAAGCGCGCTTGACGCGTCTCGGCACCGAAAAATTCATGGTTGACGGTCGCCATACCGGTACGGGTGGCGGCAATCACGCCACGCTAGGTGGTGCGACTACTGCCGACAGCCCGATGCTGCGCCGCCCGCATGTGCTGAAAAGCCTGATCACCTACTGGCAAAATCATCCGGCACTGTCGTATCTGTTCTCGGGTACGTTCATCGGCCCCACCAGCCAGGCGCCGCGCGTGGATGAAGCGCGCGACGACAACCTGTATGAATTGGCGATTGCCTTCCAGCAGATGGATCAGATGTTGCCCAACATGCAGGAAAGCGAACGGCCTTGGCTGGTCGACCGCTTGCTGCGTAATCTGCTGGTCGATCTGACCGGCAATACGCATCGCTCGGAATTTTCGATCGACAAGCTGTACTCGCCGGCGGGGCCGACCGGCCGACTTGGCATACTAGAGTTTCGCGGATTTGAAATGCCGCCGCATGAACGCATGAGCCTGCTGCAAATGCTGTTGATTCGCGCGTTAGTCGCACGTTTCTGGAACGAGCCGTACCCGTGCAAGCTGGTTCCATGGGGCGTGGCACTGCATGATCGATGGATGTTGCCGCACTTTGTGGCGCAAGATATCCGTGACGTCGTCAAGGATTTGCGCGCAGCAGGCTATGCCTTTGAAGAAAGCTGGTTCGATCCCTTCATTGAATTCCGCTTTCCGCGCTTTGGCACCGTCGTCTACGAAGGTGTGGAGATGGAGTTGCGCCAGGCGATCGAACCGTGGAATGTGCTGGGCGAAGAAGTTGCCAGCGGGGGCACCGCACGCTATGTCGATTCTTCCATCGAACGGATGCAGTTGCGCGTGCGCGGCATGACCGACGGTCGCTACATCGTGGCGTGCAACGGCCGCCCTGTCCCATTGCACCCAACCGGCATACCAGGTGAGTATGTAGCTGGTGTCCGCTTCAAGGCATGGAATCCGTGGTCGGCCATGCACCCGACTATCGGGGTACACGCGCCACTGACGTTTGACCTGGTGGATACCTGGAGCGGGCGTGCGATTGGCGGCTGTACATATCATGTCTCGCATCCGGGCGGCCGCAGTGAAGAAAACTCGCCGGTCAATGCCAACGCCGCCGAAGCACGTCGATTTGCCCGCTTTTGGGAACATGGGCATACTCCGGGTCCGATCACGGTTTACAAGGAAGACTTGAATCCAAGTTTTCCCATGACGCTCGACCTGCGCTGGCAACCATACCGATAAGAGAAAATGTTATTACGACAATTGCTAACGGACTATCCGGCAGCAGAGGGCAGCTTTGACGAGATGCGCGATGAGGCCGGAGAGACACGGGCTCACTGGCGCACTTTTTTGGATTACTTATCCAGAGAAACGCCGAATGAGATGCGTCATCGCATCGATAATGTACGACGACGCTTGCGCAATAATGGCGTCACCTACAATGTGTATGACGACGCCAGCGGCGTACACAGGCCGTGGGATCTGAACGTCTTGCCACTGATTTTGCCGCACGATGAATGGGCCGGAATTGAAGCAGCGGTCACACAGCGCGCCACCCTCCTCAACCACATCCTGCTCGATGTATATGGCGAACAGAAATTACTGGAAGAAGGATTGCTGCCGCCAGCGCTGATCCATGGCAATGCCGGTTTTCTGCGCCCGTGTCACGATATTGCGCATCGCGATGGCACTGCCCTGCACTTTTATGCAGTCGATCTGGCACGTGCGCCCAACGGCCAATGGTGGGTGGTTGCAGACCGCACGCAAGCACCGTCCGGTGCCGGATATGCATTGGAAAACCGCTCCATCATTTCGCGCGCGTTCCCTGATTTATTTCGCGACCTGAAAGTACAACACCTCGCCGGTTTTTTTTCCACCATGCGCGACAGCCTGGCTCACTGGGGCCGCTTGTGCGCCGCCAATCAATATGGCGATGAGCTTGGCCTGCCTTTGCGCGAAGACGAACCGCCACTGATCGTTTTGCTGACGCCGGGACCGTATAACGAAACCTATTACGAGCAAACCTTCCTCGCCAAATACCTCGGTTTTCCACTAGTTGAGGGTAGTGACCTGACCGTGCGTAATGGCATGGTCTGGTACAAAACGCTTTCCGGCCTGCAGCGCGTGCATGTCATCCTGCGTCGCGTCGATGATGATTTTTGCGACCCGCTCGAACTGCGCACGGATTCAGTGTTGGGCGTGGCAGGCTTGATCGAAGCGGCGCGGCGGGGCAATGTATTGATAGCCAACAGCCTCGGTTCCAATCTACTGTCGTCGGGCGCCCTACTGGGGTTTTTGCCTAGCCTTTGTCAACGCCTGCTGGACGAACCTTTGAAAATGCCTTCCGTCGGCACCTGGTGGTGCGGCGAACCGTTGGCGCTCGAGCAAGTAATCGAAAACCTGGACAGACTGATCATCAAGCCTAGTTTTCCACAATTACAAAACATGCCGGTGTTTGGCCAGGATTTAAAGGGCGAAGCACGGGATGCATTTATCGCCAGCATGCGGGCCGAGCCACAAAACTTCGTGGCGCAGGACTTGGTGCAGCTTTCGCAGGCACCTGTGTGGAAATCAGTTGGTCAGCCCGGTCTGGTCGCATCGGCCATCGGCCTGCGGGTATATGCGTGCGCCACACCGGATGGATATGTGGTCATGCCGGGTGGCCTGACGCGGGTCGCTACTGGTCCTGATGCACGGGTGCTGACCATGCAGCGCGGTGGCGGCAGCAAAGATACTTGGGTACAGGGTGTCAGCAGTACTCCTATGCTGAACTTGCGACAACTCGCCGTCAGCAATGAAGACCTACTACGTGAAGATACCCGTATGTCCAGCCGCCTGACGGAAAACTTGTACTGGTTCGGTCGCTACACCGAACGTTGCACTGCTGTAGCGCGCCTGATCCGCACCACGCTAGATTTCATGCTCAATACGCAACCCGAACACCGCGGTAAAGAATGGCCAGTCATCCAAGGCTTGTGCAAGTCCTTCGGTTTGATCGTAAGTGATGAAGAAGAGCAAAACCAGATTCAGAGCCAGGGACAAAATCAAGGGCAAAGTCAGAATCAGGCTCAAAAAGCGGACGAATTGCTGAGCGACGTTGAAATGGAAGAAGCGCTGGTGTTGGCAGTCATGTCGCTCGAGTTGCCAGGCCCAGCCTCCTATCTCGAGCAACTCTACCGCATCGGCAGCCAGCTGCGAGAACGACTGTCGCTAGACAACTGGCGCATCCTGAGCCGGATGGTCGAACGTCCTGACAGCAGCACGCCACCATCGCTCGCCGATGCCACCGTGATGCTGGACGAAACTATCACTTCGTTAATGACGTTGGCGGGCTTCGCCACCGATGGCATGACACGCGATAACAGCTGGCGTTTTCTATCGATAGGGCGACGCATCGAACGCTTGCAATTTCAGTGCGTCATCCTGCAGCATGCGCTGGAAATGAACACCGGCAGCAACCTGGACTGGCTGCTCGACCTGTCTGACAGCAGCGTCACTTACCGCTCGCGCTACAAGGCACGCCCGGAATGGGTACGCACGCTGGATCTGCTACTGCTGGACGAAACCAATCCACGCTCCGTCATATTTCAACTGCAAGGTATTGTGAAGTATCAGGAAAAACTTGCCATGACCTATGGTTACTGCGGCGCAAAATTATTGACGACGGTCATGGATGAGCTAAGTGCGTTGTCACCAAGGACCGACTTGCGCTGCGGCAACCCCCATTTGATTGATTTGCTGGCACGCATCAACCTCGCCAGCTATGAAGTCTCGGAACAACTTGGCTTACGGTTTTTCAGCTATACAGGCAATATTCGCGGCGACAGTATGAACCAAGAGCAGGCAGCATGAGCGCATCACTACCGAGCACGCCGATTGCTCATTATCGGGTTGTGCACCAGACGCGCTACACCTATCAGAGTGTCGTGACCTTGTCGCAGCAATACTTGCACATGTCACCGCGCTCTTTTGCATATCAGGATGTGCTGTCACATGAAGTGCAGATAGAGCCTGCACCGGCAGAATCCTCAGACAGCGCAGACTATTTTGGTAACTGCACCACAAGTATTACCATCACCGCACCGCACCAGGAGTTGTTGGTGCATGCAGAATTCACCGTCGCTGTGCGACCACGGCACAGTCTTGCTGCGATCAGCACTGCCAGGCCGTGGGAAACAGTATGTGATGACTTGCACCAGCTTCAACCTGGCGGTGCGCTGGAGCCTATGCACTTTCTTTATGCATCTCCACATGTTATCTGCAGCATAGAGTTGGCAAAGTACGCTCTGATTAGCTATGTCCCGGACCGCCCGCACCTCGATGCAGCGCTGGACTTGACGAAGCGCATTTACGATGACTTCGAATTCGACGGTGAAGCCACCGAAATTTCCACGCCGCTCAAACAAGTACTCACTAATCGACGCGGCGTATGCCAGGATTTTGCGCAACTGATGATCGGCTGTCTGCGCAGTATTGGATTGCCAGCGCGTTATGTAAGCGGCTACATCCTCACGCATCCCCCCGAAGGCCAGCCGCGTCTGATAGGCGCCGATGCATCGCACGCATGGGTATCGGTATTCTGTCCCGAACTAGGCTGGGTTGATTTCGATCCCACCAACGGCTGCCTCGTACAACATGAACACATCACGCTGGGCTGGGGTCGCGACTTCAGTGACGTTACGCCCATGCGCGGCATCGTCCTCGGCGGCGGCAAGCATAGTCTGCAAGTCAACGTGACGGTAAGTATCAATGAATAGAGCACTCTAGAACGTGCAACTCATGGAACGTTCCTGACTCCAGATGATCAATCTTTTCATATCTGTAACTTACGCAAACAAAACAGGACAGAATGAAAACTTTTCACTGCGACCAATGCGGCCAGCAAGTATTTTACGAAAACGTACGGTGCGAGAACTGTGGCGGCATGCTCGGCTATCTGCCTGATCAGCGGGCGATCGCGACCTTCGAGCCTGACGGTGAAGGTCTGTGGCGCAGCCTGATTCCAAAAAATGTAGGTCTGCACTACAAGCAATGCATTAACTATGCGCAAGAAAATGCCTGCAACTGGATGCTGCCTGCCGATGCAGAAGACGATCTGTGCGTGTCTTGCCAGTTGACCCGTACCATCCCCGACCTGTCTAACGAAAAAAATCTCCTCTACTGGAAGCGGCTGGAAGCGGCGAAACGCCGGTTGTTGTTTTCGCTATGGGAACTGAACCTGCAACCAACGCCCAAACTGGTGGATGACGATACCGGTATGGCTTTCGAATTTCTGGAAGACACGCCGGACAAGAAAGTCATGACTGGCCACGACAATGGGCTGATTGTCATCAATATTGCGGAAGCCGATCCTTCCAGGCGAGAGAAGGCGCGCGAGAACATGAACGAGCCTTATCGCACGCTGCTCGGCCATTTTCGCCATGAGAGCGGACATTATTATTTCGACCGGCTGATTGTCGACACGCAATGGCTTGCACCGTTCAGGGAATTATTCGGCGACGAACAACAGGATTACAGCGAGGCACTGGAAAAACATTACCAAAACGGCCCCCCTGCCGACTGGGAGCAACGCTACGTCAGCAGCTACGCGAGCTCACATCCGTGGGAAGACTGGGCCGAAACCTGGGCCCATTACCTGCACATGATAGACACGCTGCAAACCGCCTATTCCTGCGGCATGACGCTAGAACCGCGCAAGCCGCGCGAACCCACTCTGGCCATCGAACGGCAACCGCTCAAGACGGGTTCGTTCAGCGAATTGGCAGACAACTGGTTTGCCTTGACTTATGTGCTGAACAGTCTCAATCGCAGCATAGGCATGCCGGACGCCTATCCGTTTGCGCTATCGACAGAAGTCATGCAGAAACTGCAGTTCATACATGAGGTAGCGCTGGCGCAAAAAACTGCGCCCCGCACCTAATCGGCACATTACAAAAGCGAGATGTTTTATTTGGAAAGATGTGCGGATTTAAACTTTCCCCACATTTTTCTTACCTTCGGTTCCTCTTCCGCAGCACGTGCAGCGAGATATCCTCGAATGTAGCCTGTAATGCGGGTCAGTTCAGGCTGACCTCTGTCGATTTCCATCAATAGTTCGTCACCAACAGCGATATCGTTTAAGTAACCAAGGCTATCCTGCAAAACAGATAATGCTGCCACATACTCTTTGCTTGCTTTCGGCGCGTACAGCGACTGAAAAAATTCTGTGTCGTAGCGCATTTTCTTGGCTGCAATTCGGAGGCGGTGGCGTGCACGCGCATCTGCGTTCTTCAATTGACGCCCTCGTTTTCTCAAACGTCGCCGATCGTGTTCAAGCATATTTCGGGAGAATATTTTCAGACTCTTCTTCCTATCCTTTGTCTTCAAGCGGGGAAGTAATTCGCGCCCGTCATTACTCTGCAGCCAGCGAGTTAACGACAGTATGAGATGGGTATAGCGGTCTGAATCAATCGCTTTTGCAGCAACCTGGTGAAGTGCAGCAGCCTTTTCCAAGGCAGCTATTTTAACGTCAAAATAGCCTTCTACCTCATCAATCTTGATCGATTCCAAGGTCTTGGTGGCGAGTACGTCCCAATCACGCGCAGCACTGATTGCTTCGGACAGCCAATCCAGTTCTTGTCGCAGTTCGTCGGGGATGGCGATCATTTCTTGAAAGAGCTCCAGAGCGGATCGCAATCTGCGAAGTCCTATACGCATTTGGTGCAAGCTTTCAAGACTATTTGACTGCTCCAAGCATGCGGCGTTGGCTTGTATTTGTTGTAGACAGTTTTCGGCGATCGCTTCAAAGGCCTGATGAATTGTCATTCCTTTAGACAGTATCAAGTGCTTGGCACTCACAGCGATGCATTCTTTTTGCGAATTCAATGCATATCCGCGTGCAGCCTTGCTTTGATTGCCAATCCGTAATGGCACCTTTTCCAACAGCGCCAACGCAAAGTCAACAATATGCAAGACGTTGCCGGACTTCAGTTCCAGTTCGATTTCGCTGATTGGGGCGCTGTACGCTAGATTATTAATACTTCCTTGATCCAGTACGCATTCGATTTCATCACCGGCAGGCAGATGCAATTGCCAACTCGTCCGGCGCACTGTTGCAGTAAAAATCGGACGCAATCTGGCAGCGATCTTGTGAGATGAGATCAGCTCACCGCAGGCGGCATGAGCGCTGATCATTTTTCTTAATACATGCAGATCCGGCTCGGGCCCATGAACGACCGACTCCCATTCTTGCCGCTTATGCAAACCGCTGCCTGCGTTCTCGCCAGCTTTCAAAGTCTGAGTCCAGATGTTCCCCGCCTGCCTTACTCGCAATCCTGCGCCACACCGTTTTAGATCTTGATCAGGTGTATCGAAATAAATATCAGTTTGATCCTGTTCGATAGAAGGCGATTGAGCGTATTTCCTGATCAAAGGATGCTTTTTGAAAGATTGAATATGCTCAGGACGAATCAGCAACTTCAGTTCGATTTCCATTTCATCCCACTTTCCGCAAGATGTGTTCAACAGTTTTATCGGAGTAAATCGGGGGCCGACGGCGACGACTTTTACAAACCCATGTCTAAAAATAGCTCCCATACAAATTCAATCATAGGCAATTGACGGCATCGATCTCGGCAAACAGGTCAAATCTTCTGCATTTACCTGACGGGCCGGTAGGGTTAACTCCACATTTTGGCGGAATTGAAACGTTTCCATAAGTCATTGCCCGGTCATACATGGCTACTAAAATTCAATATACCAATCATTAAGTATGATTTTGATGCTGCATTGGTAGCTTATCTAATCCCTTCTCGACCACTTCAGACGTGGATTTATCACTTGCGCTATCAGTCTGTACCAGAGAAAAACGTGAAAATAGATTTCAACATCCTGTCCGCCATTAGCCCGGTGCAAGCGAGCACTTCCGCACGAGCGCTGGCAGCGCTTGTGCCGACCATATCATTCGATCAATCCAATGCGCAGGTCCTCGAGCTGTTTAGTCAAAATCGTGAATTGATCAGCTTGCCGGTTCTGGAGAAAGAGCGTCCGATTGGCTTGATCAGTCGCAATATCTTCATGTCGCAGATGTCCAAGCCTTACTACAGAGAGCTGTATGAGAAAAAGACATGTATTGCCTTCATGGATAAAAACCCGCTGATCGTGCAAGCGAACACGCATATAGAGACGCTAGCCGCACTTGCGGTCGAATCCGGCGATAAAACATTGGCAGACGGCTTTCTAATCGTTGAAAGCGATAAATTTCTTGGGCTTGGTTCGGGTCTGGATTTAATGCGCATGATGGTTGATCTTCAAACGGAGAAAAACCTTCAGGTCATGCAAAGCATCGACTATGCGAGCACGATTCAGCGCGCCATGATGAGCACGTCACGCGAAGCGATGAGCGCTACGCTGAAAGATGCATGTCTGATTTGGGAGCCTCGCGATGTGGTGGGAGGCGACTTCTATCATTTTCAAAGCTTCAGCGATGGCTGGTTTGCCGCAGTCGCGGATTGCACCGGACATGGTGTGCCGGGAGCCTTTTTGACTTTGATCGCGTCTTCTTTACTATCGCAAGGATTGGGCAAATTGGGCCCCAAAGATCCTGCGATGCTGATGAGCGAAGTCAATCGCGGAATGAAGCAGGCGCTTGGTCAATATGCCGACCAGAATCGATTGTCGGAGTCTGATGACGGCATGGATGCGGCGTTCTTTTGGTTCAACGACGAAACTCGTGAACTAACCTGTGCAAATGCCAAGGCGCCTTTGTTCATTCTTATGCCGGATCAGAACGATATCCAGACGATTGAGGGAAAACGCGTAGGTATTGGTTACGTCGACACCCCTGACGACATGCACTGGGATAACAAAACACTGTCATTAACCGAAGATGCCATCGTACTCAGTGCAACAGACGGCATCATCGATCAGATTGGTGGCATGAAGAATATAGCTTTTGGCAAGCAGCGCCTTCGCGACTTCTTACAGCGTCACCGCGATACACCTATGCTGGAATTTGGCCAATTGCTCATGCTGGAGCAAAAAACGTATCAAGGTTTGCACCGTCGTCGGGATGACTTAACGGTTTTCGGATTTCGACTCCGGGCATAAAACCAGCATCAGGCAGCAATGCAGGCAAATTTCACAAAGGGCGTCGAATCAAGATGGAAATGAAAACAAACCACCAGAATTTACATAAGTCTTGCGAATGCCTCGGTCACAACCAGGTCATTTTTTATTACATGGGGTATTTTTCGCAAAACATTATTGCAGCGATGGCAGACTCAGTCAAAACACGCGTTGAATACATCGGTGCTGCAAGCCCTACTCGTCGCAAGCTGTTTTCATCATTTATTGAAATGGCGCAGAACATCATTCACTACTCGGCGGACTCAGTAGAATCCGCTGGCAAAACTGACGCGGGAATGCGTCGCGGCTCAGTATGCATTTCTGTAGAAAACGATCGTTATTACCTGCAATGCTCCAATTTGGTTCACGCCGACATTGCAGATCTTCTACGCGAGAAGTTAGAACATCTACGCACACTGACGAACGACGAAATTCGTCGGGAATATAAAGAAACGCTACGGTCTGAAACACCGCAGGAAAGCAAAGGTGCCGGCTTGGGACTGTTGACAATGGCACGCGATGCGAGCGAACCGCTGGACTTTGAGTTCACTCCGGAAGGCGCAGATGGAAACATGATGTTCTGTCTCAAAGCGACCATCTGATTACCGAATGCAAATGATATGAAGGCACTCATACACACCTTCACTAAAAAGATAAAACATGAATAATCTGTATATCCCTGCAAGTGCAAGTTCCCCAGAAGTGGATTTCCGCTTCGACGAACATCGTTTGGTTTTGAAGGGCGAAGCTTATCCAGAAAATGCCGCGGTGTTTTGGGGCGACATCATTGCATCCTTGAATATCTACCTCGCTCAAGTTGGGTCTGATCAAGCAATCACTGTGCAAGTTGCCCTCTCATACTTCAACAGTTCCAGTACAAAGATGCTGTTCTCCTTGTTCAGCGCTTTGAACGACAAAGCCCTTGGTGGCAATACCGTTGCTCTTGACTGGTATCACGACGAAGACGACGATACGATTTTCGAGTTTGGACAAGAATTGCATGAAGACTTTCCTGAACTCGTATTCAACGATCATGCAGTGAGGACCTGATGAACGATAGCGATCTGTTTGAAGCTGAAACCGCAGCTTTAAATTCAGCTTACGATGTTATTTCAAAAGATGGCGTGTCTGGTGAAGAATGCAGGCTTGCCTTGGACAATCTCGCAAAAAGCTATCATCGTCTGATGCGTGAAACACGTCGACTGATCGCGCGCAGTGATCGCAAGGAATTGGAGCTCAATACGCTCAACGGGAAATTGCAGCAATTAACTTCTGAACTGGATTACAAAGCGCGACACGACAATCTCACTGGCGTTTTGAACCGCGGCGCAGTGTTCGATCGTGCAGAACACTATCTGACGAAAAACATGCTTGCGTTGATTGTGCTGGATATCGATTTTTTCAAACGCATCAATGATGATTTCGGTCACCCAACAGGAGACGCAGTGCTCCGTGAGTTAGTGCAAAAACTGAAGTCAGCACTGAATGGCGTCGGCGAAATTGGCCGTGTTGGCGGCGAAGAATTCACGGTTTTATTGCCAGACATCACCTTGGAGGATGCAGTAGAAATTGCAGAATGCATCCGCCTGGCAATTGCAAGCGAGAGTTTTTCCTGCTTCCCACGTCCTCACGTAACCGCAAGCTTTGGCGTGAGCTGGAGCCAGGCTAACTGTGATTTTGAAGATGCTTATGGAAGAGCCGACGCCGCTTTGTATAACGCAAAGCATAGTGGTCGCAATCGCGTTGAAGCAGACGGTATATTTGATTGCGGATACCTGTTGAAATCCAGCGAGACTTTTTAGTTGCTGCGTGTACAACTACCACTCTTTCCATGTCTCATCGTTGGCAAGCTATTCGTCATGGCGGGACTGTTTTCGTTTGATCACTATCGTGGCCAGGTGAAGAAAATTCATCCGATAAGTGAAATGTTGAGGCCTATCAGTTTTCGGTTAAAAACAGTAATTCAAAGAACAAAACGTAAAACTTATCGCTTGGGCCCATCAAGCATTGAAACGACAGATGCCGTCGACATCTCGTTTCGATTTCGCGTGAGTATCTCACCACACACGAACAAATCCTAAGCTGCAGAACCAAATATAAGGCTGAAATGCCGAGATTCGACTATGAGCGACTTGGCATAGCCCATGTCATCCGCATGCGCGCCTGCGACATAACTGAGTTGAATTGATACCTAGCGGAACGCCGCGTACATGGCTGTGTAGCCAAGCCACTGCTTGGGAGCGTTTGGGGCGATTCAGCTGATTGGATTGCAGACCAGGAAGACGATAGAGAATGAGCAAAATTGACGCTCAAATAAATGAAAATACCTTTGAACTATCCCTGAAAAGATAAAAATCTTCTAGGTGCAGAGTGAAAACTTTGGTGGGAAGTACAAGTTTCGAACTTGTGACCTATCGCGTGTGAGGCGATCGCTCTACCCCTGAGCTAACCTCCCGAAGCGGCGCAAATTATCTCATAAAAGCTGGCGCCCATCAATTCTCTGACGCGGCACGCCACAGGCACTGGCCCCTGACTTCCTTGTCGAGACTTTTCATTACTAGTTCATGCTCAGCGAGCTCATCCGCCGTGGCCTGCTGCAGCAGCACATCCGCAATCGCAACTGCCTCCAACATCACGCCATCGCTGTCGACTTCCTGGCCGCCCAAATCCATGCTCAAGCTGTTCTGCCCACGCGTCATCGCCAGATACACTTCTGCCAGCAATTCTGCGTCGAGCAAGGCGCCATGCAAGGCGCGGTGAGCGTTCGAAATGCCGTATCGATCGCACAAGGCATCCAGCGAATTGCGCTTGCCCGGATGCATTTCCTTGGCTTGCACCAACGTATCGATGATGTCGCCTACTTGCTCCCTAAAACTCGGCGTATCCACCCGTTTGAGTTCTGCATCCAGGAAACCGACGTCAAACGGTGCGTTATGAATGATCACGTCGGCACCGCTGATGTAGTCGCGGAATTCGTTCACGATGTCGGCGAACTTGGGCTTGTCGCTGAGAAATTCAGTCGTCAAACCATGGACTGCCAACGCGCCTTCTTCCGAATCACGCTCGGGATTGATGTAGTGATGGAAGTTATTGCCGGTCAAACGGCGATCGATCAATTCAACGCAGCCGATTTCAATGATGCGATCGCCGGAGCGTGGATTAAGGCCGGTGGTTTCTGTATCGAGAACGATTTGGCGCATTTTTTAAATTTTCAAAAAGTGATGATTACTTCCGCACGCCCCAGGCAAGCGGAACAACAAGAGGCACTGGAGAACACTGTCCGCACACCAGCCTAAACGAAGGTCAACTGAAAACAATTCTGTGCGGACGGATGTCATCGCGTCGCGAACACATCAGGATTGAATTGTTTCCACACCCCGATTGGCTAACGCATCAGCGCGCTCATTGCCAACGTGACCGTTATGGCCGCGTACCCAGCGCCATTCAATCTTATGTCTCTCTTGCGCCGCATCCAGCGCCTGCCACAAATCGACATTCTTGACCGGCGCCTTTGCTGCAGTTTTCCATCCGCGTGCCTTCCAGCCGTGTATCCATTCGCTGATGCCCTTTTGTACGTATTGGCTATCCGTATGTACGACCACTTCGCATGGTCGGGTCAGCGCATTCAGCGCCTCGATGACCGCCTTCAATTCCATCCGATTATTCGTCGTGCCGGGCTCGCCACCAAACAACTCCTTCTCGCGCTCGCCCATCACAAGCAATGCGCCCCAACCGCCGCGCCCAGGATTTCCCTTGCAGGCGCCGTCGGTAAAAATATCTATCTTTTCCATGTGTTCTTTAACTTGATCTATCGATGAATCTTGTTGGTAGCCGGCACGCCTTGCGGTGCCGCCGCCTTTTGCGCTTTCCATGCCGGCCCGATCAAACGCATGCCTTTGACCCGCTTGACCGCTTGCACCACATATACGGCACCCAGATAAGGCCACCATTGCTCACCCAGTTTTTCCATGAAGGAAAAACGTTGCAACCATTTTTCCGTTTCGCAGGGGGGCACATAGCAACCCAGCTCGCCGCCGCTGACTTCCATATTCAGCAATTTCAACCAATCCTTCAAGCGCGACAGGCTGATGAAATCACCTTCTTGCGGCAGAAAATAGCTTTCACTCAAGCGCCCCGCAATCTGCCGTGCGCCCCACAAACTGAAGGGATTAAAACCGGAGATGATGACTTGTCCCTCCGGAATCAATACGCGCTCCACTTCGCGCAAGACCTGATGCGGTTCTTTTGCAAATTCCAGCACATGCGGCAATACAATCAAGTCTATGCTGCTGGACGCAAACGGCAGCTCTTCAAAATCCTGTACCACGACCAGGGGTTTGACTTGATTGTCGTAACCAGCGGCTGGAATCAGCGTATCGGTCAGCCACTTGTGCGGCATCCGGTTCGCCCGCAAAGTCTGGATCTGCGGCAAACCTATCTGCGTTGCATGAAAGCCGAAAATATCCGCAGTCAATTCATCCAGACGCGCATGCTCCCAATCCCGGACATAATTGCCGGCTGGCGTCTCCAGCCAGGAGCCGAGAGATATAATGGATTTTTCAGACGAAAATTTTTCCATGCGCATGTTGAGTGTATTAACCGTTCCCGCTTTTAATGACAACTATCTATGGATTATCCACGATGGCGTACATGCCGCCGTGGTCGATCCGGGTGATGCTGCGCCGATTCTGGATGCGCTGGAAGAACATAAACTGTCTTTGGTCGCTATTCTACTGACACATCACCATAGTGACCATGTCGGCGGTGTACCGAAACTATTGCAACACTTCAAAGTTCCGGTATTTGCACCACGCAAGGATCCTATTGCCAACGTGACACAGGCGCTGGATGAAGGTGATATCGTCACCATTCCCGAACTCGATCTGCAGCTATCCGTGCTGGAAGTTCCCGGCCATACGCTAGGCCATATTGCTTATGTGGCTGCAAAACAAGGCTGGCTATTTTGCGGAGATACATTGTTTGCTGGGGGTTGCGGCCGCCTGTTTGAAGGAACGCCGAAGCAAATGCTGTCATCGCTGGACAAATTGGCAGCCTTGCCGGATGACACCAAAGTCTATTGCGCGCACGAATACACGATCTCGAACCTGCGCTTCGCGCTCGCCGCCGAACCGGACAATGCGGCGCTGGCCACACGCTTCAGGACTGAACAGGCTAAACGTGAGAAAGACATCCCCACGGTCCCGTCCAGTATTGGCCTGGAAAAATCGACAAATCCATTTTTGCGCGCCCGTGAACCGGCAATTGCTCGGCAATTGAAGGAAGAAGGCCGCGCAAATAGCAATGACGCCGTGACAGTTTTCGCCGCGTTGCGTGAATGGAAAAACGGCTTCCGCTAAGATTTTTCCTTGTATTTTTGGCTACCAATGCTATGTTGATAATGTTTTATCAACACTACTATTAGCTTAAAATCGAATTTAATCACTAGCAGTTGTGTAAATTGTCTTGACGCGCAAAATGCGCATTACTTACACTCGACAATTATTCTTTTGAACCGGCTGATCATGGGTCGGTATTTTGTGAGACCCCATGCCTAGATCCGATTTAAAAGTATCGCTTAAACTTATTTCCGCTACCGTTTTTCTACTCGGCACTGCCTCCGCCTCCCACGCTGCCAGCGATCTTTCCCTCCCGTCCTCTTATAGCAGCTGGGCAAAAGATGCTGCTCTGCAAGACAATCCCAACCTCGCCAATGATCCACTCAGCGAGTTTGTCGTCGCCAGTGATGTTGATGTATGGGCGCGCATACGCAAGGGCTTTGCGATTCCGGATCTGGTCGACAATCAACTGGTGATCAACCAGACCGTCTGGTACAGCTCGCGGCCTGACTATATTGGCCGCACTACCAAACGGGCGTCACTATATCTGTATCACGTAGTCGAAGAGTTGGAAAAACGCGGCATGCCGACAGAACTGGCTTTGTTGCCTTTCATTGAATCCGCATTCAATCCGCAAGCCTATTCCACTGCCAAGGCAGCTGGCATGTGGCAATTCATTCCGTCAACAGGTCGCGACTTCAATCTGAAGCAAAACATGTTCAAGGATGAACGCCGCAGCGTCCTGGCGTCGACCGATGCTGCACTGACCTATCTGCAGCGCCTGTATGGCATGTTCGGTGACTGGCAACTCGCATTGGCCGCCTATAACTGGGGCGAAGGTTCGGTGCAACGCGCAATCAAGAAAGCGGAAGCGGCGGGCGTGGGCACCGATTTCAACAGCCTGTCAGCCTACATGCCGGCGGAAACAAAGAATTACGTACCCAAGCTGCAAGCGGTCAAAAACATCATTGCTACCCCCGATGCTTACGGCATTACCTTGCTGAAGGTGGACAATCAGCCCTACTTTGTCAGCGTTGCCAAAACGCGCGATATCGACGTCAAGCTCGCCGCGCAATTAGCTGAATTGCCGATGGAAGAATTCAAGGCGCTGAATCCGCAATTCAATCGGCCTGTCATCACCGGCAGCAGCAATACGCAAATTCTTCTGCCGCAAAGCAACGCAGAAAAATTCAAAACAAATTTGGCAAAGTGGGGACATGCATTGTCGTCATGGACTGCGCACAAAGTCACCAACGCGCGCGAAAAAATTGAAGTAATCGCCGCCAAATTCCACACCACGCCGCAAGTCATTCGCGAGGTTAACAATATTCCACCGAAGATGGTGTTAAAGGCTGGCTCAACCATCCTGGTGCCGCGTACCGGCGAAACTGCACAAAAGGATATTACGCAAGATATTGCGGACAACGCGACTATGGCGATGGCACCGGATGTGCCGGATTCGAAAAGAATAAATGTCACGGTAAAAAAGAACGAGACGATCAAAGCCATCGCCAACCGTTACAAGGTTACGATAGGCCAGATCAAGAACTGGAACGATTTGCGCAGCGAAAAACTGGCGAGTGGCCAGAAACTTGAGCTGCATGTCCCTGTCCGTAGCGCCAGCCCGACCCGCACTGCCAGCAAATCGAAATCAAGTGAAGTCGTCACGCGGCATGCTAGCCGCAACACCAAGCCCAGCAAAACGGTAGCTGCAAAATCCAGCAGCAGCCGTTCCAGCAAAGTCGTCGTCTCGGCGCAATCCACCCGCATTGCGATCAAGTAATAAAAAAGCCCGACTCTGATTGAGTCGGGCTTTTTTGAATGCGCTTGTTAAAACATCCGCTCGTCTTCACTTCAAATAGATACTTGGCGCATCAAGCCTTTGCTGATCCGTCGTTATTGTCGGCATATACGGCAGCCGCCAGCAACCGCTGCGTATAAGCCTGCGCCGGCTGCGAAAATACCGCATCCGTCGCACCGCTCTCCACCACCTTGCCATCTTTCATCACCAGTACCCTGTGTGCCATCGCACGGATCACCGCCAGATCATGACTGATGAATATATAAGCCATGCCGTATTTCTTTTGCAGTTCTGCCAGCAGCAGTAGCACCTGCTGCTGCACCGACACATCCAGCGACGAAGTCGGTTCATCCAGCAAAATCAAATCCGGCTTCAAGACCAATACACGTGCAATCGCTATGCGTTGACGCTGGCCACCGGAAAATTCATGCGGGTAACGCGACAGGATGTCTGGCGACAAACCGACTTCCTGCAAGCCGGCAGCAACCGCCTTGCGTATCCCTGCGGCTCCCAACTGCGGTTGATGCAAGGCCAGGCCTTCACCGACGATTTGTTCTATCGTGCGGCGTGGCGAAAGGGAGGCAAACGGGTCTTGAAACACGACTTGCATACGCGCACGCAAAGGTCGTAGAGCATCGCTGCGCATCGCGTTGATGGCTTTGCCATCGAAGGCGATAGACCCTTCCACCGTGGCACTGGACAGTCGCAACAGGGCTAGACCCAATGTTGATTTACCGGACCCGGATTCGCCCACTATACCAAGCGTCTCTCCCGGCCGCACCTGCAAACTGACATCATCCACCGCAGCGAATCGGGTCTTCTTGAGCCAGCCCTGCTTGATATCGAACGTGCAAGTTAGCTGTGCGGCATTCATCAAGGGTTGCGCAGCCGAGTCGACCGTATTCACTAATTTGTGCGGCTGACTGGTCAAAAGTTTGCGCGTGTAGGCTTCGCTTGGCGCACGGAATAATTCCTGCGTAGTGGCGACTTCGACCAGACGCCCTTTTTCCATCACACCAACGCGATCGGCGAAATGCCGCACCAGATTCAAGTCGTGCGTGATCATCAGCACGGCCATGTTTTCTTCGCGCTGCAACTGATTCAGCAATTCAACAATCTGCACTTGAATCGTGACATCGAGCGCAGTGGTCGGCTCATCGGCGATCAGCAATTTGGGCTTGCAAGCGAGCGCCATGGCAATCATGGCGCGCTGGCGCTGGCCACCGGATAGCTGATGCGGATAAGACAGGGCGCGACGCTGCGGCTCGGGAATCCCGGTTTTATCCAGCAATTCGATGGACCGCAATGCCGCAGCTCTGGCACTGATGCCTTCGTGCAGCATCAATACTTCAGCGATCTGGTTACCGATGGTAAACAGTGGATTGAGCGCGGTCATCGGCTCCTGGAAAATCATCGCGATATCCTTGCCGCGCACTGCACGCATCGACGCTTCGGTTCTCTGCAAGATATCCTGACCTTCAAACAGGATCTTCCCGCCGTAGCTCACATCCTGATTCAAGCGCAGGATGGACAAGGCCGTTACCGTCTTACCAGATCCCGACTCACCGACCAGCGCGAATTTTTCTCCGGCCGAGATGCTGAAGCTAACGTCATCCACCACCTTGCTCGTATCGAAGGCCACCTGCAGGTTTTGAATCTCCAGCAAACTCATGCCTTCCTCCGGACATCCAGCGAATTGCGCAGCGCATCACCAATATTTGTCAGCAGTAACAGCATCACGGTCAACACGACAAATGTTGACACTGCTATCCACCATGCATCCAGATTATTTTTACCTTGGGCCAGCAATTCGCCCAGGCTGGCGGTCGAGGCCGGTACGCCCAGTCCCAGGAAATCCAGACTGGTCAGCGCCAGAATCGCACCGCTCATGCGGAACGGCAAAAAGGTTACTACCGGCGTAAGGCTGTTCGGCAACACATGACGCCAGATGATCTGGCCGTTCGACAAACCCAATGCGCGTGCCGCCTGTACATATTCAAGATTGCGATTGCGCAAAAAATCGGCGCGCACATAATCGGACAAACCCATCCAGCCAAACAGTGAAAGCAGGAGTAACAGCAAACCGACACTAGGCTGAAAAATCGATGCAAAAATGATTAGCAAATATAGCTCGGGCATCGAACCCCAGATTTCCATGAAGCGCTGGAAGAACAGATCCGTTTTGCCCGCAAAGTATCCCTGGATGGCACCTGTAAGCAGACCCAGCAACACGCCGGTAAACGTTAGTGCCAGACCGAACAACACGGACACACGGAAGCCGTAAAGCAGGCGCGCAAATACATCACGCCCCCTATCATCTGTACCCAGCCAGTTTTCGGCTGAAGGCGGCGCCGGATTTGGCGACGTCGCGAAATAATTCAGCGTATCGAAGTGGTAATGATTAAATGGGTAAATCGCCCAATTACCATCTTTTTTGAATTGATCACGGATGAAGGGATCGAGGTAATCAGCCTGCGATTCAAAATCGCCACCAAATTTCTTTTCCGAATACGTCGTCAACATAGGGAAAACAATGTTGCCGTTATAGCGTGCAATCAAGGGCTTGTCGTTCGACACCAATTCGGCCAGCAAACTGATGACAACCAGGATACTTAACAGAATCAGGCTCCAGTAACCACGACGATTTTTCTTGAAGCGCAGCCAGACGCGCCGACCAGGCGAGATGGATTTCGTCTCCGACAGCGCCGACGTTGCAGCATTAGTTGCAGTGAGGGTCACAGCCGAATCTGCAACTGAATTTACAGGTGAATTCATCGATTGAGGCTTTCAAACTGCAGGCGCGGATCGGCCCAGACGTAGCACAAGTCACCCAGCAACTTGACCAGCAAACCGATTAATGTGAATAGATACAGCGTCCCCATCACGACCGGATAATCGCGTCGTATCACCGATTCATATGACAGCAAACCGAGGCCGTCGAGCGAAAATAAGGTTTCAATCAACAGACTGCCGGCAAAGAACGCACCGATGAACGCGGCTGGAAAACCGGTTACCAGCGGAATCAATGCGTTGCGAAACACATGCTTGTACAGCACAGCATTTTCACTCAGTCCCTTGGCGCGCGCAGTCAACACATATTGTTTGCGTATTTCTTCGAGAAATGTGTTCTTGGTCAGCATCGTCATCACCGCAAACGATCCGGCCACCGATGCCGTCACTGGCAAGGTGATGTGCCACAGATAATCAAGTACCTTGCCTATCCATGACATCTGCTCCCAATCATCCGACGTCAAGCCGCGTAGCGGAAACCATTGCACAAAACTGCCGCCACCAAACATCACCAACAAGAACACGCCGAGGATAAAACCGGGAATCGAATAACCCACCAACACCAGCATGCTGGTGATGGAATCAAAACGACTGCCTTCACGCACTGCCTTCGCGATACCTAGCGGCACTGAAATAAAATAAGTCAGGAAGAAGGTCCACAAACCCAGCGTGATCGACACCGGCAGCTTGGAGACGACTAGTTCCCACACATCCTTGTGATGGTAAAAACTTTTTCCCAGATCGAAGGTGGCGAAGCCTTTCAGCATTTGCCAGAAGCGTTCGGTCGCGGGCTTGTCGAAGCCATACAGCGCCTTGATCTCTGCCACGCGCTCGGCATCTATGCCCTGCCGCCCGCGATATTGCGAAGCGCCCCCGCCGGTCGCTTCTCCTGCACCGACCTGCCCTTTCAATTCAATCAGCGCCTGCTCGACCGGTCCACCCGGCACAAATTGAATCACGGCGAATGTGATTGCGACCACGCCGAGTAGAGTCGGCAGCATCAGCAGCACGCGCTTGATTATGTAAGACCAGATATTCATCGCAGCATCCTCATCTTGCTTTCTGTTGCCACCAGGTTGATATCACATACGGATCGGCCTGATAGTAAAGCGGCGCAGTCGCAGGAATGCCGAAGCGGTCGCGATACGCGACGCGATGCGTGGATGAATACCAGTGCGTCACGACGATGTGTTTATGCAGCAGAACACGATCCAGCGCACGCGCGGCCGCAACCAGTTGCTGACGACTGTCGGCGGCCACCAGTTTTTCGACCAGCCGGTCCACCGCAGCATCTTTCAAGCCCCACGCATTGCTCGAACCTTTTTCATCGGCAGCCTTGGAGCCGAACATATCGAACATTTCATTGCCGGGGCTGCTGACATCCGGGAAGCGGATGCTGGTCATGTCGAAATCAAACTCATCCATGCGTTTTTGCACCAATGCAAAATCGGCAGTGCGCTGCGTGACCTGTATGCCGAGCTTCTCCAGATTGCGGATATAGACGCTAATCACACGCGATAGTGCAGACTGGTCATCAATAATTTCAAATGCAAACGGCTCGCCCTTGGCATTGCTCAAAGCGCCATCACGATAAGTCCAGCCAGCTTGACGGAACAGTTCTACCGCCTCGAGCAAATTCGCTCGCAGTGAGCGCGGCGCATCAGTATTCGGCGGGATAGGCGCAGGACCAAATACAACGGGATCAAGTTTGTCGCGCAGCGGCTCCAATAACTTCAGTTCATCGGCCGAGGGCAAGCCGGTCGCCGCCATCGGGCTGTTATTGAAGAAGGAGTAAATCCGCTTGTAGGAACCGAAGAACAACTGCCGGTTCATCCATTCATAATCTAGCGCGAGGTCGAGAGCACGACGCACACGCACATCCTGGAACTGCGGCCGGCGCAAGTTCATCACGAAGCCCTGCATGCCGGCACCGTTGGAATGCGTCAGTTCGCGCTTGATGATTTCGCCGCTGGTAAATTTGGGGCCCTTGTAACTACGCGCCCAGTTCTTGGCACTGTATTCAACTACCAGATCAAACTCGCCTGCCTTGAAGGCCTCCAGCTTGGCGACATCGTCTTTATAAAAACGATAGTTGATACGCGCAAAATTGAACGTGCCTTTTCGGGTCGGGATATTCGCGCCCCAGTAATCCGGATTCAATTTGTAGCTGATAGAGCGGCCGGTGTCGTAGCGATCAATCAAGTACGGGCCGCTGACGATAGGCGGCGTCAATTGAATCTGATCGAACGCGGTGCCCGCCGCCCATTTGCGCGAGAACACCGGCACACTGCCGACTATCAACGGCAGTTCATGATTCAGCGACTTGAATTCGAAGCGCACCGTGCGCTCATCGACGACCACACAACGCTTCACCTCGGAAAAGATGGATTTGAATTGCGGCGCGCCTTTTTCCATCAAGGTATCGAATGAATATTTGACGTCGGCCGCCAGCACCGGATCGCCGTTATTGAAACGCGCTTTTTGATTGATGTGAAACGTCATCGCCAACCTGTCCGGCGCCAGCACCATGTCATCTGCCAGCAAACCGTACATGGTCGCGACTTCATCGCCGGAACTCACGGCCAGCGTTTCAAACATCAGGTTCGATGCACCCGCTGCGGCCACACCCTTTAAAGAATAGGGATTGAATTTGTCGAAGCTGCTACGACGGTCGGGATTGGCGAGAAACAGCTCACCGCCTTTGGGCGCATCGGGATTGACGTAATCGAAGTGGGTAAAGCCCGCCGGATATTTCGGCGTGTCATATAGAGAGAATGCGTGAGCGGCAAAAGCAGCGCTGCCTTGCGCCATGAAACAGAGCAGCAAAAATGCGTAAATTGATTTAACCATGCGCCTGTCGTGAATGATGTTTGCCAGCCGGGCAATCCTGTACTTGATACAGGATGCTCATGTTGTCGTTCCGGCTATTCTACAGAAACACCCACAGCCAAGCGCGCCGGTGAGCAGCGAATGCGCCGTTCAAGCCAGAAGAAAAGCAGAGAATTGTCACAAAAGTTGCTGTTGTTCCCGTCAGCCCCTACAATCTTGCCCATTCCACACCCATTCCCTAAGAACCACTGGAGTCGTTCATGGCATTCTTGCAAGGCAAAAAAATTCTCATCACCGGTTTGTTATCGAACCGCTCCATCGCTTACGGCATCGCAGAAGCCTGCAAACGTGAAGGCGCCGAACTGGCGTTTACCTATGTCGGTGAGCGCTTCAAGGATCGCATTACCGAGTTCGCCAAAGAATTCGACAGCACCCTGATTTTCGATTGCGACGTCGGCAGCGATGAACAGATCACGGCCTTGTTCGCTGATCTGGGCAAATCGTGGGACCAGCTCGACGGCCTGGTACACGCGATCGGCTTTGCGCCGCGCGAAGCGATTGGCGGCGACTTCCTCGAAGGTTTGTCACGCGAAGGCTTCAAGATTGCGCATGACATTTCGGCTTACAGCTTCCCGGCAATGGCCAAAGCTGCATTGCCGATGCTGAGCCCGAACGCTGCATTGCTGACCCTGAGCTATCTCGGTGCCATCCGCGCCCTGCCTAACTACAACACGATGGGACTGGCAAAAGCATCGCTGGAAGCCAGCGTACGCTACATGGCCGAATCCCTGGGCCCCAAAGGCATACGTGTCAACGGCATCTCGGCCGGCCCGATCAAGACCCTGGCCGCCAGCGGCATCAAGGACTTCGGCAAGATACTCAATTTCGTCAAGGAACATGCGCCTTTGCGTCGCAATGTGACGCAGGAAGATATCGGCAATGCATCCGCCTTCCTGCTGTCGGATCTGTCCAGCGGCATTACCGGCGAAATCACCTATGTCGATGGCGGCTTCTCGCATGTCGTCGGCGGCATGGGCGGGGACTAAATTCTTGCTTGCATTGCAGGGCATTCGAAACCAGCGATTGTCCGATGCAATGAATCAAAAAGCGGCAGAGATTCTGCCGCTTTTTTTATCGATTGATCGCGTGTACCGCCGCTCTTTTTCAGTGCATTGCAGCGAATGACTCGACATCGCCCACGTTCTGTACTACAATGCGCGCTGTGCTTTGCAACAGGCATTGCACTTTGTAGCATCGCGAACCGTTAGCATTAACGATAAAGCCCTCCCGCCTTCAGGTGTTGAAGTTTATACACCGTCCCGGCGCAAAGCTTTTGTGCCGAAATCTCTCAGAGTTTTCACAGCTGTTTCTGTTTCGTTGGTTAGCTTTGCATTTTTGCGCATTTCGCAGTCTCCACTTGGACACGATCCAGGCTAGATCCTGCAGCGCTGCTTTATACGAAAGAAAATAATGACATTTGAATCACTAGGCCTCCACGCGTCCATCATCAAGGCATTGACTGAATCCGGCTACACCGCCCCTACAGGCGTGCAAGCACAAGCGATTCCTGCTGCGATCGAAGGCCGTGACATGATGGTCTCGTCGCAAACAGGCTCCGGCAAGACAGCGGCATTCATGCTGCCTGCTCTGCACAAGTTTGCAGTTCAATCAGAACAACAAGCACCTGAAGGCGGCAGAACGCCAAATCAGGAAGCGCAATCGGCACGCTCACGCGGCGATCGCCCACGCTTTAAAGCTGCTCAACCAAAAATGCTGGTGTTGACCCCAACCCGCGAACTGGCTTTGCAAGTCACCACTTCGACCGACAAGTACGGCGCGTTCATGAAGCGTGTCAAAGCTATTTCGATCCTGGGCGGCATGCCTTACCCAAAACAAATGCAATTATTGGCAAAGAACCCGGAGATCCTGGTTGCTACGCCAGGTCGTTTGATCGACCACATGGAATCGGGCAAAATCGATTTCTCCGAATTGCAAATTTTGGTACTGGACGAAGCTGATCGCATGCTGGACATGGGTTTTATCGATGACATCGAAAAAATCGTGGCAGCAACACCAGAAGGTCGTCAAACCATGCTGTTCTCGGCAACGCTCGACGGCACCGTCGGCACCATGGCTAAACGCATCACTAAAGACCCTTTGGTCATCCAGATTGCCGGCTCAGCCACCAAGCACGAAAACATCAAGCAAGGCGTACATTTTGTCGACGATCTGTCGCACAAGAATCGCCTGCTCGATCATCTGCTGCGTGACGAAACCATGGACCAGGCTGTTGTCTTCACCGCGACCAAGCGCGATGCAGACACGATTGCTGATCGTTTGAACATCGCCGGCTTCGCTGCTGCTGCGCTGCATGGCGACATGCATCAAGGCGCACGTAATCGTACACTTGACGGCCTGCGTCGCGGTCAAATCCGCGTCCTGGTTGCAACCGACGTTGCTGCACGCGGTATCGACGTTCCTGCGATCACGCACGTGTTCAACTACGATCTGCCGAAATTCCCGGAAGACTACGTTCACCGTATCGGTCGTACCGGTCGCGCTGGCCGTAACGGTATCGCGGTTTCGCTGGTCAATCATGCAGAAAGCATGAACGTCAAACGCATCGAGCGTTTCATCAAGCAATTGATCCCTGTCTCGGTAATCGAAGGTTTTGAGCCAAAACGTACGGCCTCGGCGCCACGTTCGAATCACAAACCAGGCGGCTGGAAACCAGGCGACAACCGTGGCAACGCGGCTAAACCAGGTCAACGCACATTCAGCAAACCGAATGCTCCACGCAACGATGGCGGTGGCTACAACAAAGGTCCACGTACCAGCGATGCAGGCGGTGCAACACGTCGTCCTTTCGGCGAGCGTTAATAGCTGATCAAGCTATAACCATAAACAAAAAGCCGGGCCAAAAGTGGTCCGGCTTTTTTACGTCGGTAACCTTTGTAAGGAAATGCAGCAGCTAGCGACTTTTCTGGTTTATGCGCTATATTGAAAGCGCACATAACAAGGAGAATATTCATGAAGCACCTGCTTATTTGCACTGCCTTTCTTATCAGTGCCACTGCCATCGCACCAACTCAAGCCATAGCAGAAGTCAGCGTTTCCGTTAATATCGGCACGGCACCGCCGCCGTTGCGGTATGAACCTATGCCTTCGCCACGTAGCGGTTATGTATGGGCGCCTGGTTACTGGAATTGGAATGGACATACACATGTATGGTCGGATGGTCACTGGGAACGCGAACGATCAGGCTATGTCTATGAATCTCCGGAATGGCATCAGCGCAATGGTCAATGGCAGTTAAATAAAGGTGGATGGAAATCGGGCAATCATAAGAACGGTGGTCACTGCCCTCCTGGTCAAGCCAAAAAAGGTAACTGCTAATCAGCAAGGATGATGCTCTTCAACAGCATCCGTTTTAAGGCATCATCTTGATACCTATAAAGCGGAGAAGAATCTGCTTCATAAACCTCAGCGAAAATACATGCCAAAACCGCTTCCGACCTTCTTCATCCCGCATGGCGGTGGGCCGTGTTTTTTCATGGACTGGCCGGGCGATCCGCATATGTGGGATCACATGGCAGATTTTTTGCGCAATTTGATCATGACTGTAGGCGCACGCCCAGAAGCGATCCTGATTATTTCGGGCCATTGGGAAGAGAACGAATTCACCGTGGGCGCCCATCCGCAACCGCCGCTGATTTACGATTATCACGGTTTCCCCGCACACACTTACCAATTAAGCTATCCGGCACCGGGGGCGCCTGAACTCGCTGCACGCGTCCAAAATCTGCTGACCAAGGCAGGTTTGACGGCACATGTTGATACGCAGCGCGGCTGGGATCATGGCGTCTTCATCCCGTTGAAAGTGATGGCTCCGGATGCGGATATACCGGTCGTACAACTATCGATGAAAAAAGGACTGGACCCAGCTACGCATATACGTGCAGGCGAAGCGCTGCAGATTTTGCGCAGCGAGGGTGTGTTGATCATTGGCAGCGGTATGAGCTTTCACAATATGCGCGGCTTCAATCCTGCATTTAAGGAAGCATCCGAACATTTCGATGACTGGCTGGCCGACGTGGCGACCAAGCCCGAAACAACGCGCAATACACTGTTGCAGCACTGGCAAGATGCGCCGAATGCGCGCGACGTACAGCCGCATCCGGACCATTTTCTGCCTTTGATGGTGGCAGCGGGCGCAGCCGGCAACGACCAAGGTAAACGGATATTCCAGGACACCGTGATGAATGTTGTCGTATCTGCAATCGCCTTTGGTGACATCGCGGAAACTTGACAAGGGCGGCCGCGATCACCTACATTAGCGAGATGTCCTCGACACATTTTCAATTCCGCACGACCTCGTACGCTGCCAGCGCCCTGCTAGCAACGCTACTACTATCGCTACGATTAAACTGATCGTCGCGCGCTGCGCACTGCACTGATGTACCTGCCGGTGTTAATCACCGGACCTCAAAAAACACCAAGGTTTCACCCGAAAAATGACTATCAAGGCCCTTCCTGCATCGTTCATCGCTGGCGCTCTTTCCGCCGTGATGGCCTGTGCGCGTGCTTTGCTATTACTACCGATCGATTACCTGGCCTCGCGTCGCGTGGCAAGTCAGGTAGCCTGTTGCCACAACGGATATTCCCAATTTTAAAAAATAGCAAAGCAAGGAAAACACATCATGATGTTGTCTAACCCAGAGCAAAAATATCGCGCCTTTGAACCTGTCCGTTTGACCGATCGTACCTGGCCCAATCAGGTGATTAGCAAAGCACCGATCTGGATGAGCACCGATCTCCGCGACGGTAATCAAGCACTGATCGAACCGATGGATCACGCCAAGAAATTGCGCTTCTTCGATATGCTGGTGCAAATCGGCCTGAAAGAGATCGAAGTGGCCTTCCCTTCTGCTTCGCAAACCGATTTTGACTTTGTACGCAGACTGATCGAAGAAAAACGTATTCCCGACGATGTCACGATTGAGGTCCTGTCGCCAGCGCGTGAAGACTTGATTCGCCGCACGGTTGAATCCGTGGTCGGTGCGCGTCGCGCCATAGTCCACATGTACAACGCGACTGCGCCTTCATTCCGCAAAATCATCTTTAATATGTCCAAGGATGAAGTCAAAGCAATGGCGGTTGCGGGCACCAAATTGATCAAGGAATTGACCGACGCGCATCCAGAAACTGAATGGGTATTTCAGTATTCGCCGGAAGCCTTCAGCATGACCGAACTCGACTACGCAAAAGAGATCTGTGACGCAGTCTCGGCGACTTGGCAGCCGAGACCTGAACGCAAGATGATCCTCAACCTGCCCGGCACCGTAGAAGCCAGCACGCCCAACGTTTATGCTGATCAAGTCGAATGGATGCATCGCAATATTGCGCGTCGCGACTCTATCGTGCTGAGCCTGCACCCGCACAATGACCGCGGTTGCGCCGTTGCCGCCGCTGAACTCGGCGTGATGGCTGGTGCGGATAGGATCGAAGGCTGCTTGTTCGGAAATGGCGAGCGTACTGGCAACGTCGATCTGGTCACGCTTGCGCTCAATCTTTATTCGCAAGGGATCAAACCAGATTTGGATTTTTCCGATGTCGATGCCGTGCGTCAGTGCGTGGAAGAGTGCAACCAGATTCCAGTACACCCACGTCATCCTTATGTTGGCGATTTGGTCTACACCGCTTTCTCTGGCTCGCATCAGGATGCGATCAAGAAAGGTTTTGCCAAGCAGGATCCGAATGGCATTTGGGAAGTCCCTTACATGCCGGTAGATCCAGCGGATCTGGGACGTAGTTACGATGCGGTCATTCGTATCAACAGTCAATCAGGAAAAGGAGGCATGACGTATTTGCTGGAGCAGGAATACGGTCTTGTCTTGCCACGTCGCCTGCAAATCGAATTCAGCCGGGCCGTACAACGCATCACCGACGAAACTGGTGGCGAAGTCGCAGCGACAGACATCCACAAAGTCTTCAACAGTGAATATCTGAATGCGGTAACGCCGTATCAATATCGCGGTCACCACATCGACGATACAAAAAGTGGTGAAGTGCAAATCAAGGTCGATCTTGAAAAAGACGGAAAAGCACTCTCTGTACAAGGTACCGGCAACGGCCCTATCGATGCCTTCATCAATGCATTGGGACTGGATATCAAACTGATGGATTTTCATGAACACGCGATCGGTGCTGGTGCCAGCGCCAATGCGGCCAGCTATGTCGAACTGCGCGTGAACAATGGCAGCACACGTTTTGGCGTCGGTATCGATGGGAATATCGTGACCGCATCGTTCCGCGCGGTATTGAGCGCAGTCAATCGCGATATTGCACTGTCCGCACAGTAATCATGTGCACTCAAGAAAAAGCCGCTGAGATCAGCGGCTTTTTTATTGTCAACTTGCGGTCTTGCTGCGAAATACTCTGCTTCGGTCAAGCCTCGCGAGTCAACCGGCACAAGCCTATCGTGCCAAACGTATGCCGGAAAACTGCCAGCGCGCCGTCGCCGGGAAAAAGTTTCGATAGGTCGCACGGCTATGGCCATCCGGCGTGACGCAGGATGAGCCGCGCAACACATACTGGTTGGACATGAACTTGCCGTTGTACTCACCCAATGCGCCAGCGGCAGTGGCATAGCCGGGATAGGCTGAATAACTGCTGGCCGTCCATTGCCAGCAATTGCCGAAAAATTGCATGCAGTCTTTCTGTGCGTCGTCCGAAGGCAATGCCAGCATTGCAGCGTGTTCCCACTCAGCCTCCGTCGGCAAACGTGCGCCAGCCCAGCGCGCATACGCATCTGCCTCAAAGTAAGCAATGTGGGTGACTGCCGCATCAAGGTTCAGTGCCTGCAATCCATGCAGGGAAAACGCATGCCATGTCGCAGCATCGCCATCACCGCACTGTTGCCAGTACAAAGGATGCGTGAGTTGCTGGGCCTGCACCCAATCCCATCCTTCCGAAAGCCACACAGCGGGATTTCCGTAGGCTCCAGATTCCACAAAAGCCAGATATTCGCGGTTGGTAACCAAACGTGATGCAAGCGCATACGGTTCCAGAAATTGTCTGTGTACCGGCATCTCATTATCGAAACAGAAGCCTTGATCGTCATGTCCGATTTGCACCACGCCACCATTGAAGGTTAACCACTGCAATTCTGCTGAGGGTTTTGCAACCAGGCGCGGCATTTCGGTATAAGCCGGCTTCAATGGATTGCATGACAGCAAATGCAAGACGTCCGTCATCATCAATTCCTGGTGTTGCTGCTCATGTTGCAAGCCAAGTTCCAGTAAATTCCCCAGCTCGACCTGGACATCGGTAAGCAGCGGATTCCGCAGCACCGCCAGCATACGAGCATCCACCTCGCGCCTGTAATTCAACACATCGGCAAATGGCGGGCGCGTCAGCAAGCCGCGTTGCGCACGTGCATGTTTGTCACCAATCCCGTTGTAATAGGAATTGAAGAGAACGCGGAAGGCGGGATGATAAGGCTGAAAGTCTGACTCAAAACGTTCGAGAATAAAGGTTTCAAAAAACCAGGTCGTGTGTGCCAAATGCCATTTGATCGGGCTGGCATCCGGCATCGACTGCACACAACAATCTTCTTCCGACAAGGGTTCAGCTAGCGCAACCGAATGCGCGCGTACCGTTTCAAAGCGCAAGGACAAATCATGCGACTCACTGAGGTATAGGCGTTCTGTCTGTACGTTCATGATGTTCCATAATGTTGAAGGTGAGACATTGATCACGAGACACTACTTGTTTAAATTCATCCTGCTCTTGATGGCCGGCAAAACGGAGCTGCCAAAGACAACTACTGAAGCGATTCGACCGCTCAGCCCATCCAGCGTTCCAACCCGCATCACAAGTCTTCTATCCAAGCCTTCTATCTCAAACCAGCCGCGCATGACACACCATAAACCACTGCTGCGGATCGCTCCAGGTGGTCACATTCCCGAATCCGGCTGCATTCAACAAACTGATAAAACCCTGACGCGAGTATTTATAACTATTCTCGGTGTGTATCCGCTCGCCACGCTCAAAGCGTCGCACACCATCTGGCCAACGCACAGTCTGATCTGACGCGGCCTCCAGATGCATTTCAACGCGGCTCAATTTTTCGTTGAAAAATCCACGATGGCGCCATTCGCGCACATCAAAATCAGCATCCAGCAAACGATTCAGATGCTGCAATAAATTCAGATTGAAGGACGCTGTCACACCCAGGGCATCATCATACGCCGCACTGAGTATCGTGTTTTCCTTGACCAGATCAACGCCGATCAGCAAACCACCGCCCTTCGCCCCGTCCTGCTCGCAAGCGGCTTTGATCTGCCGCAAAAATATCAGTGCTTCATCCGGTGTGAAATTGCCTATCGACGAGCCCGGATAAAAAAACAGGCGCTGCGCGCTACGTACCGTTTCCGGCAATACCAGACCAGCGGAAAAATCCGTGCCCACGCCCACCATGTCGATAGCCGGAAACCGCTGCTGCAACCGACTCACAGCATCGCTTAAAAAATCGATGGAGATATCGACAGGAACATACTGCGTCGGCTGCAAATATGGGAAAAGACTCGCAGCCTTCGCGCAATTACCGGCGCCGAGGTCAATCAGGGTCGCGCCAGTACCGCAAGCATCTGCAATCTCTTGCGCATGCTTGTGGAAAATTTCAGCCTCGGTACGAGTCGGATAATATTCCGGCAGTTCGCAAATAGCTTCAAACAATTTGGAACCCAACGCATCGTATAAATACTTCGGTGAAGTCGTCGCTTGCGGCGCAGTCAAACCTGCCAGGAGTTCATCTTCAACGGATTGTTTGCGTTGTTCTACGAGTTGAATAAATTGTGCCAAGCTGGCTGCTCCCTATTGTTGGATGTTGCAGATGGATGATTCGATGATATCGGTCTGACTATGCACAGGCTTGTGCGTTCCTCACTATCCGCTCAAATCTGCCGGTTTAATCAAGCAAAGCTTGTTCGCTGCGATACCATCCCCATATGGCATCGCAAGCCAGTGCAAATGCAGTGAAAACAATGTCATTTCTACCGTCATTACCGGTAAGACTTGCAAAATACCTGGGGTGACTGGTGCTAAGCTATGCCCACGATGCAGCGGGACTGACCTGCTTAGGCAACGTGGCAAGCACAGTGCGATAACCTTATCACGCAAAACAAGTACGCATGTGCGCGCCTATCGATGATCCTGCCAAGATCACGCCTTGAATTCGCATTATTTTAAGTAAAGCAGTGAACCATGATCCCGACGACGTCCAGAGAATTACAAAAAGGCAGTATCGCCACTTTGCGCGGACTCCTGACATTTCTACGCCCTTATGGAAAGCAGTTTGCACTGGCAGGCCTTGCCCTGGTGGTTGCTGCAGCGGCGACGCTGACAATTCCGTATGCATTCCGCCAGATGATTGATCTCGGTTTCGGTGCCAATGGCATCCACGACACCGCGAGCATCAATACCTACTTCCTCGCATTGTTCGGTGTCGCCTGCATACTGGCGGTCGCCACTGCTGCCCGTTTTTACATGGTCTCGTGGCTGGGTGAACGCGTGACTGCAGATGTACGCAGCGCCGTCTATTCGCATGTGGTGACACAGAGCCCGCAGTTTTTTGAAACCACACAAAGCGGTGAAGTCCTGTCGCGCATCACCACCGATACGACGCTGATTCAAACCCTGATCGGCACCAGCATATCGATGGCTTTGCGCAATGTGCTGTTGTTCATCGGCGGCCTCGTGATGCTGTTCGTGACGAGCATCAAACTGTCCTCGATTATTGTGGTGATGCTGATCGCAACGGTCTTGCCCATCGTATGGTTCGGTCGGCGCGTGCGCACGCTGTCGCGTGATTCCCAGGACCGGGTTGCCGATGCATCAGCGCTGGCAGGTGAAATCCTGAACGCCATGCCGACTGTCCAGGCCTTCACACATGAAGAGATTGAATCCAGTCGTTTCGGCAAAACCGTGGAAGCAGCGTTCAAGACGGCAATGCGCCGCATACGCGCGCGCTCCATGCTGACGATGATCGCGATCCTGCTGATTTTTGGCGCCATCGTTTTCGTGTTGTGGCTGGGTGCCCATGCGGTCATCAACGGCACGATGAGCGGCGGCGAGTTGGGCCAGTTCATTTTATACTCGGCCATAGTCGCCGGCGCGATCGGCGCGCTCTCTGAAGTGATGGGCGATGCGCAGCGGGCTGCGGGTGCAACCGAACGCCTGCTGGAATTGCTGGCCGTGCAGTCGCCTATCTCGTCACCGGTATCGCCAGTCACATTGCCACCGCGGCGTGCCAATGGCGCTGCCTTGGCACTGGATCTGGTGACTTTCCACTATCCGTCGCGTCCATTGACACCGGCCCTGTCCAATCTGTCGGTCGCAATCAAGGCTGGCGAAACGGTCGCGATCGTCGGCCCGTCCGGTGCCGGCAAGACTTCGCTGTTCCAGTTGTTGTTGCGTTTTTATGATCCACAGGAAGGCGTGATCGAACTCGACGGCATCGATATCCGTCAGCTCGATCTGCACGATTTGCGCAACACGATAGGCATCGTGCCGCAAGACACCGTGATCTTCTCTGCCAATGCGATGGAGAACATACGCTACGGCCGTCCCAATGCCACCGACGACGAAGTCATCGCGGTTGCGAAACTTGCCGCCGCCCACGAATTCATTGAACGCCTGCCGGAAGGCTATCTCTCCTTCCTCGGCGAGCGTGGCGTGCGCCTGTCAGGCGGCCAACGCCAGCGCATCGCCATCGCCCGCGCCTTGTTGAAAAACCCGCCTCTACTCTTGCTCGACGAAGCCACCAGCGCGCTGGATGCTGAATCCGAGCGTCTGGTGCAAGGCGCACTGGAAGCGGCGATGGTCGGCCGCACCACACTGGTCATCGCGCATAGACTGGCAACCGTCAAACGTGCCGACCGCATCATCGTGATGGAACACGGCCGCATTGTCGAAACCGGCACGCATGCATCGCTGGTTGCCGCTGGCGGCTTGTACGCCAGTCTCGCCGCGCTGCAGTTCGGTCAGCATTAAACTCGATCTGGCCGGCTCGTCTGTCTATCGGCCCGTTCAGTTAAAATAGCGGTTTTCTACGGAATATGGGGATACCTATGTTCCGCTGCCAACAAAAATCACAAACGGACTATGCATGAAACAATATCTTGACCTGGTGCGGACCGTCCTCGACTCCGGAACCTGGCAGGAAAATCGTACCGGCATCCGCACCATCAGTATTCCCGGTGCGATGCTGCGTTTCGATCTGCAAAAAGACGGTTTCCCAGCGATCACTACCAAGCGCCTGGCGTTCAAATCGGTCATCGGCGAGTTGATCGGCTTTTTGCGTGCAAGCCGCAGCGCCGCCGAATTCCGCGCGCTGGGTTGCAAGGTCTGGGATCAGAATGCGAATGAAAACGCCGAATGGCTGGCAAATCCGTATCGCCTAGGTGACGACGATCTGGGCCCGGTGTACGGCGTGCAATGGCGCCAATGGCCAGCCTACAAATTGCTGGATGCTGATAACAAAGACCAAATCAAGGATGCGCAAAAACGCGGTTTTCGCCTGGTCTCGGCGGTCAGCGACGACGGCGTCGACAAAGTCTTGATGTACAAGGCAATCGATCAGCTACGTGATTGTCTGGATACCATCATCAACAATCCTGGCAGTCGCCGCATCCTGTTCCACGGCTGGAACTGCGCCGACCTCGACGCGATTGCACTGCCTGCCTGTCATTTGCTGTATCAATTCATCCCGAATGCGACGACTAAAGAGATTTCGCTGTGCCTGTACATCCGCAGCAATGATCTCGGCCTCGGAACGCCTTTCAATCTGGCGGAAGCGGCAGCTTTGCTGCACGTAGTCGGACGCCTGACCGGCTACAAGCCGAAGTGGTTCACTTACTTCATCGGCGATGCACATATCTATGAAAATCATCTGGATATGTTGAATGAACAAATGACGCGCGAACCATATGCAGCCCCTAAGCTGGTGTTGTCGGATCGCATCCCTGATTACGCCACTACTGGCAAATACGAACCGGAATGGCTGGAAAAACTCGAACCCGGCGATTTCAGCCTCGAAAACTACGAACATCACGCGCCACTGACTGCGCCGATGGCGGTTTAATCCTGTTCCCTGAACGAATCACATGCCTGCACACCTGACCATCGTCGTCGCTACCGATACCAATAATGGCATCGGCATCAACAACACCCTGCCCTGGCATTTGCCGGAAGATCTGGCGCACTTCAAGCGCACGACCTCCGGGCACACCATCATCATGGGGCGCAAGACCTTCGATTCCATCGGCCGACCTTTACCGAACCGCCGCAATATTGTCATTACGCGTAATCCCGACTGGCAACATGCCGGCGTGGAAGCCGTGACCTCAATTGCTGCGGCCAAAGAACTGATAGGCAATCAGCAGGCGTTCATCATCGGCGGCGCGCAGATTTACGCCGATACGCTCGCGGCCACCGACCGCCTGATCGTGACCAAGATAGGCAAGAGCTTCAACTGCGATGCATTTTTCCCGGCGATAGACCTCAAAGAATGGCAGGAAGTAGCGCATGAGGAACATCATTCCGAGGCGAATGGTTTCGATTACGCTTACATTACCTATGACCGTATCGGCCAAGACTGAGCTTGAGCCAAAGTTTTTGTCATACCGCCGTCACGCTCACGCGCGACACTAGTGACCATTCCTGTCGTATCACTCTGGTAACAAGGGGCCGTAGTTCACCAGATCCGCGGCTTTTTCTCCCCAAATTCTGTATATATCTGCGAAAATTCGCTTTCCTTATTAGGTGCCCAATGGGTACCACTTCCGTCGTCTTGGAGACTGCATGAAATTCCGTTTTCCCATCGTCATCATTGATGAAGATTTTCGTTCCGAAAATACCTCGGGCCTTGGCATCCGCGCGCTCGCCGATGCGATGGAAAAAGAAGGCATGGAAGTGCTGGGCGTCACCAGTTATGGCGACCTGTCGCAATTCGCGCAGCAGCAATCGCGCGCATCCGCTTTCATCCTGTCTATCGACGATGAGGAATTCGGCGCAGGCTCGTTTGAAGAAACCGATCACGCGCTGAAATCGCTGCGCGCTTTCGTGGAAGAAATTCGCCACAAGAATGCCGACATCCCGATTTATCTGTATGGCGAAACACGCACTTCACGCCACATTCCGAATGACATCCTGCGCGAACTGCACGGCTTCATTCACATGTTTGAAGATACGCCGGAATTCGTCGCACGCCACATCATCCGCGAAGCCAAATCCTACATGGATGGCTTGTCGCCGCCATTTTTCCGCGCGCTGGTTCATTACGCGCAAGATGGCTCATATTCATGGCACTGCCCTGGCCACTCGGGCGGCGTCGCTTTTCTGAAATCGCCTATCGGCCAGATGTTCCATCAATTCTTTGGTGAAAACATGTTGCGCGCCGACGTCTGCAACGCGGTCGAAGAGCTCGGCCAGTTGCTCGATCACACCGGCCCGGTCGCCGCATCCGAACGTAATGCTGCGCGTATCTTCAACGCCGATCATTGCTACTTCGTGACAAACGGCACATCGACCTCGAACAAGATGGTCTGGCACTCGACAGTCGCGCCCGGCGACATCGTGGTCGTTGATCGCAACTGCCACAAATCGATTCTGCATTCGATCATCATGTGCGGCGCGATTCCGGTATTCCTGATGCCGACCCGTAATCACCTCGGCATCATCGGCCCAATTCCATTGGCCGAGTTCACGATGGAAAACATCCGCAAGAAGATCGAAGCCAATCCCTTTGCGCGCGAAGCCGTCAACAAGAAGCCACGTATCCTGACGATCACGCAATCGACTTACGACGGCGTGATCTACAACGTCGAAACGCTGAAAGACATGCTGGATGGCGAAATCGATACGCTGCATTTCGATGAAGCCTGGCTGCCGCATGCGACGTTCCACGATTTTTACAAAAACATGCACGCGATCGGCAAAGACCGTCCGCGCGCCAAAGAGTCGATGATTTTCTCGACGCAATCGACACACAAATTGCTGGCCGGCCTGTCGCAGGCATCGCAAATTCTGGTGCGCGAATCCGAGAAAGTGAAGCTGGATCAGGATGCCTTCAATGAAGCGTACTTGATGCACACATCGACCTCGCCGCAGTATTCGATCATCGCGTCCTGCGACGTTGCTGCTGCCATGATGGAAGCACCAGGCGGCACCGCGCTGGTAGAAGAAAGTATTTTTGAGGCACTCGACTTCCGCCGCGCCATGCGCAAGATCGAAGCAGAATGGGGCCAGGCCGACTGGTGGTTCAAGGTCTGGGGACCGGACACCTTCAGCGAAGAAGGCATAGGGACGCAAGACGACTGGATGATACGCGCCGAAGATACCTGGCATGGCTTCGGCGATCTGGCACCGGGCTTCAATATGCTCGATCCGATCAAGGCAACCATCGTCAATCCTGGCTTGTCACTCGACGGCAAGTTTGGCGAATCGGGTATTCCGGCGTCTATCGTGACCAAGTATCTGGCTGAACACGGCGTCATCATTGAAAAATGCGGGCTGTACTCCTTCTTCATCATGTTCACGATCGGCATCACCAAAGGTCGCTGGAACACGCTTCTGACCGCGCTGCAACAGTTCAAGGACGACTACGACAAGAACCAGCCTATGTGGCGCATCCTGCCGGAATTCGCTGCGGCGAACCCGCGCTATGAACGCGTCGGCCTGCGCGATCTGTGCCAGCAGATACATGATTTCTACAAGGCATATGACGTGGCACGCCTGACCACCGAGATGTATCTGTCCGACATGCAGCCAGCGATGAAACCGTCGGATGCATTCGCCAAGATGGCGCATCGCGAGATCGATCGCGTACCTATCGACGAACTGGAAGGCCGCGTGACGTCCATCCTGTTGACGCCGTATCCACCAGGTATTCCTTTGCTGATCCCAGGTGAACGCTTCAACAAGACCATCGTCGATTACCTGCGTTTTGCACGCGACTTCAACGAGAAATTCCCTGGCTTCGAAACCGACGTCCACGGTTTGGTGACGCGTGAAGTCGACGGCCGACGCGGCTACTTCGTCGATTGCGTGCGTCAATAAGAACGCGCAAATTGACGCATCGATAGCGTCACCACAATAAAATAATGCAGCCTGGTGCTGCATTATTTATTTCCGGCACCTATCTGCATCAACCAGACTATTCCACTTCCGCGCAAAGGAGCCCGCCATGAAACCACGCATCTCCGTCATCACCCTTGGGGTCGATGACCTCGACAAATCACTGCGTTTCTATCGCGACGGACTTGGCCTGCAAACAGACGGCATCATCGGACAGGAATTCGCACATGGCGCAGTTGCCTTCTTTGATTTGCAAAGCGGCTTGAAACTCGCCCTCTGGCCACGCCAAAGTATTGCTCACGATACCGGCCTCGCCGTCACGCCGAGCAGCGCAACGGACTTCACCATCGGCCACAATGCCGGATCAAGGGACGACGTGGATGCACTGATGCTGCAGGCAAAAGATGCCGGCGCAACCATCGTCAAGGCCCCGCACGATACCTTCTGGGGTGGCTACGCGGGCTACTTCAAGGACCTGGATCACCATCTATGGGAAGTTGTCTGGAATCCCGCTTGGGATGCACAGGATTGATCGCTGTGGCATCCGATATCAGTAGCATGAAATTTGAGCATTCCTTCACATACCTCGTCAACCAGCCTTGCCAATTTACAAGAAACGCCATCAATGCATAAAATTACGCTCTTGCTTTGCAGCCTGCTGATCGCAGGCACCACGGTAACCTCCGAGGCTGCCGACAAGCACAGAACTATCAGCGCGACCATGCCGCAAGGCATGACCGTCGTCGCAGAAGAAGGCATGCTGGAGCCGCGCAGTGCCGGCAGCTACAGCTTGCAACTCTATGCAAAGAACGATCCGGCTTACCCCTATGATCGATTCATCACCGGTCTGGTAAGGCCGCGCAACGGTGCACTGACAGAAATCAGGTTCGCAGATCTGACCAATGATGGCAAAGCGGAGATCATCGTCATCACGCGCTATACCGGCAGTGGCGCATTTGTGACGGTAGATGCATTCAGCATACGGAACAACTCAGTACGTTTGCTGACGTCCATCGCAGGAATGGATGCGAAGAAAGATCCCATCAAGGCGCTGAAGAGTAAATTGCATCGTGGACGCTGACCTTGCTTGCGTCTTTGAGATGCGAGGTCTGCAATTTGATTTAAGGAAGAGAAGCGCAAATAACTGATTGCCGCCACTGGAAAGCGCGCGGCTTTCCAGTGGCACATTCACTTTCACACCTACGCTTACGCTTTGCGAATCTGCTCAAGCAACTTCTCGGCGACCAATTGCGACGAGGCTGGATTCTGGCCTGTGATCAATTGACCGTCCACTACTGCATAGGCGGCCCAGTCTGCACCCTTGCTGTAAATGCCGCCGCGCTCCCTGAGCCTGTCCTCCAGCATGAACGGCACTACGTCGCTGAGTTCGACCGCATCTTCCTCACCGTTCGAAAAGCCGGTTACCTTACGGCCCTTGACCAGATAGTCACCGTTGGCATCGCGTACATTCACCAATGCCGCCGGGGCATGACATACTGCCGCTACCGGCTTGCCTGCACGCACAAAAGCCTCCAGCAAGGTGATTGATGTCGGATTGTCCGGCATATCCCACATCGGGCCGTGGCCGCCCGGATAAAAGACGCCGTCGAAGTCCTCCGCCCTCATGTCTGAGAGATTCTTCGTGCTGGCCAGCTGCTTCCTGGCAGCGACATCATTGGCAAAACGTTCTGTACTTTCCGTCTGCGAATCCGGCCCGTCGCTCTTGGGATCAAGCGGCGGCTGACCGCCCTTGGGCGAGGCAAGCACCACTTCTGCACCACCGTCCTTAAGCACATAAAAAGGCGTGGTGAATTCCTCCAGCCAGAAACCGGTTTTCTTGCCAGTGTCGCCGAGGCGGTCGTGTGAAGTCAGAACAAGAAGGATTTTCATGGGTGCTCCAGATGTTGCTGCAGAACAAAATGGTTCGGCAGAATTGAGGGTTAAAACAGCCAAACACGAAAACGCTGCGCTTCGCCAACAACCTTAAGAGTAGATGATAGCGCCCATCGTTCCATCAAACAAAAATCGGGACGGCAATGTCAGACTCGCCACGTCCTTCGCTATTACTCCAGACGGACATAACTCACCGTCAGCATTTCCCATTGATGGCCGTCGGGCTCATTCCAGTAGACGATACTGCCGCCATGCAGCGTATCGACTTGGTAATCAACCGGGCCATGTACCTTGCTGCGATAGGCTATGCCAGCACGCTGGATGCGCGCGAGGATGGCAGTGAATTCGTCCTGACTGACACGAAAAAAATAATGCATCGATGGCACCGGATCGCGCCAGTCATCGAAGTCCAGCGTCAAGCCATCGTTTAGATAAACCGGTGCAAACGGCCCTACTCCAGTTTCAGACCATGGAAGGTCCAGCAATTCAGCCAGCATTTTTGCTGGCAGCCACCTTGTTGCGCGATGGCACCAGAAGGTGATCAAGATGCACAGTCATCATGTACTCCATTCCAGATTTGCACGGTGCGTAGCGACAGGGAATTCCTAAGACGACGCCATCCGTCGTTCACGCTGTCTGTACCGCAGCCTTATGCAGATAATCATTGATGTTCACCTCATCTATCTGCTCGGCTGTCATATAACAATGTGCGTATTCCAGGTAGACACCTGACTCCAGGAATAACGTAAAAAGCTCTGTATCGATGTGCTGATCCTTGCTCATGAAAGCCATGATCTTCAGCGCTTCCGACAGCGGCTTACCTTTCTTGTAAGGACGATCTGCAGCAGTCAGCGCCTCGAAAATATCGGCGATGGCCATCATCCGTGCGACCGGACTCATTTCTTCCCGCTTCAACATCCTCGGATAACCAGTCCCATCCATTTTTTCATGATGTCCGCCGGCGATCTCGGGTACCTGACGCAGATGCCGCGGGAAAGGTAATTGCGACAACATGACGATGGTCTGCATGATGTGTTCGTTGATCTTGTAACGATCTTCTTCCGACAAGGTCCCGCGACTGACGGACAGGTTGTGCAGCTCGCCGCGATTGTAAAGAAGCTCAGGCGCCTTGACGCGGAATCCCCATTTATTATCCGGCGCGATCTTGTCTTGCGCACGACGTTCAAACAAATGCTCAGGCTTGTCAGCCATCAAAGGCTCAGTTACCGGCAATGACGCTCCCGACCCAGCGGACTTACGCTGTTTTTCTTCATGTGAAATCCCCATCGTATCGTCCAGCGTACGCAACCAAGTGCGCGCTGCGATCAGCTTCAGGCGCTCTACCTTTTCTGGCGCCATGAATTCGCCGCCTTCATTGCACGTCGCGACAAAAGCAAATTCTTCATCCAGCTCGCGCCACTCTTCAGCCAACCTTGCCTCTGCGATCTGCTTGTTTTCGCCGGCGGCGATCGCGCGCAGGCAATTGATCTCGACGTCGCGCTTGATGACTTCAAAGCGCATACGCACTTCATGGATACGGTCGTAAATCGTTTCCAGCTTGGTGGCCTTATCCACTATGTATTCGGGGGTAGTCACCTTGCCGCAATCATGCAGCCATGCGGCGACATGCACCGCTTCCCATTCATCCTTGCTCAGATCGAAGTCGGCGTAGGGGCCGCTGTCTTGCACACATGCCGCCCGCGCCAGCATCTTGGTCAACTCAGGCACGCGCGCGCAATGGCCACCGGTATAAGCACTCTTGGCATCGATCGCCCCTGCGATCAATTGTATAAAGGCTTCAAACAATGCCTTTTGATCGCGGATCAGGCCTCGCGTTTCCATCGAACTACTGGCGGAATCCGACAAGGCGCCAACGAAAGCCAGCTGCGCACTGCTAATGCGCGTCTTGCGTTTCAACAGCATCAGCCCTAGCAACTCATGCTGCCGATTGCAAAGCGGCACCGCGACCATCCATGACGCCTCTGTCTGCTCGCACAATGCATTCAAACCCGCAGCTACCACTTCGTCGGCCGTCAGCATTGCATCCTGTGCCTGCTGCTGGTCGATTGCCGTTTGCAAGCTCGTCGGCAGCATATCCAAATCCAGGGGATGTAAACCACGGCTGACTTCTTCACCATTTTTCGACACCGCCGTGAACGGCAGCAGCTTATCGCCGTCTATCAGATACAGTGCACCTGACTGCGCCTCGCCGGCGACCATGGTTTCGCGTAACAACATCGGCAGCAGTTTTTCAAAATCGTTCTCCGCTGCGACCGCATGCGTCATGTCCATAAACTTGCGTACCGTGCTCTTCATTAGGTCCATGGTTTCGGCCAGTGAATTCACCTCGCTGATATGTGAGCGCAAAACGATAGGCTGATCGAACTCAAACTGACGGATAGCCTCGGCTTCATTGGCAAGTATCCGCATCGATTTGGAAATGGCGCGCGCCACAAACCAGATCACAGGCAGCGCAATCAGGATAACCAGCAGGGTAATCAGGATAGAGGCGGAACGAATTTTCAGCGCAGTGGCGAACAACTCGCTCTTCGGAATCGCCGTCATCAGGTATAAGGGCTCGGAGCCTTCGAGTGCTATCGGCAACACGGAAACACGCCAGTCCTCGCCTTCCACCTCAACCGTTCTTGCAATGCCTTGCGATGCCATATTTTTCGTAATCGAGCTAACCGACCCGGCCAGCGCAGGAATGTCGAAATCATCCAGATGCTTAAGTACAGCCTCCCCCTGCGCGCCAGGTTTTGCTGGCACCGCGATCAACCGCCCCAAATCCTCGTAGGCCACCACATGGCCATCACGACTGACCAATACCAACTGACTGGAGGGTGTCACCTTCTGCCGGTGCAAAGCCGCACCCAAGGCAGACAGGGGAATGTCGGCAGCAATCACCGCATGGCCATTCTGCGCCCGCTTGGCGACCGTCAGACCAACCTTGCCGATCGAGAAAAAAAGATAGGGTTCGGTCGTGATGGTGCCCGCAGCACCCTGTGCACTCCGATACCAGCCGCGCTGGCGTGGATCGAACTCTGCAGCGTATTCCGGGTGTGCCTCTTCGGCCAGAACCTGCATCTGCGCATCCAGATAGATGTACTTTCCCTCCACAGCGCTATTGCCGTGCTCAATGCTGCGCAGTTGATAGCGGCTCCCTTCGGGAGCGCGGTACTTGATGTGCTCCTCCTCGCTATCAAGGCGATGCACAAAAAAATAGTCGCCGGTGTCGTAACCGATAAAAAGAGAAGTCAGGCCCGCGTCATTTTCCAACGCAGGCAGGAAGACGTCAAAGCTGGCAAGACGCTCCTGCAGCGATTCTGCAGAAGTCAGCTGGTGATAACTGAGAAGCTCTACGCTGGTATTGGCCGGGCCGATAATGCCCTTGATCTCACCGGCAATTTCGCGGCTGGCACGCTGGGTCAGATCCTGCGCTGACGTCTCCAGCATGTCATAAGACATTTGATAACTGACACCGGCAATGAGACCGCTAATGACGAGCGTCATCAAAAGAAAAAGCGTGGACAGGTGTATATGCAGAGGAAACTTGAACTTCATGAAGCACCTACCCATCTGTGAAATTGTCAGGGAATCAAGTGATGCTTATTCTGCTACAGATTTGTTAAATGCTCATGCAAAAAACATGATTTTTGGCAATGTTTTTGACAATATTTGATGGCATATCCGGTTCAAGCATGGGCAAGGAACGGCTCGCAGTCCGCTGAAATTAAATCTGAGCTTGAATTTTGAGCGAATAGAACGTTAACCCATACGACCTGACCACCTTGAGCAAGATGTCGCCGACTCAACTCAGAATGAATACATACTTTTTTACATGCCAAAAAGAAACTTTTTCCTGATGCTAGGGTAAGCTACTCAAAATTAATTAGATCATTGAGTTGCCATGTTTTCAGAAGACCAGTTAGCGGATATCCTCGCCGCACTTCCTGATCCAGCTTTTATCCTTACTCGCAGTGGCTGCTATGCGGCTATTTTCGGTGGTAGTGATTTACGCTATTACCACGATGGCAGCGGCTTGGTTGGCAAATCGCTTCAAGACGTATTGCATGCTGAAAAAGCGATGTGGTTTGCGAAAGAAATCGAAAAGGCCCTCTCATCACACCAACTCCACATTGTTGAATACGGCCTTGCAGGAAGTGATGTCAAAGGACTGGAAGGGGGACCTTCAAACGTCATTTGGTTTGAGGGACGGGTGCAGGCACTCAATTTTCAGGTGAGAGGGGAAGATGCGGTCCTTTGGGTCGCCAGCAATATCACCGAACGTCACGAGCTAGAAACGCAATTGCGCTCCCTGAGTGAGCGCGATCCGCTGACAAATTTATTCAATCGCCGAAAACTTTTAGCGATGCTGGAGGATCAGCACGAACTTTTCAACCGCTACAAGATTCCCACCGCTGTTTTTATTTTCGATATCAACGATTTCAAAAAAATAAACGACCAGTTTGGTCATCTCATGGGAGATCAAGCGCTACAAGCAATAGCGCAATCCTGCATAGCAGAATTGCGCGCGCCCGACATGGCGGCCCGATTTGGTGGGGATGAGTTTGTAATCGTCATGCCGCATACCGACCAAAATCAGGCTCTCAGCATCATCGAGCGATTAAGTGCAAGTATTGAGAAAACAACCGCTGCAATAGGCTTTGCTAACGGCATCAGGATCAGTGGTGGTTTGAGTGAAATTTTTAGCGGTGACACATCAGTGGACGAAGTACTGCATCGTGCTGATGAAAAGTTATATCAGGAAAAAGAAGCTGGGCGCCGGCGCATGAGTGAGCTGCCACCATTGGAAAAAACATAGTCTCGGGACTGTACCGCCCTCTTTTCTAGACATACCTGCGCTTGAATATTGGGCTGATCAAGCGCTATCCCACCCTATTTGCTGGAATCTACCGCAATGAAGTTTCAATACGATATCGGAACGCAAAAAAATGGCCAGAAACGAGTCTGGCCACATTTGAACGCCTGTGAATACCGGATCACGCCTTAGGCAAAGTCACCCCGTGCTGACCCTGGTACTTGCCGCCCCTATCCTTGTACGACACCTCGCACACTTCATCGCTTTCAAAGAACAGCACTTGCGCGCAACCCTCGCCTGCGTAAATCTTCGCTGGCAGTGGCGTCGTGTTGGAAAATTCCAGCGTTACGTAACCTTCCCATTCAGGTTCGAACGGTGTCACATTGACGATGATGCCGCAGCGCGCGTACGTCGATTTTCCCAGGCAGATCGTCAGCACGTTACGCGGAATGCGGAAGTATTCAATCGTGCGCGCCAGTGCGAAGGAATTCGGCGGGATAATACAGACATCGCTTTTGACATCGACGAATGAATTTTCGTCGAAGTTTTTCGGATCGACAATGGTGCTGTTGATATTGGTGAAAATCTTGAATTCGTCGGCACAGCGAATATCGTAGCCATACGACGATGTGCCGTAGGAAACGATTTTCTGGCCATTGGCCTGACGCACCTGACCCGGCTCGAACGGTTCGATCATGCCGGTTTCTGCCGCCATGCGGCGTATCCATTTGTCAGATTTAATTGTCATGTTTTCGGTAAAAAATTGGGGGTTATTCGGGAGTTCGCGCAATTTTACGCGAAATAGATGCTGCTTCCACGGTTTGAAACAAGTGACAGATTTCAGCGCTGCATCGTCTCCCACACTTTTTGCAAACGTTTCGCCGACACTGGCATAGGCGTACGCAACTCCTGCGCATACAGGGATACGCGCAACTCTTCCAGCAGCCAGCGGAATTCAGTCATCTTCGGATCGCCATGACGCTCCTTCAATGCACGCTGCCACGGCGCAGCGACTTGCTGCCATTCGGTCATGGAGCGCGTGTCGCGCGCCGGATCGGCGCGCAGCTTGTCGATGCGGATATTGATAGCCTTCAGATAGCGCGGAAAATGCGTGAGGTCGATGTAATCGTTATCGGCGATGAAACGCTTGCCGACCAAGCCCTGTAGCTGCGCTTGAATATCGGTCACCGCCTGCGCATGCGCCTTCACGGTTTGCAGTTTCTTCGGCAAGGCGTGATATTCGGTCAGTATCAATCCGGTCAGGCGCGCAATCTCGTTGACCAGCAAGCCAAGCCGCGACTTGCCTTCATCCTTGCGAGCATTGAATTCTTCTGCGTTCTTCGGCAATGGCTCCTGCAGGCAGGCGCGCTCCAGTCCTGCATGAATGATCTGGTCGCGCAACTCTTCCTGCGAACCAAGCGCCATGAACTGCATGCCCATCTGCTGCAGGCCGGGTATGTTCTTTTCCAGATACTTGAGTTGTTCTTTCAACTGCAAAGCCAGTAGGCGACGCAAGCCGATGCGATGGACGCGCGCGGCTTCCCCCGGATCATCAAAGACTTCCAGATCGCAATAGGTGCCTTTGTCGACCAATGCAGGAAAACCGATCAGCGTTTGCTTGCCCTGCTGGATTTCCAGCAGTTCCGGCAACTCGCCAAAGGTCCAGCTCGTCAGGTTTTGATGCGTCGTCGCGCTGGCTGCTTTACCCGCAACCTGAGAAACAGTGCCAGGCTGAGTTGCAGCGCCTGGAATCGACGCTTGCGCCTTGGCTGCGACAACATTGGCTTTACCGGCGCGGGTCGATTGACCAACCAAATTGCCTGTCAGCGGCATCGCCGTCTGTTCCGCAATGCGCTGGAAACTTTCCCTCGCCTGCCCGCCGAATTCTGAGCGCAAGGTTCCAAGGTTACGTCCCATCTCGAGCTGGCGACCATGTTCATCAATGATCTTGAAGTTCATGAACTGATGCGAGGACAAGGTCTCCAGTTTGTAGTCTGTCGTCTTGGTGGCAATGCCGGTTTGTTCACGCACGTCGGCAATCACTGCATCGAGCAAACTACCTTTGCCGAAAGCATGTGCAGTCTGCGCGCGGTCGCAAAAGCCGGCCGCGTAATCGGGAATCGGTACGCAATGCCGGCGCAGCTTTTGCGGCAGCGACTTCAATAGCAGATGGACTTTTTCCTTCAGCATACCGGGCACCAGCCATTCGCATCGATCGGCGGAAACCTGATTCAGCGCATACAGCGGTACAGTCAAGGTCACGCCATCGCGCGGCGTGCCGGGTTCGAAGTGATACGACAGCAGCATCTCGACGCCGGCAACGTTCATCATCTTCGGGAATAACTCGGTCGTCACGCCAGCCGCTTCATGTCGCATCAAATCGTCACGATTCAGATACAGCAGCTTCGGTTCTTTGGCGGTCGCTTCCTTGTGCCACTTCTCAAACGTAATGCCGTTATGAATATCGGCTGGAATAATCTTGTCGTAAAACGCAGCGATCAATTCATCATCGACCAATACGTCGAGTCGACGAGACTTGTGTTCGAGGTTTTCAATCTCGCGTATCAGCTTGTTGTTGTGCGCAAAGAATGGCGCACGCGTGTCGAAGTCAGCGCCGACCAGCGCATCGCGAATAAATATTTCACGCGCATCGGATGGATTGATCAAACCGTATTGAATGCGGCGCTGGCTATACACAACCAGGCCGTACAAGGTCGCACGCTCATAGGCCGACACTTGCGCAGTGCGTTTTTCCCAGCGCGGTTCGCCGTAGGATTTTTTCAGCAGATGACCGGCGACACGCTCCAGCCATTCTGGCTGTATCTGCGCGATGCAGCGCGCGTACAGACGCGTGGTATCAACCAGCTCGGCGGCCATGATCCATTTACCCGCTTTTTTGATTAGCGATGAGCCCGGCCAGATATGGAACTTGATCGCACGTGCGCCTATGTAATGTTGTTCTTCTTCGGACTTGAAGCCGATGTTGCCGAGCAAGCCCGTCAACAGCGCGGTGTGTAATTGCTCGTACGTGGCGGGCGCTTCATTCAAGCGCCAGCCCTGCTCGCGCACGATAGTGAGTAGTTGCGAATGCACATCTCGCCATTCGCGCAAACGTAGTTGCGACAGGAAATTGGCGCGGCATTCTTCCTGCAACAAGCGATTCGATTTCTTGTGTGCGATTGCGTCTTCAAACCATTTCCAGATTTTGAGATAACTCTGGAATTCAGATTTTTCATCGGCGAATTTCTTGTGCGCGTTGTCTGCGGCGGTTTGCGCTTCCATCGGACGGTCGCGCGGATCTTGGACCGACAAGGCGGCGGCGATGATCAATACTTCCGTCAGGCAGACATTGTCTTTAGCGGCGAGAATCATGCGGCCCACGCGCGGATCCAGCGGCAAGCGTGCCAGTTCGCGACCGAGCTTGGTCAGATTATTTTCGTCATCAACTGCGCCCAGTTCTTGCAGCAATTGATAACCATCGGCAATCGCGCGACCTAATGGTGGCTCGATAAACGGGAAGGTTTCTACATCGGCCAGATGCAACGATTTCATCCGCAAGATGACGGATGCCAATGAAGAACGCAGGATCTCCGGCTCTGTGAATTTCGGACGCAGCAAATAATCCTGTTCGTCATACAAGCGAATACAGACGCCCGCAGATACACGGCCGCAACGACCGGCGCGCTGATTCGCTGCCGATTGCGCAATCGGTTCAATCTGCAATTGCTCAACCTTATTGCGATAGCTGTAGCGTTTGACGCGCGCCAGACCGGCATCGACAACATATCGGATACCGGGCACGGTCAACGAGGTTTCCGCAACGTTGGTGGCGAGCACGATGCGACGCGCGTTGGAAATTTTGAATACGCGCTCCTGCTCTTGCACTGACAGGCGCGCGAACAGCGGCAATATTTCTACATGCGGCGGATGATGCTTGCGCAGCGCTTCGGCGGCATCGCGAATCTCGCGTTCACCCGGCAGAAAAACCAGTACATCGCCTGAACCTATGCGCGCCAATTCATCGACGGCATCGACCACTGCATCCATCAAATCGCGTTGCCCTCGTTCTTTCGCGGCCAGCGCGGAGCGCCGCGCTTGTCCTGCATCGGAGGTTGCGTTCGGATTGGGGGTCGCGGCATTTTTGTCGAAAGCTTCGACCGGGCGATAGCGCACCTCGACCGGATACATGCGGCCCGACACTTCTATCACCGGCGCGAGTTTTCCATCATTGCCAAAGTGACGCGCGAAACGATCGGCGTCGATGGTCGCCGAAGTGATGATAACTTTCAGATCCGGGCGCTTGGGCAGCAACTGCTTCAGGTAACCGAGCAGGAAGTCGATGTTCAGGCTGCGCTCATGCGCTTCATCGATGATGATGGTGTCGTACTGGCGCAGCAAAGGGTCGGTCTGGGTTTCCGCCAGCAGAATACCGTCCGTCATCAGCTTGATCCACGCGCCCTTGGTCAGCGTGTCATTGAAGCGCACCTTGAAGCCGACATGTTCGCCGAGCGGTGAACCGATTTCCTGTGCGATCCGCTTGGCGGTCGATGAGGCGGCAATCCGGCGTGGTTGCGTGTGTCCGATCAAGCCGTTCAGGCCGCGCCCCAGTTCCAGGCAGATTTTTGGCAATTGGGTTGTTTTGCCCGAGCCGGTTTCACCACTGACGATGATGACCTGATTCGCCTGAATCGCTTGCGCAATATCGTCGCGCCGGCCGGATACCGGCAACTCTTCAGGAAAAGTAATGACGGGCAGCGGATTACGCAGCGGCAGCTTCAATTCGGGCTGCGCAGCAACGGACGAGTCGCGCGCAGGACGATTACGGGCAGCAGCGGGACGATTCTGCGTATTCTGCATATTATGCGAAAGCGCAGGATTTTTTGGGGTGGATTCTGGAGCGGACATGTAGTGCGGAATTATACAGAGCAGTGTCGTATTTCGGTCTTGCATCGCGCAATCGATTACCGTTGCTATGGTTATAATGTGCCTCATGGAAAATCCAGAACAATTCGTCCAGTGGCTGCGCTCCGTCGCGCCATACATCCACGCCTTCCGCGGCAAAACCTTCGTCGTCGCCTTCCCCGGTGAACTGGTCAAGGCCGGTGCCCTGCCAGTACTGGCACAGGATTTGTCGCTGCTGCATGCGCTGGGCATCAAAGTCGTGATCGTCTACGGCTCACGGCCGCAGGTGGAAGAACAGCTTGCATTGCGGAATGTGGAAGCGCGCTTCCACAACGGCTTGCGCATCACCGACGCTGCCGCGCTGGAATGTGCGAAAGAAGCAGCCGGCGAATTGCGTCTCGACATTGAAGCCGCATTCAGCCAGGGCTTGCCGAATACACCTATGGCACACGCGGCGATCCGCATCATTTCCGGCAACTTCGTCACCGCTCGCCCACTCGGGATTGTCGATGGCGTCGATCTGGAACTGACCGGCGTAACGCGCAAGGTCGCTTACGAAACCATCCATCCGATTTTGAACGCAGGCGGCCTGGTGCTGCTGTCGCCGCTGGGCTTCTCGCCTACCGGCGAAGTATTCAATCTGACGATGGAAGATGTCGCGGTATCGGCCGCGATGGCGCTACGCGCAGACAAGCTGATTTTCATCACGGAGACGCCGATGATCATCGACAAGGCCGGTGTTGAAATCCATGAACTGTCGTCGCACCAGGTCGATGCGGTGCTGAATTACGATTGCGTGCCTGACGATTCAGCTTTTTACCTGCAGCATGCGGTGCAAGCATGTAACGGTGGCGTGCCGCGCGCGCACATCGTGCCGTTTTCTACCGATGGTTCCGCTTTGCTGGAATTGTTTACGCATGATGGCGTCGGCACCATGGTTTCCTTCGAAAATCTGGAAAGCCTGCGCGATGCCACCATTGAAGATGTAGGCGGCATCCTCAAATTGATCGAACCGCTGGAAGCCGACGGCACGCTGGTCAAGCGCGGCCGTGAATTGATCGAACGCGAAATCAATTACTTCTCGGTCATTGAACATGACGGCGTGATTTTCGGTTGCGCCGCGCTCTACCCTTTCCCTGCTGAAAAAATGGCCGAGATGGCGTGCCTGATCGTCAATCCGGAAGTGCAAACCCAGGGCGATGGCGAGCGCCTGTTGAAACACATGGAAAACCGGGCGCGCGCGGCCGGCCTGAAAAAACTGTTCGTGCTCACGACGCGTACTGCGCACTGGTTCCTCAAGCGCGGTTTCGTGCCGGCGACGGTTGACGATTTGCCGAAAGATCGCCAGCATATGTACAACTGGCAGCGCAAATCCCTGGTTTTCACGAAAAACCTATAATGGCGTCACTTTTTCACTACGCTGGCGTTCATTATTGAACGACGGCATACATTCAACCCGGTCTGCATGAACATTCATTGAGCAATCTGGGCAGCAACAGGCACAGTGACACGTTCGCGCAGCAGGCAACACTAAGGAATAGCAACATGACACGCATGGTTCACTGCATCAAACTCGACAAGGAAGCCGAAGCACTGGATTTCCCGCCTTACCCGGGCGAACTCGGCAAACGCATTTACGAAAGCGTATCGAAAGAAGCATGGGCTGCATGGCTCAAGCATCAAACCATGCTGGTTAATGAAAACCGCCTGAACCTGGCCGATGTGCGCGCACGTAAATACCTCGCAACGCAAATGGAAAAACACTTTTTCGGTGATGGTGCCGATGCAGCGCAAGGTTATGTGCCGCCGACGGAGTAAGACCGCTAGCATCGTTTCCTGAACGCTGAAAAAAAGCCCGCAGCTTAATCGCCGCGGGCTTTTTTAATGCTTCACGCTTTTTAATGGCTCATGCTGTTGCGATGAATCAAAGGAAGCGGATTTTCCCGGTCTCTACATCCAGCATTGCGCCGACGACTTTGATCTGGCCTTTCTGCGCCATCTCGCGCAGGATCGGGCTCTTGTCCAGAACAGCCTTCACTTGCAGTTTCACATTGTTTTCTGCCACCGCATCCACGAAGTGATGATTGTTCGAGGAGCGATCGCTGCCGTGCACATCTGGCGTCGTGTTGACTGCAGGACGAATCTTGCCAACCAGTTGCGTCAGATTACCCATTTCTACTGCATCGCATGCGCCCTTGACGCCGCCGCAGTGCGTATGGCCTAGCACGACGATTAATTTGGTGCCGGCCACCTTGGATGCATATTCGAGACTGCCGAGGATGTCTTCGTTGACGACATTGCCGGCCACACTGGCTACAAACAGATCACCTACGCCTTGATCGAATACCTGCGATGGCGCCGAACGGGAATCGATGCAACTCACAATACTCGCCAACGGAAATTGACCGTCATGACCGGTTGCTTTTACCTGCGCCGGCAAATCGCGCTTGACGGTATCGCCCGCGACAAAACGCGCATTGCCATCCTTGAGCGCTTGCAAGGCTTGATCCGCACTCATTTGCGTCTGTTTTGCCTTGGTCATGACTGCCGCCTCAGGCGCAGTACCCGCCGACGGCGGATGCGCGCAAGCAAACAGGGACAGACTTAAAACCAGCACGCTTGCGCAACTGATTATTGGAGACAAGATTCGAGTAGAGAATAAAGAAGCAGCGCCGGTGGTTGGGCACGATGTAGAAGAATGTTTCAGTGAAAATTTCATTTATAAACGTCCATGATGGAGCCGCCACAAAGCGGCGCGGTTTTGTTTTTACTTGAGATTATTTTTCAACCACAGATACGCATGGCATACGCCCGAACTGCGCTCAAAAACGAGATGCAAACCATAGCACCACCATTATCAAAAAAACATGACTATTATCAAGAAAGCACATGAGCGGACAAAAAATAAGCACTATTTTTTGCACAAATGCATAAAAAAAACCGCCGATATTTCGGCGGTTTTTTTATTTCTGATCGTCACTCCCAAATCAGGAGTGATTCCAGTTACTCGTTCAGGCTAACTATTTTCAGGGGCGCGCAATCGGCTCTATCCTGCGCTTGTACAAGGAATTGGTCGCCGCCAGAATTTCACGCAACAGCACGAGAAAACTGCCCACCAGGCAGAGCATCGCAAGCACAAAAAACATGGCAATAAATTTGGACAACTCTACGCTCAACGCATCGCCGATAAACAGCGAGATGATCACCAGACTGACCATCAACGCACACGCAGTGCTCAATGTAATCGCGCGATTGATTAAATGCGCGCGCGGATAAAGCGTGATTAACTCTGCGTTCAAATCAGGATGGTGAACAGGGTCGGTCGTGCGCAATTTTTCTTCCAGCACGCGCGAGCGATCGGTGATGCGCCCAAGACGATTGGTCAAGACCATCAAATTCGTGCCGACACCCGTCAACAAGAACACCGGGGCCACCGACAATTGAATGATATGGCCAATATCGCCAACTTGAATTTCCATAGTTTTTTTAAAATTTGAACGGGTAGAAACTTCGATAAAGATACATCAGCAGACATGCATTGCCAAACACTTCAGCGATTCATCATACGCTTGTTGCTCAGCAAGTTGCATGCCAAAAACCAGGCGCGTGCAGAATGAAAAGCGTCAGCGCACACGCCCGACCATTGCCGATTATTTTTTCTCGATTTCTCCGCCCAATGCCTGTACCAGATCCGCCAGCATGCGGCTTAACTCACCGGTCATCAGCATCACATCCGAATCAAAGCGTTCTTCGTCATTTTGCGCAGTGGTGTCTGCATTTTCCTTGATCACATCGAGCGGTGTGACCCGCTTGATGGTCAGGGATTCAGTCAGTACGAAAGATATCTTGTCAGCCCAGGTCAGTGCAAGACGCGTACATTGCTTGCCGGACGCGATGTGGCGTTGCACGTCTTCGGCTTCCAGCGTGTGGCGCACATAGCGCACCGTCGCCTTGCCTTCGCTATTGGAACGCAACTCTGTATCCTGATCCACCGTGAAGCCGCTCGGTGCTGTATCGGCCAGCAACCATTCCGTCATCGCTGCTACCGGCGATTGCGCAACATGCAAGGCTTCCATCGGCAATTTTTCGATGGATTTGATCAGCAGCTTCAATACTTCATCGGCTTTGGCCGGGCTGCCGGCGTCAACGACCAGCCAGCCATTGACCGGATCGATCCAGACCCAGGTTTGACGCCAGACGCTGAAGGCACGTGGCAGCAACTCATCGGTAACATCTTCCTTGAGTTCCTTCATTTGCTTGCGGCCAGGCTTGAAACCCTGTTGTTCTTCGATTTCTGCAGCCTTGATCTTGGTGACCTGATTGATAACGGTGGTCGGCAGCAGTTTTTTCTCGGTCCCTAGCAAGAGCAGAATCTGTTTGTTCAGCGAATAGACCAGCTCACCATTTTCGCGCGGTGAGACCCACCCCTGACTTTGCATGTCGAGACTGCTGCAAGGCTGGAATGCGTGCGGCGCAAGATCTGCTTCCAGCTGCTCGCTTGTGATGGCCCACGGTGCAGGAAGACGATATATCTGAAGATTCTTGAACCACATGGCTAGCCCCGGCAAAAAAAGGGGCTATTCTACACGCGGGCACCTGCATTCCCGCAGTAAAAATTTGGATTTAATCACGATAAAAATAGTGACAGGAAGCGGTTCACCAAGACGTAAAAGTACAGCGACGACTGCGATGACAAATAGCCTGATGGATCGGTCCATTTATCCGCTCGCTTATCCGTTGATTTATCAGGCAAATCAGCCGCTAAAGCCTGCCCGGGTGCGGTTATAATACGCGTCAACTAATTGCCGGCCGAAGCTTGTGCACGCATCAGGTTACCGCCCGGAAATTGATCCGAAAAATTGCTTTTACATCTGCATCACCAATTATTTTTTCCATGTCCAAAAGCCCATCCCGCAAGCCGATAGAAATCAAGATTTCCACCGTCGTCGCCGTCTCCGCAATTCTGAATGAATCCAATCTGGCCGTACTCGATGCGGCCATGCAAGAGATGACGGGCGGCAATGTAGATTTCTTCGAGGATGAGTTCACCGTCATCGACATCGGCTCCCTCGACGGTGCGCATCAGACTATCGACTGGCATGCCATTACCACGCTATTAAAGGCTTATCGCCTGAATGCGGTGGCGGTACGCAATGCAACGCCGGAAATGGAAGCCGATATTCTGGCGCATGGTTTGAGTCTGGACGGCCCGGTCAAACCACGTGCAGTAGTCGCGACCGATGTTGCCAACGCGCCAGGACAAGCGGAAATCGATCTTGCACCGGCAGAAGAAATCGCCGTAGCGCTTGAAGTCGCGCCACCAGCGCAAGCACAAACTGTCGCGCAGCAAGCCCCCGCTGCTGCGCAATTCGCTGCCAACACGATGATCATCGATACACCGGTACGCGCCGGCCAACGCATTTATGCACGCGGTGCCGATCTGATCATCACCGCCGCCGTCAATAATGGCGCGGAAGTGATCGCCGATGGCAGCATCCACATCTATGCACCCTTGCGCGGTCGCGCATTGGCCGGTGCCAGCGGCAATACCGAAGCACGCATTTTTACGCTGAGCATGGAAGCAGAACTGGTATCCATCGCCGGCATGTACCGCACGTTTGAAGATGGCTTCCCGCCAGATCGCAAACAGCAAGCCACACAAATTCGCCTGATAGGCGATCGCATCGATATGCTGCCTATCAAAGCAGCTGCGTAAATCAATTAAATTATTTAACGAAAAGGGGTTTCCTTTGGCAAAAATCATTGTTGTGACATCGGGTAAAGGCGGCGTTGGCAAAACCACGTCAAGCGCAAGCTTTGGCTCCGGTCTGGCCCTGCGCGGACACAAAACCGTCATCATCGATTTTGACGTCGGCCTGCGTAACCTCGATCTGATCATGGGCTGCGAACGTCGTGTCGTATATGACTTGATCAATGTCGTGAATCAGGAAGCCACGCTCAATCAAGCTTTGATCAAGGACAAGCACTGCGACAATCTGTTCGTATTGCCTGCATCACAAACGCGCGACAAAGATGCCCTGTCGGAAGAAGGCGTGGAACGCGTACTGAAGGATCTGGCAGCGATGGATTTTGAATACATCATCTGCGATTCGCCGGCCGGTATCGAACACGGTGCAGTGATGGCGCTGACCTTCGCCGATGAAGCGATCATCGTTACCAATCCTGAAGTATCGTCGGTGCGCGATTCCGATCGCATTCTCGGCATTATCCAAGCCAAATCGCGCCGCGCGCTGAATGGCCAAGAACCGGTCAAGGAACATTTGCTGATTACCCGTTATGTACCGAAACGCGTAGACGCCGGCGAAATGCTGTCCTACACCGACGTGCAGGAAATCCTGCGCATTCCATTGGTGGGCATCATTCCGGAATCGGAATCCGTGCTGCATGCATCAAACTCGGGCAATCCGGCGATTCATATCGAGGGCACAGAAGTATCGGAAGCGTACAAGGATGTGGTGTCGCGCTTTTTGGGTCAGGAAGTTCCACTGCGCTTTACCGACTACGAAAAGCCTGGCTTTCTGCAGAGAATTTTTGGAGGTAAGTAAACATGGCTCTCCTGTCCTTTCTCTTCAATACGAAACCAAAAGCGACCGCATCGTCGGCAAAGGAACGCCTGCAGATCATCATTGCGCGCGAGCGCAACGGTCGCTCCGGCCCTGACTTCCTGCCTGCGCTGCACAAGGAATTGATTGCAGTCATTTCCAAGTACGTGAAGGTCAATCCGGAAGACATCAAGATTTCACTGAACAGCCAGGGCAATCTGGAAGTCCTGGACGTCAACGTGGTGCTGCCGGAAGACGAGCTCGTCAAACCGTAACGCAAGCAGTCATCGCAAGCATCACGGTAGCCAGCAAGGAAATTAGTCTGTGCGGCTCATCGCTCAACGATGGGCCGCGATGTTGTCCTCGCTGCATGCGTGCAGCGAATATCCGCAGTGCCAAACACATCTGCCTGGATAACGTATCATTCCGCATTGCCCATCTTTTTCAGGATCTCACATGAAAACCAAAGCCGCCGTCGCGTGGAAAGCAGGACAACCGTTAACCATAGAAGAAGTCGAATTAGGCGGCCCGCGTGAAGGTGAAGTACTGGTCGAGATCAAGGCCACCGGCATTTGCCACACTGATTACTACACCTTGTCTGGTGCCGATCCCGAAGGGATTTTCCCTGCGATTCTTGGCCATGAAGGCGCAGGCGTGGTGGTTGAAGTCGGTCCCGGTGTCAAGAGCCTGAAAAAAGACGATCACGTCATTCCGCTCTACACGCCGGAATGCCGCGAATGCAAATTTTGCCTGTCGCGCAAAACCAATCTGTGCCAAAAAATCCGCTCGACTCAAGGTCGCGGCTTGATGCCGGATGCGACTAGCCGCTTCTCTATCGATGGCAAGCCGATTTTCCATTACATGGGTACCTCTACTTTCTCCAACTACATCGTGGTGCCGGAAATCGCCTTGGCGAAGATTCGTGAAGATGCGCCTTTCGACAAGGTTTGCTACATCGGTTGCGGCGTCACCACTGGCGTAGGCGCCGTTCTGTTCACCGCCAAAGTAGAAGCCGGCGCGAATGTTGTGGTCTTTGGTCTCGGCGGCATCGGCTTGAACGTGATTCAGGCTGCACGCATGGTAGGCGCAGACAAGATCATTGGCGTCGATCTGAATCCTGCACGCGAAGCCATGGCGCGCAAATTCGGCATGACGCATTTCATCAATCCAAGCAAAGTCGAAAATGTCGTTGACGCGATCGTGCAATTGACCGACGGCGGGGCCGATTACAGTTTCGAATGCATAGGCAATGTACACACGATGCGCCAGGCGCTGGAATGCTGCCATAAAGGCTGGGGCCAATCGATTGTGATCGGTGTCGCCGAAGCCGGTGCAGAAATCAGCACCCGCCCATTCCAGCTGGTCACCGGCCGCGAATGGAAAGGCTCGGCCTTCGGCGGTGCGCGCGGACGTACCGATGTGCCCAAAATTGTCGACTGGTACATGGAAGGCAAGCTGAATATCGACGACCTGATCACGCACACACTGCCTTTGGAGCGTATCAACGAAGGCTTCGATTTGATGAAGAGCGGCGAATCGATACGCTCAGTCGTACTTTATTAATAGTAAGTGCTAACCAAACATACTTGAAACAGAAATACGCGGAGAAGAAGTGGAACTGATCAGCCAGCATAAATGCTTTCACGGTGTACAAAGCTTTTACAAACACGAATCGACATCGACCAGCTTGCCGATGACCTTTTCAGTCTATGAGCCACCCCAGGCGAAACAGCGCAAAGTACCCGTGCTGTTTTATCTGGCCGGTCTGACCTGCACCGAAGAAACCTTCATGATCAAGGCCGGCGCACAACGCTACGCTGCCGAACACGGCATCATGCTGGTGTCCATGGATACCAGCCCGCGTCGTACCGGCATCAAGGGCGCAGGCGATAGCTGGGACTTCGGTCATGGCGCAGGTTTTTATATCGACGCTACGCAAGAACCGTGGTCTGCGTATTTCCGTATGGAGTCCTATGTCGTACAGGAACTGCGTAAGATCATCATCGACAACTTTGCTGCACGTGCCGATCGTATCGGCGTGTTCGGGCATTCGATGGGCGGTCATGGCGCATTGACGCTGGCCTTGAAGTATCCGGATATTTATCAATCGGTATCTGCCTTTGCGCCTATCACGGCGCCGACCGAAGTTCCGTGGGGACAGAAAGCGTTCTCGGCTTATCTGGGTCCGGATCAAGGTATATGGCTGCAACACGATGCCAGCGCGCTGATGCGCACACGCAAAACACCATTCCCGCAAGGCATACTGATCGATCAGGGACTGGAAGATCAATTCCTCGATGAGCAATTGAAACCGCATCAGTTTGAAGCGGCATGCTGGGCGGCAGACCAGCCTTTGACCTTGCGCCGTCACTCAGGTTACGACCACAATTATTATTTCATCTCGACGTTCATGCAGGATCACATCGCCTTCCACAGCGCGATTCTGAATAAATAAGTATTTTGAAATAGCGCCATGGTCGAACGCCATGCATTTTTTGAAGGCAGACAAATAAAAAAGCCTCGGCGAAGTAAATCGCCGAGGCTTTTTTAATTCCATCCACAATCCGGTCAGACCGGATTGTTCTCTATTAAAACTCTTCCCAATCATCACCACCACCGGTGGTTGCCGGCTTGGCGGGTGCTGCTGGCTTGCGCTCAGGCGCTGCCAGCGATGTTTTTCTGACTGTAGCGGCAATCGGCGCACGCACGGCGGTCGATTGCACGGTGCGACGTGGTGCCTCTGCCTGCATGCCCGTATAAGAAGCATCCACACGGAAGACGCTAACGGCTTGCGCCAGGTTTTTCGCCTGATCCTGCAGCGATTCAGCTGCTGCAGCCGCTTCTTCGACCAGCGCAGCATTCTGTTGCGTAACCTGATCCATCTGGCTGACGGCTTGATTGACTTGCTCGATGCCGTCGCTTTGTTCCTGGCTCGCCGCCGTAATTTCAGCCATGATATCGGCGACGCGTTTTACACCGTCAACGATCTCGTCCATCGTGGTACCGGCTTCTGCAACCAGTTTGCTACCTGCATCGACCTTCTCCACTGAGTCGCCGATCAAGGCCTTGATTTCTTTTGCGGCGGCAGCTGAACGTTGTGCCAGATTGCGCACCTCAGTCGCCACCACGGCGAAACCACGACCTTGTTCGCCGGCACGTGCGGCCTCAACTGCTGCATTCAATGCCAGGATGTTGGTCTGGAATGCGATGCCATCAATGACACCAATGATGTCGACAATTTTCTTCGCCGAGCTGTTGATCGCACCCATCGTATCAACTACTTGGGACACCACTGCGCCCCCCTTGACTGCGACTGTCGATGCAGCAACTGCGAGTTGATTTGCCTGACGTGAATTGTCTGCATTCTGCTTCACTGTCGAAGTCAGTTCTTCCATCGAAGAAGCAGTCTCTTCCAGCGAACTCGCCTGCTGTTCAGTACGCGAAGACAAGTCCAGATTACCACTGGCAATTTCACTCGATGCCGTTGCAATCGTATCGGTACCCATGCGGATTTGCGAAACCGTTCTGGCCAGATTTTCCTGCATGCTACGCAATGCATTGAGTAACAGACCAGGTTCATCCTGCGTAGGCGGCAAGCTGCTGCGCGCCGTCAGATCACCTTCGGCAACTGCCTCAGCCAAAGTCAGAGCTTCTTTCAATGGACGTGTAATACCACTCGTCAAACGCCACGCGATAATCGTACCCAGCAGGATGGCAATCAAGGCACCAATGATCATGGTCATGCGGCCAGACAAGTAATCAGCCGTGATCGATTCGGCAGCCTGTTTGACTTCATTTTCATAATGCCCCAACACTTCCGTTACGCTGTTCTCGTAGGCGTCGAGCGCAGGCACCATTTTCGATTCAATCATCTGATTAGCTTCGTCGACATTCCCACCTGACTTGACCTCAAGAATCGATTTACGAATACTGATGTAGGCACTGCGGTTTTTTGCAACTTCCGCGAATAATTCCTTTTCCCTGTCCGTGCTGATTCGGTCTTCAATTCCTTTTTGAATTTCAGTAATCTTTTTGCTTTCTGCGCTAATACCCTTTTGGAAAAATTCCTGGGTCTCGGTATTCGACGCCTTCACCAAAGCAAGCGTGCGTGACGCATTAACTTTGGTACTCATCAACCAGTTTTGCGCTGATTTTTGTTTTTCCAGCGACTCATCCACCAAATGGCGGCTAGCATTGTTGATGTTTTCCAGACGCATGACGCCGATGATGCCCATCACTGCAACCAGTAACAGAATCAATCCGAATCCCGCTCCAAGGCGCGTACCTATTTTCATATTTGCGATGCGCATGGTGTCTCCTCCAAGGTTTTTATTTGTACTGTAAACATGTTGCTAATTCATCCTCCAGAGTTAAGTCCCATATGCCGTGCGGCACTGGCAAAAATTACGATATTGATGGCATCCAGCCAATTGCTTGCTACTGCAGTGGCAATATCGGAGCATGCAATCAAGACCTGATGCCACATGTCAAATCTACATGCACTTCAAGAAATATCTGTCATACGTTAGTCATATAACGGCGCGTAAAGCACAAGCTTGACGCCCGATTAAAAAAATAGCGCGATGGTTGTGTAAAGACCGACAAGTACTCAACGTCGTCGATCAAGGCTCTGAGCAGAGCGCAGTGAAGGTGTTGCATAAAACGGTCCTTGTCTCCAACTGCTTTTTTTGTAATGTCTTTTTTAAAATCTTTTTACTTGCGGATTTTTATCCGCCAAGAAAATCAAACGTCTGTCTGTTATCAGCATTCATGCTCGATTTAGAAGAACAATCTTGCTAACAAGAACTTTACACCCTATTGATTTAAACATGCCAATCTTATCGCTGTACTTCATACAAAAAACCGCGAAGAGAATGTGGAGCCAATCCTAAACTCAGCATCTGCAATAGAATGACTATCATTTCTACACACGTTCTATTCAAAGAAATAAATAGCACACGCTATAGCCTTTGCGGCTCACATTAAAGCCTAACCTTTTCAACTTACGCTGTACTGACACATTAATGAGTGAATTCTGACAACAACAGAAATGCATGCATCAACACTACTCACATGTGCGTTGATCAAATTTAAATTACCAAAAAAACTACAGAAATAAACGACATAATCAAAAGACAATAAACGTCGATACTTTTCGCACAACCTCTTTAAAATCGTTCATACCCTTTCAGGTAGCGCCATTCGCCTGCAGGCAAACTCGCCATCGGAATGCGTGCGATGCGTATGCGTTTCAAATTGATCAGCTTCAAGCCAACTGCTTCACACATATGCGCAATTTGTCCGCGTCGCCCTGCCTTCAGTGCAAAGCGCAAACGTGTTTCGTTTTGCCAGCTAACCTTAATCGGTGGCAGCGGACGATTGTTAAAGCTCAATCCATGATTGAGCAAGGCCAGGCCGCCTTCAATCAAATCGCCACTGACTTCGGCGATGTATTCCTGTTCGACAGTTGCCGCATCGTCAATCAGCTTGCGCGCGACGTGCCAATCCTGCGTAAAAACAACGAGGCCGCTGGCGTAACTTTCCAGCGTATCAGTGGCCTTGAGCGCAATCGTATGTTTCTTCAGGAAGCGAATACCGGAACGGTCATCCGCATAAAGATTGTTCAACCCAATGCTTTGCACAGCGGCATCCATATCCATGCCGGCCGGCTTGTGAAACAGGATCGTGACCGGATCAACTGCCGCCAGCGTTGCATCGGGTGACAATACGATCGCTTGCTGCGGCGATACGCGACAACCCGGTTCTTCGACGACGATGCCGTCGATCGTGATCCAGCCACCTTCGATATATTGCTCAGCTTCGCGACGCGAGCAGGGAATCGCGTCAGCGACGCGTTTAACGAGTCGGATGGAATCGGTCATGATCAGGCAATCTTGAAAAAGAGGCGTATTGTCGGCTTGCCTGAGATGGATCGCAAGTTTTTTGCGTGCAAGCAGACTGCAATACCGCGCGTTATCGGATTGCCTGCAAGACTATTTCATGCACGGCAACGAAGCGGTCAATCGCTGAGACTGAATTTTATCCAAACCAAACCGCTGCACTGGTGACATGGAGCTGCAAACACTGGACAACAATCAAATCTAGGCTGCAGGTGCGTCTGCTTTCGGTGCGAGGCTGACCGCGCCGGATGGAATGCCTGCACCTTCCCAGCGATCGAATTCACTCATGATGGCTGCATAGGTCTTTTGGCTAATATCAGGCAAGGTTCCGCCCAGCATGTCGGTCGCTTCCTTGAAGCCTTTTTCAACCCCAGCGCGTATCGCCGCGAGTTTGGACGGGTCATCACCTATCGCGCTTTTCGCAAAATTCAAGATGCGCTCTGCAACCTGGCGCACGCCGAATTCACCATCTTCGGCGATCGCTGCTTTGGCCTTATCTATGGTTGCGGCGTCGGTCATCAGTTGCTGCTCACCGCTGACGACTTTGTCTATTTCCAATCCTTGCTGACGCATCAAGGGCAGAATCAGGTTGATGATTTCCTGCACCTTGCGATTGGATTCTTCCAGCATCGCAGAGACATCGGGACGCGTTGGTGCATTTGCATTGCGCGGATTGGAGTAGGTCGGCGTATCCGCAACTTGCGTACCCAAGGTCACCGTATCGGTCACGCTCGCGTCCTCGGTCTTGTCAGCCGCCGGTTGCGTGGATTCGCGTGGGCTCGCTGCAGGAACCGTGGAGGCGCGTTGCGTATTTTGTGTAGTGTTTGAAATTACGATGCTCATGACGATTGCCCTTCATTCATCAACCAACGATGGAAAAGGATCGCAGTGACAACATCATCTTGGAATTTTCCGCGATCGTACTACTTCTATCGGCATAAAATCGGAAAAGGTGAGCGCCCAAACATATTGAGCACTTGTCATATTGGAAATATTTATAAGCCATCCAAGCAAACGCCGTTTAATCGCCTCTTAAGCATCGTCTAGCAAGGCCAAAGCTGTCATACTGTCGGCTTCCTCGCCTCCTCGCGATATGACGCCGCTTTTATCGTCATTTGCCACTGTTTATTCCATGAGCGCTCAGCCCAAAAATCTGTTTTCCTATCCTGTCCAGCCTGCACCGCATGGCAAAGGCACCATCAAGCCTGTTCCGTTCCTGCCAATGTCGCGCGCGGAGATGGACAAACTCGGCTGGGACAGCTGCGATGTAATTTTAGTGACGGGCGATGCCTACATTGATCATCCCAGTTTTGGCATGGCGTTGATTGGGCGACTGCTGGAATCGCAAGGCTTCCGCGTCGGCATCATCGCGCAACCGGACTGGCTGTCGGCCGACGCATTCCGCGCGCTGGGTAAACCCAATCTATATTTCGGCATCACGGCCGGCAATATGGATTCGATGGTGAATCGCTACACGGCTGATCGCAAGATTCGCTCCGATGATGCCTACACGCCCCATGGCGAAGCCAACAAACGGCCGGATCGTGCGCTGACTGTTTATTCGCAACGTGTGCGTGAAGCCTATCCCGGCGTGAATGTCGTGATTGGCAGTATTGAAGCCAGCCTGCGCCGCATCGCGCATTACGATTACTGGTCGGACAAAGTGCGCCGTTCGGTGCTGCCGGATTCCAAGGCAGACATCCTGATATTCGGTAATGCAGAGCGCGCACTGGTTGATCTGACACATCGTGTTGCAGCAGGCGAACCGATTTCTTCGATACGCGATCTGCGTGGCACCGCCTTCATGGTGCCATCCGGATGGAAACCGACACCGGAATGGGCAGAAGCCAATTCGACGCGCGTTGATACGCCGGGCAAAGTCGATGTCCATCCCGATCCGTATGAAATGAAGATGAAGAATACGGAAGGCTGCAAGACCGACGCTGCCGATCCAGCAGTCGCTGCAGCGCCGGTAGAACCAGCCGTCAAAGTCATCAAGATCATGAGTCGCGAAGAACGTCGCGAAGCTGAAAAAGAAGTCCGCAACAAAACCGTGGTGCGCCTGCCCTCTTATGATGTGATCAAGGACGATCCGGTTTTGTATGCCCATGCGTCTCGCGTCTTTCATCTGGAATCCAATCCGGGCAATGCCCGCGCATTGGTGCAGGCGCATGGCGAACGCGATGTCTGGCTCAATCCACCGCCATTGCCATTGGCAATGGACGAAATGGATGGCGTGTACGACATGGCATACGCACGTGCACCGCACCCAAGTTATGGCAAGGCGCGCATCCCGGCCTGGGAAATGATTCGCTTCTCGGTCAACATCATGCGCGGCTGCTTTGGCGGCTGTACTTTCTGTTCGATCACCGAACACGAAGGACGCATTATCCAGAGTCGTTCCGAGCCTTCCATCCTGCGCGAAATCGAACTGATACGCGACAAGACCAAAGGTTTTACGGGCACGATTTCTGATCTCGGCGGCCCGACCGCGAATATGTATCGCCTTGCATGCAAGGACAAACGTATCGAGGAATCATGCCGCCGCCTGTCGTGCGTCTATCCGAGTATTTGCTCCAACCTAGGCACTGATCACAGCAAGCTGATCCAGCTGTACCGCAAGGCACGTGCGATCCCTGGTGTGAAGAAAATTCTGGTCAGTTCCGGCTTGCGTTACGACCTCGCGGTGCGCTCGCCCGAATACGTAAAAGAACTGGTCACGCATCACATCGGCGGCCTGCTGAAAATCGCGCCCGAGCATTCGGAAGAAGGCCCATTGTCGAAGATGATGAAGCCGGGCATGGGTGCCTACGACAAGTTCAAGGAACTGTTCGAAAAGTATTCAAAAGAAGCTGGCAAGGAACAGTATCTGATCCCCTACTTCATCGCGGCGCATCCAGGTACTACTGATGAAGACATGCTGAATCTGGCTTTGTGGCTGAAGAAAAATAATTTCCGCCTGGATCAGGTGCAGACCTTCATGCCGACGCCGATGGCGCTGGCAACCACGATGTATCACACGCGTAAAAATCCTCTGCGTAAAGTGACAGAGGATTCGGAAGCAGTCGAGACCGTGCGCACCGGCAAAATTCGCAAGCTGCACAAGGCCTTCCTGCGTTATCACGATCCGGATAACTGGGAAATTCTGCGCGAAGGATTGCAACGCATGGGCCGCAGCGATTTGATTGGCAGTGGCGAACATCATCTGGTACCGCGCCATGATGCAGGCAACCGCAGTCTGGCGGTTGCAGAACGTCGTCGCGAAACACCCGGCCCTGATCAACTTGCGAAGAAATTCGGCCAGAACAAGCCGCGACCCGGTGGTGCCGTGCAACGCACACCGCTTGCGCGCAACACGACCGGGCGCGTGATCGTGGCGGCCAAGCCTGCACGCAAAGGTATGGCTAATACAGCCAAAGGCGGACGCAAATAAGCGTTGCGACATTGCTTGTTTGCCGGTTGGTGGCAATTTGTATTTCTGACCTGCCAGCCGGATTGAAAAAATCATCCGTCTTTTTTGTTTCCAGTTACAAAAATCCGGTCGTCCTACCTGATTGTCCATTTTCGGTTATTCTTCCGCCAAAGTTGCCGCGCTTAATTCAGCATTAAATGCAGCACTAAGCAGGCGGAATATCGATAGAGGATCACCAATTGAGCAATTTATTTACGCGACGACTCGCGCTGACAGGCAGCGACGCACATCGCAGCCTGCTGAATCAGGGACGCCGCGGCATTGAACGCGAAACCCTGCGGGTAGACATGAGCGGCAAGCTCGCCATCGGCCCACACCCGCGCGCGCTCGGATCTGCATTAACCAACGCGCAAATCACCACTGATTATTCCGAATCGCTGCTGGAGTTCATTACACCAGCCGAGCACGATGTCGCCACTGCACTGGAAGAACTGGATCGTATCCATCGCTTCGTCAGCGCCAAACTGGACCATGAATTATTGTGGAGCCAATCGATGCCGTGCACCTTGCCGGATGAAGAGGATATTCCTATCGCCTGGTATGGCACATCGCACATAGGGCGCATTAAATATGTTTATCGCCGCGGTCTTGCGCTGCGTTATGGCAAGGCCATGCAATGTATCGCCGGCCTGCATTACAACTACTCGCTGTCGGAAGACTTGTGGCGCGTTCTGAAGAACGATGAAAAAAGTACTCTGGACGACAAGACATATCAATCAGAAAGCTATATCGCGCTGATACGCAATTTCCAGCGCTACAGCTGGCTGCTGATGTATCTGTTCGGCGCATCACCGGCACTTTCTACGCACTTCCTGCGCGGGCGCGAACATGAACTGGAAACCCTGTCCGACGACACCCTGTATCTGCCATATGCAACCAGTTTGCGCATGAGCGATCTTGGCTATCAAAACAATGCTCAAGCTGGTTTGATGCCGCCGTATAACGATCTGGAAAGCTATATGCGCAGCCTGTCGCGCGCAGTGCGCCAGGCTTACCCGGCATACGAAGCAATCGGCACGCAGCGTGATGGCGAGTGGATACAACTCAATACCAATCTACTGCAAATCGAAAATGAATATTACGCAACGATACGTCCGAAACGCGTCATCAACAGCGGCGAACGTCCGGTAGAAGCCTTGTGCGCGCGCGGTGTGCAATATATAGAAGTGCGCTGCATGGATATCGACCCGTTCGAGCCGCTAGGCATCAGCTTGTCCACCTCTCGCTTCCTCGATGCCTTCCTGCTGTTTTGCGCATTGGACGACAGTCCATTGATCGATGAAGTGACCAACAAGCGCAATCAGGAAAACTTCGCCAGCGTCGTCAAGGAAGGACGTCGCCCTGGTTTGATGTTGCAAGATGATAACGGCGCAGTCAGCTTGCAAGCGTGGGGGCTGCAACTACTTGAAAAAATCCAGGCAACCGCAACGCTGCTTGATGCACAACGCAATGATCAGCAACACAGCGATGCGCTGACGCTTCAAAAAGAGAAATTACGCAACCCTGAATTGACACCTTCCGCACGTGTACTGGCAGCCTTGAAGGCCACGAACAATTCATTTGAGGAATTTGGTCTGCAACAAAGTTTGCGACATGCCGAGTATTTTCGTCAGCGTCCATTAAGTGCCGATGAAAACGCCTATTTCGAAAATCTGGCAAAAGAGTCTCTTGCAGAACAAGAGAGAATGGAACGCACACAAAACGGCGACTTCGATGCCTTCGTGCTTGCCTATAGTCAAAGAACACCCAGTCAATTGTGTGACTGATATACGTTCCAAGCTTTCTGCCTTATAGCCGTTCATTCCACCTTCACTATTCCCCGATGAAGTCTCGCCGCAGGCGGACTTCATCGCGCCGCCGCGCTAAGCATTAGCAAATAGCAACATAGTCACACTCTGTGTACGTTAGCGCACAGACCACACCGTTGCGCCTCGGTAATCTTGCTTCGTCGGTGGCATTACCAACAGGCATGTCCATCGAAAGTTATATGGATAGTTTCCTTGAGAAATTGGATTAATCGACCAGTTTTCTACGTACGGTATGCACAAAGCCGTACGCTGAAATTCAGGTACCTTTTTTGCAACTTTTAGATGGAAAAACTACTCTAAAACGCGGGATCGAAATTACAAGAATTTTTAAATAATGTATCGCTTGCCGCTACGTTGAACCAACCGGAGAATAAATCATGACTAAAACAAAATTGATGACTGCCCTGCTCGCTGCCGTAATGATGACTGCCGTTGTCGGCTGTGCTTCTACTTCAACCAAAGAAGGTACAGGCGAATACGTTGATGATTCATGGATCACCACCAAAGTAAAAGCAGCGATCCTGAACGAGCCTACATTGAAATCGGCTGAAATCAATGTCGAAACATTCAAAGGTACCGTTCAGTTGAGTGGCTTCGTCAAAGAAAAAGCTGACATCAGCAAAGCAGCTAGCGTCACACGTACCGTTAAGGGCGTAAAAGAAGTCAAAAACGACTTGCGTCAGAAGTAATATGAATGGAGAAACCACTTTGGTGGTTTCTCCATTTTTTTGTACCCTGCATTAATGAACAACGCACCAAAAAGACGGCAATAGTCCACGCGTCTACACTTCCCGATACGCTCTAAATAGTCCTCGCTCTTGTCAACGCATTACCGTCAAAACCGTTAGTTGTTTTGTACTGGATACCCAACCCGCAAACAGAAAATCCATCCCCAGAATCCTTTCAGGAATCTGCATTATGATGGCGTTCTGATGTGGTAATTTTTCGCGTAGATTTGAACGGATGTTCGTTACGCACACTCTACAATTTTTTATAAGGAAACCACCATGCGTAAACTAATGATTGGCAGCATTGCCGCCGTACTCGCACTCTCAGGTTGTGCCAACATGTCTGAAACAGAACGCGGCACCGCACAGGGCGCGGGCATCGGCGCAGGCTTGGGCGCTTTGATCGGCGGCGTTGGTGGTGGCTCGAAAAATATCGCTGGTGGCGCGGCTCTTGGCGGCATCATCGGTGCGGTAGCCGGTAATGTCTGGTCCAGTAAAATGGAAAACCAAAAGCGCTCGATGGAACAGGCAACCCAGGGGACTGGCGTGCAAGTGACGCAAACGGCAGACAACCGCCTGAAGCTTGATATCCCTAGTGATATTTCTTTTGCGACAGGTCGCTCGGACATCAATTCCAGCTTCCGTCCTATCCTCGATCGTTTCGCAGTTGGACTGGTTGATAATCCTGCCGCTACCGTCACCATCATCGGCCATACTGATAGCACCGGCGGCGATGCGATCAATAACCCATTGTCATTCGACCGCGCATCGCGCACGCGTGATTACCTCGCGGGCCGTGGCGTTTCACCACAACGCATCTATGTCGATGGCCGTGGCAGCCGCGAACCGATTGCCAGCAACGCCAATGAATCAGGCCGCGCACGCAATCGTCGCGTCGAGATTTATGTTGCGGAACAACAGCAGCAACAGCAACCTCAACAGCAGCAATATCAACAACGCTAATTTCAGGTGGCGAGGAAATTCCTCGCTTGCTGATAACAAAAAGCCCTCATAACAGAGGGCTTTTTTATATTCATTCACAATAGCAATGCGGCCGCAGTTATTGCATATCCCGCTTATCTGAACAATAAAAAAGCCGCCTATAGCATAGGCGGCTTTTTTCCATGGGATCAGATTTGTTACCTGCCGTTTGCAACCAGCAAGCCATCATATTCCTTGCTTAGGCTGGTATAGCATTCGCAGATTTGCTCTTCCAGACCCGCTCTGTTGACGACAGTAATTTGTCCTCGGCTATAGTGAATCAAACCTTCATCCTGCAATTTGCGGGCTGCTTCTGTCACGCTTTCGCGTCGCACACCGAGCATATTGGCAATCAGATCCTGCGTCATGCTGATTTTGTTCGTAGGCAGGCGATCAAGGCTGAGCAGGAGCCAGCGACACAATTGCTGCACAATCGTATGGTGGCGATTGCATGCAACGGTGTGCGCCATTTGTGAAAACAAGGCTTGCGTGAAACGCAGCAGCAACTGTTGAAGTGGACCACCACGAGCGAACTCTTCGCGCAATACAGAAGCCTTGATGCGGAAGCCATAGCCGGCACTTTTAATGAATGCACGATTCAATGAAGCGCCGCCTCCCATTACAATGTCGACGCCGACCATGCCTTCGTAACCGATCACTGCTGTTTCGGAGGATGCGCCGTCCGCAGTTTCATACAATAGTGAGACGATGCTGCCAGTCAGAAAATAAGCGTATTGCATTTTCTCGCCAGCTTCGCATATCGTCGTGCCGAAAGGCATTTCGACGAATTCAAGATGCGGCAGCAAACGCTCGTAGTCAGCAGCCGGCAAAGCGGCAAGCAAACCGTTATGTTTTGGATTGTGGCCATGCAAACCCGCCAGCGCCTTGGGTGCTATCGGGCGACGATTAAGCGTTTCATCACTCTTAATTTTAAGTGCGGCGATGGCGTTGGAATTAATGACATGATGGCCAACGGGCTTGATACGCAGATTAGAGACTTGTGCCATGGGTATTCCCCTTGTAATCATGATTTCCGAGGCTTGATCATCACACCATCTTCGCGCCAGTAAAATCAGCGCTTATCCCATTTGCGTGTGAGATAGCGCTGACAAACAGACAATGGGCTATCTGCAGCGCCCATTACTCATTGGAAATCACTCCTTAACAATCTATCTGCATTCCCTGCACCGTTGCACCGGACCATAAAAAATGGCCCGCGACATAGGCCATTTTTAACAATTATCAACCCAGCTCTTATTTGGCCGGAGTTTTACGCTCACGCCCCACTTCGGCAATCGCGTCCTGAAATTCGGCAACATCTTCGAAACTCTTGTAGACCGAAGCGAAACGGATGTAGGCAATCTTGTCCAGCCGTTGCAACTCGCGCATGACTAGTTCACCAATCTGTCCGGAAACAACTTCTCGCTCGCCACTGGACAACAACTTTTGTTCAATGCGATGAATAGCCGCATCAACCGCCTCCGCGGAGACCGGCCGTTTGCGCAAGGCGAGTTGCAGACTGGCCTGCAGTTTCTTCGGGTCAAAATCAGTACGGCTTCCGTTCTTCTTGACGATGACGGGCATGGTCAGCTCAATCCGTTCGTACGTCGTAAAGCGCTTATCGCAACTCACGCAGCGACGTCGGCGACGTATGCTGTCGCCCTCTTCGGAAATACGCGTGTCCAGAACCTGCGTATCGTCATGCTGGCAAAAAGGACATTTCATTGCAGTGCGCGGCCTTATGGATCGTTATGTCAGTGAAACCTTGAACATTTTCGGCTACTTTCGCCGGCTCAAAAATACGACTACGACTACCTTACAACTCCACTTTCAGCTACTCGATATCCCAAAATGGCCTCATCCGGTCATTCACCGCAACGAGGCCACCTGGTATTACTTTTTCATTTTTACGAAACAGTACTTTGCTACCAATCCGATTTAAATCACAGACCAAACATCAACAGACCATTTGCCATACTAGCCATATACAGGGAAGGCATCCGTCAATTTCTTGACTTCGGCTTTCACGCGCTCAATGGTTGCTGCGTCACCAGGATTATCCAGTATGTCAGCGATCAGGTTGCCAACTTTGGTCGCTTCCGTTTCCTTGAAGCCGCGAGTCGTCATCGCCGGGCTGCCCAGACGAATACCGGAAGAAATAAACGGTTTTTCCGGATCGTTAGGAATACCGTTCTTGTTGGTCGTGATGTGCGCGGAACCCAGCAATGCTTCAGCATCCTTGCCGGTGATTTTCTTGGCGCGCAAATCGACCAGCATCACATGCGATTCGGTACGATTGGAAACGATACGCAAGCCGCGTGCAATCAATGCCTTGGCCAGCGCATCCGCATTCTTGACGACTTGTTGCTGATAAACCTTGAACTCTGGTGCCAGCGCTTCCTTGAAAGCGACCGCCTTGCCGGCGATCACATGCATCAAGGGACCGCCCTGAATACCAGGGAAGATCGCCGAGTTGATGATTTTTTCGTGCTCGGCCTTCATCAGGATGAAGCCGCCGCGCGGGCCGCGCAGGGATTTGTGCGTGGTCGATGTCACAAAGTCGGCGTATGGCACGGGATTCGGATATTCGCCGGCAGCGATCAGACCGGCGTAATGCGCCATGTCGACCATGAAGTAGGCGCCAATTTCCTTTGCGACTTTTGCAAAACGTTCGAAGTCGATGCGCAGCGCATAAGCGGATGCACCGGCAATGATCATCTTCGGTTTGTGTTCACGCGCCAGACGTTCCATCTGTTCGTAATCGATCTCTTCCTTCTCGTTCAAGCCATAGGACACGACGTTGAACCATTTACCCGACATGTTTAATGCCATGCCGTGCGTCAAGTGACCGCCTTCTGCCAGCGACATACCCATGATGGTATCGCCGGGCTTGAGGACGGCAAAGAACACGCCCTGGTTGGCTTGCGAACCGGAATTCGGCTGTACATTGGCCGCTTCTGCGCCAAACAATTGCTTGACGCGATCAATCGCGAGTTGCTCAACGATATCGACATATTCACAGCCGCCGTAATAACGCTTGCCCGGATAACCTTCCGCATATTTATTGGTCAGTTGCGAACCCTGCGCTTCCATCACCGCAGGCGATGTGTAGTTTTCGGAAGCAATCAGTTCGATGTGATCCTGCTGACGTGTATTTTCCTTCTGGATCGCCGACCACAATTCGGTATCTGTTTTTGCGAGGGTCTGGTCTTTTGAAAACATGAATCACTCCAATCGTTCAAAGATGAGAAGAAAGCTATAGCGTAGGTACAACGGCATATCGAAGTCGCATCAAAGATACGCAACACCAAGACATGCAATTACAACAACCTGGGATAGAAAGAGGGCCGAAATTGAACACACAGGCAGCCTCAGTCTTGCTTACCATTCGGGCTACCCAGGCGCACGGCAATGAAATCTCACGCTTCACGGTGGATAGGCCCACCTTACGACGCGATAGTATCGGTCGGATTCGCCAGTTACGTGAGACGAAATGGTGCTCGAATTTTACGCCAAGCGCCTGTTTTCGGCAAGCAGAGGACTACTGCTACCGAGATGAAAGAATGACAAGGCAGGGCTGACGACGAACGCCCGTCGACTGATACAATTCGGCATCCCGCGCGCAAGCGAAGCAGCATCGCCACGGCGCTAAAAGCAAATCTTGCCGTCACGCTCATCAGTATCGCCATCGGACCATTTAAAACATGAAAATAGCCACCTGGAATGTCAACTCCCTCAAAGTCCGCCTGCCGCAAGTCTTGCAATGGCTGAGCGACAATCCGGTTGATGTACTTTGTCTGCAAGAAACAAAAACCGTGGATGAAAAATTCCCGGTAGCGGAAATTGAAGCCGCCGGCTATCAAGTTGCATTCAGCGGCCAGAAGACTTATAACGGGGTCGCCATCCTGTCACGCCATCCGATTGCAGATGTCGTTAAAAACAATCCGCTGCATGCAGATGAACAACAGCGCATCATCGCCGGCACCATCGAAGGCGTACGCATCATCTGCGCCTACATTCCGAACGGGCAGTCGCTTGACTCGGATAAATACATCTACAAACTGAACTGGCTCAAGGGCTTGCATCAGTGGCTGGAACAGGAGCAACAACAGCATGCGCAACTAGCCTTGCTGGGTGACTACAACATCGCGCCGGAAGACCGCGACGTGCATGATCCGGCAGCGTGGGTGGGACAGGTGTTGGTGTCAGAACCGGAACGCGCAGCCTTCTTTCGCTTGCAGGAAATGGGTTTGACCGATGCCTTCCGCATATTTGAGCAGCCGGAAAAATTGTATAGCTGGTGGGATTACCGCCAAATGGGATTCCGCTTGAATCGCGGCTTGCGGATTGATCACATTTTACTGTCCGCACCGCTGGCCGCGCGCTGCAGCGCCTGCGTTATCGACAAGGTGCCACGCAAATGGGAACAGCCGTCAGATCACACGCCCGTGATTGCCACCATCGATTGATGCGGGCGATGACTGCACAGCACTTCTAAAAAATGCAGAATGTAAAAAAGCCCCGCATGTACGGGGCTTTTTTATTGACATTACAAGCTCACTTTCGTTTGCCTGCTTCCGTGTGATCAGTCTACGGTTGCGCCGCTTTCTTTCACGACTTTCGCCCATTTCACTGCTTCGTCTTTGACGAATGCAGCAAAGTTTTCAGGCGTATCGCCGACATAATCGGAACCGGTATCAGCCAGAATTTTCTGGAAAGTCGGTTCTTTCATGATTTTCTGTGTTTCAGCATTGATTTTTGCAACCAGCGATTTTGGCGTTCCGGCTGGGGCAAAGAAACCATACCAGGCATACGAAACCAGATTTGGGTAACCTGATTCAGCAAAGGTCGGAACATCAGGCAACAAAGACGAACGTTTTGCACCCGACACTGCAATCACTTTGACCTTGCCGCTTTTGATATGCGGCATGATCGCGATCATGCTGTCGAACATCACAGGCACATGACCGCCGAGCAAATCGGAAATCGCCGGTGCCGAACCCTTGTAAGGTACATGTGTGATGTCCAGCTTGGTCACACTCTTGAACAGTTCACCAGTCATGTGTTGCGGCGTGCCATTACCTGCCGATGCATAAGAAAACTGCGGCTGCGTCTTGATGTAAGCGATCAGTTCTTTCAGATTGTTGGCAGGTACGGATGGATTCGCTACCAGTACCAAAGGTACGCGCAACAGATTGGTGATAGGCACCAGATCCTTGCTAGGATCAAATGCCATTTTTTTGTACAGGCTAGGATTAATGACGATCGGTGCGCTGGATGTGATTAACAAGGTATTACCATCTGCAGCAGCACGCGCCACTGCAGCGCTACCGATGTTGCCACCGCCGCCGCCGCGATTATCAATTACAAAAGGTTGACCCAATGTTTCCGTCAAACGTTTGGCAATAGGACGTGCCGCGATATCGGATGGGCCGCCTGGAGGCCAGGGAACCACGACGGTGACCGTCGAGTTAGGCCAGTTTTGCGCAAATGCACTGACTGAAAAACTGGCTGCTGCAATCGCGCAAAAAAGTACTTTGCTCACGCGGGATACTTGTCTCATGATTCAATCCTTATAAAAGTAATCACGCACCAGCTTGTGTCTCGGCTGAAAAATGCCAGCTTGGATCAGTTGATACGTGAAGGACAAGGCGACGGATTACGCCTCGGAAAAAGAAGAATACCGCATCTTGCCGGATGATACTTACCGAATACTTACCAGATACTTACACGACCGATTTATTCAGCCGCATCACTCGCGTAATCGCTGCCCAAAGGGCCGTAAGTCAACGCATATCCTGCATCGTCGAGCACGCTCTGCGCTTCGGCCAGAAAGTGCTGTGCATCCTGATTCGGCGCATAAATAAATTGCACATGTATGGCAAGATCCATGCCGCGCGACGAAGGATAGGCAACAAAAATTTCGCTACTCTCGATGTATTGCAGACTATTGTTGATCTTTGCCTGCAGGTTGGCGAGGTGATCTTCGTCCCCGATCCAAGGCAAAGGGTCAACAATGTTCAATGTGCATATGCCGAACTCGCGATCGATAATGATGCTCTCGATAAGATTGATGCGTTCATCTGTCATGATTTGAATGTACTCGTACTTGATATATGGTGATTGCGTGACTGTTTTTAACGCACGCTCAGCGCTGGCAACAAAGCAGTAATAACAGACTCAGCCGTACCGGCAACACCCGCTGCAGCCCAGGCTTCGCCAACTATCAGCTCTTTTTAACCAACTGCTTTTCGAAAGCGATATCGGATTTGGTTTGGCGGCGCGGCGTTTGCGGACCATAGGCTTTGACGAAACTGACAAACTCATCCAGTGGCAGGTGCGGGCACAAGACAACCGGTGCGCCCTCACCCGAATTGTCGACCAGATAAAACGATTCTGCCGCAGTGCGCACCATCGCGTAACCGTCATTGCCGCTGCGTTCTTTCAGCCGCTCGACGGCGGAAGTGGCTCGGGTTGATCTCACGTCATGCTCCTGTATTAGTCTTAACGCAAGCGCGCGGTCAACATCCAGTAATGTTCAAAATAATGGATGCGCATGTCTTTTAACAAGGGCCCCAGGCGTTTGCGCAGGGTGCTACTGGTATAGTAGTTTTTAAGAATCTCGTAGCGTTCGCCATTTGGCAGCGCATGTATCTGATAAGTATTGCCTTCCTGATCAGTACGCGCGATCACGGTTTTTTCGGTATCGACTTGCGAATTATCGACCAGCACCAGCAAGCCATCCTTACCTATGATCTTGCGTATGCGTGCAATGACTTCACTCTGATCCTGGCGTTTGACATGCGACCACCAGAAGCCGGCGAAACAGGCGGTGAACTCGCCTTCCACCTGCGGATCGAGTGCATCGGTAACTGCAAACTGCACCACTTCCTCAGGCAATTCTCTGGCTTCGGCCTGCTCCAGCAAGGTCGGATTAATATCGGTGGCCAGCACCGAAGCTGCGTATTCCGCCAGTTCATCGGTCCAGTAGCCGTCACCACATGCCAGTTCCAGCACGTGCTCATCCGTCAGTTGATCGCGCAGTTTTTCCATGATGTCATCAAGTGCATCCATCCCATCCGGATTCTCGACATCTTCTTCATCGAAGTTGTTACGCTGCGCGTAATAGGCTGCCATATCGGTATTGACCGGTTTAATCATGCTTCCAACTTCCTAAAATGCAAAACTCAAAATAAAATACAAAACTCAAAAAATTACAAAGCACTTTTTGCGGCTCGGACTACAGTTCGTACATATCCTTCTCGCCGCTCAACACTTGCTCAACCAGTTTGCGATTGAGTGTAGGCGTCAGCAATTCGATAAACGTAAATACATAGCTACGCAGATACGCGCCCTGCTTCAGGGCTACCCGCGACACATTGGTACCAAACAAGTGACCGGCTGGAATCGCGCGCAGATTCTTGTCGCGTTCGGCATCGAAGGCCATGCCGGCAATGATACCGATGCCCATGCCCAGCTCGACATACGTCTTGATCACATCTGCATCGATGGCTTCCAGCAGAATATCCGGCTTCAGATTACGCAGATTGAATGCGTGATCGATCTTGTTGCGGCCGGCGAAGGCACTATCATAAGTAATGATCGGGTAAGCGGCCAGTTCTTCCAGCGTTATCGACTTGGACTTTAACAAGGGATGATCGAGCGGCACCACAACCTGATGCTCCCATTGATAACAAGGCAGGGAAATCAGCCCGTCTATGCTGGCGATCGATTCTGTTGCAATGGCAAGATCGGCCTGGTCCATCAAGACCATATCGGCAACCTGCTTGGGATTCCCTTGCAATAAAGACAAGCGCACCTTGGGAAACTTCTGCGTAAAAGCCTGTACCACCTTCGGCAGCGAATAACGCGCCTGCGTGTGCGTGGTCGCGATCGTGAAGCTGCCGCTATCGTGCGCCGCGAATTCATTGCCTATGCGTTTGAGGCCGTCGATCTCTTGCATGATCAGTTCGACCGACTTCAATACCGCGCGTCCAGGTTCCGTCAGGCCGCGAATACGCTTGCCGTGACGCGAAAAAATATCCACGCCTAGTTCTTCTTCCAGCTCGATGATCGCCTTGGACACGCCAGGCTGCGACGTAAATAGCGCTTTGGCGGCTTCGGTCAAATTGAAGTTTTGTCGAACCGCTTCACGAACAAAGCGAAGTTGGTGGAGATTCATGCCTTCCCCTTATATTTTTAGACCGAAATTGCCTTTCAGTCGTTTTTCACCATTGCTTATATCAAAAATGCATATAAGCAAATAATTACTAAGTAGTTTGGAATAAGGCTCAAGTTTATTACTATTCGCCCTACTTTGCGCGAGGTCTTATGTCTGTTTCTTATATCGTTTCAGGTTTTGCTGTCGGTTTGCTGGTCGGTTTGACCGGTGTCGGCGGCGGCTCCCTGATGACGCCCCTGCTCACCCTGATGTTCGGCGTATCGCCCACGGTTGCGGTAGGGACAGACCTGGCGTTCGCCTCTGTGACCAAGGTCGCCGGCACTTTTGCCCACCGCTATCGCGGAAATGTGCACTGGCACATCGTCCGTCAATTGTGCATCGGTGCGTTGCCGGCAGCCGTATTGACAGCGATCACACTGAAATACCTGGGTGGACTGGATCAGGAAATCGGCCAGGTCATACGGTATTCGATTGCCGGTTCGGTCTTGCTCACCGTGATTGCACTGATATTCAGAACCCGCCTGCAAAAATGGATGAGCGCACATCCGGATCGCCAATTTCACGGTACAAAACTGGTCACCGCAACGATTGTTTCGGGTGCAATTCTCGGTACATTGGTTACAATCTCGTCTATTGGTGCCGGAGCAATCGGCGCCACCATACTGGTTTTGCTTTATCCACGCCTGTCGCCGTCCGAAATTGCCGGTACCGACATTGCCTACGCAGTACCGTTAACCGCGATTGCGGCACTCGGCCACTGGTGGCTGGGATCAATCAATTGGGAGTTGCTGGCCATGCTGTTGCTGGGTTCCGTTCCCGGCATCACGCTGGGATCGCTGGTCTCAAAAGCCATACCGGAAAAAGTGTTGCGCGTCTTGTTAGCCACAGTGCTGACAACCGTTGCCGTCAAGTTAGTTTTTTAAGGAATCAAGATGTATCGCTACGATCAATACGACCATCAAATCGTCAAGGAACGTATCGCGCAATATCGCGATCAGGTCCGCCGTCGTCTGTCTGACGAACTGGCTGAAGACGAATTCCGTATCCTGCGCCTGCAAAACGGCCTGTACATGCAGCGTCATGCATACATGTTGCGTATCGCCGTGCCTTACGGCCTGCTGTCGTCGGCCCAGATGCGCATGTTCGGTCATATCGCCCGCAAGTATGATCGCGGCTATGGCCACTTCACGACGCGTCAAAACATCCAGTTCAACTGGATCAATCTGGAAGAAACACCGGACATTCTGACTGAACTCGCTTCAGTCGAAATGCACGCAATCCAGACCTCAGGCAATTGCATCCGCAACACGACTTCAGATGAATTGGCCGGCGTTGCAGCCGACGAAATCGTCGATCCACGTCCGTATGCAGAAATCATCCGTGAATGGAGCACCTTCCACCCGGAATTCGCTTACCTGCCACGTAAATTCAAAATCGCGATCAGTGGTGCCAAAGAAGATCGCGCTGCGACTGCAGTGCATGACATCGGCCTGCACGTGATCAAAAACGAACAAGGCGAAATCGGCTTCCGTGTGATGGTAGGCGGCGGCATGGGCCGCACGCCTATCCTCGGCAGCGAGATTTGCGCATTCCTGCCGTGGCAACACGTGATGACTTATCTGGAAGCGATCCTGCGTGTTTATAACCAGTACGGTCGTCGCGACAATATTTACAAAGCGCGTATCAAGATTCTGGTAAAAGCCATCGGCATCGATGAATATCGTCGTCAGGTCGAACAAGAATGGCTGGACATCAAGGATGGTCCAGGCACCGTGACTGAAGAAGAATTGCATCGCGTCGCTGCATTTTTCACTTCGCCAGAGTATGAAACCCTGTCTGCAGACAATGCAGATTTTGAAGCGAAAAAAGCAGACGACAAAGCGTTCAACAACTGGTTGAAGCGCAACGTCAAGGCACATAAGGTGCCCGGTTATGCGGCTGTTGTCCTGTCCTGCAAAAAAACCGGCGTACCGCCGGGCGATGCAACTGCAGAACAGCTGGATTTCATGGCTGATCTGTCTGACCGCTACAGCTTTGGCGAATTGCGCGTCACCCACGAGCAAAACGTGGTGCTGGCCGACGTTAAAGTGTCCGATCTGTACACCGTCTGGCAAGAAGCCAAAGCGCACGGATTGGCAACGCCGAATATCGGTTTGCTGACCGACATGATTTGCTGCCCTGGTGGCGATTTCTGTTCGCTGGCCAATGCCAAATCGATTCCGATCGCGGAAGCGATTGCTGAACGCTTCGACAATCTCGACTTCCAGCATGACATCGGCGAGATCGAATTGAATATTTCCGGCTGCATCAACGCCTGCGGTCACCATCACGTCGGCAACATCGGCATCCTCGGTGTCGATAAAGATGGTGCCGAGTGGTATCAAGTATCGATAGGTGGCGCACAAGGCAACGAAAGTTCGATCGGCAAGATCATCGGACCATCGTTTTCCGCGCACCAAATGCCAACCGTGATCGAACGCTTGCTGGAAGTCTATGTACGCGATCGCGTTGAAGACGAACGCTTTATCGACACTGCGCGCCGCCTCGGCGTCGCGCCGTTCAAGGAACATGTGTACGCCACCCCCATCAAGGTCGCGCATGCGAAGGGAGAAGACGCATATGCTTAATATCATCAAAGACAAAGTCGTGGTCGGCGAAGACGATTGGACATTGCTGCGTCTGAAGCCGGCAATCGTTGAAGGTACCGAAGGCGCGGAAGTGCAAGAAGGCGACGCGCCCGAAACAGTAGTCGTTCCAGCAGGCAAGGTCATCGTGCCGCTAGCCGTATGGCAAGCGCAACGCGCAACACTGGAAACACGTAAGGATGTCGGCGTCTGGCTCGCCAGTGACGAAAGGCCGGAAGCATTGAAAGACGACGCGACTAAATTGACCATGATCGCCATCGACTTTCCTAAATTTGCAGATGGTCGTGGTTATTCGATCGCCTATAACTTGCGCGCGCGTTACGACTACAACGGCGAACTGCGTGCAGTCGGCGATGTCCTTCGTGATCAACTGTTTTATATGCAACGCGTCGGCTTCAACTCGTTTGCCGTGCGTGCAGATAGGGACGTCAACGATGCGCTGAAAGGCTTGAGCGATTTTTCGGAAAGCTATCAGCAATCGTGGGATAAAAAGACCCCGCTGTTCCGCCGCGTCGATCGTCAGGCGGTCGCACCAAAATGATCAGCGAAAATTTCGACGAACTGGTGAAAACAACCATCGCAACCCTGCAACGGGTAGCTGATGAGTTTTCACCTGCGGTTTTTGCATCAAGTCTTGCAGCAGAAGATCAAGTACTGACCGACATGATCTTGCGCAACAAGCTGCAAGACAAGGTCGTCATCTTCACGCTGGAAACCGGCCGCCTGCACGCAGAGACTTTGGCCGTGCTTGATCGCATCAAGGAAACCTACGATTACGAAGTCACGCCGTATCGTCCGCAACCTGAGGCCGTCGAAGCCTATGTCAAGCAAAACGGCTTGAACGCCTTCTATGAAAGCGTCGAGATGCGCAAGGAATGCTGCCGCATCCGCAAGGTTGAGCCGTTGAATCGTGCGTTGAAAGGCAATCGCTCGTGGATCACCGGCCAGCGCCGTGCGCAATCAAGCACACGCGCCGAGCTGGATGTGCAAGAGCAGGATGAAGCGCACGACATGATCAAGTTCAACCCTCTGACGGATTGGTCGGAAGAAGATGTCTGGCATTACATCCGCAGTAATAACGTGCCCTACAACGTATTGCACGACCGTGGCTTTCCATCAATAGGCTGCGAACCATGTACGCGCGCGATTCAACCTGGCGAAGATGTACGCGCCGGTCGCTGGTGGTGGGAAAACCCGGAATCGAAAGAATGCGGTTTGCACGTCGTTGACGGCAAGCTGATCAGAATCAAACCTGTAGCAACTAACGCTTGAGATCCTATGAACACAGTAGTCGATAAATTATTTCTCGATGCAGCCAGCAATAAACATCTGGACTGGCTCGAATCCGAAGCGATCCACATCATGCGCGAAGTCGCAGCGGAATGCAGCAATCCTGCACTGCTGTTTTCGGGCGGCAAAGATTCGGTCGTCATGTTGCGTCTGGCTGAAAAAGCATTCCGTCCGGGTAAATTCCCTTTCCCGCTGGTGCACATCGATACCGGTCACAACTTCGACGAAGTGATTCAGTTCCGCGACAAGCGCGCTGCTGAACTCGGCGAACGTTTGATCGTGGGTTCGGTGGAAGATTCGATCAAGCGCGGCACTGTGCGCCTGCGTAATCCACTGACCGATTCGCGTAATGCAGCGCAAGCTGTGACGCTGCTGGAAACCATCGTTGAATATAAATTCGACGCCTGCATCGGTGGTGCACGTCGCGATGAAGAAAAAGCACGTGCCAAAGAACGCATCTTTTCCTTCCGTGACGAATTCGGCCAATGGAATCCAAAAGCGCAGCGCCCCGAACTCTGGGATCTGTATAACACCCGCGTACATCCGGGCGAAAACATGCGCGTATTCCCGATCTCGAACTGGACCGAACTCGACGTATGGCAATACATCGCACGCGAAAAACTCGAACTCCCGTCTATCTACTTTGCGCATCAGCGCCAGGTCATTCCGCGCAATGGCTTGCTGGTGCCGCTGACCGATTTGACACCAGCCAAAGACGGCGAAACAGTGGAGACGCAAACCGTCCGTTTCCGCACCGTCGGCGATATTTCGTGCACCTGCCCTGTGTCATCGGATGCCGATACAGTCGACGCGATCATTGCAGAAACCGCAGTCACCCAAATCACCGAGCGCGGCGCAACCCGCATGGACGATCAAACGTCTGAAGCATCGATGGAAAAACGTAAAAAAGAAGGATATTTCTGATGAGTGCCCAATTGAACGCTACCGTCGTGGCCGATAGTAATTCGAAAAAATCGGCCGAACGTGGCTTGCTGCGCTTCATCACGGCCGGTTCCGTCGATGACGGCAAAAGCACACTGATAGGCCGCCTGCTGTTCGACAGCAAAGGCATTTTCGCCGATCAACTCGATGCAATGTCGCGCGCCAAACATAAACGCACAGTAGGTGACACCATCGATCTGTCCTTGCTGACCGACGGTCTGGAAGCAGAACGCGAACAAGGCATCACGATCGATGTCGCCTATCGCTATTTCGCCACGCCAAAACGCAAGTTCATCATCGCCGATACACCGGGCCACGAACAGTACACCCGCAATATGGTGACGGGCGCCTCGACCGCTGATGCAGTGATCATCCTGATCGACGTCTCCAAAGTCAAACTCGGCGATAACGGCAGCGTTGAATTGCTGATTCAAACCAAACGCCATTCGACCATTGCGCACTTGCTGCAAATCGAACACGTGATCGTTGCAGTCAACAAGATGGATCTGATCAACTACGATCAAGCTATCTACGACCGTATTGTTGCGGCCTATACAGAATTTGCAAAAACTCTGGGGCTGAAGGATATTCGTCCGATTCCATTGTCGGCGCTGGCTGGCGACAACGTAGTGACTCGCGGCGAGAAACTGGATTGGTATCAAGGCCCAACCCTGATCGAATTACTGGAATCCCTAAGCGTCTATGACGAGTCGCATGACGAGCCATTCCGCTTCCCGGTTCAATTAGTCGCGCGCCACAACGGTCATGAAGCCGATGACTTCCGCGGTTACATGGGGCGCATCGAAGCTGGCAAGGTCAGCAAGGGCGACAAGCTCGTAGTGCAACCTAGCGGTCACACCGCAACCGTTAAAGATATTCAAACCCTGGATGGTTCGCTGGAATATGCCGTGGTCGGTCAATCAATCACCTTGCTGCTGGAAGAGCATGTCGATATTTCTCGCGGCGATATGCTGTCGGCTGCCAGCCGTCCAGCTGAACTGCTGAAAACCGTCAATGCTGATTTATGCTGGTTGTCGGAAGAGCCGTTGGATGTACGTCGCAAATACTGGTTGAAACATACAACCCGCCAAGTCGCGGCACGCATCACCAAGATCGACACACTGCTCGACATCAACACGCAAGAAAAACGTCCAGCCGACGAAGTCAAACTCAACGGCATCGCTAGCGTCACGATTAATGTGCAACAGCCATTGGCTGCTGATGCCTACGACGAAATCCGCTCGACTGGTGCTTTCATATTGATCGATGAAGTCACGCATCAAACCGTCGCAGCCGGCATGATCCGTCTGACGAAATAAACTCTAGGCAATCTAAGCAGCACAGCATGACGCAAGCAGAAAAAACGTACGGTAAGGTTTATTTGATTGGTGCCGGCCCCGGTGCCGTCGATTTAATCACCGTACGTGGTGCGCGCATTCTGGCGCAAGCCGATGTCGTCTTGCACGATGCATTGGTCACCGCAGACATGTTGGCGCTTTGTCCGCAGGCAGAGAAAATTTCCGTCGGCAAGCGCAGCGGCCAGCGCTCTACTGCACAGATTGCAATCAATCAGCTATTGATAGATTGTGCAGAAAAATACAAATTGATCGTGCGCCTAAAAGGCGGCGACCCGATGCTGTTCGGACGTGCCGATGAAGAACTTCACGCGCTTGAATCGCACGGCATAGAAGTTGAAATTATCCCCGGCATTACCACCGCTTTCGCCGCAGCAGCAGCGACACAGCAACCACTGACCAAACGTGGTGTCGCCCGCAGCATTGCCTTCTTCACTTCAGCCACCGCACCGAACCAACCGAATGAATTAACGCTGCCGGATTGCGATACCTTGATTCAGTACATGGGTGGCCGCGAGGCTATCGTCACTGCGCAAAAATTGCTGGAGCAAGGCCGCTCACCGGCATTACCAGTTGTCATCGTAGAAAACTGCAGTCTGGAAAATCAGCGCATCCTGCGCATGACCTTGCATGATCTGGAACAGGGATTGGGGGATTGCGAAGGGCCAGTGCTGGTGATGATCGGTGAAGCGATGGCGGAACGCAGTACTTCAATACAGAATAATTAAGCAAATAGTTAAGCGATAGCACTGACGCAATAAGTCGCCATCGCATTCAACACTTGAGGATCTTCACCGACAGCACCAGCGATCTTGAATGACAAGGCTGGATAAGTCGTTTTCAACTCATCAATGATCAAAGGCAGGTCGCGCAATACATGGCCCCCCTGCCCGAGAAATACCGGCACAATCGTCACATCATCCACGCCCGCGCTAACTAGTTCAGGCACCAGTTCCGGCAAACGCGGTGACATCAATTCCAGAAACGCCAATGACACCGTCAGTTCAGGCGACTGCGCCTGCACAATTCCCTGCAAGCGTTTAAACGGTTCGGCCCAACGTGGATCGCGTGCGCCATGTGCGAATAAAACTAAAGCACGTTTTTGTGTAGTCGCCATCTTTAATGCCTCTCCACCCACAACAAGGTACCAATCGCAGCCAGAAGAAACAGCAGGCTGGGTAAAACAGCCGTTGCAAACGGAGGCCAGGTATTTAGCAAACCCACATGCGAGAACAAACTGTTAATCAACTGAAAACTGACACCTATCATGATGCCGGTAAAAATTTTAAGGCTAACACCGCCGGAACGGAAGTGCAGATAAGCAAACGGTAAGGCCAGCGCCATCATCACGAATACGGCAAATGGATAAACGATTTTCTTCCACAACGCAATTTCATAGCGCGCGGTTTCGCGATTATTCTCTGACAGATATTGCGTGTAATTTACCAAGTCATAGGCCGACATTTGCGCCGGGTCAGAGAAACCTACGGAAAGAATTTCCGGTGTCACCTCGGATATCAGCGGCTTGCTGGCGAACTTCTTGGTCGAAATGGCAGTTGTAATATCGGACGCAACAGTAGCGCCCATCAGTTGCGTCTCACCGAAAGCCGCTTCCGAACCATCGGATAAATTCCAGGTATTGTCACCGACGTAATTTGCTGTCGCTGCAGTGATCAATGCGGTCAGGTGAAAGTTGCGGTTGAACTCATAAATTTTGAGATCAAGCAGTTTTCCATCCGGCTGTACTGTACGTACATTCAAGAAGCGAGAACCGATGACCTCGCCATCCTTGCCATTCGCCCGAATGAGGTCCTTGGTCCACAAGCCCGAGCGGAATTCCTGCGACAAGGAGCCACCTTGGTTCAACGTCCTGATTTTTCCTGCAGTGGACGATGAAATTGGCACGATGAATTCGCCAAAGACAAACGTCGTGATCGCAAACACCATGCCGATCTTGATCAACATCATGCCAGCCATGCCAGTCGACATACTGGATGCACGCATGATCGTGAATTCGGAACGCGCAGCAAATTGCGAAAGCGCCCAGATCGTCCCGATCAGTGCGGCAATCGGCATCAATTCGTACAGATAGCCAGGCATAGACAGCAGCACGAATAACAATGCATGCTGAATCTTGTAACCGCCGTGTCCCACCGCTTTAAGCTCGGCAATCAAGTCGAAGAAGCCAAACAAAGCCAGAAAAGCAATCAATACGAAGATCACAGAGCGGCCGATCTCGGCCGCAAAGTACTTTTGCAGGATTTTCATGATGCCGCCCGCCGCGTGAAATAAGCGCGCTTGATCATGGCCCACACGACCAGTGGATGGTAGCTGCTGTTCACATTCAAGCGCCATGCAAAGAATACGACGACGATCAGCAATGCCACCAGATGCACCGGCCACCAGGCCAGCATCAGTAAGCTGCGGCCCTGCACCACCGTCGCTTGCGCATAACTGAGCATGTTGCTGTAAAAAACGAAGAGGAATAATGCGATCAGCAAATTGGCTGAACGGCCCCCACGCGGATTGACAAAACCCAGGGGGATCGCCAGCAACATCAACAAAATTCCCATCAGTGGCAGGGAAACCCGCCACAGCAATTCAGCGTCGTTGAAGTTATTGCGATTAACTAAAAGTTCTTTTGTCGACAATGCACGGGCTGACGTGTCACCCACCATTGCACTGGACTGACTGGACACCAATACGCCATAACGATCGAATTCCATCAATTGAAAATCCGATTGTGTGGGTACACCGTCGTAACGCCGGCCCTGATGCATGACGAGAAATTTGTCGCCAGCCGGATCGGCTTCGACCGTACCTTCCTTCGCTACCACCACGCTGGTTTTGCCATTGCGCACGCTACTGACGAAAATGTTCCTGACCTTGGTCGCATCACCGGCTACGCCTTCGACGAAAAACACGCGATTGGATGATGAAGATTCCTGAAACTTGCCCGGCGAAACTCGCGCGATATCTTCGCGATTCGCATAGCGTTCTTTATAAATAGCGCTTTGCTGGTTAGACCACGGCGTGAGGAAAAAACTGAGCAAGGCAGTCGTGATTACAATTGGCAAACCGAACATCAGCACGGGTGAAATCCAGCGTGACAGACTCAAACCTGAGGCAAACCAGACCACCATTTCGGAATCCTGATAGCTGCGCGTCACGACCAGCAATACCGACATGAAGCCGGCCAGATTCAGAATAATCGGTAAATAGTTGAGGGCGGAAAAGCCGATCAAGGCAACCACATCGGCGGACGCGACTTTGCCGCCCGCAGCCTGCCCCAGTATACGAATCAACATCACGGTGATCGTAATAGTAAGAAGGGTGGTGAAGACGGCGCCAGCGGTATTAAGCAAGTCGCGTCTAAGCGCGCGCTGAAAAATCATTGGAAGGCTATAATCGTGGATCGACAAGGAGAGCAACGCATGGACTTTAGCATAAAAGCACTGGACGCAAAAAGCACTATCGCCAGTATCAAGACCGGCTGCATCGCAGTTGCAGTATTTGAGAACAAAAACCTGTCATCCGCTGCGCAAGCCTTGAACCTCAAGGGCGATATCAGCGCTGCATTGAAATCCGGCGACATTACCGGCAAAGCCGGTTCCACCTTGCTGTTACGCGGCGTCAACGGTGTCGCTGCAGAGCGCGTATTGCTGGTCGGTTTGGGCAAGGAAGAGGCTGTCAGCGAAAAAGATTTCTCATCCGCGGCACAAGCTGTTGCACGTACCTTCAGCTCACTGGGTGCCAGCGATGCCGTTGTCGCACTGCCCTTGGATGCTGTCGCTGGCCGCGATCCTGCATGGGCCATTCGCTGCACCATCTTGAATGCGCGCGATGCAGCCTACCGCTTCGATAGTCTGAAAAGCAAGAAAGAACCCACTCCTGTCGGTGTGAAAAAAATCGCGTTTGCCGTCGCTCCGACTGCCGAAAATATTGCGAAAGAAGCGATCGCGCAAGCCGTAGCCGTCGCAAACGGTATCGACCTAACCAAGGATCTCGGCAATCTTCCTGCCAACGTCTGCACCCCGACTTACCTGGCGAACACCGCCAAGAAAATGGGCAAGGACTTCAAGCTGCAGGTGGAAGTGCTGGATCGCAAGCAGCTGCAGGCTTTAAAGATGGGCAGCTTTTTGTCGGTCACCAACGGCAGCGTAGAACCGCCTAAATTCATCGTCATCAAACATCTGGGCGGCAAAGCCAAGGATGCACCTACCGTTTTGGTAGGCAAAGGCATCACCTTCGATTCCGGCGGTATCTCGCTGAAACCAGGTGCCGCCATGGATGAAATGAAATACGACATGGGCGGCGCTGCATCGGTACTCGGCACCATGCGCGCAATCGCCGAACTGAAGTTGAAACTCAACGTTATCGTTGTTGTTCCTACCTGTGAAAACATGCCATCCGGCAGTGCCACCAAGCCCGGCGATATCGTGACCTCGATGTCGGGCCAGACGATTGAAGTTTTGAATACTGATGCAGAAGGTCGCTTGGTTCTGTGCGATGCACTGACTTATGTAGAACGCTTCAAACCGGCCGCCGTGGTAGACGTCGCAACCTTGACCGGCGCCTGCATCACCGCACTCGGCCATCACAATTCCGGTCTGTTTACCCGCAGCGACGACGCACACGATGCACTCGCGAATGAATTGCTGGCAGCCGGCAAAGCAGCGAGCGATACCGCATGGCGCATGCCTATCGAAGACAGTTATCAGGAACAGCTGAAGTCCAATTTCGCCGATATGGCCAACATCGGCGGCCCGGCCGGCGGTGCTGTCACTGCAGCTTGTTTCCTGGAACGCTATACGAAGAAATACACCTGGGCGCATCTGGATATCGCCGGTACCGCGTGGAAAAGCGGCGCTGCCAAAGGTTCTACCGGCCGGCCGGTGCCCTTGCTGACCAGTTTCCTGATCCAGCGCGCGCAGGCAGCCAAGTAATCAGACCAACATGTGCGTGTGCAAGCGATATTTGCCACGCACATGGTTAATCTGCGATAGCGTTAAACGAACACCCTCTTCGATCACGCTTTTGTTTTAAAGGAAATTCCATGATCGTCTTGATCACAGGTGCAAGTTCAGGCTTCGGTGCTGAAATGGCGCGAAAATTTGTACAACAGGGGCACAAGGTTATTGCAACTGGACGCCGTACTGACAGACTCGCTGATCTCGCTGCTGAACTGGGCTCGGCGGTTTTAACAGTCGCCATGGATGTGACCGACAAACATTCGATCACCGCCGCGTTAGCCTCCTTGCCTCCTGAATGGCAGGAAATCGATGTGCTGATCAACAATGCCGGGCTCGCACTCGGCGTCGCGCCCGCACAGAGCGCATCGCTGGAACAATGGGAAACCATGATAGAGACCAACTGCAAAGGTTTGGTCACCGTGACGCGTCTGGTCTTGCCGGATATGCTTAAGCGCAATCGCGGCACCATCATCAATATCGGTTCCAGTGCAGGCGCTTATGCGTACCCGGGCGCCAATGTATATGGTGCAACCAAGGCCTTCGTCGCGCAATTTACACTCAATTTGCGCGCAGATCTGGTCGGCACCGGCGTGCGTGCGACCAACCTTGCTCCCGGTCTGGCAGGCGGCACGGAGTTTTCAAATGTGCGCCTGAGCGACGATGCTGCGGCTGCGAAAGTGTATGAAGGGACTGTGCCTTTGAGCCCTAGCGATATTGCAGACACTGCATACTGGATTGCAACCCTGCCACCGCATGTCAACATTAATCATATTGAAATCATGCCGACATGCCAGGGCTTTGGCCCCTTGTTTATCAAGCGGAATCAAGCGTAATACCTGATAACTGTGCCGCTTGAACATGCTAAAGCAGCAAATTCAAGCACGCAAGTAACAATCTTGTCATGTCAAATCAATATCATCGATAATTGCGCATCCGCAGATAATCATGGCAACGCCATCCAGGCGCGGCTAACTCAAGGTCAACCGATGCAGTCAAATTTTACGTGGACCATCCGCGTCTATTACGAAGATACCGATGCAGGTGGCGTCGTGTTCTATGCGAACTACCTGAAATTCTTTGAACGGGCGCGCACTGAATGGCTGCGCAGCGCCGGGATCAACCAGCACAGCATGACCGAAACACATGGCGTCATGTTCGTGGTCAAGAGCACGGCTGTTGATTATCATGCCCCTGCGAAACTGGATAATGAACTGAAATTGACGGTTGTAGTCGAAAAGATGGGTCGCGCTTCGGTACAATTCGTGCAACAGGCTTGGCGCATCAATGGCGACAGCGAAGAATTACTGGCAACTGGCCGGATCAAGGTCGGTTGCGTGGATACATTGGGTTTCCGGCCCAGCGAAATTCCTCAGGAAGTTTTGCAAAGCATCCGCACGATTGAATCAACGTGATCAAGCTTGCAATGCGGCCCCTGCCACGTGACAGGCGACGCACAAGCAAACCGTAAAGAAGCACTACAGAACCACATATTTATAGAACAGTACTTGCAAGACCAAACCGCACAGCCCCCTGCCAGTTGCGCATACAATTGATCAATTCGACTACACCACACATCCATGACCGTCACTCAAGACCTTTCTTTTGTTCATCTGATTACCAACGCTTCGGTTCTTGTACAGCTCGTCATGCTGCTTCTGGTCGGCGTCTCTGCCATGAGCTGGACCTACATCTTTCGCAAGATGTTCACGATCAAGAATGCGCGCAGACAAACCGAAGAATTCGAACGCGCATTCTGGTCCGGCGGCGACTTGAATGCGCTGTATCAGGACGCCACCTCCAATAGACGCAAAAGCAGCGGTTCGACCGGCGCGCTGGAACGCATCTTCGAAGCCGGCATGAGCGAATTCAACAAATCCCGTGCCGCTCACGACCCGTCGCAGGCCAGCGTGCGTCTGGATGGCGCACGTCGCGCCATGCGTGCTGCTTACCAGCGCGAAATGGATGCGCTGGAATCCCACCTCGCCTTCCTCGCTTCCGTCGGTTCCGTCTCACCATATGTCGGCTTGTTCGGAACCGTGTGGGGCATCATGAATTCGTTCCGTGGTCTGGCAAACGTACAACAGGCAACGCTGGCCGCTGTTGCACCGGGGATTGCAGAAGCACTGATCGCTACCGCGATAGGCTTGTTCGCAGCGATTCCTGCAGTGGTTGCCTACAACCGTTATTCGCACGATATCGACAGACTGGCGATGCGTTTCGAAAGCTTCGTTGAAGAGTTCTCGAACATCCTGCAACGTCAGACGCGTTAAGGGCTGCAACGATGTCATTCTCATCCGGAAGCATGCGCGGCGGGCGCAGCAGAAAATTCAAGTCAGAGATCAACGTCGTCCCGTACATCGACGTCATGATGGTGCTGCTGGTGATCTTCATGGTAACCGCGCCCATGGTCAATCCCAATGAAATCCAGCTGCCAAACGCCGCCAGGTCCACGCAGCCGCCGACCGAATACATCAGCATCGAATTGAAAGCCGATGCGTCGGCTGCAGTTTCGGTAAAGGGAAAAAAAGGGGGGGCAGCTTCTAGCGAAACCGTGGGACGTGGGGAACTAGGTAAAAAATTGAAGGCCTTGTACGCCGACAATCCTGATATCGCCGTGATGATCGCCGCCGACAAGAACATTAAGTACGACGATGTGATGCAAGCGCTATCGGAAGCAAAAAAACTTGGCATCAGCCGCGTAGGTCTGGCTACCAATTGAATCCCGCTTTATGACTGAACACTCACCTTACATTGTCCCGAGAGAACCTGGTCGCTGGCGTGCCATCACGCTGGCCGTGACAGTGCACGTCGCCCTGCTGGTATTTTTCTGGATAGGTATCGATTGGCAGAATCAAACCCCTGTTGCCATCAAGGCGGAAATTTGGGACATGCAGGCGAAAGAAGCGGCACCACTGCCGCCAGAACCGGAGCCTACACCGCAACCGAAGCCAGAGCCGAAACCTATCGCCAAGGAAACTCCCAAGGCAGAACCCGTGAAACCGGAACCGCCAAAAGTTGATATCGCGCTGGAAAAAGAAAAGAAGCGCAAAGAACAAGAGCGTAAAGAAAAACTGGCCCAAGAAGAAAAAGAAAAGAAGCTGAAGCAAAAAGCCGAGCAAGAGAAGCAGGACAAACTCGACAAACAGCTCGCCGACAAGAAAGCCGAACAGCAGAAAAAAGCGGACGCAGACAAAAAGCGCCTGCAGGATCAGCGTGATGCGGAATTAAGCGAGAAGCGCCGCGCGGAAGAATTACGTCGCCTCACCGGTGCCATAGGCAGCGGCGGTTCCGGCCAAGCTGCGAAATCGCAAGGCAGCGGTCGCGCAGATGGCGCCTATGCCGATAAAATCCGGGCAAAAATCCGTTCCAACACGGTATTTATCGTCCCGCCTGAATTAAGCGGGAATCCTCAGGTCGAATACGATGTCGAATTGCTGCCCGACGGATCGCTACGCGGATTGCATCTGCGCAAATCCTCTGGCTTGCCCGGTTTCGATGAAGCAGTTAAACGTGCGATCGAACGTTCGCAACCATTTCCTCCCGATCAATCCGGCAGCGTCCCTGGCCGCTTGACCGTCGTACACAAACCGAAAGATCAGTGACCCATGATAAAGACTTCATTTTTACGCTCATTCGTGATCCTTGCCTTGTTCGTTACCAGTCTGGCTCACGCGCAATTGCGGGTGGAAATCGCCGGCGTCGGCGCCAACCAGATACCGGTAGCACTGGCCACCTTCGGCGACGAATCGCTGGCACCGCAGCAGGTCAGCGCCATCATCAAAGCCGATCTATTGCGTAGCGGTTATTTCAAGGTCATCGATACCGGTACGGTCCTGACCGAAAATTCTGCAGTTAATCTTGCGGACTGGAAATCGCGCGGAGCCGATGCACTGGTGGTCGGCAGCGTACAACGTTTGCCCGATGGTCGCTTCGACGTGAAATACCGTTTGTTCGACACCAACAAAGGCAGCCAACTGTCGTCGCTGGCCTTGGCGAACCAGCCGCAATTTCTCCGCGTCTCTGCACACAAGATTGCTGATGACATCTATGAAAAATTGACCGGCATACGCGGTGTGTTTGCCACACGCGTTGCCTATGTGACCAAGTCAGGCAAGGAATTCCGCCTTGAGATCGCCGATTCCGATGGCGAAGGCACACAGATCGCACTGCGTTCGAACGAACCGATCATTTCGCCAGCCTGGTCGCCAGACGGTACCAAGGTCGCCTATGTATCGTTCGAAAACAAAAAACCCGTTGTCTATATCCAGGATCTGGTCAGCCGCCAGCGTACGGTCGCCGCCAACTTCAAGGGCAGCAATTCTGCGCCATCATGGTCTCCCGACGGCAAACGCCTCGCCGTCGCCTTGTCCCGCGACGGCTTGACACAGGTGTTTGTTGTCAACGCCGACGGCACCAATCCACGCCGTCTGAGCAGCTCGAACGGCATTGATACCGAACCACAGTTTTCGGCAGACGGTCAAAGCATATTCTTCACCAGCGATCGTAGCGGTGGCCCACAGATCTACAAAATGAGCGCCAATGGTGGCGAAGCGCGTCGCGTGACTTTCTCCGGCGCCTACAACATCAGCCCGCGCATCTCGCCCGACGGTAAATTTTTGGCCTATATTTCACGCCGCGAAGGAAAATTTCAATTATTTATACTGGATTTGACCAATGGTCAGGAACAACGCCTGTCCGACACCGTCAAAGACGAATCGCCCAGCTTTTCGCCTAACGGCAAATATCTGATGTACGCCACCGAATCCGGTCGCCGTGGCACACTGGCGGTTGTTTCGGTAGATGGTCAGGTCAAGCAACGCCTGACCACTCAGGCTGGCGACATACGTGAGCCCACATGGGGCCCGTTTATGAAATAATGCAAGTCATTGCTGTAACCAACACTCGTTAACATTCGATATCAACAAGGGAAATAAAAATGCGCACAATTACATCCGTTTTCATCTTATCGACAGCCATGCTGCTGGCAGCATGTTCGTCCACCAAACTGGACGACAAGGCACCGGTTGAAGACCGCACAGGTTCATCATCAGTAGATCCACGTTCTGTTGGTACCATCAACGCATCGAGCGATCCATTGAACGATCCACAAGGTGTATTGGCCAAGCGCAGCGTGTACTTCGACCTCGATAGCTACGTCGTCAAACCTGAATACCAGCAAGTCGTCGCAAACCACGCTAAATACCTGCAAAGCAACAAGGCTCGCAAAATCATCATCCAAGGCAATACCGATGAACGCGGCGGCGCTGAATACAACCTGGCACTCGGTCAAAAACGTGCTGAAGCCGTACGTAAGTCACTGTCCCTGTTAGGCGTTCCAGAATCACAAATGGAAGCAGTATCGCTGGGCAAAGAAAAACCAAAAGCTTTGGGTAGCGACGAAGCAGCATGGGCAGAAAACCGCCGTGCCGATATCGTTTATTAATCTGAATGGCAATGATTAAAAGAACCCTGATTGCGGCCTTGATGGCCGCATTTTCATGTGCGTCGCTGTCAGCGCATGCGGCACTATTTGGTGATGACGAAGCACGTCGCGCGATTCTCGATGTACGTACCAAGGTCGACAGCCTGCAGCAAAGCAAGGCTGATTCAACTGCGATGATCGAGTTATCCAATCAAAACGACCAGCTGCGCCAGGAGATCTCCCGACTCAACGGTCAGATCGAAGTATTGTCGAATGAAGTCGCAAATATCCAGCAACGTCAAAAAGATTTTTACGTCGATCTCGATAATCGTCTGCGTAAACTTGAACCGCAAGTGGTCGCCATTGATGGCAAGGATGCGACAGTTGAGTTATCCGAGCAACGGATATACGACAATGCACTGGCTCTGTTCAAGGCCGGCGATTACAAAAAATCCGGCACTGCCTTTGCCGAATTTCTGCAACGCTACCCGCAGTCTGGCTACGCTCCATCCGCTCAGTACTGGATAGGCAATGCTTACTACGCACAACGCGATTACAAAAATGCGATCGCCGCACAGCAAGCCTTGCTGAAAAAATATCCGGGCAATCCAAAGGGTGCAGATGCCTTGTTGAACATTGCCAGCTCGTATACGGAGCTCAAGGATCGCAGTGCTGCGAAAAAAACATTGGAATCACTGGTTGCCCAGTACCCCAATGCGCCAGCAGCACAGACCGCGAAAGAACGTCTCGCCAATTTCAAATAATCCAAATGACTGCACGCATCATGTGATGCAGTCATCAAATTGAAACGCCGACTTTTTTCAAGATCGCATATCGAATCGCCCGCTAACCCGGGCGATTTTTTTGCGTTCTTAAGAAAATCCGGGGAATTTTCTCCCGCTTATAGTGAACGCACATGCTGGAAAATTCTGAGATTCAGGTTGCGTGAATAAACTTAGATAAAAAGCAGCGATGTGATTGACAGAGGTCATAAGTGTTCTCTATAATAGCTTTCTTTCGGGTCGTTAGCTCAGCTGGTAGAGCAGCGGACTTTTAATCCGTTGGTCGCAGGTTCGAATCCCGCACGGCCTACCACGAATAGCAGTAGTAAAAAAGGACCTCCTTATGGAGGTCCTTTTTTTATGTCCACAAACAAAATGACATGCGAAGGTTGCGGCAATATTAGTGGTGAATTACTGACGCCTTAAAGAATTTATCCACTGCGTCTATCCTCCATTGCGCAAATCAAATCCTATCCAAGTACCACTTCTTCCCACCCCAACATTTTGTATGAATTTCATGGCCATCGCTTCGTTGTAGCCGCATTCCTTTTGCTCTGCTCCAGGAAAATGATAACGTGACAGACAAGCGAACCACCATGGCCAGATGTCGATCACAGCAGCCTTATCCTTCTGTGGATACTAAGGCCCTCACAATATCCCATCGATATTGGGCAAAACTTTGAGGAACTAAAACCGCGGCGGCCATTGTCTCGTCCATATACTCGTTGAATAGAACCGCCGTCTGAAGGAAAACACCACCGTCCATGTTCGATGAAAGAAGCGGTAAAAAAATATGAAAATCGGCAGAATAACGCGATGTGGAAGAAAGTGACCGTAGAAAGGCTGCGATAAAAACTGTCTCTGACCAGCGCTATATGCCCATCGTAGCGCAGCAAGATTTAACAGATACCATGACAGGAATACATTCCAATTTGTCGCTCAGCGTATATCAAGTTGCGGCAATTCTGTTATCAGGTCGGCAATCTTGAAATTTACGCAAATAATTACCTCCCCCGAACGAATCATTGCAGATTGTTGTGGTCTGAACATATATCAGCAATTTGACGCTGATTTTGCGATTCACTCAAAAGGGGAAGTCACCATGAATATTCATGACGAACACGCAGCATTTTCAAACGAATTGAAGCGACGTTTTGAGGAATTCACGGTATGGGCGATTGCCAATTGGCCCGACAAGGATACTCCGCCGACCAGCCGTGATTTTGATGTCGCAAGGAAAGAAATTGCCGCAGTAACCAAACGGGATTTTGATATAGGCGCGCGCAACGCTGCTATACCCGAACCCGAGGACGCTGGCCCACAATATGTCAGTGTCAGCCCAGCACCTTGGCCTTGAGCGTCTGTTCATTGCGTGAGTTTGAATACAAGTCCATCAGCAACAGCCTGCTTTGTTAATCGCCACTACCCTAAAGGAATCCTCATGAGCTCCAACACATCCACCGTAACAGCCCGTAGCGCCAATCAAACGACAACTTCGACGGCCACGTTACGCGAAGACTTGCAAACACTGAAAGCAGATCTCGATACTCTCCTTGGTCATGCTGCCGAATTGACGGATACAGAACTGCATGATGCGCAGGAACGCATTTTGGCAAAGTTTAGTTCCCTGCGGTTTGCGGCTAAAGGTATGGCGGTAGAAGCCGGCCGTCAATTTCATCATGGCGTAGAAGTCACCACCGGTTACGTCAAAGAGAGGCCACTGCAGTCGATCGCTCTCGCGGTAGGCTTCGGCACCCTGCTCGGTGTGATTATCAGCCGCAAATAATGGGATATGGCCGCCGTGATTTCATTCATGAATTGCTTCATAACATTGATTGAATGAACTTTTTGGCAAACGATTGTCCAACTATCAAGTTGCTTGACCAGTCAAGGAAAAGCGACGCGAACGTTTTCCAGAAATCATTACTGGAAAAATAAAGGAGGCGTTCTACGCTTATCCACTCACCTGAAAGGAAAATTCCATGAAAAAAATTATTTCCATTATGTGTCTCGTCGCAATGAGCGTTGGACTGTCAGCTTGTAACACCATCCAAGGTGCAGGCAAAGATGTAGAACGTGGCGGCGAAAAAGTACAAGACGCTGCAGTTAAAGCAAAGAACTAATAAGTCCTTTGCCTCGTAAAAAAGCGTGAAGAAATTCACGCTTTTTTTACGTCTGCACCGCAAGTAATTTTTACCTTCCACGCAGACTGGCTATCCAACATTTACATAACAGCTTAGGGTCACATACTTTCAGATCGCGAAGGACTGTGCGGATTATGATGATCGCCACCTTCTTTTTTGATCACGCTGAATCCGCCATCTGACTCCAGATAGACAGTGCGCACCTCTGCAAGAGACTGTACCCCCTCCATACGCAAATGACTCCACAGCTCATCCTCGGTAATGAACTCGCGCCGCATATTGCGCTTCAAGATATGACCGTCTTTCACCAGGCATAAAGACGCAGGCGTCGCAAATCGTCTGAATGAGGGAAAATAATAAGCAAGTCTGTCAAACACAAGATTCCAAGCCACTAAAACGGCAATAAGAACCATGCCATCGGTAATGGTTTTATAGTCACCGGACATCGCATTTTGCGAAGCGTCAGCAATAATGACCAGGATCAGGATATCGGCGATACCTATCGCACCTACATCACGCGGAATAACAAAGCGAAAAACGATAAACAAGAACCAATAGATTGCCGTTCCGCGCACCATCATTTCCGATACCGGAACACTTAAAGTGAACAGTCCTACCCAATCAATGCTAAGAAATGTCTGCATTGCGCCCTCTTGCAGAGCCCTGAATGCGCCGCACTATTCACCAGTAATATGTTTGCATGGCTCTGCAACGAGCAGAGCCATGCAAAAGATCGAGCAAAGCGAATAAATATTCGGTGTCTGTCGATGTCAGCATAAAACTTCATACATCAAAAAATTTCAGTACTGGGGCGATTCCAATAAGTAACAGAACACGCCAGCCGTTATTTTTTGATAGTGAGATTATTGATGACTGACTTCACGCCAGCCACATCAGTCGCGAGTTTGCCGGCGCGATCAATCTGGGTTTGATTGTTGACGGCACCACTGAGCGTAACTACTGCTTGGGAGGTATCCACATTTACGTCCAAGCCTTTAACGTCGGAATCGGCGAGCAACGCAGTTTTCACTTTAGTAGTGATTACAGTGTCATCCACCACGCTACCTGGCATTTGATCGCCACTGGACATCTTATCAGCCGGCACCACTGGCGCAGGCGCTGCAGGTGCGGTTTCAGGCGGTGCGCTTGGCGTCGCCATTGGCGATTCTACGGGCGGCGTTGAGCCGGTTGCAGGATCTGTTTCCGTGCGACGCTCGCAACCCGTTGCAAATAAAACCGTCAACACAGCGGCAGCAAGAACAACGCGGGAATTATTAGGCAATGTTTTCATCATTATTTTCCTTTCAGGGAATTGGAAACACCCGTTCCACTCATCACTGCGGAAGCGGAAATTTCATGTGGAACTGGAATAAAATCCGACTTGCCTTAAAGCTATGCTTAAAAACATAATCGGTTATCTTCTTGACCACATTATTTCCAGAAGGTTCTCAACAAAAATTATTGTTAAGCCAAAAGAAATACAAATGAGCATTATTTACACGATCTGTAGAAATTACAGTTCGTATAAATAAAATTTTGGGAGAAATTACAAATCCTGTGTCGCGATAGTCACAACCTCAGACAGAGATTTATGCCGCTATCGGTTGCATGCGCGCCAATGCCTGCAGTAACAGATCTGGATCGCCAAGGGCCAGTTTCTTCGAGTCGGACAGGATTTGACGGAATGCACGCGCATTCGGCAGCCCCGCCATCAAACCCAGCATGTGACGTGTAATGCTGTTCAACTTTAAACCGCCACCCTTTTCACTCTTGCCGTGCTTCTCAAGCTGAGAATGAATATACGGAATCATCGCATGCAATACTTCTGCCCGCGTTTTTGGCACGGTCGTATCGTTGTAGTAGCGTGCATCGAAGGACGTCATCAGGAACGGATTGTGATAAGCCTCGCGCCCTATCATTACGCCGTCCACGTGCAACAAATGCGCGTCGATTTCTTCCACTGTTTTGAAACCGCCATTGATGATAATTTCCAGAGCAGGGAAATCTTTTTTCAATTGATGTGCAAACTCATAGCGCAAAGGTGGTATCTCGCGATTTTCCTTTGGACTCAAACCTTTAAGGATCGCATTGCGTGCATGAACAATAAAAGTATTACAGCCAGCATCGGCAACGGTACCAACAAAGTCACGCACAAAATCGTATGAAGTTATGTCATCAATGCCTATCCTGTGCTTGACGGTTACATCGATCTGCACGGCATCACGCATCGCCTTGACGCAATCGGCTACCAGTGTTGCCTCGCTCATCAGACACGCACCGAACGCGCCCTTTTGCACGCGCTCCGAAGGGCAACCGCAATTCAGATTGACTTCGTCATAGCCCCATTGCTCACCAAGCTTGGCACACTTCGCGAGATCCAGCGGCTCGCTACCGCCCAACTGCAAGGCAACCGGATGTTCTTCATCGTTAAAATCCAGATGACGCGGCACGTCCCCATGCAACAAGGCACCGGTCGTCACCATCTCTGTGTACAGCCAGGTGTGACGGCTGATCTGCCGATGAAACATGCGGCAGTGGCGATCCGTCCAGTCCATCATGGGAGCGACAGAGATACGGCGAGAAAAAATGTTATCTGGTTTCATTACCACTGACAATCATGTGAAAAATTATAAACTCTGCATATCGGAAGGCGAAAAAGCCGGAAAACAGCCAACTTACGTAACAGGACGAAGTATACGCAAGATTGCGCGTACTGACATGATTCGGTCCGACCTGGCTCCAAGGTGAAGCGCCATACCGCATTCGGAGGTGCACTCTTGATGACGCTCGCTTTCATACCTTGCGCAAACGTACTACCATTATCTTCATCACTTTATGGAAGCATCGTGCCCATGACCAAAGCCCTCGATACCTCGCACTTGTGGATGCCATTCACCGCCAATCGCCAGTTCAAGGAAAAGCCGCGTTTGATGGTCTCTGCAGCGGGCATGTATTACACCACTGATGATGGACGCAAGATTCTAGATGGCACAGCGGGCTTATGGTGCGTAAACGCTGGCCACTGCCACCCCAAGATCGTCGAAGCCGTGCAAAAGCAGGTCGCTGTGATGGATTTTGCACCCACGTTCCAGATGGGTCACCCCAAGGCGTTTGAAGCGGCGGCGGCATTGGCAGAAATTGCACCGGACGGCATGAATCGCGTTTTCTTTTGCAACGATGGTTCTGAAGGCGTAGACACTGCATTGAAAATCGCACTGGCTTATCACCGCGCACGCGGCAATGCAGGCCGCACCCGATTGGTAGGACGCGAGCGCGCATATCACGGTGTCGGTTTTGGTGGCATCGCAGTGGGTGGCATTGCTGCCAATCGCAAGCAGTTCGGCCCCGGCCTCGCCGCGACTGATCATATTCGTCATCCACTCAATCTTGAAAAAAATGCCTACTCGCGCGGCTTGCCAGTGAACGGTGCCGAGATGGCAGATGAACTCGAACAACGTCTGCTCGCGTTGCATGATCCATCGTCCGTCGCGGCCGTCATCCTTGAACCATTGCAAGGCTCGACGGGTGTGATTGTGCCGCCAGCGGGCTATCTGGAGAAAATCCGGGCGATCTGCGATCGACACGGCATCCTGCTGATTTTCGATGAAGTCATTACCGCTTTCGGACGTTTGGGTACCGCATTCGGCGCCGACTATTTCAAGGTCAAACCTGACATGATCGTTTGTGCCAAAGGATTGACCAATGCAACCGTACCTATGGGTGCCGTCATCGTTAAACAAGCGATACACGATACCCTCATGGAGGCAGCGCCAGCAGACTCCATTGAATTCTTCCATGGCTATACCTACTCCGGCCATCCGGTGGCCGCCGCAGCGGCGATCGCCACCCTGGAGGTTTACAAGGAAGAGCAACTGTTCGAACGAGCTGCCGCAATATCGCCCTACTTTGAAGACGCCGCACATAGCCTGAAAGGCCTGCCTTTAGTCAAAGACATACGCAATCTTGGATTGGTATGCGGGATCGAACTGGAAGGCATATCCGGCAAACCGGGCGCACGCGCCTACGACTTGTTCAACCAGGCTTTCTGGGACAAGGGCTTGTTAATTCGCACCACGGCGGATGTCGTTGCGCTGTCACCGCCATTAATCATCAACAAGGCGCAGATCGATCAGATGTTCAGCAGCATCGCCGACCTTTTGAAATCGATCAAATAAAGCTGCGATATTAATTCTTAACATCGTCGCTGCAGCACGCGATGAAGATCGCATCGCATTGATGACCCTGCAAACAGTGCGCACCATGGAAAAAGCCCGCTGATTCTGATGACCGATATGGTCATGGAATCAGCGGGCTTTTCGATTTCTGCGATGCAAAGTGTTAACCAACGTATCGCAGAAAATCGAAACTACTGAAAATTATGCGGCGTCGCGACCTGCTTTTTTACGCTCGTGTTCTTTCAAGAAACGCTTGCGCAGACGAATACTCTTAGGTGTTACTTCAACCAGTTCGTCGTCGTCGATAAATTCAACTGCATATTCGAGCGACATTTCGATAGGTGGAACCAGGCGCACCGCTTCATCGGTACCCGACGAACGAACGTTGGTCAGCTGCTTACCCTTGATCGGATTCACAACCAGATCGTTATCACGTGAGTGAATGCCGATGATCATGCCTTCGTACACTGGATCGTTGTGGCTGACAAACATACGGCCGCGATCCTGCAGTTTCCAGATTGCGTAAGCAACAGCTGCGCCGTCATCTTGCGAAATCAGTACACCGTTGCGACGACCACCGAGCTCGCCCTTGGTGTTATCTACTGGTGCATACTCGTCGAACACGTGGCTCATCAAGCCGGTACCGCGTGTCAGCGTCATAAATTCGCCCTGGAAGCCGATCAGGCCACGTGCAGGAATACGGTATTCCAGACGCACACGACCTTTGCCGTCCGGTTCCATGTTTTGCAGATCGCCACGACGACGACCGAGTTCTTCCATCACGCCGCCCTGGTTGGCTTCTTCGACGTCAACCGTCAGATTTTCAAACGGCTCATGGCGTACGCCATCCACCATTTTGAACACAACGCGAGGACGCGACACAGCCATTTCAAAGCCTTCGCGACGCATGTTTTCGATCAGAATGGTCAGATGCAATTCGCCACGACCTGACACTTCGTAGGTCGAATCATCTTCTTCCGATTGGACAACGCGCAAAGCCATATTGGCTTTCAATTCTTTTTCCAGACGGTCACGAATTTGACGCGTGGTAACGAACTTGCCTTCACGACCCGCCAAAGGCGAGTTGTTAACCATGAAGTTCATGGTCAGGGTAGGTTCATCGACCTTCAACATTGGCAGGCCGTTCGGAGTATCTGGTGCGCAAATCGTAGTACCGATACTGATTTCTTCAATACCGTTAATCAATACGATGTCGCCAGCCAATGCTTCATCAACCAGAACGCGATCCAGACCTTTGAATGTCAGGACTTGGTTAATACGTGCTTTGGTAGGTTTGTCTTCAGGACCATTCATCCACACCACATCTTGCAATGCTTTGATGCGACCAGCCAGGATACGGCCAACGCCGATTTTGCCGACGTAAGAAGAATATTCCAGCGATGTAATTTGCAATTGCAAAGGCGCATCAGGATCATCTTCACGCGCTGGAACGTGTTCCAGGATCGCGTCGAACAGTGGTTCCATATTGCCTTCGCGTACGGAATCTACCAAGCCAGCGTAGCCTTTGAAACCTGATGCGTAAACGATAGGAAAATCCAGTTGCTCATCAGTTGCGCCGAGCTTGTCGAACAATTCGAAAGTCGCGTTGACTGCTTTTTGCGGATCAGCATTTTCACGGTCGATTTTGTTGACGACAACGATAGGCTTCAAACCCAGTGCCAAGGCTTTGCGTGTCACGAAACGCGTTTGCGGCATCGGGCCTTCTTGCGCATCGACCAGCAACAACACGCTATCAACCATCGACAGAACACGTTCCACTTCACCGCCGAAATCGGCATGGCCTGGAGTATCGACGATGTTGATGTGTGTGCCCTTGTATTCAACCGCGCAGTTTTTCGACAAGATCGTGATGCCACGTTCTTTTTCGATGTCGTTCGAGTCCATCACGCGGGCATCGACCTGCTGGTTGTCACGGAAAGTGCCTGATTGACGCAATAATTGGTCAACAAGCGTGGTTTTGCCGTGATCAACGTGGGCGATGATGGCAATGTTACGAATAGCGCGTTTTGAGTTTGACATAGTCGGTTTTTACGGTTGGTGGTGCTGAATTTGGAAAACCGCAGATTATAGCACAGCAAGCCCTGCCAACCTTTGGAAAAGCTTGATATTTCAAGGAGTTGCTGCGAATTTTTATGACGGTTTGATGACCACGGCACCCAAAAATGCCAGGCGTAGTGGCGGAAAAATTATTGCTTGAATGAAAACTCAAGCTTCTGATAGGGATTAAATTGCAGTAGTTTGTACAGTAGAAATCAGGCGCTCAGGTGCCAGTATGCTGTATTCCTGCATCAATCCGGTGCCCAGCAATTGTCCATCGCATTGACGATAAATACGCATCCTGCCCTGACCTTCAGGCAAAACAATATCTTCTTTTCCCAAGGCCAATCTTTGCCCATGCAAGAATCGTTTGGCCAGTTCGTCGGATAAATAGAGCGCAGGAAACGATGTCAGCAATGCATCGACAGGTGCCAGGGCAGCAAGACGGGCTTCGGCATCTTTGCTTGCGATCTCTTCAATTGTGATCGCCTTGTTTATCAACAAATCTCCCACTTGAATCCGGCGCAGGGCGTTCAAATGTGCACCGCATCCAAGGGCGGCACCGATATCTTCGCCCAGCACGCGTATGTAGGTGCCTTTGCTGCAGCGCACGCGCAAGGTCAGATACGGTGTTTGAAAATCAACGAACTCCAGCAAATGGATAGTTACCGGACGCGCTTCGCGTTCCAGCGTGATGCCGGCGCGCGCATATTCATACAAAGGTTTGCCGTCGCGCTTGAGCGCGGAATACATAGGCGGCACCTGCATGATATCGCCGCGGAACCGGGCCAGTACCGCATCGATTTGCGCCTGGCTGACATTGACCTCGCGGGTATCGATGACGTCGCCTTCGGTATCGCCGGTATTGGTGGTGAGCCCGAGATGCACGACCGTTTCATACGTCTTGTCGGCATCCAGCAAATCCTGCGCGAACTTGGTCGCCTCGCCAAAACAAAGCGGCAACAAGCCGGTCGCAAATGGATCCAGCGTACCCGTATGCCCGGCTTTCATTGCATTCAGCAACCACTTTGCCTTGATCAGGGCATCGTTGCTGGATACGCCAACTTGTTTATCGAGCAGCAAAACGCCATGAACCGGCACGCGTTTTTTTTTGACGGGAATTGTGGCCATGATGAATGCGGGAGGGAAATGCGATGGAGGCAGCTCAGACTTGCTATCCGTCTGATATGACGCAAAAATAAAAGGAATAAATGCCTATCTTTACAACGGCTGCAGCAACCAGCCCTGCTGCGGGAAGATCAGTCTTCCGCATCCTTGGCGCGCGTTGCGTTGGCTTCATCGATCAACTTGGACATTTCAATGCCGCGCGCAGTCGATGTGTCATGCACGAAATGCAGTTGCGGCAAGGTATGAATCGACAAGCGGTGACCGAGCTGGCCGCGCATATAGCCGGATGCTGCAGTCAAGCCCGATACCGTGTTCTTGATCTCGTCCTTGTTATCGCTGAGCATCGTGAAAAACACTTTGGCATGCGCATAGTCAGGCGTAACTTGCACTTCGGTAATCGTGATCATCCCGACGCGCGGATCTTTTAATTCAAACGCGACAATTTCAGACAGATCGCGCTGGATCTGATCTGCAACGCGCAAGCCGCGTCCGGGGATGGATTTACTGTGTTTGGCCATAAACTATTTTTTCGATACAACGGTAAAGCTAAAGTAATTTCGCATCGGCAAGCAGGGAAGCCGGCCGATGCGATCATGATAAAACTGTGATCTGCTCTAGCAAATTTCAAACCGACACGGATTTGCTGTCACGGTGAGAACAAGGCGCAAAGCCGCAGACAGTACGAATGTACGGCAAGGCGAAGCAACGCAGTTATCGCCGTGACCGCAAGTCCGTATTAAAGCGTACGTGCGATTTCTTGTACTTCGAAGACTTCGAGTTGATCGCCTTCTTTGATGTCGTTGAAGTTTTTCAGGGTCAAGCCGCACTCGAAGCCGGATTTGACTTCTTTTGCATCATCCTTGAAGCGTTTCAACGAATCCAGTTCACCGGTCCAAATCACTACGTTATCACGCAGCAAGCGTACCGATGCACCACGACGTACCAAGCCTTCAAGCACATAGCAACCGGCAATCGCGCCGACTTTGCTGACCAGAATAACCTGGCGAATCTCGACCAGACCCAAGGCTTGTTCGCGCTTCTCTGGAGACAACATACCGGACATCGCTGCCTTGATTTCGTCTACTGCATCGTAAATGATGTTGTAGTAACGAATATCAACGCCATTGGCTTCCGCCAATTTACGAGCCGAAGCATCAGCACGCGTGTTGAAGCCGATGATGACCGCTTTCGAGGCGACCGCCAAGTTGACGTCAGACTCGGAAATACCGCCCACCGCTGCGTGCACAACTTGCACACGCACTTCGCTGGTCGACAGTTTTTGCAGCGAGCCAACCAGCGCTTCTTGCGAACCTTGTACGTCGGTCTTGATGATCATAGGCAGGTTCTTGACTTCGCCCTCGCCCATGTTCTCGAACATGTTTTCGAGTTTCGCCGCTTGCTGTTTCGCCAGCTTGACGTCACGGAATTTGCCTTGACGGAACAAACCGATTTCACGCGCTTTGCGTTCGTCAGCCATGACCATGACTTCTTCACCAGCGTTCGGCACTTCGGTCAAACCTTGAATCTCGACTGGAATCGATGGACCGGCTTCACTAATGCTCTTGCCGTTTTCGTCCAGCATTGCACGTACACGACCATAAGCCGAACCCGCCAACACGACATCGCCGCGGCGCAAAGTACCTGACTGAACCAGAATCGTGGCAACCGGGCCGCGACCTTTATCGAGCTTGGCTTCGACTACCAAACCACGCGCAGGTGAAATGACAGGCGCTTTCAGCTCCAGCACTTCAGCTTGCAACAATACCTGCTCGAGCAATGCATCAATGCCTTCACCGGTTTTGGCGGAGACAGGAACGAACGGCGAATCGCCACCGTATTCTTCCGGCACAACTTGCTCAGCGATCAGTTCTTGCTTGACGCGATCCATGTTGGCACCCGGCTTGTCGATCTTGTTGATCGCCACGACCAGAGGCACACCGGCAGCTTTCGCATGTGCGATCGCTTCTTTGGTTTGCGGCATCACGCCATCATCTGCAGCAACCACCAGAATCACGATATCGGTTGCTTTCGCACCGCGTGCACGCATAGCCGTAAATGCTTCATGGCCTGGTGTATCGAGGAAGGTGATCATGCCGCGCGGTGTTTCAACGTGATAAGCGCCGATATGCTGTGTAATACCACCCGCTTCGCCGGACGCAACCTTGGCGCGACGTATGTAATCCAGCAACGATGTTTTACCGTGATCGACGTGACCCATGACAGTGACAACCGGTGCACGTGGCAACGATTCCACATCAGCATGTTCTTCACCGATCTCCAGCAATGCTTCTGGATCATCCAGTTTGGCTGCGTGTGCCGTGTGGCCCATTTCTTCGACCAGAATCATTGCTGTTTCTTGATCGAGTACCTGGTTGATCGTGCACATCTGGCCGAGCTTCATCAAATGCTTGATGACTTCGGATGCCTTGACAGACATTTTGTGCGCCAATTCAGCAACGGTAATCGTTTCCGGCACATGCACGTCTTTTACAACGGCTTCAGTCGGCGCCTGGAAATTGCTTTCGCGATCGTCATGATGCGATGGACGACGGCCTTTAGGGCCTGCGCGCCAGCCATCACGACCACCGCCGGTATTGCCGCGCGTCTTGATGCCGGCACCGCGTTTTTTCGCGTCATCCTGCCAGGTCGATGAGACATTGGCCGATTTGATCGACTTCTTGTCTGCGGTGACAGCAGGTTTCTTTTCGTCTTTTTTCTCGCCAGGCTTTTTATCGGCCGGCTTGTGCAAGGTGCCTTCGGCTGCAGGTTTGGCTACCGGAGCGACTGGCTCTGGTGCCTTGATTGCACGACGCGGCGCATTCATCATGGCCTTGATCTGTGCAACTTCGTCAGCCACCACTTTGCGCGCGACTTCCGTCGCAGCAGCTTTTTCAGTTGCTTCCTTGGCCGCATCCTTGGCTACTTGCGCAGCTTTTTTCTTGCTCTCTTCTGCCGCAATACGTTTTTTCTCTTCGCCGGCAGATTCGTCTGCTTTAGCTTCAACCGGTTTATCAGCTTCTGCTTTTTGCGCGTCGACTTCGGCTTTTTTCAAAGCTTTGGCTTGTGCTTCTTTTTCAGCTTCCAGCTTGGCAAGGCGATCTTGTTTTTCGCGCAAATCAGCTTCCTGACGCGCCATCAATTCTGCATGGCGGCGCGACTCTTCGGCGCGACGTTCCACTTCAGCTTCGTCAATGACGGGGGCAGCGGCAACTACCGGCGCTTCTTCAACTGTCGGTTCATCGCGTTTCACAAAAGTGCGTTTCTTGCGAACTTCGACCTGAATCGTGCGCGACTTGCCAGTGGCATCGGCCTGCTTGATCTCGGTGGTTTCCTTGCGGGTCAGCGTGATTTTCTTTTTCTCTGCGTCAGGCGCAACACCATGCGCACGGCGCAGGTGATCAAGGAGCTTGTCCTTGTCAGTCTTGGATAACTCGTCGGCCGTGGAACTTTTTTCGACGCCAGCATCCCGCAGTTGCGTAAGCAGTACATCTGCTGGCATCTTGAGCTCGGTGGCAAATTGGGCTACGTTGTTACTCGCCATTCAGTCCTCTTTTCTATATGACACGTTAGATGTAAACAACCTTCGTGGATTATTTCGCTTCCGCGAGGCTCCACACCTTGGCTTGAAGCGCCTTGGCGTGATCATCGTATTTGGCATCGATGAGCTTCATCTCTTCGTCTGTCACATCTGCAAATTCAGTTTCAATCAATTGACGTGCGCGGTCTGCGGACAAGGCCAGAATTGCACCGAATTCGTCATATGCCAACGCAGCAAAAGCTTCCAGCGTTTTGATCCCGGCCAGGCCAAGCTTGCCGGCAACGACGCGATCCATACCTTCAAAGTTCGCGAGTGCCTCGTCCATGCCTTCCAGACCTTCTTCGGATGCAATTGCTTCAGTCACCAGTGCGTCACGTGCGCGGTTGCGCAGCTCGTTGACGGTGTCTTCGTCGAAGGATTCGATATCCAGCATTTCGCTGATAGGAACGTAGGCAATTTCTTCCAGCGAGGCAAAGCCCTCGTCAACCAGGATGTCAGCGACTTCCTGATCAACGTCGAGTTTTTCCATGAACAGGATGCGAATGGCTGCGGTTTCGAGCTGCGATTTATCAGCAGACTCTTCCGCCGTCATGATGTTGATTTGCCAGCCGGTCAATTCGGAGGCAAGGCGCACGTTTTGACCGCCGCGACCGATTGCAATCGCGAGATTTTCTTCGTCGACAACCACGTCCATTGCATGCTTTTCTTCATCGACAACGATGGAGGAAACATTCGCCGGTGCCAGTGCCCCGATGACGAATTGCGCTGGATCTTCCGACCACAACACGATATCAACACGTTCGCCGCCAAGTTCGCCAGTCACAGCCTGGACGCGCGAGCCGCGCATGCCGACACAGGTACCGATAGGATCGATACGCTTGTCTGCAGTGAACACAGCAATCTTGGCACGTACACCTGCGTCGCGTGCTGCCGATTTGATTTCCAGCAAACCTTGTTCGATCTCAGGCACTTCGAGCTCGAACAATTTCATGATGAATTCTGGTGCAGTACGAGACAAGATGACTTGCGGGCCGCGTGCATTGCGGTCGACGCGTAAAATATAGGCACGAACGCGATCGCCGATACGCAGATTTTCTTTTGGAATTGTCTGGTCACGTGGCAAACGTGCTTCGATACGGCCGGATTCGACAATCGCGTCGCCACGTTCCATGCGTTTGATGGTACCAGTTACCAGCGAATCGCCGCGTTCCAGGAAGTCGGCCAGAATCTGCTCACGCTCTGCATCGCGAATACGCTGCAATACAACTTGTTTGGTGTCTTGTGCAAAGCGACGACCGAACTCCACCGATTCAATCGGCTCTTCGATATGGTCATCCACTTCGATATCGCCAATTTGTTCCTTGGCTTCAAAGTGAAGAATTTCCTGATCAGGCAATTGCAGGCCTGCATCATCGGGCACTACATGCCAGCGACGGAATGACTCAAACGCACCGGTTTCGCGATCAATGGATACGCGGATATCGACATCGCCTTCATAGCGTTTTTTGGTGGCTTGCGCGAGCGCATGTTCCAAGGCGCCGAAGACGATATCTGTTTCGACGTTTTTTTCGCGCGCAAGCGCATCAACCAACTGTAAAATTTCGCGACTCATGCTTTGCGACTCCTAAAATCCACTTTCGGCACCAAATGTGCCTTGTCTACATCAGCGAGCGTAAATTCAAGCTTCGCCGGCCCCTCGTTTCCTTCAAATTCCAACGCCAGAGTTTCGCCCACCGGCTCCAGCAAAATACCCTGGAACGACTTGCGATTAGCCGCGTTCGGCATCGGCAAACGCAATTTTACGAGTGCCTCGGCACCGATAAAACGAACATAATCCGATAACTTCTTCAGCGGCCGGTCCAAACCCGGCGACGACACTTCCAGACGTTCATAATTGGCGTTTTCAACCGTCAATACATGTAGCAACTGGTGAGTGACCTTTTCACAGTCTTCTACCGTGATCGATCCTTTTTCCGCCGCGTCTTCCGGCGTAAAGTCTATGTACACGCGCACCAAACCACGGGCTGCCTGCTCAAAATTGACCAGCTCATAACCCATGCCAACCACGGTTTTTTCTATCAACGCCGACAACAGCAAAGGAATTCTCCGAATAACGTCAATATCGGCTATACCAGCAACCGAAATTGAATACAACAACGCAAACTGTTCAACAAAAAAAAAATGGGCATCTGCCCATCTTTTTTATCATTCTGACCACCAAATTCAATGCCAAAAACATAAGTATTTGGCTGGCGACCTTTGTTAACTGCCGAATTATAGTTGATTACCTTGTGCACCGCAATGCAGGAATCCTTGCGACCAGTAATTTGGGCAGCCAACAATCGAATCGTGTACAGCGCTACCAGCCATCAGGCCGGCAGTCTGAACGATACAAAATTAGATTTTAGAGCGACGGCGCGGCCCGCCTTGACCACCTTGCGGACCATTACCGCGCGATGGGCCATTGCTATTCGGACCGCGATTTGGACCGCTGCTGCGACGTGGCTGACCCATACCCGGAAATCCAAGCGAAGTTTGCAAAGGGTCTGGCTGACGGCTACGCGGCTGACCTTGGCGTCCGCCCGGCTTGCCAGGATTTTGTCCTTGCGGACGCCCCTGACCTTGCCCTGCACCCCATTGACTAGGGCTGCGCGGTTGTTGACCCATGCCATTATCAATGCGTGGAGCACGATTGCCGTTTTGGCGATCACCCGCTCCAGCGCGACCTTTAGGCGCACCCTCAACAGATTTTTTCTCCAGCCCGCTGACTGCCAGCAAATCGCGAACAGCGTGCTCTTCCATTTCTTCCCAGCGTCCGCGCTTGAGGTTTTTTGGTAAAGTAAGCGCGCCATAACGCGTACGAATCAGACGCGACACCGTCAAACCAATTGCCTCGAACATGCGACGCACTTCGCGATTACGACCTTCGCCAATGATGACGCGATACCATTTATTCACGCCTTCTCCGCCGCCGTCGGCGATCTTCGAGAATTGCGCAAGGCCGTCTTCCAGTTCAACACCCGCTAACAGCTTTTGGCGCATGCCTTCTTCCAACTCGCCCAAAGTACGCACCGCGTATTCGCGGTCGATGCCGTAGCGCGGATGCATCAAGCGATTCGCCAGATCACCGGAAGTTGTAAACAGCAGCAAACCTTCGGTATTGAAATCGAGTCGACCGACCGCAATCCATTTCGCTGCTTTCATGGTCGGCAAACGCTCGAACACGGATGGGCGGCCGTCCGGATCGTTGGTACTGACAATTTCACCGGCCGGTTTGTGATACACCAAGACACGCGGCGGCTTGTTGCTGACTTTTCGTTGAATCAATTTGCCGTTGATGCGCACCTGATCGGTAGGCAAAATGCGTTGGCCTATGTGTGCTGGCTCGCCATTGACCGAAACACGGCCGGCGATGATCAACTCTTCCATATCGCGTCGCGAGCCGAGTCCGGCTTCTGCCAGGACCTTGTGCAATTTTGGCGCATCATCATCCGCAGTTAAATCGCGGCGTACGGTTTTCTGTTCCTGACGGCGCTTGCCACCGGCGGTATCGTCTGCGCCGGCGAACGTATCAAAACCGTCGGATGTGACAAAAGAAAATACTTCGTCCGCATCCCCCCCTCTGGATGAGGGCTTGCCGCCCCGATTTGGGCCTGCATTGCTTGCGTTGCTGGATTTTCCACGCGGTTTTTGCGGACCTCTGGCTCCCGGCTGACGATCATCACGACGAGGGGTACGCTCCATGCGCGCATCACTTGAAGCAGAGACATCCGGCGACGATCCAGCTTGCGCCGCAGAACCTTCTGCACTAACGCTAGGCACGGGGCTGTTGTCTTGATTGAGCGGGCCAGTGCGTGGCGCGTTACGAGCACGTCGCAAAGTGCGCGGACCGCGCAAACCGCGCTTTACAGGTTTGCCCGCATCATTTCCATCGGGACTTGCAGTATTTTGCTCAGTCACAGGTCGATCTGCATGCTCTGTAGGCGATGCATCATTGATCGGCGTATCAGGGGTACTATTTTTCGTTGGGCGATTCATCATTCACTTCTTGGTTGTCTTGACTTTCGACGTCAACAACCGTCAAGTCAGGCGCCGCGTCGGAGGGTGTGGCTTCGGAAGCCGAAACCGGGATTGCACTTGTATTCGTTATTATTTCTTCGTTGCCGTTTAGGTCTTCATCTACGACAGAAAGTTCAGTCGTGCTGCCTTCAGTATGGATACCAGCGGCATCAATTTCAGTTTGAACCGCATCAGTTTGAGCGTGGACAGACTGAGATTCTGACTCAGCAAAATCGATCGCGGTCTGATCCAGGTGGGCTTGTATTTCCGCTTCCAGCGTTTGCATTTCCAGCAATACGTCGCCCTGCATATCGCCCTTCTCAACTTGCTGCAATGGCGGCAATTGATCCAGAGAAGTTAAACCAAGGTCATCCAGAAAATGTTTAGTCGTCGCAAACAATGCTGGACGACCAGGTACATCGCGATGTCCGATCGATTCAATCCAACCACGATCTTCCAGCATCTTGATAGTTTGCGAATTGACCGTCACGCCGCGAATTTCTTCGATATCGCCACGCGTAACCGGTTGACGATACGTAATGATGGCGAGAGTTTCGAGGGTTGCTCGCGAATACTTCGGTGGCTTTTCCGGATTCAGTCTTTCCAGATAAATCTTCATCTCCGGACGACTCTGGAAACGCCAGCCAGTCGACAAGCTGACGACCTCTATCCCCTTGTCCGCCCAATCTTCGCTCAGCTCTTCAAGCATTTGCTTGATGGCATCGTTATCGATTTGGATTTCTGCTTCACTCGTCTCGACGTAAAGCTTGCGCATGTCGTTGATAGACAGTGGCTCGTGAGCGCAAAGTAGCGCCGTTTCGAGGATCTTCTTCGCCTCAGCAATATTCATTTACGATTTTTACGACTGTTTAGTTGCAAGGTGCAAAATTATATTCAACGACAGGATCTTATGATCGCTATCCGGTTAGAGAACCAGTTGATATTGCTGTCCGACGCCCGTTTAGAGGAGATGTAATGATGGGCGGGATTATATAAGACTTGTAAGACTTTGGTTGCGGGGGCAGGATTTGAACCTACGACCTTCGGGTTATGAGCCCGACGAGCTGCCAGACTGCTCCACCCCGCGTCTGAAGATATGAAGTATATAGAGTATCTGCGCGCAAAGCAATCTTAATCGCAGATACTTTACTCGGTGATACACTTCTTGACTTGCAACACAGCTCGCAACAACCCTGATACCGAATGTTTTAAACGATTTTATTTCCCATGAAATTTTGTTCCGAGTGCGCTCACCCCGTTTCACTAACCATCCCGGATGGCGACAATCGCCCGCGTTATGTATGTAGTCATTGCGGCGCCATTCACTATCAGAACCCAAAGATGGTTCTCGGCTCAATTCCGGTATGGGACGAGGATGGCGACATGCGTATTCTTCTGTGCAAGCGCGCCATCGAACCGCGTCACGGCTATTGGACATTGCCAGCCGGCTTCATGGAAAACAATGAGACTACAAGCGAAGCAGCAATACGGGAAACCGTTGAAGAAGCTGGCGCAAACATTCAGTTGCACGAACTCTTTTCACTATTAAATGTACCGCATGTACATCAGGTCCACATGTTCTACCGGGCTACCTTGCTGGACCTGAACTACGAAGCAGGAGTTGAGAGTCTGGAGGTGAGAATGTTTGCTGCGGATGAAATTCCGTGGGACGAGATTGCATTTCAAACCGTCAGCCATACCTTGAAATTCTTTCTAGCCGATCATGCAGCACGGCTGGCAGGTTCCAAAGGCGAAGGCTACGGTTTTCATATACACGATATCTTGAAACCAGCAACATATCCGGAAGCCATAAACATCGACTAGTCATTGCAATAACGGCGCATTGAATGCGCCGTTATCTTCATATCTAACAATTACCAATAAGTTTCTCGCTCAGGCGTGGCACTAATATTGTGGATCGATAAATCTGCGCCATTGAATTCCTGCTCTGCATCCAGACGTATCCCCATCGTCAATTTCAATGTGCCGTATATCAGCGTTCCACCTGCCAACGCGATCGCGATGCCGAGTCCGGTACCCAGCAACTGGGACATGAACGAGACGCCACCCAACCCACCGAAAGCCTTCAAGCCAAAAATTCCGGCAGCCAGACCACCCCACGCGCCACACAAACCGTGCAAAGGCCATACCCCCAATACGTCATCGATCTTCCATTTATTCTGCGTAAGACCGAACATCCAAACAAAAATGAAACCTGCAATGGCGCCCGTCACCAATGCGCCCATCGGATGCATCAGATTAGAACCGGCGCACACGGCTACCAAGCCAGCCAGCGGGCCGTTATGTACATAACCAGGGTCATTCTTGCCTGCGATGAATGCGGCCAATGTGCCGCCCACCATCGCCATCAATGAATTCACTGCTACCAGACCATTCATATTTTCCATGGTCTGCGCACTCATCACATTAAAGCCGAACCAGCCCACGGTCAGTATCCAGGCACCGAGTGCGAGGAATGGAATACTGGAAGGCGGATGCGCCGCAATCGTTCCCTCCTTCGTATAACGTCCGCGTCGCGCACCCAATAGCAAGACCGCAGGCAAAGCAATCCAGCCACCGACTGCGTGCACTACTATCGAACCTGCAAAATCATGAAACGGCGCGCCAAAAGTAGCTTGTAACCATGCCTGAATACCGAAATGCTGATTCCATGCAATGCCTTCAAACAACGGATAAATCAGGCCCACAATCAAAGCTGTTGCCAATAACTGCGGATGAAAACGCGCACGCTCGGCAATTCCACCAGAAATAATGGCTGGAATCGCTGCGGCAAACGTCAACAAAAAGAAGAATTTTACCAGCTCGAAACCATTGCGCTGGGTCAGTACCTCGGCACTGCCGAAAAAACTCACGCCGTAGGCAACGCTGTAACCAACAAAAAAATAGGCAATTGTAGAAACTGCGAAATCGACTAATATTTTGACCAACGCGTTGACTTGATTTTTCTTGCGTACCGTCCCAAGTTCAAGAAAAGCAAAGCCGGCATGCATCGCCAAAACCATAATGGCCCCCAGCATGATAAACAATGCATCAGTGCCGCTTTTAAGTGCGTCCATGCAAAAAATCTCCCAATCAGTGTGCGGTTAAATAAATTAGCGCACCATAAAAGCAAAAATCGTTCCATTTTGGTGATTTTTGTAAGTCAATGATTTTAAAAGGTAATTTTTTGAAAACCAAAAGGCACCAGTTTTTCGCACTAAAATTGCGCAAAATTACGTATCAAAATGGGGAAACACAATGATTCCGTGGCTAGAGAAGGACGAGCCGTTTCCCAATGTATCCAGCGCGCTGACCGAAGCCGATGGCGCGGCGGGTTTGCTCGCGGCAGGAGCTGATCTGTCTCCTGAAAGGCTGCTGCAAGCTTACCGAAACGGAATTTTTCCTTGGTTCTCCGAAGGGCAACCCATTTTGTGGTGGAGTACGGATCCACGCATGGTGTTATTTGTGGATGATTTTAAAATTTCTTCCAGCCTGAAAAAGACCTTGAAAAACATCCATCGCAGCATGCAGTCAAACGGACGCTGGCGAGTCAGTTTCGATCAAGCCTTTGAAGATGTCATGCGCGCATGTGCTGCCCCACGTAACGGCGAAGCCGGCACGTGGATATCCGAGGACATCATTGCAGGTTATGCCGGCCTGCATAAGCAAGGCTATGCACATTCAGCCGAAGTTTGGCTGGACGGCGAACTGGTTGGCGGCGCCTACGGTGTGAGCATAGGGACGATGTTTTATGGTGAATCGATGTTTACCCGCGTAACAGATGCATCCAAAATTGCGCTCTCCTATCTCATTCAATTCCTGAAAAGCCGGGGAGTTTCGATGATAGACTGCCAACAGCAAACCGCGCATTTGGCGTCACTGGGAGCGACCCCAATCCCGCGCTCGGCATTTATTGCGCGCTTGCGACAGGCAATTGCTGCGCCGCAAATCAAGGACTGGAAACCAATCCCTGTATTGAAAGTAGATTGAAATGCACTTACATCGCACCATCTGTCTGATATAAAGTAAAAGAGTCCAATCGAGTCATCGAATTTGCCTACGCCATAGCCATGACGCATCCCAAAGAACTACCGTTCTCTACCCTCCAGTTTTATGCAACAGCACCTTATCCGTGCAGCTATCTGGATGGAAGGCAGGCGCGCTCGCAGGTTGCTACCCCTTCACATTTGATCAACGCTGACGTCTACAGCGAATTAGTCAAGAATGGATTTCGTCGCAGCGGAATTTTTACTTACCGCCCGTACTGCGATGGATGTCAGGCATGCACTCCCGTTCGCATCAAGGCAAATGAGTTTGTGCCGAATCGCAGTCAAAAGCGTGCGCAAACTCGTCATGGCAAGCTGCAGCCTTCCGTCACCAAGCTGGCCTATTCAAGCGAACATTACGATCTCTATTTGCGTTACCAAGCCGCGCGACATGCAGGTGGTGGCATGGATCAGGATAGCCGCGATCAATACGCCCAATTTCTATTGCAAAGCAAAGTAAATACGCGACTGGTGGAGTTCCGTGGCGAGGATGCCATATTGCGCATGGTCAGCATTATCGATGTACTCGATGATGGACTTTCTTCTGTCTATACTTTTTACGATCCCGACGAGAAAAACGCCTCCTACGGCACCTACAATGTACTGTGGCAAATTGAACAGGCCAGGCTGCTGCAAATGCCCTATGTTTATCTCGGTTACTGGATCAAGGAAAGCCAAAAAATGTCGTACAAACAAAATTTCCAGCCGCTGGAAGGGCTACAACAGGGCGAATGGCAAGCTCTGGATGAGGTGCTCTCCCCAAGCCCGCGTTAAAATGCCCGCACTTCAGCGTTGTCGCACGTCAGATTTTTACCGTGGCAACTCTGAATACCCTAACTCTGACTCAACAACCTGACTTCCATCGTGTCTGAAAAACTTCTCTACGCCCTCGCTCGCCCTCTGTTATTTGCCATTGACCCGGAAGCTGCTCATAACCTGACCTTGCCCGCTCTGCGCCGTGCTGCGGCACTAGGACTGACCGCGTCGATTGCCAAACCGCCAAGCGATCCGCGTACAGTAATGGGCATTACTTTCCCTAATCCCGTTGGGCTCGCTGCCGGGCTGGATAAAGACGGCGCCTACATCGATGGTTTGGCGACGCTGGGTTTTGGCTCTATCGAAGTCGGCACTGTGACTCCGCGGGCGCAACCAGGCAACCCTATGCCGCGCATGTTCCGTCTGCCGCAGGCAAACGCCATCATTAACCGCATGGGCTTTAACAACGGTGGCGTCGATACCTTTGTCTCCAATGTGCAAGCCTCGCGTTTCTATCAAAACCAGGAAGGCATACTCGGACTCAATATCGGCAAGAATGCAGACACGCCCATTGAGCGTGCGGTCGACGATTATTTGATCTGTCTGGAAAAGGTCTATCAATACGCCAGCTATGTGACGATTAACATTTCGTCCCCGAACACAAAGAATCTGCGGCAATTGCAAGGTGCCTCCGAACTCGACGCATTGCTGTCGCAACTTAAAGAAGCGCAACAACGTCTGGCGGATCAGCACAAACGTTATGTTCCGATTGCCTTGAAGATCGCTCCTGATATTGATTCTGAACAAATCCAGACCATTGCACAGGCATTGTTGCGTCACAAGATGGATGGCGTCATCGCTACCAATACGACAATCAACCGCGATGCAGTAAAGAACATGAAGCATGCGGAAGAGGCCGGAGGCCTGTCCGGCGCACCTGTTTTCGAAGCATCAAATATCGTGATTCGCGCGCTGAAGAAGGAACTGGGCGACGCCGTGCCCATCATAGGCGTTGGTGGAATTTTGTCAGGCGAAGATGCCCAAACCAAGATCGCTGCAGGCGCATCGCTGGTACAGCTATATACAGGCTTGATTTATCGTGGCCCGGCTTTGATCAAGGAATGTGCTGCCGCTTTACGCGTAAAGTAAAAATATCCGGAGCCAGCCGTGAAACTCATTACCCGCGCAATTGAAAAAGCCCGAACCACATTCATGGTTCGGGCTTTTTGATTTTCAGCGGGATGGCTATTCCACTTCTACCGTTTCTGGCGCCGCGGCGGGAGGCGTAGGATCACCTTCGCTAAAGTCCAGCTTAACCTGCTCATTTTCATCCAGATCAACTGTGACCTTACCGCCACTCACCAGACGGCCGAACAACAATTCATCTGCCAGCGCCTTGCGTATCATGTCTTGTATCAGACGTGACATAGGCCGTGCGCCCATGAGCGGATCGAAGCCCTTCTTGGCGAGGAATTTGCGAAGATTATCGGTAAAGATAGCTTCCACTTTTTTCTCGTGCAATTGTTCTTCCAGCTGCATCAGGAACTTGTCCACCACACGCAAGATGATTTCCTCGTCCAGCGCACGGAAGCTGATGATCGCATCCAGACGATTGCGGAACTCAGGCGTAAACATACGCTTGATATCTGCCATCTCGTCGCCGGCTTCCTTCTTCTCGGTGAAACCGATAGTGCGTTTCTGCAGGCTTTCGGCACCGGCATTGGTTGTCATGATGATTATCACATTACGGAAGTCCGCCTTGCGACCATTGTTATCAGTCAACGTGCCGTGATCCATCACCTGCAGCAGGATATTGAAAATATCCGGATGCGCTTTTTCAATTTCATCGAGCAGCAGAACAGCATGCGGCTTTTTGGTTATCGCTTCGGTCAGCAAACCACCTTGATCAAAGCCGACATAACCCGGAGGCGCACCGATCAAACGGCTGACTGCGTGACGTTCCATGTACTCGGACATATCGAAACGAATCAGCTCGATGCCCATGATGAAGGCCAACTGTTTTGCGGCTTCGGTTTTACCCACACCGGTCGGACCGGAGAACAGGAAGGAACCAATAGGCTTATCAGTTTTGCCCAAACCAGCACGTGCAACCTTGATCGCCGAACCCAAAGCTTCGAGCGCAGGATCCTGACCGAACACGACGTTTTTCAAGTCGCGATCGATGGTTTGCAATTTCGAACGATCATCCTGATTGACCGTTTGCGGTGGAATACGCGCTATCTTCGAAATGATGTCTTCGATTTCAGCCTTGCCTATGGTTTTCTTCTGCTTCGATTTCGGCAGGATACGTTGTGCAGCACCCGCTTCATCGATCACGTCGATTGCCTTGTCAGGCAAATGACGGTCATTGATAAAACGCGCAGCCAGCTCTGCAGCCGACGTCAGCGCTGATGCCGAATACTTCACACCATGATGTTCCTCGAAACGGGATTTCAAACCACGCAAAATTTGTATGGTTTGCTCAACCGTAGGCTCGTTCACATCGATCTTTTGGAAGCGACGTGACAAGGCATGGTCTTTTTCGAACACGCCGCGGAATTCTGTGAACGTGGTCGCACCGATGCATTTCAACTGGCCATTGGAAAGTGCAGGCTTGAGCAGATTAGATGCGTCCAGCGTACCGCCCGATGCCGAACCGGCACCGATGATTGTATGGATTTCATCGATGAAAAGAATCCCGTTTGGATTGTCTTTCAGCTGCTTCAATACCGCTTTCAGACGTTGTTCGAAGTCGCCGCGATACTTTGTACCGGCCAGCAACGCGCCCATATCCAGTGAATAGACGACCGCATTCTGCAACACCTCAGGGACATCGCCTTGCGTAATGCGCCAAGCGAGGCCTTCGGCGATTGCGGTTTTACCGACACCGGCTTCGCCGACGAGCAAGGGATTATTTTTGCGGCGACGGCACAAAGTCTGGATCACGCGCTCGACTTCACCTTCACGACCAATCAGCGGATCGATCTTGCCTTCGCTCGCAAGCTTGTTCAAATTCTGTGTGAACTGATCAAGTGCACTTTCTTTTTGCTGGCCTTCTGCCACAGGCGCATCTTCCGCGCCTTCCGAACTTTTCTGTGCATCGATCTGTTGATCTTTGCGCACACCGTGCGAAATAAAGTTCACGACGTCGAGGCGGGTCACACCTTGCTGGTGCAGGTAATACACGGCGTGCGAATCTTTTTCGCCAAAGATCGCAACCAGCACATTTGCGCCGGTTACTTCCTTCTTGCCATTGGACGCTGACTGGACGTGCATAATCGCACGTTGAATCACGCGTTGAAAACCGAGTGTAGGTTGAGTATCAACTTCTGCGGCGCCGGGGACTGTTGGCGTGTTATCGCCGATAAAATTAGTCAGCGTTTTCCGAAGATCATCGATGTTCACCGCGCAAGCACGCAACACCTCAGCGGCCGATGGATTATCCAGCAGTGCCAAGAGCAAATGCTCAACAGTGATGAATTCATGGCGCGCCTGTCTCGCTTCGACAAAGGCCATGTGCAAACTGACTTCCAATTCCTGCGCAATCATACTTCCTCCATCACGCACTGCAGGGGGTGCCCTGCTTTTCGGGCGTGGTTCAAAACCAGCTCAACTTTCGTAGACGCAATATCCTTCGGATACACGCCACAAATACCTTTTCCGTCGCGGTGAACCATGAGCATGATTTGCGTTGCTGTCTCACGATCTTTACTAAAGTATTCCTGAAGAACCATCACGACAAATTCCATTGGCGTGTAATCGTCATTCAGCAATAACACCTGATACATAGACGGCGGCTTGAGTTTTTGCTCTTGCCGCAAAAGGACCGTACCATCATCATGCTTAATTGCCATAGGTCTATTCTAATACGTTCGACCGTGTGCACAATGCCCAGAAGAACAGAGAAACAAATTAATTTAAATCTTACGCGTTTTCTTCTGATGACGCAGATGACGATCAATTTCGGAAATTCAAGAGCTGGTGTTTTGCACTGCCGAAATATACTTGTAAATACGCCATCAAAAAATCTTGACTTTTATATTTTTTACGTAAAGAATGAGTTTTATTGACGTGCTTGACAACATTGGCAGTCAATATGAAGTGAGCAGGTTTTAGGAGGGGCAACGATAGTCGAGGCTTCTTTCTTTTGCGGCTCGTGTGATTAAGTCTATATAGAAAGACGCTTTTTATGGCAACAGGTACAGTCAAGTGGTTCAACGATTCTAAAGGCTTCGGCTTTATCACCCCAGACGACGGCGGTGAAGATTTGTTTGCACACTTTTCCGCAATCCAGATGAACGGCTTCAAGACGCTCAAAGAAGGTCAAAAAGTACAGTTCGAAGTCACGCAAGGCCCTAAAGGCAAGCAAGCTTCCAACATTCAAGCTCCTTAATATTTAAGAAGCTACAAGAAAAACCCCGCTCAGGCGGGGTTTTTTATTATGGAAGACATTCCCAGAAACATAAAAATTCATTACAAGCGCAATTTATAACAACAGTAAGCGCCTGATCTTGTCAGCCCACACTCAATTGCGCATTAGCAGGTTGGTAGCAACCTGCCGCAGTGCGGAGTCAGCTTGAGCCTCAACGCATCAACAAGAGTAGCTGCGATGTCGGTTTTGATATCGCAAGCAAAGAAATCTCTTTACCATTCCACTTGATCATCGTTTGCGCTTGTAAGAACGATCGACTTTTCAAAAACCATATTGTTGACCATGCCTCTGATTCTGTTTAACAAGCCATTCCAGGTGATGTGCCAATTTTCCCCGCATCCAACGCGTCAATCTCTGGCTGATTATCTGGATATTCCCGATATCTATCCTGCGGGAAGACTCGATGCTGATAGCGAGGGTCTATTGTTACTGACCGACGACGGCAAATTGCAGCATGCAATCAGTCACCCCGATCACAAGCAGAAGAAGACCTACCTCGCTCAAGTCGAAGGCATTCCGGATACTGAAGTACTTGCGCGCTTACGTGCGCCACTTGATCTGGGAGACTTCATTACGCAGGGTTGCGAAGTTAAGCGAGTACATGATCCGGAATGGATGTGGCCACGCAATCCCCCCATTCGTGAACGTGCTCACGTCGCAACCAGCTGGCTTGCCATTACGCTGGCGGAAGGGAAAAATCGGCAGGTACGTCGCATGACAGGCGCTGTCGGCTTTCCAACCCTGCGCCTGGTTCGCATTGCGATAGGCGCTATCTCTTTGCAGTCGCATCCGCTTTTGCCGGGCGAATCTCGCGAAATCTCTGCAACTGAACTAGGTCGTTAAACAACACTCAATACCCTCACAAATTATCAGCGCCTCAAATTTCTGTCGCGGCAAACGCGTATTCTATTTTTTCAATTACACTCGTGCAGATTCATCCTCTTACCCTTTGCCCAGATATCGCCTCATGAATAAATTTCTTACCACTTGCGCTGCAGCTTTCCTGATTGCCTCCGCCCTTCCCGCAAGCGCGGCATGGGCACAGCAATACAAGAAATTTCCAGTAATTCCACTGACTACCGGCATGCATGTTATTCAAGCTGAAGTGGTTGCTACCGAAGCAGAGCGTCAGCAGGGATTGATGTTTCGCGAACACATGGCGCAAAATGAAGGAATGGTTTTTCTTTTCGGTGCGCCGGCTGGTGTTTGCATGTGGATGAAAAATACCCTGATTCCGCTCTCGGTCGCCTTTATTGACGACGATGGTAAGATCGTGAATATCGAGAATATGAAACCGCAAAGTCTGGAATCACACTGTTCGAAAAAACCGGTGCGCTATGCGCTGGAAATGACTGAAGGCTGGTTCAAGCAAAAGAATATCAAACCGGGCAGCACAATTGATGGCTTGCCGAAGAGTAGATAAGAAGCTGAGATAGCTAGTCGTAACGGTAACTGGTAAAAAATAAAAACCCCGCATGATTTGCACCATGCGGGGTTTTTATTACTTGATCGCTGCATTTCTGCAACGACAAGGAATCGATTAAGCCAGCGCTTTCAAAGCAGCTGCGAGGCGGCTTTTATGACGTGCTGCTTTGTTTTTATGTATGATTTTTTTGTCGGCGATACGATCGATCGTCGAAACAGATGCCAAGAAAACTTGAGCTGCTGCAGTTTTGTCGCCAGCTTCGATTGCTTTGCGAACTGCTTTAACAGCGGTACGCAATGTCGAACGTTGGCTCGAATTGTGAGCGTTTTGTTTGACTGCTTGACGAGCGCGTTTGCGTGCTTGTGCGGTATTTGCCATGAATATTATTTCCTAAAACAGGGTCGACGCGCATTCGCAAACACGCATTAGTGAGACAGAATTCTGTGAAGCCTCGGATTATAGCGGCATTTTGGCAATCAGGCAAATAGATGCTGATATGCGTTTAAGTCTGTTGCAACAACCGCTACCAAAAACGCCACATCTACAACCGGCGATATTTTAACGGTAACCAACAGCGGCGCCAAAAAATATTATTTCGACAATTAAAAGGGGCACGAAACCAATATTATTCCTGAGCAATTTCAGAGCCCATACCAACACTGAGCGGCCACCACAAGCACTGCCAACGCGACGCCGACCGGCTATAATCCCGCTCCATGAACTTGCACAAAACGCTAGCAGCAGTATCCGGCATGACGATGGTTTCTCGTGTGACGGGATTGATACGCGAGATCCTGTTTGCCCGTGCATTTGGCGCATCCGCCTATACCGATGCATTCAATATTGCCTTCCGCATCCCCAATCTATTGCGCCGGCTGTTTGCAGAAGGCGCATTTTCGCAAGCCTTTGTACCAATTCTCGCCGAATACAAGAGCCAAAAAGGGGAAGACGCCACCAAAACCCTGGTTGATCACGTAGCCACCGTGCTGATGTGGACGATGCTGCTGACTTGCCTGATTGGCATTATTGCGTCACCCGTCATCGTTTACCTGATTGCAACTGGCCTCAAATCCAACGATACAGTGTTTGATGCATCGGTCTGGATGACGCGCGTGATGTTTCCCTACATCGGCTTTATGTCCTTCGTGGCACTCAGCGGCGGCATTCTGAACACCTGGCGTGAATTCAAGATTCCAGCCTTTACGCCGGTTCTATTGAATCTTTCCTTCATTGTCGCCACCCTCTTCCTCGCACCGTATCTCGATACACCGGTCTATGCGATGGCGATTGCCGTCGTGGTCGGCGGCATTTTGCAGATGGCGATCCAGATCCCCGCCTTGCTGAAAATCGGCATGCTGCCGCGCGTTTCAAAAAATCCGTTTGCCAGCCTGGGCGATGCGGGCGTACGCAAGATCCTGAGAAAAATGGGGCCGGCAGTATTTGCCGTCTCGGCCGCGCAAATCAGCTTGATGATCAACACCAATATTGCATCCCGCCTAGAAAGCGGTAGCGTCTCGTGGCTTTCATACGCAGATCGCTTGATGGAATTCCCTACCGCGCTGCTCGGCGTGGCCTTGGGGACCATTCTGCTGCCCAGCTTATCCAAGGCCAACTTCGACGGCAATACCGCCGAATATTCATCCTTGCTGGACTGGGGCTTGCGTCTGACCTTTTTGCTCGCCCTACCCTGCGCTGTAGGCTTGGCAACAATCTCTGAACCATTAACCGCCACGCTATTCCATTACGGAAAATTCGATGCGCAATCGGTAGCCATGACCTCAAAGGCCCTAGTCGCTTATGGTGTGGGCTTGATCGGCCTGATTCTGGTGAAAATTCTCGCGCCAGGATTCTATGCGCAACAAAACATCAAAACCCCGGTCAAAATTGCGATCGGTGTTCTGATTGCAACACAATTGATGAACCTGATTTTTGTACCGTGGATCGCGCATGCGGGTCTGGCCTTATCGATCGGCTTGGGCGCTTGCATAAACGCGGGATTCTTGTATTGGGGCCTGAAAAGCCGTGGCATCTATTCCGCATTGCCGGGCTGGCGCATGTTCTTTATTCGCTTGGCCGGTGCACTATTTTTGATGGGTGGCGTTGCGCTGTGGACGGCAGGACATTTCGACTGGGTTGAAATGCGTGCATTTCCGCTACGCCGCGTCAGTGCCTTGCTGATTGTCATGGCGGCTTGCGGCGCAAGTTATTTTGGCGCATTGTTGGCCATGGGATTTCGCTTCCGCGATTTCAAACGGGTATCACACTGATCGCAACACCTTGAACGTGCACCTCAGCACGTTCGCCGCATCCTCGTTATGATGGAGGCATATGACGATCAACACTCTCGAATACTTTTCTACTCTGGTGCAGCAGGACGACAGCATTCCCTTGTTTGAAGCTGCGTTGGCGATTGCGCAAGACGCCGAACCTGACCTCGATCTGGCTGCACTGGAAGAAGAAGTCGATACACTTGCCGCCAAGCTCAAGCAGCGTTTGCCGGACGATGCATCCCACCTGCAAAAACTGCGCATGCTGAATCATTATTTCTACAATGAGCTAGGCTTCAGCGGCAACGTCAACGATTACTACAATCCAGACAACAGCTACCTGCATCGCGTGCTCAGCACACGGCGCGGCATTCCCATTTCGCTCGCGATTTTGTATATGGAGCTGGCGCAACAGATCGATCTGGAAGTGAAGGGAATTTCCTTTCCCGGCCATTTCCTGATGAAATTGTCGGTGCAATCGGGTCAGGTAGTGCTCGATCCGTTCAATGGGTCAAGCCTGTCGCGTGAAGAGCTGGAAGAACGTGTAGAACCTTATATCCTGGAGCAGGATTTCCCGGACGATTTCCAGTTCAACGCCTATCTCGACGCTGCCAGCCCGCGCGATATTCTGGTGCGCATGCTGCGTAATTTGAAACTGCTGTTCATGCAGCAGGAACACTGGCAGCGCTTGCTCGAAGTGCAGGAAAGATTATTGATTTTGCTGCCGCGTGAAATTACCGAGCGGCGCGACCGTGGTCTGGCGTATGCCAATCTGGAATGTCCGCAAGCGGCCTTGCAGGATATAGAAGCGTATCTGGAGCAACGTCCGTACGCGATGGATGCGGCAGAATTGCGCGCCAGGTTGCCTGATTTGCGAGATGCCGCCGGGCGCTTGAACTAGATTGCAACTCCCGCCCAAGCGGGAGCTGCAATTGAACACCTTACGCTTTCGCGCGTGCCTCTATCGTTTCCCACTTCTCCAGCGCATCCAGCAACAAGCCATCGATTTCTGCAAAACGCTGATTCAAGCGTTTTGCTTCATCTGCCTGCTTGGTATAGATGCTGGCATCTGCCAATTTCTCGGTAATCGCTTTTTGCTCTTCTTCGAGTTGCGCAATCAAGGTAGGCAAAGCATCGATCTCACGCTGCTCTTTATAGCTCAGCTTTTTCTGCTTTGCAGCCGGTGCAGCTTGCGACGACACGGCGTCCGTTTTGGCATCAGCTTTGCCTGAACCTTTAGGCGAACCCGCCGGAATCGCCGCAGGACGCACACGTTCCCAATCGGTATAGCCGCCGATATATTCGCGCCACAAACCATTGCCTTCTGCAACGATCACTTGCGTGACGACGTTATCAAGGAAGGTACGATCATGGCTGACCAGGAACACGGTACCTTCGTAATCTTCCAGCAATTCTTCCAGCAATTCCAGTGTATCAATATCCAGATCATTGGTCGGCTCATCCAGCACCAGCACATTTGCGGGTTTGGCAAACAATCGCGCCAGCAGCAAACGATTGCGCTCGCCACCAGACAATGATTTGACCGGTGAACGTGCGCGTTCCGGTGCGAACAGGAAGTCGTTCAAATACGTCATTACATGTTTGCGTTGACCGTTGATCTCGACCCAGTCGCTTCCCGGCGCAATGGTATCGGCCAGACTGGCGTTTTCATCGAGCTGCGCGCGCATTTGATCGAAGTACGCGATCTGCAATTTGGTACCCTGCTTGACGGTGCCCGAATCCGGCTCTTCCTGGCCCAGGATCATTTTCAGCAGCGTGGTTTTGCCGGCGCCGTTCAAACCGATCAGGCCGACTTTATCGCCACGCAAAATCGTTGCTGTGAAATCCTTGACGATCACCTTGTCGCCATAGACCTTGTTGATATTTTCCAGTTCGGCCACGATCTTGCCCGAGCGATCGCCAGACGATACATCCAGCTTGACCTGACCTTGTTGATCGCGACGCGCGCTACGCGACAGACGCAAGGCTTCAAGGCGGCGCACACGCCCTTCATCGCGCGTACGACGCGCCTGCACGCCTTTGCGGATCCAGACTTCTTCCTGCGCGAGGAATTTATCAAACTTGGCGTTCTCGACTTCTTCGATTTCCAGCTGTTCAGCCTTGCGCACTTGATACGCGCTGAAGTTACCCGGGAAGGACAGCAGGCGACCGCGATCAAGTTCGATGATGCGCGTTGCCACGTTATCCAGAAAGCTACGATCATGGGTGATGAACAGCACGCTACCTTTGTAATCGCGCAGCAAACCTTCGAGCCACAGAATAGATGTGAAGTCCAGATGGTTGGTCGGTTCATCAAGCAGCAACACATCAGGCGCACTCACCAGCGCGCGTGCCAGCGCAACGCGCTTTTGCATACCGCCGGACAAGGTGCCCATCAGCGAATCCTTGACCAGATTCAAGCGATCCAGCGTCGCTTCCACCTTGTGATTCAGGTTCCACGCGTCGGCCGCATCCAGCTTGACTTGAATGTCATGCATGCGCTCCATCAAGGCTTCATCGTCATCGCCGCCAAATTGACCGGTCAACGCATCGTATTCGGTCAATAGCGCCTGCATATCACCCATACCGGACGCCACTGCGTCATAGACGGACATGTCTTGCGAAAAATGAGGCTCCTGCTCAACATAGGCGATCTTGATGCCTTGCTGCATGACAAACAGACCATCATCCAGCTTGGACGTGCCGGCGATAATTTTCAGCAAAGACGATTTACCGGTGCCGTTACGGCCAATCAAACCCACGCGCTCGGTGGTTTCCAGAGAGAATTCCGCTTTGTCGAGCAACGGGACGTGGCCGAACGCGAGCTGCGCGTTCGAGAGGGAGATGACTGCCATAAATGCCTGAGGATGTGAGGTCGGCGTGCGATTGCAGGCGACCAATTAAAAAGAGTAAATCAAGAATGAAGTCCGCATTGTACCGATAGCGGCGCCTATCCTGCCATTCTTTGCACTTTCGTCAGCTATAATCCCGTGCGGAAGTGAGCAACATGCCTCGCTTTCGCGCGTCTCGCCGTAGTTCAATGGATAGAACGAGTGCCTCCTAAGCGCTAGATACAGGTCCGATTCCTGTCGGCGGGACCAATTACCCTGAACTATCAGACCTGTGCTGCCATTCAAATTCCAGCATTGCCATCAAGAAAAAGCTCTTGCACAGTAAAAAAAAGCCCACGTCCATTAAGACGCAGGCTTGTACAAATTTACCCAAACCTATAGTGGAGAGTGGTAAACCTGTGCCATCTTAAAAAGAATTTATTACCCTATCGTGACACCCAGTCAAAAATCGTCAAGCAAGCAAAGGAAAACTTTTTGATTGTTTTGTTAGCGAGGGGGCATGGTTATCAAGTTTAAAACTACCGACAGTTTGCGCCAATTTATCTGCCTGATTTTGCAATGAGGCAGCAGCAGCGGCGGCTTCTTCTACTAATGCGGCATTTTGCTGGGTAACCTCATCCATCTGCGAGATAGCCTGGTTGACTTGCTCAATCCCCGCGCTTTGCTCCTGACTGGCAAAAGCTATTTCAGCCATGATGTCCGTCACGCGTTTTACGCTTTCTACGATTTCGTCCATCGTGGTGCCTGCCTGCGCAACCAAACGTCCGCCTGCATCTACTCTCTCTACCGATGTCCCAATCAATTCCTTGATTTCCTTCGCGGCGGATGCTGAACGTTGTGCAAGGTTACGCACCTCCGCAGCCACCACTGCAAAACCGCGTCCTTGTTCGCCCGCACGCGCAGCTTCAACAGCGGCATTCAACGCCAGGATATTTGTTTGAAAAGCGATACCGTCTATCACCGCGATAATATCCACAATCTTTTTGGAGGCCTCATTAATTGACCCCATCGTGGTGACCACTTGCGACACGACATTCCCACCTTTTACGGCAATGTCTGAGGCCGATGTCGCCAACTGATTGGCTTGCTTTGCATTGTCGGCATTTTGTTTGACGGTAGAGGTGATCTCCTCCATGGAAGAAGCTGTTTCTTCCAGCGCGCTGGCTTGCTGCTCGGTACGCGACGACAAGTCCAGATTCCCTGCTGCGATTTGATTGGAGCCGGTGGCAATTGCATCGGTGCCATTGCGCACCTGGGTCACTATGCGCATGAGATTTTCATTCATCTCTTTCAATGCCTGCATGAGCTGTCCAGTCTCATCTTTCGATACAACATGGATCTTGGTGGTCAAATCCCCTGATGCAACGGTACGGGCGATGTCAATCGCACTATTCAACGGACGGGTGACGCTAGTGATGATCCAATACGTGAATCCGGCACCGACGGCAGTCAGGATGAGCAAAGCAAACAATATGGTTTGTTCTGCAAGATCGCTCTGAGCTTGAGCTGCCCGGCGATTTTGCTGCCGAATCTGCTCCGAACGTTCGCTCACAAAACTGACAATTTGATCAATTTTTTGCGTAGGTTCACGGTCCATTCCTTTAACCAAGACATCGACCGTTTGAGCACTATCTAATTTGGACGGATCATATTGCTGGAGTGCTTCCAGATATTTTTTCTCGAGTTGCTCCAGTGAAGATTTGGCCTCACCGAGCAACGGTGACTGAAACTGAAGTTTGGCAAATACTTTTTCAAGCTTCACGAAACCTTCTTGAATTTCCTTTCCCCGCTTAACAAAGTCGGTTTTGTATTTTTCAAAAGCCTTGGCATCCTGGCCCCGCAGGAGAATATTTTTCCATTCCTGAATCTGAATCTTGAAATCGACCTGAGCTTTTCTTGCAGTATCAACAGCGTTCTCCACATCCGATGCCTGTTCCAGCGTCAATAACATTAGCGCATTGGTCTTGTGAAGCGTATTCCACCCTATCAACCCTAATGTGACAGAGCCCAGTATTAGAAACGTACTGAGAATAATGAGACGGCTGGAAATTTTGACGTTTTGAATTTGCATGATGCCGCTTTCTTAGAAGGGATACGCCCAGAATTCACCTGAATTTGCGACCCAAATGGATACGCAATCGATATCAGCATATTCCATACCAAGCACGTGATCAACGTTAAACCGTGCAAGTGGCGACAGCCCGGCTACAACACATCAAATCCCCCCATATTCATGGGAGAAAATGCAATCTCGCCATTCAAAAATTTAACAATCAAGATTTCTCTCATTTAGTTACAAAGCACACACATCCCTAACCAGCTCCCACATATTTTTAACGCACTTGCCAACACAAATGCTGTCTATTCAGGCATGCCGATCTGTGGAACTGGGTGCGGTAGCGCACCGAATATCTGTGCACTAACAGTTACGCTCATCCCGTACCGTCAAAAAAATACCATCAACAATAACGGAGTCATCATGAAAACAACTCAAACAAAAAAAGCATTCAGGGCCATCGCCGTTCTTTCCGTAGCGGTACTTGCAGGTTGCGCCACGCCCTACAATCCTGATCCCGCCGGCAACCAGTATCCGCAAACGCCTGTCTCGAATGCGCCAGCTTACAATTCTGCCTATGGCGTGGTTGATTCGATTCAAGTAGTGCAACAAACCACGGGCCATAGCGGCATCGGGGCTGGTGCGGTAGTTGGCGGCGTGGTGGGCGGTTTGGTCGGCAATCAAATCGGTAACGGTTCAGGCCGCACTGCAGCCACTGCCGCAGGTGTAGTGGGCGGCGCGCTGGTTGGCAATCAAATTCAAAACAGTAACCAGCAAGTACGCGAGGTTTATCAGGTAGGCATCCGCCTCGATAGCGGTGCTTATCAGACCATGACGCTGGATAGCGTTGGCGATCTGCGCGTGGGTAACCGCGTACGTATCGAAAACGGTCGCGTTTATCGCTACTAATACTGCAATTCAATCCGTTGATTGATATCGTTACAAAGCTGTAACGATATCAATCAATAGCATGGCGTAAAAAAGCCCTGCTTCATATAAATGACGCGGGGCTTTTTCTATTGAGTCGAAACACGCTACACCACTTTGATATTCAGTTCGCCCAAGCCTTCAATCTTGCATTCCATTAAATCGCCTTTCTGTACTGGCGCTACGCCAGCCGGCGTGCCAGTCATGATCAGGTCGCCCGGTTGCAAAGTGAAATACTGCGACAGGTACGCAATCATTTCTTCCAAACTCCAGATTAGTTTGTCGACCGTGCTTTTTTGTTTGACCTGCCCGTTGACGTTCAACTGAATCGCGCGATTACCGGGCGCGCCTATTTCTGCAACAGGATGGATAGGACCGATAGGTGCGGAGTGTTCAAATGCCTTGCCGGTATCCCACGGACGGCGCAGGCTTTTTGCTTCAGCCTGCACGTCGCGGCGAGTCATGTCCAAACCGATTGCATATCCCCACACATATTGCATCGCATCTGCGGCTGCAATATTTTTACCCGTCTTGCCTATCGCCGCGACCAGTTCCAGCTCGTACTGAAAATCCTCAGTCATATCCGGATAAGGTAGTTCTGCTACTTCACCATATGCGACCGGGAATACTGCGTCTGCCGGCTTCATGAAAAAGAATGGCGGCTCCCTGCCAGTGCCGCCCATTTCAATCGCATGCTCGACGTAGTTACGCCCCACGCAATAAATGCGATGAACCGGGAACAATGCGGCGCTACCGACAACAGGAATGACCGCCGGCGACACGGCGGGGATAACAAACTGCATGACAACTCCTGGTTAGAAAAGATATGGCAACGCTGATGCGTATCCATGTTTTTATTAAAATAATCGGGTTGCTTATTTGAAGATACGCTTCATGGAATTATGCCATCGGTGTGCGCTACGCGTGATGCGTAAACTACTGAGTTGATTACAGGCGCTGTTTTTGCTTGCAATCCTTTTGCTTTGAGTCGGACCGCTTGCGTTCGATTTTTCGGTTTCGCAAGAGACGAATCGTATAATCAACAAACAGTCAGCAAAATGCCGCTACAAAACACAGGGCAAAGAGGCGTTATCTAAAGGTAGATCGATGATTACAGAAGAACAGATACAAGCACTGCAGTCTGAAATGGAGGGAAGTGGCGAGAATCAGGCGCAGATGGCTTATCGCATCCTGGAAGAAATGATCGTCACGCTCAAACTTCCGCCGGGCAGCAAGATTTCTGAAAAAGCCTTGAACCGCTCTTTGGGCTTTGGCCGCACCCCTTTGCGTGAAGCGCTGCAACGCCTCGCGATCGAAGGCAACGTAAAAATCATGCCGCGGTCCGGCGTGATCGTTTCTGAAATCGATCTAGCCGATCAGTTGAACATGATCGAAGTCAGACGTGAACTGGAGAAAATCATCGCCGGCCGCGCTGCCCGTCTGGCGATGGAAGACCAGCGTGCGGTTTTCCTGAAACTAGCGGAAGGTTTTGACCGTGCCGCCGAAACCAATGACGGCGCAATCTTTATCGAAACCGATAGAGACTTCAACAGCCTGTGCATAGAGACCGCGCAAAACAAATATGTATCCTACGCGATCGGCCCTATCGAAGCGCAAACCCGCCGCTTCTGGTATTTGCATTTCAAACGCTTCGGCGATCTGGCGCGCGTATCGCAATTGCATGCACGCATCGCACGCGCCATCGCCGCCAACGATGAAGCTGGCGCCCGCGAAGCATCGGATCGCCTGATCGATTACGTTGAGGAATACACGCGCAAGACACTGCAATTCATGGGTGGCCTGTAAAAAAGAACGCGACGGAATAACGGCGGCATCGCTGCCGCCGTAAACTTGCTTCAAAAAAAAGATCAAACGGAATCAGTCGTTTGACGTTTATTTCCACATCGACTTCACCCAATCAGAAACCCGCCACAATACCGTTGCTGCGCGGATCAAAACCGCCTTCGAACATGCCATCTGCATTGCGCACAATCGCGCCGGCATGGCCTACCATCTCGTCGAACGCAGCGATCACATCCACCTCGTGACCCAGTGCCTGCAAGCCGGCAATGATCTCCGGTGAAAAGCGATTCTCGACTTTCAACGAATCCGAGCTCTGGCCCCAGGTACGACCCAGTAACCAGCGCGGCGCGGTCACTGCCTGCTGCACTCCCTGCCCAAATACCGCATAACGTGTGAAGACGGCAGCTTGTGTCTGCGGTTGCCCATCGCCCCCCATCGTACCGTACACCATCGTGCGGCCATCGCTGAAATGCGCGAGCGCAGGATTGAGCGTATGGAATGGTTTTTTGCCCGGTAACAGCGCGTTCAGATGATGCGGATCCAGCGAGAAAGAGCAGCCACGATTTTGCCAGTTGATGCCGGTTTTTTCCAGCACAACGCCGCTACCGAACTCGTGATAAATGCTCTGAATGAAAGACACTGCACGTCCTTCACCATCAATGACGCCCATCCAGATCGTGTCGCCCGGACCTTTGCCCTGGCCCCACGGCAACGCCTTGTCGACGCGAATTGCGGCCACATATGGCGCGAGGAATTCGTCGGTCAAACATTGCTGCGGATCGATCGTCATGTAGGCCGGGTCGGTTACATACTGGTCGCGAATCGCAAAGGCCTGCTTGGTCGCTTCAACCACGAGGTGCACATATTCCAGACTGTCTGCTTCGTACTGCCCGAGGTTCAAGCGGTCAAGGATGCCGATAATGATCAGCGACACGACGCCCTGCGTCGGCGGTGCCGAGTTATAAACATCCCCCAAGCTGTGCTTGAGATGAACAGGTGCAACCGTACGCGCGCGATAGGCGTTCAGATCCTGCAAGGTAATCGGGCTACCTACAGCGGCCAGATCGGCCGCAATCTTTTTCGCCAGATCGCCACGATAAAAACTATCGAGACCGTCCTGGGCCAAAGTACGCAAGGTCGCGGCCATGCGCGGCTGCTTGAAACGCGTGCCGGCCAATGGTGCTTTGCCGTTCACCAAAAACGTATCGGAAAACCCCGGCTGGGCTACCAGTTCAGCATGTTTGGCGGAAGTACTGGCATGCTGCGAAGGCGTCACGGGAATGCCGTCTTCCGCATAATGAATCGCATCGCCCAGCAACCGCGCCAGAGGCAAGGTACCACCCCAGCGCGCACTGACCTCCAGCGCTTGCTGCCAACCGCCTATCGTGCCGGCCGTAGTGTTCGCCGCCAGTGGTCCGCGCACCGGAATCGCGGCAAGATTACGCTCAGCATAAAAATCGGTTGAAACTCCAACCCCGGCCACACCACACGCTTCGATCGCCAATACTGGCTGCCCCGGCTCGGACATCACCCAAAAGCTATCGCCACCTATCCCGTTCATATGAGGGTAAACGACGGCAATGGCCGCCGCAGCGGCAACCATCGCTTCAAGCGCATTGCCGCCATCCTGCAATACGGATTGTGCCGCCTGCGCAGCGAGGGAGTGCGGCGCAACAGCCATGCCGCGTGTTGCGTAGGTAGTATTTTGCATAAAAACCTTTATTAATTCGTGGTGTTAATTCATTGCAATAAATCGGTATCGCTATTCCTCGACTCAAGCCTTGACAGCAACTTATGTTGATCAGCCCATCATTTTCGTCACGTCTATTGCTGACATGTCAGTTTAATTGTAAGTTAAGCGCGGTAATTACAACTGTCAAGGACTTAAGGGATTTATGACGCTTTTTACAATTAAATGTACGCCTCAATACAATTCCAAATTAAGCAAACTTGATGCCAATTAGAAAGAGGAACGCAGAAGTAAGGTCGCGAGCCCAGTAACATGTCAGAAACGGGTATGTCTGGTGGCGCACTAGAGCGAGCGCGCGTTGCGCCCGCTTTTAGTGCGAAAAACAGGTGTGAAAAGGTGCGATGCAGGATTTAAACTGCTTTATGCAATGACATGATCAAAAAATAACGAAAAAATACTGCTGGCGGCATACATAAATACAAAAAGCAGAAATGCTGCGAGCGATCAGCCTTCGCCCAAATACGCTTCTTTTACCTTCGGATCGTTCAGCATCTGTTGCGCATCACCTTGCATGGTGACCAACCCGGATTCCATGACGTAGGCCCGATTCGCCGCTTGCAGCGCCAACTTTGCATTTTGCTCGACCAGCAATACCGTGATGCCTTGTGCCGAAACGGTGCGAACGACTTCAAAAATCTTTTCCACCATGATCGGTGACAAACCCATCGACGGTTCATCCAGCAACAGCAATTCTGGATGACTCATCAGCGCCCGTGCCATCGCCAGCATTTGCTGCTCGCCGCCGGACAAGGTGCCAGCCATTTGCATGGAGCGCTCTTTCAGACGCGGAAAAACCTCAAACCATTTTTCAATATCCGCATCAATCTCCACCTGATCATCGCGCGTGAATGCACCCATCAACAGATTTTCGTGGATAGACATACGCGTAAAAACGCCACGTCCCTCGGGTACCATCGCCAGCTTTCTTTTGACAAGCTCAAACGAATGCAGCCCCTTGATCGGGTGCCCCGCATAATAGATATGGCCTTCAACCCGGCAATCCGGCAAGGTGCCGGTAATGGCTTTCAGTATCGTCGTTTTGCCGGCGCCATTGGCACCGATCAGTGTGATCAGCTCACCCTTGTTGACTTCAAGGTCGACGCCTTTGACGGCTTGAATGCCGCCATACGCAACCTTCAAACCTTCGATCTTTAGAATGTTTGTAGTCATTCTCAGTCTTCCAATTTTTCTGAATCTTGCATGCCTTGAGCGCCGTCGCGAGCAAGTGCAGGCTGGCAGGAGAAGCGCAGCCGAACGAAAGTACGGTGAGCATCATGGCGTCGGTCTGCGCTTGCGCAGTAGGCGAATAAGGTACGCATCAGTGACCGCCGCCGAGATAGGCTTCAATCACGGCCGGATTCTTTTGCACATCGGCTGGCACGCCTTCGGCAATCGGCTTGCCGTAGTCGAGCACCGTAATGCGATCACACAAACCCATGACCAATTTGACGTCATGTTCAATCAATAAAATAGTCTTGCCTTCCGCCTTGATCTTGACCAGTAATTCACGCAGACCCAGCTTCTCGGTCGCATTCATTCCGGCGGCAGGCTCATCCAGTGCCAGCAATTGCGGGTCGGTCGCCAATGCGCGTGCAATTTCGAGGCGGCGCTGATCGCCATATGACAAATGACGCGCGGTGCGCTCGGCAAACTGTGCAATGCCGACGAAGTCCAGCAACTCCATCGCACGCGTTCGAATTTCCGCTTCTTCGCGGCGCGCTGCCTTGTGGTGAAAGACTGCGCCGAACAAGCCCTGATGCGTGCGCACGTGCCTACCGACCATCACATTTTCCAGTGCTGTCATCTCGCCGAACAAACGAATGTTTTGAAAGGTGCGCGCAATACCGGCCTTCGCGACTTCATGCGGAGCCGACGGCGAATAAGACTTGCCGGCCAGTTCGAAGCTGCCGGTATCGGCTTGATACAAGCCGGTAATCACATTGAAGAAAGTGGTCTTGCCGGCACCGTTCGGCCCGATCAAGCCATAGATCTGACCTTGCATGATCTTGACGTTGACGTCGGTCAGCGCCTGCAGGCCGCCGAAGCGCTTGCTCACATTGGCAATATTGAGAATGGTTTGCGAGGTGCTCATCATGACTCCCTCACACTGCCACGACATCGGTCGATTTCGCCGCAGTATCGGTATCCGATGTGGGACGATCTTCGTTCTTGGGTGCAGGCCACAGCCCGGCTGGACGGATCAGCATGATCAATACCATGGCGAGGCCGTACAGCAATTGGCGTAGGATTTCTGCATCAACCAGCACCTCGCCGAACAGTGATTGCTGCAGCGGCTCTACCCCATGCCGCAGCACCTCCGGCAATGCAGCAAGCAGAATGCCGCCCAACACCACACCGGGAATATGGCCCATGCCGCCCAGCACCACCATTGCCAGCACGGCGATCGATTCGGTCAGGGAGAAGGATTCCGGCGATACAAAACCCTGAAAGGAAGCGAACATGGCACCGGCCACACCACCAAAAGAAGCGCCCATCGCAAAGGCCAGCAACTTGACATTGCGCGTGTTGATGCCCATCGCCTTCGCGGCAATTTCATCTTCTCGTATCGCGACAAAGGCGCGGCCCAAACGCGAATTCTGCAAACGCACCGAGATGAAGATAATCGCGATGCACAGGGCCAGGAATAAAAAGTAGTACGCATTCACCGACGGCATCGCGTAATTGCCGAGCATGACGGTCGATGCCGATCCTTCTTCACCATTCAAGGACACACCAAAAATACGGATCGGGTCGATCATGTTGATCCCTTGCGGACCGTTGGTGATGTTGACCGGGCCGTTCAGGTTGTTCATGAAGATGCGGATGATTTCGCCAAAGCCCAGGGTAACGATCGCCAGATAGTCACCGCGCAGTTTGAGCGTAGGCGCACCCAGCAACGCACCGAAAAATCCGGCGACCAGGGCGGCCAGCGGCACGATCGCCCACATCGACAAATGAATGCCGTTCTGTGCAATCTCGGGACCGAAAATCCACATCAAGGTGGCACCGATCGCCGGATATTGATTGACGAAGGATTCCAGCACGACGGCAAACTGCGGCGATGCGAGCAAGGCCGTCAGATAGGCACCGATCGCATAAAACGCGATATAGCCCAGATCCAGCAAGCCGGCAAAACCGACTACCACGTTCAAGCCCAGAGCCAGCATGATGTAAAGCAGCGCGAAGTCCATGATGCGCACCCAGGAATTGCCAAAGTTTTGCGCGATGAAGGGGAACACCAGCGCAATGGCCAGGATGACGAGCAAGCCGGTCCAGGCTTTGCGCGGATTGTTTTTGACGTCGAAATAATTGGACATGATTTCCCCTTACGCCCTGTCCGGCACGCGTTCACCCATGATGCCGGACGGTCTGAGCGTCAACACAATGATAAGGACGACAAAGGCGAAGATGTCCTGATAATGACTGCCGAGGAAACCGCCGGTCAGATCGCCGATATAACCTGCGCCGAGACTCTCAATCAAGCCGAGCAAAATGCCCCCGAGCATGGCGCCATAAATATTGCCGATACCACCCAGCACGGCGGCTGAAAATGCTTTCAAGCCAGGTACGAATCCCATCGCAAATTGGGCGGAAGAATAATTGGCGGCCCACATCACGCCGGCAATCGCGGCCAGGATTGCTCCGATGACAAAGGTCATCACAATCACGCGGTTGGAATCCACCCCCATCAAACCGGCGACGCGCGGATTTTCTGCGGTTGCGCGCATGGCCCGTCCCATTTTTGTTTTTTCAATCAACAGCACCAGCAAACCCATGGCAATCGCCGCCAGCACCAGCAACATCACCTGCACCGGAGAAATCAGTGCACCCATGATGTGCAAAGGTTCGCCCGGCATCACTTGCGGGAAAGGAATCGGGCTGCGTCCCCAGATCATCATGGCAAACGTTTGCAACAGGATGGATACGCCGATCGCGGTAATCAACGGCGCCAGGCGCGGCGCATTGCGCAAGCGACGGTAGGCGACGCGCTCGATCAATACGTTGACACCGACGCAAACTGGAATCGCGCCGAGGATGGCGATCATCAATTTGACAATGCCTGGCAAATCCGGCGCTACCGTATTCACCATCTTCAGTATCGTCAAACCTGCCATCGCTCCTATCATCAGCACGTCGCCATGCGCGAAGTTGATCAGGTTGAGGACGCCATACACCATCGTATAGCCGAGCGCGACCAATGCGTACATGCTGCCGAGCACCAGACCGTTGATGATTTGCTGGATAAAGATATCCATGGATGCTTGCTCTCCTGATCGTGTATCAAGTGTTTGCCGATTAAGTTCGTCGGCAATGATTGAAATCTTGAGACGTTTACCGCGCTACGTTCGCCATCGTCGTTTTGCCTGCGCTTTCCGCCACTGTTACTGGGGCACGTCCGCCGCAATAATCGTTCCTGCCAAATAAAAACGGCACCCCGTCATGGGTGCCGCAAGACAGACCGTCATTGAACTAGCGCTTCAAACCCTTGGGCAAGGGGAAGATAACGTGCTCTTCCACGCCTTCGAGCGTGCGCACGCTCTTCGCGCCGTACTCCTTCAACTTGTCGATAACGGCTTGCACCAATACCTCGGGTGCAGATGCGCCAGCCGTCAGCCCTATGCGTAACTTGCCTTGCACCCAATCAGGATCGATCTGCGATGCGTTATCGACCATATAGGCGGGCACATTTTTCTTGCGCGCGACTTCGCGCAAGCGATTGGAATTGGAACTGTTCGGGCTGCCGACCACGATCACGACATCGACTTGCGGCGCCATGAACTTGACCGCCTCTTGTCGATTGGTGGTGGCATAACAGATGTCGGCCTTCTTCGGCTCGGAGATATTGGGGAAACGGCTTTTGAGCGCAGCAATGACATCAGCCGTGTCATCGATAGACAAGGTAGTTTGCGTGACGTAGGAAATCAGATCAGGATTCTTGACCTGCAATTTCTCAACATCGTCCACCGTCTCAACCAGATGCATGCCATCTTCGGTCTGCCCCATCGTCCCTTCGACTTCCGGATGGCCATCATGGCCGATCATGACGATCTCGCGACCATCGCGGCGCATTTTCTCAACTTCGATATGTACCTTGGTGACCAGCGGACAGGTCGCATCGAAAACGCGCAAGCCGCGTTGCTCGGCTTCCGCCTGCACCGCTTTGGAAACGCCATGCGCAGAAAACACCACGGTATTCCCGGCGGGGACATCTTCCAGCTCTTCGATAAAAATTGCGCCCTTGTTACGCAAGTCAGTCACGACATAGGCGTTATGCACGATTTCATGTCGTACATAAATCGGCGCGCCGAATTCGGTCAGCGCGCGTTCGACGATTTCAATCGCTCGATCGACACCGGCACAAAAGCCGCGTGGTTGAGCCAGTAAAATTTCCGTATCCATCTTTATCCTTTGATGCCCTGCACCTTGTACAGGCTTGTTCTGACTTAAGCGATGCTTATGGACTAAACGCATCTCGCTCTTGAATATGTTTGTTGCATTCGCGGCCACTTGCACGACTGCGCGGCGCTACGCTTCACTACCAGACCGTTACATGACGCCGATGATTTTGACTTCAAACTGCAGCGTTTGTCCCGCCAGCGGATGATTGAAATCGAACACTGCATTTTCATTGTCGATCTCGCGCAATACGCCGGCAAACTGGCCACCGCCAGGCGCTGCAAATTCCACCAAATCACCAATGACGTAATCTTCTGTCGGCCCGGAATTCTGTTCCAGCGTAGCACGCGATACCGGACGAATCAGTTCAGGATTACGTGGACCGAATGCACGTTCAGGCGGCAATTCAAATGTCTGATGCGCGCCTTCTTCCAAACCGATCAGACACGTTTCCAGAAATGGCGCCAACTGCCCTTTTCCCAATTGCAGCGTGGCTGGATTATCCGCAAAGGTGCTGACGATATCGTCGCCGGCGACCGATGCCAGTCGGTAGTGCAAAGTCAAATAGGCAGTTTCGGTAACAACAGGATGTGGTAAATTTGACATTAGAATTCCGTATTGCACAACAACGGCTATTTTAAGCTACGTTGCCCGGCCGCGCTAAGCATTCGGCCATTCAGGACTGCTGCAAATTAAAACATAGGCATGTGCGTCCCAAGCCATGCCCTTGCACTCCCACTCCTCCCCCGAGAAAAGAATATGGCGATTACCGACTGGCCCGAAGAACAGCGCCCACGCGAGCGCTTGATCAAACATGGTGCGACGATCCTGTCAGATGCCGAATTGCTGGCAGTGTTCCTGCGCGTCGGCGTGGCAGGCAAAAGTGCCGTCGATCTGGCGCGCGATATGGTGCAACACTTTGGCTCCTTGAACGGCTTGTTTGCCGCCTCACTCCACGATTTCTCAAAGTTGAACGGGCTGGGTCCTGCAAAGTATGCGCAGCTACAAGCCGTACTGGAACTGGCCAAGCGTTCGCTATCCGAAGAACTACAAGCCGGGGTCACACTCAGCTCGCCACAAGCCGTCAAACAATATCTGCAGTTGCTGTTGGGTGGAAAAGCATACGAATCGTTTGCAGTGCTGTTTTTAGACGTCAAGAATCGATTGATCGCCTGCGAAGAGATGTTCCGCGGAACATTGACGCACACCAGCGTTTATCCAAGAGAAATCGTTAAGGTAGCACTGGGGCACAATGCTGCCAGCGTAATACTCGCGCACAATCATCCCTCCGGCACGCCTGAACCCAGTGCTGCGGATCACACTCTGACACAGGCGCTCAAGCAAGCCTTGGCACTGATAGACATTCGCGTACTGGATCATTTTGTCGTGGCAGGTAAACACGTTTATTCGTTTACCGAACATGGGCAGTTATGAGGTCAGAGTGCGTCCTGGAGAAAGACCGTATTCCATGCGGCAAAGCTATCACCCTTCGCTAGCGGTTCGGGCAGAGCGCCCGCAGAAAACCGTAACTGTATTGACTTTCAAGAGTGTGAATTGCTGAACACACAAATTGTTAAATTAATTTAACTAACAAGACACAATTAATTTACGCAAGTCGTTGAATAATCTCGATTTTTTAGATATACTCACGTTTTTTCCAATTCCGGAAATCTTTAGGAGCACAAATATGGCACGTGTATGCCAAGTCACTGGGAAGGGGCCGATGGTCGGCAACAACGTTTCCCATGCAAACAACAAAACGAAACGTCGTTTTTTGCCTAACTTGCAAAATCGCCGCATTTTCGTCGAGTCGGAAAATCGCTGGGTTTCCCTGCGTCTGTCCAACGCCGGCCTGCGCGTCATCGACAAGATCGGCATTGATGCCGTATTAGTCGATATGCGTGCTCGTGGCGAAAAAGTCTAACTAGCAGAATATTTAAGGAACCATCATGGCGAAATCTGGCCGCGACAAAATCAAGTTGGAATCGACCGCCGGTACGGGTCACTTCTACACGACTACCAAAAACAAGCGCACGACTCCGGAAAAAATGTCGATCATGAAATTTGATCCAAAAGTCCGCAAGCATGTTGAATACAAAGAAACGAAGATCAAATAATCGATCATCTCGTTTTTCATAAAAAACCGCTCATTAGAGCGGTTTTTTTTCGTCCATTCTCTCGTCGAGCTGCAATCGGTTCTTGCCCTTGCTTGCGTTTGCACCACACATAAAAAAAGCCCGATCACTCGGGCTTTTTGACATTCATGAAGACGTTTAAGCGTAACTACGCAGACGCAGGGAGAAGTCACGTAACGCGGTAATACCAGACGCTTCAGCGCGTACGCACCAATCTTGCAACTGATGCAGCAGCTGCTCACGGCTAGCGTGTGAGCGCTCCCAGATCGCACCGAGTTCGACACGCATTTCGTGCATCGTTTTCAAGGCCTTGCTGTGCGCGAACAATTGCGTCAACTGTTCCTTATGCGGCGCTTCCAGTTTGGTCGGTTCGCGATGCAGCAATTTTTTGACGGACTTCAGAAAACCCGATTCCAGCTGGGCTTTTTCCTTCAAATGCTCGAGCTCCTCGTGCCATGCCAGCTTCAAGGACTTTGCATACTTCGCTGTTACATCGTAACGATTCGAAATCACTGATTGCAGCGTATTGAAGTCCATGTGCAATTTGCCATGTTCAAATTTCGGTGCTGGCGCCACTTTTTTAACGGTAGCCAAGCCGACTGTTTCCAGTATCCGGATATACATCCAGCCGATATCGAACTCATACCATTTCGACGACAGCTTGGCCGATGTCCCAAACGTGTGGTGATTGTTATGCAGTTCTTCGCCACCAATCAGAATGCCGATGGGGAAGATATTCGTTGCCGCATCGTTGCATTCGTAGTTGCGATAACCCCAGTAGTGGCCGATACCGTTAATAATGCCCGCAGCGGTAATCGGAATCCATGCCATTTGTAGTGCCCAAACCGATACGCCGATCACGCCGAACAACAAGACGTTGATGATCAACATTAAAACGATGCCAGTCGCGCTGCGGCCTGTATAGAGATTACGTTCGAGCCAGTCGTCCGGCGTGCCGTAACCGTACTTTTCCATCGTTTCCATGTTCTTTGCTTCGGCACGGTATAACTCGGAGCCTTCAAAAAACACTTTTTTGATGCCACGGGTTACCGGGCTGTGCGGATCATCTACTGTTTCACATTTGGCGTGATGCTTGCGATGAATAGCAACCCATTCCTTGGTGACCATGCCGGATGTCATCCAAAGCCAGAAGCGGAAAAAGTGACTAGGAATCGGATGCAAATCCAGACCGCGATGTGTTGCGCAGCGATGCAGATAGATCGTCACTGCAGCGATGGTGATATGGGTAACGGCGAGTGCATAGAAAAACACTTCCCAGCCGCTCGCGCGGGTCAGGCCGTTGGACAGAAAATCGAGTACTGCATCTAACATCGTTGAGGCTCCATTTTGAATGGCATAGTCAGGGATAACTTATATGGTGTCCCTTCGCACAAAAACGAGGGGCAACTGAAAATTCGAGGAGAATTGTACCCTTTTTAGGGGCGAGAATCAGGCTAGTCGGGGCTTTGTGGCGAATTTAAGCGCTCTTTTATCGCACCATATTGCTCATCAATCAACCTTATTTCCCTGCGAGGAAAAGGAACGCTGATTTTATGCTCTTGAAATGAGCGCCAGATTGCTCGATTGACATCGGAAAGTACGCCGCCGCGTCCTTCAGGATCATTCACGAAAAAACCGAGTTGCAAATCGATGCCATCCGCGCCGAATGCGAGCAATGTCGCGCCGGGCGTACGATCCGGTCCCTTGCGCACACGTTCATGACCAAGCGCAGCTTCTTGCAGCAGGTGCAAGGCGAGATCGATATCGGTACGGTAATCGACGCTAATGCGTGTCGTCACTTGCACCACGCTATCAGTCAGCGAAAAATTCTGTACGGCGTTGGAGACAAACATTTCGTTTGGCACTACAGTATCGATACCATCGCCGCTGCGCAAAACCGTGTAACGCGTATTGATCTGCGACACACGTCCGGAAAATTTATCCAGCGTAACGGTGTCGCCTATCGTCAAACTGCGTTCCAGCAAAATGATGAAACCAGATACATAGCTGCTGGCGATTTTCTGCAAACCCAAACCCAAACCAACACCAAGCGCACCACCAAAAACCGACAACACGGTTAAATCAATCCCGACCATAGACAGGCTCAACAGAAGTCCGATCAAAATCAGCAAGGCTCTGCCCATGCGCGACAGCACGACACGCATCGAAGAGTGGATGGAAACGATGCCCATCAAGCGTTCTTCCAGCATGGCGGATGCCCACAAGGCAATCACCAATGTAATGCAAATTGAAAGCGCGCCCTGCAGCACCATCAGGACAGATATTTTGTTGCGCCCAAGCGGGATGGCGGTGTTTTCAAGTAGTTCAACAAGATCTGGTAACAGCCCCGTGATATGCATCGCAACCACGATCCATATCAAGAACGCAAACCCTTTGCTCGTGAGTAAAGCGAATCCGCCCAAACGGCCGCCCTGCGCAAATGCTTGTTGCATGACATACGAAAGCAAACGAATAAATGCGAAAGAACCTACCAGCGGAATTGCAATACGAACCAGATCAACGCCACCGCCCCAACGCAGCAACATCGGCTTGGCAACGACCAGCAACAGCAAGGTAAGCAGAGGCCACAGGACGCGTGTGAAACTTTCCAGCCCCAGTCGGCGCATCGGATTGACTTCTTCTTCGCGTGCAGTAATGACGCTGCGCGCGAAGCGAGCCAAAGCCCAACCGAGTACGAAACAAACGATCAGGGCAAGTAACTGCCAGCGCAACGCGGGTACGCCCATTTCAGTCGAGAAGTCAGCCCAAAGATTGGAAAGCAGGTTTTGATTCATTTTTCCGTTCAGATTTTAGGCTGCAACTTTACGTTCCAGAACGGCCGCGAAGAAGCCATCCGTGTGGTGCTGAGCAGGTGACAATTTCAAATAGGAATCCATCGCCAAATCAATTTTCTGTTCGGCCAACACATCACTCATAGGCACTAAAACAAAGTCATCTCTCGATGCAAGGAATTGTTCGACGATCGCTTCATTTTCTTCGTTCAGAATACTGCATGTCGCGTAAACCAAACGTCCGCCAGCTTTTACCAAACGCGCAGCCGCTGCCAGAATCGAAGTCTGCTTTTCATTTAATTCAACGATCGATTGCGGGGTCTGACGCCATTTAACATCCGGATTGCGACGCAAGGTTCCCAGTCCACTGCAAGGTGCATCGACCAATACGCGGTCGATCTTGCCAGCCAAACGTTTTACCTTGGTATCGTTCTCATGCGCGATCAATACCGGATGCACATTCGACAATCCGCTACGGGCGAGACGAGGCTTCAACTTGGCCAAACGTTTTTCAGAAATATCAAACGCGTACAAGCGACCGGTATTGCGCATCGTTGCACCCAGCGACAAGGTCTTGCCACCAGCACCAGCACAAAAATCGACGACCATTTCACCGCGTTTCGCGCCGACGATTTGCGACAACAACTGGCTGCCTTCATCTTGGACTTCAATCGCACCACTTTTAAACAAAGGCAGATTTTGCAAAGTTGGTTTTTTGATGATGCGAATACCAAGCGGTGCAAACGGAGTGAACTCGCACAAAATCGGGGCTTCGGCTAATTCCTTGACAACATCGTCACGCGTCGCCTTGATTGCGTTGACACGCAGATCCAGCGGCGCCGGTTGATTCATCGCGTGCGCCAGCTCTAACGTAGCGGTTTCACCGTCGCGCGCAACCAACTTATCGAACAGCCATTCAGGCAAATTCGCACGCAACATGGAAGGCAACAAAGTGCGATCAATTTGCATCACGTGATTAAGCCATTCGGTTTCTTCTTCGCTCAAACCCGCAAGCGAATCAACGCCGACCGCATCCGCCAAACCGAGCAAGGTCATGCGACGCATGGTCGGGCCATTGCCGGACTCTGCAAAACTTGTATAGACCGCCTTGTTGCGCAGCAAGCCGTAGATAGCTTCAGCAACCACGCCGCGTTCACGCGAACCGAGTCGGGGATGATCACGGAAATAGCGTGACAAGGTGCCGTCAGCCGGGCCGGTAAAACGCAAAATTTCGCGTAACACTTCTTCAGTGTTATTAATGATCGCGGGAGGCAATCTCATACATATTCCTTCATAAAGTATTTTTGCAGTTATTTCTGCTTGGCTGCTTAGCCTGGTTACTTAAGCAAGCCGTTTATTGAGTCAGCCGACGGCTCGACTTTGTCTGTTGCGATGCAAGCCACGCCATCAACCAGCGACAAGCGCCCCTCGATGAAGCTGCGAATGGCTTGCGGATAAATGATGTGCTCCTGTTCCAGCACGCGTGCCGCCAAGGTTTCCTCCGTATCGTCCGGCAATACCGACACGCTCGTCTGCGACACGATGGGGCCGTGATCAAGATCCGCGGTAACAAAATGTACGGTCGCACCATGAATCTTTACGCCTGCTGCCAATGCTTGTCGATGCGTCGCCAAACCGGTGAAACTCGGCAGTAAGGACGGGTGAATATTCAACATCCGCCCTGCGTAATGCGCGACAAAACGTGGCGTCAGGACCCGCATGAATCCTGCCAGAACCAGCAGATCCGGCGCAAACTCATCGATTCTGCTTTGCAGCGCGGAGTCAAATGCATCCCGCGTTGTGTAATCTTTGTGCGGAACGACAATCGCCGGAATACCCTGTTCAGCCGCGTGGCGCAAACCGCTGGCATCGGCCCGATTGCTGATAACGGCGGCAATCTTGACTGGCCATTTCTCATTTTGCGCGGCCCGAATGATGGCTTGCATATTGCTGCCACGGCCGGAAATCAAAATGACGATTGTTCTCATGGCGCGCATTGTACCGTACCGCGGACTTGCGGCATTTCATCCGGGGACGGCAAACGGAAACAAATTGGCGAAAGACGGCGCGTGGCGGCCATCAGGTCTGGAAAATAGAAAAGATGAAAAACAGATCAGCCGCGCTGGCACGGCCGAATCATGGAAAAATTACTGAAAAGAGTAAAACACGCGGAATGCGATCTTTTTATCCGCCCAGAAATCAGCTGCATCGCGGAATACGTCTAGCAATGTTTCCCGCGCTTCCTTGTCGAATTTTGGTGTATTAGGCAACTGTTCTAGGACCACCAGAAAGCCTGGTTGCGACCCTGCCTTGTGCGGAAGGCTGGTCAGGCAATCCGACAATGCGTCGAAATTTTTACCAAAATGACGGGGAAACTGAAACGCTTCTGCAATGGTGGCAAGCACCTGTTGCTTGGTTGTCGCGTGCGCGCAGTGTGCATACAGAAAATGTTGCCCAAGCTGTGCAGCCTCCGCTTGCAGATCGGCCACACGGAAAGCACGGATCGATTGCACTACATTTGACGGCACGGTTTTAAACAAACTCATTTATCCCTCATCTCCAGCAATTTACTATTAACGTCAAACTCAACTTCAATCGCTCACCTAATCGATAACTCGTTTGAAGCTTCTATAGTGGTCGGCGGTGTAATAATATTCGTGCGGCCTGCTTTTCTCTCCGCCGGTAATAATCCGCCTCGCCCCCCGATTGCGGGCATAGGGCGTTTTCACGGTAAATTCGCGATAATACCCGCGCTTTTGTTGCGGCAAAATCTTTTCGTAATTTCCAAACACGGAGCCATCTTTCTCATAAGGGAAAGGGCCGCCCTGACGAATCAATACGATGGTTTGCCTTGCCTCAGGTGGTAAATCCCTTGCTTGTATGGTGCCAAGCACGCCGGAATCGAAGGCAAAAGCATTGAAAGAAAGTAATAATGTAGCGAAAAACAGGGAAAAACGTGTGATTAATTTAACGTTCACCGAAATTCCTTCATAAATGCGGTTAATTCATGGCCAGACGGTGACATATCTGTCGCGCCGACACAGGAGAGTAACGTGTTGCGTTAACGGAATCAACCCGTAAGCGTTGGCTCTACTACACTGCGATCTGTGTTTTTCGATTCCGCACTACCCTTTTCATCTGTCCTCTGACTCGCGAAAAAGGCCAGAATTTCATTTTTATGGGCTGCGGCATCTTTCCTGCCCAAGGCAATTAATTCACAGGTGTAGCTTTTTTCAAACAAAAGATAGGATGCCAATGCCGCGCCGCGGACCTCGGTTGCACCTATGCCTGCCAGCAACATGCGCACCGGGCGCGGCAGGCTGCCGATATGGCGGCTGGCGATCGTATCCAATCGTTCGGAAGGGGCAATCGTCAACATTTCAACCGGCCGCAAAGGCGTCCTGCTTCTTTGCTCATCGTTCAATAACGACAAGGTATGGTTAACGCGATTCAGGCGTTCAATATCACCGGCAATACTGTCGAGGAAGATGCTGGACATTGCATGGCCGGCGATTTGCGCCAGACTCGGATATTGCGCATGAACTGCGGGATCAATGGCAGGTTCCAGTAAACGTCCGGCACCAATCACGAGGATCTTGTCTGCCCCCAAATGGATGGCAGGTGAAATCGGAGCCATCTGCCGCATTGAACCATCACCAAAATATTCGCGACGACCTTCGCAGTAAATCGGCGTGGCCGGAAAAATCAAGGGTATGGCTGACGATGCCAGCAAATGCTCGACCCCGATCTGACTGCGAACCGCAACGCGCTGCGTACGCACCCAAGGAGCAATATCGACTTCACTTTGATAGAACGTGATGTGCTTGCCGGCCGTATAGGAGGAAGCGGTCACTGCCAGGGCGTGTAATTTTCCATCAACCAACGCCGCGTCCAGCCGCGGCAGATTCAGCATGCGATTGAGCAGACTGACGAGCGGCGTATTGTCGAGTAAGGAGTTGGGGGGATTGGCCTTCCATTGACGCATCAGCCAGCCGAAAGACAGCAGCGACAACCATCTTGCTCCAGAACGCAGAACACCCAGCGAATCGGCCCGATACACTTGTTCGGCAGTGAAGTTTTCCCACACTTGAACGACCTTGTTCAAGCCGGCAGTGAAGTCATCGGCGTGACATGCCAAGGCAGTCGCATTGATCGCACCGGCCGACGTGCCGCAAATGATGTCATAGGGATTACGTTCGGGCGCCCACCCCGTGCCGTTCAATATTTCCGATACGGCGTGCAGGACACCGACCTGGTATGCAGCCCTGGCGCCACCACCCGTCAGTACTAGTCCGATTTTCTTTTGAGTGTGCATAGAAACCAATTATTAGGGTGTTTGATGTTTCGGGCAAGTATCACTGCAGCTGCCATATATCTCGACCAACCAGCTGGATGATTGCGGCCTTGGCGAGCCTGCGATTTTTCGGCGATGGCTTGAGAAATAATCCCTCAATCCCCTTTGGCAATTCCCTCGCGCCTTGGATCGGCGGCACCGAACCAGACGTCTTCGCCGTGTACGGACAAACGCATAATGCCGTGCAATCCCGAGGTTTGTTCCATGATCTGCACTTCATGCCCTTTGGCTTTCAATTGCCTGATCAATGTATCCGGCACACGTCCTTGTTCCAGTTCAGTCGGGCCATTGCGGCTACCGATATTCGGCAGATTGATCGCCTCTTGCACATTGAGGCCCCAATCCATCATGCCTATCAGCGTCTTGCTGACATAATTGATGATGGCAGAGCCGCCTGGCGAGCCGACCGACAGCACCAGCTTCTTCGATCCTTTTTCAAACACCAGGGTTGGCGACATGGAACTGCGTGGACGTTTTCCGCCCTGCACGCGATTCGCAATCGGGCCGTCGGCATCTACCGCTTCGGCAGAAAAATCGGTCAATTCATTGTTCAATAAAAAGCCACCTACCATCTGACGCGAGCCAAAGCCGTTTTCTATCGTGGTCGTCATTGCCAGGGCATGGCCGTCGCCGTCAACGATGGAAATATGCGAAGTCGATGGCAGTTCTGGCGATGTATCCGTGCCCCAAGCCAGCTGCTGCCGGAAAGGCATGCCAGCACGCGCCCGCCCCATCGACTGGTCACCGATCAATGCTGCGCGCTGCGCCAGATATTTTTTATCCAGCAGCGCACGCAAGCCGCCTTCTGGCAACGGAACAAAATCAGTATCGGCAATGTAGCGATTGCGATCGGCATAAGCCAAGCGCCCAGCTTCGGTAAACAGATGCACTGCTTCCGGATCGAGCACGCCGTCCACAGGCGCAAGTGCGCGCATATCCTTGGTTTCCAGTATGCCCAGGATCTGTGCGATCGCAATACCTCCCGATGAAGGCGGCGGCATCCCGCACACAGTCCAGACGCGATAATCGCTGCAAATCGCCGTGCGCGTTTTTGCCTGATAGCCGGCGAGATCCTGCACCGTCAAACCACCTGGATTGGTGGGATGCTGCGTTACCTTGCGTGCAATGTCTTGCGCGATTTTTCCCGTGTAAAAAGCATCGACACCTTCTGTCGCAATTTTTTGCAGGGTCGCTGCCAATGCCGGATTTTTTAACAGGTAACCTACAGGTCGTGACTTGCCTTGTGCATCATAGAAATAGGCTGCGGCTACCGGATCGGTTTTCAAATACGTTTCTGATTCCAGCAATATCGCCAGGCGTGGACTGAGAGCAAAGCCATCGCGCGCAAGCTTGATTGCAGGCTCAAACAATACATGCCACGGCAACTTGCCATATTGCTTGTGCGCCAGCGCCAACATGCGCAGCACCCCAGGCACACCGACCGACCGACCGCCCACTACCGCTTCATGAAAAGGCATCGCCTTGCCATCGGGGGATAGGAATAGTGTTTCGTTGGCGCTGGCCGGCGCTGTTTCACGGCCGTCAAATGCATCGATCTTTGCGCCGTCGAAATACAGCATGAACGCACCGCCGCCTATGCCCGACGATTGCGGTTCAACCAGGCCCAATACCATTTGCGTCGCAATCGCCGCATCCAATGCCGAACCGCCCGCCTTCAACATGTGATAACCGGCATCGACCGCCAGCGGATTGGCCGCCGCCACCATAAAGCGCTGCGCCATCCAGCCGTTTTTTTCGGTATAACCGCTACTGCCTTCCGGTTCGATAGGAACAGGCTTGTTGCCAAGCGGTGCAGTGCTGCAACCTGCAAGCAAGCTGGTGAACAAAAAAACAAAGAGAGACGCGACGAGCGGTGATTTAAGCATGCAGGATTCCATGTGTGACAAGCGGGACGGCGGTCTCAGTGTAAACCGCTTGAGGTCTGCTGTCGCGCCGCAAAGTACAGCGTCTGAAACCAGCAATAAATTGAAGCACCTTCAGCCAATAAAAAAGGCAGCTGCCGCTGCCTTTTACATGATGCACTGCGCTAAGGCTTGTCAGGCAGAGGAATGACAATTTTGTTGACTGGCACAACAACGGTCGTCGCCGGTTGAATGATAGTGACTTCTGTCACACCAAGAGGTTGCGCCGCGACCTGCAAACCAGTAGCAGGCAACAAGGGGACAATCAGCAAGGCCACGATATTGATAATCTTGATCAAGGGATTGACGGCCGGGCCCGCAGTGTCCTTGTAGGGATCGCCGACCGTATCGCCGGTTACCGCTGCTTTGTGTGCTTCCGAACCCTTGCCGCCATGATGGCCGTCTTCTATGTATTTCTTCGCATTGTCCCAGGCACCGCCACCTGTAGTCATAGAAATCGCCACAAAGATGCCGGTCACGATTGCACCCATTAGCAAGCCGCCCAAGGCTGCAGGTCCCAATATCATGCCGACCAGAATCGGTATGACTACCGGCAGCAAGGAAGGCACGATCATTTCCTTGATGGCAGCAGTGGTCAGCATATCGACGGCTTTATCGTATTCCGGTTTGCCTGTGCCATCCATGATGCCTTTGATGTCACGGAACTGGCGTCGCACCTCCATCACCACGGCACCGGCTGCGCGCCCGACTGCTTCCATTGCCATTGCTCCGAACAGATAGGGGATCAAGCCACCGATGAACAGGCCGACGATCACCAAAGGATTCGATAAGTCAAAGGCAGTACTTTTGCCTACAGAATCCAGTGCATGTGTGTAGTCGGCAAACAGTACCAGCGCCGCCAGACCAGCCGATCCGATCGCATAACCCTTGGTCACGGCCTTGGTCGTATTGCCGACTGCATCGAGCGGATCGGTAATCGCGCGCACCGATTCCGGCATGCCTGACATTTCGGCAATACCGCCGGCGTTATCGGTGATCGGGCCATATGCATCCAGCGCGACAATGATGCCCGCCATGGACAGCATTGACGTCGCGGCTATCGCAATGCCGTACAAACCGCCCAGCCAATACGATGCGAGGATCGCGCCGCACACCGAAACAACAGGCCATGCCGTCGAGCGCATCGATACGCCAAGGCCGGCAATGATATTGGTGCCGTGACCGGTGGTCGATGCCTGTGCCACATGCTGCACCGGCTTGAAATCGGTGCCGGTGTAATACTCTGTGATGTAGACCATCAAACCGGTCAGAACGATACCGACTATGGCAGAACCCATCATCGGAATGCGCAGTTCAGGCGGCATCACCGTCCAGGTAACGACCGCAAAGCCGATCAGCGACAAGATTGCGGCCCACCACAAACCGGTGTACAAGGCCGACATGATTTTCTTGCCGGGCTTGGCTTTCACCATCGTACAGCCGACGATGGAAGCAAGGATGGATACTCCGCCCAGCAACAAGGGATAAATCGCTGCCTGCAGCTCCATTCCTTTCAACATCAAGGAACCCAGCAACATGGTCGCAATCAGGGTAACGACATAGGTCTCGAACAAATCTGCTGCCATGCCGGCGCAATCACCCACGTTATCGCCTACGTTATCGGCAATCACGGCCGGATTACGCGGATCGTCTTCGGGAATACCCGCCTCGACCTTGCCTACCAGATCGGCACCGACGTCGGCGCCCTTGGTAAAAATACCGCCGCCGAGTCGCGCAAAGATGGAAATCAGCGACGCACCAAATGCGAGGCCAATCAAAGGTGTGATTGCATCGTGCAAGTTCGCCGCATTACCAGCACCGTAGGTAATCAGGTAGACGTAAAAAAGTGTGACGCCGAGCAAGCCCAAACCGACTACCAGCATGCCGGTAATAGCACCGCCCTTGAAAGCGACATCGAGTGCCTCATTCATGCCTTTGGTTGCAGCTTGCGCAGTACGTACATTGGCACGCACAGAAACATTCATGCCGATAAAACCGCAAGCGCCGGATAACACGGCGCCGATCAGAAAACCGATGGCAGTCTTCAAACCGAGTCCGGGCACAATCGCAATGATGATGAAGAGTACCGCACCGACGACGGCAATCGTGCGGTACTGTCGCGCAAGATAGGCGGCGGCACCGGTTTGAATCGCACTGGCGATTTCCTGCATGAGAGGATTGCCGGCATCCTGCCTCAGGATCCAGCTACGTGAGATCAAACCATAAACAACGGCAATGACGCCGCATGCAATGGCGAACCAAATACTTGATGCCATATCGACTCCTCCAATTTTTTTTAACGACTTAGTTAACCACTACGACATTACGACCGACATTTAAAAAAACGTCCTCCGAACTGCGTACTGCAAAACTTTCCGTCGCCCTTGTTATTCTTTGGATGCCAGGGCTGGCTGAGTCTGATACTGCCATCAATATGTCTTCATGCTATAGCGATACGGGAGCAAGGACAAGTGATGCCAAACTTATTGCTCACGCTATTGCACAGGCATGAAAAAAGCGGACACATGGTCCGCTTTCTCTTTAACCTTCCAACGCTTTGAATGCGCTGTCGCGAATCTGATCGACCGGACCGACACCGGCGATCTTGCGGTATTTGGGAGCGCCCGGTTTGCCGGATGCGGCCCATTGATTGTAGTAACCAACCAGCACTTCTGTTTGTTCGTGATAAACCGACAGGCGTTTCTTGACGGTTTCTTCCTTGTCGTCGTCACGCTGGATCAATTCTTCACCTGTGATGTCGTCACGACCTTCGGCCTTCGGTGGATTGAATTTGACATGATAGGTACGACCCGAAGCTGGATGCACGCGACGACCGCTCATGCGCTCGACGATCGCCTCATCCGGCACATCGATTTCGAGCACGTAGTCGATCGCCACACCGGCATCCTTCATTGCATCTGCCTGTGGAATCGTGCGCGGGAATCCATCGAACAGATAACCATGGGCGCAGTCTGCGTCTTTCAATCTGTCTTTGACCAAACCGATGATGATGTCATCGGAAACCAGGCCGCCTTCGTCCATGATTTTTTTAGCGGCGATGCCCAGCGGTGTGCCGGCCTTGACCGCCGCGCGCAACATATCACCCGTCGAAATTTGCGGGATGTTGAATTTCTCTTTGATGAAACCAGCTTGCGTGCCTTTACCGGCACCAGGCGCTCCTAAAAGGATGAGGCGCATGAATTTTTCCTAAAACGAGTTTTTGAATTCTATTTCCGAAGGGCGCAAAAGCGGCACCGGGGATAGTCTTGATCTATAGATATAAGCTATGAACTTTGCACGAAACTTACCACAAAATTATATCAAACCGATAATTTGCGTTTGTTGCGCCGCAGTATAAAACGCAATCACTAAGCGAAATAATGGCGTACGCGCTGCAGGTCTTCCGGTGTATCTACCCCCGCCGCAGGCGCGTGCGGCGTAACGTAGACTGCAATCGGCACCCCGTGCCACAACACGCGCAATTGCTCCAGCGCTTCAACTTGTTCCAGTGGGGAAACAGCCAGTTGCGGATACGCCTGCAGGAAGTCATTGCGGTAAGCGTACAAACCGATATGGCGCAGCGGTGAATACGCAGCAGGCATCACATCCTTGCTCTGTGCAAAACCGTCGCGATGCCAGGGAATTGTTGCCCTGGAAAAATAAAGTGCACGTCCCGCCTTATCCAATACCACTTTCACCACATTCGGATTGAATGCATCAGCCATGTCATCAATTGCATGCGCAGCCGTTGCCATCGGTACATCATGGGCAATCAAACGCGCCGTGGCTGCAATCAGCGATGGATCAATCAAAGGTTCGTCGCCCTGTACATTGACCACCACCGTATCGGCGGACAAGCCGAGTGCTGCCGCCACTTCGGCAATACGATCGGTACCCGACGGGTGGTCGGCACGCGTCATTTGCACTGCGATGTTGTTGTGCGTGCATGCCGCAAAAATATCGGCATGATCGGTCGCGACGATGACTTGTGCCGCACCCGATTGCATCGCGCGCTCAGCCACGCGTACGATCATCGGCTTGCCGCCGAGATCAGCCAACGGTTTATTCGGCAAGCGGGTGGAAGCGAGACGGGCAGGAATAATGACAGTAAAAGACATCAGCGGATTCCGGAATGGCGCAGCCAGCCTCAGCCGGCTGAAGGTGTAGCTTGCAGATCGCGCGCCTGATCGGCCCACATGATAGGGATGCCATCGCGGATGGGATACGCGAGTTTATCGGCGTTGCAAATCAGTTCTTGCGCTTTTTTGTCGTGCTCCAGCGGCCCTTTGCAAATGGGGCAAACCAGAATATCAAGCAGGCGAGTGTCCACGAAGTTTCTCCACAATTCTTTTGGCAAACGGGTTATCAAGATGCGCCGTTACGGGTACGACCCAGATACGCGGGTCGTTTCTTATTGCATCATTCTGTCGACATTTTACTGCATCCTTTTCCGTGATCAGAATCACGTCTGCAGCCACATCGGCAAATGGATTATCGAGGTAATCGTAATGGTCGGGCAGAGGCAACTCGTCAAACTGCAAACCGGCATTGCTCAACTGCGCAAAAAACCTGGATGGATTGCCGATTCCGGCCGCAGCCAGAATGCGCGCTGGTGAAAATCCGGTGGTCGCAGCGGAAAATGAGCGCAGTGCACGCGACAGGGCGTGACCTTCTTCGGTACTCGAAGACGCCAGCGGTTCCGCCATCACGCCGGACAAATGCATTTGAAAAACCTCTTCCTGCATCGGCGTTTTTTCGGCCGAGCCGTTCAAGACGGTGAAATCGCGACGGCGCGATACCGGTTCGCGCAAAGGTCCCGCCGGCAACAACCAGCCATTGCCAACCCCGCGCGTGTCAAACAGGATGATCTCTATATCGCGCACCAACCGGTAATGCTGCAAGCCGTCGTCGGACACGATCACATCGACTTGCGGATGCGCGGCCAGCAAGGAGGTGGCCGCCGCAATGCGGTCCCTCCCGACGACTACCGGGCACTGCGCCCGATATGCAATCAGCAAAGGCTCGTCACCCACCTCTTGTGCCAGTGACGATGCAGTCACTTCCTGCGCAAATGATTTCTTGCCGCCGTAACCGCGCGATATCACACCCGGCGTATAACCGGCCTGCTTCAGCGTGTGCACCAGCCAGATCGTCAGCGGTGTTTTGCCGGTACCGCCGACAAAGATATTGCCAACGACGATTACAGGAACCGGCAAGCGCTGAGCCTTGTAAATTCCCGCCTGATATGACCATCGTCGCAAGCCCGCCAATGCACCGAACACGCAGGATAGTGGCAACAGCATGCGCGCGGGCCAGCCGCGATGCGTCCAGGTTCGCGTCAAAAAATCTTCTAGGGAGGAACGTTCCAGGGCCAAGGGCGTGATTCCGTGAATGAAAGAAGCTGCCTGCAAACGCTGCGCTCAAAAGCGCAGCACCAATATGACAGGACTTACTTTTTACCGCTGGTTTGTGCTGCGAATGTGACCTTGGAATAACCGGCAATGCGCGCCGCTTCCAATACATTGATCACGGTTTGATGCGTGGCAGTGGCTTCAGCCGCAATGATCACGACAGGATCAACATTGGTTTTGCCGGATGCCGCCGCTGCCGCAGTCAACTCGGCAGCCAGTGCTTCCGGATTTTGTACAGCAACACGCGTGTTATTGATTGCGTAACGACCTTGTGCATCAACGATGACGTTGATTTCAAACGGCCGCTCCATCGCCTTTTCTGCATCGGCAGTCGGCAAGGTGATTTGCAGCGCGGTGAACTTGCTGTAGCTGGTCGATACCATCAAAAAAATCAGGATCACCAACAAGACGTCGATGAAGGCGATCAGATTGATTTCGGGATCTTCGCGACCCTGCCCTTTGCGAAAATTCATGAGGCGTTTCTTTCAGTGGCTTTTCGGTGGCTTACTTGCGTGCGCCGTGCACGATGTCGACGAACTTCACGGCTTGCTGTTCCATGTCGATGATGAAGCTGTCGACCAGCGCGCGAAAATGACGATAGAAGACCAGCGATGGCATCGCAATCGCCAGGCCGAAACCGGTGTTATAAAGTGCGATCGAAATGCCGTGCGCCAGCTGTGCAGGATTGGCGCCGGTACCGGTTGCATTTTGTGAACCGAAAATTTCAATCATGCCGACCACGGTACCGAACAAACCCATCAATGGTGCCAGCGTAGCAATCGTGCCCAGCGTCGTCAGGAAGCGTTCCAGCTCATGCGCGGTGCCGCGCCCCGCTTCTTCTATCGATTCCTTCATCACATCGCGCGGCGCATCGACATTGCGCAAACCGGCCGCCAGTACGCGTCCAAGCGGCGAATTCTGTTCCAGTGTATTGATCACATTCGCATCAATCTTTCCGTTGTGATAAACCCGGACTACTTCATCCAGCAGCTTCGGCGGCAAAATACGCGGACGGCGCAAGTAGATCGAACGTTCAATAATCAGGGTAAGGGCAATGACAGATGCGATCAGCAGCAGCCAGATCGGCCAGCCTGCTGCTTGAATAATGGCGAGCAAAGTAAGCTCCTTCTTTGGTTCAGTGATGATGGATGGAGAATGTAACGGTTTGCCGCAGGGAGAGCAAGCGATGCCTGCATTCGGCGGCACAGGCACACGCCAGTGTTACCAGCATGTTAACCGGCATCGGTCCGGAGGCAGAAAAATCTTTAATCGGTCGCCTGCAAAGCGACTGCAGGGTTGTGCACAATTTCTGTGGATAACATTGTGTGCAACTGTGTTTAAGTAGGCAAAGCGCTTGATTTAAAAGAAGATTTTTTCACTGCTTCTAAATGAGGCGCTACGGACAAGCGTACTCGGCGAATGACTTTTCCCATCGGAGACTGCCCCCAGAGGATGAAGCGATGTCCTGCATCGGGCTGGCCGACGCAAGACATATTCAGTTAATCCCGCGGAACATCGCACATTGCCTGAAAGTCTCTTCAGAGAATGGGATTTTTTTGCTCTTGCAGAATTTCGACGTGAGCTTCAGCAATTCTTTGATGTCGCGACCACTGGATCTCGAATAAGTGTTGCTCAAGGCATCGATTAATTCATCGGACAGGCCGACACGGAATTGGGTCGCCAGTGATTTCCACAGCCGCATGGCATCTTCTTTCGACGGGGTTTCATACTGTATCGTCGCGATGCAGCGCGACAAGATCGCATCGTCCACATCCTGAATGCGATTGGTCGTCATGAACAACAAGCCGTTGAAATATTCCAGCGTGCGCAGGAATTCAGCCACGATCGCATTGTGCTGCAGATCGTTATCTCGGCAGCGGATGTAGACATCCGCTTCATCCAGCAACAGAATCGCATCCCAGCGTGCAGCACGCTGCAGGATTTGCGACAAATTCTGCTCTACCGATTCTGCCGTAATGCCTAGCTGGCCCGAATGCACGCGGTACAAGGGCTTGCCGACGACTTCTGAATACACCTCTGCCGTCAGCGTCTTGCCCAGGCCAGGTGCGCCCTTGCACAAAATCGTGGTACCGCCCGATTTGCCTTCAACGATGTCTTCCATCAATACCGTCATGTCGGCAGTCAGGATATCAATCAGGTCGCGATGATGCTCGGGCAGGATCAGCTTGTCGCGCAGTTCCGGCTTGTACTGGTATTCAATCAAATTCTGTACGTGCACCCAGATGTCCTGATGCAGTTCCAGATGGAACATGTACAGATAACAGTGCAGCGGAATTTTTTCGAAGCCGACGTCAAAACCGCTTTCACGCCAGAACGAGGCATCTGCACTCATTTCAAAACGGCGATCCAGATTTTCCTCATCGTTGACGCATTTCGCAATCACACCGTCCTTGATGCGCATCAGATGGAAACGTGACTTTTCATCCATGACAAACGCCGATTTTCGCGCGATGAACTGTGCGCCGAACTGCGCCTGATATTTGAGGAAGCGCTTGGATTGTTCTTCGTATTCCTGCTTGAACTCGGCGCACTCTTTAAAGTAGCCCTGATCGATCAGTAATTCTGGGATCGTGCGATTGGCAATATCGTTGGCATTGATCACGATCGCATTCGTCATGCCGGAACGGCGCATGCGGTGATCGGGCGAGGCCTCCTTGCTGGCGGCCTGCATGGTATTTGCCAGCAGATCGATGACGACGTACGGCGCGCCCTGATCCGGCACAATGTGGCGCAGTCTATGCACCAGCCATGGCAGCAGCACGCCATCTTTATTACGCTTGTAGAGCCAGCCGTCGATAACATCGCGGGAAAAGTAGGCAGCCAGGCCAGGCACCAGCATGTCAAGGCTGGGAATCTTGCGCGCTTGGGGCGCACCGAGAATATTATCTTGTGCCAGCATCTGGAACATCAGCGCGCGTTCATCCTGCGCCTTGCACAAATCGTACAAGGTATTCAGCGCGGTGGCATCGAACAGGCGGCTGGGGACCACCATTTTGCCGTGACAAACGCCATGCTCATTGAGCCGCTTTGCCAGCGGCGAGTTGGCTTCTATCATGCCGAGCAAAACGGTAACCAGCGATTCGGGTATTTCAAAATCCATCACAACTCCTGCTAATTTCGTGCCGTCGCAAATGAAAACGGCCTCCATCTCTGGAAGCCGCATATTATCTATTGGTGACCACGGCCGGAATCGATACTTGGCGGCCAATTCCTACATGCATCTTCGTCAAAAGCAGCTCTCTGCTTTTTGCCGAGATCGTCTCCTGGTTCTCCGGCCATCATAAAGCAATAATCTGCACATGTGAAGCCGGGGCCAGCCCGCTATTCGGCCACCCGGCGTGCATATCCAGCCAAACTTGCTGCAAATACGGACATCGCTGCAACACAGTCCGTTCCGGCGTAGCCTTTTGTGCTGAAGCGGGAAAAATATCGCGATCAGATAGAACTCCTTATACTTGCCGGCTACGCAAATCATTCATGACGGAGTCGCAGTGTCCAAGGGCGTTTTATTTTCAGTCATCAGCTCGGTGCTGTTTGCGACTCTGTATTTCTATTCGACGCTGCTGACGCCGCTCAATGGCGAAGAAATCTTTGGCTGGCGCACGCTGCTGACCATTCCCTTCCTGACCATCTTCATATGGCGTAGCGGCCATTGGCATCACATACAAGCGTGGGCGCACAGAATGCGTCAGCGTCCCTTGCTGATCGCGGGCGCGTTGGCGACTTCCGCATTCCTGGGGATTCAATTGTGGCTTTTCATGTGGGCGCCCTTGCAGGGGCGTGCACTGCAGGTTTCGCTAGGCTATTTCCTGCTACCGCTGACCATGTTGCTGACAGGCCGCATCGTGTACAAAGACCGTCTCTCGCGACTGCAAAATCTGGCGGCCATCTGCGCAGCATTCGGCGTGGCGAATGAATTGATTCAGGTCGGCAGCTTTTCGTGGGAAACCATGGTGGTCGCGTTCGGCTACCCCGGCTATTTTGTTTTGCGCCAAAAAATGCACAGCAATAATCTGGGAGGACTGTGGTTCGACATGGCCTTGCTGCTGCCCGCCGGGCTGTGGTTCGTGCACGCAGGATCGGTTGGATTTTCCGGCGTAGCCGATCATGCGGCGCTTTATCTGCTGATACCCTTGCTGGGCGTCCTGAGTGCCGCCGCCTTGATTTTTTACATGGTGGCGAGCCAGACGTTAAGTCTGAGCTTGTTTGGCCTGTTGGGATATGTAGAGCCAGTGCTACTCGTATTCGTTGCGCTGCTGCTGGGCGAGCAAATCAAGAGCCACGAATGGTTGACCTACATTCCCATCTGGATGGCTGTGTCGCTGCTGATTATTCAAGGCGCGTTGTCGGTCTATGCAAAGGCGGATCGCAGAACGTGACGCAGCCCCGCGTTCGGGTGACGGGTATTAAATAAAATCATTCCTGCATCGCCCATAAAAAAACCGTGCCTTTTTGCTCAAGGGATCATTCGATCGATCACATGAGCAAAAAAGCACGGCACCAACCTAGAACTGCTCCCACTCGTCGCCTACAGTTGCAAGCGCGACCTTTCTTTCCTTCGGCGCGATTGACTTGCTGGCAGACTGCGCAAGCGCGGGCTTCGCTGCTCCTAGCAAGGCCGTCGAAGTGCTACGCTTCACGTCATGCATCACGTCATGTTTCACGCTGTGCTGCAGGCTGTGCGTACCATCCAGTTTGAATACACTGACCACTTGCACCAGATTGCGCGCCTGATCCTGCAATGATTCAGCTGCGGCGGCGGCCTCCTCAACCAGCGCCGCATTTTGTTGCGTCACTTGATCCATCTGCATCACAGCTTGATGAATCTGTTCGATGCCGGCAGTTTGTTCGTGACCTGCCGCAGTGATTTCACCCATGATGTCAGTGACGCGGCGCACGCTGGCAACCACTTCCTGCATGGTTGTGCCAGCATCATCGACCAGGCGCGCGCCATCATTTACCTTGCTGACGGAGTCGCCTATCAGGCTCTTGATTTCCTTGGCGGCGGCAGCCGAACGTTGCGCCAGTGTGCGTACCTCGGCCGCCACGACTGCAAATCCCCGGCCCTGTTCACCCGCGCGCGCCGCTTCCACTGCGGCATTCAGGGCGAGAATATTGGTCTGGAAGGCGATGCCATCAATCACACCGATAATGTCGACAATCTTCTTGGAGGAATCGTTGATCGAACCCATCGTTTCCACCACTTGCGACACGACATTGCCCCCTCTCGTCGCGACTTCAGACGCGGTCAAGGCCAACTGATTCGCCTGGCGTGCATTGTCTGCATTCTGTTTTACTGTGCTATTCAACTCCTCCATCGATGATGCGGTCTCTTCCAGCGAACTGGCCTGTTCTTCCGTGCGTGAAGACAAGTCGAGGTTACCGCTGGCAATCTGGGTGGAAGCGGTGGCGATCGCTTCGGTGCTGTAACGTACTTCACCCACTATCTTGACCAGGCTGTTATTCATGTCCTTCAAGGCTTGCAATAACTGGCCGGTTTCATCCCTGGAATTGACTTCGATCACGCTACTCAAGTCGCCGCTGGCGACAGTTTGCGCAATCTTGACCGCTTCGTTCATCGGCTTGGTAATCGAATGCGTGATCCACCACGCAAAGCCGGCACCCAGAATGACTGCCGCAATCCCAAGCCCTATCATCAAGGCCGTTGCCGAATCGATGTGCGCCTTCGCTTGCGCGCCACTTTGCTCAACTATTTTCTTCTGCAAGGCAGCCAGTTCGGCCACCGTCTTTTGTACGTTATCGAGCGCAGGCAAGGTTTCGCTGACCATGAGCTTGATCGCTTCGTCGCGCTCATTGGCGGCAACCATCTTTCCGACCTTGCCGAATGAGGTGACATATTTGCCGCGCACATCCTTGAATGCCACCATCAAGGCTTTTCCCTCATCGCTTTTGATCAATTGATCCAGCACGACGACGGCGTCATCGATGATTTTCTTGTTCTTTTTAATTTCATCAAACAAGCCTGCCACTTTGACTGGCTCGTTTTCAATGAACAACTCCATGTTGCGACGTGCATTGGCGCGTATGGTTGCGTCTATGGTCGACACCGCTTCAGCCTTGACCCAATCGGTATCTATCATGTCGCTATTGATCTTGCCGATTTCTGCAAAGCGCACCAGGGCGAGCGCAATCAAAATTGCCATCAATACAAATACCAGCCCGAAGCCGATGCCAAGACGTGTGCCAATTTTTAAATTTTTGATATTCATTTCCCTATTCCTCAACAAAGTTCTGATGCTTTATTTCTGACCACAGGCTTGGTGGCATTTCTCTCAAAATTTCACCTGACACTGCATTTCAAACCGCATATCCATTACCATCTATTCTTTGCTGCTCGAATTACTGCGCACTTCTGAGGTGCAAACTACAGGGTTTGCGTGTTCACCTTCCTCCTGCGCACCAATTTCTTGCGCGCAACCATGGTGTACGCACCGTTTTGCACCACCAACGACTTCAACACTCATCACGATGCCCTCTGATCGCCCATTGCCGACCCCACCATCTGCACCACCTGTACTCAGCGTTTCTGCATTGAATCAGGCCGTATCACGCATGCTGGAACGCAGCTTCCCCTTGTCCTGGATATCTGGAGAGATATCCAATTTCACACGTGCAGCCTCAGGACACTGGTACTTCACGCTGAAGGACGATGCGGCCCAGGTGCGCGCGGTGATGTTTCGCGGTCGTGCTCAATACGCAGATTTCATGCCACGCGAAGGCGACAAGGTAGAAGTACGCGCATTGGTCACGCTGTATGCGCCGCGCGGTGACTATCAGTTAAGTGTGGAAGCCATACGTCGTGCCGGTATCGGCAATCTGTATGAAGCGTTTTTGCAATTGAAGGAAAAGCTGGCGGCCGAAGGTCTGTTCGACCCCGGGCGTAAGCGCCCGCTACCGGTTTTTGTGCGCACTATCGGTATTGTCACCAGTCCGCAGGCAGCCGCCCTGCGGGATATTTTGACTACGCTAAAACGTCGTGCGCCACATGTGCGCGTGATCCTGTATCCCACCCCGGTACAGGGCGAAGGTTCAGCAATGAAAATCGCGCAAGCGATTGCCAGCGCATCGGCGCGTGCCGAATGTGATGTATTGCTGGTATGTCGCGGCGGCGGCAGCATAGAAGACTTATGGTCGTTTAATCACGAACTGGTCGCACGCACGATAGTCGGTTGCGACATCCCGGTCATCGTCGGCGTGGGCCATGAAACCGATTTCACGATTGCCGATTTTGCCGCCGACTTGCGCGCGCCTACGCCGACGGCTGCGGCGGAACTGGCAACGCTGCCGCGCGCAGACTGGCTCGCACAATTGAGAACGCAAGCCGAGGACATGCGACGCGCGATGAAACGCCAGTTATCCGATACGACACAGACACTAGACTGGTTGTCGCGCCGCCTGGTCAGTCCGGCAGCGTATATCGCGCATGAAAGAATGAAACTGCAGGCACTGCAAACCCGGCTTGGTCATGCAACGCGCATCCCTTTGAGCAAGGCACAATTTGCACTCGCCCATTTACGCAATCGCTGGCTCACGCAACTGCCTGATACGCGCGTGCAACGAGCGAACGTGATCAACCAGGCGCGCGGTCTGACCCATCAAATGAACGCCCGTATTGCGACCCAACGGCAAGCCCTGCATGCACTTTCCGCACAGCTGGAAATGCTGAATCCGCAACGTACGCTGGAGCGTGGCTACGCTATCGTCACCAATGAAAAAGGGGGCATCATACGCACACCCCAAGAATTGCATCCACGCCAGAGCGTGACGGTCAAACTGGCGGAAGGGAGCGCGCTGATCGGCATTGCAACCGTGCAGGCCGCGCTGGAATAGCCGGACTGCAGCGCGTCGCGCCCTCTTTTTACCGCTCACCGCCTCGCCAAAGGCCCGCATACCCATGGCTGGCGTGCATTGTCAGAAATTGACCTATGTCGTGTGCAAGCAAAGCTTAAGCGCTTTACAATAAGGGCCTTTCAAAAAGAACATCTTTATTTTTAACCTCACAAAGGACGACCATGGAACATACCCTGCCGGCACTGCCCTATGCGTTGGATGCACTTGCTCCACACATCTCGAAAGAGACACTTGAATTCCATTACGGTAAGCATCACCAAACCTATGTGACGAATTTGAACAACCTGATCAAGGGTACCGAATTCGAAAACGCAACACTCGAAGACATCATCAAAAAATCTTCCGGTGGCGTATTCAACAATGCAGCACAAGTCTGGAACCACACTTTCTACTGGAACGGTTTGAAACCAGCAGGCGGCGGCGCACCTACAGGTGCAGTAGCTGACGCGATCAACGCCAAGTGGGGTTCTTTCGACAAGTTCAAGGAAGAATTCACCAAATCGTGCGTCACCAATTTCGGCTCAGGCTGGACATGGCTAGTTAAAAAAGCGGACGGCTCGCTCGACCTGGTTAATACATCGAACGCTGGTTGCCCATTGACCGGCACTGACAAACCATTGTTGACCTGCGACGTGTGGGAACACGCTTACTACATCGACTACCGCAATGCGCGTCCTAAGTATGTTGAGTCGTTCTGGGCGTTGGTGAACTGGGATTTCGTTGCGAAAAACCTGGCTTAATTTGTTTTAAGCCATACCAAGTTCTGAATAAAAAACGCCTCGAACCCTTCGAGGCGTTTTTACTTGCAGGAAGCAATAATACCTATTGCCATCCTGACACTGCATTTTTGCTTATTCGTTTTTTTGCATGAAGACATTTGAAAAGTATCGTTTGAGCGCATAAGGAATTTTGCTATATTCCTTTCCATTGGGTAAGTTGCTCGATTGCATACGCCGACCACTGCACCGCGTCCTCGAATTTTTACGAAAACATGGAGTAATTATGTTCAAAAAAGTTGTTTTACTCTCAGCCGTTGCTGCCACCCTGTTATCAGGCGCAGCACACGCTCAAGACAAACCCATACTGAATGCGTCGTACGACGTTGCGCGCGAAGTGTTTGCTGCCATCAATCCTAAATTCCAGGCTAAATGGAAAGCAGAAACCGGCCAGGACCTGAAGATAGATCAGTCGTTTGCCGGCACCTCGCGTCAGGCGCAGGACATCATGCAAGGTAAAAAAGTTGACACCGTTACCTTCAATCAAGTGACCGACATCGACATCCTGGCGCAACGCGGACTGGTGAACAAGGATTGGCGCAAAGCGTTCCCTAATAATGCATCGCCTTACTACAGCACGATGGCTTTCCTGGTACGCAAAGGTAATCCAAAGAACATTAAAAGCTGGGACGATCTGGTACGTGATGATGTAAAACTTGTATTTCCTAATCCAAAAACATCAGGCAACGCACGCTACACTTACCTTGGTGCATGGTTGTATGCGAATGAAAAATTCAAAGGCGATCAGGCGAAAACCAAGCAATTCGTCGGCAAACTGTTGCGCAATGTTGTGAACTTTCCTACCGGCGGTCGCGGTGCAACGGTGGCATTTGCGCAAAATAATCAAGGTGATGCACTGATTACGTTTGAATCTGAAGTCATTAACATCGCAAAAAGCGATGAATTCAAGGCAGGCGGTTACGAAGTCGTTACTCCAGCCGTTTCAGTCTTGGCTGAATTCCCGGTCGCCGTTGTCGATAAAGTCGTCGATGAAAAAGGCACGCGCAAAGTCGCTACCGCGTACTTGAACTACGAATACTCGCGCGAAATCCAATTGCTGCTGACCACCTTCAACTATCGCGTCCATCATCCTGATGTCGCAAAAGTTGTGGCCGATCGCTATCCTAAAGTGCGCCTGATTGATCCAGTCAAGGTACTCGGCTCATGGGACCAGATTCAGGCAACCCACTTTGCCAGCGGTGCGATACTGGATCAGTTGCTGGGCCAACGTAACTAAATATTCAAGGTGTGCGACAAAGATCGCTGACGGCGCAAAGTCAGATTTGCGAACTTGCTCTTGTCAGCATCATCTTTGTCATTCTGTATGAGGGTGGTTTACAATGCCGCCATCCATGCGACCATCTGTAACTGGATGGTCGTTTGCTTTTGTGGCATAACGTTTTGCAGTGACATCACACTGCCTATGAACCTGCACCTATTGTGAACCTGTCTCTCCGCTTCTTCCGTAGTACGCCAATCTTGCCGGGCTTCTCCATGAGCTTCGGTTTTTCGACGCTGTATATCAGCCTGGTTATCCTGCTGCCGATTTCGGCATTGCTGGTGTATGTCAGCGGCATGACGTGGGATCAATACTGGTTTGCGATTACCGATGCGCGCGTGCTGCAGAGTTACAAGGTCACGCTGACGGGTGCGTTCTACTCCACCGTTGTCGTGAGTTTCATCGGTTTCCTGCTGGCCTGGATCATCACGCGCTACGACTTCCCGGGTCGCCGTCTGATCGACTCGCTGGTCGATCTACCCTTTGCACTGCCCACCTCGGTGGCAGGTGTGACGCTGTCCGTCTTGTTCATGCCCACCGGCTGGCTCGGTCAGTGGTTCGATGTTTTCGGCATCAAAATCTCTTACGCATTCCCTGGCATCGTGGTCGCGATGATCTTTACCAGCCTGCCCTTCATCGTGCGTTCGGTACAACCGGTGCTGGAAGACATGGAGACAGAACTGGAAGAAGCAGCCCTGATGCTGGGCGCAAATAAATGGCAAATCTTCTGGCGCGTGATTTTGCCGACGCTGGTACCCGCCATGATCACCGGTTCGTCGCAAGCCTTCATCCGCAGCCTGGGTGAGTTTGGTGCGGTGATCATGATCGCCGGGAATATTCCATTCCAGACTGAGGTCACCTCGTTGATGCTGTTCGTGCGCCTGCAGGAGTACAACTATCCTGCGGCGGCCGCCATTGCCTCAGTCGTGCTGCTGGCGTCGCTGGCCCTACTGTTCCTGCTGCAAATCGTGCAGAGCCGCTTCTTCAGGAAAGGTTAAGGACACCATCATGGCAAAAGCTATCAAACGTCCTTCGGAAGCACATCAATGGATCCTGATCGGTCTCGGCATCGTCTTGACGATACTGCTGCTGATCGTGCCGCTGGTATTGATTTTCACGCAGGCATTCAGCGGTGGCCTGGCACTGCTGTGGCAAAACCTGAATGAAGATTACATGGTGCACGCGTTAGGCCTGACCTTGCTGGCTGCGGTACTGACGGTGCCTATCAATCTGGTATTCGGCATCCTGCTCGCATGGTGCGTCACGCATTACGACTTTTTCGGCCGGCGCCTGTTGATCACACTAGTGGAAATTCCGTATGCGACCTCGCCTGTCGTTGCCGGCTTTTGCTATCTGGTCGTGTATGGCCTGGAAGGCGCAATTGGCAAATACCTGTACGAAAAAGACGTCCAGCTGATGTTTGCATGGCCGGGCATCATCATGGTGACCGTATTCGTCACCGCACCCTATATCGCGCGTATCCTGATGCCCTTGATGCAAAAACAAGGCACGGAAGAAGAGATCGCCGCCTTGTCGCTGGGCGCAACCGGCTGGCAGATATTCTGGCGTGTGACTTTACCGAATATCAAATGGGCATTGCTGTACGGTGCCGTCATCACCAATGCACGCGCGGTGGGCGAATTCGGCGCCGTCGCCGTCGTATCCGGCACCATCATGAATCAAACCCTGACGCTGCCATTGCTCGTAGAGCAACTGAATAACGATTACAAGACCGCTGCAGCATTCACCGCCGCCGCCTTGCTCGCATGTATGGCACTGCTGACGCTGATTCTGAAAACGGCAATGGAATGGCGCCAGGAAAGACGTGAAGCAGAGTCGGCAGACGACCGTGCAAGTTAAGTGATATTTCAGGGTGTGCAGCGATTGTGCACTATTGCGAATTAATTTCGCACTGCCGCCCTACTCCTACCAAAATCCACTATCATCGCGCTGCGCTGCAGAACTGCTTGCGGCCACTCTTCCGTTTCGGTCCACACTCCCGGTTTCGACGTTGTAAGCAAGGTGCGCGACACGCCTGTTGGCCCGTAGCAAAAAAACGTGTATGTCTGTCAGAAAGTCAGCGCATTCCTACAAACATTTGGGATGATTTCTGATCGCCATTACCGGATGGCTCATCTATTCTCGCAACTCAGGTCGCGAACAGAATTTACCAAAGAGTAAATACGCATATGCGATAACAACGCAGCTTGGCCTTTACGCAAGCTGCCTTCAACAAGGAAAATGATATGTACAACAATCACGACGACATCAACAATCCGACGTTCCTCACTCACGTTAGACGTATCCCTGACGCTCATCAAGTCCAGGCTGGCGAACAGGACAATAACGATGATGCATCGACAGATATGGAAGAGGATGCCGATCCTGCGCATATCACTACCGTTCCTTTCAGCACGACCAAGGTTGGTTCTTTCCAATAATATTTTTCAAAAACAGATCAGCTTTCTGCGTGCCATCGCTTGTTTAAAAAACTTGCTGCACTTGCATCGCACACAAAGCTGATCTGCCCTTCAGTTCAGTAGTCCCCCCGCAGTACCTTCTTCTTTCCCTCAGCAGTTCCTGTCTATCGTTCTGTACCTTTCATTCGCTCCATACTTTGCGTTTTAAGCGTTTAATCAAGCGTTGCCATACATATTTCCTTTCTGAAATATGCCATACATTACTGACACTGATGTGCGGTCCTGCTGGCTATACTTAACTTAACAAAGTCTTCCGTTTCTGTATTGCCCTGACTCTTTTCGAGAGGAATATATGCCGAACGAAATTCACACGCGTTGTTGTATTGCAGGCGGAGGGCCAGCTGGCATGATGCTGGGTTTGCTGCTTGCCCGAGCTAGCATTGATGTTGTCGTGCTGGAAAAACATGGCGATTTCCTGCGCGACTTTAGGGGTGACACCGTGCATCCGTCCACCATGGAACTGATGCATGAACTCGGTTTGCTGCAACGCTTTTTGCAACGACCCCATGACAAGGCCTTTCAACTGAGCATTAACGTGGCTGGTCAGGAATGGCAGATTGCCGATTTCTCGCGCCTGCGTACGCAATGCAATTTCATCGCCTTGATGCCGCAATGGGATTTTCTGGATTTTCTGCGCGATGAGGCGGTCACCTATCCCAATTTCCAGCTGATACAGAACGCTGACGTCACAGGTTTGCTGGAGTCCGGTGAGCATATCAGCGGCGTGCGCGTTGATAGTGCGCAAGGCTTGCACAGCGTCCATGCAGACCTTGTCATCGGCGCCGATGGTCGTCATTCAACTGTGCGCAAGGCGGCGGGATTGACAGTACGCGATTTGGGCGCACCCATTGATGTACTGTGGATGCGCCTGCCGGTTGCGACCGGCGACCCCTCCACGACAGGAGCCCGCTTGGGAGCTGGACAATTCTTCGTGATGCTCAATCGCGGTAGCTACTGGCAATGCGCATATGTCATTCCGAAAGGCGGTGTCGATGCCATCCGTATGCGCGGACTGAACGCGTTTCATGCAGAGTTGACGGCAGTAGCGCCACTCTTTGCAGACCGGGTTCAATCGCTGCAAAGCTGGGACGACATCAAGTTGTTGAGTGTGACGGTAGACAGACTGGAACGCTGGTGGAAACCAGGCTTGCTGTGCATAGGCGATGCCGCCCATGCCATGTCGCCTATAGGTGGCGTAGGCATCAATCTGGCGATTCAGGATGCGGTGGCGACAGCAAACATTCTATCCAAATCACTAGCCAATCCGCAGGTGCGGGCCAAGGCCCTGACGCCTTTGCTAAAACAGATTCAAAGCCGACGCCTGTTCCCTGCGCGTATTACCCAAGCAATACAAGTCGCCATTCAAAATCGTGTGCTGGTGCCTTTAATCGGCAAGCAAGGCAAACAGGCGCTGACGGTTCCCTGGCCGCTCAAACTATTGAATCGCTGGCCGGCCTTACGCAAGCTTCCTGCCTATGCAGTTGGCATCGGCATTCAGCCGGAACACATCCTGGACAGGCAGGTGCATACGGAATCGCATACGCCTGCCCAACCGATCAGCAAGTAAATTGCCCAAATTGCTGCAACAACATTCCCCGCTACATGCCTAGATAAATATACCGCCCGAAACTTCGATGCGCTGCGCATTGATCCAGCGACTGCCGTCGGACAGCAGGGCTGCGATCGCACCGCCGACATCATCCGGCAGGCCGACGCGACCCAGTGCCGTGGCCGATGCGATGTGTTCGTTGATTTGCGCATTGTCACGCACGGCACCGCCGCGGAAATCCGTTTCTATCGCACCCGGCGCCAGTGCATTGACTGCGATGCCGCGCGCGCCAAACTCTTTTGCCATATAACGCGTCATCACTTCCACCCCGCCCTTCATCATGGCGTAAGCGGCATAATCCGGGAAACTGAAACGCGTCAAGCCGCTCGATATATTGACGATGCGGCCGCCATCCGCGATCAAGGGCAGCAATTTTTGCGTTAGAAAAAACGGTCCTTTCAAATGTATTCTCATCAACTGATCGAACTGCTCTTCCGTGGTCTCCGCAATACTGGCACCCAGACCAATACCGGCATTGTTGACGAGATAATCGACTTGCTGCGTGTTGAATTTGCTGAATAGCACATCCTTCAGCTGGTCGACAAAGGATGCAAACGACGCGCTGTTACCGACATCCAGTTGCAGCATTGCCGCCTGACCGCCTTTGGCTTCTATTGCGCTTGCCAGCGCGTCAGCCTCTACCGTATTGCTGTGATACGTGCCGATGATGGCAACACCTTGCGCAGCCAGATGCTGTGCCGCATTTTTACCTAGGCCGCGGCTTGCACCTGTGATGATGGCGATTTTCTGATTCATGTCTATTCCTCTGTTGGTTAATGATGAACCCAGTATATTGTTCGCACAAAGCAAGATAAATACCGATTAAATGAATATACTGTTCATATTAGACAAACCAATAGACCATCATGGCAGCCAATAAATTTGACCTTTTAAGAAGCTTCGTGCGCGTGACCGAAGTCGGTAGTTTTACGCAGGCCGCTACCAGTCTGGGCTTGCAAAAAGCCAGTGTGTCTGAGCATGTACGCTCACTGGAAGAATTGGTAGGCGCAAGACTTTTGCATCGCACGACGCGCAAGGTGCAAGCGACGCATGACGGGATTGCACTGTTCGAGCGCTGCAAGGATCTGCTGTCCGATATGGATGAGCTGGAAGGCATGTTCCGCCGCGATGGTGCGGCATTGACGGGCCGTTTGCGCGTCGATATGCCAACCGCCGTTGCCCACAAAATCGTCATGCCACATCTGGCAGAATTTGTCGCACAGTACCCGCATGTGCAAATCGAGATCAGCAGCGCCGATCGCCGTGTCGATGTGGTGCGTGAAGGATTCGATTGTGTTTTACGCGTCGGCGATACCGTAGATCCATCGCTGATTGCGCGCAAGCTAGGCGCGTTTCAGATGGCCAATTGCGCCAGCCCTGCTTATCTGAAGCAATACGGTATACCTCAATCGCTGGAAGATCTGACATCTCATCAACTGATACATTACACGCCGGTGCTCGGCATGCGTTCATCTGGTTTCGAATACGTCGTCGATGGCAAGACAGTTTCGGTCCCGATGTCAGGCGCTGTCACCGTCAATAACATTGAAGCCTACGAAGCAGCTTGCCTGGGTGGCTTGGGAATCGTGCAGTCGCCGCTTTCCGGTATGAGCGACCACCTTAAAAATGGCCGCCTGGTCAGCATTCTGCCGCAATTCATTCCTGCACCAATGACAGTCTCGCTGCTGTACTCACATCGCCGTCATCTGCCGCAGCGCGTGCGGATATTCATGGATTGGCTGGCCGAACTGATGGAACAACATTATCCATTCCTAAAGTAAAAAAGAGGACGAATAAATCGTCCTCCTTTTTTATCTTTTGCTAGATTCGCCACGTTTATCGAATCAGGCTTTCACGCGCAGCCGAACTGATCGCAACAACGGCCGGATGCGTCAACTGTCGCTCTACCGAAATGGCATAGAACTGTTCCGTCACGATGGTCGTGCGACCAATTTCAGTCACACCGTACTGCTTCTTGATTTGTTCTGCGACCGCCGATGGTGCCGCGAATATCCCTTTGCCTGCTGCACCGAAGGCCTGCAGCAATGCACCATCGTCAAACTCACCGATAATTCGCGGACGCACTTTTTCTTTTTCAAACCAGCGTATCAAGCGCGGCCTGACTGCTGCATCTTCACCCGGCATCAGGAAGGGTGCGCCATCCAGACTTTTCGGAAAATTTTTCTCGTATTCTTTCGCCAGCTCATCCGTCGCAAAAAAGGTCACACCGCATTCACCCAGCAAATGGTTATAGCCGCGCACGTCGATATTCGCGGGCATCGGGCTATCGGCAATCACAATGTCCAGTCTGTGCACCGCCAGATCAGCCAGCAGGCTGGTCAGCTTGCCTTCGCGACAAACAATGCGCAGAGACTCGGGTAACTCCATTGCCGGCTCCAGCAATAGATAGGCGATTGCCTTGGGCACCGCATCAGCCACACCTACCCTGAACTGCAAAGGCCAGCCGCCCGGACGGAAGCGCAATACTTCCTGCAATTCTTCGCCCAGCGTGAAAATTTCATCCGCGTAACCCAGCACTACGCGTCCGGCATCATTGAGCTCCAGACGTCGTCCGACGCGGTTGAATAATTTGTAACCGAGCACATCTTCAAACAAGGTAATCTGACCACTGATGGTTTGCGGCGTCAGGTGCAAACGTTCACTGGCACGTCCGATGCCGCCCGATTTGGCCACCACCCAGAAATAGTGCAAATGCTTGTAATTCATTGTACTCATCACGCCTCTAAGCTCAGTTTTTACGAATGAAAAATTGATTATATTCGAATTTTCAATAGAATAAAAAGCGCGTAAATTTAACCTGCGTCATGCTGGAACACAAGAAAGAAAAGCAGGAAAACAGAACCGCAGACAAATTAATCTGTCTTATGTTTTGTGACCAGCATGATGGAAACACACACACTTAAGGAGTAGCAACCATGAATCCAGTTGACCAACTGCGCAGTTCCCCACGAACGACCGGTTTCTCGACGTCCGTGTTATCTACCAACAAGGTGATCCGCAACACATATTTATTGCTGTCCGTGACCTTGCTGTTCAGCGCAATCACGGCGGGTATCGCGATGGCCTTGAACCTGCCGCATCCGGGCCTGATCATCACGATGGTCGGCTATTTCGGACTGCTGTTTCTGACCAATAAATTCCGCAATCAGGGACTGGGTATTGCTTGCGTGTTCGGACTGACCGGCTTCATGGGTTACACCATTGGACCTTTGCTGAACATGTATCTTGGCTTGCCTAACGGTGGACAGACCGTGATGATGGCTTTCGGTGCCACCGCAGCAATCTTTGTTGCACTGTCGGCCTACGCCCTCACCAGCCGCAAAAACTTCAGCTACATGGGTGGCTTTTTGACGGCAGGCATTCTGGTTGCCTTCCTGGCTTCGCTGGGTGCTTACTTCTTCCAGATCCAGGCCTTGTCGCTGGCAGTATCAGCCGCCTTCGTCTTGCTGATGTCGGGTCTGATTCTGTACGAAACCAGTGAAATCATCCACGGTGGCGAAACCAACTACGTGATGGCAACCGTCACCCTGTTCGTGGCGATCTTCAATCTGTTCATCAGCCTGTTGCAGTTGCTCGGTGTCGTGAATAGCAACGACTAATCATTTTCCTTGCTTCCTGTTTTTACGATGTTCTGAGTAACAAGGCGCGCCATCTACGGATGGCGCGTCTACTTTAAGGCATACACATGAAATGTCCGATTTGTTCTGATATGCACTTGATCATGTCCGATCGGCATGACATTGAAATCGACTATTGCCCGCAGTGTCGTGGCGTCTGGCTGGATCGTGGCGAACTCGAAAAATTGATCGATCGCTCAGCCACGGCATTGACCACTGAGATCCCACCGCGCCATCGTGGCGAACGCAAACACGCGGAACAGGAAAAACTGCATGGCTACAACAAGGAAGGTTATGGCCAGAAGAGTAAAAAAGATTTGATAGGCGAATTATTCGATTTCTGAAGCACACGTATCGACAGCAGGTTTTCATTTAAAAATCCAGGCCGGTCGCACGCTCTATAGATCGCAGCCGCTCCCTTTTCCCTTCCCGGTTTCCATTTCTTGTCCGCTCCCCCCGCCGTTTTAAACAGTAATTAATCGCCTCATCCACAGAAACACCCTCGACAGCGGCTTCTTTTTCACGCTTTTATCGCCCAGCCTTCGCCATTTTTCCAGAAAATTTTGGAAAGCAAAGCTTGCACGAATGCTTTAAAGTAGCGGACGTCTGGCCGCAGGTGCCGCTTGTTCTGTACTCAATAAGCAGACATGGAATCGAAAAGTAAGGGAAAAATCAAATGAATACTGCAAAAGATGCACTCGAACGTTTGCGGGAAGGGAACCGTCGCTTCGTCGCCGACATCCGCAATGATGACAACACATCCACCCGCGCACGTCGCAAAGAAGTCGCGGACGGGCAAGAGCCGTTTGCCATCATTCTCGGCTGTTCAGACTCGCGTGTACCGGCTGAAATGGTCTTCGATCAAGGTCTCGGTGACCTGTTCGTGATTCGCGTTGCCGGCAATATTGTCGCGCCCTCGCAAGTCGGCAGTGTTGAATTCGCAGCGGCGCAGTTCAAAACGAAATTAGTGGTCGTTCTTGGGCATTCGAAATGCGGCGCAATTGTGGCCACATTAGAGGAATTGAAACGCCCGACAGAAAACCAATCGCGCAACCTTAAATCGATCGTCGACCGTATCCGTCCATCGGTAGAGACTCTACTCGAAACAGATTTGAAACATGACCACGATGCCTTGGTACATCAATCGATACGTGCGAATATTCGTGCCTCTGCCAATCACTTGCGCCACGGATCAGAGTTACTCGAAAACCTGATACAAAATGAAGGCTTGGTGGTCGTCGGTGCAGAGTACTCACTGGAAACCGGTGCGGTCGAATTCTTCGACGGCATGCCCGCTTAGCATTGATGAAAAAGCCGGCCTTGATCATGGCCGGCTTTTTACAAATACTCCAGATACTTGCGCATGAGCGGCACGCTCGCTGCTGCTTGTTTCTGCAATCAATATTCCAGGCTCAGCGTCAGCGAGCCGAAACTCTGCGTATCTTTCTGCTGGCGAAATTCCTTGCTGCGCCAGTACTGTGCATAGGTGATTTTTCCGCCTGCCCATTGCCACGCAATACCGGCTGACACATCACCGACAAAATATTCTTTCGCCACACTATGGCTGTCTGAAAACGTATTTCCATCCAGGAAAATATTGTGTGCGACAGCACGTGCATCGACCGCCACAAAGGTATGGATACCACCGCCGGATATACGACGCGTGGCGTGGAGTGGCAAGGGCGCATTGCTGTCGCTCGCAGGCCGGATAGGTGAGGTGCCAAAATCATCCGGCAAATAACTACCTATACGCATCTCCAGACCGGCATTCAGATAAGTCTTCACATTCCCCACACTGAAGCCGTAATGCGTGATCGCGTCGATCTTCGGAGCATCCGGCCGTGAGATAACCAGCACCTTGTTTTTTCTCTCCTTCACAAACTGGATGCCCAATTCATTATTGAGTTGGTTGTCCCAGCCGTTAAAGCGATCAATACCGCGCCAGTCGTGGATCGTATTCTGTGATTGGCGCGCCAGCGATGCAGGGCCTACCATACCGATATCTATCTCGACGGTATCCATCTCCCTTGCATTGCGTGCGTTGTAGGCAAACCCGAGATATAGCCAGCCTGCATAAGGCCTGTCATCTTTAATCAAATCGCTGCGGGTGTTATCGGTAGGCGTATACATCGACTGACCAAAACTGACGACCATATTACGGGTTTCGAATGCACCTGGCTGCAAAGTCTGAGAAAACCGATTCAACTGACGCACCCATTTCGGCAGGCAGGGATCATGTATGTAATCTGCCAGATTGGCCGATACCCACGACAATTTGATGCCGTTCGTATAATTATTATCGGTACCGGCAAACAGATCGTTTTCGTAATAGAGATTGAATACTTCGGGATAATTTTTCAGCTCTCGAACGCCAGGCACTGCAGCACATGTTGCTTCGATAGGCTGCTTATCCAGCTCGCCCTTCAACTCACCGGCCTGCTCTTCGGCCAAGGCCCCGGCACCGAACATCAGGCAAGACAGAGATATAGAAAGGTGCAGCGATTTTTTGACGAAGGAACGAGCTATATGCATGGGGCGGGCTTTACAATCATTTTTATATTATGGATAGAACGCAAACAGGACTGTACTGTCCACTCCCTGACTCAGTGCGCAATCTTGTTTTTGCTTTGGCTCTACTTTGCTTATCGGCACACTAATTTCAGTTTATACAAACATCTATGCGCTAGCGTACATAAGCAATAATAATGCCGCTTGGCGTTGTTCCTTTTGCACGCTTCATCAGATCACACCATTTTTCAGGATAACCAGATGAAATATCGTCATTCATTGATCGCACTGCTTGCTGTATGCGTACTTGCCAGCGGTTGTGCGAAAAAACTCAAACCGGACAATTTGCCCGCTCTTTCCGGCACTGTTACCGGCAGCGTCACCTATCGTGAACGGATAGCGTTGCCGCCGGATGCGAAAATCATCGTCAACCTGGAAGATGTCACACGTTCAGGAAAAAGCGGCAGCTTTATCGCCCAGCAAACTATCCGTGCCACCACACAGGTCCCGATCCCATTCAACCTGCGCTATATCCCGGAGGCGATAGACCGCAGCCACCGCTATGCAATCAGCGCCTCGATACTGGATAGTCAGGACGGCGTGATATGGACGTCGGAAGAACCGGTCCCAGTCGCCTTCAACCAGCCGGAAAAACCGATCGCCATCTTGCTGCAGCGTGCCATTAATCCGAATGCCGTCGCGCCGCCCGCTGCCAACAGCGGCATGGCCTACAAATGTGATGAGGTCGAATTCATTGCCAAGTTCGGCAACGATAAAGTGCAGATTTTGCTGGCCGGAAGAACCCTAGTATTGCCGCACGTTGTTTCAGGTTCTGGCGCGCGTTATAGCGATGGCAGCAATACCTTCTGGAGCAAGGGCAACGAGGCTTTACTGGAAATCAATGGCGTCAGCTACAAAGGCTGCAAAACCGATCCGCTGCCGGCAAAATAAGGTGAAGCATGCTTCAGTTGCGTTGCCATGCAAGTAAGCGATTATTCGCCGGTAACGCATGGTCGGCCTGCATGACAAAGCCATGTCGGCCCGCTAGTTGCTGCATCGCTTCGATATCCCGTATGCCCATATGCGCTGCTTGCGCGCGCAGGCTTGCATCGAATTGCGCATTACCGGGACTGGTGAATTGTCCGTTGTAGTTGAAGGGGCCATACACGCACAATTTACCGCCGGCTGGCAGAATGCGTGACGCACCGGCAAACATCCGCTCGACTTCGCTCCACGCCATGATGTGACATGTGTTCGCCGTAAATACGGCATCGATGCCTTTATCAAGCAAGTCCGTTTCCCAGTCGACTTTCGACATATCCACAACGATCGGCGACAACACATTTGTCAATTCGGCCTCTTGCAACCACGCCTGAATGCTTGGATGGCTTTGTGGCAGATCGCCAGTTTGCCAGATCAATTGCGACAGTGCCGCGCCAAAGAAAACGGCGTGCTGGCCGGTGCCACTGCCTATTTCGAGGACATGTTTGCGATCAGAAAATACTTTGCGCAAAGTTGCAAGTATCGGCTCACGATTACGCTCGCAGGCGGACGAAAATTGTTTATTGGCTGAAAAATTCATGGATGACTTTCTTGCGGCAAGACTGGATGAACTATGAGGGGATTAACTATTACTGCATGAACGGCAGGCAGCAAGCTGGTTTGCCACACGCCGCTGCGCTGCAGGCAAAACCGTCTTTTCTCAAGCGCACTCAAACGTTTCATGGCGTATTCAGCCTTGGACGCAGTTGAACGGTCCGGATATTCAACAATCGCCAGCAAGCGTCGGGGTGGATGCGAACGCGTGTAGCGAGCGCCCTTCCCTTTCTGATGTGCGACGTAGCGTGCGTGTACGTCGACGGCGATGCCGGTGTAGATGCTGCCATCCTTGCATTCGATCAAATAAAGAAACCAGGTCATGCTCAATCAACTTTCAGGCTGAAGCTTTTTTCTCTATCAATTCACTTGTCTGGTTTCGCTATACTGCGAGGACATCACCTTACCCGAATGCACCGCAAATGAAAAACGTGATCGCTGCCCATCTCCGCCCTCTGCCTGCTATCCGTGCGTTCTTTGTGTGCGGCCTTACATTGCTGCTGATTGCCGTCAGCAATTTCTCGACTGCAGCGGAACCGGTACTGGAACTGGCCTTCAGCAAACAAAAACAGAAACTGGCGCGCATGGATCTGTTGCGCCATCCGGATGTACGCACGATCACGATTCCCGCCGATGTCAGCTACAAAAACAAAATGGAATACCGCGCCGTGCCGCTGAAATCGATACTGCGCAATCTGCATGGCATCAGCACCGTGCAATTCAAGTCAGACGATGGCTTTGTCGCCAACATCCCGACTGAACTCTTGTCTGGCGCATCCGAACCCTGGCTTGCCATCGAGCCGGCTAATGCGCCATGGCCGGAACTCAAACCCGGCGGCCGCAGCGCAGGCGTATTTTATCTGGTCTGGATAGCGCCTGAAAAAAGCAATATCACGCCGGAATTATGGCCTTATCAAATTGCCGTCATCAGTGAAGTCGCCGCCTTGCCAGAACGCTATCCAGAAATTCTTCCCGACGCCTCTTTGAAAAAAGACAGCGCAGAATATCGCGGCATGCAAGCGTACGTTACGCATTGCGCGAGTTGCCACCAGCTTAATGGCGGTGGCGATGCAAAGTTGGGACCGGACTTGAATGTGCCATTCAATCCGACTGAATACTTCCAGGCAGATTTCTTGCGCAAATACATACGCGATCCGGCCGCCGTGCGTCACTGGCCGCAATTAACGATGCCGGGATTTTCGCCCACTGTGATGGATGATGCGCAGCTGGATGACTTGCTTGCTTACTTGCGCCACATGGCGCAACGCAAATTAATACCTGTCGATGGGAAAAACTGAGTCGTTTTCTTCGCTCGGCGATCTTTCTACGATGCGGATGGCGTTGCCGGCGCTTCGTCGGTAAAGAAGCGCGTTTGCATTTCTTCCAGACCCAACGTTTGTAGCACTTCCTGCAGGCGTTCACTCGGACGCTTGCGCGGCAGATCCTTGTAGGTGGCGATAATCAATTCATTCTTCATGGAATGCTCCCAACCCACGAGTTCAGTCACATTGACTTGATATCCGTGCGCTTCAAGCTGCAGGCAACGCAAGACATTGGTGACTTGACTGCCGAATTCACGCGTATGGAGTGGATGACGCCAGATTTCGGTCAATGCATTCTTTGCCAGCGTCTTGCCCTTGTTCTTTTTCAGGACCGATGCGACTTCAGCCTGACAACACGGCACCAGCACGATGAACTTGGCCTGTTTCTCCAAGGCGAAATGAATCGCATCGTCGGTTGCGGTGTTGCATGCATGCAGTGCAGTGACCACGTCGATTTTCTTCGGCAGCAAATCGGATGTGATCGACTCGGCAACCGATAGATTGAGGAATGACATGCCGGGGAAATCCAGTTTCTTCGCAAGCGCCTCGGATTTCTGCACCAGTTCGTCGCGCGTTTCTATGCCGTAAATGCGTGACTGATCCTTGCGCTCCTTGAAGAACAAGTCGTACAGGATGAAGCCCAGATAGGATTTACCGGCACCGTGATCGGCCAGCGCAATATCGGGATGATCTTTTTGAATTTCCTGCAGCAAGGGTTCAATGAACTGGTACAGGTGATAGACCTGCTTGAGCTTGCGGCGGCTATCCTGATTCAGCTTGCCGTCTCGCGTCAGGATATGCAGCTCTTTCAGCAACTCGATGGACTGGCCGGGACGGATATCATGCATTTGCTGGGTAGGTTCGTTCTTGCTGTTGGGGCTCATGATGCTAACTTTGATGATCGGATGTGCCGCTCACTATAGGGACTTTGTCCCACTACGGCAATACCGGTTGCGGCAACCATCGTTGCAGGGGCCAACACCTTGCAAGACCACGCCACAAATAAACGATCAACTGCAAATACTGATAAGCTAGCAGACTGGCTCCGGCAATGGTATTGAATCGCATTGATACTATGAGCTCCATTTTTTTCGCTGTAGATAAATCATCTGCATTCTGTCCTGCAACGCGCCTCACGCCTCACGTTTCTGTCCTTTAAATATAGTGTCGAAAAGAATTATCTTTTACATCAATCAGAAATGGCTAACCAGGTCTATTGCGACGCTGCTCTTCATGCTGTGCACCTGCATGCTGCCGATGCTGGCGCAGGCAGCAGTACCCACTTATAGAGTGGCGATTGATGGTGCAGGAGGACTCACATCCTTCCTGAACGATAACCTCGAAGTCAGCCGCCGCCAGTCTTCTAGTGAATTAAGTGAAGATGAGATGCAGCGACTGGTCGGCATCGCACCTAACCAGATTCGTTCTCTTCTGGCAACGGAAGGCTATTTTTCTTCTGCCGTCAGACATGAGCTTGATCGCGAATCGACGCCCTGGGTGGCACGCTTTACGGTGATACTCGGCCCGCGCACTCTGGTTGAATCGGTCGACATCAGATTCACGGGCGATATCGCTGAGTCGCATCCCCAGCGCGCCGAACGCCTGAAGCGACTATGGCTGCTACAGGCTGGCGGCATCTTCCAGCAAAAAGCGTGGGATGACGCCAAAAGCAGTCTACTGAAAGCGTTGCTGATACGCGATTATCCCGCTGCTGCAATCATTGACAGCGAAGCACGTATCGACCCGAGTACCAGCAGTGCGGTGCTGACACTGGAAGTCGACTCCGGCCCCGCCTTCACATTTGGCGACGTCCAAATCGAAGGTTTGCAGCGCTATGACCGCAGCATGATTGATGACTTGAATCCGATCAAACCGGGTGAACCCTACTCGCAGGAAAAGCTCAATGAACTGCAGGCGCGCCTGCAAAACACCGGCTATTTCAAATCGGTCTTTGCTACCGTTGATGTGGACCCCGCCAAACCGCTCTCTGTACCGATACGGCTGGACCTGACCGAGAATGAACGCAAACGCCTTTCGCTAGGCGTGGGATTTTCAACCGACTCTGGCGCACGCGGCCAGATCAAATGGCTGGATCGCAACTTCCTGGATCGCAACTGGCGACTGGAATCCGCCCTGCGACTCGATCGCGACACGCGCGTGCTCGGCTCCGATGTCTATCTGCAACCCCTCAGCAATGGTTGGCGGCCCAGCGTAGGCGCGCATTATGAATACACCAACAGCGCTGGTGAAATCAACAACAAGGTCCTGACCAGCGCGCGCCTGACCAGCCCCGATACCAATGATGAAAAAGTCTGGGCCCTATCCTTCTTCGCCGATCGGCAACGCATAGGGGATGATTTTTCCAATAATCGCGAAGCGCTGATAGGTTCATTCATCTATACACGGCGACGCGTAAACAATTTGATCCTGCCGTCGCGCGGCTATGTCGCCTCGATCGAACTAGGTGCCGGACCGGCTGGTCTGATCAACAAAAAGAGTCTGGCGCGCGTGGTCGGGCGCGCCACCTATCTTTCTCCCTATTACGACAAGCGCTGGCAGGCGGTATTGCGAGCTCAGGTGGGACAGGTATTCGGTGCCGACCGCACTACCGTACCTGGCGATTTGCTGTTTCGCACCGGTGGCGACCAAACCGTGCGCGGCTATAGTTACAACACGCTAGGCGTGTCGCAGAACGGTGCCATCGTTGGCGGCACCGTCACTGCCGTGGTCAGCGCCGAACTGGTCTATCGCATCACGCCGGAATGGGGTGCTGCCCTGTTTACCGATGCCGGTAATGCCGCCGATTCGTGGAGCGACTTCAAGCTGAAACAAGGTAGCGGCGTCGGTGCACGCTGGCGCAGTCCTATCGGCCAAGTCAATCTCGATCTTGCTTACGGTCACGAAACCAAAGAACCGCGTCTTCATTTTTCCATCGGCTATGGCTTCTGACGATACGAAAAATCCGCCGTCAGGCGCAGAAAAAAACAGCCGCCGCGCACGCCGTCTGTGGATGCCAGTATGCGCTGCAGTGTTGCTGGTATTGATTGCGGCATCGGCGTGGATAACGTCCAGCGAACGCGGCGCACGCACGCTACTCACCTTCGTGTCCAATATGTCTGGTGGCATGGTGCAAGCGGATGGTGTGAACGGCCAACTCAACGAGACCTTGCTTATCCAGCGTCTGACCCTGACGCTAAAAAATCAAACCATCGTGCTGGACGATCTTGCACTGGAGCTCCAACTTGCACAACTACTCAAGGGAAAACTGCATGTCACTTCTTTATTGATAGGCAAACTTGGCATCGTCAGCAAGATAGATCAAAGCAAAGACGCATCGATACTTCCAGAAAGCATCAGCCTGCCTCTGCGTGTACAGGTCGATAGCGTGCAAGTTGCCGGTGGTGAAATCGCATGGGGCCCGCTCAACGTCATCACACTCGGTGCGTTCGCATTTAATATGGATTTCGATGGTCAGCGTTATCTGTTGAATCTCGATCGCTTCAGCGCGCGCTCACGTTCCGCTGGCAATACATTTTCTGGCGATCTCAACGGCAAGGCCACACTATCCGTCACCAAACCTTATCCATTGCAGGCAACGCTTTCCACCGATAGCGAAACCACGTTGGGCGCACGCACCATAGCCGCAAAAGGCCGACTGGATTTGCAAGGGTCGTTGGCCGATCTGATCGCTAACATCGACGTACGTATAGACCAAGCCAGCGTAAGTGGACAAGCTGCGCTTCATCCTTTCGGTGAACAAGCGCTGGGCCAAACTACCATCACCGCGCGTCGTCTCGATCTTGCTTTGCTGGTAGAAGGTTTGCCGACGACAGCATTGGATATCGATTTGAATGCGGATGCAGATGGCAAGGGTAGCCTTAAAGTTAACAACGCTGCGGCAGGTTTGTACAACGATGCACGCCTGCCTTTGCATCGTCTGGATGTCGATTTTTCGCAGCGCGATGGCAGCTTCGCTTTCAATCGTATCGTGGCTGCATTAGGCAGCAAGCAAAGTCCAGCGGGAACGATTGAAGGCAGAGGCAGCTTTGCAAACGGTGCACTGCTGATGGCTTTAAGCACCAAGGCGCTGGATCTGAAAAAAATCGATCAACGCGCACGCACCAGTAACCTCGCAGGTAGCCTCGACATCAAACATGCCGATGGCAAGCAAGATTTCACACTCGCCTTGCGCGAGCCACGCAAAAATAATCCTTTGATACTGAATGCGCACGCCAGCATTGCAGATAATGCGGCAATCATAGACAAGGCCGAACTACGCGCAGGTAGCAGCGCAATCGATCTATCGGCAAAATTCGCGCTGTCTGGTAACCAGGCCTTCGACATCAAAGGGGTAATCCGCTCATTCAATCCAAGTGACCTCGGCAATTTTTCACAACTTCCAGCCTTGCATTTGAATGGAGAATTTTCCGCCAATGGCAAACGTCAACCAACGCTGGAAGCCGACGCGTCCTTCCGCATAGACAAAAGCAAACTAGCAGGCAATCCATTAATCGGCGAAGGTCAATTGCAATTACGTGCAGATACTTTGCTGGTACCAAAGCTATCGCTGGTCGCTGGTAGCAATCGCGTGTCGGCAAATGGCAAGCTTGCGGAAAAAGATTCGCGCATTATTTTCAAGGTCGATGCGCCGGCGATGGAACAGTTAGGCAGTGGCTTTGGCGGCGCCTTGCAAGTCAATGGCGAAATACGCGGCAGCATGCAGCAGCCAGTCGTCACGGCAAACTGGAGCGGCAAGCGCATCCGTGCGCCCGGCCCTACGCAAATCGCAGACACGCAAGGCAAGTTCGAGCTCGCACTCAATCGCAAACCTGATGCTGCATTCATCAACACCTTGAATCTCGATGGTGAAGCACAGGGTTTGAATACCGGTTCGCAACAATTGAAAAAGCTCACAGCACGTACGCAGTTCGGCGCGCAAAACAATGCGCCATTAAGTATCGAGATAAATGGTGAAGGCATCAGTGGCAAGCAGCTAGTTGCAGAAAATTTCCGCATCAATGTAACCGGCACCAGCGCACAACATTTGCTGACTGCATCGCTGCTTGAGCAAGATCAGAATTGGTCAATGACGGCAGCGGGCGGCTTGCAAAACATGGCACGCGATCCTGGCTGGCAGGGAACCATCAACACGCTGGAAGCCAAAGGAAAATTGAATATCAAACTTGCTGCGCCGGCGCCTTTGCAAGTGTCGCAGCGCCAAGTGCAACTGGATCAGTTCCGTCTCGCATTTGGCAATGGTTTGATCGCGATCGAACAATTTGTACGCAACCAACGTGGCGTAAGTACGCGTGGCCGTATTGAGAAACTGCCGGTCGCTGAGCTGCTGCGCTATGTCAAACCAGAAGCCCCTTTCAATACGGATTTGACGCTAGGAGGCGAATGGAATCTTCAGCTCGGCGATCGCGTCGACGGCAGTTTTTCTGTACGCCGCGAAAATGGTGATATCGCCATCCTCAGTAATGCGCCGGTCAAACTCGGACTGTCGACTCTGGTGATAGGCGGCACTGCAGACAAGGGCCGTGTCGCGCTGAGCTTGCAAGCTGACGGCAGCCAGGTCGGAAATATAGCCGGCAGTTTGAATACTGTAATCGGCGGTGGCAAGGGTCGTTTTTCCATCGCACCAAGCGCGCCCTTCAACGGCAGCGCGCGCATCAACACGCCAACACTCGCCTGGCTCGGTCCGCTGGTTTCGCCGACGCTGGTCACGGAAGGAAATTTACGCGGTGACATTGCGTTAAGTGGCACCTTCATCAAGCCGCGATTTTCCGGAAAAATCGCAGCCGATCAATTGCGCCTGCTATTCACCGATACCGGCGTCGATCTCAAACAAGGTGTGCTGCGCAGCGAGTTCCGCGGTGATCAACTGGTCATCAGCCAGCTCGCCTTCCAGAATGGTGGTGGCACCCTGTCGATTACCGGCCCGCTTAGCATGGTGCGCGAACAGCTGGCGCTGGAACTCGCTGTCCAGGCAACGCGCTATACGCTTATCGATAGATCAGATCGCAAACTCGTGATCAGCGGCGACGCCATCGTCGGCTGGCGTGAAGGTGGCGCCAAGGCAAATGGAAAATTCGTAGTGGATTCCGGCCTGTTCGATATCGGCTCATCCGACACCCCGCAATTATCGGATGATGTGGTGATCGTCGGACAGAGCGACAAACCAGGGGCCAAGATAGCCATCGCACTCGATCTGGCGATTGATCTCGGCAAAGGCGTTCGTGTGCAGGGGCGCGGCTTGAATGCCATGCTGGTGGGCGACATCCGTTTGCTCGCAAGTGCCAACGACGCCTTGCGGGCGCAAGGTACGTTGCGCGTCGCCTCCGGCACCTTCAAGGCATACGGCCGGGAACTGGCAATTGAACAAGGGCTGCTGCGTTTCAGCGGACCGCTGAATAATCCGGCCCTCGATATACTCGCGATGCGGCGCGGACAGGAAGTCGAAGCGGGTGTCTCGGTGCGCGGCACCGTGCTCGCACCGCGCATTACCCTCGTGTCCGAACCGACTGTGGCCGATGCCGACAAGCTCTCGTGGCTGGTCTTGGGGCGCGGGCTGTCCGGCGCTGGCGACAGCGATATCACGGCATTGCAGAGTGCTGCCAGTTCGCTGCTCACGCAAGGCGCTGCGGCCGGCCTCCAATCGCAAATCGCCACTGCTTTCGGCCTCGACGACTTTAGCATCGGTACCGATGGCAGCAACCTTCAGGAACGCATCGTCACGCTCGGCAAAAAGATTTCTGCACGCCTTTACGTCAGCTACAAGCAAAGCCTGGAAAGTGCCGGTAGCGTCCTGTTGCTGCGCTACACCTTGACGCCGCGCCTGACCTTGGAAGCAGAAGCAGGAACCAGCAGTGCCTTGTCGCTACTTTACAATTTTGCATTCGATTAAATCAGCTGCGACGTTTATCGCATGCAACTGATTTGCGCATGCATGGTCAGATACCAAACTGGCATACAGCAGCATGCGCTATCCTTAACGAGGTAACGCTAAATCGTCGACTATGGGCGAACGCTGTGATCCGTTTTTAAAAATGACATAACAATATTGGAGAGGCCGATGCCGACTACCAGGAAGGATCTCGATCAAAATATCTCAGCTTCCCCTTCTGCTTCCAGGCGCAGCCCTGCTGCGCGACACCGGATAGTCGTGGTCGGCGGTGGTGCAGGCGGCCTGGAACTGGTGACGGAACTCGGCAACAAGCTGGGCAAGGACGGCAAGGTCAGCGTCACACTGGTGGATCGGGCATCAACCCATATCTGGAAGCCGCTGCTGCATGAAGTTGCTGCCGGCAGCATGGATGCAAATACCCATCAACTCGAATATGCGGCGCAGGCGCGCTGGCATCGTTTCGTGTTTCAGCAAGGAGAACTGCTGGCGCTAGATCGCAATCGCAAGGTCATTACTATTTCCAGTCTGCTGGATGAGGAAGGGATGGAGCTCTTGCCGCAACGCGAGATTGCCTACGACACCTTGATCCTCGCGATAGGCAGTATTACCAATTTCTTTAACGTGCCCGGCGCAGAAAAAAATGCGATCGCGGTCGATACCCTGAGCCAGGCAGAGCACTTTCGCCGACGCATGATCGGCTTGTGCATGCGCGCTGAACACGCGATCGATACGCATGGCGATCAGGCGCATCCCAAACTCAATGTAGCCATCATCGGCGCTGGCGCAACCGGCGTCGAACTATCTGCCGAATTGCGCAATACGGCCGAGGTGCTGGGCGCCTATGGACTGCATCATCTCGATCCGCTGCGTGATATACGCATTACCGTGATCGAGGCTGGCCCGCGCATTTTGTCTGGCCTGCCAGAACCAATATCGATCAAGACTAAGGGCCTGCTGAATAAATTAGGCATCGATGTCATGACCGATGCGAAGGTATCGGAAGTCCAGGCACATGCTGTCGTATTCGCAAACGGCAACAGCATCCCGGCTGACCTGACAGTCTGGGCGGCCGGTATACGCGCGCCGGCAATTCTCGCCGAACTGGGCTTGCCGGTAAACCGTCTGGGCCAAATCATCGTGCAACGCACTCTGCAAACCGAAATCGACGCAGATATTTTTGCCTTCGGTGATTGCGCCGCCTGTCCCTGGCCGGAGAAAGACAGCACGGTACCGCCGCGCGCACAGGCCGCTCACCAGCAGGCAAGTTTTCTTTTTCAGGCCTTGAAGAAGCGAATGGATGGACAGGCGTTGCCGCAATTCGAATATCGCGATCTTGGTTCGCTGGTATCGCTGGGACGTTTTGATGCAGTCGGTAATTTGATGGGGCCTTTGATAGGCAGCACACTTTTTATCGAAGGTATCATGGCGCGCTTGCTATACATATCCCTGTATCGCATGCATCTGGTCGCGCTGCATGGCTATGTGCGTACGGCTGCCGACACGCTCGGACATTGGCTGCAACGCAAGACGTCGCCACGCGTCAAACTTCATTAGCAACATTGCATTGGAAACAAGGCATCAGAAAAAAGTGCGCGACTTTTTTCTGAAACTGCTGCTACACTTTCCGCAGTCAATTTTATAAAACGGTATCTCCGTTCTGCATCTCCTTTAATGAATAAAGCCTTTTCGCTGCGAAGCTCCACAATGCATAACCTGCATCAGAGCATTGCAAAACCGGATAACACTTGCCATAGAGCATGTGAACTGCCCGGGACAATCCGCGAACGAAGCTGATAGAACACTCCGGGCACCATGCTGCAATGTCACCAGAAGTGGCCAGACAGCCTGCATCAACAATATGCGTTATCAATTACGTGAAACGCTTTATTTTTAAATTGCCAGGAACAACATGACGTCACATAGTTTTTTCCCGAATATGCCGCACGCACTGAATGTGCTGACCGCAACCGGCCTGCTGCTGATAGCCGGCGTGCTCGGTGCGCGCCTGCTGCGTCGCGTATTTCCCCAAGTGCCTGCCATCACCGCCTATGTGTTAACCGGGCTCCTGATAGGGCCATCGGTACTGAACCTGATAGACGTTGCGCTCCTGAGCGAAATCAGTCTGCTGGTTGATCTGGCACTAGGGCTGGTTTTGTTTGAATTGGGTCGCCGCGTTGATTACAAATGGCTGCTGCGTGAAAAAGGTTTGCTGATCACCGGCGTCGCACTCAGCACCACGACCTTCATCGCCCTGTTCATCCTGCTCACGCAATTCGGCGTCACCAAACTGGTAGCCAGCATGGTCGCCGCACTCGGCATGGCAACCTCGCCCGCAGTGATTCTGAATGTGGTGCGCGAGGTCAAGGCAGAAGGCCAGTTGACCGAACGCATGTTGAACATTGTCGTCATCGGCAACGCTCTCGCCTTTATCGTGTTCTCCATGGGGCTGGCTGCGGTACACGTTGAATATGAAGCCGGCTGGGAAAGTTACATCCTGCATCCTTTGTACTTGTTGCTGGGCTCTGCCGCACTGGGCTGGATCATCAGTCGCTTGCTGGTATGGATAGGTCAATGGCTGGGGCGCGATAGTCAGGCTCAACTGATACTGGTGCTGGCACTGATTGCAAGTACGGTCGGGCTCGCCGTCATGCTGAATCTGTCAGCCCTGATTGCACTGCTGGTATTCGGCATTGCCAGTCGCAGCTATGATCCACGTTATGCGATTGTGGAACCCGATCTCAGCCAGTTCAGCGGTTTGTTCTACGTGGCGCTGTTTGTCTTTGCCGGCGCTAAGCTGGAATTATCGCACCTGCTTGATCTGTGGCCTGTCGTGCTGGCTTTCATCGCATTGCGCCTGTTGATTGCCATCGGCATGACGACCGGATTGGCACGCCTGAATGGCATTGCACTACGCAAGGGGGCACTACTGGGAATCGGTTTGGTGCCGCTGTCCGGCTTCAACATCATCATGGTGCAGCATGCAGTCGGCTACTATCCGCAATTCGGCGCGCAACTTACCGCACTGGTGGTTTCGATACTCGTCATTCTCGAATTGCTCGGCCCGATTTGTACCCGCTATGCGCTGGTCGCATCAGGCGAAGCCAAGAACTGATCAAGGAAATCTTTATGCTGGAATTCAATAACTCGACACCGCTGACCATGGGTGTCGAACTCGAACTGCAAATTGTCAATCGACGTGATTACAATCTGACCCGCGGTTCTGACGACCTGCTGCAGATCATCAACAAGACCGAACACGGCTACGACATCAAGCCAGAAATCACCGAGAGCATGATCGAGATCGCTACCTCGGTGCACATCGATCATCACGAAATGCTGACCGAGCTCACTGCCATGCGCACCTTACTGGTCGCGGCAGCCGACAAGCTCAATCTCGGCCTCGCCGGCGGCGGCGCGCATCCCTTCCAGCACTGGGAAGATCAACGCATCTATCCGACTGACAGGTATCGTCTGGTGTCCGAGTTATACGGCTATCTGGCCAAGCAATTCACCGTCTACGGCCAGCATATTCACATCGGCTGCCCGAGCGGCGATGAAGCGATTCGCCTTGCCCATCTGCTGGCACGCACGATGCCGCATTTCATTACACTGTCCGCTTCTTCGCCGTTTTATCAAGGAGTGGACACTACGTTCCAGTCATCACGACTGACCAGCATCAATGCCTTCCCGTTGAGCGGCACCATGCCGTTTGTCAATGACTGGGAGGCGTTCAACGCCTACTTCGACAAGATGTCGCGCTTGGGTATCGTCGCCAGCATGAAGGATTTTTACTGGGACATTCGCCCCAAACCGGAATACGGCACCGTGGAGATTCGTGTCTGCGATACGCCGCTGGCGATCGAGACGGCGGTAGCTCTGGGCGCTTATGCGCAAACCCTCAGCAAATACTTTTTTGCACAACGTGATCTGCAACCGACAGCAGATACAGCACTGACGTATTCGTACAACCGTTTCCAGGCTTGCCGCTTCGGATTGAATGGTGCGTTGATCAATCCGATTACCGGCAAGCAGTCGTCCATCAAGGACGATATCCTGCAAACCTTTGACATGCTGAAGGACGTTGCTGAAGAAATGGGCACCGACGATGCCATCGAATTGTTACGCCATCGTGTGCTTTCCGGCCAATCCGATGCGGACTGGCTGCGTGCCAGTTATGAAAAAAGCGGCTCCTTGAGCGACGTCGTACGACAACAAAGCGCAGTTTGGATGGCTCGGTAGCGAACTCGCCCGTAGGAATCGGGCGTGCTGCTCCGGGCTTAGTGCAAGCTGCAGACCTTACGCTCACCATCCTGACGCGAATTTTGTAAGAGGATTCCCACAAGCGAATCGGAAAATCGCCGATTCTGCAAAGTTTGCCCTTCCTGCACAATCGACTCTGTAAAACTTGCAATATGTTTTCACAGAGGAGAAACCAATGTCCAACGGATTGAATACAGACGGCTTCGCTGTCGGCATGCCGGCACTAAATACAAAAGACTTCACAAAAGAATTCGCTGTCCTGCCCGCTGGCGCACAAGCTGTCGGCACGTCCTATAAAAATGACCATCGTTGCGGCAATCTGTATGGCGCATCGGAAAACATGCAGCATCTGTTCACAATGATAGGCAAGGTCGCACCGACCAATGCCAATGTATTGATCGTGGGTGAAAGCGGTACCGGCAAAGAACTGGTCGCGAATGTCATTCATCAAAAAAGCAAGGAAAGCAGCAAGCCCTTTGTCGCGTTAAATTGCGGTGCCGTATCGCCGCAATTGATAGAGGCAGAATTGTTCGGTTCCGAGCGCGGCAGTTTTACCGGCTCCGTCCGCATGCAAAAAGGCTGCTTTGAACGCGCCGACGGCGGCACGCTATTTCTCGATGAAGTGACAGAAATGTCGCTCGACATGCAAGTCAAATTGTTGCGCGTCCTCGAAACCAATCGTTTCTACCGGATAGGTGCCGATGAAGAAACCGAAGTCAAGGTGCGCGTCGTAGCGGCGACCAATCGTGATCCACTGGAAGCGGTTGCGAACGGCACTTTGCGCAGCGACCTCTTCTATCGCCTGGCGGTATTCCCTATCCATGTGCCTACGCTGCGTGAACGCGGTGAAGACATACGCTTGCTGGCCAATCTCTTCCTCGCGCAATTGAACGAAGAAGAAGGCAATAACAAACATTTTTCAAAAGCGTCTTATCGACTTTTGAATGAATACAGCTGGCCGGGCAATGTCCGTGAACTGAAAAATATTGTGCACCGCAGCTATATTCTTGCGGATCAGGAACTCGACATCAAACTGAGCGTCAATCCTGCACGAGCAAACACTAGCGAGCAGGCTGAAGATTGCGTCACCGTACAATTGGGAAGCAAGCTGGCCGATGCAGAGCAAAGATTGATTTGTGCGACCTTGGGCCATTGTGGCGGGAATAAAACGCTGACGGCGGAGGTGTTAGGCGTGAGTCTTAAAACACTTTACAATCGCCTCAATGAATATCAGGCAAAGCTTTTTTTACCTGATGCCATCAACAACCGCACGCATCACTATGGCTTGCAGGCTCGTAACTAGCACTCAACTGAAAAACGCGTATTCATCATGGTAAAAATTCTCGTAGTTGACGATCATGCAGTGGTCCGAGCAGGTGTGCAGTATTTCATTGCACAAGTGCCGGACATGAGCATCGAGGGCGAGGCAGCAACTGCACAGGAAGCGATTCGTCTGGTGCGCGCGCAGGATTGGGACATCGTTTTACTTGATATCAATATGCCGGACAAAAGCGGCGTGGAAGTATTGAAGCAAATCAAACGCGAAAAACCGGATCTGCCTGTACTGATTCTGAGCATGCATCCGGAAAGCCGTTATGCGGTGCAGATTCTGCGCAGCGGAGCCAGCGGTTATGTGCAAAAAGAAGCGCTCGCCGAAGAACTTGTTACCGCTATTCAAACCATTCTGCGCGGCCATAAATACATCAGTCATACCGTCGCAGAATTATTAACGACAGAAGTAGATGCCAATGCGGAAAAACCGCTGCACGAAACCCTGTCGAAACGCGAATATGAAATTTTCTATAAATTATGTCAGGGTCACGGTGTCACCAAGATCGCCGATGAACTCTGCTTAAGCGTAAAGACCGTCAGTACCTACCGAGCGCGCGTTTTGCAGAAGATGAATATGGAAAACAACGCCGGCATTATTTACTACGCCATCAAGCAAAATCTGATCGATTAATTATTTCAGGACCGGAACGAAATGTCTTTCGATAGTGCAGTTATCAGTAGTAAAAGCGATTCTTATATGAATGAAGCGAAAAATACTACGACGGGTGGAAGTTGCCAGCCTTTGCGCATCTTCCTGGTAGAAGATTCCATCGATGTGCGTGATCTGATGATCGAAAATCTGGCAATGATCCCCGGCGTTGTTGTGGCGGGGGTATCGGAATCAGAAACTGATGCTTTGAATCAGTTGAATTCGATCGCCTGCGATATCCTGATCGTCGATATCCAACTCAAAAAAGGGAATGGCATCAATCTGCTGCGCCAGTTATCCGGAAAACGGGATTACGACCCGCTAAAAATCATCTGCAGCAATAATGCGACTGAAGTATTTCGTCGGGTCGGCCGTCAATATGGTGTCAACCACTTCTTTGACAAAACGTCAGAATTCCCGCAATTGTTTGAATTAGTCAGAGAGTTGAGCCTCGCACACGTTGAATGCCGCAGTCAAGACTGAGCTTTTGATAAAGCCCTAGCTGCATTGACACATGAATGTTCATTGCCGAGTTTAGCCAAAAACCACTGATTCTTTGGCAACTGCAGAGCCAGCTCTGCAACAGAAAATCCAGCTATCTATGCGATATAGGCAACTGAAGTCGATAGCCGACAGACTCTACTCGCAAAAATAATATCAGTCGTTTTCTTCCAGCATATTCTCATCCGACACTTCTGTATTTTCCGGTGTTTTGGGAATCGTAATAATAATCGTGGTGCCCTTTCCTTCTGCACCGTTGACTCTGACGCTCCCACCTAAATAAGCGACCCTTTCGCGCATGCCGCGCAAACCATGGGTAACCAAACCACCTGGATTGACGGCGGGAATGCCGATACCGTTATCGCGTACGGTCAATACGATTTCATCATCGACATCGTCCAGCACCACATCAACGTGGGTCGCCTTGGCATGCTTGGCAATATTGTTCAATGCCTCCTGCACAATACGGAACAAGGCAATATCGACGCGTGGTGCATACCCCAACTGGTCGTCCGGAAGATTAACGTTGCAAACAACACCGGTATATTTTTCAAATTCAGCAGCCTGTTCAGCAATCGCAATCTTGACGCCAAACACATCCAGCTTGTCTGGCCGCAAACCGTTTTGAATGCGCCGAGTGGCGTCTGTGATGGAGCTAAGCAAAGCCTTGATCTTGATTGAGCGCTCGGTAAATTTCGGTTCCGGCGGCATCTGCTGAAAGATAAGAGACAGATGCATGTTCAGCGCCGTCAGTGCCGCGCCAAGATCGTCGTGTAATTCGCGCGCGATCGAACGCTTCTCTTCTTCGCGTGTCGTTTCCAGATGGCCGATCAGCTCACTCACTTCAAAAGTACGCGCGGCAACCAATGCCTCCAGCTGTGTTTCATGTGCCTTCAGCGCATCTTCAATCCGTTTGCGTTCGGTAATGTCGGTACTGATACCGACCAGCCCCATAATCTGCCCCTGATCATCCAGCCATGGGGCTTTGGTTGAATGCATGGTGCGGATACCGGATGCATAACGCGTAGTCGTTTCGAAGGTCATAGGTTTGCCTTGCAAAATCACACTTCGATCCTCTTCCGTTACACGTGCCGCATCACCTTTATCAAGATACAACTCACCGCTACGAAAACCGATCACCTGCTCGCGCTCCTTGCCAAGCAAGCGCAATTTGGCAGGGTTTGCAAAAATGATTCGTCCATTGAGGTCTTTGACAAATATGGCGTCCGGCGTGTTGTCGCTAACCGCGCGCAATAAAGCATTGCTTTCCGCGAGTGCTGCTTCCCCGATTTGACGATCTTCGTATTCCCGATTTAATAGTCCTGCCGTACGACAAAACATGATGAACAACAGTGTGCCGCTCAGCATGATCAGTAACGGCGATGCCTTGTCGGCACTATAGAAATTATTTTGTACGCCCCATTTGATTGCAAAATCGAGAATCACCAGCATCAACAGGCTGTTGGGCAACAGGCGCCGAAGAATGGGGCCACCCGGTGATTTGCTGTTCCAGAGACGCATCAAACGATGTGAAGGACGCGCAGACAATATGCCCAGCCCCAGTACTATGAAGGTAACCGATATGAAGGGTAGCAACGTGCGCGCAGCGTCGGCAATGCCCACCGACATGACGTTGTATAGCTGCCCCACCAACGGTATGCCCATCATGCCTATGAGGATGAAAGCGACATACTCGGATGGGTAATGTCCGCCAGAAGTTCGATAGTCCAACAACAATAGACTCGAACCCACGAATACGAAGCCAAGCGCTGCGGGCGGCGAACTGTACAACATGAATTTTTCCTGCACACCCAAGCTTGCAAACAGTGTTTCGATGCCTACGTCAATGTCGAGAAAATATCGCGTCAGTGACAGTATCCCGACCGCAATAACAGCCAGTGCCAGTAACGACGCAGTCGCCTTCAATCCAGTTCTGAGCACGCCATTTGCGACGTGGATGGAACGAAATGCGAGTGTTAACGCAGCCAGGATGAAAACGATGGCACTAGGCGTCCTTATCGGTACGATATCCGACAGGCGGTAATCCAGAATCCAGAAATCTTGCGATGCGTTATAGATTGCAACGATACCAACCATCAGGATAAAAGCCGAGGCGATGAGCGGCGCGACCAGAAAGGTAAAGAATTTGCGATGTTCCGCTGATTGAAACATGTTTGCTCCGCTGCAAATGAGGAAACAGGACACCAAGGTATTGTTCCTGTTCCGGATAACACATGCCTGACTCTATTGATGCTGTTCTGGCGCCGTTGTATGACGATTCTGTTGGGAGATTTTTACAGATTTGGAAGGGCAGCAATCTGCATATTATTCAGAGCGCACAAACCAGAATGCCGTCCTGAAATGTTGTTACCTTTACAGTGAAGCATAGCAGCATCCTTCGCACCTGCAAACGCCTGGTCAGATATTTATCCCGTGAAATAGTTCCTGTTGAGATAAGTCGACATAAAGCCGATAAGCAAAAACCCGCACAGGCGGGTTTTTGCTTATCGGCTTTATATGTATCTGCTCATATTTTTATTGCGGTAATCCTAGAAAATCAGATAGACCAGTAGCAGCACAAAAAATGGTACGCCCAATAGCCAAGCAAGGAAATATTTACCCATGATATGCCTCCTGAAAGATTGCAACGATGTTTGATGAGCGGTCACTCCAATAGTGAAGGCGGTGACAGCAAGCTTGTTTTTCTTTGTACATAAAACATCGTATCAATGGCACCGCTCGGTTTCTATAGGAAATAAGCTGATATGGTTGTAGGACTGCATGCGTCTGAAGCTGATTGCAGCAATCTCTCGCAAGATTATTAGGTGCAGCAACTTTTCAGCAGGGGAACAACTCTTATCAGGAATAAAAGCTGCGGTTGTACCTCGCTACCTCTGCTGCTTGGCAGCGCACAGCGATCTATATAGTCGTCCTTCCACGTATTGTTCACTTTACGACAGCCCTATGCATACGCAAGAAAATATATCTGAGTCGCACGGTCTGGATAAATCTGAGGATCTATCTGTATGGCGACGCGCACGCATCGTTTTTACCTGCTCGATTCTGGAATGGTTTGCGCAACGTGGCGGCAGCAAAGGTGCGGCAGTGGCTTTCTATACGCTGTTTTCCATGGCACCCATATTGATACTTGCCATCGCGATTGCCGGCTCCGTATTTGGTACGCAAGCGGCGCGCGGCGAAATCGTCGCGCAACTCACGGGATTAGTCGGCCCGAACGGCGCGCAGGCAATCGAAATGTTGTTGGCGAATGCGCATAATCCAGACATCAGTCAAACCGCGACCATCATCGCAACTATCTTTCTGTTGATCGGCGCGACCACTGTATTTGCAGAGCTGAAGGACAGCCTGGATGAAATCTGGCATGTGCCCATGGCGCGTCACGCGGGCTGGATAGAAGTACTACGGGTACGCTTACTCTCATTCGGTATGGTACTGGTACTGGCATTCTTGTTACTGGTATCGCTTGTCGTCAGCGCCGGGCTCGCCTTGCTGGAGCGCTACTGGGGTGGGCTGTGGAAGGATGCAGCATTTATCTTGCAGCCCGCATCGAATCTGGTGTCGTTCATCGTGATTGCCTGCTTGTTCGGCGTTATCTACAAGACCCTGCCGCAAGTCAAACTATCATGGCGCGATGTATCGATAGGTGCATTAGGTACGGCCGGACTCTTCATCTTCGGTAAATACCTGATAGGCATTTATCTCGGCAACAGCGGCATTGCCAGCAGCTACGGTGCAGCCGGTTCACTGGTTGCGCTGCTGCTATGGGTCTATTACTCAGCGCAGATATTCTTTTTAGGCGCAAGTTTCACGCGTCAATATGCATTGTGGTTCGGCACTTTGCGACATGACAAAAAATTGAAGGCACCCGCATAAAGATTTTTCCAGCCACGCTGAAGCGACTCATTATTTCGCGCGCAGCTTTCCTGCTCGACACTTACTTTTCAGATTATTTTTCACGTTACTACTTCCTGTTGTCCTGCAAGGCTTTCCCCATTTCCCACATGTAGGCTTTGCAACTTACCCTGCGCTATTTACATATAACTAACACCATTTTTCTTAAGTACTTGATTTTTATAAGTAAAGAAACTGGCCCACGTTTTGCATAGTAATAGGCAGGCACTGTCGCCGTAGCATATGAAATTCACTTAAGGAGAATGTTATGAATTGGGACGTTATCGAAGGTAACTGGAAACAACTCAAAGGCAATGTCAAAGAACAATGGGGCAAGTTGACTGATGACAACCTCGATCAAATCGCAGGCAAACGCGATCAACTCGTAGGCAAGATTCAAGAAGCTTACGGCGTGAACAAAGATGAAGCTGAAAAGCAAATCAAGGCGTTCGAAGAACGTAATCGCGACGACAAGCGCTTTCTGTAAATAGTAATGAAATCAGGCGCGGGAGTGCAATCAATCGATTCACTCCACGCCGGATTGTCTGCCTCAGCTCAAATCAAAAACTAAAAGGACACATCATGAAAAAAGCACTCTCAATGATCATCATGGCTAGCGCCAGCTTTGGCTTCATCGCAACATCGCACGCAGCACCAACAGAAGCAAAAGTGACTTACGATGCAAGCAAGAAAAAAGCCGACGCAGACTACAAAATGGCAAAAGAAGCTTGCGACAGTCACAAAGGCAATGCCAAGGATGTCTGCGTAAAAGAAGCGAAAGCTGCACAGGTGAAAACCACAGCAGACGCTGAAGCCGCCTACAAGGGCACGGATGCAGCACGCAAAAAAGCACGTACCGATATCGCTGACGCCAACTATGAAGTCGCAAAAGAAAAATGCGATGAAATGACTGGCAACAACAAAGACGTTTGTGTGAAAGAAGCAAAAGCTGCAAAAACTGCAGCAGTTGCCGATGCTAAAGCTGGCAAAGAAGTTTCTGACGCCCGTAAAGATGCACGTGAAGAAAAGCACGATGCTAACGTTGCTGTGCAAAAAGAAAAATGTGATGCTTTGACTGGCGCGGAAAAATCGCGTTGCATGGGCGCTGCAAAATAAGCAGCCTGCTCACTGACCGACCCATGTCTGCCGCAGGTCATCGCGGACGACATGCATAGCGGACAGACCTGATTCGTCAGGGACAAGGCGATCTCGCTAACCAGGTTAGCCGGATCGCCTTTTTATTTGCGGAGAGCATCAACAGTTAACCTTGGCAATGAACGTTAATGGCGGATCAGCGAAGCCCATGCATGCAGTGTCAATTCGGATGAATCATGTCTCGCGGCCGCACCCAAAGATCGAATTCCTCACTGGTAACAAAGCCCAGGGCCAGCGCGGTCTCTTTTAATGTGCTGCCATCGTGATGCGCCTGCTTGGCTATCTTCGCTGCCTTGTCGTAACCGATATGCGGCGCCAATGCCGTTACCAGCATCAATGAACGCCCCATCAATTCATCAATACGTTCGCGATTGGCAACGATGCCGTGTGCACAATGATCATCGAAGCTCTGTATGCCATCCGCCAGCAAGCGCACGCTTTGCAAAAAATTATGCGCAAGCAGCGGCTTGAAGACATTCAATTCAAAGTTGCCGGATGCCCCGCCAAAATTAATCGCCACATCGTTGCCAAATACCTGGCAGCACAACATGGTGACCGCTTCGCTCTGCGTCGGATTGACCTTGCCCGGCATGATGGAACTACCCGGTTCGTTTTCAGGAATACTTAATTCACCCAGACCGGAACGCGGACCGGATGCCAGCCAACGCACATCGTTTGCAATCTTCATCATCGCAGCAGCGAGAGTCTTCAGGCCTCCATGTACGCTCACCAGCGCATCGTGCGCCGCCAGTGCGGCAAATTTATTCGATGCACTTTTAAACGGCAGGCCCGTACGCTGCGCCAACTCGGCTGCCACGCGCACGCCAAATTCAGGATGGGTATTCAAGCCGGTACCGACTGCCGTGCCACCGACGGCAAGTTCATGCAACGCAGTTTGCAAAGTTGCGATTGTCGCAGTCGCATAATCGAGTTGCGCGACATAGCCGGAAAATTCCTGTCCCAGCGTCAGCGGTGTTGCGTCCTGCAAATGCGTGCGGCCTATCTTGACGATGTCGGCAAACTCTTCCGATTTCAGTTGCAGCGTCTGCCGCAATTTGTCGATCTGCGGCAATAATTTCTTGCTGACGCCAAGCGCTGCCGCCACATACATCGCGGTCGGGAAGATGTCGTTGGAAGACTGCCCGAGATTAACGTCGTCGTTGGGATGAATCACGCGCTGCTCGCCACGCGCGCCTTTCAGCAATTCAGATGCGCGATTGGCCAGCACTTCATTCATATTCATATTGCTCTGCGTGCCGGAACCGGTCTGCCACACGGCAAGTGGAAACTCATGTGGATGCAGACCCGCAATCACTTCTTCTGCCGCCGCGACTATCGCGCCAGACTTTTTCCGATCGAGCTTGCCCAGATCAAGATTGACTATGGCCGATGCCCGTTTGACTTCTGCGAGCGCGATGATCAGTTCCTGCGGCATCCGTTCGGTCGATATCTTGAAATGTTCAAGCGAGCGCTGCGTTTGCGCACCCCACAACCGTTCACCATCCACCGCGATCAAGCCAAAGGTATCGCGCTCCATTCTGGTTTTCATGATTATTTCCTTAGCCATGTGCGTGTGTAGTTGTGTACGTTCCATCATGCACTAAAAATATTTCACCGATGTTCCCGCCTTGATCAAACGTGACACATATGGTGCGATCCATCCGTGCGCTTTTACAAGATAGCAGACTACCGGCTACGGATATTCAGATTCGGCCTATGCATATTCAGAAAAAATCGACTGATTCCAATTTTAATTACCTTAGAATCTTATTGCACTACATCAACACTCTTGCTCTGCTGTTGGCGAAATTTGTATCGCCCCTTGTCTCGCTCCTTAACATGCTGGTCATTTATTTTCCAGGCCGTCAGCACATACATAGCGCGCATGAACATGGAAAGAATCCTACGAATACACATGTCGTAAGACTATTCAACTAGATTACTTCTGAATTACGCGCAACTCACTAAACCTTGCCACTGCATGATCTATAAATGCGCGTGACTTCAGTGCCATCAGTCTTGCACTGGGAAGTACCAGGTGCACCGGCAACATTGCGGTTTCCATTTTTGGAAAAATTCTTACCAAGCTCCCATTCGCCAGCTCGTCCGCTACCTGATACGACAACAGGCGTGCTACGCCCCGCCCTGCTTTTGCGGAGAGCAGCACGGCATCGATTTCATTGACCGTCAAACGCGGCGTCAGCGGCACCACCTGGTCGCGGCCATTTACCCTGAAGCGCCACTCCGATGCACTACCGAATCCCGAATTAAAAATGACATCATGCGATGACAGGTCCGCCAAGAGGCGTGGCTTACCGCGACGCTTGATGTAATCGGGACTAGCAACCAAGACAGAGTGCACTTGGCCGACGCGTCGCGCGACGAGGCTGGTATCCGCCAAAGGACCAATGCGCACAGCGATATCTATCCCCTCGTCGATCAAATCTATATTGCGATCATTGATCACCAGCTCGACCCGCATTTCCGGATAAAGATCGAGATAACTATTCACTATCGGCGCCACGTGACGTCGGCCGAAGACCACCGGTGCCGTCACGCGCAAGGTCCCGCGCATAGGTGCGGATGGATCTTCCTGCACTGCCTGTTCATACTCGCTCAACACTTGCCGCGCATGTTGCAGCAATCGTGTCCCTGCTTCAGTGGCCGCCAGATGTCGCGTTGTTCGTTCCAGCAGACGTGTACCTATACGCTGCTCCAGCGAACCGAGCAGGCGCGTAACCGCAGGCGCTGAGCGGCGCAACTTGCGACTGGCACCTATCAGGCTGCCGGTGTCCATAATCGCAATAAAGACTTCAAGTTCGTCCAGTCTGTCCATCAAACGCCCTCAGATTATTCCAATAAATGAAATAGTAAATTGCAATTTTATGTAATTTACACCATTTATTGCAATGACTAAGATGAAAGCTCAATCAACTAAAAGGACATCATCGTGACTACCATCAAACTTTATGGAACACCTTTATCGGGGCATTGCCATCGCGTTGAAGTACTGCTGCGCATGCTAGGCATTGCACATGAATACATTGAGGCACCAGCCTCTGTGCGCGCCACGGAAGAATTCGGCAAACTGAATCCCTTGCGGCAAATCCCGGTATTGGTCGATGGCGGTCTGGTACTGTCCGATAGCAATGCCATCATGGTTTATCTGGTCAAACGTTATGGCGCGAAAACCACCTGGCTGTCGGACGACGCTGTCGAAGCAGCACAGATACAACGCTGGCTTTCGATAGCGGCAGGCGAAGTAAGACACGGTCCGGCTAGCGCTCGCATGTCCAGCCTGTGGAACATGAAAGGCGAAATAAATCCTTTACGTGCACATGAAATCGCCGAGAAATTATTGACTATGATGGATACGCATCTTGTCGGACGCGATTACCTCGCCACCAACAATCCAACCATCGCCGATCTGGCCTGTTATTCCTACGTGGCACATGCTCCGGAAGGCCGTATTTCATTAAGCCCGTATCCGGCTGTAAGATCATGGCTGGCACGTATTGAAGCGCTACCAGCATTTCATCCCATGCCGCAATCGGCCATACCGGAAACTGTATGAACCCGCCTCTCAAACCCCAGCCTTTCCATGAAGGGGAGCTGCGGGCGCAGGTTGCTGCTGGCACCGGCACACCTGGTTTTGCAATACGCGAAATGATGCCGGATCAGCATAGACAGTTTTTCTCTTCACTGCGTTTTGCGATGGTGGCGACTACCGACAATGAGGGCTGGCCGGTAGCAACCATAGTGACCGGACCGCAAGGTTTTATCAGCAGCAAAGACCCGCAAAGCTTAAGGATAGATGCAACTGCGCACTGGCAAGAATCGTTTATACCTTTGCTTGTTAGCGACAAGGCGATAGGCATGCTCGGTATTGAATTCAGTACCCGCAGGCGTAATCGTGCCAATGGTTACGTGACGGCATTCGATGACGATGGATTGCATGTGCATGTCGAACAATCATTTGGCAACTGCCCTAAATACATACAGGCGCGAGAAGTCAGCAATGAAAAGAATGATGGTCCCACATCATCGAAAGAGTTCTTTACCCAGTTAAATGATGCTGCTAAAAAAATCATCAGCGATGCCGACACTTTTTTTGTCGCCACGACATCAGGCAATGAAGCAATGAATGGCACCGGTGCCGATATCTCGCATCGCGGTGGCAGGCCAGGCTTTATCCGCATTAATGGCAATATGCTGACAATTCCAGACTTCATCGGCAATCGATATTTCAATACATTGGGAAATATGCTGGTCGAGCCGCGCGCAGCATTATTATTCATCGATTTCCTCCGCGGTGATTTGCTACATCTGCAAGGCAGGACGGAAGTGTTGTGGCAATCGAATGAAACTGGGAATCTTGCCGGAGCGGAACGACTATGGCGCTTTCACATCACATCCGGCTGGATAAAGTCGCATGCGATTCCCTTGCAATGGAGCTTGCGAGAAGTTGCGCCTACTACGGAGAATACTGGCGTTTGGCGTGAAAGGAATTAAAGCGCGGCTGTTGATATTTCTGCGCTGGACGGTGAGCGTATTGCTGGCTTACTTTACCAATTGTCAAAAATACGTACGCGTCCCTCTGCCAAAAGCAATTCGCTGCAGAGGACAATAGAGATGTCCGTATGTGGAAAATTCATGCAGTGTGCGATCGAATCAATAGCCGCGGTCGAAGCAAGTTTATAGCGCGCCTCTTTCGTACTCCACAAGGTATAAAACGCAGCGACGCGTGCAGCACCTTCTTTTTCCTTGAGCAAGGCACATTCAGTTGTATCGAAGGATTGTTCAGCAAGCGCGAGTAAATCGCGCGTTCCATCCATCAACTCGATATCCAGCCCCAAGGCCGATTGCTCGCTGATGGCACAGGCGACCCATGGACCGCTATGCGACAAGCTGAATCCCGGCGAACCATGTTCCAGGTTCAAGACCGGCGCATGACCTGGACGTTCGAAAAATGAAATGGAAGACGGTGTGATATTCAGCAACTCACCTAGCGTACAACGCAACAGGATACGTCCGAGCAGAAATTGACGCTGGCGCTCAGGTCGCAGGAACCGTTGATAGCGCTGCAACTCATCTGGAGTGAGCCACGAAACATAGGGTAGTAATTGATCGTCGCTCACGCTACGGCCATCCAACAGCCATACCGTGGCGACGGGACCTGCATTCGGATTTACATCCGCGCTAGTATTATTTGTCAGAGATTTTGACAAAATCGCCCTTGAATGCAGCGCCGGACATGATGGCGCCTACATGACATTCGAACTCTGTCTCGCTCGAATTGACTTCGTGATTGTAGTTGCTGACGATGTTGACTACTGCATTAGCACCCAACTCCTTGGCACGCTTTTCAAAAGAAATCATGCCCGACAGGAATGCAGTATTACAGGAAACGGCATCTGACTTACCAAAGGCATTGGACTTTTGGCTGGTGGTATCGCTACCCAGTTTTTGCAGAATCTTGCCGGCTGGCTTTTGCGTGCCAAAGAAAAATTTTACCGAACCATCAACATTGTTTCGGGTACCAGTTTGTGCAAAGGCGGCATCGATAGGCATCATCATTTTTTCATCCTTGGCCTGCGCCGACATCGTAATGCTCAACAATGCTGCAGCAAAAGACAGGGTGCACACTAATTTTTTCATCATTTTTCCTTTGGTGAATTAATTCTTGATTTCCAGCCCAGTCGGGCCGCCTACTGCATTGTCGTAATTCTTTGATGTATAGGTCGTAATCATCGACGCAATCCGATCCAGCATGTCGCGATCAGTAGCGCCAAATGAGTAGCCGCTGCCCATCATGTTGGCATGCTGATAGAACACCGGTTCCGCAATCACTTTGCCGCTGCTCGCGTCCGTGTAACGAACGTTCAATACCACGGCCGAACTACCAACAAATGCACCGCCCAATATGCGCGCCGCCGGACTGATCAGTTTTGCATTCGAGCAGACAGGTTCGATGATCAGCTTGCGCTCCTTTGCCTTGGCTGGCGCTGCGGTATTCCAGGCTGCGATCAAGCCGCCGAGGCGGTTATCCAGTTTTTGCTGAATTGCATCTAGCGCATTGTCGGCACCGCGCTGCTTGTCACAGCCGGGGCCTTGATTAATCGGCTTTACTTCAAACCGTGAGAAATTTGAAAATGCTTCAGAGGGCGCAGGATTTTGCGTATTCTCCGGCACCTTTACCTTGGTCGCGCAACCAGTAGTCAGAAGTAGCAGCGCGAGGCTGGCGATTGCGTAGGTCTTGTTTTTTGTTATTTTAAAAATCACGATCAAACTCCCTAGAAAAAAAACGGTTTCATTTTCTTGTTATCTGTAACGCTTGAAAATCAATGATGTGTTGATGCCGCCGAATGCGAAATTATTCGACATCACGTAGTCGCATTCAATTTTTCTTCCCTCGCCGACGATGTAGTCGAGTTCTGCACATTGCGGATCTATCTTTTCAAGATTGATGGTCGGTGCAAACCAGCCTTCGCGCATCATTTCAATACTGGCCCACGCTTCCAGTGCACCGCATGCACCCAGTGTGTGACCCATATAACTTTTCAGCGAGCTGATCGGCATGCGTTTTCCGAATACCTGCGCGGTGGCCTGCGATTCGGCAATGTCGCCGTGCTGGGTACCTGTGCCGTGTGCATTGACGTAACCAATATCAGCTGGCTGCAAGCCGGCATCGGCCAGCGCCAGTTCCATCGCGATTTTCATCGTCTCGGCATTCGGCTGCGTGACGTGACAGCCATCGCTATTGGTACCGAAACCTACCAGTTCCGCATGTATCTTTGCACCACGCGCCACTGCATGTTCCATCTCTTCCAGGATCAAACATCCTGCACCTTCGCCGATCACCAGGCCATCGCGATCTGCATCGAAAGGACGAGGCGTAGTATCAGCAGCGTCGTTCTTGACGCTGGTCGCGAACAGCGTGTCGAACACGGCGGCTTCTGTCGCGCACAATTCTTCCGCTCCACCGGCGATCATCGCCTTCTGCTGGCCGCCGCGTATCGCTTCATATGCGTAACCTATGCCCTGACTGCCGGAGGTGCACGCGCTGGATGTCGTGATCACACGCCCGGTGACGCCAAAGAAGACGCCGATATTGACCGGTGCCGTATGCGCCATCATCTTGATGTAAGTCGTGGCATTAATGCCTTTGGTGGTGCGCTCCTCCATCATGCGACCGAAATCACCGATCGCACTGGGCGTACCGGCTGACGAACCGAAGGAAATACCCATCTGTCCGCTCTTGAGCAAGGGATCGTCGAGCAGGCCGGCGTCGAGCAGCGCCAGTTCGCTGGCACGCGTCGCCATCAAGGCGATACGTCCCATGCTGCGCATCGATTTACGATTGAATTTATCCGAGAGTTCAAAGGGCGCAGCCGGTGCACCCAGCTGCGTATTCAAGCCATCATAATCGGACCATTCATGCATGCGCGTCACGCCATTGCGATATTCACCGAGACGCGTGCGAATCGCACTCCAGTCGTTGCCTATCGGGCTGATCCCGGCCATGCCGGTAACAACGACGCGCCGGCTCATGCCAGACCTCCGTTGACCGAAATCACCTGACGCGTAACGTAAGCCGCATCGTCGGCAATCAGAAAACTCACGACTGCCGCGACTTCTTCCGGCTTGCCGATGCGCCTGGCAGGAATCATTTTCAAGGCTTCCTCCATGGGTACATCGCTGATCATGTCGGTTGCAATCAATCCCGGCGCCACGCAATTGACAGTGATTTCGCGACTGGCCAATTCAACTGCCAACGCCTTGCTGGCGCCGATAATGCCGGCCTTGGCCGCACTGTAATTGACCTGCCCCCGGTTGCCGATCAAGCCGGACACCGATGCCAGCGTCACGACGCGACCTGGCTTGCGCCGGCGCACCATCGGCATAATCAGGGGATTGAGCACGTTATAAAATCCATCCAGATTGGTTTTCAGCACGATGTCCCAGTCTTCGCCTGACATCGCTGGAAACGCATTGTCACGGGCAACGCCGGCGTTGCACACTATGCCGTAGTAGCAGCCGTGCTCTTCCACATCAGCCAGTAAAGTCGTGGCTGCGATATCGCGTTCGCCTATATCGAACTGCAGCACGCGCGCCGCCCTACCCATATCAACAATTGTCTGCGCGACTGCATCCGCTTCAGCGCGCTGGCTGCGGCAATGCAAAACAATGTCATAGCCGTCACTTGCCAGACGCAAGGCGATCGCTTTGCCTATGCCGCGTGACGATCCTGTCACCAATATAGTTTTATTCATACTGCACCTTCATTCCGAAACTTTTTGTAAAAACTCGCCCACATTATCCGGCTGAAACACCGTGATCGTCGCTGTTGCCAACGGTGCAGCAGAGGGTTCGTTCGCGTCGTCGATGTGACAGCTGAACGCACCCAAACCGTTTTCACCCTGCAAGGCGCGATGCACATGAATATGCAATTTGCTGCCGATGGCGAATTGCGGATGGCGGCACTCGTAGCGTCTCGAACCGAGCAGAAAGCCAACCTTGACCGGCTCGCCGCGCGACAGTGCTTCGTAACCGGCGAATGCGGCAACTGCCTGCGCCATGTATTCAACCCCTATCCATGCGCCCACCCCATGCGCATCTGAAAACAGGGTATCGGGACTGATCACGACTTCTGCGCACAAGCTCTCTTCGCCAACCGCAACCAGCGTATCCAGCAAGACCATCGTTCCCGAATGCGGTACCAGCGTACGGATATCCGGCAAACTCATGCGGATCTCCCAAAAACCAGCGTCGCATTCGAGCCACCAAACGCAAATGAATTACTCAGCGCCCAACGCACAGGTCGACCCAAAAGGGTACCCGGCGCAACCACGTTCAATGTTGGCAGAGAAGAGTCCTGTACACCATCCCATAAATGCGGAGGCAGGACGCCGTCAACATTCTCATCCTGCATCGCGAGCCAGCAGATCGCCGCTTCAATCGCCGCGGCAGCACCCAGGGTATGACCGGTGAAAGGTTTGGTAGAACTGACTGCAACATGGGCACCAAACAGGTCATGAATCACGCGCGATTCCATCGCGTCGTTCTGTACCGTCGCCGTGCCATGCATATTGATGTAATCGATTTCCGAGGCACAGATGCCTGCCCGTTGCAGCGCTTGCGCAATCGACAGCCGCGCACCGCTACCGGCCGGATCCGGCGCGGACATATGATGGCCGTCGGATGACTCGCCCCAGCCGCGCAATGCCACCGCAGCCGGTTCGTTCGTCATCAGGAACAGTGCGGCACCTTCACCGATATTGATGCCCTTGCGATTCGCACTCAGCGGATTGCATTGCGCAGCACTGACCGATTCCAGGGCAGAGAAACCGGCCACTGTAAATGCGCACATGGTATCCACGCCGCCAGTCACCACGGCATCGCACAAACCCATGTTCAATAAACGTGCGGCACTGGCCATTGCCTTGGCGCTGGAGGAGCAGGCGCTTGAATGCACATAGGCAGGACCGCTGATGCCGAGCTCGATTGCCAGCATGCTGGCCGGCGATCCCATCTCTTGCTGCGCATAGTGGAACGCGTCCGGCAGGCTTGCATCCACTGCATACTGGCGCAAGGCAGTCTCGGTACTGGCAACACCTGAAGTGCTGGTACCGATCACGACCGCAATACGGTCGGCACCGAAACGTGCAATCGCTGCGTCTACGGCAGGGCGAATCTGGGACAAGGCGGCAAGCGCCATTTGGTTGTTACGACTGCGTTGCTGAACCGGCCAAGCCTCCATTGAAGGCAATTCGGCGGTGACGCAACCGAGCGGCAGCACGCGCTCTGCGCTCCATGCGTCGGTCATCGTTACGCCGCTTTCAGCACGTTCGAACAAGCGCGCCTTGATCGCATCGTGTGTATCTCCGAGCGAGCACACTATTCCACATTCATTCAAATACGGCATCATTTCATTCCGGATATTCATCAAGGGCCGAAAGGCACTGACTGAATCGTCAATCGATATTGGTAACGCATGTTTTGCAGCACGACCGTGCCGGTCCAGCGCGGCATCGCACTGTATTCGATCACCGTCACTACCGTGCCGTCCTTGTACAGGGTGCGGCGCAGGCCCTCGTCTTCTATGGACCAGCCCGGCGGCAACTCTTGGGCAATCGCCTCTTTCGGCCACAGTGTCAGCTGCAAATCCTCCAGCACATCCTCGGCGCGCACTTGCGCAGGCAACATCACATGGCGCCACGAAGTCAATTCCTTGCCATCGTAACTCAGGCTCAATACGCGCTGTCCAAATGCCAGGCCGACCAGTTGCAAATGATCAGCGTCAACTTCAAGCGCGGCATCCAGGTCGTCGATACGACCTTCACGCTCGACCTTCAAATGCTGCTGGCGTGCGATGGAAGCGCCGAGGGTGGCGGGTGCCAGCTTCAAGCCAAGACGCTCCTGTTGCGGCGCTGGCTTGGTGGCACAGCCGCTCGCCAGTAACACAAGTGAAATCAGCGTCCAGCGACGCATCAGACTGGCGTACATATACTCTCCAGGGCGGCCAGACGGCGCACGGTTTCTTTCACAAAGGGATTATTCTGATCCCATGCATAACCGGCCAGAATCGCAGCAATCATGCGGCGAATTTCCGGTTGCTGGTTCGGATGAAAAATAATCTGTTGAAATCCGCCTGCATACCATGACTCGACAAACGCACGGAAGGTATCCACGCCGGCACGCAAAGGTTCACCATATTCTTTTTGCCAATCCACCTGGATGCCATCGAATTGGCGCTGCAATACGGCGGCAGCCAGACTCGCCGACTTCACCGCGATCGTGACGCCGGATGAAAAGACCGGATCGAGAAACTCTCCCGCATTGCCAAGCAAGGCATAGCCTTTGCCCCACAAGGACGCGACGTTAGCCGAGTAGCCGACGATGTGACGCGCCGGCGTATCCCACTTCGCGTTTGCCAATACTTTTTGCAAGGATGGCACTTCCGCCACGATCGCTTGCAAGCGTTCGGTGTCGCTGCCCTTGTAGTTGTCAAGGAAGCTGGTCTCTGCCACCACACCCAGCGAACAACGCCCTCCGGCAAATGGAATCGTCCAGAACCAGACATCACAATGTTGCGGATGGATGGTTACCAGAATCTTGTTGCGATCGAAGCCTTGTGGATTTCCTCCCTGCGCAATGCCATCTTCGATATGCGTAAAGATCGCACCACGCACCGGGAAGTTGGACGGCGTTTCCAGTTTCAGCAAGCGCGGCAGTATGCGGCCAAAACCGCTGGCATCAAGAATGAAGCCAGCTTCGATTTGATAGATGCGTCCATCCGGATCTTTCACCGTCACCAGTGGCTTGTCGCGTTCCAGATCAACGGCAATCACTTCATGCCGATAGCGTATCTGCGCGCCAAAGCGTTCCGCTTCCTTCGCCAGTACGTGGTCGAAATCAGCGCGCTGTACCTGGTACGTCGTGCCCCAGCCTTCCGAATGCTTGTCGCGGAAATCGAAATCGGTATATTCATCGCCACGCGCAAAAGCCGCGCCGTTCTTGAACTGGAAACCACCCTCCACCACGGCGCGCAACATGCCCGCCTGTTCCAGGTATTGCATGCTTTGCGGCAGCAAGCTCTCGCCAATCGAAAAACGCGGGAACTGCTCACGTTCGATTACCAGCACTTGTCGACCCTGCTGACGCAACAGTGCGGCAGCGACGGCGCCGGACGGACCGGCACCAATGATCAATATTTCGGCTGATTCAATCTCGTGCTCAGGTTCGTTTTTGAGTTCGTGCTTATGCTCGTTTTTATGCTCTTGATTCATCCGTATTTTCTTTTCCGAAACAGGGAACGATGAGCCATACCAGCGCCGTCCCGATTAACATCGTCAGGCCAAACGCTTGTAGAGCAGGGGTCCGGCTCAAACCGAGCAAGCCGAACGAAAGGATGGTATTGGCCGCCGACAAACCGACAGCCAGCCACGATGTTGCATCACGCTTGCTCGATTGTTCCTGCATGAAAATGCCGTAATCGACACCCACACCCAGCAAAAGCATCAAGGCAAGCACGTGAAAAAGTTGCAGGTTTTGCCCGGCGAAACCCAGCAATGCGAGGGTGCTGATACTCGCCACAGCGGTCGGTACCAGTACCCGCCAGGTATGACGGCGATAACGCGGGAACAGCAAGGCAAACACGACGATATATGCAGCAAGCACCACCAGACTCATGTATTCGCGATAACGGCCAAGTACCGATGAAATTTCATCGACCTTGTCTACCCATTGCACGCCATCGAGTCCGGTTGCCGCCTGTTGCAGCAAGGGCAGATCAACATTGCTCAGGCCACGCAACGCCACAATACTGGCAGTCATGCCCTCTATCTGGCCAAGCCATAAATGACGCCATGGTTCACTCGCCGGCGTCTTCAGGAATTCTTCCAGCGTCAACAGCTTGCCCGACTCCAGCAGATGCGCACGCGTCGCCGCCGTCCAGGTTTTGTCTTCGCCTATTTTTTCCGCCAGTTGCGCCAAAGGGCCATCGCCATCAAGCAATTTTTCCTTCAGCAAAGCAATACGCGCATCCTGCGTTTGCGCTGAGGGTACCCAGTTCGACATGGCTTGATAACCGCTAATCTTGTGTTGGGCGATCAATGGATCCAGTCGCTTCTTCAATATTTCTTCACGCTGCAAGACAATTTCTGCGGATTCACCGCGCACCAGGAAAAACTGTACCGGCGTCGGCGCATCCAGCAAGGTGCTGAGCTTGATCTGGTCATCGATTAAATGCTTGGGCGGGGTTTGCAGCAGGCGAATATCGTCATTGGCGCCCAGACGCAGGCAGCCTATTACTGCGAGCACGATAAATATCGCGGCGCAAGACAAGGTCAACTTGTTCATGCGCAGGCGCGGCCAGTAAGACAGCGTGTTGCCGTATAAACGAATCAGGGTACCGCCTTTGAGGGTGCCGCCGCTAATGAGTAGCGGGAACCAGCACACCACCGTCATCCAGGCAAATATCAAACCCAGTGCGGAGAACAAGGCCATCTGCCGCAAACCAGGAAACGGCGTAAACGCCAGCCCCATGTAACCAATTACGGCTGCCAGCAAGGTCAGACTCAGTCCTGGCATCAGCCGTTTCAGCAAGGCTGTCGAATCGAGTTTTTCGTCGGCCCCCAGACGATTGCACAGAAAGTAAATGCCATAGTCCTGCGCCACACCGATCAGGCTGGCACCGAACACGAGTGTCAATAAATGAATCCGGTCGAACAGAAACCAGCAAATCGAAAAAGAACCGAGGCAACCTATGCCGATCGATAGCAGCACCAGACCGATAGGCTTGAAGGAGCGAAAGCTCAACCACGTCAGCAAAATGATGCCGGCCAGCGAACCCAGGCCGATCGTCGATACTTCGCCGCTGGCCTGTTCCCCGGCAGCAGCAGCATGCAATACGACGCCTGCGGTAATGATTTCAACCTGAGGGTCCGCCTTGCGAGCAGCGCTCTTGGCCTGTTCCAGCAAAGGTGCGATGACTTCCTGCGCACTCATCGAAAAAGCTGGTATCTGCAGAGTCAGCGGTAGCAATACATATTGCTTGTCCTTGTTCTCGACAAACAGATATCCATCGCGTGGTCGCACTGGCGTTTCCTGCGCACGCTGTTGCACCCACTCGCTGAATAATCCAAAGGGATCGTCACGCCACGCGCCCAGCTTGGGGCCGGAAAACGGGCTATACAGTTTGGCAAGCGCGGCATCAACCCAGAATGCGGGTGGCTGCGTGCGCAATTGATCTTCCTGTTGCGAGGTCAGCAAGGGCAGACGGTGCTGCTGGAATTGCTCCAGCCAGTCGCTCTGCATCTGATCGGTCAGTTGCGTGGCCTGCAGCAAATCCTTTCTATTCGCCAGCACGGCACTGTATGCATCGGCTGCGCGCCTGGCATCGGCCCAGTCGGCAGCACCCACCAGTACGATCACGCGCTGCTGCGAGGCTTCGACCATATGCGTGAATGACTGCTGCAATATCGGATCGCGCTCCTGCACCGGCAGCAAGGCGAGAATATCGGTGTCGGGCACAATGTGTTTACCCAGCCACAGATAGGCATTGTGCGCGAGTAGCATGCAGACCACCAGCGCCCATGCCAGTGCCAGCCCTTTACGATTCATCAAAATAAGGCTGCCTCTTCCGCCAGCATCGCTGTTTCACCGGTTTGTATCGCAGAGAAAACGATATTGGTTTTATCGCCGCTGGCTTCGCTGAGCGTGATGTTGTTGACGTAGGACCCGCCTTCCAGCGAAATATCGCCTATGGCTTTGGCCAGCGCGGGTTCGCGCGCTTTCAAAGCGACGCGCCAGCTTTTTGCATCGGCGCTGCCGTCGACTTCAAACAAGCTTTGCAGTTGCGACAGATCGCCAGACAGCAAAGAGAACAACACACTATTGATCATGCGCACAGTGGGTTCCTGCTTCGCATCCAGTCGCGTCGCAACGCGTTCGCCCTGGAATTGGACGATCTCGTCGCGCGTCAAACGCAGGGTGCTTGGAAAAGGTTGCAAGGTGCGCCACAACACACCCTTGCCGTTGACGACGCAAAAACGGCCATTCGACAACAGCGGTTTTTTCATGCCGCTCAACTGCTTGCTTTGGTCAAAACGACCGCACAGCATTTTCGGCTTGGCCAGCATATTCTGGATTTTTTCAATCGGTGCTGCCGCGCTGCTCACACCTGCGCAGAGCGTCAGGCACAGGCCTGCGAATAAATGCTTCATCATGCGTTGGATCATCATTCGACTCCCAGTTTTTTGAGTAAGACCGGCGGCGAAACAAAACACATTTCACCGCTGGCCATGTTGAGTGCTACTTGCGTGGTGCTGGCGCGCGTGAGACGGGCACCGGTTTCCGCATCGGTGATCAGGTATTCAATCTTCAAGCGGTTTTCCCATTCGACGATATCGGCGCGCAGTTTCAGGCGCTGGCCGAATTTGGCCGAATTGATATAGCGCAGTTGCACATCAATCACCGGCCACGCAAAACCGGACGCACCCATTTCGACATAGTTGTAATCGATCTTGTCGAATAATGCGCAACGCACAACTTCCAGATACTTGATGTAATTTCCATGCCAGACGATCTGCATTGGATCCAGGTCAAAAAACTGTACCTGTAGCTCGACCTCCGCCCACCAGCGACTGGCTTCAGTTTTGCGGCGCATACAATTCCCACGCCTGACTGCGTATGCGTTCCAGCAGCACGCGCAAGTCAGGCTCCAGACGACGATCTTCGACGATCAATGCGACATCCTTACCCAATACTTCCATCATGTCCGACAGCGAGGCATGCAAAGCGGCATCCGGCTGCACGCGCAAACGCAAGGCCACGCCCTGGCGCACCGAGATCAGCAACGCAGCGACAACCTGTTCGGTCAATTCCAGCACACGCAAGCAATCGCGCGCGGCGATCGTGCCCATGCTGACCTTGTCCTGGTTGTGGCATTCGGTAGAACGTGAAAATACCGAGGCCGGCATCGTCAATTTCAATGCTTCTGCTGTCCATGCGGATGCGCTGATCTGCAATGCCTTCAAGCCGTGATTGATCGCGGCGCGCGATCCTTCTGCACCGGACAGATTTGCCGGCAAGCCATGGTTGTAACGGCTGTCTACCAGCAGGGCCATTTGTCTGTCCAGCAGATCGGCCAGATTGGCGACGGCGTTTTTCATGCCGTCCATCGCAAATGCAATATGACCACCGTAAAAATGGCCACCGTGCAACACGCGTTCGCCTTCTGCATCGATGATGGGATTATCGTTGGCGCTGTTTAGTTCGTTTTCTATCGACTGCCGGAAGAACGGCAATGCATCGGCCAGCACGCCAATCACATGCGGCGCACAACGTATCGAGTATCGATCCTGCAGACGCTTGCCATTGCGTTCTGTTTGTTCGCAATCCAGGTCCTGGCGCAACCAGCCTGCTACCTGTTGCATGCCGGGATGCGGCTTGACGGAAAACAGGGTTTCATCAAAGTGATGGGCATTGCCGTCCAGCGCGAACGAGGCCATCGCGGTAATGCGTGTCGTGAGTTTGGTCAGATAGGCGGCGCGGTCGTAGGCGAGGCAAGCCAGCGCGGTCATCACGGCGGTGCCGTTCATGATCGCCAGGCCTTCCTTCGGGCGCAGGCGGATCGGCTTGATGCCGGCTTCGCGCAAGGCCTGCTCGGCCGGAACTTGCACGCCGTCGCGCCATACTTCCCGTTCACCGCACAACACGGCGGCAAGATAGGACAGCGGCGTCAGATCGCCGCTGGCACCAACCGAACCTTCGGATGGAATCAGCGGCAACAGACCGGCATCCAGCAAACGTGCAATCTGTTCCAGCAGTTCTACCGAGACGCCGGAAAAACCCTTGGACAAGGAAGCCAGTCGCGTCGCCATCACCGCACGTGTTTGCGCCGGCGTCAGATATTCGCCGAGGCCGCAACCGTGATAGGTAAACAGATGATGCGGCAACTCGGCAATCAGTTCAGGCGGAACCACGACCGTGCATGAATCGCCATAACCTGTCGTGACGCCATAGATGATGCCGTCCTCGCGCAACAGGCGGTCGAGAAAATCGGCACCGCGCGCAATCGCTGCGCGGAACTTCGGATCGTCCGACAGAATGGCTTGTGCCTTGCCGTTGGCAATATCGGCAATGTCTTCAATCTGCAAACGACCTTGATCGAATTGAACTGCGCGTTGTGTTTTTTTAATATCAGCGGGATGCATCGTGAGTATCCAGTGTTGGTAAGTGCCAGAAATCGTAGAAATTAAACCATTGCAATGGTGCACGCAGACAGTAATGCTGCAGGCGCGCAGCATAATCTGCCACCAAAGGCTGCAACGCTTCGTCCCGACCTTTGCGCGGCAATCGTATCGTTTCGCGCAGCAATTCGAAATGAAGTTCCACCCGTTTGCCCTGCTGCAGCGGGAACAAGAGAAAGGTCGGGCATTGAAGGACGCTAGCCAGAACATACGGCCCTACCGGGAAAGCCGCCGGCGCCCCCATAAAATTGGCGATGGCAATGCGCGGGTTCGGTGCCACCGGTACGCGGTCACCGGCAATCACGACGAACTCGCCCTGCTCGATTTTTTCCGCCAGCAACATCGCGGTCGCCGGCGTCATTTCTGTGACCTGCATCAGATTCAACTGACTCTGCGGATCCAGCGCGGCCAGCATTTGATTAAAGGCGCGCGCATGCTTGGTGTGGACCAGTATCGTCAGGCGCATCTTGTTGTGTTGACGCGATAACACGCGGCACAATTCCAGATTGCCGAAATGTGAACAAATCAGCAGCGCGCCGCGCTTTTCAGCAATCAAGCTATCGATCGGCTGGCTACCAAAATACTCAATATGCTCGGCCTTGAACAAGCCACCCCACAGCAACATCTTGTCGAGTATGGTCTCGGCGAAGGACGCGAAATGTTTACGCACGCCCGACATGCCGGTGCTGATGTCGACCTTGCCATCACCAAAACATTGAACGCGACGCAAATAATCCAGCGAGGCACGACGCGGCAAAGGCTGCGTCAATACATACCAGAGCAGCACCGGATACAACACAAAACGGAAAGGCCAGCGGCCGAACAATCGATAAATCCAGAACAGCAGACGCATGCCGGTCACGAAACTCAATTCGTTGATGTTCGCCCAGTGGTGCGCCTGTGCGTTCGCCTGCGCGTTTGCCTTGGTATTCATCGCGTCCGCCATTTGCGCGCCAACAGAGAAGGGAAACGCCACAGCATGCCTAAGAACAAGGTTGCATGCATACGCGTGATCAGCACATTGTCCAGCCAGAGGCGGAAGTGCGACACGCCATCCAGCGGATACGCCACCCGCGTCGGCAAATTAATGACCTCGAGTCCATCCCAATACAGGCGCACGATAATATCGGTATCGAAATTCATGCGTGTGCCTATCTTTTGCCTTGCCGCCAGCGCGATCACCGGTGCCACCGGATAGGCGCGAAAGCCGCACATCGAATCCTTGATATCCAGCGACAAGGTATTGATCCACACCCAAACATGGGTCAGGTAACGACAGTACAAGCGGATCGCCGGTACCGACTCGTCATAGATAGGACAGCCGGCGATAATGCTGGCCGGATGCGCCGCGGCTAATGAGAGGAATGCCGGAATATCAGCTACGCGGTGCTGACCATCGGCATCGATTTGCAAGGCGTGCGTATAACCATCAGCGGCAGCGCGCGTAAAACCCGTCAGCACGGCTGCACCCTTGCCGCGATTCTCCGCATGGCGTACCAGTGTGATTTTGTCCGGCTCGGCGGCAGCCAGCGCATCGAGCACCCGAGCACAAGGCAATCCACTGCCATCATCCACCAGCATGCAAGGCACGCCGTGCTGCAGCACGGCAGCGACGACCTTGCCGATTGCATGTTCGTGATCGTAGACGGGAATCAGGACAATGGGCTGGAACGGCAAGACGTCCTTGGGTTGATCCTGCTCAAGCATGGGACACCGCCTCGACCACAAACAGGACACGACCGCTGGCATGCTGCCCTGCCGTTGAAAAATAACGGAAATTCAAACTGCCTTTTTGCGCGTCATGTATCAGTTCCAGCATGACCGGCTGATCCGGTCCGATCACGCGCTGGAACTTGAGTGCATTCACCGCATGGAAACGTGGCGGCAAATCAAAATATTCACGCCCTTTGCTGATCGCCCAATCCAGCTGGACGACACCGGGCAAAATCGGCGCCTCCGTAAAATGCCCGTCGAAGTACAGCAAATCCGGCGGCACCACGATTTCAAGCGCGACGCGCTGCAGGTCTTGCTCCATCAGTCGCGCATGCGGCACACGCGGACGTTCGTCTAGCAATGCATGCAACATCGCATGCGTGGTTTTTCCCTGCGCGTTCAGTGGCAACTGATCCAGGTAACGCCAGCGTCGCGGCAAAGCCACGGGCTCGATCGCATCAACCAATAATTTTTTGAGGTAACCGTTCATAACAAGCTTGCCTTCGGCTGCAAACAGGCTTTTGCCGTGCTCCGATAAAACAAGAAAAGAAGCCAAACGTTGCCGCTGACCTGGCACTTCATCGCACATCAATACCCGCACATCACTGATGTAATCGGAGGCTGCCAGGAGTGCTTCAATCGCAGTCAGCGAAATGCGCTTTTCTTCAATCTTGACGATACGATCGCTGCGACCCGTCAGCATGAAGCGCCCGGCACCACATGCTTCAGCACAATCCGCCAGACGGAACCATGCATCATCCGGCAAATGCGGCGAGCGAATTTCCAGCACGTTTTCACTTGCTGAAAGATCTTCTTCTGTATTGGTCGCGATCAAGCGCCATTCAACCTGCGGCAAAGGCAGCCACGATTCGTCTGCGGCATGGTCTGCAGCACGAGTGCGCTGACGCCAGGCGATGCCGCCGGTTTCCGAACTTCCATATACTTCGATGGGCACCTGCCCCAGCAAGGTGCCGGTAGCGTGCGCCACGTCTGCCGGCAAGGGGCCGCCGGATGAAAAAACGGCACGTACATAGTGGGCGGCGGATGACCACGGCAAGTGATCGGGCATACGCTTCAGATGCGCAGGACTGGCGATCAGGATGCACGCGCGGCTAGCCAACAATCCGACCAGTTCTTCCGGGAAGTTCTGGCTGCGCGCATGTATGGCGCGGCCCGTGGTCAGCGGCCACAGCACCTTGAACAGCAAACCGTATATATGTTGATGCGACACCGTTGCGACTATGTCGGCGTCACCCAGCCGCGAACCAAACACGGCTTCCAGCGTGACAACCTCGTTCGACAATTGCGACAGGCGCTTGGGAATGGCCTGTGCCGTGCCGGTGCTGCCCGATGTATGCACAACCAGAGCCACAGCATCTGCATTCAGCACAGCAAAATCAATGGTAGCGGAAGCCTGCACAGGGCCGGCCTGCAAAGGTCGCCATTCCGCCGGGAATTCTCCGATGAATCCGTCCACCGATTGCGCCAGTGCCGCACAACTTGCAGCCAGCGTATCGGCAGTGAGCCACACCGTTTTCCCTGCTTGCCAGGCTCCTAAAAGAGCGGCACCGAATTCGATGCTGTCTTCGATATACAAAGCGAAATTTTGCCCTGCAGTGCGCTGTAACAATGCATGCCACGCATGCATGCGCAATACGAACTCATCATTACGCAGCACCTTGCCATCGCGCCAGCCGATTATAAAATCGGCAGGACGCTGGGCGGCAATACTGGCCAGGTTGATAAGCGGTGCGTGCATGGAATGAGTTCGAAAATAAGATAGGAATCAAATGTTGTTGAGGCGCTTGAAGCGCGGACGATAAAGAAGTTCGCCACCAAATAAAATACCCATCAAGACGTAAGAAATAACGCCGGTATACAGCGACCAAACCGCTTCGGATGCCCACAAGGCCGTACCCAGTCCGATCGATCCATTTATCACAAAGAACACGCACCAGATCTGGGTCACGCGTCGCGTGTACATCACAACCAGTGGATGAAGATTCGGCTGACGCAAGCGCGCTAGGCGTTCAATCATTGTCGGTGGAAAACGCAAGCTGTAGCCGAACAGGGCCAACATCACACAACTCACCAGCACCGGATAGAGCTTCAGGGGCAGCAGCATATTGGCCCACACTGCAATGGCAGCCAGCACGATTGCACCGGCCATAGACCAGCGCGCCACCTTGTTGAGCTTGAGTAGAGGCAAACGCGTGGCCGCAGCCAGCAGTAACAAAGCTGCCAGCCAGCGCGGCTCTACCTGCCCATGTCCGACCCAAATCACTAGCGGATAGAGCAAGGTAATGAGGACCGTAACAAGCGTCAGGATAGAGCGATTTATACTTCTTGCTCCGATGCCAGATCGGACAAGGCGTCAACCACATCACCGATGGTGCGTATGGTCTTGAACACCTCAGGTTGCAGGCGCTTACCCGTCATCTGTTTCAATTTCACAGCCAGATCGACCGCATCGATACTGTCGATATCCAGATCCACATACAAATTTGACTGCGACGTCAGTTTTGATTTATCCAGTTCGAACATCTCGGCCAACAAATCGACGACCCACACATACAGTTCGTCCTTGCTCATTGTGCTCACTGCTACCATACCTTACCCTTATTTCTGTCTATGATTTTCAATTAACGTCGCCAGTGCACGCACCGAAGAAAAATGGCGCCGCGTATCGTCCGATTCAGCCGACAAGGAAATGCCATAGCGCTTTTGCAGGGCAACGCCAAGTTCGAGTGCATCGATAGAATCGAGGCCCAGGCCCTCAACGAATAATGGCGCATCGGTGTCGATGTCGGCCGCACTGATATCTTCCAGCTGCAGCACATCGATAATCATTTCTTTCACTTCTTGTTCAAGCATGTCCTTGGCTTTCTTCAGTAAAATAATTTTGCAGATAGTCGGTCAAGTGCCGTGCCGCCAGCACTTCCGATACACCATCCGCGATAAAGCGATCGATCTTGATATCGTCGCGTACTTCAATTCGAAAACGCACGATGCGCGATGGCACACACCACCATTTTTCGCCCTTGCCCAGCGTCAGCGGATCGCAATGTATCACCACTGGTGTGATATCACGTGCCCCGCGCACCGCGATATTGGCAGCGCCCCGTTTGAGACTGATCTCGCCGCTGGCAGAAGTACGCGTTCCTTCCGGGAAGATAATCAGATTGTTCCCATTCTGCAGTGAGGCGATGCAATTTGCTATCAATTCCGCACCCGAATCATTGTTAATATAACCAGCCGCACGTATCGGCCCGCCGGTAAAAGGATTGTTCCATAACCGTCCCTTCACAATGCAATCAGCGCGCTTGACGAAGGCCATCAGAAATACCGTGTCTATCAAGGTTGGATGATTCGCCAGAATCAGCAATCCATTGCGCTCCAGCCGATGCTGGCCAACGATTTCATAACGCAACACACCCAATGTCTGCATCAGGCCGACAAAACCTCGAAACGCAAAACGTATCACCGCGCGCGCCAGCGTTACTCTTTTGTCTCGTTGCCAAACAAACAAATTCAGTAGTGGAAATACAGCAACACGCAATAACAGTCCGCCCACTCCGAACGTCAGAAAACTAAAGCCTGTGGCAAACACCCGCCAGTATAGTGAGCAACTTGAGGCCGGGTTACGCATCACGCGCCCAGCGCCAGCGTCGTCCATCGGCAACGCGCTCCAGGCAGGGATCTTCACTCAATTGAAACTGCAATACCTGCAAACTCGGCGGCATGGCGTGCACCTCATTCTGCTGTTCGTTGGCCGCCATCCAGCTCAGCCGTAACGTTGCTTTCGCATCCTCGGACGCCGGTACCATCAACCAGGCCCATGCATGAGGTTGCTCCGTGCAGTCCTGAAATTTTTCAAATACTTGCGGCAGACAATTGTCGTACGCGACCAGCAAGACCATAGGCGCACCATCCGCCATCAAGCCGCAAGCCTCAATCACAGCATGCTCTATCGTGCTGGCACCCGCCGCCAAGGCGAGGTGATTAGCTTGATCGGCGCGCGCGATCGAAAACAGACCGGCGCTGGCATTGTGAACCGCCAGACCAAATGCCGTGGGCGACAGTGCGGCACCTTGTGCCAAATCGTTCAGCAACTCATACGCACGTGCCACTTCACCATGGCGTGAGCAAAACACCGCGGGAACATCCTTGCGTCCGTCCAGACATTGATAGGCCACTTCCAGCGCCATCTTGCCAAGCGCGCCTGCCCGCCTGCGCAACATGGGTGGCATCTGCCTGACTCCAGGCTCGGCATCGCCCACGATCTCAAACGGCCGTTTCGCCCATGCAAGCCAAGCTTCAGGCGTCTCTATCCCTGGCGCCCATGCGGTATGCGCCGCAATAGAAAACCGCAAGCCGTCTATGCGCATGGTTGTTTGCCCAAGAGATCAAAATGAATAAAAACACGCATGTTTATTACGCCAGAGAAAGTGTCTGTTATTCCAAAGCCCGCGGCATTATAAACAATTGTTTTTGCCTAATGACGTCCGGCCATCCGACGCTCTTGCAGGGCATCTTTACTACTGGAATGTTGGTGGCTTATGAGAATGTACGCTGTGCGGTAACGTACTTACACGCTTTATATATGCGGCTTGGTCGCTATCAGGTTGATCAGGGTTTCTTCGCGGTCATTCGATGGCTTGAGGCCCAGCAATTTTTCCATCATCCCGAGGTCTTCACGACTCCACCAGAGATAGGGATAGGAAATCGATTCATCCGCAACCGCAAAGCCGGCGCTGCGCACCAGTGTCAAATATTCGGGCGCAGTTTTTTGTACATCCATAGGATGGCGGAACAACAAACGGATGATCCATGAATGGATATAACGGCGCGTGGATTCTGCAAACAGCAGGATGCCGCCCGGCTTCAGCACACGAAAGAATTCGCGTATAGCCTGTTCCTGGTCAATCAGATGATGAAAGGTCTGATGGCAAAACAGCAAGTCGACGCTATTGTCGTCAAGCAGGATGTTGGAACTGGAACAACAAATGAACTCTGTTTTTGCTGCCAGATCCGCGTTTTCACGAGCCGTCGCCGCCAGCATTTCAGGATCAATATCCATCGCAATCAAGCGCTGCGGTTGGAAACGGCTATTGAGCCTGCCCAAAGAGCGCCCGAAACCGCAACCGACATCGGCGACGACAGGATAAGACGCCAGACGTTGTGGGATCAATGTTTCCAGATCATTCAAGGCCCTATCCAATACATGGACGGTCCATGTATTGGTTTGCAAAAACCACTTACCAAATGCAGTCTCGGGAACATGCGGCTCCGCAGAGCCAAAAGCGATGGGCGCTGTCATAACAATTCTTTGCGGCGGTGAAGGTAAATCAGATTGAAGGAATACGGCGAAAAGGCCAATTGATCAGCGGTCGAGTGCCGCATTCGCGTATTTTCTAATTTTCTTGTTCGGTGCTTTCACGGCAACTTCCTGCAGCAACGGACGGTATTGTTCTTGTTTTGCACTACCCAAGGCTTTCACCATCCATGCAACCGCATCGATCGGGCCATTGTCATTCTCATTTGTCATATTCATATAGCTGGTACGAATCTCAGCTTCCAGCGTGCTCAGCAAAATGGCATCTTTATTTTCCGCATAGACGCGTTGCGCACCCAGTCTTTTCAGCAAAAAATCATTAGAGCGCAACATATTCAGCACGCGATTTACATCATCGCTATATTTCGCATCAAAGGAAGCACGATTGGAAATAAGCGGATTCCATTTCTGGTAATAAGGCATATCTTCCAGCGCATTTTTCGCGCGCCGTCCATACGTCAAATCGGGAGCAAAATTTTGCAGGGTGGCGGCATATTTTGACTGACCGGAAAAACCCAGGGCGCGGATGTAAAGCACAACCTCGTTACGCGTTTTTCTGTCGTAGCGTCCTGCTTCTGCCGCTTCAATCGCACGACGCTCAATCAGGTCGAACACGCGAGGGTCGGCAATACCCATCCACTCCAGCGACTCCACAACTTCCGCCGTCACACTCTGCGTGCCGGAAAATGTCTGGACATAACGATTGACATCGTCTTCCAGCGAAGCTGCATGCGCAATGCCGGTGGAAAACAATGCTAGCAATATCGCGTTGAATATTTTCACGGAGGGCCCTCAAAAAGGTGGGAAAGAATAACGGGACCCGTAGTGTAGTCGGAAATTCCGCGACATTGCACTATTAACATTTATTTGCAGCGTGAGGAGGATGGAAGAAATTATCGCGCTCATCAAGACTTGCACGCCTGCTTCAAAAGAGTCAGGTGACGAAATGCAAGCACATCAATAATGCATTAAAGGAAACGGGAGGACAGGCAGGTAGAGTATGGAAAAACTGCCCTCACACGCATGCGGCATTCCCCAATTGCGATTGGCAGATAGCGTTAGATCGATCATCTTGGGCTTATTAAGGTGCAATTCGTAAAAGCACAAGAAAGCGTCGTGATCACGACCGCTGACCCTGGCGTTATGTCGTTATGTCATTTTCCCCAGCCGCTAGTCGAGACTGACTGACCATACAGTCTTGAGCACGCCACACGCCGGTGTCCTGCTCAAGTTATCCAAACAGCCTTCACTATGCGCGTCATGTCACGACGGCTGCTTTCGGTTTGAAGCTGGCCGGCGTTCCCAAACCTCGAAAATCATCATGCCGGCAAGCATCGCAACGATGAAGATGATCGACTTTGGATTCCCCATCGTCAGCGACACGAGTGCAGGTCCAGGACAATAACCGCCCAACCCCCAACCTATGCCGAATAGCAGACTGCCGGCTATAAGGCGACGGTCCAGATTCGTTGCCGTCGGCAAGCGCATTGCTTCGCCAAGCAAGGATTTTTGCAGTCGAGAAGCAAAGCGGAATGCAAACAGCCCAACGATAATTGCGCCGCCCATGACGAAGGCGAGTGATGGATCCCAATCACCAGACAGATCGAGAAAATTCAGTACTTTAGATGGATCGGCCATGCCGGATACGATCAGTCCGAGGCCGAATATCAATCCGATGAGCGATGCCATGATTATCTGCATACAAGCCTCCTTAGGCGAATAAATGACGGATGACAAATACCGTCGCGAAACCGGCCAGCATGAAACTCACAGTCGCCGCGACCGAACGCAACGAGCCGCGCGACAATCCGCACACGCCATGACCGCTGGTACAGCCTGACCCATAGCGGGTACCAAAACCGACCAGCAGACCGGCCACAATCAACATGCCGGTTCCGGCATCGATACGCACAGTCGGCAAAGGCGCGAACAATTGATACACCAACGGAGCGCATGCCAAGCCACCGACAAAGGCTATACGCCAGGCTATGTCTCGTCGCACCGGGCGCAGCAAGCCACCTACAATCCCGCTTATGCCCGCAATCCTGCCGTTGAACAGCACCAGCAAGGCGGCAGAAAGGCCGATAAGCAATCCCCCGGCCAATGAAGCCCAGGGAGTGAAATTGATCCAGTTGATCGTCATGATTACCTTCCTTTCGATTTGTTGCAGAACAACGCGTACAGCACCTGCATCACAGCCAGCGCTTCTTCGCTGGCGATGTTGTAGTAAATCTGCTTGCCTTCGCGCCGCGTATCGACCAATCCCTGCTCACGCAGCACACCGAGCTGCTGCGACAAGGTTGGCTGCTGTATGCCCAGCATTTCCTGCAATTCGCGGACGCAATACTCACCCTGGGTCATTTGACACAGCAATAGCAAGCGATCTCGATTTGCCAGGTTTTTTAATAAACCACAGGCTTCTTCTGCAGCATCCTGCATTGCCTGCAGATCGATTTCTTTGATATCTGTCATATCCGTCTTCATTAGAAAAAGTTTCCTATCCAAATCGATACCGATAATTATATTATATATTTAAGTATAATGTTAATGATGGATTTGATCGGATCAACGCCATAAGCATCTTTGATACAAACAGACACCGATCTGGCTACATCCGATTTGATAGTTCACACGGGACCGATCGCACGTCTATGCAGAACTGGAATCAGTTGCGGGGATACGATGCGGAGTGTCGCCTCAAAAAAACAGTATGTCGCAAACATGGCGATGGCGACCTGCGCCATCTCACCGGTGCAAATCCAACCAGCCACTTTGAAACCAAAGCTGATCATGAACTGTCCCATAAACTTCTTGTCTGTAGCCATCATCATGATGACGCATCAACCGTGCGGAAATGACGCGATTGACTACCGCGCGCGCCTAAAGTGCATGATCAGATCAATGGACTAAGAGAAGCAAGATTGACAGCGGGTATATGGTTCGACGATCTGCTTGATCGACAAGCGGGATTGGGCATTCACTTCTAGAAAACTTCATACATGCATAGTATCCAGATTGGCAGCTTTACCCTCCCAGGCACGCTGATTGTTTTCGCCGTTTCAATGACGATCGCTCTACTTATCGGCAGGAAGATAGCCGGCAAACTGGCAACTGTCTTCGAAAAGAAATTCTGGCAAACATTCTGGATCGGTTTGATTGCCGCGCGCATCGGCTTTGTACTGAAATACTGGGAGTCCTATTTCGCAGCCCCGCTCGACATCATCGACATACGTGACGGCGGCTGGCATGCGTTCGCCGGTTTCGGTGTCGCATGCCTGTATGCGCTGATGCAAATCGCAAAGTTGCACGCGATCAAAAAACCGATGGCTGCAGCTTTAGTCGCAAGTCTTTCACTTTTCTTGCTGGGCTCATTCCTGTTGTCGATGCCCGTGGAAAAAGATGTCCAATTGACGGCAACACCCGTTCTTACCCTGCAAGGAGGCGCGACATCGCTCAAGGCCTTTGCAGGCAAGCCGACCGTGGTCAATGTATGGGCTAGCTGGTGCCCTCCCTGCATCCGCGAAATGCCGGTACTCAGTAAAGCCCAGCAACAATATCCGGACATTCACTTCGTCTTTCTCAATCAGGGTGAGGCAGCAGAGACTGTGCAGAAGTTTTTAAGCGCACGCAATCTCACGCTTGAGAATGTGCTGCTGGATCCGCAAGGTGCGATCGCCAAACAGTATGATGCGCGTGGCTTGCCTACCACTCTGTTTTTTGATGCCACCGGCCGCCTGATCGACAAACGAATCGGCGAACTCTCGCACGCTACCCTGATGGACCGCTTGTCCACTATCCCGCTCTCATCCACGGACAATTTCAGGCAATGAAAACCCGATTCAGCCCGGACGCCACTTGAAAAACAGATAGACGGTGCGGACTGTAAGATTGGCGATAAAAAGATTGGCAGCTATGAACACCGGTATCGCCAGTGTTTGCGCTGCACCGATACCGTTTAATGCCAGCTTCAAGCCGACAACAGTCGCCGCCGCCACGCCGAAGGTGTAAGCCCAGTACGAAGGCGAAAAAGGCTGGGCTGCCAGCCAGCTGCGCAGCCGTATTCCCAGCATTAGCTGGAACAGACCATAGCCCCACAACATCAGCAGCCAATGATCAGTGCTGCCAGGTGCTAACAGTTGCCAGGCCATCGCACAAACGACAGGCGGCGCAAACTGTATGCCGAGCAAGGGCCTTTGTTGTACCGGCATCCCGGTGGTGTGCCAGAGTCGCTGTATCACCAGCGATTCCAGCGCCAGCCACGAAAACACGCCTGCGCCGAGAAACAACCAACCCCAGTCTGCATGTCCCAGCGCCCCCAATGCTGCCGCGCTGGTGAAATTGCCAGCTACCGTCGGCAGATAAAGCGTGGGTACGGTGTCGAGTGCGTCGCGTCCGCCTTGCCATAATATGCCGGTGTGCCAGAGGGAGAACAGCAGGTGCCAGCAAATGCCTGCCACGGTTAGCGCGTAAGCCAGTGGTCGCGAATATGGCAGTGCAGCCAGCGCAATCAGCAGCGTTGCAACCGCGAGTAGCGCGGGTGTACTGCCTTGCACCGGATGTTTGAATTCGTTGCGCACCAGTTGCGGATTGCGCAGCGCTTGCAAGAGGTAGCTGAGCAGCAGAACCAGCCAGGTCAGTGCCGCCAATAACAACAGGGATTCGCCTATCCAGCGCGGCATATTCCACAACGGGACGGCGACGCGCCATGCCTGCCCTAGCCCGGACAATCCAAGCACAATGCCGAAAAATGATGCGGGAAGTGGCGCGCGAGCCATATTTTATTCCTTGATTTTTGTAACGGAGGACGAATTGTCAGATGCCGCTACCCGATAAAGGAATGTACATCACCTCAACACTATCAATGTGCAGATTGCCGCGCCTGCAAAGCACCAGCCTCCAGGGACGCGGCAACCGCTTGGAACAGTTGCGTATATTTTTTCAGCAAGCCGCTTATCTATTCAGACGGCAGGTGCTTAGGCCCAACGGTAAATATACCGGGCAAAATCGAAATAATCCGGTAGCCAACGGAATCACGCCTATCCAGCCCCACGCGCCGATTACACCAAACAGGGTGGCAGCGATCAGTCCCGCGCCAGCGACAATGCGAATTGCACGGTCGATACTTCCTACGTTAGCTTGCATGGCATTTCCTCGGTAAATTAATAAATTTATGTTATTGACCAACATCTGACGGCTAGCCGTCTCTTCATCACACACGACACCTTCCTTTAGATATACTGCCCCGCAACGAGGTCACCCTGCAGACTTGACGAACAATCCCAGAGCAACCAGCGAACACACGATTCCAAAAACGAATTTGAGATGCCGGCCAGGCCAGCGTGATGCATAGCGACCCGCGACCAGCGTTCCCAGCGCCGCGCCAGCGGCAAAGGGAAACCCCGCAGCATAGTCAAAGTGCCCACCGTAAATGCTGCCAGCCACACTGACGAGCGAGATCAAGGCGATCACGGCCAGCGAAGTGGCAACGATGGATTGCATCGTGAGATCGGTGATGCGTTGCAAGGCCGGCACAATCACAAAGCCGCCGCCTACCCCCAACAAACCCGAGAGCAGGCCAGCCAGACCGCCGATGGCGGACAGCCGGGCAGCACATTTTTTGGTCCAGATAAATTTCCCGCTTTCTGTAAAGCGCACGCAGGGAAACTCAGGGCGATCGGGTTCCTCACCCGGACGGCGCATCCCTTCTCTTACACTTTTATATGCGACACCGAGCAAGACGATTGCAAACAGCATCGTGAGATAACGCGTATCAAGTTGCCGTGCCAGCCAGAATCCGGCCGGCGCTAAGACGATACCGACTGCTGCTATCAGCCCCGCAGCGCGGTAACGGACGATACCTTTGCGCAAACCCATCGCCGCCCCGATCGCAGCGGCAATACCAACCGCCAGAAGACCGATAGGACTGGCCTGGGCGACAGTAAAGTGCAATCCAAAGACCAGCAAGGGCACCGCCAGAATGCCGCCGCCAGCGCCGGTCAATCCCATGATGCAACCAACCACCATGCCCAGGGAAAGACTGATCAACATATTTTTCTCACTAGTTTTAAGAGAAACAAATCTAACGGAGTGCCAAGCCTGCAACCGGATGTGCCAAGCAACGGCCGCGCTCGCGCGCTAAGCGCTGGCAATGGCAGCATGACCCGCGTCGCGAACATCACAAATCACCCAACCATTTCCGGTTGCGCCAGCCACTCATGTCCTTTCAGCATGCCCTCCCAGTACAGCGATGGCAGAACCCGCTCCTTCAGTAACCACGCCAGACGCGAGGGCTTGGTGCCGTCCAGCAGCCAGGTCGGAAAGCTGGGCGCAAGCTTGCCGCCATAGGTGAACTCGGCGAGCACGATCTTGCCGCGCTCCACGGTCAGTGGGCAGGAGCCATAGCCGTCGTAGCGTGCCTCGCGCGTTCCCTGCCCCAAGCTCACCAGCAGGTTGTGCGCAACTACCGGTGCCTGCTTGCGTGCTGCCGCCGCGGTTTTGGCATTCGGCGTATTGGCCGCGTCACCCAGACCAAATACGTTGGCAAATTTCTTGTGGCGCAATGTGCCCTGATCGACATCTATCCATCCTGCTGCATCAGCAAGCGGACTCTGACGAATGAAGTCGGGCGCGCTTTGTGGTGGGACGACATGAATCATGTCGAATGGAGTGTCATGCGTTTGCACCACCCCGTCCGGCGTGCTGGAAGAAAAAGTCGCGATGCGCCGTTCGCCATCAATCGCAGTGAGATTGCGGCCGAAATTCAGATCGATACCATAGGCCTTCACGTACTCCATCAGCGCCGGCACATAGTCGGCCACGCCGAACAGGACGGCACCAGCGGTATGGAACTGGACATTGCTCTTGTTCAAAACACCCGACCGGCGCCATGCGTCGCAGGATAGATACATTGCTTTCTGCGGTGCACCGGCACATTTGATAGGCATGGGTGGTTGCGTGAAAAGCGCGTTACCGCCCTTGAAGCGGTTGACGAGCTCCCACGTGTAGGGTGCCAGGTCAAAGCGATAGTTTGAAGTCACGCCGTTATGTCCCAGCGTGTCGGACAAACCCTGAATGCCATCCCAGTTCAGCTTGAGGCCCGGGCAGACGATCAAGTGTTCGTACTTGACCGTGCGGCATCCTTCCAGCAACACGCTGTTGCGCTCAGGCTCAAAACCCGCGACTGCGGACTTGATCCAGCGCACGCCGCGCGGTATCAAGGCGCCCATTGCCCGCACCGTTTGCTGCGCGTTAAATACGCCGCCACCGACCAGCGTCCAGCCGGGCTGGTAGTAATGCACATCCGCCGGATCTATGAGTGCAATGTCCAGATCCGCATTTCTGGCAAGCAGGCTCGCTGCCACAGAGATCCCGGCGGCACCTGCGCCGACAATCACAATCTGGTGACTTGTATCGGCAACTTCGGAAGACGTACTGCCAGCACTGGCGATACGGCGAATCACACCGCTGAGGTCATAGCCGGCTTCGTTTGCACGTGCGAGAATTTGCTCTTCCGACATGCGACCAGCGCGCGACAATCCCCATAGGGTGGTGCTGCGCATCCCTGTCCGGCAATAGGCCAGCGCAGGCTTGGGCAATGCTTCCAGCAATTGATCAAACTCGCTCACCTGCTCGTCGGATACCTTGCCCGACACTACGGGCAAATAGCGAATCTCGATTCCCGCCTCCTGCGCCACCTGTTCCACTTCACGAAAACTCGGCTGGTCGGCGCCTTCTCCGTCCGGGCGGTTACAGATAATCGACTTGAATCCACTTGTCACAATGTTCGCGATATCGTTCGGCATGATCTGCGGCGATACGGACAATTGCGCGCTCAATGTATTGATCTTCATGCTGTTCTCCTTTGCTCATCCGTGCCGGTTGTGCGCCAATTCGTTCTTCGTCAAAAATCACACTGCATTGACTGGAATCTTCAGATAGCGCACGCCATTGTTTTCGGCGGGAGGAAGTTGTCCGGCCCGCATATTGACTTGAACCGAAGGAAGAATCAGCACCGGCATGTCCAGCGTTGCATCCCTTGCGGTGCGCATGGTCACGAATTCCTCTTCGCTGATGCCGTCGTGAACGTGAATATTGCTTTTGCGCTCTTCATCCACCGTGGTGACGAAGCGCAACTCCCGATCGTTAGGACGATAGTCGTGACACATGTAGAGGCGTGTCTGCGGCGGCAGGCTCAATACCTTGTTGATGGATTTGAACAAGGTGCGTGCATCACCACCGGGAAAGTCACAGCGTGCCGTGCCGTAGTCAGGCATGAACAAGGTGTCGCCAACGAATGCCACCTGCTCCTGGCCATCCGTCACAACGTAAGTCAGGCAAGCGGGGGTATGCCCGGGAGTGTGCATCGCGTGCACCTCCAGACCGCCGATATGAAAACGTTCGCCATCCTTGAACAGGTAGTCGAACTGGCTGCCATCATGCTTAAAGTCGGGCCCCGCGTTGAAAAGTTTGCCGAAGACATCCTGTACCTTGCGAATTTGTTCGCCGATGGCAATGTTGCCGCCCAATTTTTGTTTCAGATACGGCGCGGCCGATAGATGATCAGCATGTGCATGGGTTTCGAGAATCCATTGGACCGTGGCGCCCAGTGCTTTTACCCGATCAATCAGATTGTCGGCACTGTGAGTGGAGGTATGACCGGATTTGGGATCGTAGTCCAGCACACTGTCCAGCAATGCGCATTGCCTGCTCTCCTCATCCATGACGATATAGCTGACCGTGCTGGTTGCGGGATCAAACAGACCTTCCACATAAAGCTTGCTCATACTGCCTCCTGTTAACGGTTATAGAGTGTTCTATACAAGAGGCGTGCCAGCCTCATGGAATATTTCTATCTCTTTGTTTTAATGGAGAAATTTAACCTTTTATTGCGCGTTCTTCCGGACAAAAACGAAAGCGTGACAGAGCATTTTGGCAGTGGCATACTGCCATTTGGCAGTTTTGGCATACACACAGGAGAACGCATTGAAAAACGCTGAAGTGCTGAAAGCGTTCCAGGTACAAGCCTTGATCTCGTATCTGGATCACGAAGCGGCACCCATGATTGTGATGAATACCGAGTACGAAATACTCGCCGCCAATACTGCCTACAAGAGACAGTTCGCGACCGCCGGCAAACCGGTCATAGGACACAAGTGCTACGCCATATCGCATCATTACAACGTGCCCTGCGATCAGGCGGGTGAACACTGCCCTTTGCAGAATGCACTGCTCAACAAAGGGCCGGATCGCGTTCTTCATATTCACCATACGCCGCGCGGACCCGAACACGTGGATGTCGAACTGCGCCCCATCATTGATGCAGAACATCAGGTCATCGGCTTCGTAGAACGCCTGCAGACTATACGGCATGCTTCTGCACAACCAAGCAACCAGGGCTTGGTCGGCAAATCTGCGGCGTTCAACCACGCACTTGGAGAGCTGCAACGCGTAGCCGGCTCCGATCTGCCCGTCATGCTTTTGGGCGAATCCGGAACCGGCAAAGAACTCTTCGCGCGCGCCGTTCATGAGGCCAGCAAGCGGGCACGCGGACCATTCGTCGTGGTTGACTGTTCAGGGCTGACAGAAAGTCTGTTTGAAAGTGAATTGTTCGGCTACGAAAAAGGAGCTTTTACAGGTGCTGTGGCACGCAAGATTGGATTGGTAGAAACAGCGACCGGCGGTACAATTTTTCTGGATGAAATCGGCGACATTCCGCTGGCGATGCAAGTGAAGTTACTACGGCTTATCGAATCCGGAACATACCGCAGGGTGGGTGGAATCGAAACGCACAAGGCAGATTTCCGCCTCGTATCGGCAACACACAAACCGTTGCAAGCGATGGTGGCAGATGGAACATTCCGGCAAGATCTTTATTATCGAATTAACGCCTTCCCCATCCATCTGCCGGCTCTTCGCGAACGCAGAGAAGACATTCCACTACTGATCAACTCGCTACTACAGCGCGCCAACCAACCCGGCAATCCGGCATTTCACGCCACACCAGAAACACTGGCAAAACTTATTCAATACGACTGGCCAGGCAATATCCGAGAGCTGCGCAATGTACTGGAACGCGCGCGCCTCTTTGCCGATGATGGAAAAATCAAACCGGAACACCTATCGTTGCGCACGGACACGCTCGCCAGCGCCCGGCTTCCCTTGAAGAAGATGAATGACGCCGACTTCATCAACTATGTGAAATTATTTACAGGCACCCGAAAAGAACTGGCCCAGTCCCTCGGCTTGAGCGAAAGAACCTTGTACCGCCGCCTGAAATCCTGCGGCCTGCAATAGCTTGCACATCTGCAGTCATCTCAAAACCGCGTGGTCAATGTTGTAAGCCATGCTGGCGAATGCGCGACCAGCCACGCTTCCAACAACTTGTCTGTACCTGTCACGATCATCACGGCGAGGATAATCATGATTGCCCCTAAAATCATCTTGCCTGCCTTCCCCGCCTGCATTAATTGACCGCGCAGCTTCAACATTGTGCTGCGAGAAAGATATGCCAAAACAACCAGCGGCAAAGCTGCACCCAGACCAAATATTCCCATCAGCAATGCCACTTGCTGGAGTTGAGAGCCTTGGCTGGCTAGCACGATAGCGGCCCCTAAAGTTGGCCCTACGCATGGACTCCAGACAATACCCAGCGTCAGGCCAATGGCAAACTGCCCCCCAAGCCCATCCAGATGCATGCGAGAAATAAAAACGTTACCTGCATCGCCAATTCCTGCCGTTGCGGATGCAAAGCGTTGTTGCAAGCTTGCGGAAATCAGAATCAGGCCAAACGCTGCCAGCAGAACAGCACCGATATTTCGAAAGATCGATACGTCAATATCCAGCGCAGAACCTGCCCACGCAATCGTCGTCCCTATAACAGCGTAGGAGATCGCCAATCCAACTGCAAGAGCTAACGGCGCACGCTTGTGTGCGTTGGTTGCCGAGCCGAGCAGGATAGGAATGATTGGCAAAACACATGGCGAAAGCGTCGAAAGAACTCCAGCCAAAAGACCGAAACCGTAAGAACCAACCCCAAACTCCATTTAATTGACCGCCTTCTTGATCAACGCCTCTAAACCGGAAGGTGTTGTGTCACCGATCGAGCGACCAACTTCTTTCCCTCCCTTGAAAGCGATCAGAGTGCTTTGCATTGTTACCTTGAAGTTCTTGAGAATCGGCTTTGAAGAATCGAAGTCAATCGTCATGAGCGTCACATCCTTATAGGCTGGTTGCTTCATGAGATTTTCAACGATGGGTTTTTGTTGCTTGCAGACGGAACACCAAGGTGCAGTGACGTCGAGCACGACCGACTGTCCGGCTTTATTCAACTGATCGAACTCTTGTTGGCTGAATGGCTTGATCTCGCCTGCAACAGCAAGGGAACTCAGGACGGATAGTGCAAAGGTAAAAGCTGCGGTTGCGAGGTTACGTGCGTTCATGTGTGACTCCATTTGATCAAGGTTGAATGAGACGATCACTGTATTAACACCGCTGTTTGCCGGCGATCTGTAAGGTAATACGCCATCCAGATTGCATTGGTTACAAGAATTTATAAATATTTTCGGCAAGGATGTAACAGCTCAAGTTGCGAACACGAATAGTTAATCGCATTCGATTTGAACGTCGACAGCTGGAACTAACTCAAGAGGCATTTGAACGAGTAACGGGGATCGAAGTATTATTTTCAGCATGTTTACAAAAAGTCAGGCTACGTACCCCAATGGCTGCCTTGAAAGGCGGTTGAAACCGCCGCCGATAGCGGACATTTGATCACCTCCACATTCGCATGAATCATTGTGGTGCATTGAATATGCGAATGGGCGGTGACTTTGTGATGCAAATTGATGGTTATTTTTGCTTGTGGCTGATTGGTTACTTTGATGCGAATACTCACCCAAGGCAGAAGAAGAGCTCTCCGCCTGCCTAGGCAATCGGCCCCTGCAGTCCGGCCGCGATTCCATTAAACATTCAGAATTTATAGATCAGCGTCGCTTGCGGATAAACCCCGCTGCGGCCGGCGCGGGTCGCGCTCAAAGCCCCGACCTCGACCCACAGGTGCGCGTCCGGCGTATATCGCAACGCCAATGAATAGATGCGCTGATTGCCACCTTGCTTGTAATCGTCATAGCGATAGCGCAGCAGGGATGACAGATTGTCGCGCCATTGGTAACTAAGCAAAAGCAGGGTTTTACTCTTGATGGAATTGTCCAGATCCGGATTGGTGATGTAGGTGGCCGCCACCTGCGCTTTCTGCGTGAGCATATAGTCCACGCCGACTTTTACCAGACTCGTATTCCTGAGATCACTGGTGGTACTGGGATTGCTGTTTAGCTCCCGCAATTGACCCGCACCGACTACGGTTCCAAAACGCGGCGACCACTGGGAACGAAGTTCAAACTCGATTTTGGTCGAATCGTAAGACTGTTGCGTCGTTTCCAGCGTGGTAGGGCGGTACGTGTAAGTCACTGTCCCTACTTGCTCGGGGGTAAAGGGATAGGCATAGCGCAATCGATATTCATCGAACTTGTCGATCGCAGAAAAATCCGTTACCGGAGCAAAATACGAATAGTCGGATTTCCTGTACCTGAATTCCAGAAAATTATTGAGGCCGAAGTAGTGCGCGTATGTGATTTTTTGGTCTTTACGCACGTACTGTCCCAGGCTCTCATCCTCGACGTACTCCAGCTGTATGTCTTCGCGCGACAGCAGGGGTAGACCGGCACCGTAGGTTTTGGTCCGGAACGTCAGATCCCGTTCGTAACGTCCATAAATCCGCGGATTTTTCTCGCGCGCAAAATCATAGGCGGCTTGCTGGACTTCTTCGTCTTGAGGCCAGCGTTCCTGCGCGGAAGCGTAGCCGGCGGCAGCCTGCTTGAAGTCATGGTCCAGAAAATAAGTTCTGGTAATCCCCAGTGCGGCGTTGGCATTGTCCGGCTCCAGTGCTGCCGCCTTTTCATAGGCCTGCCGCGATTCATCAAGATGTCCCTGCCAACGAAGTATTCGGCCCATGCCGCGCCACGCATCAGCATTTTTCTCGTTGATAGCCAATTCGTCACGATAGATTTGCAAGGCGTTGTTCCAGCGGAAATTCTGGATTTCCTGGTCCGCTTTTTCACCGTAAGTCATTTCTTTTTGCTGAGGTGCGGCCTCGGTTTCCTCGGAAGATGCGGGCGCGGAAATGGACAAACAAGCCAGAAGCGCTCCGCTAGACAACATATTTCCCCTCGTCCTGAGATTCATTTGTGTCCCCTTCATTTTTAAAGAAAATCCGGTTTTATTGTCAAATCGATAGTAATGCAGAATTTTTAACGCGCCCCGGCTTTACTGGAAATGTTGTCAAATTGGCACACTCTTAACTTGATTTAGCATAATCTTTTCCTAATTTGAGCCTTGCGAGGGCTTGCCAGTGTGACCTTGTCAAATCCTTGGCAGGCGTAACCCAGATATTGCTGCTACCGCCTCGACGGGCGGCGCGTATGGCATATGCCATTTGTTCGGCATCGATAGCACCACCCTTGTCATTCCATAATCCTATTGAATGCCAATAGCGGCCTCGTCCGAAATGGCGGCTCATGTATCTGGCAACCTTAGCGGTAACCTGCGGCGACAAGCGATCCATGGCAAAGTAATCCCAGACCACCAGGCGATGGACCAGAGGCAGCAATAAACGATAGTCCTGGCCGTTTTCCCTGCTGTTACGGCTAAGGTCGTCGCGACTCACCCTGACATCCATCAGCAATTTCTTTTTATGTGTTCGCGCAATCGCGGAAAGCCTGGCGACCGCTCGAGCCACCTGTTGGGATCGCCACTTGCCTACGGCAGGATGCTGCCAATCTATTTTTCCCTCGCCGTCGCGTGGCCAGGTGGTGCGTCCGGTCGAGGCTTCGAATGCGGCACGGCATCGTTCATCGAAGCAATTTACGTCATAGAACAACTCGGTAATGCAAATTGCATCGATTTCATTTTTGGCAGCAAGTGCGGTGAATGCCGCATCCAGTAAATCTCCGTAATCACCGTGCGCAAGGCAAGTGGAACACACGATCTCCTGACTGGACTTGCCTGCAATATCGACTGCGGCACAGTGCGGGTTCGCCTGCAGATAGCGCGGGGCCAGCACATCAAGGGTGGCTATCGTGGCATACCCGTTCGCCTTCAGGCGTGCGACGCTCATGTCCAGCATGTCGCCTTCCACATTCTGCTGTTCGGGGCTCCACCATTGTTCGCGCCCCTGCCATTGAAAAAATGTCCAATCGGGCCGTCCGGCGGAGATGGCAACCTGGTCCACATGTATCGCTTCGGGAGCAAGCAGCAGCGATTGATCGGCATTCCGCCAATCCGGCCAATCAGAGAAATGGATAGACACCACCAGATTGCCGCCGGGCGGGCTTGCGGGTTCAAGTAATTCAGTCACTTTCGCATACAGCGCATCGATGTCGATTGGCAGCAGGGGCCCCGCTGCGGCCATACCGGCGACCGCAGCGCCACCCAGCATCAGCCTGCGCCGACAAGGATCGTCGATCGGTGAGAGTTCGCGCGGGTTTCTTCGTTCAAGCTTGTTCCAGTCCGCAGCATGCGAGCGCGACTCAAGCCAGATCGAGTAAATCACCACGGCGCTGTAGACAAAACTCAGGGGAATCAGCGCGATGCTGTAAGGCAGGTAGATCAAATCACGCGGCGACCTGTCGAGCAGGATAGAAGTGATCGCCACGATAAACAAATAGCCAAATCCCAGGTAAGCGACCCACTCCATCGCTTGCAAGCTGATGACACCGAAATAAAGAGCCATCGGCAATAGAAAAAAAGTGAGCGCTTGCAGGATGGGAATAAACATCATGTTAGCGATATTGAACAACATGTAAATGCCGAATCTGCCGAATTTCGTGCGTCCGATCATGTCGCGATGGATCGAGAGGACAGTGATGTAGCTTCTGATCCAGCGCACTCTCTGCTTCCACAGACCGGCCAAATTATGTGGGCATTCGGCGATGACCTTGGTGCTGGCACCATAGACAATGCCCACACCGTGACGGTGCAGCCGCAGGGTGATTTCCAGGTCTTCTCCCCAGACTTCACGAAAGCCTCCGATGGCGCGCAGGATATCCCACCTCACGATGCCGAGATTGCCGGGAATGATCGGCAATATGGACACCATGGAAAGCGCCCGCCGTACAAAGCCGGTTCCGATGTGAGAGGTCACCACCAACATTTTTTGCAATACGCCTCTCGGATTCAGCGGGGTATCGTTGCCGCTTACGGCGCCTATCGTCGGATCGGAAAAATACATAACACCGTTTCGGATAGTATTTTTTTCGAAAAGCGAATCAGCGTCGGTAAAAAAAATGATGTCACCGGTCGCCCGTGCTATCCCTACATTGAGTGCAGACGCCTTGCCGCCATTTTTTTTTGCGTAATAGCGAATAAGGCGCCCGGCAATGAAAGGCTGTAGTTCGCGTTCAGTGGCGTCGGTTGATCCGTCGTTGACAACGATCACCTCAAAATCGGGATAGTCGGAATCGAGGATCGACTGAATACTGGGCGAGATGGTCTTCTCTTCGTTATAGGCCGGCACCAGCACACTCACCCGCGGTGTGTAATGGATGGCTCCGGCCCGCGCCTTGAGCCTGCCTTCCCAGACGCAGTAACTTAACGCCATAGGGAAATAGGCCAACGCCAGCAAACCGAAGTAAAAAATGATGGCGCCGAAAAACAATATGGGGATAAGGAGCAGGTCATTCATGCTCATCCGCCCAGGTAGCCGGTTTCATAGAGATCCACCAGGGCGTCGAAAATCTCCGGCGCCTTGTACGTATGCGCGCCGATCCGTGCGTTGATTTCAAGGACGTGCGCGACACCGTTGATATCGCGCCGGATATCCATATCCAGCGGCCCCTCGAGATCCAGCGCCCGGGCGGCGGACAAGGCGAGATCGTACACATCCGGGACGCCGACCCGTTCAAGTGTCAGCGCATTGCCAGTGCGTCCTTCACGTAAGGACGTCTTTTCGAAGATCGCACCGATCATTTCCGATACCGGACGATTGCGCCGAATCATCAGCAGCACATCGTATTCGGTGCCAGACATAAATTGCTGCCACACGAGGTTGCTATCCGCCACGCTCATATCCAGCGCGATATCGGCCCGATCATGCACCGTGACATGACGGCCGCCGCGCCCCACCCTTGGTTTGGAGACGCAGGGAAATCCCAGCCCCCGTATGGCTGCCGAGCCGGCTTCACCTATGGCGCTCCTGGGAACTGCGACGCCGCACGCAGCCAGACTTTGTGCGGTGAGCCATTTGTCGTTGCATATGGCCACCGCGTCAGGGTTCGCCATGTAAACAGCGATCCCGCGCCTGCGATACGTGTCAGCCTTTTCCGCAACCAGGATCAGCTCTTCCTGGACCGTGGGAAAAAGCCAGTTGATCTCCCAAGTCGAGAGCAGGTCGTCCAGTTGTGTCAGGTACATTGGGTGCGCCGCTGGAAGAACCATTGCGAACGCATCTGCCCGATGCTCGGTCGGTGCCATATCGGCCGCGATCACACGGAACCCCTTATCCTTGAGCGCATGTATTGCCGCCTTTCCGGAAGGCCCACCTGCCCCTGTCACCAGGACACTTTTACTGTTTGCCATGTACGTCTCCGCGAGGATCGCTGAAATAGTTACAAAGTGAACCGAATGGCTTCGAATGCTTCGGCAGCTCGCAAACGCGCTTGACCTCCCCGCACTCTTGCCAGGCTCTGCACCAGGTCTTCTTCCATATAAGGGCGCGAAATATGCTGGCTTGCGTGGCACTTCAAGGCTTTGATTTTGTGCTCCAGATACAAGGACACTTCAATGAAGCAATTCGGCTGGAAACTGGACGGGGTATTCGGATTTTCATAGCAAAGCACTGTGGGGACACGACGGGCGGCCTCCATCGTGGCCAGGTATACGGCGCGATGATCACGATGAAGATCGTGGCGGTTGTGCGTGAAGATCAGATCGGGATGGAGTTGACGCGTGCACTCCTCGATGACGCGCATGATGTCTTCCTGTTTGGTGTTGAGCTTGGTGTCCGGAAATTCCATGACGGTCAGGCTGTCGAGATGCATCACTTGGCCACCTCTTTCCGCTTCTCTTTTGCGCGGATTGCAGTTCTTCAGCTGTGGATCATGGAGACCGCCTTCTCCGTTCGAGAACACAATTCCGTGCGTTTCATGGCCTTCCACCTTGTAACGCAGCAGGGTGGCGCCACACCCAAGTTCGATGTCGTCAGGATGCGCGCCAAGGGCGAGGATGATCATTTTTTTTTGCGGTTTCGGTGAGAACCTGATCAGCCATATGAGATTGACGATAATGAACGCGAGTACGATAAAACCTGTCAATTCCAGCCCATATCCCACCGGCGAGCGGGATTGCTGCGCCACGCTGAATTCAAGCGCGCTGTTGGCCGGCATCAATACGGCCAACAGCGGCAACATACCCACCGACCTCCTCGCTGGACGGGGCAACCCCGTCAACAGCAGGCGAAAACGGAAAATATGAAACATTACGAATAGCAGGGTCGCCGAGAGAAAACACAGGAAGATAAGTTCTTCGATGGAAACCATACAATTCCTCTTACGGTTTTTTTCAGAATCAATTGTTTTTGATGAACCGACTCAAGAACTTCCCGTTTGCCAAGACCTTTAACAAGTTCTTGAGGAATCATATGACTTAAGGAAACCGGGTTTCCGACAAAACCATGGGTATTTCAGCCACAGTTCAAATCCCCAGTGGCGGGAAATGACAAGCAGCTGATTAATTTTATGTTCGTCATCATCACTTGAATTATCAGGGAACCGTCCCTATACTTAGCACTCGTCGAAGTAGAGTGCTAACAATTCCTCTTCGGTCGACCCAACTTTCTGGTGCGGCACGAATGCACTGTAAAGCATGCTTTGCAGCATAAGTGCCGCAAAAATTATCCTAACTTATTGAAAACTAAGGAGTTTGTATGAACCTTCGTCCTTTGCACGATCGCGTCATCGTCAAGCGCCTCGACCAGGAAACAAAAACTGCGTCCGGCCTCATCATTCCTGAAGCAGCTGCTGAAAAGCCTGATCAAGGTGAAGTTCTGGCTATCGGTAACGGCAAAATCCTCGACGACGGCAAAGTTCGCCCACTCGATGTTAAAGTCGGCGACCGCGTTTTGTTCGGCAAATATGCAGGTCAAGCAGTCAAAGTCGAGGGCAACGAAGTCCTCGTGATGCGCGAAGAAGACATCATGGCAATCGTACAAAAGTGATGCCGATTTTTCGAACGCGCGGCACCGCTGCAGCGATCGAAACCGGTTTCATCCACAGTGATCCATATCGCTCAACGCGAATCACTTAACGAATTTCAGGAGTATTAAACATGGCAGCTAAAGAAGTTATTTTCGGCGACGCAGCGCGCGCCAAAATGGTCGAAGGCGTAAACGTTCTGGCCAACGCAGTGAAAGTCACCTTGGGCCCTAAAGGCCGTAACGTGGTGCTGGAACGCTCGTTCGGCGCGCCTACCGTCACCAAGGATGGTGTATCGGTTGCGAAAGAAATCGAACTCAAAGACAAATTGCAAAACATGGGCGCACAGCTCGTGAAAGAAGTGGCTTCCCGCACCAGCGACAACGCAGGCGACGGCACCACTACTGCAACCGTTTTGGCACAAGCGATCGTTCGCGAAGGCATGAAATACGTTGCAGCCGGCATGAACCCTATGGATCTGAAACGCGGTATCGACAAAGCTGTTGCAGCAACTGTCGAACAACTCGCACTGATCGCAAAACCATGTACAACAACCAAAGAAATCGCTCAAGTTGGCGCGATCTCGGCGAACTCGGACTACTCGATCGGCGAGCGTATCGCTGAAGCGATGGAAAAAGTCGGCAAGGAAGGCGTCATCACTGTTGAAGACGGCAAATCCCTGAACGACGAACTCGATATCGTTGAAGGTATGCAATTTGACCGCGGCTACCTGTCGCCATACTTCATCAACAGCCCAGAAAAGCAAACTGCAATTCTGGAAAATCCGTTCATCCTGTTGTGCGACAAGAAAATCTCCAACATCCGTGACCTGCTCCCGGTATTGGAACAAGTCGCTAAAGCCGGTCGTCCACTGCTGATCATCGCAGAAGACATCGAAGGCGAAGCACTGGCAACTCTGGTTGTGAACAACATCCGCGGCATTCTGAAAACCTGCGCTGTTAAAGCACCAGGCTTCGGCGATCGTCGTAAAGCCATGCTGGAAGACATCGCTATCTTGAGCGGCGGCCAAGTCGTTGCTGAAGAAGTCGGTCTGACACTGGAAAAAATCACGCTGGAAGAATTGGGCCAGGCTAAACGTATCGAAATCGGCAAGGAAAACACCACGCTGATCGACGGTAACGGCCAAGCTATCAACATCGAAGCACGCGTTAAACAAATCCGCGCGCAAATCGAAGAAGCAACGTCGGACTACGACCGCGAAAAACTGCAAGAACGCGTTGCCAAATTGGCAGGCGGCGTTGCAGTCATCAAAGTCGGTGCAGCTACCGAAGTTGAAATGAAAGAGAAAAAAGCACGCGTTGAAGATGCATTGCACGCTACTCGCGCTGCAGTCGAAGAAGGCATCGTTCCTGGCGGCGGCGTTGCATTGTTGCGCGCACGTGCCAACATCAATGTCAAAGGCGACAACTCGGATCAAGAAGCTGGTATCCGCATCGTATTGCGTGCGATGGAAGAACCACTGCGCATGATCGTGCAAAACGCCGGTGAAGAAGCATCCGTGGTTGTGGCTAAAGTACTCGAAGGCAAAGGTAACTTCGGTTACAACGCAGCCAACGGTACCTACGGCGACATGGTTGAAATGGGTGTTCTCGATCCAGCTAAAGTGACCCGTTCGGCATTGCAGAATGCTGCTTCGATCGCTGCACTGTTGCTGACCACTGACTGCATGGTTGCTGAAATCGCTGAAGACAAACCAGCTGGCGGCGACATGGGTGGCATGGGCGGCATGGGTGGCATGGGCGGCATGATGTAAGTCGTATCTGGTAACGATACTTCTGTATCAATACCTTCAAAAAACCCCGCAAGGTTGCAAGACCTTGCGGGGTTTTTTAACGCCGCACGCTAAAGCTCCAGCTTGCATGCTGCATTGCAACATAATATAATGGCCGCTATCCGTGCAAGATCATCGTCGCGGAATCATAAAAGCAAGTCGCGACAACCGCTTCCAATGCAATTCACACTGAAGCCCGCGCCTTTCATTCACAGCATCTTCATTTCGCATCCCGTCAAACAACGCTGACGGTCATATTTTTACCGATGCTGCAAGCCCGTTAATGCAACGTCGCCATGCGATTGCATTATCGATACTGCAAACGGATTCGATTCAATTGCAACACCACAGGCATCACTGCCAATAAAATTCGTGCTGTCCAGAACATGATGCTTTCAACCAAAGCGACATGCCCTTTCCTCTTTATATAAAGGAAGACAAGATCATTTCCATTCGTCCTGCATACATCGCAATTGCCATGATTGCGCTACTCTCCTCCACTTATTCCTCAGCACAATCGAATGTCGAGATGTATGGCTATATAGACATAGGCATAGTCAAGGAAAGTGGCGACTCACCAAAAATGGAGCGCGGCTATAACAACTGGTTAGGTTTTCGTGGCAGGGAAAATTTGGGAAATGGGCTTGAGGCCATATTCAATATCGAAACCAGATTTAAACTCGACACGGGTGAAACCGAACGATCGACCACCTTCTGGCAAGGCGAATCAACCGTCGGATTGGCGAGTAAAGACTACGGCACAGTCCACCTCGGACGCGCACTCACGCCGCTATGGAACACCGTATGGAAGTATGAGCCCTGGGTAAACAGCGGCTTCAATGCTTCGCTCGCTTCGTATCAAACCGGCAGTTACAGCAGCGATGGCGTACATGACATTGAATTGGGATACGCTGATTTTTCGCGCATCAGTGATGGATTTTTCTACAGCAGTCCGACCTGGAACGGTATCGCTGTCCAGGCCGCAATCAAGATCGATGATGACGCTGCCGCAGGCAGTCGTGCACGCGGCACATCCATAAGCTATAGCAAAGATGCTTTCTCGGCTGCGGCATCGTATGAAGTCAACGCACGCAACGACGATATTTTTTATCTGGCGGCGAAATACTCAATCGGGGACGCAACCATTATGGGCTCGCATGCTCAAACCCGACAGACTGGCTTGACTGCTGAGCGTACCTGGTTGATCGCCACGACTTATGCCATCGGTGCCGATATGATCCGCGCGGGGTACGGTCGCAATCAAAAAAATGACAACCATAAAATCAGCACCGGTTATGTTCATACGCTTTCAAAACGCACCACGCTATATGCAGACCTGTATCGTGAACAGCTTGTAGATGCCAAAACGGGAATGGCGCTGGGCATCACCCACACGTTCTAGATTCGGCAATATGACGAAGGTCTATAGTTAGCCAAGCATCGTCGAATGAGTTACGCAGCACATCGATGGCTCCTTGCATGCATGACATTGGGCCGTTCGACAGAGAACTGCGCCTGAATATTTTTGCGCAAGAAAAAATCAATTCGCTGACATCCAGCTTCAATAACAATTTATGGGAGGGCGCTATGCAGCTCATTATTTCCGCCGGTTGCATCTTGCTGATTGTCTTGTGGGGAATTTTCTCCCCTTCGTCATTGAGTATGGTTTTCGAGACTGCGCTCGCCAGTATCACCAAGAATTTTGGCTGGCTCTATTTATGGACCGTACTGGGTCTGGTGGTGTTTGCTTTTTTCCTGGCGTTTAGTCGCTACGGCGACCTCAAACTCGGCAACGAAGACGACGAGCCCGAGTTTTCCATGGGGTCATGGTTCTCTATGTTGTTCGCTGCCGGCATGGGCATCGGCCTTGTGTTCTGGGGAGTCGCGGAACCGATCTCTCACTACATGACTGCGCCGCCGGGAGTACTACCCGGCTCGCCAGAAGCAGCCAATGCGGGTATGCGCTATGCCTTCTTCCACTGGGGACTTCACCCATGGGCAGTATATGGCGTGGTTGCGCTGGCCATCGCCTTCTTCCAGTATCGCCGCGAAGGAAAAGCACTGATCAGTGAATCGATCAGTAGCCTGCCTTGGGCGCCTATTCGACGCATGTCAGGACTCTTCAATGTACTCGCAGTGATTGCAACCGCGTTCGGTGTTGCGGCATCGCTGGGTATGGGCGCACTCCAGATCAATAGTGGTCTGCATACCGTGTTCGGCCTTGCCGTGAGCAATTCCTCTCAGGTATGTATCATCCTGGTAACGACATCGCTCTTCGTCACCTCTGCCGTCACCGGCGTAACCAAGGGCATCAAAATTCTATCCAGCCTCAACATGATCGTGGCACTGGTCTTGGCGCTGTTCATTTTCATCATCGGCCCGACTGTCGCGATCATCGACACACTGACAAATACCTTGGGTTCTTATCTGAGTGAATTCATCAGAATGAGTCTGCGTATGACGCCTTTTCGCGAGAGTCAATGGGTAGGTGGGTGGACGATTTTTTACTGGGCGTGGTGGATTTCCTGGTCGCCATTCGTCGGCGTATTTATCGCACGCGTATCGCGTGGTCGCACTATCCGGGAGTTCATTATAGGTACCGTTATTGCGCCTTCACTCGCAGCATTCATCTGGTTTTCCGTGTTTGGCGGAACGGCGTTGTACATGGAAATATGGCAACACGTACCGATTGCGGCTGCCGTCAAACTTGACGCATCCACTGCACTGTTCACCATGTTCAATGCGATGCCATTTGGTCTGATCATGTCCATCGTCGCAACGTTGCTGGTACTCGTGTTTTTCGTGACCTCCGGAGACTCTGCCACGCTGGTACTCGGCATCATGAGCACAGGCGGCAATCCTGATCCATCGGCCAAGGTCAAAACCATCTGGGGCATATTAGTCGCCGGGATCGCCATCTCGCTGCTGCTGGCTGGCGGTCTCAAGGCTGTGCAAACGGCAACGATTGTATTTGCCTTGCCGTTCACGATGGTGATTCTCTTGATGGTCATTGCCCTATGGCGAGCCATACGCGAAGACTGGAATGAGCAACAACGACAGGAACGTGAACTGCGCCGTCGCTTGAAACAAATGACCGCGCAAGAACCTGCCAAACCACTTTAGATCGGGATAGTGAACCATGCGGGGATTACTTCTACCACTGTCTTCATTGCTGAGTGGCGCCGGCGTGATGGTGGTGGGTGTTGGCTTGCTGTTTTCAGTATTGGGGCTGCGCGCCGGATTAGCAGAATTCTCTGGCATGGTGACTGGCCTCATCATGTCTGCTTATTTTGTCGGCTATGTCGTCGGCACAATTTATTGCCCTGCGCTGATACGTCGCATCGGACATATACGCGCATTTGCTGCGATGGCGTCTATCGCATCGATGATGCCGATTTTGCATGCATTATGGATAGACCCCTGGTTTTGGGGCGCCTTGCGCCTGACCACCGGTGTGTGCATCGTCGGTTTGTATATCGTGATCGAAAGCTGGCTCAATACACTGGCACCCAGCCAACATCGCGGCAAGGTCTTTGCAATCTACATGTCAGTAACATTTGTCGCGCTGGCGCTGGGACAGTGGTTGATTCTGGTCGGCGACAAGTTTGGCTTCGTCCCGTTTGCGCTGGTTTCGGTTCTCTTTTCATTCGCTCTACTCCCCATCACGCTAACACCTATCTCGCAGCCAGCGGCAGTCGAACGTCCACACCTTGGTTTGCGAAATCTCTACCAGACTTCACCACTTGGAGTAGTAGGCGCAGTCGGCTCCGGCCTGCTTAATGGCGCCTTCTACAGCCTGGGAGCAGCCTATGCCCAAGGAGTTGGTTTTACCGATGTAGGGGTAGCAACCTTTATGGCAGCAACCATTCTCGGAGGTGCCGCCTTCCAATGGCCGGTTGGCCATTACTCGGATCGACATGACAGGCGTTACGTCATGCTATGGGTCTGCATTGCCAGCGCTTCCCTCGCATTGCTGGGCTTTGCATTCTCACGAGCCTCGGAAGAAATACTCATTCTGGTTGGCATACTGTATGGAGGTTTTGTCTTTACGCTATATGGTCTGAGCGTCGCTCACGTCAACGATTTGATCGACTCGTCACGTCTGCTTGAAGTCACTGGTGGACTCTTGCTGGTGCACGGCATTGGTGCCGCGCTCGGCCCAACGATTGCAGGCGTAATCATGGATCTGTTAAACCCTGAGAGTCTGATGCTGTTCTTCGCAGTCGTGCTGGGAGCGCTATCCATCTTCACGGTACTCAGGATACGCGCTGCGCCTGCGGTACCGGAATCGGAAAAATCCGGCTATGTCGTCATGACAGGTATCGCGCCGGCGGCGATGCAGGTCGATACAACAGAACCTAGCGCAAGCAATCATGAAAAGGGAGATGATGAAAAGATCCAAGCCTAGCAAGATGGAATTGCCTTCCACTGTAAATACCGTCTCTACAATCTTGGGGGCATAAGCTTTTTAGCAAGAAAGTAACGAGACAGAATAAAAAAAGGAATCGATTTTTCGATTCCTTTTTTATTAACGTCGTCGGTCGAATGTTTCGTCGGGACTTTCTTCTTCTGCCTCCTCAGGCTCGCCTTCCACATCGCTCAATGATGGCGGCGGCTGGAAAGTCGCCAGCAATTCGACGCGACTTTCGGGCGTCTCCAAGCTGACGCGCCCCAGCAGGCCGGTACGATAATCCTGCAGGAAAATATGCGCAGCTTTTTCCAGATCGAGATCACCGCCCTTGATACGCAGGCCGCGACGTACAGCCACGCCTTCGATCACACTGACGCCATCGATACCTTCCGTTTTCATGCCGTAACGGGCTGCTATCAGCGCGGGATAACGCGCCAGAATGATATCGGCCAGAAATGTCGCAACTTCTTCTTCAATCAATGCATTGCTGCCGATCGCATGACTGGCCGCGAGCATCAGGCCATCGCTCGGATACGCGATCTTTGGCCACATCATGCCCGGCGTATCGGTCAGCACAATGTTATTGCCGAGATAAAGGCGCTGCTGCATCTTGGTCACCGCAGGTTCATCACCTACCTTGGCAACACGCTTCTTGAGCAGCGCGTTCATCAAGGTCGATTTGCCGACGTTGGGAATACCCATAATCATGATGCGCAAAGGCTTCAAGGCCGTACCGCGATGCGGCGCAATCTTCATGCTGAGTGCAGGAATCTTGGCGACGTCGGACGGCTTCTTGCAACTGAGCGCGACGGCATGCACATTCTTCTGCTTGTTGTAAAAATCCAGCCACTGCTGCGTCGCGGCAGGATCGGCAAGGTCACTCTTGTTGAGGATCTTGAGGCAGGGCCGCTGACGGAAGGTGCGCAATTCTTCGATCATCGGATTGCAACTGGCCTGCGGCACGCGCGCGTCCAGCACTTCGATGATCATGTCGACCTTTTCCATGGCTTCCGCCGCCTTTTTGCGGGCGGCGTTCATGTGGCCTGGGTACCATTGTATGGACATGCGTGACTTTATCTGTGGGAAGCAAGGCGCTATTTTACCTGCTCACGGCCCTACCAGAGACAGCCGATTGCGCTCCTGACCCGATTTTGCCCTCAATTCCCTCACTTTGTCATACCTACGTCATATCCTGGGCGCAGCATTTGCTTCCAGCGCCATCGGGGCCTGGCGCGGAAATGGCCCCGACCAATTTTTGGTGCGGCTCTTTCATCGCACCCAAAGCCGCACCTCGAACAAACTTGTCTATCGTGCATCGCTCTCGCCTCACTTTCTCTTGCTGCAAACCAGACTCCCTTGATCGGCCAGCGCGCGCACGCTCGCGACTCGCGCAATGATCACTCAGGCCAGCCTTAACTACGGTTCGGATCAGTCCGGATTGATCTGGGGCTTTCTGTTCAAGCCTGATGCACCGGCCAGGTTGATCAGCTCATCCGAAGCATTGATGTGGTTGCGCGAACAAGCAGGACATGCGAGCAGCGAATTCATCTGGTTGCACTTCAACCTGAGCAATACGGCCAGCGAAAAATGGATAGGCGAACACGCAGGCGTGGCCGAAGAATTCAATGAAGCCTTGCACGATGGCTCGCGCTCGACGCGCATCGAGCTTGCCGACAATACCCTGATCGCAGTCGTCAACGACGTGCTGCATAATTTTTCACTGGATTCGGCCGACATCGCCACGCTATGGCTGAGCGTGGCGCAAGGCGTGGTCATCAGCGCGCGGCGCACGCCCCTGAAATCGATAGAACGTCTGCGCCAGGCGGTCGAGCGTGGCGACACCGTGCGTTCTTCGGTCGAGCTGCTGGTGCATCTACTGCGCGATCAAGCCGACGTGCTGGTGCGTATCGTGCGCGATGCGGTCGCCCGCGTCGACAAGGTCGAAGACAATTTGCTGGCGGGGCGCTTGAACAAGCAGCGCAGCGATCTGGGTGCACTGCGACGGATACTGGTGAGATTGCAAAGATTGCTGGCCCCGGAGCCGGCAGCCCTTTTCCGCTTGCTGCAAAAGCCGCCCACCTGGGTCGCCGAAATCGATACACAAGAGTTGCGCCAATCCACCGAAGAATTCTCCGTTGTCCTCAGCGACATGAGTTCGCTACAGGAGCGCATCAAGTTGCTGCAGGAGGAGATTGCCGCCCAGGTCAATGAAGAAAACAGCCGCAGCCTGTACGTGCTGACCATCGTCACGGTGCTTGCGCTGCCTATCAACATCATTGCCGGCCTGCTCGGCATGAATGTAGGCGGCGTGCCGCTGGCTGAACATGCATACGGATTCTGGATCGTGGCTGGCATTGTTGCTACCTTCACCGTGGTCGCTGGCTGGTTCGTGGTCCGTAAGCAAAAGCAGGATTAAAGCCGGACTAACGCGCGTTTATCCCAAGGCTCCGTCACCGAAGAGCCAATCTCGCATAGAATCTCTGTGGCGATCTGTGGCGATAGCAAAATCCTGGATCCGACACACTGCGCGCGCATCCTGATGCAGCGAATGGCGCGCATGTCCCCTCACTCTGCTACGGAAAATCGAATGTTCGCAAAAGTGCATGCAGTCGCGAAACAAGTCAGTGAAATCGTTGTTGGCAAGGATTTGCAAATACGCCAGGCGCTGGTTTGCCTCTTGGCCGGCGGCCATCTATTGATCGAAGACGTACCGGGCGTGGGTAAAACCACATTGGCGCACGCACTGGCGATTTCGCTAGGCCTGCAATTCAATCGCCAGCAATTCACCAGCGATTTGCTGCCGGCGGACGTGGTCGGCATCTCCATCTTTGATCGCGAGAAGAACGGCTTCGTATTTCATCCTGGTCCCATCTTTACGCAAGTCTTGCTGGCCGATGAAATCAATCGTGCCACGCCGAAAGCGCAATCTGCACTGCTGGAGGCGATGGAAGAACGCCAGGTCACATCCGACGGCGTGACGCGCAGCCTGCCGCAACCATTCTTTGTGATCGCGACGCAAAATCCTACGCATCAGATCGGTACGTTCCCCTTGCCTGAATCGCAGATGGATAGATTTCTGATGTGCCTGTCGCTCGGTTATCCGGATGCCGCTTCCGAACGCGCCCTGCTGATGGGTGAAGACAGACGCACTTTGCTGAAGTCGATGCGCATGGCCATGCAGCCTGCCGATTTGATCGCGGCACAGGCTGAACTGAAAAACATTCACGTATCGTCAACCCTGATCGATTACATCCAGGCACTGGCACAAGCATCCCGTCAGAACGGGATGTTCGCCGAAGGCTTGAGTCCGCGTGCCACCATCGCACTTCTGCAAGCTGCCCGCGCATGGGCGGCGATGGAGGGACGTAACCACGTGATTCCGGAAGACGTGCAGGCGGTACTGGTGCCGGTTGCAGCACACAGGCTGCGCGCATTGAAATCGATCGCCGGCAATGCCTTGAGCAGTCGCGACATGGTGTTGCAACTAATGAAATCAGTCAGCGTTTAATCAGCCGTTCATATCAAAACCGCTAGCGTCATGCGCCCTTCCTTGCGAACCATGTTTCATTACTGGACCGGCCGTTGGCTGTTCAGGCTGCGCGATGCGGAAGCAGGTGAAGTCTTTCTGAACCAGCGCCGCGTCTTCATCGTGCCCACCCGCGCCGGCCTCACATTCGGCGTGATGCTGATCGTGCTGTTTCTCTGCTCGGTCAACTACAGTCTTAGCCTGGGCTTTGCATTGACGTTTTTGCTGGGTGCTTGTGCCGTCGTCGACATGCATCTGACCTTCCGCAATCTGGCACATCTGTATTTGCGACCAGGGAGCACGCCAGCGGTCTTCGCCGGTGAAGATGCGCAATTCGAACTGCATCTGAGCAATCGTCGCAAGCATGATCGCTATGCGATCTGGCTTAATTTCATCCATATTGATTTGCCTGCAATCGATCACGTAACCGATATTGCAGCCGACTGTAGTCGCAGCGTGACGCTCGCTGCGCCCACTCAGGAACGCGGCTGGCTGAATGCACCTCGCATCCGTTTGCAAACCCGTTTCCCGCTCGGCTTGTTGCGAGCATGGAGTTACTGGCAACCTGCGATGCGCGTACTGGTCTATCCGCAACCGGAAGAAAATGGTCCACCGCTTCCCGTACGCGATGGCGAAAAGGCCGATGGCCATGGTCACGCCGGTCATGACGATTTTGCCGGCATACGCGCCTATCAGGCAGGTGATTCGATACGCCAGCTGGCATGGCGACAGATCGCACGCATCGATGGCGGTGCGCTGGTGACCAAACAGTTTGAAGGTGGCGCCCGCAGCGAACTGGCCCTGGATTTCGACCGATTGCCGCCTGCAATGCATATCGAATTGAAGCTGGCACGCATGACGCATTGGGTGCTCGCAGCAGAAATGCGTGGCCTGCCTTATGCATTCCATCTGGGCAGCACCCGTTTCACGCCAGCTGTCGGGCCCGCGCATCAGGCTGCCTGCCTGCGTGCGCTCGCGCTATATGAACGAAATGAGGAAGCAAGCACGTCGGCAGCATCGGAGCGTACAGCGTGAGTTTCCTGCATAAGGTATTGCCTATGGCAGCGCGCACGACACGTCCGATGTCGCGTGCCAAGGCCGACACCTTGCTTCTCTTGTTTGCCTGCGGATTGGTGTTGGCCCCGCACGCCCTCCACCTGCCGCTCTGGATAAGCACCCTCTGCATCGGATTGATGGCGTGGCGCGGCTGGATCACGTTCCGCGGCAATCGCATGCCGCCACGCTGGCTGCTATTGCCCCTTGCCGTGTTGACGATGGGCGGCGTGTATCTCACGTTCAAAACGTTTTTCGGACAAGAGGCGGGCGTGGCGATGCTGGTACTGCTGCTCGCGTTCAAATTGCTGGAGATGCACGCCGGTCGCGATCTTTTTGTCGTGGTGTTCTTGAGCTTTTTTCTACTGCTGACAACTTTCTTTTATTCGCAAACCATCGCCACCGCGCTATTGATGATCGCTGCAGTGATCGCCATGCTGACTGCACAACTGTCTTTTCAATATACCGATGCAGTGCCGCCTTTACGCAAGCGCCTGCGATTGGGCGCAAGCATTTTTGCTTTGGCAGTTCCGCTAACGGTCGCGCTGTTTGTATTGTTCCCGCGCATCCAGGGTCCGCTGTGGGGCATGCCGGCCGATGCCAACGCCGGGCGCAGCGGTCTGTCCGACAATATGACACCGGGGAATATTTCCAAACTGGCCTTGTCGGAGGACGTCGCCTTTCGCGTCAAGTTCATCGATCCTCCGCCGGACAATTCCAAACTGTATTGGCGCGGCATTGTGCTCAGCCAATACGATGGACGCACGTGGACCAAACGACCATTGCGTAATCAGGCAAGCCAGCAAATCATGTGGACACCACGCGGCACGCCGGTACGCTATCAAATCACGCAGGAACCGAATTCACGGCCGTGGCTGTTTGCTCTCGAACTGCCTGAAGTTGCGCCACAATTACTGAATAACCGCACCGGCATTTCTCCTGATTTTCAGTTGCTGTCGGAACGCCCGATCACGGCCCGCATCCGCTACGATGTAACATCCTATCTGGACTACGATCTGCAGCCTGACGAAACGCGCACTTCCTTGCAGGAGTGGCTGGAGCTGCCCGCCAGTTACAATCCCAACACGCTCACCTTCGCGGCTGCACTGCGCCAGCAATACGCTGACGATTGGAATGCCGTAAACGCTGTATTGACATTTTTCCGGCAAGAAAAATTCAGCTATACACTGCAGCCGCCGCTACTGGGTCGCAACGGTGTGGACGAATTTCTTTTTTCTACACGCGCCGGTTTTTGCGAGCATTACGCAAGCGCTTTCGTCGTGATGATGCGGGCCATGGATATTCCGGCCCGTGTGGTCACCGGCTATCAAGGCGGCCAAATAAATCCGGTCGATGGTTTCATGACAGTACGGCAATCCGATGCCCATGCATGGGCGGAAGTCTGGATCACCGCACGCGGCTGGGTACGCGTGGATCCCACGGCTGCCGTCGCGCCCGAACGCATAGAACGCAATCGTAGCGCGGCGACCTCACCGGCCTTCGGCGGCTTGATCAATATGAATGTCGGTGCGGATTCCTGGCTGAGAAAAATCCGCTTTGGTTGGGATGCTGTCAACAATGGCTGGAATCAATGGGTATTGAATTACACGCCGGATAGGCAAAAGGGTTTGCTACAGTCGCTGGGCTTCGGTAACATCGACTGGCGCACCATGACCGCATTGATGTTTGCAATCGGTGGCATGTTAACGCTGCTGATCGCTCTTCCTTTACTTGCCAATCGCAAGCAACTAGATCCACTCGATGCTGTCTATGCAAGGCTCGGCAAGCAAATGGCGCAGCACGGCTATCCGCGGCAGGCACATGAAGGGCCACGCTCCTATTCCATACGATTGCTGGCTTCCGCTTCCAGTCTCACGCAGGAGCAGAAACACGCAGTCAAGAATTTCCTGATTATTTATGAGGCAGCACGTTACCGTCCGCTTGAAAAATCCGCATTGCCCGGCGTGCTGTCCAAACTCACATCCCTACTGAAGAAATCTCGATGAAATTATTTTCCAAGCATGCATCGCTAGTGACACTCTCGTCTGTGTTGGCACTGACCGGCTGTGCCTTTGCCCATGAGCACGACAAAAAACCGACTACTCAGGTCAAGGCCAAGAAAGTCGTCAAACCGGTACAAGGCGATGAATTCGCCAACTTCAATCAATGGAGCGACGTCGCCGCCTTTATCGATCAAATGGTTGAGAAAAACGGCTTCGACAAGAAGGAGCTGCAAGCGACCTTGAACAAGACACACTATGTCGACAGCGCGATCCAGTTGATGAAACCCGCGCCCCCCGGCAAGCCGAAGAACTGGGCCGCCTATCGCAGCCGCTTCGTCGAACCGGTGCGCATTGACGCGGGTGTCGCATTCTGGAATACCTATGCCGATGCGCTGGCTCGTGCGGAAGCACAATATGGCGTACCAGCAGAAATCATCGTCGCCATCATCGGCGTAGAAACGGTATACGGTCGCAACACCGGCAACTTCCGTGTGATGGATGCCGTCACAACGCTGGCCTTCGCCTATCCCGACACTCCCAATCGCACTGCACGCATGAACTATTTCCGCGGCGAACTGGAAAACACTTTATTGTTCGCACGCGATGAGCGCATCGATCCCTTCTCGTTGCTGGGCTCCTACGCCGGCGCGATCGGCTGGCCGCAATTCATGCCAGGCAGCATACGAAAATTCGCGGTCGATTTCGACGGCAACGGCCATATCGATTTACGCAATTCACCGGTTGATGCAATCGGTAGCGTCGCCAGCTTCCTGGTTCAACATGGCTGGCGTAAAGGTGAACCTACCGTATTCCCGGCCAAAGTAGACATGACAGAAAACTGGCAGCGTTTTATCGGCCAGGGACTAGAGGCAAAATTCAGTGTGGCAGAGATGAAGGCAGCAGGCGTGACGCCAGTGATAGAGCCGCCGGAGAATATGTTGTTTGGTCTGGTTGATTTACAGAATGGCGCAGATGCCAGCGAATACTGGCTGGGCGCGCCCAACTTTTTTGCAATCACTCAATACAATCGCAGCTTCTTTTACGCGATGTCTGTGATTGATTTAAGTCGTGCAGTGCGGGCTGCGCGTAATTACTGAATGCGGTAAGACGACAACGAATCAATGCGAATCAATGCAATACGACGCGACAATTATCGTGTCGTATCCGCAGGAATTTTCAATGTCTGCAAATCGATCAGCAGTGATTCACCCTCTCCATTGATCCAGACTTGCGCGTCCTGAATTGTGCATTGCAATTGCATATTCCTTTGCGCGAGTTTGGCGAGGGCTTGGCTGGTCGCAGCCGGCAAATTGAACACACTCAAATTTTTCGCTCTATCCACCTTGCTGGCAATCTGATTCCACCAGATATTGCTCATGCTGCTATAGCTGTAAATGATGACTTGATTTGAGCGACCGCAGGCTTTGAGAATACGTTTTTCATCGGGCTGACCAACTTCGATCCACAGGTCGATCGCTCCGGTTAAATCCTTCAGCCACAAATCAGGCTCGTCGTCTGCACTCAGTCCCTTGCCAAACACCAGCGCCTCACTCGCATGCAAAACGAACGCCATGATCCTGACCATCATGCGCTCATCGGTTTCGGATGGATGACGTGCGATGGTCAGCATATGTCCGTCGTAATACTGCCTGTCCATATCGGCAATTTGCAGATCGGCTTTGAAGATGGTGGATTTGAGAGCCATGGATGTACTTGTATAAAAGGCGTAGAGGGAAAAAAGAAATTCAATCAGCGCGCTGTGCACGCAGCCTCATGCAGTTGCATATCGCGCTCGCAAGAATAGCCGATCTATCGTCAGCCCAGCGATGATTTTTTCGCTTTATTGATAACAGTAGGCAAACGATGCCGCCCTCGTTCATGCGTTCAGAAATCATTCGTGAATTCAAACGTTTAAAATGGGTGCTTAACGAGAACACACTAATGCAAACTTCCCCGAACTCTATAGACCATCACGACAACTCGGTGATTGCCGAGACTCAGGCCTGGATAGAAAAAGCGGTCATCGGACTTAACCTTTGTCCGTTCGCCAAAGCGGTCTATGTCAAACAACAGATACGCTATGTGGTCAGTGCGGCCAACGATGTTGCGTTGTTAGCAGCAGAGCTGGAAGCTGAGCTACTGGCTTTGCAAGCCGCCGATCCTGCCAAGACTGATACCACTTTGCTCATTCTTCCAGATACCTTGGGCGACTTCTTCGATTACAACGACTTTTTGACTGTGGCCGATAATCTGGTCGAAGAGCTAGAGCTGGATGGCGACATTCAGATTGCAAGCTTTCATCCCGATTATCAGTTTGCGGGAACCCTAGCCGACGATATTGAAAACTACACCAACCGTTCGCCGTATCCCATCTTGCATTTATTGCGCGAAACCAGCATAGCGCGCGCGGTGGAGGCCTTTCCGGAGGCTGAAATGATCTTTGAAAAAAATATGGAAACCTTGCGCAAGCTGGGTCACCGAGGGTGGCAAGAACTGGATTTGAAACCAAAAACCAGATAATTAATTGACCACACGTTGATTTTTATCAATAAATATTTCAATTAACTCTTTCACAATCGTATTTCATCCTTATATAAAAAGTAGACGCCTCCTTATTGAGGCTCGCCCACCAATTTGGTTTCTTTTTGTTAATTTTTCAAAAAGAAAGCTTGTTTTGAGGAACTCTAAGCGCGCTGTGTGGCCCAATAAGGTATTAAAAGAACATTGTTTTTCAATTGCTTTTTTGGAATTTCTTGCTATATTGATTGCCTGTGGTTAATTTTTTCATATGAAAGATTCAGAAAAATCATCACCGTTTGCAACTTTAGTATTGTGGCAACACTCCAAGAAGTAGATGATGAAATTGCAGATTTTTGCATTTCCCCCATTCCACCTTTGACTTTTGAATCGAAGATATTATGACTACTCCGGATAGCCAAATGACTAGTAACCGACTTGCTGATCAAGTTGCTTATGATCCTAATCACTTGTTGGATTCGCTGATCGAAAAACTGCATCTGAAAAACGACGCAGCTCTTTCACGTGCACTGGAAGTTGCACCGCCGGTGATCAGCAAAATTCGCCATCGCCGTTTGCCGGTCGGTGCTTCGTTGCTGATTCGTATGCACGAAGTCAGTGACTTGAGCATTCGCGATCTGCGCATTCTGATGGGTGATCGCCGCGATAAATTCCGTATCAGCGACAAGCAGTTCAAGCCTAAAGATGGCGTAGCTGTAGATCAGGCAGAATAAAACAGCCGATTATTCCCGGCTGAGTTATTTACATACTCACGCCGGGAATACACCGGTTGAAAGATAGCGGTCGCCTCGGTCACAGACGATGAATACTATCGTTGCGTTTTCTGTTGTTTGAGAAATTCGCAGTGCGACTTCGCATGCGCCAGCCGCTGAAATCCCGCAAAAAATTCCCTCTTCGATTGCCATCCGTCGTGCAGTTTGCTCTGCAACGGATTGACTGACGTATTCCAAATGGTCAACCTTGCTCGCGTCATATATCTTGGGTAAGTAGGCTTCAGGCCATTTTCTGATTCCGGGAATCTGCGACCCTTCTTCGGGTTGTACGCCGATAATTTGAATATCCGGATTTTTCTCTTTCAGGTATTGGGAAACGCCGATGATGGTTCCCGTAGTACCCATTGCACTGATGAAATGCGTGATCTTGCCGCCAGTGTCGCGCCAGATTTCCGGACCTGTCCCTTCATAGTGGGCACGCGGATTATCGGGATTGGCAAACTGGTCGAGAATCAATCCTTCGCCATTTTTCTGCATCTGCTCGGCCAGATCACGTGCGTACTCCATCCCGCCAGCTTTAGGCGTCAAGACTATCTTCGCGCCATACGCAGCCATCGCCTGGCGACGCTCTTCGCTTAAATTCTCGGGCATCAACAGGATCATCTTGTAGCCACGCATCGCAGCCACCATCGCCAGCGCAATCCCCGTGTTACCGCTGGTTGCTTCGATCAGCGTGTCGCCAGGTTTAATCGTGCCGCGCGCTTCTGCGTGCTTGATCATCGACAATGCCGGCCTATCTTTTACGGAGCCTGCAGGATTATTGCCCTCCAGCTTGCCGAGAACGATGTTGTTGCGTCGCGCAGTGTCTTCACCATCCAGGCGCTTGATTTGCACCAAGGGTGTATTGCCGATGGTGTCTTCGATAGTCAAATATGGCATAGGGGATTGAAATTGTGTACTGAAGAACGTCATTCTAATCGACAGCGCTGGAGCCTGTGCAAACCTGATAAAAAACCTTGCGTGCAGAAAAAAACCCCGACGACTATTTTCGCCAGGGCTTCGCTCATCATTCGCTTGTCTTTGATCCGATATCAGTGCCTAGACATCAGGGTTTGACCGCTTTTTTGACTTCAGTTGCTTTATCGTTGACTGCAACCTTTGCCTTATCTGCTTTTGTTACTGCAGGTTTCATTACGCTTGGTTTGGCCGCACCATTTACTGTCAAGCCTGCTTGTGAAAACTTATCCGAGCTCTTTTCACCAACGCCTTTTACACGGGTCTGCAGGTCATTCCAGTCTTTGAAATTTCCACCCTTTTTCCGCGCGTCGAGTATCGCTTTTGAGGTTGTCGGCCCAATACCCTTGACGCCATCAAGCGCCGCCTGATCAGCTTGATTCACTTCAACGCTTGCAAACGCAAAGCCGATGGAAGCGATTAGTGCACCCAAGGCCAACAATAATTTATTCAACATAGAATGTCTCCAGTGTATTGATGAAAAAACTCAGGAACAGCGGGCGATTACGCCCGAGTTTATTGCGAATAATGCAATAAACTCGCATGAACTTTAACAGCAATGATGTGGGATGACATTCCCATAAACAGGTGAGTTTTCATCGTTAGAGCGATGAAAATCATGACTGGAGACAATCAAGTGCTTGAAACTTTAAGAATCATGCACACTCAATTCATGACATTTAATTCTTCGGTGCGGCGCGGCGGATAACTTTCCCATTTGCTGCAACCGGGGCATTGCCAGTAGTACTGACGCGCCTTGAAGCCGCAATTACTGCACTGATAACGCGCGAGTTTTTGCGTATAGCCGTGCACCAGATTCTTGACCATCGATAGTTCGGAACGCATTTCTGGCGGGGCATCCAATAGGCGCGCTTCAAGCAATTTATCCAAACCTAACAGTGTCGGCGTGCGGCGCAATTCGTCGCTGACCATCTGTGTCGCTTCATCCACGCCTTCCAATTCCAGCACAGCTTGAAATACAACCTCAAGCAAATCGATGGAGGATGCTTCAGTCAAATAAAATTTCAACAGATTTACACCCTCTTGCGGGCGGCCCACAGCGCGATAACCATCCATCAAACGCTGCGCTACCAATGCCACATGCGGCACGCTCTGGTGCTCGACACGGCGCCATGCAAGCAACGCAGACTCGGTATCGTCTTTGTCTAAGAAGGCATCGCCCATCAAGATCGTGGCACGCACACTCTTGCGATCGGCAGCCAAGGCTTTTTCCAACAAAGCAATGGCGGCATCAGGATGCGTGTGCACCAACTCGTCTTGCGCCAATTCGCAATAAAATTGCGCGACTTCCTTTTGACGCCCGCCTGCACCGGACTCCTGTAACGCTTGCGCCGCTTCGATCGCACGCGCCCATTCCTTCTCGCGCTGATATATTTCCAGCAAGGCGCGACGCGCCTGTGCGCTATATTGGGTATCGACCAAAAGGTTAAAGGTTTCTTCTGCACGATCCAGCAAACCGGCGTTCAGGTAATCCTGGCCCAGTTCATATTGCGCGTGCACCTTATGCTCTTGCGGCAAATCGGGACGTGCCAGCAAATTTTGATGCACGCGAATCGCGCGTTCAGTCTCGCCGCGACGCCGAAACAGATTACCTAAAGCAAAATGCAGCTCGACAGTTTCCGGATCCAGCTTAACGATTTCTATGAATGCATCGATTGCCTTGTCAGGCTGCTCATTGAGCAAAAAATTCAAACCCTTGAAATAGCCGCGCGGCAAACTGCGTGATTCGGAAACCAGTTGTTTGATATCGACACGTGCGGCGATCCAGCCCAGAGTAAAAAAAGCAGGAACTGCGAGCAACCACCAAGTTTCAAATTCCATGCGATGTCGTATGTATTATTAGTTGATCAAATGAATGAATTTGCAGCCTGGATATTTTTATCAAGTTGCTATTCAAATAGTGAAGGCAAAAATGCAATTTATAACTGAGAAATTGCGTCTGGCTGCGGCGGTTGCGATTTTGCCAGCAATTGCGCCTGTGCCTCATTTTGTATAGTCGCAAGCGCCTTCTTGTTTTTTGCTACATCCCTACGCGAGCGAAATACCATAGGCAACATGGCCAGCACGCCAAGCACGGCGCCACCCACGAAAAAGCCCAGCAACAGTAAAACCAGCGGTCCTTGTATGACGTAACCCAGAAAAAACCGCAATGTCACTTCATCTGTATTTTTCAAGGCAAAGCCGAAAAACACGATAAAAAAGAGGACGGCAAGGATTCTGAACAGTATCTTCATGATGCTGATTCCTTTATTTAGGCGAAACGGATGGCGATAACGCCATGCAAATGGGTATAACTTTTTGGTATAGCTTATTAACTAGCGAAATTGTACGTGATACCCCTCAAGGGGGTACAACGAAAAAACGGCATCCGAAGATGCCGTTCAAATTTCAATGCAAACAACTCAGTCTTCAATGATCGGTTGCCCAACCATAGCGTCTACCCGCTCACGCAACTGTTTGCCGGGCTTGAAGTGCGGCACCCGTTTCTCCGGGACCATCACCTTGTCGCCCGACTTCGGATTGCGACCGATGCGCGGTGGACGGCTATTGAGTGCAAAGCTGCCAAAACCACGGATCTCGATCCGCTGTCCGGTCGCCAAGGCGTCGGACATCGCATCGAGTATGGTTTTGACCGCGTAATCCGCATCTTTGGCTACCAGTTGCGGATAACGCTCAGCCAGACGGGCAATCAGCTCCGACTTAGTCATTTACGCTGAACTTAGTTCTTGCTGTTGTCGAGCTTGGCTTTGAGCAATGCGCCGAGGCTGGTCGTACCGGATGCAGCGTTCGAATCCGACGACATTTTTTGCATTGCTTCTTGCGTTTCAACATTGTCTTTTGCTTTGATCGACAGTTGAATACCGCGTGCTTTGCGATCAACGTTGATGACCATAGCTTCGACTGTGTCGCCGACTTTCAGGTGCGTACCAGCATCTTCCACGCGATCGCGGGAGATTTCGGAAGCGCGCAAGTAGCCTTCAACTTCTTCGGACAATTGGATCACTGCGCCTTTAGGCTCAACCGATTTAACGGTACCAGTAACCAACGCGCCTTTGTCGTTCATCGCAGCGAAGTTGTTGAATGGGTCGCCTTCGAGTTGTTTAACGCCGAGCGAAACGCGTTCACGTTCCACGTCGATTGCCAACACGATTGCTTCCAGCTCATCACCTTTTTTGAAGCGACGAACCGCTTCTTCGCCTGTTTCCGTCCATGACAGATCGGACAAGTGAACCAGACCGTCGATGTTGCCAGCCAAGCCGATGAACACGCCGAAGTCGGTGATCGATTTGATCGCGCCGCGGACTTTGTCACCTTTCTTGTGGGTGACTGCGAAGTCATCCCATGGATTGGCTTTGCACTGTTTCATGCCGAGGCTGATACGACGACGTTCTTCGTCGATTTCCAGAACCATGACTTCAACTTCGTCGCCCAATTGGACAACTTTGTTTGGCGCCACGTTTTTGTTAGTCCAGTCCATTTCGGAAACGTGAACCAGGCCTTCGATACCTTGCTCAACTTCAACGAACGAGCCGTAGTCTGTCAGATTAGTGACTTTACCGAACAGGCGTGTGCCTTGTGGGTAACGACGTGACAGACCGGTCCATGGATCATCGCCCAATTGTTTGACGCCCAGCGATACACGGTTTTTCTCTTGATCGTACTTGAGAACTTTAGCTGTGATTTCTTGGCCGACAGTCAGCACTTCCGATGGGTGACGCACACGACGCCATGCCAGATCGGTGATGTGCAACAGGCCGTCGATACCGCCCAGATCCACGAACGCGCCGTAGTCGGTGATATTTTTGACGATGCCGGTAACAACCGTGCCTTCTTTGAGTGTTTCCATCAATTTTTGACGCTCTTCGCCCATCGATGCTTCGATGACAGCGCGGCGCGACAGCACAACGTTGTTACGTTTGCGGTCAAGCTTGATAACTTTGAATTCGAGGGTTTTGCCTTCGAATGGGGTCGTGTCCTTGACAGGACGTGTATCAACCAGCGAACCCGGCAAGAATGCGCGGATGCCATTGGTCAACACAGTCAGACCGCCTTTGACTTTACCGTTAACGGTGCCGATAACGATTTCGCCAGACTCCATCGCTTTTTCAAGCGAGAGCCACGACGCCAGGCGTTTAGCCTTGTCGCGCGACAGGATCGTGTCGCCAAAACCGTTTTCGAGGGATTCGATTGCGACGGAAATAAAATCGCCAACGTTGACTTCGAGTTCGCCATTGTCGTTTTTGAATTCTTCGATTGGAATAAATGCTTCCGACTTCAGGCCCGCGTTAACGATCACAAAGTTGTGGTCGAGGCGAACGACTTCAGCCGAAATCACTTCACCGGAACGCATGTCCTGGCGTGACAACGATTCTTCAAAAAGAGCGGCAAAACTTTCCATGCCAACAGGTGTATCTTGAGTTGATGTGACAACAGTAGTCATATGAGATATTTAAGCAGGTTGACCAAAATTCGTATTTTTTCGTTTCACTGCAAACTGAAGGACACAGCGAAAACGAAACGAATAATGGGTTAGGTTTTTCAACGTCTGCCTGACTTTGCATCAGGACAGACACCGGGGTACTTCACAACAACATTTACTTCTTTAAATCTGCATACCAGCCAAGCACCTTTTCTACCGCCTGATTCACGGTCAAATCCGAGGTATCCAGCAAGTACGCACCTTCCGCAGGCTTCAATGGCGCAATTGTGCGATTTACATCGCGCGCATCGCGCTCGTTCAAATCTTTTAGAAGGTCTTGCATATTAGCAGAAAATCCCTTGTCAATCAATTGCTTATATCGTCTTTCCGCACGCGCTTCCGCAGTCGCCGTCAGGAAGACTTTCAGCTCGGCATCGGGGAAAATCACAGTACCCATGTCGCGCCCATCGGCGATCAAGCCTGGCGTTTCACGAAAACGTACTTGCAGATCGACCAACGCCTTGCGAACTGCTGGTAAAGTGGCAATTTTTGATGCCGCATTGCCAACTTCTTCTGCCCGTATCGACATACTCACGTTTTCACGATCGAGGAAAATGTCGCCGTTCTTGAAGCCGCATTTCAGGGTTTCTACCGATTTCGCCAAGGCCTGTTCATCGTCCAATGCAATACCTTGGTACAAGGCGGACAAGGCGGTCAGCCGATACAAGGCACCAGAATCGAGGTAATGAAAACCCAGCTTGGTCGCAACCAATTGTGCAACCGTGCCTTTGCCGGATGCCGTCGGGCCGTCTATCGTGATGACAGGAATAGGTAGAGATGAGGTCATTTTAAGAAATCAGGTAAGTGCGGCCATGATGGATGGTCGCTTTGTCGCATGCGCCTGCAATCCATTCAGCGCAAAGTTTGTAATCTTTAAAACAAGGTGTCTTCGGTAACTTTGGCAAAAGCCTCAAAATAATCCGGGAAAGTCTTCGCCACGCATTGCGGATCGTTGATGCGCACTTTATTGCCGCGCCGCGCCGCGCCATCCAGCGTCGCCAATGAAAAGCACATTGCCATGCGATGGTCATCGTAGGTATCAATTGCTGCCGCCTGTATCTCTGACGGTGGCGTCACACGCAAATAATCGGCGCCCTCTTCCACAATCGCACCCAGCTTGCGGAGTTCAATCGCCATCGCACTGATGCGATCAGTCTCCTTCACACGCCAACTACCGATATTGCGCAAAGTACTTGTGCCATCGGCGTACAAGGCAGCAACGGCGATCGTCATAGCCGCATCAGGAATGTGGTTGAAGTCGGCATCAATCGCACGCAACACGCCATTCGATTCGGCTTCTATCCAGTTCTCGCCCATACGGATAGTCGCGCCCATTTGTTCGAGCGCCTCGACGAAACGTACGTCGCCCTGAATACTGTCCTTGCCGACACCTTCTACCCGCACAGGACCGCCGGCAATCGCACCCGCGGCAAGAAAGTATGAAGCCGACGAGGCATCACCTTCGACATGGATAGTGCCCGGGCTGATATAGCGCTGCCCGGCCGGAATAGTGAACGACTGCCAACCATCACGTTGCACGGTAATGCCAAAGCGTCGAATCAGATTCAGCGTAATTTCAATATACGGCTTGGAAATCAGTTCGCCGATCACATCGATGCGCACATCTTCTTCGCGCGCCATCAAAGGCGCAGCCATGAGCAAGGCCGTCAAAAACTGACTGGATACATTGCCCCGCACCTGCATGCGTTGCGCATGCAGCCGGCCGCGCTGAATATGCAAAGGCGGATAACCAGCCACACCCGTGTATTCGATATGTGTACCAACCGCATTCAATGCTTCGACCAGATCGGCAATCGGACGCTCATGCATACGCGACACGCCATGCAAGGTGTAATCGCCACCGGTAACGGCCAACGCTGCCGTCAATGGACGAATCGCCGTGCCGGCATTGCCCATGAACAGATCAGCCTGGTGCACAGGGAACGACCCGTTCACGCCATGCACAACATAATCTTGCGACTCGCCGATCTGTTCCCATTTGACGCCGAGTTTTTGTAGCGCCATCAACATCACATGCGTGTCGTCGGACGCCAGCAAGTCCTTGATGTGCGTCGTGCCATCGCACAGCGCTGCCAGCAACAAAGTGCGATTGGAAATGCTTTTTGAACCAGGCAAACGGACTAGGCCTTTGGCATGCATGGCTGGTTGCAAATCAAGATAATGCGGGTAACGTTTCATTCATTGCCGTCTTGTTTAGGCTGTACTTCAGCCGTTTCGATACTGCGCTGCCAGTTATGGCGCGCACGCTGTGCATTGGAAAACATTGCGTGAATTGCCTCACCATTACCATCCGCCAACTGGCTGCGCAAGCGTGTCAGCTGCGCGATGTATGCGTCCAGCTCCGTCAGGATTGCATCCTGATTGGTGAGGCTGATATCGCGCCACATTTCCGGCGAAGAACCGGCGATCCGTGTGAAATCACGAAAGCCGCTGGCAGCATACTGGAACAGCAAATCGGCATGTTCCCTGTTCGCAATATCATCGACCAAGGCATAGGCCAGCAAATGCGGCAAGTGGCTCACTGCGGCAAAAACCGCATCATGATTTTCTGGCGTCAGTTGATGGATGACGGCACCGCATTGCTGCCATGCTTGCTGCACTGTCGCGACCTGCTCTGCCGAGTTTTCAGACAAAGGCGTCAGGACAACCTTCTTCCCAACATATAAATCAGCGATCGCCGCATCGGGGCCGGTAGACTCCAATCCTGCGATCGGATGGCCGGGCACAAACTGCCCCACTTTGTCACCGAGAGCGAGACGCGCAGCAAGTACCACTTCACCTTTGATACTGCCTGCATCGGTAACGATCGTGTTTTTTTGCAGATAAGGCTTGATGGCAGCGAGCGTGGCTTCAGTTTGCGCTACCGGCAAAGCCAGCAACACCAGATCGGCATTCTTCAGCGATTCTTCAAGTGACGTGCTGATGACGTCAATGATGCCAAGTTCCTTGGCGCGCAACAGCGATGCTGCGGTTCGACCAACACCGACAATCTGTTCAACCGCACCGGCTTTGCGCAATGCAAGTGCAAAAGATCCACCGATCAAACCCACACCGAAGATGACAATTTTTTTAAGCACGCGAATATATGGAAAGTGTGGAAAGCAATTGATCGGTTCTGTCAGAAATTCAATGGCGGCTTGCAGATTGCAAACTCAAGCCAAGGCATTCTTCAGGGCGGCAATACAGATCGCGTTTTCTTCTGGCAGCCCGATTGAAATGCGCAACCATTGCGGCAAACCGTAGTTGCCGACCGGACGCACGATTACACCTTGCTTCAGCAAGGCCAGATTGATACGTGCACCTGCACTATCGTCATCACCGACCTTGACCAATACGAAGTTGCAGCTGGACGGCACATATGTGAGCCCCAGTTCATTAAAAGCTTGTTTCAGCTGACGATAGCCTGCGGCATTCAGTTGTGCGCTTTTTTCGACAAAGGCTTTGTCATTCAACGCTGCAATCGCGGCAGCTTGCGCCAGCGAATTGACATTGAATGGCTGACGTATCCGGTTGAGCAAGTCGGTAATGCCGGGTTGCGCGATGCCATACCCAATGCGCAAACCCGCCAGACCATACACCTTGGACATAGAACGGGACACCAGCAGATTCGGATACTGAGCGACCCATGCGATGGAATCATATTGCAATTCAGGCGCAAGAAATTCCGTATACGCCTCATCCAGTACAACGACCACGTTCGGTGGCACGCGTTTCAGGAATGTTTCGATCTGATGCCCCGGAATAAATGTCCCGGTTGGATTATTCGGATTCGCAACAAAGATCAAACGCGTATCGACTTCAATCGCATCCACCATCGCATCGAGGTCATGACCAAAATCTTTTGCCGCGACAACCAGCGAGCGACCACCAACTGCCTGCGTCGCCAACGGATAAACCGCGAACGAATACTGCGCATAGATCACCGATTGTCCCGGCTGTACAAATGCATGCGCCGACAATTCCAGGATATCGTTGCTACCGTTGCCAAGCGTGATCCATTCCGCAGGTACGCCATATTTGGCTGTGATGACAGCTTTTAACTTGAAACCGTTTCCATCCGGATAACGGCCTGCATCGGCAATCGCAAGCGCCATTGCTATCTTGGCCGATTCCGGCATGCCAAGCGGATTTTCATTGGATGCAAGTTTGACGATTTTTGCTTCGTCGAGGCCGAATTCGCGCGCGACTTCAGCAATTGGTCTGCCGCCTTGATAAGGCGCAATGGCACGAACGTAATCAGGGCCGAACTGAATTGACATAAAGAATTCCAGATCAAGAGTGACTATTGTCAGGATGGCGTCGCGGCGTTTGCCGGCAAGCGCTCACTGAAGCAACAGCAGAAATCAAATTACAAGCTGAATGGATACGAACCGAGTATTTTGAAAAATGCAGAGTTATCTTTTAACTCCTTCAACGCATCTGCCACTTTGCTGTCTTTTAAATGACCTTCCACATCGACATAGAAATAATATTCCCATGTACCCATGCGTGCAGGTCGCGACTCAAAACGTGTCATCGACACGCCATGTTTCGCCAAAGGCGCCAATAAATTGTAGACCGCGCCCGCCTTGTTCGGCACCGACAACACCAGTGAAGTCTGATCCTTGCCGCTAGGTGCAGTGTGCAGTCGCCCTATCACCGCGAAACGCGTGCGATTGTGCGGATCATCCTGTATGTGCGCCTTGACGACTTGCAGGTTGTAATTTTTCCCGGCGATCTCACTGGCAATGGCAGCAACCGTCAGATCCTCACCTGCCAGCCTTGCCGCTTCACCATTGGAAGCAACGGCGCGCCGCTCGATATTGGGATAATTCTGGTTGAGCCACAACTGGCATTGCGCCAATGCTTGCGAGTGCGCGCATATGCTTGTGATGCCGTTCATGTTGCCGGAACGCGTCATCAAGCTATGATTGACCTGTATCGATACTTCACCGCTCAGCGTCAAGGTCGTTTGCAACAGCAAATCGAGCGTGCGATTGATCACACCTTCAGAAGAATTTTCAATCGGCACTACGCCAAAATCTGCTGTCCCGGCTTCTGTTGCGCGAAACACTTCGTCGATTGATGCGCATGGCATGCCTTCGACCGCGCGGCCAAATTGCTGATACACAGCCTGCTCGCTGAAGGTGCCGGCAGGACCGAGATACGCGACTGTCACGCGCTTTTCCAGCGCACGACAAGCGGACATCACTTCGCGAAATACAGTTTGTATATCCGTATCCAGAAGTGGGCCGGGATTGCGTTCTGCCACACTGCGCAAAACCTGTGCCTCACGCTCCGGACGAAACACCGGCGCATTGGTTTCTGCCTTGACGTGACCGACTTGCTGCGCGACGCGCGCGCGTTGATTCAACAAATCCAGGATTTGCACATCGATCGCGTCGATCTGTTCACGCAGCGGTTTGAGCTTGTTGTCCGTCGTCATATTAGGCAAACACGTTAGATTTTCTGATTCGAAAAAAATCAGCCGTATTTCTTTTCAAAGTCCTTCATGAAGGCAACCAGTGCCTGCACGCCTTCGAGCGGCATTGCATTGTAAATCGATGCACGCATACCACCGACCGAACTATGACCTTTGAGTTGCACCAGATCATGCTGCTCGGCTTCGGCGATGAACTTGCTGTTAAGCGATTCATCTTTCAGGAAGAAAGGCACGTTCATGCGCGAGCGATTCGCTGCCGGCACTTTATTGATATAAAAGTCTGTCGAATTCAGGTAGTCGTAGATCAATTTTGCTTTCGCAATATTGACCTTTTCCATTGCCGCAACACCGCCCTGGCGTTTCATCCACTGGAAGGTCAGACCGGCGATATAGATAGGATAGGTCGGCGGCGTATTAAACATGGAGTCATGTTCGTCCACCAGCTTCCAGTCGAATGCGGATGGGCAAATTGGCAACGCATGTCCCAGCATATCGTCACGCACGATGACGATCGTCAGGCCTGCAGGACCAATATTCTTTTGCGCGCCGGCATAAATGACCGCGTATTTGGACACATCCATTTCGCGCGACAGGATATTTGATGACATATCTGCCACCAAAGGTACATTGCCTACGTCAGGCGTGAAATCAAACTCGACACCGCCTATGGTTTCATTCGTGCAGATATGGACGTAAGCCGCATCAGACGTCAGCTTCCACGTATCCCGTGCAGGCACATGATGAAAACCCGAGTCTTCCGACGAAGCGGCAATATTCACCTTCGCATACTTGTGCGCTTCTTCAATGCTCTTGACCGACCAGTGACCGGTATTGACGAAGTCGATCGTGGCCGGCTGCGATTTATGGCCAATCAAATTCATCGGCACGATTGCATTCTCGGCAATCGCACCACCTTGCATCAACAAGATCTTATAGTTGTCCGGAATGGACATCAAGGACCGCAGATCGTCCTTGGTTGTTTTCAGAATTTCTGTGAATTCACGCCCGCGATGACTCATCTCCATGACTGACAAACCGCACCCTCTCCAGTTTGTCATTTCATCCGCAGCCTGCTGGATTACTTCTGGTGCAATGGCTGCCGGACCCGGCGAAAAGTTATACACACGCTTCATTCTTATTCTTCCTCCGTACCGGATTGATCTTCTTCAATATCTGATTCAAGTATGCGTTGCAGGCCGCTCAGCTTGGTGCCATCTTCGACAGCGATCAGAGTGACGCCCTGGGTCGCGCGACCCATTTCCCGAATTTCTGCCACACGGGTGCGAATCAACACACCACCGGTCGTGATCAGCATGATCTCGTCTGCCGGCTCAACCAGCGTGGCTGCAACGACCTTGCCATTACGCTCGCTGGTCTGGATCGCGATCATGCCTTTGGTGCCGCGGCCATGACGTGTGTATTCGGTAATTGGCGTACGTTTGCCGAAACCGTTTTCAGTCGCGGTCAATACTGATTGCTGTTCATTCTCAGCGACCAGCAGGGCAATGACCTGTTGTCCTTCTTCCAGATTCATGCCGCGCACACCGCGCGCGGTACGACCCATAGGACGCACATCGTTTTCGTCAAAGCGGACTGCCTTGCCCGAATCGGAGAACAGCATCACGTCATGCTTGCCATCGGTCAGCGCCGCACCAATCAGGAAATCCCCGTCATCCAGATCGACTGCAATAATACCGGCCTTGCGCGGGTTGCTGAAATCGCTGAGTGACGTCTTTTTCACGGTACCAAGGCTGGTCGACATGAAGATATAACGATCTTCAGGGAAAGTGCGATTCTCGCCGGAGACTGGCAGGATCACGGTAATTTTTTCGCCATCCTGCAGCGGGAACATGTTGACAATAGGTTTGCCACGCGAACTGCGCGAACCTTGCGGCACTTCCCACACCTTCAGCCAGTACATACGGCCACGGTTGCTGAAGCAAAGAATGTAATCGTGCGTATTGGCGATGAACAGTTGATCGATCCAGTCGTCATCCTTGGTCGCCATGGCCTGCTTGCCGCGACCGCCACGTTTTTGCGCACGGTATTCGGAAATCGGCTGCGCCTTCATGTAACCGGTATGCGACAGGGTCACAACCATATCCTGCGGCGTGATCAAATCTTCGGTACCCAGATCGGTCGCATTCAATTCGATTGCCGAACGACGCTCATCCTTGTTGCCAATGCCATATTCATTTTTCGCAGCATTCAGCTCATCGGTAATGATGACGGTGACGCGCGCAGGCTTGGCCAGAATGTCGAGCAGATCGGCGATCTGATCCATCACTTCTTTGTATTCGTTGACGATCTTGTCTTGTTCCAGACCAGTCAGGCGCTGCAGACGCATCTGCAAAATTTCTTGCGCTTGATCGTCAGACAATTTGTACAAACCGTCAGGCTGAATACCATAGTGCTTAGGTAAATTTTCCGGACGGAAGGCATCAACACCGCCAATACCCTCACCGGTGCGCGCCAGCATCTCACGCACGACGGACGAATCCCACGCACGCGACATCAGATCAGCTTTAGCAACTGGCGGAGTAGGCGCAGCTTTAATGATGGCGATAAAGTCATCAATGTTGGCCAGAGCAACTGCCAGGCCTTCCAGTACATGGCCACGCTCACGTGCCTTGCGCAGTTCAAATACGGTACGGCGCGTCACCACTTCACGGCGATGCGACAGGAAGCATTCAAGCATCTGCTTCAGGTTCAGCAACTTCGGCTGACCATCGACCAGCGCGACCATGTTCATACCGAATGTATCTTGCAACTGAGTCTGTTTGTACAGATTGTTCAGCACAACTTCAGGCACTTCATTACGCTTCAACTCAATTACAACGCGCATACCCGATTTATCGGACTCGTCGCGAATATCTGAAATGCCGTCGAGCTTTTTGTCACGCACCAGCTCTGCAATGCGTTCCAGCAGAGACTTCTTGTTAACTTGATACGGCAGTTCGTCGACGATGATCGAAGAACGGCTTTCCTTGCCGTACTCTTCAAAATGGGTTTTTGCCCGCATCACCACGCGACCACGACCGGTGCGGTAACCATCGCGCACGCCGGAAACGCCATAAATAATGCCGCCCGTCGGGAAGTCAGGTGCCGGAATGATTTCAATCAATTCATCCACAGTACATTCGGCATTGCGCAGTACGTGCAATGCACCATCAATCACTTCCGTAATATTGTGTGGCGGGATATTGGTCGCCATACCGACCGCAATACCGGATGAACCGTTAATCAGCAGATTCGGGATACGGGTAGGTAGCACCGACGGCTCTTTTTCCTTGCCGTCATAGTTAGGCACGAAGTCGACGGTCTCTTTATCCAGATCGGCCAGCAGCTCGCCGGCGATCTTGTCCAGACGACATTCGGTGTAACGCATCGCTGCCGCGTTATCGCCATCGATCGAGCCAAAGTTACCCTGACCATCGACCAACATGTAACGCAAAGAAAATGGCTGCGCCATCCGTACCAGCGTGTCGTAGATCGAGGCATCGCCGTGCGGGTGGTATTTACCCATGGTCTCACCGACCACGCGCGCACATTTGACGTAAGGACGATTCCAGACGTTGTTCATTTCATGCATCGCAAACAGAACCCGACGATGCACCGGCTTCAAGCCGTCGCGTACATCAGGCAATGCGCGGCCTACAATGACGCTCATCGCGTAATCGAGGTAACTCTTGCGCATCTCTTCTTCAAGCGAAATCGGGATTGTTTCTTTAGCGAATTGATCCATTGGCGGTTCGTCTGGTCTTTGGCTAGGGTTGGATAATGAGGAATCAACCACTTGATGAAGCAAACAAGCTGGCGATCCGGCAAATCGTAGATTTTAACACGTCAGGCGACTCTTCTTGCCGCTTTTGGCTACCCAGGAACTTTGTAAGCAATGGTCAGCGCTACGGCGAAATTTCATTAAAATATGTTTAAATGCGGGCTGCTGAAAATACGCATCATCTCCAGAACATCTGCCTATCAAGAGAAAATATGATCAAAAAACTGGCTTTAGTCTTATTGGTCGGCGCCGCCCCGCCCTACGTCACAGCACAAACCACTGCAGACATTTCAGCGCCCTCAAGTCATTCTTACAATCAGAACAGCAGTGGCGTGATTACGCGTAGCGCATTCGGACTCTGCTGGCGATCGGGCTCATGGACAGAAAACGATGCGATCGCTGGTTGCGATGGCGCACTGACATCGCCGATTCCAAATCCAATCGCTCCGGATCTGGCAAACAGCATGACGAAAGACGCGTCACCCATCGCAGTCAAAGCCTGCAGCTTCTCATTTGTATTAGGTAGTGACCGCACCTTTGCATTTAACAAGGCAAGCTTGAGTACTGCAGCCAAACGCCAGATCGACCAGGAGGTCTTACCGCGCCTGACCGAATGCAAAACCATTGCAAATATCACTATTACTGGTCACACGGACAATCTGGGCTCGGATCAATCAAATCAACTTCTCTCTGAAAAACGAGCTCAGTCTGTCGCCGACTACTTAAAGGCAAAAGGGGTAGGCGTTCAAATGAACGTAGTGGGTGCCGGCTCTTCTAAAGCACTTAAATCGTGCAGTGCCAGATTGTCTCATTCAAAAATGATTCGCTGCCTCGCACCAAATCGGCGCGTCTCAATAGAAGCAATTAATTCAAAATAATAAAAATGCAATTGATTATTAAAAATTTCTCAAACACATGAACGTTTTTAATATCCAAAGGTCAATGTTTTGCTGCAGGAAACATTGACCACCCTTCCGTTGTATATTTACAACAATTATAGAAAAACGATAATCCTTGTATTTAACAAGGGGGGGTAAATCAAGCGCCTATGGCAGAATAGTGGCAAGTTAAATTATTGCATGCGAACAATTTGTTTCATGCGGTTTTTGAAGCGCGTGTTATCATCCATTTCCGATGTCATTTACGTAATTTGCGCAGTTTATCTGCGGATATCTCACTCGAGAGGAGAAAGAAATATGAATAAATTAGCAAAACTCGTCTTCGCTGCGTCCGCGGTCGTTGCGTTCTCTGCACAAGCCCAAACAGACATCAAAGCAAGCACACCAAAAAGCGCTTACGCTCAAGCTTCGAACGGTACTATCGTTCGTAGTGGTACTGGTTTGTGCTGGCACACTGGCTACTGGACTCCAGCTGACTCAGTTGCTGGTTGTGATGGTGCGTTGGTCGCTGCAGCAGCTCCAGCAGCTCCAGCTCCAGCAGCAGCAGCTCCAGTTCCAACAGCAGAAAAAGTCACGTTTGCAGCTGATGCATTCTTTGACTTTGACAAAGCAACTCTGAAACCAGAAGGCAAAGCTAAGCTTGACGACCTGGCATCCAAGCTCAACAGCTTGAACCTGGAAGTTATCATCGCAGTCGGTCATACTGACTCCGTTGGTTCCGATGCTTACAACCAAAAACTGTCGATCCGCCGCGCTGAAGCTGTTAAAGGCTACCTCGTGAACAAAGGTGTTGATGCAAAACGCGTCTACACTGAAGGCAAAGGCGAAAAACAACCAGTTGCTACCAACAAAACAGCAGCTGGCCGCGCACAAAACCGTCGCGTAGAAATCGAAGTTGTCGGTACACGTAAATAATTCGTTTCATACGAATTAAAAAACCCGCTTCGGCGGGTTTTTTTTCGCACACAATTTGTGCAACGAATTTCCAATTGACGAAATCCCGCTCTGCACACTTTCCAGTTATCATTTAGCCCATGAATGCTGACCCGTTAGAACTGAAAAAATTTAGCGATCTGGCCCACCAGTGGTGGGACCCCACATCGGAATTCCGCCCTTTGCATGAAATTAATCCATTGCGACTCGAATGGATAAACAGTCGTGCCCCTTTAGCGGGGAAAAACGTCATCGACATTGGTTGCGGCGGCGGTATCCTGGCCGAATCAATGGCCAAAAAAGGCGCGAATATCACTGGCATAGATCTGTCTGAAAAAGCCCTGAAGGTAGCGGATCTGCACAGCCTGGAGTCTGGCGTGCAAGTGCGTTATGAATTGATCGCTGCAGAAAGCATCGCAGAACGCGAAGCTGGCAAGTTCGATATCGTAACCTGCATGGAAATGCTGGAGCACGTGCCCGACCCTTCCGCCATCGTCGCAGCCTGTGCACAACTTGCAAAACCAGGAGGAAAAATATTTTTCTCCACCATCAATCGCAATCCCAAAGCCTATTTGCACGCTGTCATCGGTGCCGAATACATATTGCGACTGCTGCCAAAAGGCACGCACGATTACGCCAAATTCATCACGCCTGCCGAGTTATCACGCTTTGCACGCAATGCTGGATTGACGATCGATATGCTCAAGGGCATGGGCTTCAATCCTCTGACGCAAATCTATTCGCTGCATCAGGATACCAGTGTCAATTATCTGATCGCTTGCACCAAGCCAGCCTGATTTTCAATTCAAGCCAACGCTTGCGCATGCCAGACAAAGCATGCACAGGCAGACCATCTCATAGAATCCGCATGATATTACCTATCCCGCAAGCCATCCTGTTTGACCTCGACGGCACACTGGCGGACACCGCACCGGATTTGGCGGGCGCCGTTAATCAACTGCGTATTTCTCGCGGATTGATGCCTACCGATTATGAGTTATTGCGCCCTGTTGCTTCTGCAGGAGCCCGAGGCTTGATCGGTGTCGCATTCGGCATCACCCCGCAAGATGACAGTTATACGGCGCTGCGCGATGAATTTCTGCAAAATTATGAAGCCGCTATTGCAGTAAAAAGCCGCCTGTTTGAAGGCATTACAGAATTGCTATCCGGCTTGCAGGACAAAGGCATTGTCTGGGGCATAGTCACCAACAAGATCGCATACCTCACCGATCAACTCGTGCCGAAGATCGGATTGCATCATGCTGCCTGCGTTATCTCCGGTGATACGACCGCTCACGCAAAACCACATCCTGCCCCACTGTATGAAGCGGCTAAACGTATCAATGTCCTCGCTGAACAATGCTGGTACGTCGGCGATGATCTACGCGACATTCAGGCAGGTCAGGCTGCCGGCATGACCACTATCGCCGCAGCATGGGGATATTGTGGTGAAGTTGCGCCTGCGACATGGAAAGCGAGTGCTTTAGTTGAATCTCCACAGCAACTGCTGGCTTTGCTCGATATGCAGCAGCATACATATTGAGTGAGCATTTCTTTCGCTATAACAACAATTTCGTTGCATACGCGGCTCTTGAATCAAGCGTGAAGCACCCCATCTAATACGATACAATGGCAATGCTTGGGGGCGACCTGGTTTCGACAGGGGTTGCAAAGCAGCGCAGGGCATACCGAGGACTGGTTACCTCGTAAATACATCCAGAAAAGTAATAACTGCAAACGATAACTCGTACGCACTAGCCGCTTAATAACCGGTTAGCTTCACACCGTTTCTTCCTTGGGGCGGGCTGGTCAAACAGCAGTGAAGTCATACACAAGGAATCGCGTCGGGCCGGGTCACTTGGCAAGGCGTTAAATAATAGGTGACTCGTCTGTACCAAGCGTGCGCGTCCGCGTGGTCCGGATTAAATCAAATGGCAGCGCTAAGTATGTAGAACTGTCTGTAGAGTGCTTCTGGACGCGGGTTCGATTCCCGCCGCCTCCACCAATAATGAAACCCCAACCGTTCTCGGTTGGGGTTTTTTCTTGTCTATTTGCGCCAGTTCCCGCGTGTTGTTGGGGGTTCCTGCGGAAGCCTGCGGACTTCGCCAGCCGCCCGAATTGGCCGTTCCGGGCCACATTCCACTCTCTCCTGGCCATTCCTCGCTCCGACCTCGCTCCCTGGAACTGGCCCGAAGTCCGCAAAGGCCACAAGTCAGTGCCATATAGATCAAAGACTTACGCGCGGACGAATCAAGCGGTTGGATTGCGGCATTGGCTACCGAGGGGAACAAACTGTCGCCAGCGCGAAGCCAGAAGCGCTACCGGGCCTTCCGTTCAATCTGCTCAAACAGTTTCTGCGCGGCGAGCCTGGCCGTGGCGTCCTGCTCCGGACCAAGCGGTTCAAGATCTACCCCGTCGCGACCTGCGACATAGGCTGGACCGCCGACGTCATCGTCGTAGTCCGAACCGTCTTCGTTGATCGCGTAATGCGCGTCCTGGGTTAGATCCGTTCCGACCAGCCGTGAGAGGTACACCCACGCCCAGCATCGCTGCAGGTCAGCGTGGTCGTATTCCTCAATGAGCTGGAGCATGGCATCCGTGTCCCCGCTCTCTGCAGCAAGGGTCAGCCAATGCTTGGCGTCTGAAGTGCGGCCCATGCGTTCTGCGATCGCCGCAATCGCTGCTGGGTCAGCATCGACGCCGTGGCGCGACTGCTCGAAGAAGGACGGATCGTCAAATCGATCCGCCAAGTCGAGAAGTGCATCCTGATTCCCCAGTCGACTGGCCTCCCTCAGGTGCCGCGAGTACTTCTCGGCTTGAGCGAGACGAGCCTCGTGGGCTTCGGCCCACTCCTTTTCCACCCCCGTCAGGACACGGCCCTGCTGCCCCTGGGAGTACCAATAGGAACTTCCAGCGTCCGGGTCGTCTTCATCGTCAGGGGCGTGTATCAGCGCCAGCGCGTAGTGAGCCAGGGCATTGCCCTTACTAGCCGCTGCAGCCAATCCATCTAGAAGGATCGGTCCGAACTGTTGGCGCTGATGGAAAATTGACCCACCCTGCCGATTGAAATTTGACCCAGGGCGGATTGCTGATTTTGTTACCAGCAACTGTGGATAAGTCTACCAGCGCAGCTGCTGTTGCCCCCACTCCTTCGCTAGCCCAGTTCAGTTGTTTAAGACCTGCCACACGCAGCCATGTAGCAGGCCGTCGTCGCCATGAAATCAGAACGGCTCATCGTCCTCCGGTTCCTGGCCGCCCTTACGCTTTCGCTCCCGTGATTTGATCTTGGCCTGGGCCGCCAAGCTACTGTGTTGCAGGCGATAGGACTCGTTACCGGTTTCGACGATGTGGCAGTGGTGGGTCAGCCGATCCAGCAGGGCGGTGGTCATCTTGGCGTCGCCGAACACGCTCGACCATTCGGCGAAGCTCAGGTTGGTGGTGATCACCACGCTGGTGTGTTCGTACAGCTTGGATAGCAGGTGAAACAGCAACGCACCGCCGGCCTGGCTGAAGGGCAGATAACCCAGTTCGTCGAGGATGACCAGATCCATGCGCAGCAGAGCTTGGGCGATCCGCCCGGCTTTGCCGTCGTGCTTTTCGCGCTCCAGCAGATTGACCAGATCGACCGTGGAGTAGAAGCGCACGCGCTTGCCGTGCCGGGTGATGCCGGACACGGCCAGCGCAGTGGCCAGGTGGGTTTTACCGGTGCCAGGCCCACCGATCAGCACCACGTTCTGCGCGGTGTCGGTAAAGGCCAGACTGGCCAGTTCGCTGATCAAACGAGCGTCTGCGCTGGAGGCGCTGAAGTCGAAGCCGGCCAGGTCGCGGTGCATCGGCAGCTTGGCCATGTTCATCTGGTGGCTCACCGAGCGCATGGCGCGATCTGTGTGCTCTTGTTCCAGCAGGTGTTCGAGCAGCCACTTGGACGAGGCTGTGTTCGACTCACCCTGCGCAGTCAACTCCGCCCAGGCCGTGGCCATGCCGTGCAGGCGCAGCTCCTTGAGTTCCGCCATCAAATCACGCATGACCGATCTCCTCGGTCTGGCCACGCAGGCGGTCGTAGCGCGCCGTGTTAGCGACGGGGGCTTCCTTGAGCGACAAGTGGGTTTCGACGCTGGGTGGTGGTTCGGTCGCGGCCAGGCGCGCCACGACATTGAGGATGTGTTCGGCGCTCAGGCTGCCGCTTTCCAGTACCAGCTCAACAGCCACCAGCACCGCATCGAGCCCGGCGACCGGTACGGCAGCCAGAACTTGCGCCATGATCCGGTCACCGCCGGCATGACGCCCCAGACCGTGCTTAAGCTGACGCAGCGGCGCCGGCAGATCAGCAAAGGGCGCGCCGTTGCGCAGCGCACCGGGCTTGCGTTCGATCAGCGGGAGGTAGTGCTGCCAGTCATAGCTGACCTGGTCGCGATCCAGCAAGCGGACATGGCTGGCGATCAGCGCGTCGTCAGCCACCACCTCGATTCGCGTCGGATACAAACGGCTGCTGACCCACTTACCCGCATACTCACACGGCACCGAGTAGCGGTTGCGCCCGACGCTGACCAGGCAGGTGCTGGAGACCCGCGCAGGCCGCTCGACGTAACCGTCGAATGGCGCTGGCACAGGCATCAGTTCAGCGCGCTCCAACTCCAGCACTTCGGCCACACTCAGCCCGCTGTATTGAGGGTGCGTCAGCTCGTTCCAAAGCGCGCGGCAGCGCTGGCCCAGCCAGGCATTGAGTTCCTCGAAGGAGTGAAACTGGCAGTCCTGGGCGTCTAGCCAGATACGCCTGCGGCTGTCTTGCACGTTCTTTTCAACGATGCCCTTTTCCCAACCAGCGGCGACGTTGCAGAAGTCCGGATCGAACAGGTAATGCGCGCACATCACCGCAAAGCGCGCATTCACCGCCCGGCCTTTGCCCTTATTGACCTTGTCGACGGCGGTCTTCATGTTGTCGTAGATGCCCCGGCGCGGCACGCCGCCCAAGGAGCCGAACGAGCGTGTATGGGCGTCAAATAACATCTCATGGCCCTGGCTCGGATACGCCACAAGCCAGAACGCACGGCTGGCACACAGCTTCAGATGTGCCACCTGCATACGCCGGTAAATGCCGCCGACCAGCAAGCCTTCCTCGCTCCAGTCAAACTGAAACGCCTCGCCAAGAGCAAAGGTCAGCGGCACAAAGGCCTGCGACGCCTTGCCCTGTCCCCCTCGCCAGGCACGGATAAACGCGGTGAGCTGGCTGTAGCCACCGTCATAACCTTCGGCTTTGATTTGCGCCAACAGCGCCTTGGCACTGCGCCGCTGTTGCTTGGGCCGCAGCGAATCGGCTTTTAGCGCCTGCTCCAGCGTGGCGTGAAAAGGGCTGAGTTTGTTGAAGATCGCGCGGCGTTGGTAGACCGGCGGCTTGGCCTCAGGTGCTCTGACCCACTTGCGAATCGTGTTGCGCGCCAACCCGGTGCGCTTGGCTATCTCATGCAGCGACAGCTTGTCGCGGAAATACATCCGGCGAATTTTGCCCATCATTTCCATACTGATCACCCTGTGTTCTCCTGCTCAAAAATTGAGCAGAAGCAGTTGAACACCTGGGTCAGTTTTCAGTCGGCAGAACAGCCTCTACTGGGTCAGTTTTCGGTCAGCGGCAACACTACAGCTTCAGCAAGGGGACGGAGTGATGTCTCCTGCGCAAAAAAACAGTGCCCGCTCTGAGGCGGACCGCGAATTGCTGGCGGACACCGAAGGAGCTGGCCTCGAACGTTTTTCGACTACAGGCAAGCCGCTACCAGTATTCGTGGCTTTCTTGATACCGGCGCTGGGGCTCGCGCTGTACCTGCATTTTGGCGCCAGCGACAAAGTCGAGCTGGTTCGTGAGTTCGCCCAGCCTCCCGGTTCACTCGCGCAAATGAACGACCGTCTGGAACGCGCGGTTAACGCCCAACCGGAGTCAGCTGAGAACGCTTATAACCTGGCCCAAAACTACATGGCTCAAGGGAGGCCCGACGATGCCGCTAGAATGTTCGAACGAACGGTGTCACTGGCCGGTCGCCGACCGGAGTTATTAGGCGAGTGGGCTAAAGCATTGTATTTCTCTAACAACAAAATGTGGTCTCCGCCAATCAAGGCGCTGACAGATGAAGCTTTAAATGGAAATCCGGGTGAGCTCCAGAGCTTGAGTCTCATAGGTCTGGCTGCGTTTGAAGAGCATCGTTACCAAGATGCTTTAAAATATTGGCATCACGCATTAGCAGAGATGGGTTCCGACCATCCGTCACACGCTGCTTTAGTACAGGCCATTGGAAAGGCAAGAAACGGTCTTTCAGCGGATGAAAAAAACAACAATTTGACGATTAACCATGTTGCTGGCTTGCCACCAACACCGCTCAAGGTACGGGTGGACATTTCCCCGGAAATTTTCGAAAAGGTCGCTTTGGATGACAGTGTGTTCGTTTTCGTACAGACGCTATCGGGCTCCAAGGTACCTCTCGCTACCATACGACTTAAGGTCTCAAGTCTGCCGGCCGAGGTGGAGTTTTCAGGCGCTGATGCAATAGTTACCAGCAACACCTTATCGCAGACAGCCGCGATTCAAGTGACTGCTAGGGTCTCTAGGGGAGGGAAGAGTAGGTCGGGGGAATGGTTGGGCCGAAGCTCGACGACATTAAATTCGAAGAGCGCTAGGCTGAAGCTTACGATCAACCTTCCGGATATCTGATCGACTGCACCGCAAAGTGCTGTTGCCAGGTACTGTAAAATAGAAGAGTGAGCACTTGATTTGCTGGTGCTTTCAAACAACGGTGTTGTTTTTTTAACAGCCGAACTGGAAAGGGAGGCTGAGCTGCTCAGTGATCACTTTATCCGTTGGCTGATTTACGCCGGCATGTTCGCTACAGGCACTGAACGACAACGCAGATGGTATGGTCTGTGCGTTCTGACTCGTCAAGGATCGGCCAATGGATCGTTTGTCTAATTTGCTCTCGCGGTTCGGCGTGCGGGCCAATCTGTTCTATGACGGCGACCTATGCGGCTCTGCATCTTACGATGGCGCCGAGCGGCGAGGTTATATCCATCTGCTTCAGGCCGGCAGCGTGACGTTGCTTGGTCCCGATCGCAAGGATTTGCAGCTCACTCGCCCTAGCTTGATTTTTATGCCACGCCCCGCCAAGCATCAATTGTTTGCGGGTGAGTCCGATGGCGCAAAGTTGTTGTGTGCTTCCATGGAGTTTGAGGGCGGAATTGATAATCCTTTGTCGGCTTCATTACCGGACTGTTTGGTGCTCGCACTCGATGATCTGCCCATGCTGGCAGACACGTTGGAGTGGATGTTTGCCGAGGCGGCAAATGTGCATTGTGGAAGGGAAGCCGCGCTTGAGCGCTTATTTGAGCTCCTAATCATTCTGTTGCTCCGTTACCTGCTCGATCATCACCAGTTGCGCACCGGAATGATGGCTGGACTGGCCGACATGCGGCTTGCCCGATCGCTTTTACAGATGCACAACTCCCCGGAACATGCCTGGTCAATAGCAGAGCTGGCCAGTGAGTCAAATATGTCACGCGCTGCGTATGCCGTGCATTTCAAGAGTGTCATCGGACAGACGCCTGCTGATTATTTGTTGAGTTGGCGAGTTAGCCTGGCTCAGAAGCTGATGCGAGAAGGGCGCTCGATTACGCTGATTGCAGCTCAAGTCGGCTACGAAAGTCCTTCGGCGCTGTCTCGCGCATTTAGACGCAAGACGGGGTTGAGCCCTCGTGACTGGTTGAAAGATCTGGCGGGGGAAAATGATGGCAAAAAGGCCTAAGGCATTACTGCCTTAAGCCATTGAAAAAATTATGCATTAATTTTACGTTTTTCCAGTTCAACCAGCGAATGGCCTGCCACAAATATCGAAACAGCAAGCAACCCTAAGTCTTTAAGCAGAAACTGACCTGGCGCAACGGAAATCGCCGGAAACCCTAAACTAGGCTCAATGACGCCCGGAGTGGAAAACATAAAGCTAAGGGTTGTGAAGAACAGGCCTGCAGACAGAGCGCCTCCTACCACGGATAGTTTGGGCGACAGCATGCGGCCTGCGATCAGAGTGCCGATCGAAATCTCTAGTATGCCGAGCAGGCTGGAGAACATGTCGACCGAAAAAATGCTATACACCCATCCCAAAAGCGGGCTGTTGCTCACCAGTGGAACCAGGCCCTCGGCCTCGTAGTGGGTAAATTTCATGCCGCCGAACCAGAAGTAAATAATAGCGAGAGCCAAGTACGCGCCATAGATACCTAGCCCCATAGTTTTGGTTCCAAGCGTTAAGTGGGCCTGTACGCTGGACTTCGAGTTTTCAATGCCTATGGTTTTCATGTCTGAGCTTCCAGTAGTGAGTGAGAGTGTGTTGGCTGCCGAACGCCGTATGCGTTGGCGATGAGATGATTATGGCTGGCATCTCTAATCAAGAGGCATCAGAAAGTATTGATTTCAGTGCAGATCGTCTTGGGCGGTGCAATTCGCGATGAAGGGATCGCCGTGGAGAGCGATGAGTGCACTATTTCGATAAAGGAGTCGTTTTACATAGGTCGATGAAGCGCGTTGCGGCATCGCCTACTGTCATTTTGTTGGCGCTGATGGAAAATTGACCCACCCTGCCGATTGAAATTTGACCCAGGGCGGATTGCTGATTTTGTTACCAGCAACTGTGGATAAGTCTACCAGCGCAGCTGCTGTTGCCCCCACTCCTTCGCTAGCCCAGTTCAGTTGTTTAAGACCTGCCACACGCAGCCATGTAGCAGGCCGTCGTCGCCATGAAATCAGAACGGCTCATCGTCCTCCGGTTCCTGGCCGCCCTTACGCTTTCGCTCCCGTGATTTGATCTTGGCCTGGGCCGCCAAGCTACTGTGTTGCAGGCGATAGGACTCGTTACCGGTTTCGACGATGTGGCAGTGGTGGGTCAGCCGATCCAGCAGGGCGGTGGTCATCTTGGCGTCGCCGAACACGCTCGACCATTCGGCGAAGCTCAGGTTGGTGGTGATCACCACGCTGGTGTGTTCGTACAGCTTGGATAGCAGGTGAAACAGCAACGCACCGCCGGCCTGGCTGAAGGGCAGATAACCCAGTTCGTCGAGGATGACCAGATCCATGCGCAGCAGAGCTTGGGCGATCCGCCCGGCTTTGCCGTCGTGCTTTTCGCGCTCCAGCAGATTGACCAGATCGACCGTGGAGTAGAAGCGCACGCGCTTGCCGTGCCGGGTGATGCCGGACACGGCCAGCGCAGTGGCCAGGTGGGTTTTACCGGTGCCAGGCCCACCGATCAGCACCACGTTCTGCGCGGTGTCGGTAAAGGCCAGACTGGCCAGTTCGCTGATCAAACGAGCGTCTGCGCTGGAGGCGCTGAAGTCGAAGCCGGCCAGGTCGCGGTGCATCGGCAGCTTGGCCATGTTCATCTGGTGGCTCACCGAGCGCATGGCGCGATCTGTGTGCTCTTGTTCCAGCAGGTGTTCGAGCAGCCACTTGGACGAGGCTGTGTTCGACTCACCCTGCGCAGTCAACTCCGCCCAGGCCGTGGCCATGCCGTGCAGGCGCAGCTCCTTGAGTTCCGCCATCAAATCACGCATGACCGATCTCCTCGGTCTGGCCACGCAGGCGGTCGTAGCGCGCCGTGTTAGCGACGGGGGCTTCCTTGAGCGACAAGTGGGTTTCGACGCTGGGTGGTGGTTCGGTCGCGGCCAGGCGCGCCACGACATTGAGGATGTGTTCGGCGCTCAGGCTGCCGCTTTCCAGTACCAGCTCAACAGCCACCAGCACCGCATCGAGCCCGGCGACCGGTACGGCAGCCAGAACTTGCGCCATGATCCGGTCACCGCCGGCATGACGCCCCAGACCGTGCTTAAGCTGACGCAGCGGCGCCGGCAGATCAGCAAAGGGCGCGCCGTTGCGCAGCGCACCGGGCTTGCGTTCGATCAGCGGGAGGTAGTGCTGCCAGTCATAGCTGACCTGGTCGCGATCCAGCAAGCGGACATGGCTGGCGATCAGCGCGTCGTCAGCCACCACCTCGATTCGCGTCGGATACAAACGGCTGCTGACCCACTTACCCGCATACTCACACGGCACCGAGTAGCGGTTGCGCCCGACGCTGACCAGGCAGGTGCTGGAGACCCGCGCAGGCCGCTCGACGTAACCGTCGAATGGCGCTGGCACAGGCATCAGTTCAGCGCGCTCCAACTCCAGCACTTCGGCCACACTCAGCCCGCTGTATTGAGGGTGCGTCAGCTCGTTCCAAAGCGCGCGGCAGCGCTGGCCCAGCCAGGCATTGAGTTCCTCGAAGGAGTGAAACTGGCAGTCCTGGGCGTCTAGCCAGATACGCCTGCGGCTGTCTTGCACGTTCTTTTCAACGATGCCCTTTTCCCAACCAGCGGCGACGTTGCAGAAGTCCGGATCGAACAGGTAATGCGCGCACATCACCGCAAAGCGCGCATTCACCGCCCGGCCTTTGCCCTTATTGACCTTGTCGACGGCGGTCTTCATGTTGTCGTAGATGCCCCGGCGCGGCACGCCGCCCAAGGAGCCGAACGAGCGTGTATGGGCGTCAAATAACATCTCATGGCCCTGGCTCGGATACGCCACAAGCCAGAACGCACGGCTGGCACACAGCTTCAGATGTGCCACCTGCATACGCCGGTAAATGCCGCCGACCAGCAAGCCTTCCTCGCTCCAGTCAAACTGAAACGCCTCGCCAAGAGCAAAGGTCAGCGGCACAAAGGCCTGCGACGCCTTGCCCTGTCCCCCTCGCCAGGCACGGATAAACGCGGTGAGCTGGCTGTAGCCACCGTCATAACCTTCGGCTTTGATTTGCGCCAACAGCGCCTTGGCACTGCGCCGCTGTTGCTTGGGCCGCAGCGAATCGGCTTTTAGCGCCTGCTCCAGCGTGGCGTGAAAAGGGCTGAGTTTGTTGAAGATCGCGCGGCGTTGGTAGACCGGCGGCTTGGCCTCAGGTGCTCTGACCCACTTGCGAATCGTGTTGCGCGCCAACCCGGTGCGCTTGGCTATCTCATGCAGCGACAGCTTGTCGCGGAAATACATCCGGCGAATTTTGCCCATCATTTCCATACTGATCACCCTGTGTTCTCCTGCTCAAAAATTGAGCAGAAGCAGTTGAACACCTGGGTCAGTTTTCAGTCGGCAGAACAGCCTCTACTGGGTCAGTTTTCGGTCAGCGGCAACAGTCCGAACGCATCGTCGGTAGGGTCGAATAGCTCATCCTCGTCGTATTCGAGCTCTTCGTCTTGGCTGGACGACTCCCCTCTCAGGCGACTGACCAATGACGAGATGCTGGCGACACCGATCTGGCGCTCTGCCAGGAAAGATTCCAACGCCGACGACGCCAGAATCACGGTGTCAGGTTGATACCCAAGCTCGATGCAACGCCGCTTGATGAGCGCACTTTGCGGGACCACCCGCCGGTCGTTCTGGCGAAGCTCCGTGAGCACAGTGTCAACGCCAAACGCGGCGTGAGAGTTGAAACCGAAGGAAGCTGCCAACAGCTCGTAGACGTGGGCTCGCTTGAATGAGCCACCAGTGCTGGCCTGGAGGTGCTGCTGCGCGGAATACGCGAGTTCTTTGATTGTCATGACAAACCTTTCCTCAATGCCACGCCGATTTCGGGTCAGGCGCACACGTTTAAGTCCCCGACGACGAGGCTCAAAGAGAGGTTTTCAGTTACAGTGAGGCAACGCCTTTTTTTACTCGTGTGCAAGTAAGGTGGGCACCTAGGGCAATTTTACCCCTGTGCCACCGCTCGGTCTACATGAGCCTGGCCCGCTGCTCATCCCACAGCGCTGGCGGATCAACCGCCAGATCAAACAGCGTGACGTGGTTCGGCAATGCGTCGTCCAGGATGGCCGCCACGATGTCGGGTGCCAGCGTGGTCAGGTTGACCATCCGGCTGACGTAGCTGTTGTCGATTCCTTCCCGCGTGGCGATTTCCTTCAAGGACTTCGCCTCTCCTGACTCCAGCATCGCCAGCCAGCGGTGGCCCCTGGCCAGCGCCAGTTGGATGGAGGTCGGTGCTACGTCCCACGGTCTAACCGGCGCGGTTTCGCCGTTTGGCAAGGTGACCAGCTTGCGGCCGCTGCGGCGTTTGATCTGGATCGGCACGGACAAGGTCAGCCTGCCGTCGCTGGTCTGCAGGATGTCGGGCTCGCCGGTCTTCTGGATGCGGATGTCGCTCATGCCAGTGCTTCCACTTGTTGCTCGACCGGCTCGGGGCGCAACTCCAGCACCAGGCGTTCGATGCCGTTGGCGCGCAGCCGCACTTCGAGGTCGTTGGGTGACACGATGACTTTCTCGACCAGCAGTTTCACGATCCGGGTTTGTTCTGCCGGGAAAAGTTGATCCCAAATCGCGTCGAGCCGGGTCATAGCCACGGTGATCTTCGCCTCGTCCAAGGTTGGATCGAGCTTGATCGCCTGCGGCAGCATGTCGCCGAGTAGATTCGGGGCACGCAGGATTGCGCGCAGTTGGTCCAGCACGGCCGATTCTAGTTCGGCCGCCGGCAGTCGCGGCAGGCCCGAGGCGCCCGCGTGCTCCTTGGCGTCCCGCTGTGGCACGTAGTAACGGTAGCGACGGCCATTCTTCTTGGTCGTGTGCCACGGCGACAGTGCCCGGCCATCGTTGCCGAACACGATGCCCTTGAGCAGATACGCCACGGTTGCCCGAGTCGCGTTGCCTCGCACCCGGCTATTGGTGGCCAGGATCGCGTGGACGCTATCCCACAGTTCTCGGCTGATGATGGGCGGGTGCTCCGCCTGGTACCACTGGTCCTTGTGCCGCAACTCGCCAAGGTAGGTCCGGTTGCTGAGGAGCTTGTAGATGTGGCCCTTGTCGATCGGTCTGCCCTCGCGGGTCTTGCCGTCTTGCGTGGTCCACGCCTTCGACGTCACGCCATCCAGTTTCAGCTCCTTGACCAGCGCCGTACTGGAGCCGAGTTCAACGAAGCGCTGGAATATGTGCCGGATCAGTTTGGCCTCGCGTTCGTTGGGCACCAGTCGGCGGTTCTCGACGTCGTAGCCCAGCGGTGGCACGCCGCCCATCCACATGCCCTTGCGCTTGCTGGCTGCGATCTTGTCGCGGATGCGTTCGCCGGTGACCTCGCGCTCGAACTGGGCGAAGGACAGCAGGATGTTCAGCATCAACCGACCCATCGAGGTCGTCGTGTTGAACTGCTGGGTGACCGACACGAACGACACGCCGTAGCGCTCGAACACCTCGACCATCTTGGAGAAGTCCGCCAGGCTGCGCGTAAGGCGATCGATCTTGTAGATGACGACCACGTCGATCTTGCCGGCCTCGATGTCCGCCATCATGCGGCGCAGCGCCGGACGTTCCATGTTGCCGCCCGAGAAGGCGGGATCGTCGTAGTCGTCGGCTACTGGAATCCAGCCCTCGGCCCGCTGGCTGGCGATGTAGGCATGGCCAGCATCACGCTGGGCATCGATGGAGTTGTATTCCTGGTCGAGTCCTTCGTCGGTGGACTTGCGCGTATAGACCGCGCAGCGCATGCGGCGCTTCAAAACGTCGCTCATCGTGCACCTCGCTTCTTGGTGGACGGCTTGGCCTTGGCATTGGTTGGCGGCCTGAGCCCAAAGAACAACGGTCCCGACCAGCGCATGCCAGTGATCTCACGGGCGATCATCGAGAGGCTCGGGAACATGCGGCCGTGGAAGTCGTAATGGCCATCGGCGGTTGCGATCACCCGGTACTCGACGCCTTTGTATTCTCGGACCAGCACGGTGCCGGCGGCCGGACGGTAATCGCGGTCGCGCTTTTTCACCTTGCCGGTTTCCACCAGGGATTCGATGCGGCGCTGATTGCGATCCAGCAGGTTCGCGTCGACTTTGCGGAACTCTGCCTCCTGCAGCCGGTAGGCAATGCGGCGCTCTAGGAACTGGCGGTTGTGGGTGGGCGTTTCGCCGCCGACCAACTTCTGCCAGAGGGCCCGGATCTCTGCCATGGGCAACTCGGGCAACCTGGCGATTTGTGCTGCCACCGATGGCGGCGTTGAAAATGACGTGCTCATTTGGACTCCGTAGTTGTCTTGTTGATGGGGTCTGAATGAACGCGCTGGTTGCCAGATAAGCCAAGCTCAAACTCGCTCGCTTCGGCGATGTGTGCGGACTGTTCTGCACCGCTGATACGCAGACGGGCCAGGCCGTTGGCCAGCAGTGACGCGATCTCGTGGCGACGCTGCTCCGGCGTCATCCGCTCGGGCGGTAGATGGTTGATTTGGTGCATTGGTAGCAGTCCTTTCCGTCAAAATCACATGCAGTGAAATTGTCCGGATGGACCGCCGCCGACACCATGAGGGAGTTTCGGACGCGTGCGGGCTGGTGCGGGTTGGCGCGAAAACTGAAGCGCGGTAACGCCTACTTTCTAACCGGATACTGGCCGTTGCGGATGAACCGGTCGTAGGTGTCTTCCTCCGGCTCCTCGTCGTCGTGGCGCGCTCCCTGCCACTCGGCTTCAGGCAGCAGTAGCAAGGTCAGGGTGTAGTCGTATTGGCCCGCAACCCTGATCATTTCATTTACCTGCATGCTCTCCGGTTCGCGTGGAAACCAGAGCTGCGCCTGTGCCGTCTGTTGCTGGCTGCCGGCCCAGCCGTTGTTGCTGTGCGCCAGCGCATCACCCGGCAGTTCGATGGTGTTCCTGCGGGTCGCAAAGTAGGCGCCAGACTTCAGCGCCGCCTTGTTCGACTTGGCCCACAGCATGTGATCGTCGCGACTGGCCACGAGCACCGCTCGTTTGGGTGCAATCTCGGTCCAGCGCAAGGCGGCGGCCGTGAGCGATACACCATAGCGGTCTGCGCAGTGGCCCAGCAGATCGAAGCTGATCGGCTGGCCGTCGACTTGGCGCCGGAAGTCGTCCAGCGGCATCAGCAGGGTCGAAGCAAACAAGTCCGCCTCTGCCTCGATGTCACGCTCGTTGTTGTCTCCCGTTTCGATGTCGCCGTCGCCGCACTCGAAAATGTCCTGCTGGTGACGGTGAAGGATGTAGTGACCGAACTCATGCGCAATCGTGAAGCGCTTGCGACCCTCCGACGGGGTGGCACTGTTGTAGAGGACCAGCCACTTCGACCGCGACTTATTGGCTTTCAGCAGACCATCGAAACCGTCGAGATCTTCGCCCTGGACCTTGTCGATCGGCGAGTCTGAGAAGCACTGGCGGGAATATTCCAGCGCCAGCTCGTCAACCTTGACCGGAAAGCGATTCGCACCGAGAACCGTGTTGAGCATGGACGAGATGCGGTTGGCCTCGGCCATGGGCTTCTTCGCGTCCGTCATTCATCTTCCCAGGCATCGATGATCTTGCGGATCTTCTTCTTGTCCGGCTCCGACATGGTTTTGTATTTGCGAAAGAAGGCCTCATCGAGCACTTCCTCGTCCGGCGTGGAGGCCGACTCAGTCAACAGGAACTCCGTGGTGACATCGAGGACGGCGGCGATCTTGCCGATCTTGTCGGCCGACGGTTTCGGATCGTCCTTGTTCTCCAGCTCCCAGATGTAGCTCTTGCTGGAGTCCGTCAGCTCGGCCAACTGCTCCAGGCTGAGCTTTTTCTGCTTCCGCAATGCGCGGATCTTGTCCCCCAGGGGCGATGGCACCGTTATCTCCTCATGTGTTCGCGTCAGGCCGAAAATAATACCACTACGCCGAACGAATTCGTACCTGCTTGACAAACCCCTAACCGCTCCGAGACAATCACAATCGTTCGGTACACCGAACGTGATCGGTCTGCACACCCCACTCAGGAAAAGGGGCCGTCGGGGCTGATACCAAGCCAATCCAAACCTTTTGAGGGGTATGTAGATGAACGATGCAGAGAATTTGACCAAGCTCCTGGGCCACCTGCCGCCGGCAGTGTTCCGTGAATTCATGGCGGACGAGTTCAGCCTGGCCATGCCGGAACTGGACACCAAGAAGCCAAAAAAGGAGCAGCGTGAACAGATGGAGGCCGTGCTGTCCGCCCTTGGGGTGAGTGAGCGGCAGCGGATCGAGGAAGTGGCCGAACGGGTCGTGCTGTTGTCGGATGGCGCCGGCCAGGACGTCATCGACGGCTTCAAGGACGACATCTTCGATGACGCCGCCCGAGAAGCCTTCGCTGCGATCCCGAACCAGTACCAGCGCGCGCTGTGGCTGCACGTCAATGAGCCCGTAATCTTCGAGGAAGCCCTCAACGCCCGCCAGGCCGACGTGTTCCGGCAAAGCGCCGCCTGCTACTCGGGTTTCATGGCGCCCGCCAACCTTGCGGTACTCGACAATGCAGCGGCCAAGACGGCGTTCCACCAGACCGTCGCCCAACAACTCGGTTGCTCCGACGACACCGTCGCGATCCAGATCTTCAAGCGCCTGCGGCCCGATACGCAGACCGGCGAAGACGTGGACCTCTACCAGATCAGCATCCACCACAACCGCCCGCCGGAAATCATCGACTGCGTGCAGGCCAGCGAACTGGTGCCACAAGAGGTGATCCGAGCGGTGTCATCGCACATCACCTATGAGCCGGCCAATGGACACCTGGAGGTGCTGTCGAAGGATACGGGTGGGCGCGAAGCGCTGGCCCGAATCGTGGCCGACTCCCTGCTGCAATCGCCCATCACCGGCGAGAAGATCCCGCTCAAGCAGTACGACTACCAGAGCCTGGCTGCGCCGCGAAACTTCGACTTGGCTGGCGAGCCCGTGGCCTATGTCAAGGTCGTCGAGCTCGGCTATTCCGCTGCAAACGGCCGCTCGCTTCTCGTGAAAATCTGGACCAAGGATAGCGACGATATCTACACCGCTGCTCGGTCTTTGATCAGCCCCACCTTCGACTTCCGCGATCACCACCTGAACTACGCCAAGCTGTCCATCAAGCTGAAAAAGGTCGGCAAGGACCGCGCGCGGACGATCACCGTGATCCTGCGTGACGACAACAAGTGCAACATCAAGACGAAGCGGGAAAAGGACCGGGCGTTGTGCGATCGCCTGCTCGCCAAATGGCATCTGGTGAAGGAGATTGGCCATGTCGTCGAAGCCCCTGCCGACGCAGTCGCTGCTTGAGCTGATCGACCTGTTCGAGCAGTCGGGACAGCCGATTCTCGATGGAGATGGACAGCGGCTTCATGGCGTCCCAGGGTGGAGCGCTTTCGGGCGTACTTCCCTGACCGCCAAGCAGTTGGAACACTGGGCGGATTGTGTCGGCTATTCCGGGAGCTACCCAGCGCCACTCGGCGATGACCGCGTGCATGTCGACCTGGCGGAGGATGACCAGCCTGACCGCTATCGATACCGGTGCCCCGAGACTTTTCGATGGAAGTTCGTCCCGGCCGCAGAGGTCGCAGTCTTCAGCGTCCGACCGCCGGCAATCCTGAACGTCGTCTCTGATCTTCTCGGTATCGCGCAGGCCCTGCGCAAGGGAATCGAGACGCCCTTGCTGGACGATTCACTGTGGCATCTTGGCAAGACCAGAGTGGGACCAGCACTGACAGACGTCTGGCTTGTTCGTGGGTTGGCGCGATCCGTCGAACAGGTGTTTCGGCATTTCAGCCAAAACAGTCTGCCTGATCAGGGCCTGATCTTGTCGTCGGGCGGTGTGCTGCCGCAGTTTGTTCGGCCGCCGCGTAGCTACCGATTCGCATCGCTACGAGCTGCAATCGTCGACTACGTCGCCACACCGTGCATCGACATGGATCTCCTGCATCGAATACTTGCCGCTCCGCCCGATGGCGCGATCCGCCCCGTGTTGCCGGTGCACTTCGACGAGTACACCAACACGCTGACCATCCGCACCAAGACCAAGCCATGGACCATCAAGGGCGAGCGTCAGGCTGCGGCAGTCCGCCACATGTTCGAGCAGGCTATCAACGACAGGTGGATTCTCCCGGCCGCTGAAATTCTCGACGCAGCCTATGCAGATAAGAAGACGGCGCGCAGTCAGCGCATGCAGAACCTGTTCAGTGGCAACACCGATTGGGAGGACTACATCGACAACCCTGAAAAGGGGAAGTATGGCTTCCGCCGAGATTGACGGCCACCAGTTGGCAGCTCCACGCACAACCGCCTTCGGGCGGTTTTTTGCTTTCTGGGCCCCGCTTTTCCCCGCAGAAGCTGCGCCCGTACATCAGCCCGTACATGGCGGCGGCAGACGCCCGCACAGGCCGACTTCGAAACTGACCTCACGAATTCGCAACAACCAGAAGGAGTGCATCGTGAGTGTCAAACATCTGAATCAAGGCCAATTGGCCGAACGTTGGGGGGTCAGCGAAGCAACGCTTGAACGCTGGCGCTCCGAAGGTATCGGCCCGGTATTCCTGAAGCTGCAGGGTCGCGTCGCTTATCGCATCGAGGACATCGAAGCCTACGAGTCCGAGAGCCTGCGCAAGAGCACCTCTGAACGCGTCAATGCGGGAGGTGGGCTGTGAACCGCATCTCCCCCGACGAAGTCCTGACCACCCCGGCCGGCGAACTGGCTGCGCTTGCCAGCGAGTCGCTGTTCCAGCTCAAGAACGACGCTGCTGATCTTCTCGCCGCTGCCAAGTCGATCGTCGAGCACGTCGATCGCGCACTGGATCTCAAGTATGCCGACCGCGCGCACCAGCTCCGCCTGGCGGCAGGCAAGGACACCGGCGTCGTCCACTTCGACGACGGCCATGTCCGCATCACCGCCGATCTACCCAAGAAAGTCGACTGGGATCAGACGCGGCTCGCTGAGATCACCCGTCGCATTGCAGCCAACGGCGACGACCCGTCCGAGTACGTGGACATCAGCTACCGGATCTCGGAAACCAAGTTCAACGCGTGGCCCGAGTCGCTCAAGAGCGCCTTCGCCCCGGCGCGCACCCTCAAGACCGGCAAGCCGGGCTTTCGTCTCGCTCTGCTTCAGGAGTAATCGCCATGAAAACCAAACCTACGCTGCTCGAACTGCTGCGCAAGCAGCCGGAAATGTATCTACGGGATCTGCCGGACAACATCCGCATCCCGGCACTGGACGGCAATCGCCCCGACGAAGTCGTGCGTCGCCTCGAGGACGCCACCATCGATGACTTGGCTTTCGCGATCCAAGGCATGGAGTCGGAATCCCGTCTGATCCATCGCCGTCTGGGCGGTCTGCGTGACCTGTACGAGATGGCCCGCAAGCGCGGCGCACTCGGCGTGACCACCGTCGCGGACGCGTTCGCCAGCATCAGCGCTGAGGAGGCCGGCAAATGAGCCTCCCCATCATTACTGCAGACCAGCGTCTGGCCGAGCGCCGTGGCGTGAAGGGTGTGCTCGTCGGCAAAAGCGGCATCGGTAAAACCTCGCAACTCTGGACGCTGAAGCCCACGGCCACGCTGTTCTTTGATCTTGAGGCTGGTGATCTCGCGGTCGAGGGCTGGGCCGGCGACACGATTCGCCCGCGCACCTGGCAGGAGTGTCGTGACTTCGCGGTGTACATCGGCGGGCCGAACCCGGCGCTGCGCGACGACCAGCCGTTCAGCCAGGCCCACTTCGATGCCGTATGCGCGCGCTTCGGTGATTCGACGGTCCTCGACAAGTACGACACCGTGTTCGTCGACTCCATCACCGTGGCCGGTCGCCTCTGCCTGCAATGGTGCAAGGGCCAGCCCCAGGCCTACTCCGAGAAGACCGGCAAACCCGACAGCCGGGGTGCGTATGGGCTGATGGGCCAGGAAATGATCGGCTGGCTGACCCACCTGCAGCACACGCGCGGCAAGAACGTGTGGTTCGTCGGCATCCTCGATGAGCGGCTGGACGACTTCAATCGCCGCGTGTTCTCCCTGCAGATCGACGGCTCCAAAACCGGCCTGGAACTGCCCGGCATCGTCGATGAGGTCGTCACCTTGGCCGAGCTGAAGGCCGATGACGGCGCCAGTTACCGCGCCTTCGTCTGCCACACGCTGAACGCATGGGGCTACCCCGCCAAGGACCGCTCCGGGCGGCTCGATCCGATCGAGGAGCCACACCTCGGCCGCCTCATGGAAAAGATCGCCGGTCCGGCCAGGCCCGCTACCGAACGGCTCGATTTCGCGCGCCCCGCGCCCGCTGCCATCCCCGAATCCACTTCGACTCAGGAGTCCTGATCATGACCTACTTCGATTTCAATTCCGCTTCCGAACAGACCTCTTTCGATCTGATCCCCAAAGGCACGCTGGTGCGTGTCCGCATGACCATCAAGCCGGGTGGCTTCGATGATCCGTCGCAGGGATGGACCGGCGGTTACGCCACCCGCAACGACAACACCGGCTCGGTGTACCTGAACTGCGAGTTCGTCGTGATGGAGGGTGAGTTCGCCCGTCGCAAGATGTGGTCGCTGATCGGCCTGCACAGCCCGAAAGGCCCTGAGTGGGCAAACATGGGCCGCACCTTCGTCAAGGCGATCCTCAACTCAGCGCGCGGCGTTCATCCTGGCGACAACAGTCCTGCCGCGCAGAACGCGCGCCGCATCAGCGGGTTTGCCGATCTCGATGGCATCGAGTTTCTCGGCAAGGTCGACTGGGACAAAGACCAGAACGGCCAAGACAAGAGCGTGATCAAGGCCGCGATCACGCCCGACCACAAGGACTACGCCGCCCTAATGGGTGGCGCGCAGGGAGCAGCGAAAGCGCCAGCACCCGCAAACGGGTCGAATGCGTATGCCCAGGCCACGGGCCGTGCCTCCGTGCCGGGTCGCCCGAGCTGGGCACAGTAAGGGGGACGCCGCCATGATGCTCCGCCCCCGCCAAGCCCTGCTGGTCGAGCGCTCTTTGGCGGCGCTCGCCCAACACGGCAACACCCTATCTGTTGGCCCCACCGGGTCGGGCAAGACCATCATGCTGTCGGCGGTGGCCGGCAGCTTGTTGGCCGAGCCAGATGCCAAGGCCTGCATCCTCGCTCATCGCGATGAACTGACCGGCCAGAACCTGTCTAAGTTTGCACGGGTGAATCCGAGCGTCAGCACCTCCGTGTTCGATGCCAAGGACAAATCCTGGTCCGGGCGCGCCACGTTCGCGATGGTGCAAACGCTGTCGCGCGACAACCATCTCGCTGCCATCCCGATCCTCGATCTGCTGGTGATCGATGAAGCGCATCACGCAGCCTCGGCCTCGTACCGCCGCGTGATCGACCGGGTGCTGGACAAGAACTCGCGCGCCCAGATCTTTGGGGTGACGGCGACGCCTGCCCGCAGTGACGGCAAGGGACTACGGGAGGTCTTCAGCAACGTCGCGGATCAAATCACCCTCGGCGAGCTGATCGCCTCCGGCCACCTCGTGCCGCCACGCACCTTTGTCATCGACGTCGGCGCCCAGGAGCAGTTGACGCGGGTCCGGCGCACGGCCACCGACTTCGACATGACGGAAGTCGAGGCGATTCTCAACAAGACGCCCATCACTGATGCCGTGATCCGTCATTGGCGTGAGAAGGCCGGCGACCGCAAGACGATCGTGTTCTGCTCGACCGTCGCCCATGCCGAATGTGTGCGCCAGGCCTTTCAGGATGCCGGTGTATCCGCCGTGATCGTGCACGGCGAGCTCTCAGACGCAGAGCGAAAGACACGACTGGACGAGTACGAATCCGGTACCGCGCAGGTCGTGGTCAATGTGGCTGTGCTCACGGAGGGCTACGACTTCACGCCCACCTCCTGCGTGGTTCTGCTGCGACCCAGCTCGCACAAGTCGACGCTGACCCAGATGATCGGGCGTGGCCTGCGCACTATCGACCCAGCGGAGCATCCGGGCGTCATCAAGACCGATTGCGTGGTCCTTGACTTCGGCACCGCGACCTTGATGCATGGATCTCTGGAACAGGACGTCAATCTCGACGGACACCAGCATCACGGCGAAGCGCCCACCAAGGACTGCCCGTCCTGTGAAGCCACCGTCCCGCTTGGCTGCCGCGAATGCCCTCTGTGCGGCTTCGTCTGGGAGAACGAGACCACCGAGGAAGGAGATGCGCTGGCCGATTTCGTGATGACCGAGATCGATCTCCTCAAGCGCTCCAACTTCCGATGGTGCGACCTGTTCGGCTGCGACGACGCGCTGATGGCGACTGGCTTCAACGCCTGGGGTGGCGTCTTCTTCCTGAACGGCCGCTGGCACGCGGTGGGCGGCGGTAAGGATCTGCAGCCGCGCTTGTTGGCTGTCGGCGACCGCACGGTTTGCATGGCCAAAGCCGATGACTGGCTGAACGACCGTGAGTCGGCTGACTCCGCGCACAAGACCCGTCGTTGGCTGAACGAGCCGCCGACCGCGAAGCAACTCCAGTATCTGCCGCAGGCGCTGCGCGCCGACTTTGGCATGACGCGCTATCAGGCCTCGGCGCTGTTGTCCTTCCAGTTCAACAAGTCGTCGATTCAGCGCCTCGTGGTGGCTGCCAACGATGCCCACCGGGAGGCCGCGTGAAATGTGCAGTCTGCTCACGAAAGGCCAAGGGCTTCGGCTACTTCAATCCACGTCTGCCGCGCAGCGATCCACGACGTTACTCGGACCGCTGGGTGTTCTGCTCCATGCGCTGCCAGAACGCATTTTCGCGACTCATGGAAAAGACGGGAGGTCACATGATCGATCCCAGTGATATGGAGCTCGCCGCCATGGCGTCCTGCCTGGCGCCGCTTGGAGAGTATGTCGGCGCCATCGGCATGCAGCGCCCGCTGGCGGACTACAGCAAAGACGAAGTGCTGAAGCTGATCGACGTGGTGGTGACCGCCTACCAGGAACACATGCTCGTCGAGCACGAGCGGATGGCGGAGAAGGACCGCGCTTTTCTTGAGGAGCGACTCGCCCGCCAAGGCAAGTCCGCTTCGACGGGAGTGCCGTTCTGATGCTGGACTTCAATCACCGCCCCAAGATCCACGAGCAGATCGGCGCGCTCATCGACGCCGCGCTTAGCGCCGAACGCGACAACCAACCCCGTCGCAACTATCTCGGTGCGTCTCGGTTGGGCGTTGCCTGCGAGCGGGCGCTGCAATACGAGTATCTCCAAACCCCTGTCGATGCTGGAAGGGAAATCCCGGGTCGCGTGTTGCGCATCTTCGAGGTGGGACACGCTCTCGAAGAGCTGGCCATTCGTTGGCTGCGCATGGCCGGATTCGATCTGTACACCCAAAAGGCCAGCGGCGGTCAGTTCGGCTTTTCCGTTGCAGGCGGCCGTATCCAAGGGCACGTCGATGGCGTACTGAACGGCGGCCCCGCAGAGCTAGGAATGAGCTATCCGGCCCTGTGGGAGTGCAAGACCATGAACGACAAGTCCTGGCGGGATACGGTCAAGCACGGCGTCAGTAAATCCAAACCGGTCTATGCCGCGCAGATGGCCATCTATCAGGCCTACATGGAAGCCAGCATCCCGGGCATTTCCGCGAACCCGGCGTTGTTTACCGCGATCAACAAGGACTCCGAGGAGATCTGGTTCGAGCTGGTGCCGTTCGATGGTGGCCTGGCGCAGCGGATGTCCGATCGCGCGGTTCGTGTCATCACGGCGACCGACAGCCAGGAACTGTTGCCGCGCCATACGACTACACCGACGCATGTCGAGTGCAAGTTCTGCCCCTGGCAGGACCGCTGTTGGGGTTCGACATGATGGCCGACAACATCATCTGGCTCGACTTCAATGACGCCCCCGAGCAGCGCGACGAACTGGCATCCGATACCGATGCGCTGCGTGCGGGGCTACTGGACCGGCTCGAAGCCGTTCTCCACTACCTGTTTCCGCAGGGGCGCATCCGAGGTGGAAAGTTCTATGTCGGCGATGTCGATGGCAACCCTGGCAAGAGTCTGGTGGTTGAACTCGACGGACCACGGCGCGGCCTGTGGAAGGACTTCTCCACCGACGAGGGCGGCGATGTCATCGATCTTTGGGCGCGGTCGCAGGGTCGCTCGGCACGCAGCGACTTCCCGCGCATCGCTGGCGAGATCCGGCAGTGGCTCGGTCTTGCTGCACCGAACGTCACGCCGATGCGCCGCGATGTTCGCAGCGTGCCGATGGACGACCTCGGCGCTTACACCGCCAAGTGGGACTATCTCTCACCCGAGGGCGAACTGATCGCCTGCATCTACCGCTACGACCCACCGACGGGCAAGGAATATCGCCCCTGGGATGTTCGTGCCCGCATGTGGCGCGCGCCCGACCCTAGGCCGCTCTACAACCTCCCGGTCATCTCGAGGGCTCGAGAGGTCGTCCTGGTCGAAGGCGAGAAGTGTGCGGCTGCATTGATTGTTTGCGGTATTGCGGCCACCACCGCGATGAACGGCGCCAAGGCACCAGTCGACAAAACCGACTGGCGTCCATTGGCCGGGAAATCCGTGGTGATCTGGCCGGACCGGGATGCACCGGGCTGGGACTACGCCGAGAGCGCGGCTCGCGCTTGCGTGATGGCAGGCAGCACATCCGTGGCCATCCTGGTGCCGCCCACCGACAAGCCAGCCAAGTGGGATGCCGCAGACGCTGTCGACGAAGGTTTCGACTGCGCGACATTCATCGCCCAGGGCGAACGCCACGTGGTCAAGGCGGCGGCTCCCTCCCTGCCCACCTTCACGCTCGGCGAACTGCTCGACGATAACTCACCGCTGCCACCCGACCTGATCTCTCCGCGCGTGCTGACGCCGGCCGGCATGTTGGTGTTCGGCGGCGCACCCAAGGTCGGCAAGAGTGATTTCCTGCTGTCTTGGCTGGCGCACATGGCGGCAGGCGCTGTATTCCTCGGCATGCAGCCACCCCGTCCGCTACGGGTGTTCTACCTGCAGGCCGAAGTCCAGTACCACTACCTGCGCGAGCGCGTGAAGGACGTGCGCCTGCCTTCCCATCGGCTTCTGGACGCCCGCGCCAACTTCGTGGCCACACCGCAGTTGCGGCTGGTGCTCGATGACGCCGGTCTGGCGCAGGTGATCCCAGCGATTGCGAACGCGTTTGGTGGCGAGCCTCCCGACATCATCGCCATCGATCCCATCCGCAACGTGTTCGACGGAGGAGATGCCGGTGGCGAGAACGACAACGGCGCCATGCTGTTCTTCCTGTCGCAACGGGTAGAGCGGATTCGCCAGGCGGTGAATCCCGACGCCGGGGTGATCCTCGCCCACCACACCAAGAAGCTAGGCAAGAAGCAGTTCGAGGAGGACCCGTTCCAGGCACTGGCCGGCGCGGGAAGTCTGCGCGGCTACTACTCGACCGGGATGTTGCTGTTCAGGCCAGACGAGACCAGAACGACCCGCCAGCTGATTTATGAGCTGCGCAATGGCGCGGGTATCCCGCAACGGCACGTCGACAAGATCAACGGCGAGTGGCGCGAGGTCGATGCCAACGAGCGGCTGGTGATAAAGGACTACGGTCAGCGCTTGGATGCCGAACGCCGCCGCAAACGAGACGCGATCCTCCAGATCTTGTTCGAGGAGGCCGGCAACGGGCGCTGCTACACCGCCAACCAGTTCGCGGAGTCCTTCGAGGGCAAGGCTGGCCTGGGCGGCGAGCGCACCATCCGCGAACGCGTCTCCGCGCTCTCGACGCAGGGTTACATCAAGTATTTCCGCAACGCGGCTGACTACGGTCTGCCCTCCAGCGGCCGCACCAAGTTCGGCTATCTCTGCGTAGAAGGCATGGTGCTGCGCTTGCCAGCTGGCGATGTCGACACGGCCACCGGCGAGCTGCCGATGCGCGAGCACACGGTGCTCCCCACCCACTACAAGTGCCCGCATTCCGGCGCCTCGATGCCTGTCGAGAACCCTGACGTGTGGGTCTACCACGACGAACTGAACGACCCGGAGGCCTCATGAACATTGCCCAATCGGCAGTTGGCAGCGCCGTTGCCAACTGCACTCATTTCCTTGCCAACTTCCCGCAGTTGGCAAACCCCTGCCAACTGGAACTCCAGTCAGATCAAGGCATTGCAGTGAATGACCCGCAGTTGGCAGTTGGCAACGATGCCAACTTGCCAACTGGCGCAAACCCGCGTGGTTGCTGGACTTTCTCCCATTCTCCAGTTGGCGAAAACTCCCCCTCCTACTACGTAGGAGAGGGACCAGAGGGTCCCTCCACCCTACGTAGGGGGCTTGCCGGCCACCCGGGATCAGATCATTGGCGGCCATCCGTGTCGTCGATCCTGGCATTGGATCTCGGCACCCAGACAGGCTGGGCACTGCGCGACCGCGATGGCGCAGTGACCAGCGGATCGGAATCCTACAAGCCGCAGCGCTTCGAGGGTGGCGGCATGCGCTACCTGCGATTCAAACGCTGGCTCACCGAGATCAAGCAGTCCTGCGACAGCATCGACGCCGTGTACTTCGAGGAGGTGCGCCGCCACGCCGGGGTCGATGCGGCACACGCCTACGGCGGCTTCATGGCCCACCTCACCGCATGGTGCGAGCACCACCAGATCCCGTACCAGGGCGTGCCGGTCGGCACGATCAAGAAGCACGCCACCGGCAAGGGCAACGCGAGCAAGGACGACATGGTCGCCGCCGCCCGCCGCCTTGGCCATGCCCCTGCCGACGACAACGAAGCCGATGCCATTGCCCTCCTGCACTGGGCGATCGAGACGCAGGAGGTGTGACATGAAGGTTCCGACTCCCGCATACCGCTGTGCCCTGGCTCGACTGCAGCCCGATCCGCGCCCCGATCCAGAGCAGATCAAGCGCGAGGGCTGGCGCGACCAACAGATCCTGGTGATCTCGCCTGACGACACCCGACTCGACTGGGTAGAACGTGAACTGCTTCGCCGGATCGGCGATCGGCTGTACGGGCCGAAGGAGCGTCGACATGGCTGAGTGGACGATCGAGGCTGTGGCGGATCGATTCATCGAGGCCGCGCGAACTGCCCACCGCCTGCCTCCGGTTCGCGTACAGGGCTACTTCAACTGCTGGCCCGCGATCAAGCGCATGCCATGGGAAAACCTGTGCGCCGAGCCGCCGGTCTACCGCTTTCCTCCCGACCCTGCTGCCATCGACCGGATGCTGGAGACGATGCGTTGGGTGCAATGGCTGGAGGAGGAACAGCGCCACCTCGTCTGGATGCGAGCACAGCGCTACCCCTGGAAGGAGGTCTGCTGCCGCTTTGGCTGCGACCGGACGACCGCCTGGCGTCGTTGGCAGAAGGCCTTGGAGATCGTCGTCGAGCAACTGCGAACAGAAAAATGTCATGGGGCAGCTGTCAACGGCCGCTGACGTTGCGTGTAGTTGCGAACAATCGCGACGCCGTTCGGAATCCTGCGTGCCGATGCGGGTTTCAGTCACTTTTGGGCGTGCAACATCCTGAGGCTTTTTCGCTAGTATTACGGCTAATCTTGCGAGCATTGGGTGCGTGAAGGCCACGGAGCGATCTGTGGCCTTCGTCGTTTCCCGCCCTCGATGGTCATGCCCCGTTGCGACGGGTCCTTCCTGGCCAATAACCAATGCGGGGGGCGCGAGCGCGGCGCTTTTTTAGCGTCAGGGTGCGAACCAAGGTTCGCACGGTTCGCAGTTCGCACCCCGTCAGTTCGCACCAACCCCAAAACCCGCCCACGGTTGTCGTCGGCGGGTTTTCTATTTTCAGGACACCCTCTTTGAATACGCTCAACGTCGAGTACCGCAAGGTCGAGGCGCTGATTCCCTACGCCCGCAATCCGCGCACACATTCCGATGCGCAGATCACCAAGATCGCCGCCAGCATCGTCGAATATGGCTGGACGAACCCGGTACTGGTTGATGGCGACAACGGCATCATCGCGGGCCACGGCCGTTTGGCTGCTGCACGCAAGCTGGGGCTGAATCAGGTGCCGGTGATCGAACTGGCCCATCTCACCACCGCGCAAAAGCGCGCCTTGGTCATCGCCGACAACCGGCTGGCGCTTGACGCTGGCTGGGATGAGGAGATGTTGGCGCTCGAACTGGCGGAGCTTTCCGAAGCGGGTTTCGAACTGGCGCTGACCGGCTTCGAGAACATCGAGATCGATGCGCTGCTGGCAGATGCCACGCCCACCGAAGCAGAACCTGCGGCGCAAGATGATGCAGATGCCGACGAACCCGATACGACTGATGACGTACCTGACAAACCAGTGGTGGCGGTGTCGCGCGAGGGCGATGTCTGGGCCATCGGCTCGCACCGGTTGATCTGTGGCGACGCCACCGACCCAGCCGTGGTCGCCACGCTGATGCAGGGTGACACCGCGCAGCTTTGCTTCACCTCGCCGCCGTATGGCAACCAGCGCGACTACACCTCCGGCGGCATTGCCGATTGGGATGTCCTGATGCGCGATGTGTTCGCACATCTGCCGATGGCGGACGACGGACAGGTACTGGTCAATCTTGGGCTGATCCACCGCGACAACGAAGTCATCCCCTATTGGGACGGCTGGCTGTCCTGGATGCGTCAGCTAGGGTGGCGGCGCTTCGCGTGGTACGTCTGGGATCAGGGGCCAGGCATGCCCGGCGACTGGCAGGGCCGATTGGCTCCCAGCTTCGAGTTTGTTTTCCACTTCAATCGCAGCACCCGCAAACCCAACAAGATTGTTCCTTGCAAGCACGCAGGCCAGGAATCGCACCTGCGCGCTGACGGGTCGTCCACGGCGATGCGCGGTAAGGATGGCGAGGTCGGCGGCTGGACGCACAAGGGTCAGCCGACGCAGGACAACCGAATCCCCGACTCGGTGATTCGCGTGATGCGCCACAAGGGCAAGATCGGTCAGGACATTGATCACCCCGCCGTCTTCCCGGTGGCGTTGCCGGAGTTCGCCATCGAGTCCTACACCGACGCCGGAGACATCGTGTTCGAGCCGTTCGGCGGCAGTGGCACGACGATGCTGGCCGCGCAGCGCACTGGCCGCATTTGTCGCAGCGTCGAGATTGCGCCGGAGTACGTGGACGTGGCCATCAAGCGCTTTCAGCAAAACCACCCCGGCGTGCCGGTCACGCTCATCGCCACCGGCCAATCTTTCGACGAGATCGCCACTGAACGCGAAATGGAGGTGGCGGCATGAACTGGCTGGCCGACAAGATCGAGCAGTGGCAGACAGCCAAACTGCTGCCCTATGCCCGCAATGCGCGGACGCACTCGGATGATCAGGTGGCGCAGATCGCCGCATCGATTGCCGAGTTTGGCTTCACCAATCCGATCCTTGCAGGCAGTGACGGCATCATTGTTGCTGGGCATGGACGCTTGGCCGCTGCGCAGAAACTCGGGCTGGAGATCGTGCCCGTGGTCGTACTGGATCACCTGAGCCCGACCCAGCGCCGCGCCTTGGTCATCGCAGACAACCGCATCGCGGAGAACGCGGGCTGGGACGATGCGATGCTCCGGATCGAACTGGAAGCCTTGCAACTCGAAGGTTTCGATCTGGACATCACCGGCTTCGACGCCGACGCGCTGGCCGAACTGATCGCGGGCGACGAGCCGGACAACGAGGGCCAGACCGATGAGGACGCGGTACCGGAGGTTGGCGAAATTCCAATATCGCGCCCGGGCGATGTCTGGATCATGGGCCAGCACCGACTACTGTGCGGCGACTCGACCGTGGAAGAGAGCTATGCCCGGCTGATGCAAGGCGACGTGGCGGACATGGTCTTCACCGACCCGCCGTACAACGTGAACTACGCCAACAGCGCCAAGGACAAGATGCGCGGCAAGGATCGAGCGATCCTCAACGACAACTTGGGCGATGGCTTCTACGACTTCCTATTGGCAGCATTGACGCCCACCGTGGCGAACTGCCGGGGCGGCATCTATGTGGCGATGTCATCCAGCGAGCTGGATGTGCTGCAGGCCGCCTTTCGCGCCGCCGGTGGCAAGTGGTCGACGTTCATCATCTGGGCCAAGAACACCTTCACGCTGGGCCGTGCCGACTACCAGCGCCAGTACGAACCGATCTTGTACGGATGGCCCGAGGGTGCGCAACGCCACTGGTGTGGTGACCGCGATCAGGGCGATGTGTGGGCTATCAAGAAGCCGCAGAAGAACGATCTGCATCCGACGATGAAGCCGGTGGAGCTGGTCGAGCGAGCCATCCGCAATTCGAGCCGCCCGGGTAACGTGGTGCTCGATCCGTTCGGTGGTTCTGGCACAACGTTGATTGCGGCCGAAAAGTCGGGGCGCGTCGCGCGGCTGATCGAACTCGATCCGAAGTACGTGGATGTGATCGTGCGCCGGTGGGAGGACTTCACCGGCCAGACGGCTGTCCGCGAGGCAGCAGACCAGGAAGTGTGCGCCAGTTGAAGGGCTGGCCGGGCTGCTTGGCCTCTTCTTCCTCGGCGATGCGCCGTAGGATTTGCAGGGTGGTGAGATCGCGCGGCAGTGCCATGCACATGACGCTCACAGCCTGCTCGATGGAGATGTCTGGACGCCGGTTGGCAATCAGCCAACGCAGCGCCTGCTCCCGTTCGGTGGCGGGCGTTTTCATCAGGCAGCCATCTCTTCGCAGATTTCGCAGTGGATCACAAAGCCTGTCAGGTAAGGCAGGCCGCGCGGGATGCCGTACTGCTTACTGGTCTGGCGGCCAATCGTCCAGCCTATCCAACGTTGGGTGGCGGCGTTGATCGCATCCTGCAAGGCTTGGCCTTGGTACAAACCGTTCTGGACGTCGTCGGCAAAGTGGCGTCCGTGGCGGCTGTCGAGGAAGGTCCGCACCGATTCGAGGGGCTGGTGCGTGGCGTCCGAAATGGCGTTCATGGCCAGGGGCCATGCGGCGCTGGCGTGTTCGTTCATCGTGCCCCAAAAACCCCAGGCTTCGTTTTGGGTGGCGGGTATCTGGTTGGCGGTCATGGTGTCTTCTCCGGGTTGATCGTTGCGACACCTGTAGTAACGCGCTGTTCGATTGAGAAGCCAAGCTGTTCCTGGCCTCTTTCTCGATCAGTTTCGCTTACCCGAGACGAGCTACGTAGCGGGCGTAATCACCGCCCTCGGGATTGACGTAGAGGTAAGGGCGTCCGAGAGCAGTGACCTCGACGCAGAGGTAGCCGTCGCCAGTGCCGCCACCCTTGCCACGCAGCCAGTCGCGTGACACCAGCAGGCTGCGCCCAAAGGCGTCGAATTCGGCAGGGGTGAGCTCCTTGGTCTCGGTGACGTAGACCTTGTGCTGGTCGCTCCCGCCCAGTTCGCCGAGGTCGGCAGGTTTGCGTGCAAACGGTAGGCGGATGCTCAACTCTTCGACCTGGAGGCTTTGGCCTGCGAACTGCAGGGTGCGTGGGGTGCGTTCGATGGTGATGGTCATGGTGCTCATGGCGGTTTTCCTGGTTTGGCGTCGTCAATCACGACATCTGTATGAACGCGCTGGTGGGGAGAGAAGCCAAGCTATTCATGGCTCCTCTCGCCATCTTTTTGGCTTCGCCGTAACTCGCTGTGCTCGTTTTCATGCGATGCGGTAGATCCGCTCGCCACCCTTCGGCTTGTCCGAGACGATGTTCAGGCCGAGCTTTTTCTTGAAGGCTCCGGCGAAGGTGCCGCGCACCGTGTGCGCCTGCCAACCGGTGGCGGTGCAGATCTGGCCGATGGTTGCGCCCTCGGGGCGTTGCAGCATCCGGATCACTTCGGCCTGCTTGCTGTTCTCGCGGGTGCGCGGCTTGACCCACGTTTCTTCTGCGGCGGTTACGGCGGCTTCCAGTTCGGGATCGCTCGCGGCCGCAGGCGCGCCTTCAGCGTTGGCGATGATCCGGTCGAGATTGGCTTCGAACTGACCGATGCCCTTCCTGTTCACGTCGGGACGCGGAATGCCCAGGGCGTCGTAGCCCTCCGCAGCGACAAACCAGTCGGTGCCGTCGGTTGTGATTAGTGCGCGGTTGAAAAGTCCGTCGAGCACCTTCTTGCGTGCGCCGCCTTTGATGTTGTCGGGAAACCAGTCGATCTTGCCGCTGGTGTTGTGGATGGCGTAGGCCAGGACGGAATGCTGGGACAGGGTCAGTTGGGCGGTAGTCATGTTCTGCTCCTTGGAGTGGTTGATCGGGTGATGTGATGAACGCGCTGTTCCCAAGTGAAGCCAAGCGCTTTCTGCTTGGCTTCTGCGCTTCGCAGTCAGGTGTTGGCCTTGTCCGACTGCGAGGCATTGCGTCCCTGTTCGACGCCCGCCCTGAAGGCGGCTTCCAGTGCGTCCTTGATGCACCAGACCGCCGTGTCGTGGAAATCGAGGCTGTCCGATCTGCGCGTTTCCAGCGTCTCGATGCCGAGGTGCTTCTGCGCGATCAAGGTGAGGATGGTTTCGATCTGGCTCATGTCCGTGTCCTTTGATGGTGTTGATGACGAACGTATGAACGCGCTGTTCCCGATGGAAGCCAAGCTCAATCCGCAGGAATGACGAACAAATGATTGAAGGTGCCCCGAAGGGGAAATATGGGTATTTCGATTCGTGCCTACGCACGCCACCGAGGGGTGTCCGATGCAGCGGTGCGCAAGGCCATCGCTGCTGGGCGGGTCACGCCGGAGGCAGACGGAACGATTGATGCCGAGCGCGTCGACCGCGAATGGGCACGCAACTCCGATGCGCCGCGCAATGGAACTGCCACCCGCGCCGTCAAGGTCGCCGTACCGGAGACCAGCGGCACCACGGGTGACGGGCCTACAGCGTTGCCAGCAGGTGGCACGTCCTTGCTTCAGGCGCGCACTGTCAACGAAGTGGTCAAGGCGCAAACCAACAAGGTGCGTCTGGCCCGCCTCAAGGGCGAGCTGGTAGATCGGCCGCAGGCCATCGCCCACGTTTTCAAACTGGCGCGCTCTGAACGCGATGCGTGGCTGAACTGGCCCGCGCGCATTTCGGCGCAGATGGCCGCCAAGCTCAATGTTGATCCGCACACGATGCACATCGCCCTGGAGGCAGCCGTGCGTGAGCACCTGCAGGAACTGGGCGAGATGCGACCGAGGGTGGATTGATGGACATGGATTACGAAGGCGCGGCAGAAATCGAACGCGCGTGGCGCGAAGGGCTGACCCCAGACCCGCTGCTCACGGTGTCCGAATGGTCAGATCGCCACCGGATGCTCTCCAGCAAGGCGTCTGCCGAACCCGGGCGCTGGCGTACCAGCCGCACGCCGTACCTGAAAGCGATCATGGATTGCCTGTCGCCGACCTCGCCGGTCGAGCGCGTGGTGTTCATGAAGGCGGCGCAGCTTGGCGCGACCGAGATGGGCTCGAACTGGATCGGCTACGTCATCCACCACGCGCCAGGGCCGATGATGGCGGTGTGGCCGACGGTAGAAATGGCCAAGCGCAACTCCAAGCAACGGATCGATCCGCTGATCGAGGAGTCGTCCGCACTGGCCGAACTGATTGCACCGGCGCGCAGCCGCGATTCGGGCAACACCATCCTGGCCAAGGAATTCAGGGGCGGTGTGCTGGTGATGACTGGTGCGAACAGCGCGGTTGGTCTGCGCTCGATGCCGGTGCGCTATCTGTTTCTCGACGAGGTCGACGGCTATCCGCTGGACGTCGAGGGTGAAGGCGATGCGATCTCGCTGGCCGAGGCGCGCACGCGCACCTTCGCACGACGCAAGATTTTCATTGTCTCGACGCCGACGATCTCAGGGGCGTCGGCCATCGAGCGTGAGTACGAGGCCAGTGACCAGAGGCGCTACTTCGTGCCGTGCCCGCACTGTTCGCATCGGCAGTGGCTGCGTTTCGAGCAGCTGCGCTGGGACAAAGGGCAACCGGAGACCGCTGCCTACATCTGCGAGTCGTGTGACACCGCGATTGCCGAGCACCACAAGACGTGGATGCTGGAGCACGGCGAGTGGCGCGCGATGATCACGGATGGCGCAGGCAAGGCAGCGGGTTTTCACTTGTCATCGCTGTACAGCCCGGTGGGCTGGCGTGCTTGGCGCGAGATCGCCTCTGCGTGGGAGAGCGCGGTCAGCAAGGAATCGGGATCGGCGGCCGCCATCAAGACCTTCAAGAACACCGAGCTGGGCGAATCTTGGGTCGAGGAAGGTGAAGCACCGGACTGGCAGCGGCTGGTCGAGCGCCGCGAGGACTATCGGATTGGCTCGGTGCCGCCGGGCGGAATGCTGCTGGTGGGCGCTGCCGACGTGCAGAAGGATCGCATCGAGGCGTCGGTCTGGGCTTTCGGGCGTGGCAAGGAATCCTGGTTGGTCGAGCACCGCGTGCTGATGGGCGATACCGCCCGCGACACGGTGTGGAAACGCCTCTCTGAAATGGTGGCCGAGAACTGGACGCACGCATCCGGCGCAGCGATGCCGCTGGCCCGCTTTGCACTGGACACCGGCTTTGCCACGCAGGAGGCCTATGCCTTCGTGCGGGCCTGTCGCGATCCGCGCGTGATGGCGGTCAAGGGTGTGCCGCGCGGTACAGCCCTGATCGGGACGCCAACTGCCGTCGATATGTCGCAGGGCGGCAAGAAGCTGCGCCGGGGCATCAAGGTGTATTCGGTGGCAGTGGGCATCGCCAAGCTGGAGTTCTACAACAACCTGCGCAAGAGCGCCGATGTTGGCGAGGACGGATTGACTACGGTGTTTCCTGCTGGGTTCGTCCACCTGCCCAAGATCGATGCGGAGTTCATTCAACAGCTTTGCGCGGAGCAACTGATCACCCGCCGCGACCGTAACGGCTTCCCAGTGCGCGAGTGGCAAAAGATGCGCGAGCGCAACGAAGCGCTCGACTGCTACGTCTACGCCCGCGCGGCCGCATCGGCGGCGGGACTGGATCGCTTCGAGGAACGCCACTGGCGGGAACTGGAGCGACAGCTTGGGGTGGCCAGTCCGCCAACCCTTGAAACACCAACTGAATCAATCAACGAGGCCACCCAACGAGGTGGCCTCGCTGTTTCTGGCACCACCCCACGTCGGCGCGTCATCAAGAGCCGCTGGCTGTCCTGACACACCAAGGAGAAAACATGAGTCTTGCTACCCGTATCGAAAGCCTGGTTATCCGCGTCGCGCAGGAGTTCAACGACGTCCGCGCCAAGGCAGGCAACCTGGCCAACCTCACCACCACCGACAAGTCGAATCTGGTCGCGGCCATCAACGAACTGAAGGCTGCCGTGGTGTCCTCGGCAGTGATCGACGATGCGCACGTCGCGGCCACGACCACGTACTCGTCCAACAAGATCGTCTCGTTGCTCGACGCGCTCAAGACCGAGATCTTGGGCGGTGCCGATGCCGCCTACGACACGCTGGTGGAAATCCAGCAACTACTGCAGAACGGCACCAGTGGCTTGGATGCACTGCTCGCCGCCGTCAACAACCGCGTGCGCTTCGACGCCGCTCAGTCGCTGACTGTTGCCGAACAACTTCAGGCGCGCAGCAACATCGGCGCTGTCGCTGCCAGCGATGTTGGCAACACAGACACCGACTTCGTCGCGGTCTTTGTGGGCGCGCTGGTCTGATGAGCCTCGCATCGCGCATCAGTGCGCTGGCCAGTCGTGTCGGGCTCGAGGTCAAGACCAAGATCGACGCCACCCACCCCGGTCTGGCCCGGGCGTGGGTGTGCTTCGGCTACGTCGGCAACCAGATCGTCGTGCGGTCGTCGCACAACGTGGCCAGCGTGACCCGGACGGCGGCAGGTCGCTACCGCGTGACCTTCGCCGTTGCCATGCCCGACGCCAACTATTGCTGGACGGCGCTTGCCCGCAGCAGCACCAACAGCGGCACGCAGCGCATTGCCATCGTGCGATCCAGTACCGACCAGAAGACCGCTCAGTACGTCGACATCAGTTGCGCCACCACGTCTGCATCCTTCGACGACTCCTCCGAAATCAACCTCACGGTGTACCGCTGATGGCCTACACACAAGCACATCTCGACGCACTGGAAGCGGCGCTGGTCAAGGGCGAAAAGCGTGTGACCTTTGGCGACAAGACCGTCGAGTACCGCAGCGTCGATGAACTCCAGGCCGCCATTGCGGAGGTCAAGCGCGACCTCTTCGAGCAGGCTGTGGACACCGGGCTGTGGCCCGGCGCACCACGCCAGATCCGGGTCACCACCGGTAAAGGGTTCTGAACATGCAATGGTTTGACCGAATGCGTAGACGCGTCGGCATGAGCCTGCTTGGCGGCACGCCGTTCTATGACGGCATCGGTGGTGGCCGTCGCGCCTTGGCGTGGCAGGTCGGCAATCCCGGTGCAGTCGCAGCACTGGCGTTCACCCAGAACGAATTGCGCGCCAAGAGCCGCGATCTGGTACGCCGCAATGCCTGGGCAGCGGCAGGCGTCGAGGCCTTTGTCTCGAACGCCATCGGCACCGGCATCAAGCCGCAGAGCATGCTGGCCGATCAGCCCCTGCGCGAAGCGATCCACAGCCTGTGGTGGGACTGGTGCGAGGAAGCCGATGCCGCCGGACTGACCGATTTCTACGGCCTGCAGGCCTTGGCCTGTCGCGCCATGCTCGAAGGCGGGGAATGCCTGGTGCGGCTGCGCTATCGCCGCCCGGAAGATGGCCTGCCGGTGGGCCTGCAATTGCAGTTGCTCGAACCCGAACATCTGCCAGCCACGCTGAATCAGGAGTTGGCTTCCGGAAACGTCATCCGTGCGGGCATCGAGTTCGACAAGCTCGGACGGCGGGTGGCTTACCACCTGTATCGCTCGCATCCGGGTGATGGCTCACTGGCCCCGATGTCAGGCACCGGTGGCGTGGTGGGCGGTCTCGACACAGTGCGTGTCCCGGCCAGCGAAATCATCCACCTGTTTCGTCCCTTGCGGCCCGGACAGATACGGGGCGAACCGTGGCTGGCGCGCGCACTGGTCAAGCTCAACGAACTCGACCAGTACGACGACGCCGAGCTCGTGCGCAAGAAAACCGCCGCGATGTTCGCGGGCTTCATCACGCGCCTGTCCCCCGAGGACAACCTGATGGGTGAAGGCTTGCCGGATGCCAGTGGTGCAGCATTGGCCGGGCTGGAGCCGGGCACGATGCAGATCCTGGAGCCCGGCGAGGACGTGAAGTTCAGTCAGCCAGCCGACGTTGGCGCGAGCTACGCCGAATTCCTGCGCATGCAGTTCCGGGCGGTGGCAGCGGCGATGGGCATCACCTACGAGATGCTGACCGGAGACCTGACGCAAGTGAACTACTCGTCGATCCGGGCCGGGCTGCTGGAGTTTCGCCGCCGCTGTGAGGCCATCCAGCACGGCGTGATCGTCCACCAGCTGTGCCGCCCAATCTGGCGTGCCTGGATGGAGCAAGCGCTACTTGAAGGCGCGCTGGCGCTGCCGCAGTTCACCGAGAAGAAGCGCGACTACTTCGCGGCCAAATGGATTCCACAGGGTTGGCAGTGGGTCGATCCCAAGAAGGAATTCGACGCGATGCTGACCGCCATTCGTGCTGGGCTGCTGTCTCGATCGGAAGCCATCTCGGCCTTCGGCTACGACGCCGAGGACATCGACCGCGAGATCGCCGCCGACAACCAGCGCGCCGATGCGCTCGGTCTGATCTTCGACTCCGACCCGCGCCACGACAAAGCGCCCCAACCATCGGCATCGGGCGCTCCCATAAATGCGGCCGCCACAGTGGCCGTGCCGCAAGACCAACAGGACAACTGACATGCAACTCGTTCATCTGGCGTCCCGCCTCTACGGGACGCCGCTCCTCATTGCGCGTCCCAAACTCGACGTGATCCTCTCCGTGCTGGGTTCCCGCATCGGCTTGCCCGATCTGGACATGGCGATGCCGCTGCCCATGCCGCGCCAGAACGCCACATCGGGTCAGGCGGGCATTGCCGTCATCCCGGTGGTCGGCACGCTGGTCAGACGTTCGATGGGTATCGAAGCCGCCTCTGGCCTGATGTCCTACGGCGAGATCGAAGCCCGACTGGACGCCGCGCTGGCCGACCCACAGGTGGCGGGCATCCTGCTCGATCTGGATTCGCCCGGCGGCGAGGCCTCGGGTGTGTTCGAACTGGCCGAGCGCATCCGCGCTGCCAGCACCATCAAGCCGATCTGGGCGCACGCCAACGATGCCGCGTACTCGGCGGCTTTTGCCATCGCGGCTGCCTGCCAGCGCCTGACGCTGTCGCAGACCGCTGGCGTCGGGTCGATTGGCGTGATCGCGCTGCACGTCGATCAGTCGGTGAAGGACGCCAAGGACGGCCTGAACTACACCGCCGTCTTCGCGGGCAGCCACAAGAACGATTTCTCCCCGCACGAGCCCCTCAGCCCGCAGGCCACCACCGCGTTGCAGACCGAGGTGGATCGCCTCTACGACATCTTCGTGAATCAAGTCGGGCAGATGCGCGGCCTCGATCCAGATGCCGTGCGCGCCACCGAGGCGGGGCTGTTTTACAGCGAGCAGGCGGTGGCAGCGGGACTCGCTGACGCCGTGATGCCGTTTGATGCGGTGATGACCGAGTTCACAGATGCGTTGGCGGCCAAGCAGCGGCTGGCGCAGCCCGGTGTGGCCCGCGCCTCGCCGCGAAGCCTGTCCATGCAAGCCATCTCAAACCCGCCCCGAAGCAAACCTTTCACCCTGGAGAACACCATGACCGACCCTAAAGACGACCACGACAACCCGAGCGATCCGGCTGACGCCGCCCCACAGGACGACCAGCCGCAGACCGACAGCGATTCGCAACCGACGCCTGCCGCCCAAGCAGCACTGGCGCAGTCCTTCGCCAGCGGGCGTGGCCAAGCACAGGCCATTGCAGAGATGTGCCTGATCGCGGGCCAGTCCCAACGCACGACGGAGTTCCTCGCAGCAGGCTTCTCGGAAGCGCAGGTGCGCCGCGCCTTGCTCGACGCCCGTGCCGACCAACCCGAAATCGCCTCGCGCATCACCGCCGATGCCGGTACCAGCCAGCGCCCGGAAAACAGTCCGGTGGTCGCTGCCGTCAAGAAACTCACCGCCAAGGAGTAAGCCATGCCCACTGTCTCTCAACCCAAGAATCTCGGCGACCTGCTGAAGTACGAAGCGCCGAATCTCTACTCGCGTGACCAGGACACCGTCGCTGCCGCGCAGAACCTGACGCTGGGCACCGTGGTGGGCCGCGAAACGGCTACTGCCAAGCTCAAGGCCCTCGACCCAAGTGCCACGGACGGCACGGAAATCGCCATTGGCGTGCTCGGCAATGACGTCGATGCGACGCTGATCGACCGTGAGGACGCGATCCTGATCGCCCGCCACGCCATCGTCGCGCGTGGCGCATTGGTCTGGCCGACCGGTCTCACGGTTGCGCAGAAGGCAACTGCCGTTGCCCAACTTACCGCCCTTGGGGTGCTGGTGCGCGACAGCGCCTGATCCCGTCCCGACGATCCATCTCACTCCCCCGAAAACCCGCCACTGGCGGGTTTCGTCATTTCTGGAGATCCCAAATGCAGAATCCTTTTGAAAACCCCGGCTTCTCGATGGCCAGCCTGACGGCCGCCATCAACCTCCTGCCCAACCGCTATGGGCGGCTGGAGCAACTCAACCTGTTCCCGGCCAAGCCGGTGCGCACCCGGCAGATCATCGTCGAGGAGTACGCCGGTCGTCTGAACCTGCTGCCCACCCGGGCGCCCGGTTCGCCCGGCACGGTGGGTGAACGTGGCAAGCGCAAGCTGCGCTCCTTCGTGATCCCGCACATCCCGCACGACGACGTGGTGCTGCCCGAGGAAGTGCAAGGACTGCGCGCCTTCGGTTCCGAAACCGAAATGGAAGCCATCGGCGGTGTCATGGCCCGCCATCTGGAGACCATGCGCAACAAGCACGCGATCACCCTGGAGCATCTGCGCATGGGTGCGCTCAAGGGCAAGATCCTCGACGCTGATGGCAGTGAGCTCGTCGATCTGTTCGACGAGTTCGACATCACTGCGCAATCGGTGTCCTTCGAGTTTTCGACGGCGGCCGACAACGGGCAAATCAAGACTGCCTGCCTGGAGTTGCTGGGCCTCATGGAAGATGGGCTCACTGGCGAGTTCTCGACCGGCGTGCATGTGCTGTGCTCGACCGAGTTCTTCCGGGCACTGACCACCCACAAAGAGGTCAAGACCGCCTACCAGAACTGGCAACAGGGCGCAGTGCTGATCAACGACATGCGCTCGGGCTTCAGCTACAGCGGCATCACCTTCGAGGAATACCGTGGCCAGGCGTCCTTTGTGCAAGCCGACGGCACGCTTGGGTCGCGCCGCTTCATTGCCGCAGGGGAAGCCCATGCCTTCCCGGTCGGCACGGTGGATACCTTCGCGACCTACTTCGCGCCAGCGGACTTCAACGAGACCGTGAACACCATCGGCCAGCCGCTGTATGCCAAGCAGGAGCCACGCAAGTTCGACCGGGGCACTGATCTGCACACGCAGAGCAACCCGCTGCCGATGTGCCACCGACCGGGTGTGCTGATCAAGCTCGTTGCTGCCTGATGGATGTCGCGACGTTGTACGAGGCAGCCCGCAGTGCAGGACTGCTGACCGCCGTCACGGTGGCGGGCACCACAGTCCACTGCGCCTTCCGTGCCCCGGACGAAACCGTGCTGGATGGTTTTGCGCTGTCGCGGGACTACCAGATCGACTACCCGGCGTCCTGGCTGACGCTGGCAGCCGGGGACACCGTCGAGGTGGCAGGCAATACCTATCAGGTGCGCGACGTGCGCGCCATCGGTGACGGCTCCGAGCGTCGCGCCTCGCTCTCCCAACTTTGAGGTTACTGACATGAACTCTGTCCGCGAGCGCATCTTGCGGGAGGTCGTCGCACGCCTGTCTTCTGCGATTGCACCGACTCCGGTGCTGCGCATGCCCGCCGTGCCGGTCACCCGCGAGGCCAGTCCCGCGCTGTTGCTGTTCGCCGACGGCGACAGCATCACCGCCCACGCCAACCACCTCGTCGACCGGCTGCTGATCCTCCGGTTCGCCGTCGTGGCACGCGGCGCGGATGCCTTCGACGTGGCCGATCTCGCACTGGTCGCGGCCCACGCAGCCTTGCTGGCCGACCCGAACCTGGGCGGACTGGCCATCGCCGTGCGCGAGATCGATTGCGAATGGGAGTTCGACGACGCCGACGCCGGTGCCACCGCACTCCCAGCCCGATACGAAATCCGCTACCGCACCCACGCCACCGATCTCACCCAAACAGGATGAACCCATGCAAATCGAACTTCTGAAACCCCACACCCACGCAGGCAAGCGCCTCGCCGTGGGTGATCGCCTCGATCTGAATGACGCCAGCGCCCGCTGGTTGGTCGCGCAGGGCGTGGCCAAAGCGGCCACCCCCGCCACTGATTCCAAACCCGCCCGCCGTGATGCCACGTCCGGTGTTTCCACAACTGCAGCCACCCAAGGAGACTGAACATGGCTTACTTTTCTGGACAAGGCCGCGTCTACATCGGCGCACGCGATGAATTCGGCAACCCCGCCGGACTGACCTTCGTCGGCAACGTGCCCGAACTGAAGGTGTCGCTGTCGGTGGACACCATCGAGCACCAGGAAGCGCAGTCGGGCCAGCGCCTGACCGACCTGCAACTGATCAAGACCAAGAAAGGCGAATTCGCCTGCACGCTGGAAGAGCTGATCGCCACCAACCTGGCACTCGCGCTCTACGGCACCACGACCACGATCACCCCCGGCACCGTGACCGGTGAACTGCTGCCCAACCCGGTCACGCCGGGAAGTCTGTACCCGCTGGCCATGCAGAACGTATCGGCAGTGCAGATCCAGGACTCGGATGCCACGCCCAAGACGCTTCCGGCCAGCCAGTACAGCGTCAATGCCAAGCACGGCTCGCTGGTGGTGCTGGATGCCACGTCGGGCGGCCCGTACACCGAGCCGTTCACTGTCGACTACGCCTATGGTGCGGCGCAGAGCACGGCGATGTTCACCCAGCCACTGCCCGAACGCTGGATTCGCTTCGAGGGGCTCAACACCGCCGACGGCAATCGCGAGGTGGTGATCGACCTGTACCGCGTGGCCATCAACCCGGCCAAGGAACTCTCGATCATCACGGATGAACTCTTGAAGTTCGAGCTGTCCGGTCAGGTGCTGGCGGATCTGACCAAGCCGGTCGGCGGTGATCTCGGGCAGTTCGGTCGTCTGGTGCTGCTGTGATGGACGGCTTCAAAACCTTCCCCCCTGAACCTGTCGTCGTGACGCTGTCCGGCACAGCGTTGGAACTGACGCCGATCCGGCTGGGCGAGTTGCCACGGCTGTTGGCCGTGGTACGCCCGCTGGCCGAGGAGATCAGCAGCGATCCGGACTGGATGGCGCTGCTGGGGCAGCACGGTGATGCCGTGCTCGATCTGCTGGCGATCACCACCCGGCGTGAGCGCGCGTGGATCAACGACCTGTCGTTGGAGGACGCCGTGCAACTGGCCGCCGCCGTGTTCGAGGTGAACGCGGATTTTTTCGTGGCGCACGTCGTTCCGGCGGTTCAGGGCGCGGCCCAACGACTCGCCCCGACGCTGCGCTCGCTGACGAACTCGGGTGGGACGCTGCCGTCGCCCGTCTGATCCGCGCCGGGCACCGCCTTGGCGACGTGATGGCCTACACGCTCACGCAGGCTCAAGCCTTTCTGGATGCCGACGGACAGATTGAGCGGCAGCAGCTTGCCCAACTGCTCGGCATCCATGCCGTGGCAGCCCAGGGCGAGAAGCGTGGCATCGAACAACTGCAACGCGATCTGCTCAAGGACTGACCCCCATGCGTCTCTCACTCACCACCACCGGCCTGCTGGACCCACGCCAGTTGGCGGCGTGGAGTACCGAGCGGCGTCGCGCCATCCACGCTGCCGTCACCAAGGGCATGCAATCAGGCGGGCGTGAGGTGCGTGACGCGGCGCGATCCGAGATGCGCAGTGCCTTCACCGTCAAGCGCAACAGCTTCATCTCCTCGATGGGGGTGAAGGTGTTCGACAAGAAGCCCGCTCATTTACCCAACTCGCTGCCCGCCTTGCTGGTGGGCAGCAAGATCCCGTGGCTCGGTCTGCACGAAAAAGGCGGCACGGTGAGCGGCAATTTGCTGATCCCGCTGCTGCCCGGGCGCATCGGCCCCAAGCGCTTCAAGGCGGTCATTGACGGCCTGATGCGCTCGGGCAATGCCTTCTTCATCGAGAAGAACGGTCGCGTGTTGCTGATGGCCGAGAACATCAAAGAGAACGCCGCGCAGCTGGGTCGCTTCAAGCGTGCCGAGCGTGGTCGTACCGGCGCCAAGCAGATCAAGCGTGGCCAGGAGATTCCCATCGCCGTGCTGGTCAAGCGCGTCGATATCAAACGACGACTGAATCTGGCGGGTGGCGTGCAACGCGCACTGCCTGCCTTGGCGCGGGCGATTCAACAAGAACTGGACAAAGTCTGATGGCAAGCAATCGTGCCCAAATCCTGATCAGTGCCGTCGACCAGACCAAGACCGCTTTCGACTCTATCAAGCGGGGTCTGGGTGGCCTCACCGACACCGCCAAGAGTGTCAACGGCGTGCTGGCCAACCTTGGCGTTGGCGTTTCGTTGGCGGGCATCGGCGCAATGATCAAGTCCAGCATCGACTCAGCCGATGCACTGGACGAGATGGCGCAGCGTACCGGCATCGCCGTCGAATCGCTGTCTCTGCTGGTGCCTGCCGCCGAGTTGTCGGCGGTTTCCACCGAAAAGTTCGAAGCCGGGCTCAAGAAGTTGGCCACCGGCATGCTGGAGGCCGCCACCGGCTCGGAAGCGTCCGCGCAGAAGTTCGGTGCGCTGGGCGTGGCGGTCCAGAACCAGGATGGCACCTTGCGCGACAGCGAACAGGTACTGCTGGATCTGGCCGATCGCTTCAAGGCCATGCCGGATGGCGCGGAGAAGGCGGCGCTGGCGGTCGATATCTTCGGCAAGGCCGGTGCCGAAATGATCCCCTTCCTCAACCAAGGACGGGATGGCATCGGTGCGCTGAAGCAGGAGGCCGCTGAACTCGGGCTGCAGTTGTCTGCCGACACCGCCGCGCAGGCAGGCAACTTCAACGACGCGCTCGACAAGCTGAAATTGGCCACCCAGAGCATTGGCAATCAGATCATCGCGTCCTTGCTGCCTGCCCTGAACGACATGGCCGGTGGCATGGTCGAGTCGGCCAAGCAAGGCGGCACGCTGCGTGTGATCCTGGACGGCGTGGTGCTGGTGCTCAAGACCCTGGCGCTCGGTGTCGCCACGGTTGGCAAGGCCTTCGTCGCCTTGGGTGAAGCGATTGGTGGCGGTGTCGCGGCGGCGGTCGAAGCGCTCAAGGGCAACACCGACGGGGCCAAGGCCATCATTGCCGACCTCAAAGGCAGCCTGATCCAGCGGCTCGATGAGCTGGCGTCCTTCCGCGACAGCCTGTTCGACCCCAAGCCCATCGAGGTCAAGGCACCCAAGATCCAGGCCGATCCGGAACTGCTTCAACGCCTGACCAAGCCCAAGGCCGCCAAGCCTGCGCAGGACACGACCGGCGCGCAAACCACGCTGATAAAAGCGCAGCTGGACGCCGAGTTCGCGCTGCTCAAGGACGGTCTGACCCGGCAACAAACTGCGCTGGACGCTGCACTCGAAGACCGTCTGGTTTCGGTGCGCGACTACTACACGCAGAAAACTGCCCTCGAACAGCGCGAGGTCGATGCCGAGATTGCCCGCAAGCAGCAGGAGCTGGCCCGCAGTCAGCAAGTCGCCGCCACGGGCAAATCGGAAAACGACCGACTGAAAGCCAAGGCCGAGGTCGCCAAGGCGGAAGCCGACCTGATCACGCTCAACAACCGGCGCACGGACATCGAGCAGGCCAATGCGCGCAAGGCAGCGCAAGCCGAGCGTGAGCTGGCCGATGCCTTGGCGCAGGCGCGTGAGGAACTGGCACAGATCACCGGCACGGCGACGGATGCCGACCGACAAGCCGCCATTGAGCGCAGCTACCGCGATCTGCGGGCACGGCTGGCAGCAGAAAGCGATGCCGATGGTGTATCACTCGTTGACCGGCTGATCGACGTTAAGGCGGCGCAGGCCAATCTGGCGGCGCTCGAAGCCCAATGGCGGCAAGTCACCGAGCGCCTGCGCAATGCGCAGGATGCGATCCAGACCCAGCAACAGGCTGGATTGCTGACCGAAGCACAGGCGCGTCAGCAGATCGTGGCCCTGCAACAGCAATCGGCCACCGAGATGGAGCGCTTGTTGCCGACCATGCAGCAAGCCGCACAGGCCATCGGGCCGGATGCGGTGATTCGGGTACAAGCGTGGCGCAACGAGCTGGATCGCACCAAGCTCACCGTCGATGAAATGGCACCGCTGTGGAATCGCATCGGCGAGAGCTTCGGCGGTGCGCTCAACGGGATGATCACCGGCGCGCAGACCTGGCGCAGTGCCTTGGCGAGCATCTTCCAGCAGGTGGCCGATGCCTTCCTGCAGCAAATCGTGATCCAGCCGTTCCAGCAGTGGATCGCCATGCAGGCGCGGATGCTGGCGCTCAAACTCGGCTTCATCCAGCAGGAGCAGACCGTCGATGCGGCGGCCAGCGCCGCCAAGGTCGCGCAAAAGACCACCGAAACCACCGCCGTGGTGTCGATGGATGCGGCCAAAGCGGGAGCCGGGGCGGCGGCATCGCAGGCTTCCATTCCCTACGTTGGCCCGGCACTCGCGGTGGCCGCGATGGTAGCCATGGTCGCCGCTGTGATGGCGCTCTTGGGTGGAATCAAGAAGTTCGCGGGAGGCGGCCTGGTCTCCGGGCCGGGCAGCGCCACCTCGGATTCGATCCCGGCGCGTCTGTCCGCAGGCGAGTACGTGGTGCGGGCGGCCGCCGTGCGCCAAGTCGGCGTGGCCTTCCTCGACTCGCTCAACGGCTTGTCGGCCGGCCCACGTTTCAAGGGTGGCGAACTGGCCTTCGCAGCGGGCGGGCTGGTACCGGAGGTGAAAGTGCCGCCCGCGCAGCCGCAGATGAATCAGGCCGTGCGCATCGTCAACGCGGTCGATCCGGGTGTGACCCACGACCACCTGCAGTCGCCTGCCGGAGAGAAAGTCATCGTCAACATCATCGGGCGCAATGCACGGGCCATCCGTGCGGCGCTGCAAGGGTAAATCCAATGGCACTTCTGTTCATCGACGGTTTCGATCACTACGACCCGCAGGCCGTGGACAGCTTTGGCGATCCGTGGCTCGCACGTGGCAAGGCGGCGTATCTGTCACCGCAGGCCACCCGGATCAATGGCCGTCGCCCGTCCTCCTATGCCCTGCGTTTGCCGGAAGGTTCGGGGGGTGGCTACGTCAAGAACCTCGACGCCACCAAGACCAGCCTGATCGTCGGGGCGGCCATTCGCGTGGTGCCGTACCAAAACACCTACACCGAGCCACTGCTGCTGGGCGTGCGTGACGCCAACTCTCAGGTTGCGCATCTCGTGAAAATCGGCGAGGACGGTCGGCTCAAGCTCTACCGCTGGCAATACGGCTATGACCAGTTGATCTCTGTCTCAGTCGCCAGCGCTCCGGCGCGCGGCTGGCACTACATCGAGTTGCAGGTCACGCAAGGCACCAGCAACGGTGTGCTGTCAGTGCGCATCAACGGCATCCTGGCCATCCAGATGACTGCGCAGAACACCATCCAGGGCGGTGGCCAACTGCTCACGGCATTCGTGGGTGCAGTGCCTGGCCAAAACTGCCCGCTCACCATCGACGTCGACGACTTCTACATCGCCGATACCAGCGGCACGATCAACAACACCTTTCTCGGTGATGTGCGCGTCGATGCCTTGCAGGCACAGGCCGATGGCAGCTTGAACCAGTGGACGGCAAGCCCGGTCGGTACCGCCGCATGGGAAGCCGTGAGCGACGAGGACGAATCTACGGCGATCAATGCGCCGAACGTGGGGTTGCGCCAGTCCTTCGATGTCGAGCCGCTGCCGGTGATGGCCACGCCCGCCATCTACGGCGTCCAGCTCACGATGCTGGCCCGCAAGACCGACGCCGGTCTGGGCAAGGTCAAAGGCCTCGTGGTCAGTGGTGCGCAAAGCGCCGTCAGCACCGACATCATTCTGCAGGAGCAACTGGCCTGGCAGAGCACGCTGTTCGAACGCAACCCGAACGGCAACGTGCAGTGGACGGAGGCCGCCTTCAATGCCGCTGAGTTCGGCGTGGAGTCGGCATGACGGATCGCGTCATCGTTCAAGACCTCGCGGAGGTTCCCAGCAAGCCGACGCCTGGAAGCGAACTGCCCGCCTTCCAGGGTGAAGTGCTCTCGCGCGCCACCTTCGGTGCGAGCGCAGCCAGCTTCACGCCGGAAACAGCTGTTGCTCCGCTGCCGCCCAATCTGGCGGCCAGCCTGCTGGCGGAATCCTTGGCGGGCCCCTGGCCACCCATCGATGCGCCGATATTTCTGGTCGAAGTGTTGCGCCGGGATACGGCCTCAAGCGCCATCGTCGCCACCGGTATGGATGCCTTCGGCGACCAGCCTTGGCCGGATGCGCAACGCGGCGTGTTTGCCTTCCGTCATGATTGGATGGAGCCCCTCGTCGAACGGCTGGAGTGGCAGACCAGCGTCACGCGGCTGGCCAGCGGCAACGAATCCCGGCAGGCACGCCGCCGCATTCCCCGGCGCTGGCTCACCTACAAAGTAGGCAACGCCCGCCAGACCGATGCCTTGGTGGCCGACTGGCTGGCCGATCATCTGGGCCAGGCCGCGTGGTGGCCCCTGCCACAGTACGCCGTTCATCTCACTGAGAACGCTGAGGAGGGCGCGCTGACTCTCGGGGTGTCGGAGGCTGACTGGCGGCGCTTTGGCCCACCGGCTGCCGCGCTGCGTCTGACCTATGACGGCGTGCAGGGCTGGGACAGCGACGAACGCTGGGTGCTGATCATTGCGCCCGAGGGCTGGCAAGTCGCCCAACTCAGCGACGTGGAAACCGATCTGCTGTGGCTGGCCGAACCCTTGGCGCGTGCTGCCGGAGCCGGTAGCAGCGTGATGCCCTTGGTGTGGGGACGCGCTGTCGATCCGGCGGACTTGACCCAGTGGGTGCCGGGGATGGTCGGCGGCAGCGTCACCACGACTGTCACGCCCGCGCAAACGCCGGACATGGATGCACTCGACGACGCGTGGCTCGACGAGATTCCGGTCTGGCCCGATGGCAACTGGCGTGACGATCCGACGACCGTCGCGCAAGCCACGATCACCCGACAAGACTTCTCGCCTGCAGATCCGTGGGTGCGCCGAGACGATCCCTGGGCGACGACAGCTTTGCAACGGCGCTATCTGGCCAGCTCACTCGATGAAATCGAGATCTGGCGGGCGCGGTTGTGGCAAACCCAAGGTCGTCTGGAAGCCTTCTGGCTGCCCGATGGCTTGGCTCCGATCCTGTGGGTGACGGCAGAGGCCGATCCCGAAGATGGCTACCTGCGCGTGGAAGGCAAAGACATCTCCGCGCGAATTTCGGATTTTTGGCATCGCCCCGCCGCCTGCTTGATCGTGCATCCAGACGGCTATAGGCAGTACGCCCTGACGGCGACCTGCCATCTGGATCAAGGCGGTGTGCTGGTGCTGCGCTCGGGCCTCGATGACTGGGTGCCCACGGGCAGCCGCGTCATTCGCCTCGTGCGCTGCCGCCTCGACCACGATGCCATCGATCTGTACTGGCACAGCCCGACGCTGCTGGAGATCACCCTGACAGCGCGTCAGTTGCCCGAACCACGCGGCAATGACCGTCAAACCTACGAGGGAGAGTAAGCACGATGAGCCAGAATCCCTTGCTGGAAGTCGAGCTATACGCCTTCGCCAGCAACAGCGCGCAGTTCTACCTGACGCCGCACGAATTCGATGTCGACCTCGATGGCAATCTGTACGCAAGCCTGTCCATCGAACGCAACGAACTGGCGCTGGGTGCCGAGGCCGCCAAATCGGCGCTGGATCTGAAACTGCCGCCGAACTGCGATCTGGTGCGCCACCTGCTGGCCACGTCGCTCACCGGGGATACCACCTCGGTCACCTTGCGGATCGGACGGCGCGACACCTGGGGCGACTACTGGTGGATCTCCGGCACGCGCTGGATGGGCCGGGTGCTGGGCGTCGATGTCGCTGACGATGTCGCTCGCGTTCGCTGCGAGTCGGCGCAAGTCAGTCTCAAACGTATCGGATTGCGGCGGCTCTACAGCCGCAAGTGCTCCCACGTTCTGTATTCCGCGGCCTGCGGGGCTTCGCCGATTACGGCCAGCGCCTTCGTCCTGGAGGTCTATGGCCGCAGTGTCGAACTCGATGGTGGTGTACCGGGTTGGGTCAGCGGCGGCCTGGCCGGTGGCTGGCTACAAACCCCGGACGGTGCGCGCCACATGATCATCGGCGACTACGGCAGCGGCGTCGAGCTGCTGTATCCAGCGGCCCTTGAGCCCGGCACGGAAGTGCTGCTGACCGTCGGCTGCGATCACAGCACGGCCACCTGTCAGACGCGCTTCGACAACCTCGACAACTACGGCGGCTTTCCCGCCATCCCAAGCAAGAACCCGTTCTCGACTGGCGTGTTCTGAATCCCCGGAGAAATCGCCATGTGGTACCTCGTCGTCATCGTGGTGGCGGCGCTGGTTTCGGTCGCGCTCGCGCCGAAGCCGCCCGAGCCCAAACCGGCATCGCTGTCCGATGTCGATGCCCCAACCGCAGAAGAAGGCAGACCGATTCCCGTCGTGTTCGGCACCGTGCTGCTGCGCGGCGCGAACGTGGTCTGGTACGGCGATCTGGAAGCCGAGCCGATCCGCAAGAAAGGCGGCAAGAAATGAGCACCAGCGTGATCGTCACTATCGACGACGTGCGCGCCGTCGGCCTGTGCGTGAACGGCTCGCGTACATGGTTCGAGCGGCATGGCCTGGACTTCCGCGCCTTTCTGCGGAAGGGACTTGATGCCGAAACCCTGCTGGCCACGAATGACGCGATGGCGCTGCGTGTGGTCGAGCACGCGCGTACCCGGCAGGAGATGCACTGATGGGTGGCAGCAGCAAGAAGCAAACCGTCGGCTACCGCTACCGGATGGGATTGCACCTGGTGCTATGCCAGGGGCCGGTCGATGCCGTGCAGGAGATCCAGATGGGCGACCGCACTGCGTGGGGTGATGCCGACCGTGCGCCGCTGTCCATCGGGCACGGCCTGACCACTCTCAGCATCAACAAGCCCACGCTGTTTGGTGGTGACGAGCGTGAAGGTGGCGTGGTCGGCAACATCGATGTACTGCCTGGTGGCTCTGGACAGGGACGCAACGACTATCTGATGAGCCGCCTTGGCAGCGCCATTCCAGCCTTCCGGGGCGTGCTGTCCTTGGTTGCGCGCAAGATCCTGTTCGCGGCCAACAACCCGTACATCAAGCCGTGGGCAGTGCGCGTGCGCCGTTTCACGGCGGGTTGGAACGACTACCCGTGGATGGAGTGGAACGCCGAAGTCCGTGCCTGGGATGACAATCAGGGCCGCGAGATCAGTGTCGGCATGAACCCAGCCCACATCCTGGTGCAATGCCTGACCGATCCGCACTGGGGCATGGGCTACCCGCAGGACAGCATCGGCTGGAGCTTCTGGAATGCAGCATGGGCCCTGTCGGACGAAGGCTTTGGTCTGAATCTGATCTGGACGCGCCAGCAGCCCATCGAGAGCTTCATCAGTCAGGTCATCGACCACATCGGCGGCATCCTCTACACCGACCCTGAGCAGGGCACGTTTGAGCTCAAGCTGCTGCGCGACGACTACTGGATCGACAGTCTGCCGCAGTTAGGGCCGGACGAGATCGTGCGGCTGGAGCGTTTCGAGCGCGCGCAATGGGGTGAACTGCCCAACGAGCTGACCGTGGTCTACACCGACTGGCAAACCGGCAGCGACACCACCGTCACCGTGGAAAACCTCGCCGCCATCCAGTTGCAAGGTGGCGTGATCAATCAACGCCGCGACTACCCAGGCGTCAACTATGGCCCGCTGGCCGCGCGTCTGGCGCTGCGAGATTTGCGTGCCTTGGGTTCACCCCTGGCGCGGATGAGCCTGACCGTGGCACCCGACACGCTGGAACGCGCGCCGCTGCCTGGTGACGTGTTCCTGCTTAACTGGCCGCGCTTGGGCATCGACCAGATGGTGGTGCGTGTGACCGGCATCGATACCGGCACGCTGGGGTCATCTGAGTGGCGCATCGAGGCGATGGAGGATGTGTTCGGGCTGGATAACGCGGTGCTGGCACCGCCACCACCGATCATCGACGAGCCAACCCTGGAGCCGCTGCCGCCTGCGTTGGTGCTGGCGGTGGAAATTCCGTACTGGGAACTGGCGCGCACCTTGTCACGAGCCGAACTGGACTACCTGACCGACACCGATGCTGCGCTTGGCGCATTGGCCGCAGTGGGTGGTGCGGGCCAGCTCAATTGGCAGCTCGCCACCGGTGCCTCGGCCAGTGATATCGCCAGCGTGGCCAGCGAGGACTACGCGCCACTTCTCACGATCGATGTGGCACTGCCTGCCAGTGAGGCTGTTGCCGTCGGTGTGCCAGTGACCGCCATCAGTCAGCCGGAAAGGCTGTCCGTGGGCGACTACGCCTATCTCGTGGATGCGAGTGGGGCGATTGCCGAGGCCGTTGCCGTCCTGGCCTTCGATGCCGCCGACGCGACCATCGATCTCGCACGCGGCGTGCTCGACACCACACCCCAAGCACATGCCTCGGGGACTCGGTTGATCGGTGTTGGCGATTGGCTGGCATCCGAAGGTGCGGAGCGGGCCCCGGGCGAGTCGGTGTTCGTGGCCGCGATTCCTCGCACGTCAACCGATCAGGGCGATCCTGTGTTGGCTGCCAATGGGCAGCCGATGGTGCTGGCCGGTCGGCAGGCTTTGCCGTATCCACCCGGTCGTATCCGCCTCAATGGCCAGACCGAGCCTGCCGTGGTGGCCGGTGATCTCAACGTCGCGTGGGCCCATCGCGACCGCACTCAGCAGACCGCCTATCTCGTGCAGCAAGACGAGGGCGATATCGGGCCGGAGCTGGGCGTGACCTACACGCTGCGCATCCGCAATCGCAGCAACGTGCTGGTTCGTACTGAGACGGGGCTGCTCGGCACCACTTACCTGTGGACGGCAGCAGTGGCCGCGCTGGATGCCGGTGCGCTGGGTGACCGCATCACGGTGGAGATCAGCGCCGAGCGCGATGGTTTGAGTAGCTGGCAGCCGCAGGTGCGGGTCATGGATCGCGCGGGCTACGGCCTGCGCTGGGGACAGTATTGGGGAGGTATGTGATGGAGCCGCGCATCGATGTTCATCTGCTCACCCTGAACGAGCCTGCCGAATGGCGGGATGCCTGCATCGCCAGTCTCGAGGACGCACCGATCCAGTTGCACGTTTTGCCCGGCATTCCGGGCCGTATTGGTGAGGCACGCGCGGCAGGCTATGCACAAGGCACGCTGCCGCTGGTGTCCTTTGTCGATCCCGACGATTTGTACGAAGCCAGTGCCTTCACACAACTGGCCGATGCGCTGGATGCCTGCCCGCAGGCCGTGATGGCTTACACCGACGAAGCACTGACCGACGAAAACGGCCAGGACATTGCCGTGCGGCGTCTGGCCTACAGCCGTTGGCAACACGCCAACAGCGCCAGCCACGTTCACGGCCTGATCGTGATGCGTCGATCCGTCGTCGAAGCCGTGCTCAAGGAAACCACCAACCTCAACAACTTCGCCGACTGGCTGCTGACCCTGCTCGTAGCCAAGCGCGGCGGCGTGCTGTACCTGCCCATCGTCGGGCGGCATTGGCGACAGCACCCGCAGCAAAGCCACCGCACCGGCGACCCGGAAGCAGTCCGGCACATTCGCCAAGCATCGAACCTCTGGAGATAGACCATGTCATCGACCGACCCGAACCTTGGGCTCAACTACGGCTGGACGCTCGGCGAGAGCGGCTGGGACACCGGCATGGACGCCAACCTCAAGCGCCTCGGCGCGGTGGTCGGCCTATCCGTGAAAGACCGCGACCTGACCACACCACCGGCCAGCCCCACCAACGGCGAACGCTACCTCATTCCTGCCGCCGCCACCGGAGTGTGGGCGGGAAAAACCAACCAGATCGCGGTGCGCATTGCCGATGCCTGGGAGTACCACTCGCCCAAGATCGGCTGGCTTTGCTACATCGAGGACGAGGCCAAGCTCTCGGCCTACAAGTCCACCGGCTGGAGCGCAGGCATCGCCATCTGATTTCCCATCTTCGCACCCACCAGAAACCCGCCCACGAGGCGGGTTTCGCATTTCTGGAGACTGCTATGACCGAACCCGAACAACAGCCTGCGCTCGTCGAGAACATGCTCCTGCTGCGACGCGAGGACTTCGACGAACTACTCGACCGCGCCGCAGAACGCGGAGCCGAGCGTGTGCTGGCGCACCTTGGCCTCGAAAACGGCCACGCAGCCCGCGACATCCGTGAACTGCGCGACCTGCTGGAAGCGTGGCGCGATGCCCGCCGCACGGCATGGCAGACCACCATCAAGGTCGTGACCACCGGCATCCTGGCCGCGCTGCTGGTGGGGGCCGCCATCAAGTTGAAGCTGATGGGAGGCGTGCAATGACCGCCAAGCCGAAGATCTGCCTTTTGGACGACTGGCGGCGCGTGTTGCGACGGGCCTGGAGCATCCGCTTCTCGCTGCTGGCCGCTGCCTTCACGGCGGCGGAAGTGGTGGTGCCGCTGTTCGGGGACGTGCTGCCGCGCGGTGCGTTTGTGCTGCTGGCTTTTGCCGCCAGCATCGGCGCAACCGTTGCTCGCATCGTGGCGCAGCCGGAGATGCACCGATGACCCGGACACCATCACCCGTGATGCGCAGGACGGTGGCCGGACTGACGCTGTCCGCCGCCGCCCTGGTCGGCATCGTGCTGCACGAGGGCTACACCGACCGCGCAGTGATCCCGGTCAAGGGCGATGTGCCGACCATTGGTTTTGGCACCACCACTGGGGTGAAGCTGGGTGACACCACCACGCCGCCGAAGGCGCTGGCTCGGGCGCTCACCGATGTGCAGCAGTTTGAGGGGGCGCTCAAACAATGCGTGACCGTGCCGCTGGCCCAGCACGAGTACGACGCGCTGGTGAGCTTCTCCTACAACGTCGGCAGCCGCGCATTCTGCCAGTCCACGCTGGTCAGGAAACTCAATGCCGGTGACTACGCCGGGGCGTGCTCCGAGCTGCGGCGCTGGCGCTTCTTCCAGGGCAAGGACTGTGCGCAGCCTACCAACGCGCGGCTGTGCGGCGGGCTGGCTACTCGGCGAGAAGCCGAATACCGGCAGTGCATCGGGGAGGCGTCGTGAGCGTGATTCCGTGGCCGTACCGGCTGCTGACCCTCGCGGCGCTCAGCGTCGCCCTGGTTGGCTTCGGCTGGATCAAGGGTGCGAGCCACGTTCAAGCGCAATGGGATGCCGCCATCCAGCAACAAGCCCTGCAAGCCGCCGCCGTCCGCGAACGGCAGGCGCAAGCCACCGTCAAGGTCGTTACGCAGTACGTCGATCGCGTCCGCATCGTCCGCGAGAAGGGCGACACCATCATCAAGGAGGTCCCCGTCTATGTGCCCGTTCAAGCCGATGCTGCTTGCACTATCAACCGTGGCTTTGTGCGCCTGCACGACGCTGCCGCCGCCGGTGAACTGCCCGAGCCCGCCCGAGATGCTGATGCGGCCGCCGCAGGCATTGCGCTCTCTACCGTCGCCGGAACCGTTGCCGCCAACTACCAGACCTGCCACGAGAACGCCGAGCAGCTAAGGGCGTTGCAAACGTGGGTCAGGGAGATGAAGGTTGCCAGCGAGCAGTAGGGTTCAGCACCGCATCATGGATTGTTCCAGCATCCAGGGCTTCGCGAATCGAAGAACATCACTCCTGTGTCAGGCAAGGACCGGCCAGCAGCCTTAAGCACTTGGTGGCAGAACGCCTGCTGATCTCCATCTGGCTGACCAGTGAAAACCGAGACGGCCATTCGCTTTGGCGGACTCGATGCGATGGCGTCGAGCACGTGTTGGTCTCGCTCGTCAAAGCTCCAGCCATATACGACCAGGCTCTCTCCAAGGGCGGGCAGCACCTCTTCATATACGTTCGTCAGGTAGTGACTTCGGCGAATCGCAGCGACCTTCTGATGACTGGTTCCCTCGCTAACAAACACGGGCACATAGTGCCCGGACGCCCACCTCCGGGTTATGGTGCCAAGCAAGTCACCTGCGCCTCCCGCGCCTACAGAAAGCTTTGTCTCATCACCAAGGTAGTCACGAGCAACCGCAAGACTGCCGTGAGGGTAGAAAACTAATGTTGCTCCTGCAGCGTGCCCATAGGGTCGCCGCAGATAATCCCAATCCGTCTGAAATTCCCCGTCGTGGAATGCGTCTTTGAACCAACTTCCGTGCGCCGCGTTGAACAGCAGCATTGCCCAGTACAAGGTGAGGTCGTAGTTCAGGCTGACGACCGTGGGAAACGCGCTTGCAAACGCACCGACCCGCTGTAGGTCGGTGGCAACATCGGCATGCACCGGATGCACGCTGTGCACGGCCTCGATCAGCGCTGTGCGAACCTCCTCATAGGCTGCGGAGATGGCGGCCGACGGCGTCCCCAATGCCCCGTTGACATGCTCGGCATACCAGCACGCGAGCAGAACATGCTCGAAGTCGGTTGTCCCGAGCTTCGCGAATATTGGGGCAGTAGTGGCGAGCAGTCCTTTTGCATCAGCAATGCCATGGAGTGTTGGGTATGCGAACTCTTTGTGGATGGCGATGCTGGCGCCGTTGCCCAGAAGGAGGGAGCTCCAACCGTCAGCGCTGATGTTTGCCCAGGTGTCGATGTAGATTCGATCCATGCTCTTCACTGGCCTGTCACTGACTGGATCGGGTCAAAGAATCGCAGCAGTTGCGATCGAATATCCGCCGTCGACGCAGTCAGATCCACGGTGGCAAAACGAATGCGATGCCCCTGGATCAGCACTGTCTCGTCGACCATCTGGCCAATCGCGGGATGCAACAACAATCCACTCGCGTGATCTGCAAGCGCATCGCCGCACCCAACCTGGGAGCGCAGATAGGCGTAGATCTGGTACACGTATCCGCTGCGCAGGGTTTCCTCACGGTACCAACCGCTCGTCACAATCGAGGTGAACTTGGTATCGATGACGATCCGCTGCCCGTTTGACGGGTGGTCGAGCACGACATCAGTTCGCATGGTCGGCAATATCTTGTCGATCCCCGCTGTCTTCTGCTCGATCTGCCAGCCCATCGTCCCGCCGCACAGCACCCGCCAGCCCTGCGGACTCAATACGACTTGGTAGAAGCCGCCCACCGCTCGCTCAAACAAACGACGTACCCACGTCGCTTCTCGGTCCGGCAGAGAGAGCACATTCGCACCCGACGCCTCCGTAGGTAGCACTAGGTCGAACGCCAGCTTTGCGGCTGCCACCATGAACCGGTCGTCCGCATCGTTACGGCCGAAACGATCGGTGCTCATTTGGGCGCGGGTCGGTGCGTCCCCTGATACACCCATTGCCTTCATGCCACCCGCAAGTGCGCGGCACCGATGGGCAACGTCCTTCCTCTGAACGATCCTGGAGATGGACTCCAAGGCTGCTCGGACGAAACGATTGCGTGGTGTGTCGATGGTGAGTTCGTCGAACCGGCACGCCACCAGGCCTCTATCCATCAACTGATGGCGTTCGGTGGTCAAGACGTCGATCCGGCCACGCACGCGATTGATGACTGCATCACGAGATCGATATCCAAGACTCAAGCGGCGACGCTGTCGCACCTCAACCGCGTGGGCAAGGATCTCCGCGACTAGATCCGGTAGATCGTCCGGGCTGTCTTCCAAGCCGATCTTGCCGATGCCGCGAGTGCGGAACAGGTCAGAGGCGTAGAGCATCAGCAGCCAGAGGTTGCGCACCGGAATGCGTCCGATGAACCCCTCAGCGCTCATGGATGCACTTTCCACCTGTTCTGCGACGGCGGTCATCACCAGCCCTGCGTCAGCCGTGCAATCGCCTTTTGTGCTTCGTCGGGCGCGTCGAACCAGTATTCATCCAGCAACGGGCCGATCTCCGTATCCACGACCTGCTGGAACCACTTCTTCGTGTCTCCCGCCTCCAGTCGATGTGCGGGTGTCACATAGCTGTGACCAATCCGGAATTGCTTGCCAAGGCGCGCATCCGTCGCGATCTGGTCGTTCAGCTCGGCGATACGGCGCTCGATATCCGCGACCAAGCCCGGATCGACAGCGCAATCCTTGACCACCCAATCCCGCCAAACCTGGCCGAGTCTCGGCTCCAGTCCAACGAAAGCAAAGCGGCGACGCAATGCCAGATCGACCAGTGCAAGCGATCGGTCGGCGATATTCATGGTGCCGACCACATAGAGATTCTCGGGAATATGGACGGGACGTCGTTTGCCGTCCGCATCCGGATAACAGAGTTCCAGCGCTTCGTTGGGCGTCCGTTTGCCCGCCTCAAGCAGCGTCAGCAACTCGCCGAAGATCTGCGCCGGGTTTCCACGGTTGATCTCCTCGATTACCACGACAAACTTCGACGAAGGGTCCTTCGATGCAGCCTTGATGGCTTCCATGAAGACACCGTCCGCCAGCGACAACTTGCCTTCGCCAGTGGGGCGCCACCCTCGAACAAAGTCCTCGTAGGACAGGTTGGGGTGGAACTGCACTGCACGGACCTTGCTGTCGTCCTTCTGGCCCATGAGCGCGAACGCGAGCCGTTTGGCTAGCCAGGTCTTGCCCGTGCCCGGAGGCCCCTGAAGGATGAGGTTCTTTTTTGTGCGCAGACGATCGAGCAAGCGGTCAATCTCGGCCCGCTCCAGGAAACAGCCGTCCTTGAGGATGTCCTCCACCGAGTAGGGAACGATTGGCGCTGCCACCTGAAAGGCTTCGCGAACTTCGCCTTCAGTTTCCTGTTCTGCTCCGGCATTGGTACCGATATCGCCAGCCGGCACAGGCTCGTCAACCGGGTCTTTGTACATCCAGGACGCAAGAGACAAGTCTGGGAAACTGTGGACGGGATAGCCGTCTTCGCCGAAGCGCGAACGCAAATCGTCCAGCAGCTTCAAATAGGCCCGACCATCACATGGGCCTTGCTGACCACTGATGGCGACATTCAGGCCGAGCCGCTTGTTGATGTAGTGGCGCGACTGGCTATCCAAGGTCAGGAATTCCCACGGATGCGCCCAGTAGAGACCTGTCGAAAGGTTCCATGCGACACCCCACACTTGGGTTGCCTCGTCATAAGCCCGGATGAAGGCATCGCGAGTGTCCAACTGGTCGCCATCGACCATCTTGCTCGCGGCAACGAATACCTTCCATAGCGCGTCGATGTCGCCCGCACCACGCTTGTCGGCATAGGCGAAAAACCAGGAACGTTGGTTGTTGAGAACGGGAATGCCTTCGAATGAAGGCGGGACCGGCACCGTCACACCCAGCAACTTGGCAAGTTCACCCGCGATGGTCTTGCGGTTGGCATCGGTCATGGATCGGTTAAAGGTGCCCATCGTGGTGAATGGGCAAATGTCCCGCAGCGGACCACTGGTTCCATCAGGAAACTTATCCTGGAGATAGGTCAGCCCCGGCACCCGGGACGCGATCTCGTGGATGCCCTCGATGAGCGGAGTTCGATCGTCTGCGTGGGCCAGCAGCTTTTCGGCCACTGCCTCGTAAAAGTCAGTCCACTCGAAGCGCTGCTTTTCTGGCAAAGTCGTGCCGTAACGCTCCCGCCAAAAGGGCTCGTTGCGAAAGCGATCTACATCCTGCGGCTTGCCGTCAAACGCAAATGCAATCAGCGCATCGTTCATCCATTCGCCGGGCAGCACACGCCAGATCGTTGCTCGGTGAGTGTAGAAGTACCACTCCCGTACCGGCTCGACCTTGGCCCAGTCCACCTTCACCCGCTTCCCGTCGTTCAGGTTTTCGGTGATCGTGCCGACCGCCTTGATGCCCATAACCGAAACCGCTCGGCCTCGGCTATCGAAAGGCAGGCCGTGCTTTCGCGTGTAAGACGACTTGATGGCGATCCGCTCTCCCGGGCGCATGGAACGCACCACATCGAGGAGCTTGTCGTCGTAGCCGTTCTCCCAAATTCCTTCTACAAGAAATCGCGGCATCTGATCATCGGTACCGCCGTAGCTGGCGCCGACAAACCAGGTTGCATGCGGTGCACTATCTATCGTCTGAGTGGTCATCCCCCGCCCCCTTTAGTAATACTGCCGGATGTAGCTGTAGGCCTTCTCGAACAGCTCTTCATCCGCATGCAGCTTGTATTTGAAGAGGGCTTTGCGCAGGGCCTTCTTGACTTCACGCTCACCGGCCTGCGTGCCTTGCCAGCCCGGGAAACGGACCAGTCGCACAATCTCGTCGATGTCCGCGACCACGCGTTCGACCATGATGGGCGTCTCAGCCGTCTTGACCTCGTTGAATAGTTCGGTGAGCGCCGCCTTGCCGCGATCCTCATCCTCTTCGGGCGGGACCTCCTTCTCGGCTTGCAGCGTCTCCTTGGCGATTTCCAGTAGCTGCTTCAGAAATTCGACGCTGTTGATCTGGCCAGACTCGAACCGGTCTTTCAGCGCATCAAGCCGCTCCGACAGCTTCTTGAACTTGGGATTGCCGCCATGCCCGCGCAACCGGCGCTTGAGCTTGATCTCGATCTCCTTGGCCTTCTTTGGGTCAGGGTTCGAGAGCACGGCCTCCAGCAGATCCGCGTCCAGCACCAAGGTGTCGAGGTCATCCCGCACCGCGTCGACATGCACATTCTGGTGGATCAGCTCGATGGTCTTGGCGCCCAGTGAATGCCAGATCAGCTTGCCGTGGCCACTGGACGGCTGCACCGACTGGTACACCTGCGACAACCACTTGTAGTCTTTCTCGAAGGGACCCAGAACGGTGTCCGGTGAAAGCGCCTCCCAGATCTTGTTGAGCACGCTGTACTCAGCAGCAAAGTTGTCCCGCACCTCATTGTTGGGCAGGCACTGCTGCGCGGCGATCAGGCCCTCATAGCCCTGCACGCTGCGGTCGCAGCCGGCGAAGAACGCCAGGCACTTCTGCATGGCTTCGGGCAGCTTGTCCTTCAGCTCCTGGATATTGCTGACCACCTGCTTGACGCTCTGGTCGTCGAACTCCAGCGCTGCTGCCACGTCGTCGAAGATGCCGAGGTAGTCGACGATCAGGCCGTGCGTCTTCTGCTCGGAGTAGGTGCGGTTCACGCGGCAGATGGCCTGCAGCAGCGTGTGATCGCGCAGCGGCTTGTCTAAGTACATGGCCTGCAAAATCGGCGCATCGAAGCCGGTCAGCAATTTGGCTGTGACGATGATCAGCTTCAGCGGGTCAGCCGGGTCGCGGAACCGATCCAGCAGTCGCTCTTCTTCATCGCGGCTTCGGTCGTAAGGCGCGTACTCAGGGTGTTCTTTTTTGTCCGCCGCCTGCACCGACATCACGATGTCTGTAGCCTCGGGCGGCAGCAGCTTGTCCAGCTCGGCCTTGAACAGCAGGCAGGACTCGCGATCGAACGTTACGATCTGGCCCTTAAAGCCGTTGGGCTCCACCTTGGCCTGAAAGTGCTCGACGATGTCTTCGCACACCTTGCGGATGCGCTCGGGCGTTTTCACCAGCACGGCCATCTTGGCGGCGGTCTTGGCAAGGTTGTCCTTGTCCAGATCCGACAGGCCGCCGGTCAGGTCTTTGTAGGCGGCATCCAGCGCGGCCTTGTCGATGTGCAGATCGATCAAGCGCGGTTCGAAGTGCAGTTTCAGCGTGGCACCGTCGCGGATCGACTCCTCAAAGCCGTAGCGGCTCATGTAGCCTTTCTCGTCCTCGTCGGCACCAAAGGCGTAGAAGGTGTTGCGGTCGGCACGGTTGATAGGCGTGCCGGTCAGGCCGAACAGAAACGCGTTGGGCAGGGCTTCCCGCATCTTGCGGCCCAGGTCGCCTTCTTGCGTGCGGTGGGCTTCGTCCACCAAGGCGATGATGTTGCTGCGGTCGTTCAGGCTGCCAGTGGCCTCGCCGAACTTGAAGATCGTGGTGATGATGATCTTGCGCACGTCCTGCGCCAGCAGCTGCTGCAGCTTCTCGCGGGTATCCGCCTTTTCCAGATTGGGAATGTCCGCTCCGGTAAACGTACCCGTGATCTGACTGTCGAGATCGATCCGGTCCACCACGATCAGCACGGTGGGATTCTTCAGGCCGGCATGCATGCGCAGCTTCTGCGCGGCAAAGACCATCAGCAGCGACTTGCCCGAGCCCTGGAAGTGCCAGATCAAGCCCTTCCTGGGGTAGCCCGCCAGCACGCGCTCGACGATCTTGTTGGCCGCTTCAAACTGCTGGTAGCGGCAGATGATCTTGATGCGCTGCTTTTTCTTGTTGGTGGCGAAGAGGGTGAAGCTGCCGAGGATGTCCAGCACCACATGTGGGCGCAACATGCTTTCAGCGGACAGTTTGAGCGACTTCAGCGGGTGGTGCTGACCATCGTCACCGTCGCCATCCAGATGCCACGGCCCCCAATCCTTGACCGGCAGGCCGATGGACCCGTAGTGGTAAGCCTTGCCTTCGGTCGCCACCGAGAACACGTTGCAGACGAAGAGCTCAGGTACGAACTTCTCGTAGTCGTCGTGCACCTGTACCGCGCCATCGACCCAGCTGATGCACTTCTTGACTGGCGTCTTGGCCTCGATCAGCACCAGCGGCAGCCCGTTGACCAACAACACCAGATCGGCACGGCGTTCGGTGGGGCCTGCGCGGTAGATGAACTGCTGGGTGACGATGTACTGGTTCTGCGCCAGATCATCCAGGTCGATCAGCCGCACCGGCACATGCTCGTTGTTGGGGCCGAAGGGCATCGAGCGCTCACCACGCATCCAGGCGGTCATTTCCTCGTTGGCGCGGATCAGGCCATCCGAGCGCACCGAGAGCACGATGGCACGCAGCTTGTAGAGCACCTCGTCGGCGCGATCGGGCTGAGCGGCAATCTCCGGGTTCAGGCGGATCAGCGCCTCACGCAGCCAGGGTTCAACCAGCACTTCCTGAATCTGGCGCGGCACCTCAGTCGGGGCGGCGTAGCGCCAGCCGATGCCCTTGGGGCTAGGACCATAGCTGGCGAGCGGTTCCTGAACGGTGTTGGCCGGGGCCGCCTTGATGGGACCGGCGAGAAGGTCGCGGACGTAGGCTTCGACGGTGTTTGATTCTGTAAATGACATGGCTATTCGCTCCCGGCCCCAATAAGTACGGCCAACTTCATTTGGCTCAACCCTAGTAACCGAGAGTTAGTGGCCTCTTTGATCTTGCTGATTTGCTTTATTTGGTCACAGATTTCTATCTGTTTAGTCAGCGGCAATATTGGAACAATAATCCTTCCGACATCATTTGCTGATGCTCGCTGGCGCCCTGTCGAGCCCGACATTGTTCCGGCTGCCTGAGAATGAAAAACTCGCGACGTGATCAGGTGATAGAGGAACTGCTGGTCTGTTCCATCTTTTGCGCGGAAAACAATAAACTCTGTCGAGCCACCACATTTCTTTATTGAAACGGGAACCTGCGCAATCTTTCCGTTTTCCAGGCAAGGCGTAATTCTTGCCATCAAGATGTCTCCACCTTGGGCTCTGACACCACCTCTTTGACCCTTCATTTCAATTCTGGATGGGTCAATCAGTTGTGTCCAAGGATCGACCGCTTCCATCGGAATAAACGGATCATCTTCGGTGAGGGAGGAAACCTTTGGGTTTATCTCTGCAATCTGACTGATCGGCTTTTGAGTTAGAGATTCGTCACTCCATACGTAGTACTGAAAGATGGCGTCTATCAGTGAGGAGCACCTTTCCACGAGGGATATCAATTCGTCGGAGTTGCTCTCAATCTCACGCAACAACCCTACTATGCGGAGTTGCTCTTCAATTGGTGGCAGCGCAAACTCCTGTACAGCCATCGTTTTCCAGTTAATCGTAGGCGACAGCGAACCTACGGAAATTTCTACTGCGCGGTTCATGAAGATATCGCTCTGCATGAAGAACGGGAGAAATTCTGGAATCACAACGTCAGGCTTGGCTCGCAGCACCATGGCATGTGCCGAACAGATGCCATCGAACTCGGCGACACCGAGTTTGCGCTGATAGGCCCGGCGTCGCCCGAAAATGATGTCGCCCGTCTTGAACATAAGTTTGGTCGCTTCGACATCGCTGGGCGTACCCCAGCGACGAATCTTGAGCGAGTCCGCATCGAGATGCTCTAGGCCGATGTAGTGCTCCATACCGGATTCGGATGGGTTGTCGATACGGACATTGACGTTTGTCGCCATCTGCTCGAAGCGCCAGACCTTCCAACCAGGTTTCAATTTTTTGTTATCAGACACGCTCGATGTCCTCCGTAATCAGTCCATCCAGCGTTTCCACCAGTGCGTCCATCTGTTGCCAGAACGCGCGGCCATCGGTTTGCCATTGGCCCCAGGCAGAGCGCAGCGATACCGCGTCACCATTGCTGTCGGTGGCGATGGCGGCGGCAATGCGCTTCACGTACATCGGGATCGACAGGTTGCCGGCATTGGCGCCGATTTCGGCCAGGGTGGCGACCTTGGCGAAACCGGGCACGTCCGCAAAGGTCTTGTAGGCGGTCAGGATGCGCTGTTGATGCTCGGGCTTCAGAAAACTCTGCGCGCGCTCGCGGGTCACCTCGTTCACCGCGTCGATGAAGATCACCTTACCCTTGCGCGCAGCCGTTTTCTTGCGGTTGCAGATGACGATGCACGACTCCATCGGGGAGTTGTAGAACAGGTTGGGACCCAGGCCGATGACCGCCTCGACCCAGTCTTGCTCGACCATCTTGGCGCGCATCGCCTGCTCCTCGTTACGGAACAGCACGCCGTGCGGCCAGAGCACGGCACACCGCCCCTTGGCGGTGAGGCTGGTCAGGATGTGTTGCTGAAAGGCGTAGTCGGCACGCCCCTGCGGTGGCGTCCCCAGTGAGTTGCGCCCCCACTTGTCGCTGCTCCAGGCCTCGCGATTCCATTGCTTGATGGAGTACGGCGGGTTGGCCAGGATCACGTCGAACTGGCGCAGGCGGTCGCCTTCGATGTGCTTGGGTTCGGCCAGAGTGTCACCCCGGATGATTTCGAAGTCCTCCACGCCGTGCAGGAACAGGTTCATGCGAGCGATGGATGAGGTGATGAGGTTGCGCTCCTGCCCGTAGAGCTTGAGCGTGCGGTACTCGCCGCCCGAGCGCTTCACTTCGTCCAAGGCCGAGATCAGCATGCCGCCGGTACCGCAGGTGGGGTCGTAGATGGACTCGCCGGCCTGAGGTGCAAGAAGTTGCGTCATCAAGTGGACGACGGTGCGGTTGGTGTAGAACTCGGCAGCCGTGTGGCCGGAATCGTCCGCGAACTTCTTGATCAGGTACTCGTAGGCGTTGCCCAACTCGTCCTCGGGGACGTTGGCTACCGAGAGCGTCTGCGTCGAGAAGTGCTCGATCAGGTTTTTCAGCGTTTCGTCGGGCAGACGCTCGCGGTTGGTCCAGGGCGCGTCACCGAAGATGCCGTCGAGCAGATCCGGGTTGGCGCTTTCGATGGCGCGCATGGCTTTCTGGATGGCGGCGCCTACGTTCTTGGGTGCCTGGCGAACATCGTTCCAGTGCGCGCCCTCGGGAATCTGGAAACGGTGGTTCTCGGCGAACTGCGCGTAGGAGAGGTCGCCGCCTGAGTTGGCCAAAGCCGCTTGGTATTCCTCCTCCCACACATCCGACACGCGCTTGTAGAACAGAAGCGGGAAGATGAACTGCTTGTAGTCACCCGCGTCGATGAGACCGCGCAGCAGTACGGCGGCACCCCACAGGTAGCTTTCGAGTTCTTGTTGGCTGATGCGTTTGGTGCTACGAGCTTTCTCTTGTTCCATCTGGGCAAATTTTTCCTTCAGTCGAGCACGCGCAGCATTAGCCAGTTCTTCAGTAAAGATCTTGTTGTCTTTGAATGGGCTGTCCCAACTCATCGCAGCCATCTCCCTTCAGTCATGACCTGCGCGAGCCGTTCTTCGGCTTTACGGCAGCGGGTGAGCGCGTCCTTAAATGCCGCGATGGCATCGGGCAGCGGTGGGATGTCTTCTTGCAATGGCGGCAGGACATAGCGCGAGATGTTCAGCGTCCAGTCCTCGGCTTTGATCTCGTCGAGACTGACCACCCGGGCCGCGTCCTGCACATCGGCAAAGCCGCGATACCAGCTGAGGATTTCGGTGGCGTGCTCGGGCTCCAGATAGTTTTGCGCGCGGCCCCGGCGGAACAGGCGCGACGCATCGGCGATCAGTACCTTCTTCTTGTGCTTGGCCGGCTTGCGCTTGCGCAGAACCAGGATGCACGCGGCGAGCCCGGTGCCGTAGAAAAGGTTGGGCGCCAAACCGATCACCGCCTCGACCAGATCCATCTCCAGCAGCTTCTGGCGGATGTTGCCTTCCACACCTTTGCGGAACAGGGCGCCCTGGGGCAGCACCACGGCCATCCGACCACTGACGTCGGCCATCGACTTGACCATGTGTTGCACCCACGCGAAGTCACCGCTGGATGCCGGCGGCAGACCGGCAAAGTTGCGGCCGAAGGGATCGTTCAGCCACAGGTCCTCGCCCCACTTTTCCAGCGAAAACGGCGGATTGGCGATGACGCAGTCGAAGGTGGCCAGCCGGTCGCCCTCGAAGAAGGCCGGGTTGCGCAGCGTGTCACCACGCACCACATGGAAATCCTCGATGCCGTGCAGGAACAGGTTCATGCGAGCAATAGAGGAGGTGGTCAGGTTTTTTTCCTGGCCATAGAGCTTGCCCCACAGACGCTTGACGTCACCGTGGGTCTGGCGCACGTGTTCCACGGCCGCCAACAGCATGCCGCCCGTTCCGCAGGCCGGGTCATAGATCGTGTCTGCCTCCTTCGGGTCCAGCATGTCGATCATCAGGCGTACCACGCTGCGCGGGGTATAGAACTCGCCGGCCTTCTTGTTGGTGGCGTCGGCGAACTTCTTGATCAGGTATTCGTAGGCGTCGCCAAGCAGATCCGAGTTGACGTTCTTGTTGCCAAACGGCAGCTTGGAGAAGTGCTCGATCAGGTCCTTGAGCAAGGCATCAGACAGCCGATCCTTGTTCGACCACTGGGCATCGCCGAACACGCCGTAAAGGGTGTCTGGGTTCGCCTTCTCAATCTCGCGCATCGCGCGCTGAAGGGCCGTCCCAACATTGCTGGCCTTGGTGCGAACGTCATTCCAGTGGCAGTCTTCCGGGATCTGGAAGCGGTGCGATTCCGGGAACCAGGCCAGTTGCTCGTCGCCGGTCTCATCAACGATCTCCTGGTACTCCTCGTCCCAGACGTCGCAGATGCGCTTGAAGAACAGCAGCGGAAAGATGTAGGTCTTGAAGTCAGCCGCATCCACCGGGCCGCGCAGGATGTTGGCGGATTCCCAGAGGTGACCTTCGAGTTGGCTGAGGGTGATTTGTTGGTCGCTCAAACGAATGGCCCTTCTATATCAATGCCGTCGCACTGCGGCTTGTGTTCTTGTTTGGTCTTCATCGGTTACTCGAACAGCCGCTTTTGCTTGACGATGTAGCCCGCAGGTTTCTTCTGTTTTTCTAGTACGCCTTCGTCAACCAGGCGCTGCAACCACGCCTTGGCCTGCGCATTGGAAACGTCCAGCGCCGCTGCTACTTCGGCGTCCTTCATCGGCGCACTCAAGAGTTGCTGAATCGCAGCGCGCACGGCAGCGAAGAGCGCTTCGGCAGGGGTCGATTCCGGCTGCGGAGATTTCTTGGCCTCGTCTATAGGCGCCACGGCCTCTGGCGTGACTGGCGGCGGTTCTTCCAATGCCTCAGCGGGTGGCTGCGCATCGGAAACAACGTCGACCGGTGCCGATGGCTCACTCGCGGCCTGGGGCGCTGGCGCGGTGTCGGGTGGCACGGGCGCCGTTGGCTTGGCGTCAGCCGACGTTGGTTCTTCGTTTGAAAACAGCGCAAAACCAACCTGTGGGGATGCCGTCGGCGTGGGCATCGCCACGTTGAACACGTCCTCGAACGAATCCACGTCTTGCGGGTTCGGCCAGGGAAGCGCGCCTTTCTTTCGCAAACCATCTAATCCGGCTGAAGACTCGCCCGTCGATCGAATGAAGACCGGGACGAACTTGAGTTTGTCGAGCTGCTCGACAGCGCCCGCCCAAGTGCCACCTTTGTTGAGGTCGGAACTGACCACCAGTGAGGTGTCTGCCAGGGCATAGATCAGCTTGTTCCGCTGCATGGCGTTGCCGACATTGAACCCGGCACTCGGGTCGTAGGGCGAAATCAGGACCAGTTGCCCATCGAGCAGCAGGTTGCGGTGCTCGCGGTTCATGGTGGTCTTTTCCAGACTGTCCGCCAGAACGCCACAAACTTTTCCACCTCCCTCAAGCGCACCTCGCATGGCGGCCTGATCGATGCCCTTGGCGCCACCGGAGACAAGCGTTCTGCCTGCCCGAGCAGCGAGCCGGCCAACTGCCATGGTGTAGTCGATGAGGGCGTCGTCCACATGCCGCGATCCGACGACGGCAAGCCCACCGGTTTCGAGCAAAGCCATGTCGCCACAGCCGTAGAGCACTGCCGGCGCATCTTCACGAAGGCGGGTCTTCAGGCGACGCGGATACTCGGCGTCGGCGCGACTGACCACCCAAATGGCGCGGGCTTGCCAGCGCTCGATCACTTGGCTCAGCAGGAATCCGCGCCCCAGCAATTTCTGCAGGCGGCTCTCGTCAATCACCGGTTGGCACGCACGCAGGATCTCAGTTGCATCCGGCGAGAGGAGATCCGCAGGCTGACGCTGGATCTCGCGCAAATGACGCGCGAGACGTTTGTATTCACCTGGCGAGAGCAGATCCGATGACGCAGTGCCTCGTCCGGCAATGAGCGGCGCCGTCAGCAGCAGGATCGCCTGTGTATTGGGTGAGAGGACTGGCGTCATTCGTCGTGCCCCGTCTGTGAAAGGGCCATCGGCCAAACTGCACCACTACCGCTTTTGCGCAGCAGCCATGCAGCCACCGTCAGGGTCCAGCGCGAGTCGACCATGTCATCCACCAGGAGGACCGGGCCGGGAGGAATGGGCTGGCCGTTGAGTGCGAGCGAACCATCAATGTTGCGCGCCTGTTGTGTACTGTTTGCCATCGTTTTCTGTTCGGGCCTTGCGTCGGTTTTTGCGATGACCATATGAAACGGCAGACCCAGCGCAGCAGCCAAGCGTTGCGCGAAATTCGGCACCAATTCGGGATGCCGAAGCGAAGGAACGCAGGTCACCCAGGTCGGGCTCGGCTGCGGATTCCACTCTTGAATCATCTTCACGCACGCAGCAACGAGGTCATCGGAAAAGTGGCCGTCGTGGTACTTACCCTGTCGAACCAAGCCGCCCCAACCGGCATCGCCCCAGACGCAGAGGGCTTTGCCTGGCTGCGCTTGATAGGGAATGGTGGATGCGGTGTGAATTCCGTACTGCGGCATTCCCCCCACGGGCCATTTTTTGCGAGGCTCGATGGGCAGACTTGTGCGACAAAGAAATTCCTCGGCTTCCCGAACCAGCAACTGATCTACGTCTTCGGACAGCGGCGGCAACGACGGTGGGCTGACGGTGCTTGAATCGCCATCAAGCGCATCAATCAGAAAGCCCATGTGCTGCCCGAAAGGCCGAGAGACGTATTCCTGCATTTGCTGGAGCTCGGCACGCCTCAATTTGGTGAGCCGGTCTGCTCGCGCCCAGAATTCGTCTCCTAGCTCGGCTGCAGTAAGCTGCCACTTCGTACCTTGCTTGGCGATCGGCGCTGGAGATTCGAGAGACAGTGCCGTGATAGTCTTCTCGATGCGACCTTTGCTCATGTTCACGCAGGTCATGAGGTCAGGTATTGAAAGTCCTTCCGGTGCCTCATTAAGAGCCCCCAGGACATCGTCTACCTCTTGGCGAGTTGGGAACGCGCTACGGATAAACCAGTCGGTAATTCCTTCTTCTTCATCTCCGCTCAAGAGCACGCCATATGCAGATTCCAGCGCTCTTCCTGCGCGCCCTACTTGCTGGTAATAGGCGACAACTGAGCCTGGCATCTGAAAATGGATAACGAATGCCAGATCCGGCTTGTCGTAGCCCATACCCAATGCGGTGGTCGCTACAAGTGCCTTAACCTTGTTCTCCTGCAGAGCCTGCTCTAGCTCCTCACGCCGATCACCTGTCTTACCTGTATAGGCCTCTACAGCAAAGCCCTGGGCCTTGAGCCAATCCGCCAGTTGATTGGCATCTCGGATAGTGAGTGTGTAAATGATGCCGTGCCCTGGAAGTGAACTGAGTTGCTGCGCGATCCATGCCAGACGGACAGCCTGACTGGGTAAACGCATCGTCTGCAGCGTCAGAGAACTTCGATTCAGGTCACCGCGCAGCACCTTCATGTTGGGGCCGAGCACAGCCACAAGGTCTTCCATAACGCGATCGTTTGCTGTTGCCGTTGTGGCCAGTAGCCGCAGATTGGCTGGAAGCGTTCTGGCGATACGTTCCAGCAGTCGGTAGTGAGGACGGAAGTCGTGACCCCAATCGGAAATGCAATGGGCCTCATCGATAACCATCAGCGAAATCTGCCCTGCGATACCAGCTAGAACCTCTGTGTTAAACCAGTCGTTACCCAGCTTTTCTGGCGCTATCAGCAGAATGTCCACTTCGTTTCGACGCAGCTTGGCTTCAACCGATTTCCATTCCTCCTGGTTATCGGAGTTGATGGTGGCGGCGCGAACCCCCATCCGTTCTGCCGCTGCGATCTGGTTTCGCATCAGCGCCAGCAGCGGCGAGATCAATAACGCCGGGCCGGCTCCAGCTTCCCGCAGCAACTTGGTCGCGATGAAGTAGACAAAGCTCTTACCCCACCCGGTTTTCTGCACGACCAGCAAGCGCCCTTTGCCTTCGACGATGTGACGAATGGCATCTTCTTGGCCGTCGCGGAAAGTGGCATCGGCGCGTCCGGAGCCGATGCGGAGAAGTTCCAGCGCGCGTTTTGGGTCGTAGACCACGTTATTGCTCTCCCTTGTTTTGGTCGGGCGAGCGGTACCCCGGCGCCAACACAGCGTTCTTGACGCCGTACAGCGCCAGGTGATCTTTCAGCCAGAGCCTGAATTCATAACCGCGCAGACTGTGGTCCGGAGAGCAGTCCACACTCCACTGCCGCAAGATGTATCCGGCGGTGGCAGCACGCAGCTTCATCCGTAGTGACCCGCGAACCATGCCGTAATCCATCTCCGTAATTTCAGGGCGGGGCTGGTCCGGGTGCGGCACCATCTCCAGCTCCACGATCCGGGTCCATTGGATGTCCTGATCACTGCGCTCATGGGGCTGCACATCTGCATCCCTCATAAGGAACGGGCGCTTGATCCGCGTGATGACGAAATCCCGGAACTCTTGGGATTTCCGGTCGAAGGCGCGGACGTGCCAGCGCAGGCCGTTGTCGATCAGCGCGAACGGGACGATCTCCCGCTCGGTACGGCCACTGGAAATGGAGTGGTACTCAATACCGAGCGGACACTCCTGGTGAATCGCACGGGTCACGCTCGCCAGCACATCCAGATCCGGATGCGTGAGCCGTGACGGGCTCTCGCTGGCTACCCACGCCTTGAGCCGCATCGGCTCACCGTCGCCAAAGCCCTGGGTCAGCCACGACAGCACCCGCTCCGGGGGGAAGTCGAACACGGGCCGGAAATCCGGCCCCATGACGTAGGACTTGCCCTTGGGGTCGTAGTCGATGTTGCCCGGGGCCAACTCCTTGTACAGCGCCAGATCCCTGGATGCGGCGGCGGACTGGATGCCAAACCGAGTGACCAAGTCCTGACGGCGTATCTCCCCGATGAAGCGCACGCGCAACTCCACGAACGCGAGCCGGTCGCGTTGTGGCTGGGTTAGATCTGCAAGCTGTTCGTTTGACATCCTGGCTGGCTCGTTCGGGTTAGCGAATGCTTGTACGGGTTATTGCGGAAAGTATATGGTCTGCCCTAGAATCTGTCCATGACTCTATTTTGATTTGTGTGTGCGTCGTATAGTGATAACCACAAGCGGCGCAGCGATAAAAGGATCGGTACGGGCGCCATGCAAGATTTCGCAGAGCTTCATCTCAAGCCAGAGACGCTGGCGCAGTACGGGTTGCCGGACATCCCGTACCCCGTCCCCGCGACCGATCTGAAGTCGGCACTGCTCGATAAGGGGGACCTGCCGCTGGCCGTAATGCTGCACGGCCTGCAGCGGCGTAGCCGGGATGGGGAGGCCGAATGGCAGCAGGTCGAACCCGCAATGGATCGGCTTGCCGAGCTATTGGCGCCCGACGATGCCCGCGATGTCGTTTCAGCCGCTGGTGACCACTGGTGGCTCGAGGTCGGGCCCGTGGACCTCGGCGGCAAACTGGTCACCATCCAACGTGGCGATGCTCTGATCGCTGCCATCACCGCCCGGGACGACGGACGCTTGCGGGTGGCGGTGTTTCGCCCGTTGGACGCCAAGAGCGCGGAATACCTGATCGGGCTGGGGCAAGTGCCTCACCCTGAGCACGGTGTCTGCATGCGCGAGAACAACTGGGAGTACGCGCTCGACTGCTCCGCCGGCAACGGCAACTACTACGCTGCCGACCGGGGCGAGGCCTACCTGTCCTACTGGGAGAAAGGCCTGGGCATCAGTTGGGACGGCTCCGATGTGCCCGAGTGGCGCAAGCAGCTGGACCTCGTCGCCCGACCCGTCGCCCGCGTAGTCGCAGAGTTGGGCGTCTACTACACCTTGTCCGGCAATGAGGACGAGGAGCCTGTTGCCGATGCGGGCGCGGCGGAACGAACCGAGACGCCGGCACCTCCGGCCTGGCGCAGCAAGCGCCAGCTAAAACGCACGGTCCAGGGGCGGTTTCTGGGCTGCCTGCTAGGTGGTGCAGTAGGCGATGCGCTGGGCGCACCGGTTGAGTTCATGAAGCGGGCCGAGATTCTGCGTCGCTTCGGCCCGAAGGGAATCACCCAGTACGCACCGGCTTATGGTGGTCTTGGGACGATCACCGACGACACGCAGATGACCTTGTTCACCGCCGAGGGCCTGATCCGAGGCTGGGTGCGTGGCTGCTTCAAAGGCATCACGACCTATTCCGGGGTAACGGCGCATGCCTATTTGCGCTGGCTGCAAACCCAAGGCGAACGTCCGACATGCGACATCGACTTCGGCACCGATGAGCCTGGCTGGCTGTTTCGGCAGGGTCAGCTGCACAGCCGTCGCGCACCGGGCAACACCTGCCTGGCGGCCCTGCGGGCGATGAGCTCCCTCGGGGAGCCGGCCCGCAACGACAGCAAGGGCTGCGGGGGCGTCATGCGGGTTGCGCCGGTCGGTCTGTTCGCCTGGCGCATGCGTCAGTACGAATCCCCTCAAGACGCCTTCCGGCTAGGTACCGAGTTGGCTGCGCTGACCCATGGCCACCCGACCGGAGCCCTGACCGGTGGTGTGCTGGCGGTGCTGATCCTGGCGCTGACCGATAGCGCGTCGCTGCGCGAGGCATTGGCCGCCGCCAAACTCATCCTGCGAGCCGAGCCCGGCTTTGAGGAGACGCTGCGGGCAATCGAAATGGCGGAGGAGTTGGCCGATTCCGGTTTGCCACATGAAGAAGCAATAGCCCGGCTGGGCCAGGGCTGGATCGCCGAGGAGGCCCTGGCGATCTCCATCTATTGCGCGCTGGTCGCCCGCAATTTCAAACATGGCGTGATCCTGGCGGTGAACCACGATGGCGATTCCGACTCGACCGGAGCAATCGTCGGCAACCTGCTGGGCGCGATGCACGGCGTGAAGGCGATCCCTGCCGAATGGCTGGAGCCGCTGGAGCTGCGCGAGGTCATCACCGAATTGGCGGAAGACCTCTACGCCTTCAAGGATTGGGCGATCGGCGAGTACAGCGACAAAGAAGAGCTGAACCAGCGGATCTGGCGGAAGTACCCGGGATTCTGAGATGGAGTGAACTGGCATGAGCGGAAATCGATGGGACCAGCCGGGTGTGCCCCACAAGGGATGGCACTGCGTGGACGTGGTCGACCTGCGGGCCGACGGCGAGTCGGCGGACGAAACCGATTACGCGACCTGCCAGATGTGCGGCAACGAGAAGATCCGCTACGTCCACATCATGGAACACCCGGATCTGGATGAGAACTTCGACGTCGGCTGCGTCTGCGCCGAGAAGATGAGTGGCGACTACGAAGGACCGAAACGGCGTGAGGCCAAGTTGCGCAACCGGGCAGCACGCCGAACCCGATGGCTGCAACGCAAGTGGCGGGTGTCCGCCAAGGGGAACAGCTTCCTGAACGTCGATGGGCACAACCTCGGCGTCCACATGAACAAGTTCAAGCGGTGGGGCTACCGGATCGGCAGCCGGTTCAGCACCAAGACCTACGCGACCAAGGACGAAGCCAAGCTGGCGCTGTTCGATGACTTCTGGGCCGCGACCCAGGATGACGAGCGGCTGTGGGCCAGTGACTGATCAGGGAAACAGATTCGATGTCGCATAACTTACCCAGCAGCACACCGCGAGACGGAAGCCCACTGCTCAAGGGCAAAAGGCCTGATTTGATCGAACTGATCGCCGCTACCCTTCATTCAGTAAAGGCGTATGACTTGCCGGCGGAATGCGAGCGGCTCGGATTGGCTACCGGGACAGGTAGCGAAGCGCACTCCAGCAAGCGCGTGTACGTGCGAAGCCGCCTCCAAGGGCTGAGCAACGATCAGCTTCTCCAGCTCGCACGCCAGGTTGAGCAGGATCACGTCAGTTTTTCGCTGAGCGAATTTCTCCGACTGTTGGACGAGTCGAGCGACGGTCAGGCAGTCACTGAACTCACGCGGCGCTCGATCCTCAAGCTGCTGAACGACATGGATCTCTTCGGCGAACTCCCGCTTGTCGAGCAATTGTCCAAGATCTGGCCATTACCGGAAATGCGTGGCGCGGGCTTCGAGGCAAACTTGGAGGAGTCCGTTATACGTCACTGCGTGACCAACGACGACTGGACCAACGCTGAATTGCTCGAGGTGGTGGGCGCACTGAGCTGCTCCCGACAACTGTTCTTCAAGTTGCTTGAGGCGGTCGTCTCTCCAAATGCCCGAAGAGGAAAGGAGCAGGCGCAGCTCGTTGAAAAACTGAATACTCTCCTCAAGGCGGACGGCTTCCAGCTAAGGCCATCGGGGAGCATCTCAGGACATTCGGCGTTCGCGGTGAATCGAATCAGTGGTGGCGTATCTGGTGCGCCCAAGAATTTGATCTTCGCGTCGACGGGTCCGAAGCCGGAGATCGTCATCCAGGATGCCATCAACAATGACATCCGAATCGTAAGGAATGAAGAGCACTGCCTCGTGTACGACCGCCCGATTCAGGCCAACGGGCTTACCAAGGAGGAGATGCTCTCGTGGTGGAAAGAACGGCAAGGCACCCAGGACGAATCAGATGCACGACGATCGCTTTCTCAACGTCTGATGGCATCTCTGGCATCTGACGGCGAGCGAAACGTATTCAGCGTCTACTACCGGGCATTCAAGGATCTCGGTGACAAGCTGCCAGCCCTCATTCCGCAGGTCTATCTGCATTACGACCCATACACGCTGGCACAGCTCGGCGGGGTTGGACGCTTGTCTCGGCAACGCATGGACTTCCTGCTCCTGTTCAGCGACTCAGGCCGTGTGGTCGTCGAGGTTGACGGATCTCAGCACTTCGCCGAAGACGGGAAGCCATCCCTCGCAAGGTACGCGGACATGGTGGCGGCCGATCGTGACCTCCGGCTCGCCGGGTACGAGGTCTATCGTTTCGGGGCCAACGAGCTCACCGGCCACGGGTCGCCGGAACGGATCGAAGCATTCTTCCGGCGCTTACTTCGGAAGCACGCGGTCCTTCCCGGAGCCGGTTCGGCTGAGTGATGCCATGCCAACCGATCCGGAGTTGCGGACGTGGGTTCAATTCCGCAAACGGGAATCGAACTGGCGTCCTGGCTTAGGCACTTGGCTGATGACCTCGGCCGGGCAGAACTGGTAGGATTGTTGGCAGTTGGGGCTGGATTCCGCACCTTTCCGCTGGAGTTCGCAGCGGTTCTAAGGCGCTGAGTTACATAGGTTTGGCGCAGGGTTCCACCCCACCACCAGAATGTAATAAAGCCTTTGAGAATCAGTAAGTTACTGGTTTTCAAAGGTTTTTTTTCGTCTTTGTGCCCTGTGGATGATACACAACGATCGAAAAACCAATGCCGAGCCATATGCATACGAGCCTCTGTGGAAGGATGTTGTTAATTTACATCCAAAACTGGAGTGATCGACGTGGCTTTACTTGGAATTATTCGACCTGGCACCTTCGTGACCAGGTCTCATTGAGGGAGATATCAAGGCGATTGTGTATCTCTCGAAACACCGTCCGGCGCTATCTGCGCGCTGCAACTGTCGAGCCAGCTTTCGCTGATCGACGTCCCCGACTTCTCTCGACAAATATGCGTTCAAGCTTTCGGCCTGGCTAAAAACCGAGGCAAGCAAATCTCGCAAGCAACGACGAACTTTGAAACAGATGCACATCGGCTTATGTGCGTTACGATTTGAATGGTCTATGACCAGATTGCAGCCTTCGCCAGACAGTAGAAGGTGGATCAGTCAGAGAGGATCACCACTGCGAGAAATTTAACAATGCGGGGGCTTTGTTCTCTTGTTTTTATTGTCTTGTTTTTGTTGCCATGCACAAGTGCACCCGATAGCATAGAAACGCACAAAGCTTGCCCTCTCTATGTTTATTGGAAGAGAACACCCATGTCTGAAATCTTCGGTTCCGATGCGTTCTCCCCCAAGGAAATCGCAGCGCGTGTAGAAGAAATCGGTGTGACCAAGGCGCGCCTGCCTTTTCTTTCCATGCTGATGCTGAGCATTCTGGCTGGTGCCTTCATAGGCTTGGGCGCGCTCTATTTTGTGATCGTCAAATCCGACCCGACGCTGGGCTTTGCGGCCCGGCAGATACTCGGCGGTGCGGTATTTTCTCTGGGCCTGATATTAGTTGTAGTCGCTGGCGCCGAATTATTCACCGGGAACAATCTGCTGGCGATGGCCTGGGCCGATGGAAAGATTTCCACGCTGGAGGTATTGCGCAACTGGGCAATCGTCTGCTGCGGCAATTTCATAGGCGCGGCCGGACTGGCGCTGCTGGTTTATCTGTCGCGCCATGCCGAAATGAACAACGGCGCAATCGCGCAGGAATATCTGTCGATCGCCGCGGCAAAGACTGCGATGCCATTCTGGACCGCCTTCTTCAAGGGTGTGATGTGCAATGTGCTGGTCTGCATGGCAGTGTGGATGGCGTTTGCCGGACGCAGTGTGGTCGACAAGGTCGTCGCGATCATCTTCCCGATTTCGGCCTTCGTTGCAGCAAGCTTCGAACATAGCGTCGCCAACATGTATTTTTTCCCACTCGCGATGCTGCTGCAGGTTGACGGAGCAACTCCTGATGCCATTACCTGGGCTGACTTCTTCAGCAATATGCTGCCTGTGATCATGGGCAACATCATAGGAGGCAGTGTCTTGGTCGGACTGGTCTATCACATCATTTACCGCAGAGCTTCCACAACCAAGTAACTTGCGATAGCACGATAGGAAAAATGCACTCAGGCATTCCTCCTAATTCCTACCCTGATCAAAAGCATCAATCAAACATCATGCCCAGCTTATGCTGTGATGCGATTCCTTTTTAAATCGCTTTCTTCTTCCGAGATTTTTTCGTCTCGTTGCTGAACACTGGAAGTTGGAATGCCCATCTATCGTAAGAACTAGGACTGCTGCTCAAGCTTGATCGCTACCAAGCACTATTCAATGATTGAAGCACGGCTGGAAAATAAGCGCTTACACCCATTCCAAAAAACGAGATGAATCAGATGAAGAGCTAAGGGTAATTAATATTGCCAATCATCAACACATCTTTCATTCATAGATCAATCGAAGATCTCAGTAATTTTTCGTTAAGAAAATAGAATAATTCAGATATATCCCATATTTATGGGATGCGCTCAGTGAAATAAAACAACAAAATCAATGCCATTGAGCAACCGCTTAGTAGTCGGAAATTTGCCCATCCTTGTTTCGGTAATCCGAAGCAACTTGAAGCGAGGTAACAACGATGAAAAACAACTGTTATCCATTGATCGCCCGTGTCAAACCCATCATTTCTTCCGGCCATACCGGGCTCGCGATATTTCTTCTTTTCATTGGTCTTTGCTCATTCATTTATACGGCCACCAAGGGCCTGCAAAGTATCGAGCAGATTGATCTCCATAATCAGGCAAGTCGACAAGCATTACAAAACTCGATACTCATCGGCGAAACGATGTCCTTGGTGAAGGATATAGAGACGGGCCAACGCGGATTCATCATTACTGGCGATGAATCATTTCTGCTTCCGTACAAGCATGCACATGATCTGGTGCAAGAGACCAATAAAAAGCTCAAGGTCAGTTTGGCAGCGGATCGTGAAGACGGGTATTCACACGAACGCCTCGACGATTTGATGCAAAGACGTATACGCCACGCAGAATTTTTGATCGAGCAGAGACGCAAAAATGGGGCGGCAATATTAAACGATCCTTCCTTGTATCTTGAAGGCAAGCAGATGATGGATGAAATACGGCAGGAAATCACCTTCTTGCAAAACGATCAGATGAGTTTGAGCGCACATCGCATTCATCAGGCGCAGGAGGTGCAGGAGCACTCAATGAATCTCAATTTCTGGCTGTCGATTTGGGGAACTGCGCTTCTTTTCGTTTCCGCCATGTTTTTGATTCGTGAAAAACGCATTCGTGATTTGGCACAAGCCCGATTGAAAAATTCCAATGAAATGCTGGAACGTGTTGTACATGAACGAACTTTACAGTTGCAACATGCATTGCAACGTATCAAGAAATTTGCGATGGAGCTAGATGAAAACATCGAGGCTGAACGAAGACGACTTGCTCGTGAAGTGCATGACCAATTGGGCCAGATATTCACATCATTGAAGTTGGTGATGTTAGGAGCAAAGGGCGAACACAAGGCCGAGACCCTGAAAGAGAAAGCGGAAGAGATCGCAGATTTGCTCGACGAGGGCGTCAATGTCGCCCGCAGGATTTCTTCCGAGTTGCGTCCTGCACTGCTTGATGATTTCGGCTTGTCAGCAGCAATTGAACATTATGCGGAAGCGTTTATCAACCGCGGTGGTCCGGCAATGACAATCGCCATCTTGCACGACTCGACACTCACACCGCAACAAGCCAACCAACTGTTCCGCATTTTTCAGGAAGCCGCCACCAATGTATTGCGGCATGCGCATGCAAACAGGATGTGGATAAACGGGAATTTCGATAACAACGTTTACCACTTCATCATCATCGATGATGGCGTCGGCCCCCAGCAAATCAGAAAAGATGCGAGCGGTGTGCGCAATATGCGGGAGCGTGCAACGCTGCTAGGCGGCACTTTCGAATTCGGGCCGGCCGAAGAACAAGGGACAAAAATCACCGTACACATTCCATTACAACTTGAGGGCGGCGCATGAAATGTCTGATTGTTGACGACCATCCCATCATGCGGCTAGGTGTCCGTCAGCTCATCGCGGGACGCTGGCCTGAGGCAGAGATTGCCGAAGCTGAATCAGTAGCCAGTGCCACGGCCAAATTTTCTCAAACCAAGCCCGATATAGTGATACTCGATCTCAGCCTGCCGGATGTCAGCGGCACCGAAGGCGTGGCAAAGATGCTGCGTGTAGCTAAAGAGACGCCTATTCTCGTGCTCAGCCTCAATGCAGAAACCGTCTACGCTTCACGCGTATTGCAAATGGGTGCAGTCGGCTATCTGCCTAAGGATCTGGCAGGTGAAGAATTGATCACAGCCGTGCAACGCATCCTCGAAGGCAAACGTTATGTCACTGCCAGCATGGCGGATCGCCTTCTCGATATACTCGGCGGCAAAGCGGTCGATCAACTACCTCATGAAGAATTGTCAGCGCAAGAGTATCGCGTGATGCTGCTCTTGGCTGCTGGAAAAACTGCCAACGAAGTCGGCGAAGCGATGCACGTCTCCGCAAAAACCGTTAGCACTTATACCGCACGCATCCTGCAAAAAACCGGTTGGAAGAACAAGGTGGAGATGACTAAGTATTGTGTTCAACACGGCCTCACGGCCAAAGACTGAGTGTTTTACCCCTACGCGCTTTCTTGTAAGGATTTCCTTACATAAAGAGACGAACAATCCTTTCCGACACCATCGACTTCGGCGTCTTACCCTTGAAGAGCTTCATGTTTATTCTTTAGCTCATCGGGGGTGCTTATGAAAATAGTCGTGGTGGAAGATTCAGCGGTGATACGGAAACATCTGGTCGCGTTGCTGTTGTCGATACCAGGAGTCTCCGTGATTGGCGAAGCGGAATCGGAACTTGAAGCAGTAGAGATGATTCTGCAGCTTTATCCCGATGTCGTGATTCTTGACGTCAATCTGTCACCAGGAAGTGGATTTAATGTGCTGAAAGCGCTTGGGAAAGCTGGCTCTACGTCGGAAATATTCATGCTGACGAACCAAACGCATGACCAGTATCGCCGTTTAAGTCTGGAATTGGGCGCCACTGGTTTTTACGATAAAAGCACGGGTATTGAAAACGTATTGGACAAGATCCGGTCGATGCTGCAACCCGGATCGTCCAGCTAACCAAAACATTACAGGAGTTGAAATGTCTACATTATTAAAATCAGCTGTTCTTTGTTCAGTACTTGCTTCGAGCGTCGCATTTGCGGGCACCGCCGCGACTACATTCCAGGTCACGGCAACCGTTTTGAGCTCCTGCAATGTCACGGGAACCCTGCTTAACTTTGGTAGCAGCATTGATCCGATCTCTGCATCAGTGCCATTGGATTCAAGTTCCAGCCTGACCGTACAGTGCACCAACACCACGCCTTATACCGTGGCCTTGAATGCAGGTACCAATGCAGGCGGTGCATCGGCTTTTGGTTCACGTGCAATCAAAAATGGTTCGCACACCTTGGGTTATCAGTTGTACACGGATGCTGCGCGCACCACAGTATGGGGCGATGGCACCAGCAGTAACACGGTAGGTGGAACGGGTTCGGGCGGCAATCAATCGTTAAGTATCTACGGTCGTTTGCCATCGTTGGCTGGTGCGGTTCCAGGCAGCTATACCGATACAGTGACCGTTACCATCACTTACTAATCTCTTGATATTTGCAAGGGGCTAAGATGATGCGACTCTGTTTGCTGTTGCTGGCACTATTTTCACAAACTATATGGGCGGCCAACCTCGGTGTCACGCCGGTTGCCATCCACATGGGTGGGGCAGTCAATCGCACCACCGTGAATATCGTCAATTACGGTGCAGAGGCAGTCACCATGCAGGTTGAAACCATCGCATGGACTCGGGTAAACGGTGTCGACCAAGATGGTGAGACATCCGACATCATGGTTAACCCAGCAGTATTCACAGTAGAACCTGGCGAAAGTCAGATCGTACGCATCGGTTTGCGCCGTCCTTCGGACAAACCTTATGAAGAAACTTACAGGCTGGTATTGCGTGAAGTTCCTGTCGTGCGCACCGAGACGGCAGGCACAAATGTACGCGTGCTGGTTGCAATGCGACTACCCATCTACGTGGCACCGGTAAAAGTAATTCGTGACGAGAAATGGACAGTCCGCGCTGACAAAAAAGGCAATCTGGTCGTCAAATTGCAAAATGCAGGCAACGTCCATTACAAAATAGGTGGCGTCAAAGTCAGATTGAACGAAGCCAAGGGCGGTGAACCCGTCGCTTCCACCACGGAAGGTGGCGTCATCTTTCCAGGCGAAGCGCGCAGCTTCTCGATGCGCGCAGTGCAAGCGCTCGCCATTCAGCCGATCACACTTGAAGTATTTACTGATCGTGGACCGCAGTATATTTCTACGGAAATCGCTCGAGGGGACTAGATGCGCTGCTGCGTAATTGCTGCGCTTGCTTTGAATACACCTACCGTCCTTGCACAGTCGAGTGCGACGGAAGCACGTGCCATTGTCCCTGAAACGATGTTGACGGCTCCGGATAACCCATCCCCAAAAAAAATATCGAATGCGACTGTAATCGTTCTTGCCATCGTGATCAATGGCATAGAACAGGACGACACCAGTGCAATATTGCAACTGCAAAAGAATGAAATTGCCGTCGCCCAGACTGATCTGGTGAAATGGAATATGCCAAAACCCATCGCGCAGGAAATAATTTTTGAAGGTTTCGCATATGTTCGCCTATCAGACATTCCGGATATTGAATGGAAAGTAAATCCTAAAACCCAGTCGCTATTGATCAATGCCAAGGCGTCTGCTTTCTCGGTATACAAGATCGCTGTCGAAGATGAAAAAGCGCCACCACTGACAGCCTCGCCGCTCGGCGGCTTCTTTAACTACGATGTGCAGGCGGAGCGTAGCAATCGTCTTAATTCGGTGGGCGGATTATATGAATTTTCGCTGTTCGGTAAGTGGGGCTTCGGCTCTTCATCCTCGCTTTATCGCAACAATAACGGTAGTAGCAGCAATGTCCGCCTGGATACCAGCTGGACCATCGATGTACCGGATAAGCGCCAGAGCGTTTGGCTGGGTGATGCAATCAGTGCAGGCGGTACCTGGGGACGTTCGGTGCGTTTCGGCGGCATCCGCTGGGGAACCAATTTTGCGCTATCGCCTGGCTTTTCAACCTTGCCCCTGCCTACTGTGCGCGGCGAAACTGCATTGCCATCCACACTGGATTTGTACGTCAACAATAGTTATGGATCACAAACGACGATACCTGCCGGCCCTTTCGATCTGGCGAACGTCCCGCTGGTGACGGGTAAGGGAGAAATCCGCATGGCGGTTCGTGATGTCCTTGGTCGGGAACAAATCATTGTGCAGCCGTATTACGCAAGTCGGGCATTGCTCAAACCTGGCCTGCATGACTTTTCGATAGAGGCAGGTCGCATACGTGAAGACTACGGCTTTGCCAGCAACAATTACGGCCGTGCGTTTATTGCCGGTACAGACAGGCTCGGGATTACGCCAAACTTTACGACAGAAATACGGGGAGAAATTCTCAAGTCGCAGCAAACGGTAGGTGCTGGCGGCACCTGGTTATTAGGTACCTTGGGGACCGTCGGTGTGCAAGGGGCCACAAGCCGCACATCTGCCGGTAACGGCTGGTCATCAGGCATCAGCATGGATAGACAGGCACCGGATATCAGTGGCAGTTTCATCGCGCGTTACGCGACACGCAATTTCACACAGTTGGGAGAAATCGAAGGTCGCTCGACCAAGGTTTCCGCCGCGCTAGCCTTGGGGATGTCTTGGCTGCAAGGCGGCATAGGTGCGAGTTATGCGCATCAGACAACTTGGCAGAACGACCGCAATCGTTTGGTAGCGCTCAGCTACAGCCGTAGTCTGGGACAAAACGCTTACTTCAGCCTCGCCGCAACCCGTCAGTTGGATGCCCGCAGCGGCACCACATTCAGCCTGACTCTGATTCATACACTGGGCACGCAAGGCAGTATCTCAGCCGTTCAAACCAAAGACAAGAATTCATCATATACGGCGTTGCAGTTGCAACGCAATATGCCAAGCGGCCCGGGCTATGGCTATCAAATCAATGCGGATCAAAGCGAGTCCCGACGTTACAGTGCTCTCGGCACCTTGCAAAATGCCTATACGCGACTAAGTGGTGGCGTGGCGCATAGTGACAACGATAATGCTTATCGCGTTGGTGCGACAGGTGCGGTGGCAGTGTTGGGAGGAAGTGCATTCCCGACGCGTCGTATCGAAGACAGCTTTGCCGTCGTCAAGGTCGGTGACTACGACGGCATCAGCGTCTTGCGCGACAACCAAAAAGTCGCCAGTACCGGCGATGACGGTTATGCATTCATTACCGGTTTGCGCGGATACGAAAAAAATCGTATCAGTATCGATCAGGCTGATCTGCCTTTCGATGCAGAAATCGACACACTCGACATGATCATTACGCCAGCCATGCGCAGCGGCATTTCGGTGCTCTTCCCGGTCCGCAGAGTGCAGTCGGCTACGGCAAGCTTAGTCACCGCAGACGGCAAACCACTGCCACCGGGTACTGAAGTGATAATGCAGAATCAGCAGAAAAAATCGACCGTCGGTTTTGACGGCAAGATTTTTATCAGTAGCGTAGAAAAACGCGTCAAACTCTCTGCAAGAGTCAATGCATCACACTGTTACGCAGAGGTAGACATGATTGAATCATCCGATACGATTCCCGCACTGGGGACCGTACTTTGTGAAGAAAGGCCGCAATGAAAAAGCTGATGCTGACACTGTTTTTCCTGGTTGTATCCAGTCAGGCGTCTGCCTTGTGCCTGCCGATTGCGTGTACTTGTTCCGTCGCCGTCACACCAGTTAGTTTTGGATCGTTTAATCCCTTGCTGAGCGGCACCCATGATGCCAACGGCAACGTCGCCATGAATTGCGGTGGCGTGGTTGGTCTTGCGATTCCCTACACGATCAAACTCAGCCAAGGAAATGGCACGAGTTATACGGCGCGCAGAATGGCGAGCGGCAGCAATTACTTGAGTTACAACTTATATACGGATAACTATGTGACGATATGGGGAGATGGTACTGGAGGAAGTACAACAACTGGAGGCACCGTCGTGCTGGATGTGCTCGGCTTGTCGCCGCCACGCAATCACACTCTTTACGGGCGCGTAGCGTCAAATCAGAAAACAGCAGTACCAGGATTTTATACAGATACGATCACGGTCACAGTCACCTATTTCTGATGTCCAGAGCCTTATGCAGATAGCGATAAAGGCGTCGCTACGTTTCTCCTGCAGCGCTTAGTAAAAATCAATCACGCGAACCATGTACAACTGATCAGACACCTCAACGACGGTTTCACCATTCACGCTGACAGGTTGAAATTTCTCAGAAGATTCTGCAACATGTTGCACGACCTGCCCTGCGCAAATACGCATATTTGCATAATAAGAATTCTGGCAGGGATCGGCCACAGACAATCCTATCGTCAGGGCAGGTGCATTGACCTTGGCCTTACCAGGCGGCGCTGCAAAGCTTGGATTCAGTGCCAGACAGCAGAGTATGCAAAGAAGGTAACGCATGGATTTTTATACTGATTTTGATGAGCCAGTATAACAGCGGAGCTGGAAAATTTTCCTGAATTAGCCCAAGGGAAAGGTTAAAGATGATGTCATTTTGATGAAAAACGACAATCTATCCAAACACAAAATATTCGCGCATCCATCAATCTGTTTTTCTCAATTCCAGCCATGTTGTGCCTCGGCAGCGCTACTCTTTCCATGCTTTTTTGATATCCAAACGGAGTGCCTAACAGGAATATCATCTCCTGAATCAGGAAAGTGGCGATCATCTCTTCACGCTCTGAATCTGGCGCCTTCTTACCGGATGGCGGTGATTAAAGATTATTTTTAATTTCAGCAACCAGTTGTTCGAGTTCAATGCCTTTATCAAAAAATTCTTCTGCTCCCAGCTGGTTACCCAGTTCTCTATACCGAGAGGCAGTATGGTTGCTCAGCATCCAGACGCGACTTGCGTTGCCCGTCAACCTGATCCTGCGCAGAGCATCCAGGCCTGTACCCCTTTCCAGCGAAATATCCATTAAAACGAGATCCGGGAGTTTCAGATTGATCAAGGCTACTGCCTCATCTTCACTGGCGGCATGACCAACCACATGCACGCCGGGCAGCTTGGTAAGCAGCGAGGTGAGATTGGCTCGTACCATGGTGGAGTCATCAACGAGGGCGATATTCATTCTTTCTCCTAACAGTTGACTCTATTTTAGGAGCTCAAAATTTAAGCGAAAGAAGCGGATAACGACGTGAATTGCAAAGATTTTCTGAAAGGTGTGTAAGGAATACCTTACAGTCAATAGTGGGCTGAACCGGAAGGGATTTTGAACGCGGCGTCAGCGGCAAAAATGTCATTCTTCTATACAGATTCTTAATTACGCAATCCCATTCTGATCAAAGACAGGCAACACATGAATCATCTCCAACCAGCTTCTACCCTGCGTCTTGTCCTAGGCGATCAACTGAATCCGCAGCATAGTTGGTATGGCCATCATCACGATGATGTCGTCTACATAATGATGGAAATGCGTCAAGAGACTGATTACGTTTTACATCACGCGCAAAAGGTGATTGCCATCTTTGCAGGCATGCGGGATTTTGCGCGCGGCCTTCTGGATGCCGGTCATCGGGTGCACTATCTGAAGATTGATGACGCTGCGAACCAGCAGTCGCTGACCAAAAATATCGATGCACTGCAGACGATCTATCAATCCAGCGAGTTCGAGTATCAAATGCCGGATGAATGGCGGCTGGAACAACAGCTTGCCGAGTACGGTCGGCAAAAACGCATGGCATGCAGGGTGGTGGATAGCGAACATTTTTACACGCACCCTGACGATGCCGGGACATTCTTCGCCGGTCGCAAGAAATGGCTGATGGAGAACTTCTATCGTCATATGCGGACGCATCACCAGATATTGCTGGAAGCCGATGGCAAACCCGTAGGCGGCAAGTGGAATTTCGATGCCGACAATCGCAAATCATGGAAGGGCAATCCAAGCGAGCCGTTCGACAACCGCGTGCTGCATGATCATTCCGCCTTATGGCTATCGATCCAGCAAGCAGGTGTCGCCACGTTTGGAAAGGCCCAGGCAACACAACTGGCATGGCCATTGAACCGGGCTGAAGCGCTACAGCAACTGGATGCGTTCATCGAACATGCACTCCCCTATTTCGGCGATTTTCAAGATGCGATGAGCGCACAGGCATGGCGGCTTTTTCACTCCCTGCTCTCGTTCGCTCTCAACACAAAAATGCTCAATCCGCGCGAAGTAGTAACGCGGGTCGAACTCGCCTGGCGGCAGGGGAACGTACCGCTGGCATCGGCGGAAGGCTATATACGCCAGATCGTTGGTTGGCGCGAATATATACGTGGCGTCTATTGGAACCAGATGCCGGGGTATGAAAAAAATAATACCTTCGGCCATGTCGCCCCGCTACCAGAATGGTTCTGGACCGGCGAGACCAACATGCGCTGTCTATCGATTTCAATCGGGGATTCACTAGCCCACGCGCACGCGCATCATATTCAACGCCTGATGATCATTGGAAATTTTGCCTTGCTTGCAGGACTTGATCCGCATGCCCTGCACCGCTGGTATCTTGGCATCTATATCGATGCATTCGAATGGGTGGAACTGCCGAACACTGTCGGCATGAGCCAGTATGCAGACGGCGGCTTGCTGGCCACCAAACCCTATGTTTCCAGCGCTGCTTATATAGATCGCATGAGCGACTACTGCAAAGGCTGCCACTACGACAAGAAGCTGCGCGTAGGCGAAAAGGCCTGTCCTTTTAATGCTTTGTACTGGGATTTCTTTACTCGCAATGCAGACCAGCTTGCGGCCAATCCCCGCATCGGCATGGTTTATCCCCAGCTCAACAAGATGGCGCAACAGGATATAGACGCTTTGCAGGCGCGAGCCAGCGACCTGCGATCGACGTTGGACGAGCTGTAATAGAAGGCAAGGCTGTCAGCGATCATGCATGCGACGTTAATATGCAAAATTATTCTGCAGAATTAATCTGTGGAGTCCGCCACCACCTTCCTGCCATCGGCTTTCACAAACCGATCGACTTCATCCAGCACAGGTGCGAGGTGCTGGAACGGCCAGACCAGTGTCGTGATCAGCGTCGTATGTGACGGCTTGGGGAAGTAGAGCTCTGTGACCGGGACGCCGGCAGCCTTCAGCTTTACGGCCATGCCGCCGGTATTGCGTTGCGGGCTCACCAGCTTGTCGTCGCTCGCCGCTATCAGCAAGGCTGGTGGCGAACCTGCCAATGCAAAATTGATAGGCTGGGAATCCGTTGGCGTGTCAGGAAAATGGAATACCGGTTTGACGTCGGGATTCTCGATAGGCAAAAAGTCATACGGGCCGGCCAGCCCTATCCAGCCGCGCACGATGCTGGGAGACAAACCGGATTGCGCCAGCCAGCGCTTGTCCAGGGCAACCATCGCCGCGTTGTACGCACCCGAGCTGTGGCCCATCACAAAAATATGCTGTGCATCGCCGCCGAAACGCGCGATCTGCCGGTTGGTCCACGCCACGGCTGCGGCACTGTCTTCGATAAAATTTGGATAGCGTACCTGCGGATACAAGCGATAGTCGGCGATCACCGTCACTATGCCACGTGCTGCCAGCGCCGAACCGACAAAGGCATAATCGGCACGCTTGCCGCTCCTCCAGGTGCCGCCATAGAAGAACACGACCACCGGTGCCGCAGCGCCGACATTGCGTGGCCTGTAGACATCCAGCCGTTGGCGCGGATCGTCACCGTAGGCGATGTCAGCCGATTTGTCGTAACTACTGGATGGTGTCACCGCATTCAACAAGGTCAACGGTGAGCAGGCACCGAGTCCCACCACTATTGCCAGGGCGGCGGATACCAGCACCGCGCCCTTCAACACAATCGCCATCGGCATGCAGAGTCCTCAAGGTTGGTTGAACGGGCTGCCAGCCATGTCAGTTGCCCGTTCAGCCGCCCGTCTGGAAATCCATTGCTAGATTTTTACCCACGCGCCTTTGTACAGTATCGGTCCGGTCGCTTTGTTCGGATCGCCAGAACCACCTTTTGGTTCCAGCGTAACGGCCAGGATAGGTGCAGCCTCAGGCGATGTTGCGTCGCCGAGCGTCACCGTATAACTACCCTGCTCATCCATCAAGCCCACCGAGCGCACTTTGCCCTCCTTGGTGATGGCCCAAAGTTCAAGACTCTTGTCCGCGGGGAGTACCTGCGGTTGCACGACCTTGATGGTCATGCGGTTTTTCGTGGCATCGCCGGTGGCGACAGCGATCAGTTGCGCATTATCATCGTTCAGCATGGCGACAAAGGATGTGACCGGTATATCTGTCGTAGGACGCATCATCAGCACCGACAAGAAGATCAGCGCAGCCGTGGTGGAAACCATGCCCAGACCACGCCAGAAACTGAGGTCCTCGCGCAGGTTCAGCCAGTAAGCCAATTTGCGTTTCGCAGGGCTTTGCAGATCGAGTCGCTTGGAAATCGATGACCAGACTGAAGGCGGAGGCTGCACCGCCGTTGCAAACTCGACCATAGGCGCCAGGCGGTCTTGCCATTCGGCGACTGCACGACGCAATGCGGCGTCGGCCTTCATCCAGGTTTCCAGACGGCGACGTGCGCCGCCTATCAATGTGCCGAGCACATATTCGGACGCCAGCTTGTCGCGCAGGGCTTCGTTATGTTGAATATTCATGCTTGCTCCGCTGGGCTGAGACAGATTTTCAGACGGGCGAGGCCGCGTCGTACCCAGGTTTTAATCGTGCCTATCGGCAGCTTCATTTGTGCTGCAACTTCGCCGTGAGACAGATCATGGAAAAATGCCAGCGCAATCGCCTGCCTGTGCAAACCTTCCAGCCGCGAAAAACAGCGTGCCAGTGCTTTCGATTGATCCGATAACTGTAAGGCTTCGATCGGCGTCGGGTCGCTACTTTCGAGCGCCGCCATAACTGCAGGATCAAAACTCTCGTCATCGATTTCCAGCGCTTGATCAGTTTTGCGCAAGGCATCAAAAGCCTTGTTGCGTACGATGGTACTCATCCATGTCATCGGCGCCGCCAGACTGGACTGATAGGTTGCGGCGTTATTCCAGATGCTGACAAAACTCTCTTGCAACACCTCTTCAGCCAGTTCGCGCTTGTGCAAAATGCGCAAGGCAAAACCAAAGAGCTTGGGTGAGCTGGCGTCGTAGAGTGCGCGAAACGCTTCGGCGTCTTTGCGCGCGACTTTCACGAGCCATGTTTTCAGTTGTTCCGGTTCGAGCATGGATAAGTTCCGATCAAGATATTGACGAATTTGCACACGCCATATGGTACGTGATTCGCGCGACATGACCGTAAAAAATCGTCGCCTGTACTCTTGGTCGTATGCTGCAACCATCAACAATCCTCTTGATAGGGAAAGAAAAATAAAATGTAAAGCGCAAATGCAAAGCGTGGCTATTCGCCATCCAATACCGATACCAGCATAGACAGGCTTGGCCATGCACAACCGGCATGCACGGCCACCTGTTGCCATGCCTGGCATTGCCTACAGAACCCGGCAATGCCTACGACTCGGATTACAAACTGCTTACTTCGGCATCAAAACTGTATCGATCACATTGATCACGCCATTCGATTGAATCACGTCATAGGTACTGATGTTGGCCGTGTTGCCGCTCTGATCCATTACCTGGATATTGTGCGCACCGTTCATCGCGAAGCTGAGCTTGGCGCCATTCGCCGTTGCCAGTTCAGCCTTGCCCTTGTGCTTCTTGATTTCTTTCGACAATGCATTGAAATCGTATTTTCCCGGTACGACGTGATAGGTCAGTATCTTGGTCAGGGTGTCCTTGCTCTCTGGTTTGACTAGCGTTTCCACGGTGCCGGCGGGCAGCTTGTTGAAAGCAGCGTTAGTCGGCGCAAAGACAGTGAACGGGCCTTTGCCTTTCAAGGTGTCGACCAGACCGGCTGCCTTGACTGCGGCAACCAGCGTGGTGTGATCGGCCGACTTGACGGCGTTATCGATGATGTCCTTGCTGGCCATCATGCTTTGACCGCCGACCATGACGTCGGCTGCATGTACATAAGAGGCGGAAGCAAGCGTTGCGGTGAGTGCTAAAGCAGTTGCAAATTTGCGCATGGTGTTTCCTTTCAGGTTTGCAGGATTGCCTGAAGATATACGGCGCGTACCCACCAATGGATTCAACATTCTCGGAAATAGTCACAAGCCGCCCATTAATTTCCCTTTGGAAAATTATTTTCAGTTAATCTAAAAATAATTGAATCCAATCCCGGACCTGCTGCGTATGAGTCTTATACGGCGGCAAATGGCAGGTCGATTTTGTCTGTTTGCCGCTACTCCTTTAGTTACATGGCTGGCGTTTGACTATCGTTTTGATCGTCGCGGCGGCCATTTCATGCTGCAACTGGAGCAATAACAAGATGAAAATGGGAATGAAAATCGCTGTCGCCGGGTCCGGCATCTCGGGCTTGTCATGCGCCTACCGACTGGCAGAAGCCGGTTACGACGTGACCTTGTTTGAAGCAAACGACTATTTCGGCGGCCACACGCATACCGTCGACGTCACGCTGGATGGCTATACGCATGGCGTGGATACTGGCTTCCTCGTTTTTAACAAGAAGACCTATCCGCATCTGATTGCGCTATTTGCTGAACTGAAGGTGGAAACGGCAGCGACCGATATGTCATTCTCGGTCAAGCTGCCACTCGCAAATCGCACACTGGAATGGGCTGGCGGCAATCTGGATGCGGTATTTGCACAGCGCCGCAATCTGGTCAGTCCGCGCTTTCATCAAATGCTGCGCGACATCCTGCGCTTTAATCAAAATGCGACCAAGCTGGCGATGGATGCGGAAATCAAATCCAGCATTGAGCTGGAAGCAGAATCCGACCGCGAAATGACGCTCGGCATGTATCTGACCCAGCACGGCTACAGCAAGGAATTCCGCGACTGGTATTTGCTGCCGATGGCAGGCTGTATCTGGTCCTGCCCTACCGAGCAGATGCTGTCATTCCCACTTAAATCCTTCCTGCGTTTTTGCCACAACCACGGACTGCTGCAAATCAATGACAGGCCGCAATGGCAAACCGTCAGCGGCGGCGCCCGACATTATGTGGACAAGATGCTGGCAAAGATTCCGAACAAGCATTTGCATACAGCGATCGAATCGGTAACGCGCACCACCATCAGCAATGTCACACAAATTAAAGTGCAGACACGCCAGGGTGACACCGTAAGCGAACACGACTTCGATCACATCGTGCTCGCCTGTCACAGCGACCAATCCTTGCGCGTATTGCAGGATGCACGTCCAACAGAAATATCCGTGCTGTCTGCCATCACCTACCAGCCCAATACCGCGGTACTGCACACCGACACAAGCTGTCTTCCCAAGCAAAAGAAGACCTGGTCGGCGTGGAATTATCAGAGCGCTCAAGACAGTGGTGAACCGCGCGTCTGCGTGCACTATCTGATTAGCCAGTTGCAGCCGCTGCCGTTCAAACAGTCCGTCATCGTGTCGCTCAATCCTATCGACGCGCCGCATCCGGGCAGTGTACTTGGCAGCTATGACTATGCGCATCCGGTATTCGATGCCAAGGCGATTGCTGCACAGCGCAAGCTATCGTCAATTCAAGGCAAGCAAAACACCTGGTTTGCCGGTGCCTGGACCGGCTATGGCTTTCATGAAGACGGCTTGAAATCTGGCCTGGCGATTGCCCAGGCCATCATCGAGCAGGCAGAAGAATTTGCAAGCTATGCGCCAAGATCACTTGCAACAGCTTGAGAACCTGACGACAGAACAAGAGAAATCATGAGCACCGTCAACCGACCGCAACTATGCTTTGGCACCGTACGCCATAGTCGCTCGCGCCCTGCGGTACATGCATTCAACTACGGCGTGTACTTCATGCGGCTGCCGCTGCGCGCCATGGCTGCGCGTGATGTCGACACGGGCCGCTGGTCGAGTCTTTTTTCGCACAACCGTTTTAATCTATTGTCGTTCTACGACAAGGATCATGGCGATGCCCAGCAAGCGCCATTAGCCTGGATAGATGGCTTGCTAAAGCAGGAAGGCATCCATGATGCCGATGGCGAGATCTGGCTGCAGGCGTTCCCGCGAGTATTGGGCTATGTGTTCAATCCGGTGTCCTTCTGGTTCTGTCATCGCAGCGACGGGCAACTGCGTGCGGTGTTGTGCGAAGTGCGCAATACCTTTGGCGAACATCATCGCTATCTGCTCGACACCGGTACGGTCATGCCGTACGGCATTGAGCTGACGGCGCACAAGGTATTTCATGTGTCGCCATTTTGCGAAGTAAGCGGCGAATACCATTTTCGCTTCATGCGCAAGACACACGCATATGTCGATGATACAGACGGCTGGTCCGAGCGGACTGTCGCGCGTATCGCTTACGACGATGCAGCCGGACCATTGCTGTTGACCAGCCTGTCGGGCATCTCGCGCCAGCTCAGCAATGCCAGCGTGATCAAGGCATTCTTTCTTTATCCCCTAATGACCTTTGGCGTCGTCGCAAAAATCCATTGGCAGGCACTGCGCCTGTGGATCAAGCGCGTGCCCTTCTTCAGAAAACCGCAGCCTCCTTCCCATGAGATGAGCCGATGACTACCAACTCACTAGAACAACAGTCTTTTCCATACGAGGCAACAGCCGGCGCGCAGGCCGATACGCTGATAACGTCCGACCTGCCATCGCAAGTCAGATTCATCCTCCAACTGTTAAGCAAGATGGAACACGGTGCCCTGCGCATGGAATGTCCGGACGGGCGGATTGCGCAGTTCGGCAATGGCAATACAGCAGTCACGCTGTCGCTGGACAACTGGGAAATCTGCAACGCGTCATTGAAGTCGGGGGATATCGGCTTTGCCGAAACCTTCATCGATGGCCATTGGCGTACCGACAATCTTGCGGGCCTGATCGAAATTTTTATCCGCAATCGCCAGCAAATCGAATCGGTCATTTACGGCACGTGGTGGGGTCGCCTGCTGTATCGCGTGCGGCATCTGTTCAATCGCAACTCGCGCACCGGCAGCCGCAAAAATATCCATGCACATTACGATATCGGCAACGCCTTTTATCAATTGTGGCTGGACCCTTCCATGACTTATTCCAGTGCGCTGTTTGCGGATGGGCATACCGATAATCTGCAACAGGCGCAAGATGCAAAGTACCAGCGCATCCTGGACCAGCTTCGCCTGCCATCGCAGGCGCGCGTATTGGAAATCGGCTGTGGCTGGGGCGGCTTCGCGGAACTGGCGACGACATCTGGTGCACATGTCACCGGACTGACTTTGTCGACAGAACAACTGGACTTCGCCAATCAGCGTCTGGCAAAAGCCGGCTTGAACGAAAAAGCAGAATTGCTGCTGAAGGACTATCGGGATGCCGACGGCCAATTCGATGCGATCGCCTCCATCGAAATGTTCGAAGCGGTGGGCGAAGCTTATTGGCCCAGCTATTTCGCCTGTATTGCACGCAATCTCAAACCGAAGGGCCGCGCCTGCATTCAGACCATTGTGATCGATGACACCTTGTTCGAGCGCTATCGCAAGGGGACGGATTTTATCCAGCAGTATATTTTTCCCGGCGGCATGCTGCCTTCACCATCGGTATTCCGCATGCATGCAGAACAGCATGGCTTGCGCGTGGTGGACGAGTTCAAGTTCGGGCTCGACTACGCGCGAACGCTCGATGAATGGCGCTGCGCTTTCAAGGAGCGTTTGTCACAGGTACGGGAGCAAGGTTTTGATGAACGCTTTCTGCGTACCTGGGAATTTTATCTGGCCTACTGCGAAGCGGGATTCCGCGCCGGCAGTATCGATGTCATGCAATTCACGCTGGAAAAAAGTTGAACTAGCCACTACACGCAAACACGACAAAAAAATTGAACGGCTCAGACCTGAGCAGACAATCACATGAAGAGGCGAGCTATGCGTTACCTAAAATTAGTACTGGCAACAGTTGCTGCAACACTGCTCGTATCCTGTGCACCGATACAGCCATCGCAATATGCGGCTGAAAAACCCGTGCTCGACATCAAGCAGTATTTCAACGGCACACTAGACGCGTGGGGCATGTTCCAGGATAGATCGGGCAAAGTGGTCAAGCGCTTTACCGTCGTCATGCGGTGCACATGGGATGGCGATGTCGGCACGCTGGATGAAGACTTTACCTATTCGGATGGCACCAAGCAAAAACGCATCTGGACCATTCGGCAAGTCGCACCCGGCAGTTACATCGGCACGGCATCCGATGTAGTCGGCGAAGCAATCGGTACGGCGTCCGGCAATGCCTTGAACTGGAAGTATGTTCTTGCCTTGCCGGTAGACGGCAAGGTTTACAACATGGAAATGGATGACTGGATGATACTGATGGACGACCGCGTGATGTTGAATCGTACGTCGATGAGCAAGTTCGGTGTTGGCCTCGGCGAAGTAACGCTGTCTTTTACCAAGCGTCCGCAATAGGTAATCGTTTTCATACAAGAGCAATCAATGAATCCTCGTATTACAGATTGGCACAATAAGCGCGTCTGGATCATAGGTGCGTCCACCGGCATCGGTGCGGATACCGCGCGCTTACTGTTGGCAAAGGGCGCGCGCGTTGCGCTTTCTGCACGACGTGCCGACATGCTGCAGGACGTCGCACAGGGCAACCCCAATGCCTTGGTGGCGGCGATGGACATCACCGATCATGCGGCCGTATTGGCTGCACGCGATGCGATCTTGCAGCAATGGCAGGGCTTCGATCTGATATTGGTAGTGGCGGGCAGTTACAAGGAAATGCGCGCCGACAGTTTCGACCTTGCCGTCGCCAATCAAATGATTGATCTGAACGTGCGCGGCGTCTTGCATTGTCTGGATGCAGTGTTGCCCGACTTGCTGGCACAAGGCAATGGCGGAATCGGCATAGTTGCATCCGTGGTTGGCTTTAGTGGTTTGCCTAAAGCATTGATTTACGGGCCGACCAAAGCGGCGCTGATCAATTTGTGTGAGTCGCTTTACATAGACCTGCATCCGCGCGGCATTGCCGTGCATCTGATTACGCCCGGATTTGTCGATACGCCGTTGACGCAGAAAAATGACTTCCCCATGCCGGCATTGATGTCGGCTACCGAGGCGGCGCAGGCGCTGGTGCACGGACTGGAACGCGGGCAATTCCACATCCACTTCCCCCGGCGCTTCACGAACTTCTTGCGACTGCTGCGCCTGCTACCCTACCGCCTGTATTTCTGGTTGATCCACAAAGGAACCGGACTATGAATGAATCGATTAACAGTGCTGCAAATCAAGCGCCCGATCACCAGGCTGCACTGGAAAATGTCGTACGTTTTTTTGAAACCATGACGGTGGAATCTGCACAAACCCAGCTGCCGTATATATACGCGGAAAACGCCAGCTTCAAGGACCCATTCAACGAAGTACGCGGCCTGCCCGCCATCGAGCCACTGTTCACGCACATGTTCGTGCAAGTACAAAACCCGCGCTTCGTGATCACCACTCACATCCTGCAAGGCAATCAGGCTTTTATTACCTGGGACTTCCTGTTCCATATGAAGCGCTATGCGCGCGAAGAACAATGCATACGCGGTGCAACACAACTGCGCTTCAACGATGCAGGCCTGGTCGAAATGCATCGGGATTTTTGGGATGCGGCGGAAGAACTCTATGAAAAATTACCCGTAGTCGGCAGCCTGATGCGCGTATTGAAAATGATCGCGCGCAAGTAAAAATGCCATCGTCAAGGCGATGGCATTTATTGCAATTTTCTTAATTTTATTTCGCTACAGTTACGCAAGCGCCCGCCAAAATCCCCCTTTCGCAGCGCCACAACCCAGCATAGCAAGTACCAACTGTCCCGGCATCCAAGCGTCGTAACTGCGCCTCCCGTTCCTGGCTATCCCCAATTTGCAACGCACAATGCAGTCTAGTGTTGCGAGAGTGTATGCACTCAACCTATAATGAGAACAATTCGTATTTGTATTCGCTTTTACAATAAAGCGGACTCTCGTATCTGCCTACTGGCAAAAAAGGAAATCCATGTCGCGCCGCACATCTCGTCCAATTCTCAAACAAACCCTGATCGCATGCGCTTTGCAAGCCGCGCTGCCCATCCTCGCCGGTACCGCATTTGCACAAACTGCCGATCCAGCGAACACCACCGAGTTGACTGAGATTGTCGTGACTTCAAGCGCAGACGCTTCGGCAGAAGGTTTGTCGAAACCATATGCGGGTGGACAGGTTGCGCGTGGTGGACGTGCTGGGATCTTGGGTACACAAGACATGATGGATACACCGTTTTCCATTACCAGCTATACAAATGAACTGATTCAAAATCAGCAAGCCAAGAGCGTAGCGGATGTCCTGCAAAACGATCCGACCGTGCGTATCGCACGAGGATTCGGCAACTTCCAAGAGTTGTACATGATCCGCGGCTTCAACGTTTATTCAGACGACATGTCTTATAACGGCCTGTATGGCTTGTTGCCGCGCCAGTATGTCGCGGCCGAGCTGTTGGAACGTGTCGAAGTGTTTCGCGGCGCGAGTGCATTCCTGAACGGCGCAGCTCCGGGCGGGAGTGGAATTGGTGGCTCAATTAATGTAGTACCGAAACGCGCCGGCAACGATCCACTGACACAAGTCACTATCGGCGTTGAAAGCGGCGGACACTATCAAGTCGGCGTTGATCTGTCGCGCCGCTTTGGCGAAGACAAAGCCTCGGGCTTGCGCGTAAATGCTGTCCGTCGTGATGGTGAAACTTCAGTGGATAACGAGAAGCGTGAACTGTCCTTGCTGTCGCTGGGCTGGGACTGGCGTAGTCGCGATGTACGCGTATCGACCGATTTGGGCTATCAAGAACATAAAATTAGCCAGCCACGCCCAAGCCTTTACGTCGGTACTGTCGTCCCGACAGCGCCTGACGCTTCCAAGAATTTTGCACAACCCTGGACCTATTCAAACTCGCGCGACGCCTTCGGCACAGTGCGTGGCGAGATCGATTTCAGCGATGCAGTGACTGGTTGGGCAGCTGCTGGCATACGCAAAGGACGCGAATCGAATCGCTTGGCTAACCCGCTGATAACCGCTGCCAATGGAGACATGTCGACATATCGTTGGGAAAACGAGCGTCAAGACGACGTAGCCACCGGCGAGGTCGGTCTGCGCGGCAAACTGCAGACCGGTTCTGTCAAGCACGCGTGGACTGCATCAGCGTCAGCTTTTCAGTCAAAGGAATATAACGCCTTCAAAGGGTCCGCTTATAACGCACTGCAAACTAACCTTTACAACCCAGTGGCCTACGCCATGCCAGCGCTGGACGGCTACGGCGAAGGCAACCTTTCCAATCCACCGCTAGTTGGAAAATTGGAGATGTCCAGTGTAGCCTTGGCAGACACCTTGTCCTTCCTGGACGATCAACTGTTGTTGACTCTCGGTGCCAGACAGCAAAGTATGGAAAGCTACGGCTATAGCGCAGTCACTGGTACGCAAGAGAGCCACAACAAGAAAACTAAGACATCCCCGATTGCAGGAATCGTCTTCAAGGCAAGTCATCAGGTCTCCGTATATGCCAACTATATTGAAGGCTTGGAAAAGGGCCCCGTTGCACCGGCTTATACAAACAATCGCTTTTCCCTCTTTGAGCCGCAAGTGTCGGAACAGAAGGAAGTCGGCGTCAAGTATGACTTCGGCAAATTTGGCGGCACCTTGGCTTATTTCATGACTTCTCGCCCTAGCTCATATGTGAATGGTGCCAACGTGTTTGTCGTAGAAGGTGAGCAGAAAAACCGCGGTGTTGAGTTGAGCCTGTTCGGCAATGTACAACGCGGTCTTCGTCTGCTCGGTGGCTTGACAGTGTTGGATACAGAACAGAAAACTTCAGTTGCCAGCCTGAACGGGAAAGACTCAATAGGTGTGCCGAAGACCATGGCCAACCTCGGTGTTGAATGGGATGTTCCCGGCATGAGTGGTTTTAGTGTTAACAGCCGTGTCGTGTATACCGGTTCGCAATATGCGAACGGCACGAACACATTGGAGATTCCTTCCTGGACACGCGTTGACCTCGGTGCTCGTTATCTGAGCACCATCGCCAACAAGCTTGTGACTTGGCGTGCTCGCGTCGATAACGTTGCTAACCGTGACTACTGGGCTTCATCCGGCGGCTATCCGGGTCAGTCTTACCTTGTGCTGGGCGCTCCGCGCACATTTACATTGTCCGCTTCCATCGAGTTTTAATGAACACAGCAAGCCTGCGCCGCTGGGCCTGGATCCACAAATGGTCCAGTCTGGTATGCACCATCTTCATGTTGCTGCTCTGCCTGACAGGGCTGCCGCTGATCTTCCATCACGAAATCGGGCATTTGCTCGGAACCGAAGTCGAGGCGCCGGAGATGGCGGCTGACACGCCGCGTGTCAGCATGGACAAGGTGATGGAAGTTGCCAAGGCGCGTCATCCTGGTTTGGTCGGAATGTTTGCCTCGCAGGAAGAGGATGACGATCGCGTCTGGTTCGTTACGCTGTCGAGCACGCCTACTTCTGAAACCGGCATGAAGCAGGTTGCCATCGATGCGCGTACTGGTGAGGCATTGGCGGAACCAAAGCTGGATGAGGGCTTCATGTACATCATGTTCAAGCTGCATGTGGATTTGTTTGCCGGTTTGCCGGGGATGCTGTTTCTCGGATTCATGGGCATCTTGCTCATCGTCGCGATTATTTCCGGTGTCGTACTGTATGGCCCATTCATGAAAAAGCTGAAGTTTGGCACCGTGCGTGATCAGCGCTCATCGAGATTGAAATGGCTGGACCTGCATAATCTACTAGGCATCGTCACGCTTTCATGGTTGCTGATTGTCGGCGCCACCGGCGTCATCAATACCTGGGCAGACCTGCTGGTCAAATACTGGCAATATGATCAGATGGCGGAAATGATCGCGCCATACAAGGGAAAACCACCGTTGACTGAGTTAGGGTCACTGCAAAAAGCAGTCGATGCTGCCATCGCGCTGGAACCGAGCATGAAGATGGGTTTCATCGCCTTCCCGGGCACCACATTCAGCAGTCCGCATCACTACGGTATTTTCATGCGCGGCACCGAGCCATTGACATCCCGGCTCTTCAAACCGGTACTGGTGGATGCAAAAACCAGCGAAGTAACGGATAGTCGCGTGCTGCCCTGGTATCTGACTACCCTACTCGTTTCACAGCCACTGCACTTTGGCGACTACGGTGGCCGGCCCATGCAAATCCTGTGGGCGATTCTCGATCTGATGACCATCGTTGTACTCGGTAGCGGTTTGTACCTGTGGTTCGTGCGGCGCAAGACCAATGAAGCACGGATGGAAAAATTGATTCAGGCGCATCAAGCCTGATTACCTGTTGAATACCATGCTGCTCACTCATACACGATCACAAGAACTGGCCGTTCTCTACAGCGACCATCATGGCTGGCTCGTCAGTTTTTTGCGGCGTAAATTGGGGAACATAGACAACGCCAACGATCTGGCGCAAGACACGTTTACCCGCATATTGACGGCGCGCGATGCAGATGCAATTCGTGAACCGCGTGCCTACCTGACCACCATTGCGTCTCGCCTGACCGCACAATATTTTCGTCGACTGGCACTGGAGCGCGCCTATCTGGACGCACTGGCAGCAATGCCGGAAGAAACCGTCCCGTCACCGGAAACCCGCATGCTGATAGTCGAAGCGCTCACCGCCATCAGTCGCATACTCGATGGTTTGTCACCGCGCGTACGTGAGATTTTTTTACTGTCGCAACTCGATGGATGGACCTACGCCGACATCGCTACGCAGTTCGGCATGTCGGTGAACGCGGTACAAAAATCGATGATCAGGGCGTTCCAGCATTGCTATACAGCAGTCTATCCAGCGCAATAATTATTTCTCATGTCGTCACATTCTCTCTTCGCACCTGTATCCGGTAGTAGCGACCAGATCGATCAGGCCATCGTCAAACAGGCGATAGTCTGGCTGGTGACGCTGCAATCAGATGCAGCGAGCGAAGCAGACAGACGCGCGTGCGCCGCATGGCGCGCGGCTGACCATCGACATGAACAAGCGTGGCAACGATTGCATGCACTCGGACAAGATCTGCGCAGCAGCGGCAACCGTGTGTCGCCACCGATGCTGCGCTCTGTATTGCGCAGTACCGATGGCAATACACGCCGCATGGTCTTGCGTTCACTGGTGGGTCTGGGTGTCATCGGCGGCAGTTCTCTGGTCATGCGCGAACAAGCTATATGGCAAAGCGCAACAGCTGACTATCGCACCGCAACCGGAGAACAACGCACCGTCATACTGGCGGATGGCACGCGCATCATGCTCAATACGGCCACTGCAATCGATGTGCGCTTCGATGATCGTGTGCGCCAGATCGTATTGCAACGTGGTGAGATCATGGTCATCACAGCAAAGGATGCTGTCGGAAGACCTTTCGAAATTGCAACTAACAATGGCAGCATTCGGCCTATCGGTACGCGCTTTACCGTCAGACACAATGTAGTCGATACTCCTTCGACAACCGCCGTAGCCGTCATGGAAGGTGCTGTCAACATTTCGGCAAGCAGCGGTGATGGAGTGCGCGTCAATGCAGGAGAGCAAACCCGATTCACGTCTATCTCGGCCCAGCCTCCCTTTGCCTTGGATGGCAGCATCGCGGCATGGATCGACGGCATTCTGGTAGTCGAACGGATGCGGCTGGCCGACTTTATCAACGAACTCGATCGCTATCGCAAAGGTGTGCTGCGTTGCGATCCGGCAGTTGCAGACCTTTTGGTCAGCGGCTCTTTTCCTTTGCATGACACTGATGCCGTGCTGGGCTTGCTGACCGAAACCCTGCCGCTGCACATCCATCACATGACCCGTTACTGGACCACCATCACAGCCGGCAAGAAAAATGGAAGCCCTACGTAAATGCCCTTAGCGATGCGATCAAGTAAGTAACAAGAAAAATTTATCAAACACGAAGGCAGGTTTCCAGAACTCGTGCATCAACAGGAATAGAGGCGCTGCAAACAAAGGCAACGCTGCATTTCCAGCCCGATACTAAAAGGAACCAAGATGCCCCACCCGTTCAAGCACGATGCAGGCATGCATCGTCACCCACCGATGACCATCAAACCGATCGCCCATGCCGCCCGCCTCGCGCTGTGCAGCGCGCTGCTGGTCGGTACCGCAGCGTTTGTGCCGGCGCTGGCACAAAGCACTCCAGATGCGACGATTCGCACCGAAGCTGCCCGCCAATACAACATACCTGCCGGCTCGCTGGATCAGGTACTGGGTCGTTTTGGGCGCGAAGCCGGTGCACTCGTAGCGATTGATCCGGAACTAACTGCAGGACTGCAAAGCGACGGCCTCAAAGGCAGTTATTCGCTAAGCGGTGGCATGAATGCGATTCTTGGCAGCCATCGTCTGGAAGCGGTCTCCGGCGCGAATGGCGGTTACCGCCTGCGTCGTATCGCGCCGGGCGTCAGTACGTTGCCTGCAGTAACCGTGTCTGCGATATCGACAACGGATGTAATTTCTGCCCATGCAGGTGGACAAGTTGCGCGTGGCGGCAGCCTGGGTCTGCTAGGTACACAGAACACGATGGATGTGCCATTCAGCACCACCAACTACACGGCAGACCTTCTGGAAAACCAGCAAGTCCGCACTCTGGCAGACGTCGTGGTGAATGACGCCTCGGTACGCATGAGCACCGGCGGCACCGGCTTCGACGACACCTTCCAGATACGCGGCTTTGCCGTCAGCGCCACAGACGTCGGCCTCAATGGATTGTATGGCTTGATCTCGCAAAACCGTGTGCCTGCTCAACTCGTCGAACGCGTAGAAATCCTCAAGGGGCCGGGCGCGCTGATCAATGGCATCGCACCAAGCGGTAGCGTCGGCGGCGGCATCAACATCGTCAGCAAACGTGCCAGCGATGATCCACTCACACGGGTGACCGCTGCGTATACCGGCAGCGCCAATGTTGGCTTAGGGCTCGATATGAGTCGGCGCTTCGGCGAAGACAAAGCATGGGGCCTGCGTTTCAACGGCTTGGTGCGCGACGGCGAGGCCACAATCGATGGCGGGAACCAGCAAACCGGCCTGGCCGCGCTGGGCGTCGATTATCGCGGCAGCCGCGCACGCTGGTCACTGGACGCCATCATTCAGCGTGACGACACCGATAACTTCCGCCCGCAGATCAGCCTGGATAGTGGGCTCTCCGCCATCCCGGCACCACCGGACGCGCGTTCGAATTTCTATCCCGGCACAACGCTGGTACAAAAGGATTCGACCATCGCCACGCGCATTGAATACGACATCACCGATGCGCTGACTGCTTACGCCGGCATCGGCTATCGTGATGGTTCAAACGATCAGGTGTTTCCGCGCTCCACCACTGCGGTCAACACAATTGGTAATTTTACAGTTAGTAACAACTACTACGACTCGTACACCAAGACGACTAGCGGCAACGCCGGTTTGCGCTGGCGTTTCAATACGGCGGGCATTGGACACACGGTCACGGCTGCAGTGACTCAAATGCAGCAGGAGGCTGGCAGTGCATACATTACCGGCAATTCAACAGCATCCAATATCTACAATCCGGCGCCGCTTCCGTCCATCACGGCCGCACGTACTTCTCCCCTCAAAACATCTGAAACCACGCTCAGCAGTTTCGCGCTCGCAGATACACTGTCCTTCATGAATGACCGGCTGTTGATCACACTCGGCGCGCGTAACCAGACCGTGGAAGTACAAAGCTTCAACGCGACTGGCGCAAAGACAAGCAACTATGACAAGAGCGCAGTCTCGCCGCTCGCAGGCGTCGTATTCAAGCCGATGGAAAACGTTTCGGTATACGGTAACTACACTGAAGGTCTGACCCGCGGCGCCTTCGTTTCGACAACGTCTGGCTACGCGAATCCAGGTGAAGCACTGGCCCCGTACAAATCGGAACAATACGAAGCCGGCGTCAAGGTGGATTGGGGCCGTATTACGACCACTGCAGCGATCTACCAAATCGCGCGCCCGAACGCACAAGTCAACACCGCAACCAACGTCTACGGCTATTTCGGCGAACAGCGCAATCGTGGTCTCGAATTGTCCGCCTATGGCGAACTGCAGCGTGGCCTGCGTGGCATGGCCAGTGTGGCATTTGTCGATCCCAAGCTGACAAAGACACCCAACGGTGTCAATCAGGGCAAAGATGCTGCTGGCGTACCCGACACTACGGCGAGCGCTGGCCTCGATTGGGACACGCCCTGGACGCCGGGCCTGTCGCTTAATGGCCGCGTAATCTACACTTCGGGTTCCTACCTGACCTCCGCCAACACACAAAAATTTGACGGCTGGACTCGTTACGACATCGGCGCACGTTACCGCACGGCGGTCGCGGGCAAGGAGGTCGTGTTACGCGCCAACATCGAGAACCTGCTGGACAAGAACTACTGGCTCACAACTGGAACCTATGTAACCGTCGGCTCGCCACGCACTTTGGTGCTGTCCGCGTCGATAGACTTCTGACTTTTTCCAGACCGTCTGTGATCAAACCTGGAGTCGTTGCGTCTTTCTTCGCAACGACGCTGGTTTGACGTTCCACCTAGTGGCATGCTTGCCTTGCACGGAAACTATCAACAGAGGGCCGACATTCATTAATATCGAGTCGTCGATACGCATGACTGCAAGAAGTTAAAATACGCATTCGCATTATTTGAAAAACTGGTAATGACAAATTCCTCTATACAACGCAGCACCTTCTGGTTTGTCTGGCGCACGCCGACCTTACTGGCAATACTCACTCTATTTGGCTTGCTCGCTGCCTTGCTCAAAACGGGTGTTTGGCATTGGGCTGCCTGGGTCGCGCTCGCCATCCCGGTTGTTGCAGGCCTGTGGTTCAGTTTCAAGCGCTCCGGCCGATAACCCGGGTTCCACCATGGAAATGAATGTTGTTTGCAGGGCACCAAGGAACGCACGTTTCGGTCGTGTTTATCCATTGCATTAAATAAATCACAACTCGCTCTTTTAGCTATTCACCATTATCGCTAGCCCTCCATGCGATTTTGTGCCCGCCCCGCCCTTCCTCTCCCTGAATATTATTCCCGCCGTGTTGCAAACTTCACGCCAATTGTGAAGTATTGTTAAATAATTGAATTTTTCAAAAGTTACAGTCTGAAATCCTTGGCTGATCCTGAGAAGCCTCGCTATACTCATATTTAGTTTCACCAAGGCAATATTATTTCCTCCATTCAGATTGAAAACCATGTCCAACTCGATACAGCCATCCGCCTCGACTTTCACCTCTCTGGAATTTCTTGCCTTTACGCTCGGCAACGAAGAATATGGAATCGACATTCAAAAAGTTCAGGAACTGCGGGGATACGACGCGGTAACGCGTATTGCCAATGCGCCCGAGTTTGTCAAGGGAGTCGTAAATCTGCGTGGCATCATCGTGCCGATTGTCGATATGCGCATCAAATTCAATCTGGGCACACCGACTTACGACCAATTTACGGTCGTAATTATTTTGCATATCGGGGGACGCATCATGGGCATGGTGGTCGATAGCGTATCTGACGTCATCACGCTCACGGATGAACAACTCAAACCGGCACCACAAATGGGTTCCGTGGTCGAGACCGATTATCTGCTCGGTCTGGGCACGATAGAAGAACGCATGCTGATCTTGCTGGACATAGACAAATTGATGAGCTCGACAGACATGGGCTTGATCGAACAAGTTGCAGCTTAAATACCTCCATTAACGTCCATTTCAAAACGGCAAAAACATGTTGAACAATTTATCCATCAAGTTACGTCTGATTCTGACCATGGCGTTCATGGGCGTCATGCTGATAGTCGGTGGCGCCATGGGTGTCATCGGCCTGCAAACCACAAATAACACCTTGCAAGAGGTTTATACCAACCAAATGCCATCATCCAACGCCATCAATTTGATGATGACACGGCTGCTGCAAGCGCGCGCTGCACTTAATCGAGTAGCCATGCGCCCCGACGAGGCAAGCGCGGAAGCGACCATCAAACGTGCTGAAAATTTCTACACGCAATCGGATGATGAATGGAACAAATATCTGGCATTGCCATTTGAAAATGAGGCTGAAAAAAAACTGGCAGAAGAAGTGAGTGCCAAACGTCTCAACTATCTTCAAGTCGGCAATCAGCAACTAGCCGGTGCGCTACGTGAACATCGCATTGATGCAGCTGAAGTTATTCTGTTGAATAGAATGTCTCCTCTCTTTCAGGATTTAACCAAAAGTACGGATGCCTTGATCAAGCTGCAAATGGAAAATGCAGCGGCAGGTTACGAAAAAAGTCAGTCGCTTTTTTCAAAATTCCGCATCGCGGCTATTGGTGGCGTTCTATTCGGTCTGGTTGCCGTTGCAATCTCGGCCTTCTTCCTGATACGTGCAATTAACCAGCCTTTGCAGGAAATGATGGGGCATTTCGAATCCATTGCAGCTGGCGACCTGACCAGTAATATCGAAGTCAAATCAAAAAATGAACTGGGCAATCTCATGCTCGGCCTGCAAAAAATGCAGGCGCGCTTAACCGACACCGTTTCGCAGGTGCGTGAAGGCAGCACGGCGATTGGTGCAGCGACCACGCAAATTGCAGCCGGCAATCTGGACTTGTCCAGCCGTACCGAACAGCAGGCTGCATCACTCGAAGAAACAGCATCCTCGATGGAAGAACTCACCTCCACCGTCAAGCAAAATGCAGACAATGCGCGCCAGGCCAATCAGTTGGCAGTCACCGCATCTACGGTTGCCGTCAAAGGTGGCGCTGTGGTTTCCGACGTGGTGGATACGATGGACTCGATTAATACATCTGCCAAGAAAATTGTCGACATCATCGGCGTCATCGATAGCATCGCATTTCAAACCAACATCCTCGCGCTGAATGCCGCAGTGGAAGCCGCGCGCGCAGGCGAACAAGGTCGCGGTTTCGCCGTGGTAGCAAGCGAAGTGAGAAATCTGGCGCAACGTTCTGCAGCAGCAGCAAAAGAAATCAAAATCTTGATTGATGACTCGGTCAGCAAAGTCGATGCAGGCAGCAAACTTGTGGCGCAAGCCGGCACCACGATGACCGAGGTGGTCGATAGCGTGAAACACGTGACCGACATCATGGGTGAAATTCTGGCTGCAAGTCAGGAACAAAGCGCCGGTATCGAGCAAGTCAATACCGCAATTGTGCAAATGGATGAAGTCACGCAGCAAAATGCTGCCTTGGTCGAAGAAGCAGCTGCAGCTGCCGCGTCTCTCAGAGATCAGGCAACCAATCTGTCTGGCGTGGTCGCCGTATTCAAATTGCATGGCCATGCATCAGGCACACAAAGCATTACCCCGCAAGCACGTCCCAGGGCTTTGTCCAGTCCCCCTGCAGTGGCTCCCGCAAAACGCAGTATCGCAAGCACGGCGCCCGCAAAAATCGCCAGCAGTAAAGACTCTGACAGCGACTGGGAACAGTTCTGATCGCTTGCATGAGCAATGCGTTGCTCGATAAAGCAGCCCTAAAAAAATCCGCCTCGGCGGATTTTTTTATTTCAGTTGAAATTATGCGATGCGAATGTGTGAAGAGCACACACAAAAACACGCGCACGTTTGCTTAAATATGGACCCACATGTAAATTTTACAAAAAAACCAATCTGGATAAAAACCGCACGATTGAATGTAACGATCTGTCAAAAAGGACACGTGAAGCCCGCATGTAAGTTTTACAAACATCTCCCTGCGAGTTCTGATTGATCGGATTACGGTTAATAGGATAGTCATCCCGGTCGATAAAGACTACTCAAAAAGCCGCTCCGATTACTCTGCAACGCACGTCAACAGTTGTGCTTTCCCCTTTCGTTTTGCATTACACTTTGGCGTTTAAGTTTTGGAAGAATACATGCCATCTGCACCTGCTATCGACCAAACCGGCTTTCGCCGCATCCTCATACGCAACATCACTTTGCCGTTGGCAGTGGGTGTAACCAGTGCAGCCATCTTCGTTGCATTAATTTTCTATCTGATATCCGTACTGAATTGGGTAGAACACACAGAGCGCGTGATAGGCAATGCCCACGAAATCACCAAGCTATCGGTGGATATGGAATCCGGCATTCGCGGTTACGCGCTCTCCAACGACATCAATTTTCTGGCGCCGTACGAAATAGCCAAACCGAAAATCGCAGCAGAGATGCTCACGCTGAATGAGTTGATCAAGGACAATCCGGACCAAGTCGATAGACTGCAGCGCATCAAGGCCATGCAAGCACAATGGGAAGAGTTTGCACAAACCACCATTCGGATGCGCAGCAACAATGAAGATGTTGCCAAATACATTGCCAGTGGTCGCGGCAAGTTGCAGTTCGACGAAATTCGCAGAGAGTTCACGGACTTCCTGCAAAGCGAACAAGGCCTGCGCAAGGAACGCAATGAAGAAGCAAAACATGTAACGACCACCGTGGTCGCGCTCTATCTCGGCATTAGCATATTGCTGAGCGGACTGCTTGCACTGTTTGGTCGCCGCGAGCTATTGCAGCTTTCCACAACCTACAACGACACGCTCACTCAACACCAGTTGCATGCCAGCTCCCTGGAACAACTCGCGTGGCAGCGTGCCGGTCAGGCTCAACTGGGCGAACAAGGAATTGGCCAGATGGCATTGCCGCAACTGGGGCGTGCCGTACTGGACTTTCTTGCTCGTTATGTTGGCGCCTCCGTCGCGGCACTTTATGTGCGCGAAGATAACGGCACATTGCGCCGCGTGGCCAGTTTCGGCTTCAGCAAGGAAAATGAATATATTGAACAATCCTTCGATCATGCAGAAAGCCTGGTCGGACAAGCAGCACTGGCGAAACGCCTGATCCATCTCGATAACGTACCGGACAATTACCTGAAGGTGACGTCGGGTTTGGGTAACTCCAAACCGCGCAATGTCGTGATGCTGCCGATCAATCATGAAGGTGATATCAATGGCGTAGTCGAGCTTGGATTTTTGCACACCCCTGGCGAACGGGATCTGGACTTCCTCAGACTGGTCGCTCCCAGCCTGGGTATGGCAGTAGAAGCATCGCTGTATCGCCGACGCCTGCAGGATGTACTGGCTGAGACCCAGCAACTCAATGAAGAATTGCAAGTCCAGCAGGAAGAATTACGCACCGCGAATGAGGAGCTGGAAGAGCAGTCGCGCATCCTAGAAGAATCCCAAGTCAATCTCGAAAATCAGAAAGCGGAACTGGAGCAAACCAATGAACAATTGGCTACCCAGGCCCTTGCACTTGATCAAAAGAATCTTGCATTAAATGAAGTGCAAGGTGAGCTGGAAGAACGCGCGGTGGAATTGCAACGCGCCAGTAAATATAAATCCGAATTCCTTGCGAATATGTCGCATGAGTTGCGTACACCACTCAACAGCTCACTGATTCTGTCAAAACTGCTCGCCGACAATACCAAGGGCAATCTGGATGAAGAGCAGATCAAGTTTGCCAACACTATTTATTCAGCCGGCAATGATCTGCTGAATCTGATTAATGACATTCTCGATATCTCCAAGGTTGAGGCCGGCAAGCTTGACCTTTCTCCTGAAGAAATTACTTTACCGCGTCTGATCGAGGGATTGAAGATGACCTTCGAGCCACTCGCAGGTCAAAAGCGTTTGCAGTTCACGACAACTATCGATGCAACTGCGCCACAAACCATGTTTGTCGATAGTCAGCGGGTAGAGCAGATACTCAAGAACCTGCTGTCGAATGCCATCAAGTTCACAGAAGCCGGCCAAGTCACATTATCAATAAGCGGTAAAGACAAGGATCACATTGCGTTCGCCGTCACCGACTCTGGCATCGGCATCCCGCACGAACAGCAACAGATTATTTTTGAGGCTTTCCGTCAGGCGGATGGCACAACCAGCCGTCGCTACGGTGGCACCGGGCTGGGGCTGTCGATTTCGCGCGATCTTGCCACAATGCTGGGTGGCTCGATTACGATCTGTAGCACCCCCGGCAAGGGCAGCACTTTCACATTGTTGCTACCGGTCCGGGCGCCCGCCGTCGTGCCCGTAATCGAACGCAGTGCGATCACCGTACAGCCCAACTTTTCGCCACCACCAGCGCCCGCGCCAACGTCTGTTGTTGTCCCAGCATTTCCCGACGACAGGGACAGCGACAAGCATAACGCCCGCACGGTACTCGTGATTGAAGATGAAGTCGTGTTTGCCCGGATTCTGTATGACCTGGCGCACGAGATGCAGTACCGCTGCCTGGTTTCGCACGGCACGGTGGACGGCATGCATGCAGCGGCAACCTATGTACCGGATGCCATTCTGCTCGACATGGGTTTGCCTGACGGTTCCGGCATGGCCCTGCTGCAACAGCTGAAAACCGATCCAAAAACACGACATATTCCGGTCCATATTGTTTCTGCATCTGACAGGACAGAAGTCGCATTGCAAATGGGGGCGATCGGTTACGTAACGAAGCCTGCAACGCGCGAACAACTGAGGCAGGTATTCCAGAAACTGGAAAGCAAGTTCTCGCAAAAAATGAAACGCATCTTGCTGGTCGAGGACGATGCGCGCCAGCGCGAAAGCGTCGCCCAGTTGATTAGTGATGCAGATGTGGAAATTAATGCCGTGGCAACTGGCGAAGAGGCATTGGCATTGTTGCGCGACACCGTCTTCGACTGCATGATCATCGATCTCAAATTACCTGACATACAAGGCGAAGAACTGTTGCAGAGAATGTCGTCGGAGGAAATTTCCTCCTTCCCGCCGGTGATTGTCTATACCGGGCGCAATCTGACCCGCGACGAAGAAACCAATCTTCTCAAATATTCCCGCTCCATCATCATCAAGGGGGCTCGCTCACCCGAACGTTTGCTGGATGAGGTGACGCTGTTCCTGCACAAGGTCGAATCCGAACTGTCGGTAGAACGGCAAAGCATGCTGAAGACCTTGCGCAGTCGTGACCGTGTATTCGAAGGCCGACGCATCTTGATTGTCGATGATGATGTACGCAATATCTTTGCATTGACCAGCGCGCTGGAACAAAAAGGTGCCGTCATCGAAATTGCGCGCAATGGCTTTGAAGCCCTTGAAAAACTGGATCAGACACCAGAGATCGATCTGGTATTAATGGACGTCATGATGCCGGGCATGGATGGGCTGGAAGCGACGCGCCGGATTCGTACCGACGCCCGTTTCCAGAAACTACCTATCATCGCCATCACAGCCAAGGCCATGAAAGACGATCAGGAACAATGTCTGCAGGCAGGTACATCGGATTATCTGGCCAAGCCGATTGATCTGAATCGCCTGTACTCGCTGGTGCGTGTCTGGATGCCGAATATGGAACGCCTTTAATGCCGGGTTCGAGCAACACTGATATCGAATTGCGTCTGCTGATTGAGGCAATCTACCTCAAGTACAGCTATGACTTTCGCAACTATTCCGGCGCTTCGCAGAAGCGTCGGGTATTGCATGCCTTGCCGCATATGGAATGCAAAACGATCTCGGATTTGCAGGCACGGGTACTGCACGATCCGAATGCCTTCATGCAGTTGTTGCAGTATTTGACGATCCCGGTGAGCGAGATGTTTCGCGATCCGTCGTATTACCTGGCATTGCGCCAGCAAGTCGTACCTTTTTTAAAAACCTATCCTTCACTGAAAATATGGGTAGCAGGATGCAGCACTGGCGAAGAAATTTATTCGATGGCCATCATGCTGAAAGAGGAAGGCTTGCTCGATCGCAGCATTATTTATGCAACCGACATCAATCCAGTCTCGCTTGAGAAGGCGCGGAAAGGTGTCTTTGCACTCGACAGGATCAAGGATTACACCAGCAACTATCAAAAGGCCGGCGGCAAAGCCACGCTCTCCGATTACTACACTGCTGCTTATGATGCAGCGCTGTTCGATCGCTCCTTGTGTGAAAACGTCAGCTTCGCCGATCACAGTCTGGCGACCGACACTGTGTTTTCTGAAACGAATTTGATCTGCTGCCGCAACGTCTTGATTTATTTCAATCGCAAATTGCAGGAACGTGCTCTAGGCCTATTTCATGAATCCTTGTGTCATCGCGGATTTATGGGCCTGGGCAGTAAGGAGAGCATAGAGTTTTCTGCATATACAAATCGCTTTGAGCCACTGGATAAAGCGCAGCGGATTTATCGCAAGGGTTAAGCATGGTGCAAAGCGCAAGTTCGGCAAAGGAAGGGAAAATAGCAGCGATTGCCATCGGTGCGTCTGCCGGAGGCGTCGATGCATTGCTCAGAATATTAAGTGGTCTGCCGGCCAGCTATCGTCTGCCTATCTTCGTGGTTCTGCACATGCGCGATGATAGGGAAAGCCGTCTGACAGATGTATTTGCACAGCATGTCCGCGTCCCTGTTCGACAGGCACGAGACAAGGAGGATATAGAGGCTGGCGTCTTGTATTTTGCCGGCCCTGGTTACCATCTATCTATAGAGCAGGATCGCAGTTTTTCGTTGAGTGGCGAGGATCCCGTGCATTATTCGCGGCCCGCAATCGATATACTGATGAGCTCAGCAGCCGATGTGTATGGCCACGCTCTGGCAGGTTTCTTACTTACAGGGGCGAATCAGGATGGCGCGGAAGGAATGGCGAATATCCATGAGGCTGGCGGCTTGACAGTTGTACAGGATCCGAAAGAAGCACAAATATCCACCATGCCGCAGGCTGCGATTGATCGCAGCCAACCGGATCTGATTTTGCCCTTGCTTGAAATGCATGCCTTACTTATGAAGCTGGGAACAACCTGATATGTATGCTGAAAATTTCACTAAATTGTTGATCGTCGACGATTTGCCGGAAAACCTGATGGCACTGAATGAGATCATCAAGCAGAAGGATCGCATCGTCTATCAGGCAACATCAGGCGAGGATGCATTAATGCTTTTGTTGCAGCATGAATTTGCTCTGGCCATCCTCGATGTAACGATGCCCGGCATGGATGGCTTTGAGCTGGCGGAGCTGATGCGCGGTACAGAAAGAACGCGTCATATTCCCATCGTATTCGTCAGCGCTGCGGGCAAGGAATTGAACTACGCTTTCAAGGGCTATGAAACCGGTGCCGTCGATTTTCTGCACAAGCCGCTGGACATTGCTGCCGTCAAAAGCAAGGTCAATGTTTTTGTTTCCCTGTACCAGCAACGCAATGAAGTAAAGCGTCAGGTTGAAGCACTGGAAAAAAGTCGTCAGGAACTGCACGCGACACAAGTGGAACTGCAACGCTCGCTGCGGATGCGCGATGATTTCATGTCGATGGTTGCACACGAACTACGGACGCCGCTCAATACCCTCTTCCTTGAAACACAGATGCGCAAGATGCAGTTGGAGAAATCCAATATGGAAGCATTCAATGAAGAGAAGCTGCAACGCATGGTGGCACGCGATGGCCGCCAGATCCAGAGCATGATCCGATTGATCGATGACATGGTGGATGTATCCCGCATACGTAGCGGCAAATTGTCGATACGTCCGATCGAAACCGAATTGTCCGATCTACTGCAGCGCATCGTGAGTGATCTGTCGCATCAGGCTGCTGCAGCCGGCACCGATATCACGCTGGATGCAAACAAAATTTCCAGCGGCACCTGGGATGAATTCCGCGTTGAACAGATCATCATTAATCTGTTGACGAATGCACTGCGCTACGGCGGTGGCAAACCGGTCAAGGTCATGCTGGAAGCCAACCCAGTTTATGCCGAAGTCACCGTGCGCGACCAGGGCAATGGCATCACCGCGGCAGACCAGCACCGCATTTTCGAACCATTCGAAAGGGCCGGGACAAAAACTGGCGCCGGACTGGGTCTGGGCTTGTATATTGCGCGGCAACTGGCAGAAGCCCATGGCGGCAGTCTTACCGTCGACAGCACCTATGGCGAAGGTGCTGCATTCCGTTTGCGTCTGCCATTTCAATAACAGCCTGATACTCAGTCTGGCAATCGACGGCCGCTTTGCATGGCTAACATCGTTTTCAAGGCTTTTTCGACCACGTAAAAAAGCCTCCATTTTTCAATGGAGGCTTTGAATACCCCAGACGTCTTCTTTTAAATCAGATGGTCCAGCATGTCGGGGCCGAACACTTCGCGGTGCAGGTGATGTGCGGGCACACCTTGCGCAACCAGATCCGCCCATTGGGTCTGCATGAATGGCAATGGACCGCACATGTATACCTTTGCCTTGTCCACTTCCCACGACGGCAATTTTTTCAATTGCATTCTGCCAGCCATGCAGGTCAAACTATCCTGATCGACCTTGTCATCCTCGTAAAAAGTAACGCTGTGCAAATTCGGCATCAGCGCGACGGCTTTTGCTATATCGGCGCGATGCGGATGGTGACTTGCATTGCGTGCTGCATGCGCAAAAATGACGCGGCGACCTGGGGATACCTTTGCAATCCGGTTCAACGCAGAGATCATGGGAGTAATGCCGACGCCAGCCGACAGCAGAACGATAGGCTCATCTCCTTCCGTATCGGGAGTGAAGTCACCGAACGGCTTACTCACTGGAATGATGCTGCCAACTTCTACATTGTCATGTAACCAGTTAGACACCATGCCTGCCGGTGTTTCCTTGCCGGCTATTTCACGCTTGACCGAGATGCGCAGGTGCTGATGATCCGGCGTATCGGACAAACTGTACTGACGAAGCTGGCGCAGGCCGTCCGCAAGATGCACGGCTACGCTGATGTATTGGCCTGGCTTGAATGACGGCAATTGGCCCTCCACCGGTACTAGAGAGAACGATTTGATCTGGTCGCTTTGCAGATCGACGGCGACCACGCGCATGTCAAACAAATCGCCCGGCTCCGTTCCCGCCGCTTTGTACAATCTTTTCTCTTCATCGATCAAGGCCTGAGCGAGCAGGCCATACGCTTCTGCCCACGCTGCGATTAACTCCGGGGTTGCTGCATCACCAAGCACTTGCTTGATGGACTCGAGCAAATGATGACCGACGATAGGATAGTGTTCAGCTTTCACACCCAAAGAAACATGCTTGTGCACGATGCGTGAAATTACTGGTGCCAATGCAGCCTGATTATCGATGTTTGCGGCATAGGCAAACACGGCGGAGGCGAGCGACTGCTGCTGCGAACCATTAGCTTGATTGCCGGCGTTGAATACATTATGTAATTCAGGATGGGCGGCAAATAGCGCCTTGTAAAAAACCTGGGTGATGGCAAGACCATGTTCACGCAAAACGGGGACACTCGCATCGATGTACGGACGGGATTCAGCTGATAACATTTTCACTCCTATGTAGCATTTTAAATGCAACTTATAAGTTTTAAAAAAAGACCTTGCGGTCCGGTTATTTAAAAATCGCGCTAGATACTAGCGCGATCCATCAAGAAAACACGATGCATATGAACAATCTGTTCACCGACATTGCCGCCGACTATGTCTGCCAGCGTGTACTGATTCATGGCGTCGTAAAATGCTTCAACCCCCACTTTCAATGCATTGCGCAAAACACAATCCCCCGAAAGTCGGCAACCAAGGCCTTCGCAATCAACCAGTTCGGTATCACCTTCAAGCACACGCAAGGCAACGCCTATGCGCAACTTGTCGGGCTCGATCGCAAGCCGGATACCGCCATTGCGGCCGCGTACAGCATCGATCCAGCCCATTTTTGCCAGTGCACCTACCACTTTGACCAAATGATTATGGGGTACGTCAAACTGCACGGCGACTTCTGCAACTGTCACTGCCGGAGTGCGGGCTTCCTTTGCCAAGTACATCAGCACGCGCAATCCAATATCCGAGAATCTAGTGAGTTTCATCAGTCAGTGCACTCCAATGGAGTCATTTTATTTAATATGCATTTTAAAAGCAACATATGATTTTATTCCGTTTTTTGACAATGAAATACCACGAGCAAGCAATGTGCCAACCAAGTGCTATTGCCGTAAATGCCATCTTGATTTTTATCCAGCCAATTGAAAATTCCGGATGCTAGAATGCGCGTACATCTGTATTAAGGAACAAATACCATGCTGATCGCTTTTATCGGGCTATTCGTTGTCTATGCATTGTCGCACTACTGGATTACGTTGAACAAGCGTGATTTCTTCTCGACCGTACTGGTGATCATACTGCCATTTGTCGGCATGTATTACCTTGGATGGAGAGCCTTGTTTTGCTGCCTGCTCGCAGCCTATCTCGGAACCAAATGGGGCCTGAAGAAGTTGCAGCGGAAGCAAACGATACGCGTCTCCTTTTACGAAGACGGTGACGAAACACCAAAGTAAACACGGCAGCAAGCGGCCGTCACGATCCGCCTTGCCCTGGCTGACTTCTGTTTCGTTTTTTTACACGCGTACCACGACCTGATTGCGGCCGTTGCTCTTGGCCTCGTAGAGCGCCTCATCGGCCCGCTTGATGGTTTCATCGATCGTCTCTTCCGTGAGCCGGTAGCGCGATATGCCACAACTCACAGTGAGCGATAGCATCTGGCCATTGACCTCAAATGGACGCGCCATGATGCTGGTGCGCAAACGTTCGGCAATCTGCTGTGCCGCATGTTCATCGGTAGCCGGAAATGCCATGATGAACTCTTCGCCGCCAAACCGGGCAAATACATCGTCGGCGCGCAATATATCCTTGCAGGCCGATGTCAACAACTGCAAGACCTTGTCGCCTGTAGGGTGGCCGTATACATCGTTGATCCGCTTGAAGTAATCAACATCGATCATCATGATCGATAGTGCGCAATCGGCATGATGAATGTCATCGGCAAGCTTGCCAACCACATCAAGAAAATAACGGCGATTGTAGGCACCCGTCAGCGAATCGGTAATCGATACGATGCGCATCTCTTCGCTGAGTGTCTCTAATTCTTTGTGCTTGTATTCCAGGGCATCGTGCGCGACCTGTAGTGCCAGACGTGAGCGCTCGCGCTCGTGAATCCGACTGCGCGTTTCCAGCAAATACATCACCGCCAAGAGCAGGAAACCGAACATCGCTACCGTCAACATGGCAATGCGTATCGCGACCAGATTAACCGGCTTCATTGGTACAAACACATTCACCATCCACAAAGAACCCGGCAATTGCCCCGAGCGCGCCAGGTACTGAACCTGATGTCTTTCATCAGGTCTATCGTCTGATAGCCTGACATTGACGATGCGCTCATTCGGGCCGAAAGATGTTTCCACCGTGGCCGGCAGAGGGGCCTTCAATACGCGTTCATACTGTCGAGTGCTCTTCACTTTTCTTTCAGCGTCGTCAGTCAGTGTGGCGATCGGGCGATACTTCCAATCGTCTACCGTACTGAGGAAGGCAATGCCGTTTTCATCGGTCACCGTGACTTCCGACAAACTTCTTTCCTGCGCGCGATTCAAATTATCAAAATTATCCATGGCGATCTTGATCACAATCACACCGAGAACTTCGTCATCTTTTTTCACCACGCTGGAAAGGTAATAACCAGGAATCAGGCTGATCGTGCCCATCGCGTAAAACTTGCCTGAGCCATCTTTGACCGCATCCTGAAAGTAAGGACGGAAGCTGTAATTCTGACCAAGGAAAGATGTCTTTTCCTGCCAGTTGCTGGTTGCCACTGTCAGACCACTTGCATCCATCAAGTAGATGACCGCCAGTTGCGTGTCGATATTGAGCTGCTGCAGGAATAAATTGGCGGCGCGAATAACATCCGGATCGTTCTTGCCAAGCAAGGTGCGAATCGTCGCAGGATGGTCAGCAATCATGCCGGGCAAATAGCTGTATTTATCCGCCGGCCCCTGCAACACTGCACTCACAATACTCAAACGCGTATCGGCTTCATGACGAAGATTCTCGATACCACGCTGATGACTCCACGAATAGGCTAGGTAGCCCACACAAGCCATGGCTAAAATTACAATGAGTGCATTGCGAAGACTGTTAATCAGCTTGCTGGCCATGGCTGCACAATCAAAAAAAATTAAATCACTGTCACCCCGACAGATCCAGTTAAAAGACTACCCAAACATTACAAAATGACAGCAGACAAAACCGTCACGAGAAATCGACGGCTTATACGTACTGGGCGCAGATACTAACACTACCTTTTTCAGTGTAAAAACCCGGCGTTCCATCCACGCCACTGATCCAGTCGCGTTCATGACAACATGCGTTATTGAATTTATATCAAACGCCAGCACAGATAAGCCAGCAAACCCCAAAGGGTAACCACAAGCACAGCGCCCAGATAGCTTCTCGGCTTTGCTGCTTGCCTGGTCATCCAATCATCGGCCTGTTGCCTGCAAAAGATCAGTACCGGCGCTGGCAACAAGCGCACTGCAAGCCATATCATCGCCGGCAGCAACAACGCATCATCGATATAGCCGAGCACAGGAATGAAATCCGGTACCAAATCGATAGGACTCAACGCATAGAGAACCGCCAGCACGCACACGATCTTCGCCAATAACGGTGTATCAGGATGCTTGCGTGCGAACCACAGCATCACCGCATCGCGCTTGACCTGCTTGGCCCATAGACTGATTACTTTCCTTAATTTCATATGGTAGATACCTGAAAAGAGCGCATGGGGCGGGAATGCTTATAATGATTCCAGCTACTTTTTTAGCTGTACGCATCATTTGAGTTTATCTTTTTCTCTTGGGCTTACAACAAATTGATGGCAAAGAATAACTTTATAGAAAAATCAATCATGCCTGTTTCACTCGATCGTTTGCTGGTAGTCGGCATCTCATCACGTGCACTATTCGATCTGGAAGTCGAAGAAGCTATTTTTCGCACCCAGGGACTGGAAGCGTATCGTCAACACCAACTCGACAATGAAAATGAAATCCTGAAACTGGGCGCCGGTTTTGCCCTGGTGCGCGCACTGCTCAAACTCAATGCACTCACACCCGGTCAGCGCTTTGTCGAAGTCGTGATCATGTCGCGCAATTCGACAGAAACCTCGATGCGGATATTCAATTCGATCAAACATTACGACCTGGACATTACGCGCGCAGTCTTGTCCGGCGGTGCTTCGCTGGCTCCCTATCTGCAGGCGTTCAACGTCAGCCTGTTCCTTTCGCTGCACGAAGACGATGTCCAAGCGGCGGTCAATTCCAGCGTCGCCGCTGCGCTGCTATACCAAAAACCCGAGAATGCGTTTGAAGAACTGGGACAGATTCGCATCGCATTCGATGGTGATGCGGTCATCTTTTCGGACGAATCAGAACGTATATATCAAACCCAGGGCATAGAAGCATTTGAAAAACACGAACATGAAAATGCATTGAAGCCGCTACCGGAAGGGCCGTTCGCACGCTTGCTGAAAGCGCTGTCATTCATACAGAACAGCTTCAAAAATGTTGAGGGCGGCGCAGGGCCGAACGCTGCGCGGGCATTTTCACCTATCCGTACCGCCCTCGTCACGGCGCGCTCCTCACCTGCGCATGAGCGTGTGATACGCACCTTACGGGCGTGGGATGTGACGATAGATGAAACCTTTTTCATGGGCGGCGTTGCCAAATCCGATGTACTGGCAGCATTCAAGCCGCATATGTTTTTCGATGACCATGCAGGCCATTGCGAGCGCGCATCGCCACTGGTACAAACCGGTCGTGTCCCCATGCGCGATGACATCACCGTCGACAGAAAAATCTAGCAGCATATTCTGCGAGACGAAAAAAAGCCGCTCTGGCAAACCCAGAGCGGCTTTTTTATTATGCAGAGACTAGCGTTCCGCTACTGCATCTGCAACGCACAATGCCGTCATGTTGACGATACGTCGTACCGTTGCCGATGGCGTCAGGATGTGTACCGGCTTTGCGCAGCCGAGCAAAATCGGCCCGATCGCGACACCACTACCGACGGTTGTTTTCAGCAGATTGTAGGCAATATTCGCAGCATCAATATTCGGCATCACGAGCAGATTGGCATCGCCTTTCAACGTCGAATTCGGAATCGCCTTTTTCAGTTGCGCAGAATTGAGGGCGAGATCACCATGCATCTCGCCATCGATTTCCAGATCTGGCGCACGTTCCCTGACCAGATGCAAAACCTTGCGCATCTTTTGCGCCGATTCGCTGTTGCTGGTACCAAAGTTTGAGTGCGACAACAAGGCGACGCGAGGTGCCAGGCCGAAGCGGCGCATCTCTTCCGCTGCCAGGATCGTGATCTCTGCCAATTCTTCCGCAGTCGGATTTTCATTGACATGCGTATCAACAATGAACAATTGACGATCCGACAGAATCAGGCAATTCATCGCCGCATACTCATTGACATTGGCACGCTTGCCCAACACTTGATCGACATATTTTAAATGCAGATCAGTCGTACCGAAGGTGCCGCAAATCATGCCATCGGCATATTTTTTGTGGATCGCCATGGCACCGATCAGCGTATGACGTCTACGCATTTCCAGCTTCGCGTATTGCTCGGTCACGCCCTTGCGCATGGTCATATCCAGATACGTTTGCCAGAAGTCGCGATAGCGATCGTCGTGTTCCGGATTGATGATGGTGAAATCAACATCCGGCTTGATGCGCAAGCCAAAGCGCTCTATCCGTTGCAACAATACAGCTGGACGGCCAATCAGAATAGGTCTGGCCAGTTTTTCATCGACCACGACTTGAACTGCTCGCAATACGCGTTCTTCTTCCGCTTCGGCATACACGATGCGCTTCAGGTCCGGCGGCGTTGCCTTGGCGATCTGGAAGATGGGCTTCATGAAAGTGCCGCTGCGATAAACAAATTGCTGCAGGCGATCGGCGTAGGCTTCCATATCCTTGATAGGACGTGCCGCCACACCGCACTCTTCCGCTGCCTTGGCGACTGCCATCGCGATCTTGATCATCAGGCGCGGATCGAAAGGCATGGGAATGATGTAATCCGGACCGAAGCTCAGATTATTGATGCCGTAGGTCGTCGCCACGATGTCGGATTGCTCGGCCTGCGCCAGCTGCGCAATCGCATGCACGGCTGCGATTTCCATTTCACGCGTAATCGTCGTTGCACCGCAATCGAGTGCGCCGCGGAAAATATATGGGAAGCAGAGAACATTGTTTACCTGATTCGGGAAATCCGAGCGACCAGTTGCAATCACTGCGTCGTCACGCACTGCACGGATTTCATCCGGCAGGATCTCCGGCGTCGGATTCGCGAGCGCGAGAATCACGGGGCGTTTCGCCATCGCCGCAACCATGGCTGGCTTCAACACGCCCCCAGCGGAAAGACCAAGGAAAATATCGGCGTCGGTGATCACCTCGGCCAGGGTACGTGCATCGGTTTTTTGCGCGAACTTTTCCTTGTCCGGATCCATCAGCTCGACACGGCCTTCATAAACTACGCCGGCCAAATCGGTGACAAAGATGTTTTCGCGAGGAAAGCCCAAATCCACCATCAGATCGAGACAGGCGAGCGCCGCAGCGCCAGCGCCGGAAACAACCAGCTTGGCCTTCTTGATATCTTTATTGACGACTTTCAAGCCATTCAGGATCGCGGCTGAGACAATGATCGCAGTGCCGTGCTGATCGTCATGGAAGACTGGAATCTTCATGCGATCACGCAAGGTGCGTTCTATATAAAAACATTCAGGCGCTTTGATGTCTTCCAGATTGATACCGCCGAAAGTCGGCTCCAGCGAGGCAATGATGTCGCACAACTTGTCTGGATCGGTTTCATTGATTTCGATATCGAACACATCGATACCGGCAAATTTCTTGAACAGAACTGCCTTGCCTTCCATCACCGGCTTGGCTGCCAGCGGCCCGATATTCCCCAAACCCAGAACGGCAGTACCGTTGGTGATGACTGCAACCAGATTTCCGCGCGCCGTGTAGCGATACGAATCCGCCGGATTGAGAGCGATTTCTTCGCAGGCGACCGCGACACCCGGCGTATAGGCCAAGGCCAGATCACGCTGATTGGTAACCTGCTTGGTCGGAGTGACGCTGATTTTCCCAGGGGTCGGAAACTCGTGATATTCCAGTGCTGCCTGACGTAACTGAAGGCGAAGTTCTTCTTTCTTGTCGATGTTCGAATCCATACTGAGCAGCCATCCTTTTTAAGCGTAGGGAAGCCTTTGATTTTAGCAGAGGCAATATTTTGATTATTGTTTATATACGTGTTTTCACTAATATTTCAGCCCGCCATGCCTGTAAGCACGTCAAAAATAAGAAGAAAAGCTATCAGATATAAGACTTGCATCAATTTAATTGATAAATGATGCAAACCGTAGTGCGCAAGCCTAGGTAAATACATTGCTATTTTTTTAACACGCCACAGGGTCGGATAGAGCTGATCAGACAGACAAACACTCGGACAAATGCATAAAGATGCATTCAAATATGCGGCAAATTGCACTTGAAAACGGTAACATGGCGGCCGCAGCAGTCTTCGATATGCGCATCGCGGATTGAAAAGTCGGCAGGCACGATCACAAGCGCGTCGTGGAATTCGGCGCGTCATTTTCAAAACAAGGAAAACAATGAAACCGATCATCATCATCGGAGCAGGACTGGCCGGCTACACGGTCGCGCGCGAATTTCGCAAACTGGACAAAGCGACGCCACTGATCATGATCACGGAAGATAGTGGCAACTTCTATTCCAAACCGATGCTGTCGAATGCTTTTGCGCAAAACAAGGATGCGCAACAATTGGTATCGCAGAGTGCGGAAAAAATGGCTGAGCAACTGGACGCGACATTAGTCACGAATACGCGCGTCAACAGTATCGATAGCGCGGCGAAAACTGTGGATACCAGTTCCGGCACTTACGAATATGAAAAACTGGTCCTCGCAGTCGGCGCGCAAGCGATACAGCTTGGTCTAAAAGGCGATGCAGCAAACAAGGTTTTATCGGTTAATCACATCGACGATTACGCAGCATTTCGCGAACGCATCAACGCAGTGGCCAATGCATCACCGGTGCGCGTCGCGATTCTGGGCGCGGGTTTGATCGGTTGCGAATTCGCCGACGACCTGGCAGGTGCCGGACACGCCATTACGCTGATCGATCCGAGTACACGCCCCATGGCTGCATTGGCAGCACCGGCGCTGTCAGCTGGATTGCAGGCCGCGCTGAGTGCGCGCGGCGTGAAGTTTCATCTCGGTACCGTTGCGGAAACCGTCACACACGCCGGTACCGATTTGCACGTCACACTGGCTGATGGCACAACGGTAGAAAGCGATGTCGTCCTGTCCGCAGTCGGCTTGCGTCCGGATCTGCGTTTGGCACATACCGCTCAACTCAAAACCGGACGCGGCATTGTCATCGACACGGCGGGGCAAACCAGCGCGACCGACATTTATGCGCTAGGTGATTGCGCCGAGTACACGTCAACCATAGACGGCAGCACGCGCACCCTGCCCTACATCGCGCCTATCATGACTGCAGGCCGGGCAATTGCACGCACGCTGACTGGTGAACGTACGGAAATCGATCTGAAACCGTCACCGGTACTGATCAAGACTCCAAGCTATCCACTGGCCTTGATACCACCGGCTCCGCACATCGTGGCGAACGGCAACTGGATAGATGAAACCACGGAAACCGGCCGCAATATATGCCGTTTTTACGATGCCAATGGCGTGCTGGAAGGTTTCGGCGTATCACCGCATGACAATGCAATACGCCAGGAATTGCTGGCGGCGCTGGGCCAAAAGGCAAACCAATAAACGTGCTGGTGGTGGTAACCAATGGCGGCAACTAACGCCCGCGATTCATCCGACCGTCATTCTCGTACCAACGAGTATAACGGTTTTTTTCTCTGCGACAATCTGTTACCGCCATCCCATCATCAGTGATGTGGCTGCATCTTCTCTGCACATCATTCTGTACAATGAAGGCATGTCCGAATTCGATCTCATCGCGCACTATTTCGTGCGCCCCGCTCATCCCAAAAACCGCGCCACGCTCGGCATCGGTGACGATTGTGCATTGCTGCTGCAGCAAGATGGAATGCAAACCGCCATTTCGTCCGACATGCTGGTCGAAGATCGTCATTTTTTTGCCGGAGCGGATGCCTATAAACTCGGACACAAATCCCTGGCCGTCAATTTGTCGGATCTGGCAGCGATGGGGGCAGAACCTGTCGCATTCACGCTGGCATTGTCATTGCCCAGCGCAGACGAACCGTGGTTGGCGAATTTTTCTGCCGGCCTGTTTGCTTTAGCCGATCAGCACAACTGTGAATTGATAGGCGGCGACACCACCAAGGGGCCGCTGAATATCTGCATCACGATTTTCGGCCAGGCACCTATCGGTACTGCCTTGCGGCGCGATACCGCGCAAATCGGCGACGACATCTGGGTATCAGGCACTTTGGGTGAAGCCCGTCTGGCGTTGGGTGCGATGCGCAAGGAATACGAACTGGATATCGCAACACTCAGTGCCGCCGCCGTACGCCTGTATACGCCGCAACCACGCGTAACGCTCGGCCTTGCATTGCGCGGAATTGCGCATTCGGCGCTCGACATATCCGATGGATTGGTCGGTGATCTCGGCCACATTCTCAAAAAATCCGGCGTTGGCGCCACACTAAATGTCGATGCCCTGCCTGCGGGCGCCGCTTTGCAAAACCAGCCTAAGGAATTACGCAGGCGCTTCACACTGGCCGGCGGCGATGATTATGAACTGTGCTTTACCGCTCCCGTATCCAAACGCGAAGCTGTGCTCGGTGCCGCATTGGCCGCCGATACCAACGTCACGCGCATCGGTGTGATCGACGAAGCACCAGGAACCCGTTTGCTGGACCGCGATGGCCAGCCTGTCGATCTAAAAATCGCATCTTTCGATCACTTCGCCTGACATGAATTCAACATCGGCATCATCTTCTATCATTACCGTAAGGCCTAACTCCGGTTTTATGTTGTCCCATTCGGCGCACATGATTGCACTGGGTTTCGGCAGTGGTTTGTCGAAAATCATGCCGGGTACCTTTGGCACACTGTTCGGCTGGTTGTCATTCCATGTATTAACCTTGCGCTGGCCGGAAGTCTTTTCGACAACCAACTGGTGGATCATCATCGTGGCCGGTTTTTTTGTCGGCGTCTGGGCGTGTGATAAAACCGGGCGCGATCTCGGCGTTGCCGATCACGGCAGCATGGTGTGGGATGAAGTGATCGCGATATGGCTGGTGATGCTGTTCATCACGCCTGCCGATCTGTGGACGCAGTTCTATGCTTTCCTGATATTCCGTTTCTTTGACATGGTCAAACCGCCGCCCATCAATTATTTCGACAGGCGTTTCAAGGGTGGCATGGGCGTCATGTTCGACGACATCGTCGCTGCATTTTTCACGCTGCTGGTGTTTGCGATATGGCGCACGATATAAGTATGCAAGTGGACGCACAGGACATCGTCGCGCTTGCCGCTCTGGTTGGGCAGCAATTGAAGCATCGCGGACTGATATTGGCGACTGCGGAATCATGTACCGGTGGTGGCGTAGCACAAGCCATTACCGAAATTGCTGGGTCATCGACATGGTTCGATTGCGGTTTCATTACCTATTCCAACGCCTCGAAGATGGCTTTGCTGCAAGTCGCGTCCGATGTGCTGGACCAGCATGGCGCCGTCAGCAATGAAACGGCAACAGCCATGTGCCAAGGCGCATTGCGCAATAGTCTGGCAACGGTAGCGCTGTCGACTACAGGTATTGCCGGTCCTGATGGTGCGGTTCCGGGCAAACCGGTAGGCACGATTTATTTTGGCTGGGCTTGCGGAGATGTGACGCGGGTAGAACGCGTGCTCTTTAACGGCGATCGCCATTCGATCAGGGAACAAACCGTCAGGCATGCTTTGCGTGGTTTGCTAACACTACTTGAAAGCAACACATTCATTCATCCCCGGGGATAATCGATGCGGGCATGCCTGCATCCACAATCGTCTAATTAAAACAAAAAGAACAAGGTCATGGCAGCTAGCGCGATGGCGGATGCCATCGTCTTGGCAGGATGATTTTCAATCAGGTAATTCATGACAGGAAGGCCGTTAATTCAGATGCCGCAGTATAGGGCTCCCCTGACTGCGTATCTATCCCATGAATATGGGAATTGTTATTTGCAATACTGATTGATCGCGTCACGCGTATCCAGTGCCACTTGCCGCGCAGCTTGCGCAAAATTCTCGTCCGCCTTCGCGTACAAAATCGCGCGTGATGAATTGATCATCATGCCACTTCCGTTTGCCGTGCGCCCCGCCTCAACCGTCGCCTTGATATCGCCACCCTGCGCGCCGATACCGGGAATCAGCAAAGGCATCTCCCCCACTATTGCACGCACCTGCGCCAGTTCATGCGGGAAGGTTGCGCCTACTACCAGCGCGCATTGGCCATTGCCGTTCCATTTGTCCGCAACCAGACGCGCCACGTGTTGATACAGAGGCTGGCCGTCAACATTCAAGAATTGCAGATCCGAGCCACCCGGATTGGAAGTGCGGCACAACACGATCACGCCCTTGTCTTCGCGCTCCAGATACGGTTGCACAGAATCGAAGCCCATATACGGATTAACTGTCACTGCATCGGCACCGTAACGCTCAAAAGCCTCACGCGCATACTGTTCTGCAGTCGCACCGATATCGCCGCGTTTGGCATCCAGCACTATAGGAATATGCGGATAACGTTCGCGCAAATATTTGCAGATTTCTTCGAGCTGATCCTCGGCACGCAAGGCAGCGAAATAGGCGATCTGCGGCTTGAATGCGCAGGCAGTATCCGCCGTAGCATCGATAATCGTTTTGCAGAAAGTCAGAATCGCATCCGGCTTGCCTTGCAAATGGGCGGGAAACTTGGTCAGATCAGGATCGAGCCCGATGCAGAGTTGCGAATGTTGCGTCTGCCAAGCAGCCGATAATTGTTCTATAAAGGTCACAGCGATATCTCTCTTTTTCGTGCAGACCGTATTGTAACTCGTCATGTTATCGTGCCGTATCAGATCGTTCCGCTCACGTATCACTTCTTCCCCATGACATCGTTTTCCCGCAAAGACTGGATTCTGTTGGCTCTCCTCACGCTGTGCTGGGGTATCAACTGGCCCGTCATGAAGATGGCGGTGCAGGATTTTCCGCCGATTGCCTTCCGCACGCTATGCATCATGGGCGCGGTTCCGGTTTTATGGCTGGCAGCACGCTGGAGCAGCACTTCGCTAAAGGTATCGCGTGACGATCTGGGAACCATTTTCACGCTGGCCATTCCTAATATCATTATTTGGAATACCTTCATGATAGTCGGCGTAAAAATGCTGTCATCCGGACGCGCGGCTATCCTGGGCTATACGATGCCGATCTGGGCGGTGCTTTCCGGTTTGATCTTTTTTCGGGATCGCATTAGTCGGCTCGGCTGGCTGGGAATAGCATTTGCAATCAGCGGTGCGTTATTACTGTTATCCAGCGAATATGCCAATCTGCGCGGCCAACCCTTGGGCAGCGTGATGACGCTGGTTGCGGCAGCCGCCTGGGGATATGGCACAGTCTTGATGAAACGCACAAAGATGGAACTCCCGACCATCGCACTGACGTTCTGGATGCTGCTGATGGCAAGTGTATGCATGGGCATCACGTCGGCCTTGTTCGAATATCAGTTGTGGCGCATGCCGACAGCGAAGGAAGCGGCGGCCATTGCCTACAACGGGCTCATCATCTTTGGCTTTGCGCAGGTGATCTGGTTTTCTCTGGCGCGCAGACTACCGCCCGTGGCATCCAGTTTGTCGGTGATGATGATTCCGGTGTTGGGTGTTTTTTCCGGCGCATGGTGGTTGAATGAAACACCGCACTGGCAGGATTATGTTGCGATGTTGCTGATTTTGATGGCGATGAGCACGGTACTATTGAAACCTCGTATCAACGGCATCAAATAAGCGAGACCTCAGAGAATCGGTTCTGGAAGACAATTCCGAATGATATCCAACATTGCACTCATAAGAATTTTTGTATTCACGGAGAAATAAAATGACGAAATTATTGAAATGGCTGACGATTGCCGCGTTGGTGTCGATGCTGAGTGCATGCGGCTATAACGACTTCCAGACCAAGGATGAGGCAACCAAAGCCGCATGGAGCGAAGTCGTCAATCAATACCAGCGTCGGGCCGACTTGATTCCGAACCTGGTGAATACGGTTAAAGGTTACGCATCGCATGAGCGTGAAACCCTGGAGGCAGTCACCAAGGCACGCGCCGCTGCGACCAGCTTCCAGATCACACCGGAGGTATTGAACGATCCGCAGGCTTTTCAGAAGTTTCAACAAGTACAGGGCGAGCTGTCTTCTGCCTTGTCGCGCTTGATGGCGATCTCGGAAAACTATCCGCAACTCAAAGCCGATACCAGTTTCCGCGATCTGCAATCGCAGCTGGAAGGCACCGAAAACCGGATTACCGTTGCACGTCAGCGTTACATCGTTTCGGTGCAGGAATATAACGTGCTGGCACGCAGCTTCCCGACCAATATCACGGCCAAGGTTTTCGGCTATCCGGTGAAACCATCGTTCACCGTCGAAAACGAGAAAGCGATTTCCGCTCCGCCTGCCGTTAATTTCGGCAAGTAAGGCAGACGCCAAGAAATGAAAATCCTGCGACCTCTGCTGGCCTGTACGCTCGCATTCTTTTGCATACTGACCAGCGCACAGAATCTGGTCCCCGTGCCGCCGCTCGCTGCGCGCGTCACCGACCAGATCGGCATGTTGAATGCCGGCCAGCGGACTACGCTGGAAAATATATTGGCGGAGTACGAAACGCGTACCGGTAGCCAGATTGCTGTGCTACTGGTCAGCACAACCGAGCCGGAAACCATAGAGCAATACAGCATACGCGTCGCCGATGCCTGGAAACTGGGACGCAAAGGAGTGGATGATGGCGTGATCCTGCTGATTGCAAAAAATAATTCGGCTGCATCCGGTCGCATGCGCATTGAAACCGGGCGCGGCGTGCAAGGTGTATTGACTGACGCCCAATCCAAACGCGTATTACAGGATGTGATCGCGCCGCATTTTCGCCAGAGTGATTATTACGGCGGATTGGCAGCGGGTATTTCTGTCATCACCAGCCTGCTCGACAAAGAAGCCTTTCCCGAACCCGCACAGGGCGGCAAGGCTCAAGGCGATGACGGCTTCGGCTGGTCGCCCTTCATTTTCTTTGCCTTCCTGGTCTTGATCACAATGATGCGCAGCCGAGGCGGCAGGCGCGGTCATAATCGTGACGATTGGGGCAATTCTGCCGGCGTGATCCTGGGTGCCGCCCTTGGCCATGAACTCGGCCGTCATTCGTCGAGTGGTGGTTTCGGCAGCAGCGGTGGATTTGGGGGCGGCGGCTTTTCCGGCGGTGGCGGTGGTTTTGACGGCGGCGGCGCCTCGGGGAACTGGTAATGAATAAAATCTCACGCGCTTTTCGGCACATAAAAACCACGAAGGCACATGGCAAGAGCGCTTTTCCCAAGACCACGCTGTCCGCCATTCAAGCGCTGATCTCGGAAGGTGAAAACAGACATCGTGCTGAAGTCAGGCTGATTGTTGAACCATCGCTGGATCTGGCTGCTGTCATGCGCGGCATGACGTCGCGCGAACGCGCAGGCGAATTGTTTACGCAATACCGTATCTGGGATACCGAAGAAAACTGCGGCGTACTGATTTATATCAACCTTGCCGATCACCAGGTCGAGATCATTGCCGACCGCGGCATCGCACGCCTCATTCCACAAGATCACTGGCAGGCAGTGTGCAAAACCATGACAGATGGCTTTGCACAAGGCCTGTATCAAGACAGCGCATTGAATGGACTGCAGCAACTGAATGCCATCCTGAAAAAATATTTTCCTGAACGTGAAGCACCACATCCGCCACAAGCCAACCAATTATCGAATCAGCCTATCCTGCTTTAATTCACTGCCATCGATTTACACGCGTCATTTCTCTGTGCGTGTAGGCAATCGAAATGCTCGCTGTACATGCACGACATGCAGCGGCATCACCCATTTTCATATATCCACTGCAGCAGCGCATCATGTGCGGCCTGGCCGCCCGGTGCGTTGATGTGATTGATGATGCACACGACTGCGTAGCGTTTGCCAGATACCGCCAGCACATACCCGGCCACTGCGCGCACGTCATTCAAGGAACCGGTTTTAATGTGCGCGCGCCCCGCCACTGTTTGCGTCAACAGACGCTTGCGCATCGTGCCATCGTAGCCCGCCAGCGGCAATGCGGACATTAACTCCGGCATGATCGGCGATTGAAAAGCGGCAACCAGCATGCGGCCCATCGACTCTGCCGAAATACGTTCCGAGCGTGACAAACCCGAACCGTTTTCTATCACCAACTGGCTCGCATCTATCCCCTTTCCCGTCAGCCATGTCTTGATGACGCGCGCTCCCCGCTCCGGATTTGCCGGCACCTTCAGCACATCCGATGCGAGGGTCAACAATAATTGACGCGCCATTACATTGTTGCTGTACTTGTTGATGTCGCGTATCACTTCCGGCAAGGCTGGCGACTGCCATTCCGTAACAAAACGTGCATTCGGTGGCACCAACCCGTCAACAATGGCACCTTTGAAAATGCCGCCGACATCTGCCCACAAGTCGCGAAAAACCAGACCGAAATATTCTGCTGAGGTCATCTGATAAGGATGCAAATACCAGGTCTTTTCGCCGCAAGCGGCCGGGAATGCTCCTGCGAATTGCGTACTATTTCGCTCCAGCACAGGCAGCATTCTGGCTTGCCAGTCTGTGCAAGGGCCGTCGGAGAAAACTGGCAACGCGATCGGATACGCACCCAGCGGCGGATCGACGCTGACATTCACGACACGGCGGTTTATGTCGGGCAGGAAATGGAAGGCAAATACCTTGTAATTCAGCAGCAAGGCATCCGGACCGGCGTTATACGGTTTTAAGGGATCGCCGTCGAAGCGGGATGCGTCATACGACATATCTTCAAAAACACTGCGATCAAGAATCAGGTTGCCGTGAATCTCACGTATCCCCGCAGCGCGAATTTGACGCAAAAATTGCCAGAATTTTTCGGTAACCAATTTGGGATCGCCACTACCCTTGATGACCAGATCACCGTTCAGCACATCACCGTTTTGCGTTCCAGTGGCATAGACCTGAGTTTTCCAGGTAAAGGCTGGGCCCAGGATATCGAGTGCCGCGTTACTCGTCACCAGTTTCATGGTGGAAGCCGGATTGAAGCCCTGCGTGCTATTAATCGCGATGCGAGGTACCGGCCCCGAGACGTCCTGTACATAAGTCGCCACTGCACTCTGCGGAATGCCGCTTCGCTTCAATGCATCAGCCACCGTGCTAGGCAGGCCTGCAGCCTGCGCGCAGGAAATTCCGACATGGATGGAAACAAGCAGGGATACAACGGGCAATAAGAGTCGAGTGATTCGCATGGCAATGAATGGAATGGGAAGCCTGAATTATTGCATGCACTGCAAAATGCCCGACATCCGTTTGCTGCATCAACAACTTTCCGTCTCCGCACATCGGCTGATTGTTGTGCAAAAGAGTCGAATGTTTCAATCCTGTCAAAAACGGAATGAGGATACGAGCGATATCACTATCTTGCCGAAAATCAGCATTACAATTAGATGCTGTAATGCATCACTTCCACTTGCTTGCAAGACAACCTCAATATGTTGTACTCCCATCGATCGTCCGGCCCCGCCAGTAGCACGTCAACCAGATTCAAATTTGAGTCAGGGGCGACACATGAGCACGCATGACATGGTCGCTGCAGGTGCAACAGATAGCGCACTTTTAATAGACATTACTCAATGATCAGTGCATCTCAAGACCCACACTATGCATGCTTCGCCTGGATAGGAATCGGAGCGATTGGCCTGACCTTGTTGCTGGTTTTAATGATGGTATGTCTACGCATGGCACTCAATCGCAGGACACAGAAAGAACAGGCTTTTCTGTCAGTCTGGCGTCCTTTGCTGTTGAGTTCGCTGCACTCTTCAGTTCCTGCAATTTTGCCGACTATCGGAGCAGGCGAACGCGTGTACTTTCTCAAGCTGTGGAACAACTTGATGCGCACCTCACATGGCGAAGCAAAAGGCAATCTGGTCAGCATCGCCTATTCAGTGGGTTGCGATTATTTCTCACGGCGCCTGCTCAGGCATGGTGATCGTGTCGATTGTTTGCTCGCAACATTGGCGCTCGGTCATATGCGCGATCATCCATCGTGGGACTTGCTCGTCACTCAAACGCTGGCAGCCGATCATGTCACGTCGAGCTATGCATTCCAGGCACTCGTGCAGATAGATGCAGAAGCGACTGCCCGGCAATTAATGCCCTTGTTGCTAGCGCGTGAAGATTGGCCAATTACACATGTGGTAACGATACTGCAATCTGCGCAAGGCGCATTTCTACAACCATTACTGGAAGCGACTAGCGACATCAAATCAGTGCATCTGGTTCGGACCTTGCGTCTGATCGAAGCATTGCACTTGGCAATACCGCAAGCCATCGTTTTGCGCCTGCTGGATCAGGCGAACGATACCGACACGATCATCGCTGCCTTGCGCATAGCAAACGATGCCGGTCTACTGACACATGTACGCGCCTGTCTGAACCATCCTGACTGGCGCGTCAGAGTACAGGCGGCAAAGATTCTAGGACGCATAGGCGAACATGCCGATATCAATCGCCTGGTTCCCTTGCTGGCCGATCGCGAATGGTGGGTGCGCTACCGGGCGGCGCGCGCACTTGTCAGCATGCCGTTTTTCAGCATCGTAGAAATAGAGCAGCTGCGCGACAATCTTTCCGACCGCTTTGCACGCGACATGCTGGGCCAGGTACTCGCTGAAAGAACTCCGGCATGACCCTATCCTCATTCGTCGCCGCAGCGACCTGGTGCATACTCGGCTACTTCATTGTTTCCAAGATCAGCTATTTTCTGCTCAATGCCTTATCCATTTTCCGCATGCATCAAATGGAACAGGAAAAAGTACTGGCAGATTTACCTCAGATTTATTCCGGCCTTGAGCAACCGATCACCCTGTTAATGAGCACACACAATAGCGCGGCAACTATTTCCACCTCTGTACATGCGCTATTACAACTCGACTACGCCAATTTCGAAATCATCGTAATTAACGATGGCTCTCAAGATGAGACACTGGATAAGCTGATCAGCACCTTCGGCCTGCATGCATTCCCGGAAGCATATCGGATACAGTTGGCGACCCGGGATGTACATCGGATTTATCGATCAACGCGTTATCCAAACCTGCGCGTCATAGACAAAATATACGGCGGCAAGGCAGATGCACTGAACGCAGGCATCAATGCATCACGCTACCCACTATTCTGCAGCGTCGATGAGCACACGATTCTGCATCGCGACAGCCTGCGCCGCATGGTTGCACCATTCCTGAATCAAGACACGGTGATTGCAACCGCCGGGGCGGTAAGGGTTGCGAACGGTTGCGAGGTGGAAAATGGCTTGCTGCACAAGATTGCAATGCCAAAGCGCTGGCTACCTGTTTTTCAGATCATTGAATACCTGCGCACATCCTTGTTCGCTCCACTAGGTTGGTCAACAATGAACGGCATGCTGATTGCTCCAGCAGCCGGTGTCGGATTATTTCAGAAGGCAGTGGTGATTGCAGCCGGCGGTTATCGTATTGATACAACCACCGAAAACATGGAACTCATCGTCCGCCTGCACCGATTGATGCGCCAGCAACAGCGGGAATATCAAATCACTTTTGTCGCCGACCCTGTGTGCTGGCAGCAAGTGCCGGAAGACCTGGCAACATTGAAACGTCAGCGCATGCGATGGCAGTGCGGTTTGCTGGACAGCCTGAGCCAAAATACCGGATTGCTGTTTTCGCGTAACGGCGGCGTGCCGGGACGACTGGCATTCCCGTTTTTCCTTGTGTTTGAATGCCTGGGGCCCATTCTTGAATTATTCGGCTATGTATTCATTCTTCTAACCTATGCTTGCGGTGTGCTGTCACTACAAGCCTTCATGGCTTTCTTTTCGATTGCTATAGGTTTGGGAGTTTTATTGTCGGCCTCCGGCCTGCTACTGGAAGAAATGTCCTTCCATCTGTATCCCAAGGCAAGCGATATAGCGAAGCTGGCTAGCGTCGCAATTCTCGGCAATCTCGGCTATCGTCAGTTGAATATTGTGTGGCGTTCAATCAGCACCGCCCGCTGGCTGCTGGATTACAAAGAAAGGACAAGTAGCCCAGAGCGCTGAATAAAGGGAAAATTCATGTTGAGCTGATCGCTAAAACAAATTCAACCGCACGCTTGTTTCACAGTGTCAACATCTCGATCGGTAGACGCTTGCCTTCTTCCAGCATCACTGTCATTGCATCAGCCGTGACTGGGCGACTGAAGAAGTATCCCTGAATTTGATCACAGTCATGTTCGCGCAGATAGGTAAGCTGCGCTTCTGTTTCGACACCCTCTGCAATCACCTGTAATCGCAAACTGTGCGCCAGTGAAACGATGGAAGCAACGATGGCGGCATCGTCCGGATCAATGGTAATGTCATTGACAAACGAGCGATCGATTTTCAAGACATCGATAGGGAAACGTTTGAGGTAGGACAGGCTTGAATAACCGGTGCCAAAATCGTCAATCGACAGTTTGACGCCCAGTGCCTTCAGTTCGCGCAGAATACCGATCGCGCGATCGACGTCCGCCATCACCAGGCTTTCCGTCAATTCAATTTCCAGATATTCAGGTGCGAGTCCGGCTTCACGCAAACTACTCGCAATTGATTCGACCAGATCTTCTTGTGCAAACTGTCGCGCGGACAAGTTAACCGATATGCGCAAATGCCCGAGCCCGCGTAACTGCCATGCCTTGTTTTGCAAACAGGCGGTACGGATAACCCAAGCTCCTATCGGAACGATCAAACCATTTTCTTCTGCCAGACCGATGAAGCGCACAGGCGGCACCATACCCAGCTCCGGATGTTGCCAGCGTATCAGTGCTTCGACTCCAACAATTTCGCCAGTGCGAAGATCGACTTGCGGCTGATAGTGCAGCATGAATTCTTCACGTTCCAACGCATTGCGCAAATCGCCTTCGATATGCAGGCGCTCCAGCGCGCGCTCATTCATTGCCGAGGTATAGAACTGGAAATTGTTGCGCCCGGTTTCCTTCGCGCGATACATCGCAATGTCTGCGTGCTTGATCAACTCTTCAGGTGTGTCACCATCTGCCGGATAAACTGCAACACCTATACTGCAACTGACAAAAAACTCATGGCCTTCGATCGTCAGCGGCTGTGCAATCGCATCCATGATGCGCTGCACGATATGTGTGGATAATCCAGCATCCGTGCGTTCCGGCAAAATCAAGACAAACTCATCACCGCCCATGCGTGCGACCGTATCCGTATCGCGTACCGCCGCCTGCAAACGCGACGAAACGGAGGTCAACAAAATATCGCCGGCCTGATGACCCAGCGTATCGTTGACGAATTTAAATCGATCAAGATCGACAAACAGTACCCAGATCGGATGCCCGTAACGATAGGCATACGAGACAGCCTGACTCAGTCGGTCGCGTAACAGGCTGCGATTCGCCAGGCCGGTCAACGCATCGCGATTGGTTTGGAATTCCAGCTCGGATTCGTAGCGCTTGGTGGCGGTAATGTCGTATTGCACCACGATGAAATGACTGACCACACCCTCATCATCCTTGACCGGCGCAATGTACAAATCGCTCCAGAACAGAGTGCCGTCCTTGCGGTAGTTGCGCAGGACGGCGTGACCTTCTCTTTCCTCGTTGGCGGTAGCACGAATTTCTTCAATCCCCGGCTGATCGACGTCATCACACCACAGGAAACACAGGTTCATGCCCATCGCTTCTTGTGCGGAATAACCGGTGATGCGTTCGAAGGCCGGATTGACATATTCGATCTGATAGTGCGGTGCGACAGCACTGGTGATGATGATCGAATTTGCGCTGGCTTCGATGGCACGCTCGCGCAATTGCAGCTCTTGTTCGGTACGCTTGCGCGCGGCAATATCAGCGTTCAAATCTTCATTGACCGAACGTAGCTGCGCGGTGCGTTCGTCCACCACCAATTGGATGCGCCTCGATCGATCCACCAGTGTGTGCAAATATATCGCACCGCCGAAACTGAACAGCAAGCCCGCCAAAAACGCCCACAAGGCGGTGCCGCCCTCATGCAAAAACCAGCTAGGTGGGGTTGAAACCACCATATGCCAAGGCTGGCCGGCCACATTGAATACATGCTGATAAGGTTCAGGCTGGTTGTAAAACAGCCATTTTGGAAGACCTATACTCGACTCCATCAATGCCGAGGCTGCGCCCTGACGAAAAACCAGTGCATCATCACGCGTGCTATCGCTGGCATAAACACTGATATTCAAAGGGAGCTTGGCATCCGATACCAGCATGAAGCCGTCAGCCGACAAGGATTTGGCAATCATGTCTCCGCCGCGAAAGACAACGGCTGTGTCACCAATGACAGCCTGACGTCGCTCGGCCACTGTAGTCAGCGGCGCACCCTGCCGATAGACCGGCATCAATACGATTAAACCTTTTTGTGTTCCACTTTCCTGCGTTAATCGCAGCAAACCGGTTGCAGCCGGCTCACCCGTATCTACCGCCAGTTGCATTGCATTATCCTGAAAAGGATAAGAATCGGCGTCTATACCCAGCGCTGCCTTGTTTCCTTCCATCGGTTCGATGTAATCGACTACGCGATAGCGCTCCCTTTGCGCTGCCGGCACGGGCGCGCCTTTCGAGATGTCGCCAATCGAAAACCCGGGGAACTGCATGCGCATCGCGGCCTCATATTCCGGACGCTCCTGCGCGGAAACATAACGATGAAAATTTAGTGCTTGAATATAAGGATTACCGGCAAGAAGAGGCGCGGTAAAGGATCGAAATTGTTCGCGGCTGACTGACTCGAACGCAACAAATAGTTGATTAACGTCTTGCAGAACATTGATCGAATTGTCGATTCCATTCTGGATCGCTGCAACCCGTACTTTGGCCTGCTGCTGAAAATCGATATCCACCTTGTCATGCTCAAGGCGGCGCACCGCCGTAAACAAAAGAGCACTAATCAGCACTCCAAGCACAAATGCCAGCAGTGCTGCAAAAGACAGAGAGAAAGGTAGGCGACTACGCATCAATAAAATTTCCTATGCGCTACTGTCTTAAAAACGAATGGGCTATCGAACGATTAAAAGCGCGTGTTTATTTTGCACATATTTATCGAAGCGTAACTGATTTATGTGGTCTTGGTAAGAAGCAATTGTTAATTACTTCAGCAAACAACAGATTTTCATGTAACACAAATGAAACCGGGCGTTAAATATGCAAGTCCACCTGGCAAATGCAAGGATGCTGAAGCCACGCAAAAAAGGGCGCACCATCACGGCGCGCCCTTTTTAAATTTAACTACACAAACTTTAGCCTAACCATTTTGCAATCGATAACAACAGCACCAGCAGCATCCACAATAGCAAAGCGCGCCATACCAGTCCAACGGTACTTTGCAATGCGCGACTGCTCGCTTCTTCACCAACCGGCGCTTCCGTTTCCAGAGTGATGGAATCTACCGTCGTCGCATCGGCTGTAACGATCTCGGCGGCATTTTCAACGGAGGCACCAAGGCGTATGCCCATCGCCCCGCCGCCGGCAGAAAGGATGATGCCGACCGCTTCGTCCTGCCAGCGGCCTGCAAAATTACGCCAAGCATAAATCGCATCTTCAAAATTGCCCACAACTGCAAAGGCTGCAGCCGTCAGGCGAACCGGAATCCAGTCTATCCAGTAAAAGGCTTGCGCAGCAAAACGTCCAAATTCTTCACGCTCGGCAGTCTTTGGTTCGTTCCAGACGCGCGCCAGATATTCTGCAACCCGATACATGATGGCTCCGACCGGCCCCAATGGGGTCAGTATCCAGAAGAACACACCGAACACATTCCTGTGGGTGGTGACCAAGGCTTTCTCTACCGCGATCCGCGCAACTTCGCTGGCATCCATGCCCGCAGTATCGCGCTTGGTCCATTCGGCCAGTAGCGAACGTGCCGTCGCTTCGTCACCGTTATTCAATGCAATTTGAATCGACGTGAAGAAATGACTGTAATGGCGAAAGCCCATCGTCACGTACACCACGGCGACATTCACAATCAAGGCCGCCAACAGACCGATTTTGATACTGATCCAGTAGAGCAAGGCGGTCGGCACTGTGAATGCGAGAATCATCAATAGCCACGCAATACGCCCATGCTGTACCTGCCCCGCATTGAACGCACCCTCCAGTTTTGCAGCGAGTGCACGCGCACCTGAATAGACAGGATTGTCGGCACGCAAAGGCTTCAGTTGTTCGATCAGTAGCGCAAAGAGGATGGAAAAAAATGTCATTAAGGCGCCTTGTAAGTCAGTCAACCTATACGATAACGCAGCACTTGATCAGAATCAAATAAACAGGCGCAAAGCAAGGCTTGAGTTTGCACACTCCGCGTCTATGCACGCAAGAAGTGGAAAAGATTACGCAGCATACCTGCGGTCGCGCCCCAGATAAAGAAGCGTTCATAAGACATTACATAGAAAGTGCGATTTCCGGTAATGAATTCGGCGGTACGGCGTTGATGATGCATGCCATTCATCAGAAAAGACAACGGTACTTCGAATATCTCTGCGACCTCAAATGGATCTGCACGCATTTCAAATGGCGGCTGCACGATCGCAACCACGGGAGTGACTCTAAAACCGGTACCGGTATGATATTCAGGCAGCGTACCGATGACATCGATATGCACGCGATCGAGTCCGATTTCCTCTTCTGTTTCACGCAAGGCTGTTTCGATCGGTGACGCATCGTAAGCCTCCATACGACCGCCGGGAAAACTGATTTGACCGGCATGCGCGCTGAGATGGGCGGCTCTTTGCGTGAACAACAAAGTCGGTCCGTCATCACGCAATACGATAGGCAGCAATACGGCCGCATCCGTCAATGGCCCGGTCATCGGTCTGACTAAACGCTCTATCGTGATTTCCGGCGACCACTCGGGCGGATTCGAAAAACGGGCGCGCAAGGCATCCGCTCTCAATTGTTCCAGAGTAATTGCATCCTCACCTCCCAATGAATCAACAGGGAGTAATTCCGGATCGAAATGCAGTGTGGCCAATTCTTGTTCCTACATGCCAGGACTATCAATTACGCAATGCATCCCGCTTTGCAGCCAAGCCACCCACCGCTTATGAATCAGAATATATGAATCACCGCCGATGAACCCACTGCCTGATGCGGATGCAGATTGCGCACCGTTAATGAAAGGATAGCTGCACAATGTTCCTCATGCAGTATCATTTGATTGATGTTAAACCGGCAGCTGTTTAAGCACCAGCATTTAACAATTACGATTGTGCCATCAAAACAAAAAAGACACCCGAAGGTGCCTTTTTTGTTGATGCCGAATGACAGGCTGGATAAATCCAGTCTGATTATTCTGCCGCTTGTTTTGCAACAACGCGACGTTGTGGCAATTTTTCTTTGATACGTGCCGATTTGCCCGAACGATCGCGCAAGTAGTACAGTTTTGCACGACGTACATCACCGCGACGTTTCACTTCGATCGAAGCGATCAGTGGCGAGTAAAGTTGGAACGTACGCTCTACGCCTTCACCCGACGAGATTTTACGAACGATGAAGTTCGAGTTCAAGCCGCGATTGCGACGCGAAATCACGACGCCTTCGTAAGCCTGGGCGCGCTTGCGCGTACCTTCGACTACGTTGACGTTAACGATCACTGTATCGCCAGGAGCGAAGTCAGGGATGTTCTTTGCCAGGCGAGCAATTTCTTCTTGCTCTAATGTTTGGATCAGATCCATTTTTATTACTCCAATAACCATCTTGCCGGCGCCAGGTATTTCTAATATGCCCGGTAGAGGATGGGGTTACACATTGCAGGAACAGACTGCTTTCCTGCGCGATACTACAAACTACTGAACAACTTATTCGGTGCTACATACTACTTAAATACTGCTTAAAAACTTTTCATCGGAACGCGTCAGCAAACCTGCTGCGCGTGCCTTGATAATCATGTCCGGACGTTTCTTCGCGGTTGCTTCCAACGCACGCTCACGTCGCCATTTTTCAATCTCGACATGATGGCCACCCATCAATACTGCCGGCACCGTTGCACCTTCATAGTCTTCAGGTCGCGTGTAGTGCGGACAATCGAGCAAGCCATTTACAAAACTGTCTTCAACGGCAGAAGCATCATCGTGCAAGACGCCAGGCAACTGCCGGATCACTGCATCCATCAAGGCCATCGCCGGCAATTCACCGCCTGACAGCACGAAATCGCCAAGGCTGATTTCTTCATCGACGCAGGCATCGAGAAAGCGCTGATCGACTGCTTCGTAGCGACCACACAGCAAAACCAGACCTGGTTCAGCCGCTAACTGCATCACACGTTCGTGCGTCAACGCCTTGCCTTGCGGTGACATGTAAATCACACGAGGTGCAGGCAACTCACTTGCAATTTGCCGCTTCTTTGCTTCCAGCACCGCTGCCTGCAGCGGCTTGACCATCATCACCATTCCGGGACCGCCACCATAAGGCCGGTCATCGACGGTGCGATGTTTGTCGCTGGTGAAATCACGCGGATTCCACAATGCCAGTTCGCATTTCTTTTGTTCGAACGCACGTCGCGTAATACCCGACTGCGTAATCGCGGTAAACATTTCAGGGAACAGCGTGACGACATCAAATTGCATCTCGCCCACTCCTCAAAACGGACTGACTAATAGTCGAGTCCCCAGTCCACCGTAATTTTTTTCGCCGCCCGATCAACCGTAATGACGAACTGCTCGACAAACGGGATCAGCAACTCTTGCGCAGCTTTGGCATCATCGCCAGCATCAGTCGCCTGAGGAACTGCAACACGCAAGATAGGATGCGCGCCATTGTCCATCATGTCACTGACCCGACCCAGATGCTCGCCCTGCAAGTTTTCGACTTCCAGACCGATTAGATCGACCCAGTAAAATTCGTTGTCGGACAGCGCCGGAAAATGACTGCGCGGAATCTGTACGGCAGCACCTTTCAGCGCCTCCGCAGCATCTCGCCCTGCCACACCCATCAACTGCGCGACCACATCGCCGGAATGAATCTTGGATTGCATCATCGCCACGTCACGGAACTCTGGCTTATCCAGCCACCATGTCTTGGCATTCAACAACGCATCCGCATCGGCTGAATAGGGTCTGACCCGCACCCAGCCATTCAATCCATATGCACCGGAGATGTAACCAACCAGCACCAAATCTTCAGGAACTTTCATTCCCGATGCCGTTTGATTGGACAAAACTTAAGCTGCTGCTTTGCCGGCTTGCGCTTTACCAGCTTGAGCGACCAAACGTGCAACGGTAGGCGACAATTGTGCGCCTACGCCTTGCCAATAGGCCAGACGGTCTTGAGCGATACGAACGCTTTCTTCAGCGCCGGATGCTACCGGATTGAAGAAACCGATACGTTCGATGAAACGACCATCGCGGCGATTGCGCGAATCTGTAGCAACGATGTTATAAAAAGGGCGCTTTTTTGCACCACCACGAGCTAAACGAATAACGACCATAATATTTCCAAAAAGTGTCTGAACACGGAAAAAGCCGCAAATTATAGCCCAACTAGCGCAGCGGCCGCAACCTCATTCACGCCCTTTGCAACGGCGACGTGGCAAAACAGGGGAAATTTGTGCCGCAAACGCTAAAACATTGCATATTAACAACCTCCATCCATGCTTGCCGTTATCGCTTGCCGCCTGACATCTGCCGTTACAATACGCCGCGACACAGTCAAACCGCCATCCGGCCCATTTTCAGCAAAAACACCTCTTTTACCAGCGATCAAATTATATGGCCATCCGCCACAAGAATAAAACCCTCAGCACCCTGCTAGCAGCTCTGTTCGGCGGCTTGGGCGCGCATCGCTTTTATCTTTACGGAAAGAAAGACGTTTGGGCGTGGGTGCACGTTTTGGCGCTGCCACTTTCCATTTTTGCCGGTTTTATAGGCGCACTGGTGATCGGACTTACCCCTGACGAAAAATGGGATGCGCAGTACAACCCGCAGTCAGGTCGCAGCTCGAATTCGGGCTGGGCCGTGATTTTAATGGTCGTCGTTACCTTTGCGCTGGGTTCAACGGCCTTGATCGCCACTATCGCCCGCGCCTTTGACCTGTACCTGACTGGCGGCGCATTCGGTTGAATCGCTCGCAGGCAGCGACCCTGTAAACGACGACGACATCCCCATCACAGTGCATCACAGCTCGGCTGTGTGCAGCCGCAGTGCAATCTGGCAAGCTTTCATCCCGGAATGAAAGCCTGCTCCCTCTACCCGGATTTGAATCTCAGCATGGCACGCATAGTGCTTTTATGAAACATGCTATGGCATCGTCAGGATGCCTAATTCAAGTCAAAGAGGGAGTTTCAATGGCCATACGCTCTACGTCCGCTTCGATGGCAGTTGCCATCCTGGTTTTAGGCTGGTGTCTGAATATCGCCTCCGCGCAACCGGCACCGCCGGAAACCGCGCCGCCGGTTGCTGCGAACAGTGAAGCTCCCACCGCTGAAACAACGCCACCATTATTGACGGCACCGATGATCGTCGAGCCGGCTGCGGCTAGTTCCAATGCCGCATCGGCCGAACCAGTCGTTGCCGCACCGATGAGCAAACCCACACTGGTCGACGCCTCATCCATCAATTCGGGTGATACCGCCTGGTTATTGGCTTCCACCGCGCTGGTGTTATTCATGACGATTCCTGGCCTGGCCCTGTTTTACGCCGGCATGGTGCGCAAGAAAAACGTACTGACCACCATGGCACACAGTTTTGCCGTTACCTGCCTGGTCACCATCATTTGGGTCGTCATCGGCTACAGCTTGGCATTTACACCCAACTCACCATATATAGGCGGCCTGGATCGTGTTCTGTTAAACGGCATGGATTTTTTCAAGGAAACCGGCAAGCTGACCGTCAGTGAAATTGCACCGACGATTCCGGAAAGCGTGTTCGTGATGTTCCAGATGACATTCGCGATCATCACGCCAGCCCTGATCACCGGCGCCTTTGCCGAACGGATGAAATTTTCGGCACTGCTGATGTTCATCACTCTGTGGTCAATTTTTGTTTATTCACCCGTAGCGCATTGGGTATGGGAACCGACAGGCTGGTTGGCAGCACGCGGTGTTCTGGATTTTGCCGGCGGCACAGTCGTGCACATCAATGCCGGCGTGTCCGGCCTGGTGGCAGCAATCATCATCGGACCACGTCTGGGCTTCGGCAAAGAGCCGATGCCGCCGCACAATCTGGTGCTGACCGTTATCGGCGCTTCGATGCTGTGGGTAGGCTGGTTCGGCTTCAATGCCGGCTCAGCAGTGGCTGCAGATGGTCGCGCCGGCATGGCAATGCTGGTTACCCAAATCGCTACCGCAGTGGGTGCCTTGTCATGGATGTTCATAGAATGGGCGCGTCGGGGCAAACCTTCGGTACTCGGTCTGGTATCCGGTGCGGTTTCCGGCCTGGTCGCGATTACGCCGGCATCCGGTTTCGTCGGCGTCACGGGTGCACTGGTGATCGGTGCCGCCGCGGGCCTGGCCTGCTATCTGGGCGCAACCGCACTCAAATCCAGAATGGGTTATGACGACTCGCTGGACGTGTTCGGCGTGCATGCGATCGGCGGTATCGTCGGCGCTTTATTAACCGGCGTGTTTGCCGTCAAGAGCATAGGCGGCGTGGAAAGCAGTTTCGGCAATCAAGCTTTCGGCGTCATCGTCACCGTCGTCTTCTCGGCCGTCATGACGGCCATCATTCTGGGCATCGTCAATGCACTGGTCGGCTTGCGTGTCAGCGAAGAAGCCGAACGTGAAGGTCTCGATCTAGAACAACATGGTGAGCACGTACTATGAGCGATGAACACCACACACGGGCAGCTCTGGAAAATCAGGCATTTGCCCTGATGGGCCGGCTGCACGTCACATTACGCCGGCAAACCGGCCGGGTAACCGATATCGAGTACATGCGTATCGACCCGGCCTATTGCCGTTACCTATTGAAAATGGCATCCCTCTCGCCTATAGAAGACTTGCAGGAATTAGGCGTCAAACTGCAGGACATTTTCTTTGGTCCTGAGGGTTTATTCGTGGTCGCGGAACCCAAACCACCCTTGATTGCGCGCATGACCGAACACGCTGCAGCACCGCCTGCAGCGGCAGCCCCTGCGGCAACGGCACCCGCCGATAATGGCGATCCGGTCGATCGCGGTTACATCGGCCGTTTGCGCTAGCACCGATCGCAGGAGCGACGCGCGAGTTTGGTCGGGCGGCTCATTAGCGTCCGACAGGCAGTCATTCAGAACTGATCTTCATCCAGCGCCAATACACCGCTGCTACCGTCCAAAATCGCACTGCGATATCCAGCAGCCTGCGACAAATAATGATCGGCAAAGAAACGCGCGGTCGCAACCTTTGCCGCATAAAACTTCGCGTCGCCATCTTTCGCATCCAGCTTCTGTTGCGCGACCAATGCAGCGCGCGCCATTTGCCAGCCACCCAGCACGATACCGGCCAGTTTTAGATACGGCACACTGCCCGCAAACACGCCTTTGATATCGGATTGAATATTCGCCACCACATACGCCACGACTGCGTCGAGCGCGCCTGCAGCGGAGGCAAGATGTTTGCCTATCGCCTGCAAATCGGCAGATGACGATGCTCCCAATGCGGCTTCCGTTTCTCGTACGCGAGCAATGATGTCACGCGCCACCGCGCCGCCATCGCGCACAGTTTTGCGACCGACCAGATCGTTGGCTTGAATCGCCGTCGTGCCTTCGTAAATCGTCAGAATGCGGGCATCGCGATAATATTGCGCAGCGCCTGTTTCCTCTATAAAGCCCATGCCGCCGTGTATTTGCAAGCCGGTGGATGCGACATCAATCGACATCTCAGTCGACCAGCCTTTGATGACCGGCACCAAGAACTCATAGAAAGCCTGATTGCTGCTGCGTACTTTTTCATCAGTGTGATGATGTGCAATATCGAACGCCGCAGCACCTACATACGCCAGCGCACGCGCAGCTTCTATCTGCGCCCGCATAGCCATCAACATGCGCCGCACGTCCGGTTGATGAATGATGGAAACCGCCGTCGCCGAACCTTCCAGGTCTTTCGACTGCACGCGATCTTTCGCATACGCGACGGCTTTTTGATACGCACGTTCCGCCACCGCGATGCCTTGCATGCCGACAGCAAAGCGCGCCGCGTTCATCATGATGAACATGGTTTCCAGCCCGCGATTTTCCTGTCCGATCAAGGTGCCGATGGCACCGCCGTGATCGCCGAACTGCAATACCGCCGTCGGACTCGCCTTGATGCCCAGCTTGTGTTCGATGGATACGCAAAATGCATCATTGCGCTCGCCCAGCGAACCATCTGCATTGACCAGAAACTTCGGCACGACAAACAGCGATATCCCTTTCACGCCTTCCGGTGCATCCGGCGTGCGCGCCAGTACGAGGTGGATGATGTTCTCCGCCATGTCGTGTTCGCCGTAGGTAATGAATATCTTGGTACCAGAAATCTTGTACGTACCATCGCCCTGCGGAATTGCACGCGAGCGCACCATCGCCAGATCGGAGCCGGCTTGCGGCTCGGTCAGGTTCATCGTGCCGGTCCATTTACCGGAAATGAAATGAGGGAGAAATTTTTCTTTTTGCTCGTCCGAGCCAGCCGTCATCAACGCCTCGATCGCACCATCGGTCAGCAACGGACATAAGGCAAAAGACAGGTTGGCTGCATTCAGCATTTCCATGCAAGGCGTCGCCACCAGTTTCGGCAAACCCTGTCCGCCAAAATCGACAGGATGCTGCACGCCCTGCCAGCCGGCCTCGCCGTATGCCTTGAATGCTTCCTTGAAGCCGGGCGTGGTCGTGACCTTGCCGTCTTTCCATGTACTTGGATGTTGATCGCCAGTCTTGTTGAGCGGCGCAATCACTTCACTGCAAAAGCGTGCGTTTTCTTCCAGCACCGCTTCTACCGTTTCCGGCGTGGCATCTTCGCAACCCGGCAAGGCATTGACGGCTTTCAGATCGGCCAACTCGTTCATCACGAACAGCATGTCTTTTAACGGTGCGACGTAGCTCATGCAAAGCTCCTAAAGAAAATGGGCAGGACGTTCAGTAAATCGCAGTGTGCCAGAAAAAATCCCGAACACACCACAACTCGCCTTCACGTCCCGCCCACTTCTTTTACAGATGGCAATTTTTGCCACCTGCATATTACGTATTTCTTTAGCCCAGCTCAGCAACGAGCTTAGGCACGATCTCGAACAGATCGCCCACGATGCCGTAATCCGCCACCGAGAAGATAGGCGCTTCCGCATCCTTGTTGATTGCCACGATCACTTTGGAATCCTTCATGCCGGCCAGATGCTGGATCGCGCCCGAGATACCAACCGCGATATACAAATCAGGCGCAACGATCTTGCCGGTTTGACCGACTTGCCAATCGTTAGGCACGTAGCCCGCATCAACTGCGGCACGCGATGCGCCCATCGCAGCACCGAGTTTGTCGGCCAGAGGTTCGAGGATCTTGAAGCTTTCTTCCGAGCCCATGCCGCGACCGCCGGAGACGACGATTTTCGCAGCCGTCAACTCAGGACGTGCCGAGGTTGCCAGCTCGCGCGACACGAATGATGACTTGCCGGAATCGGCAACCGCAGTCACGTTTTCCACAGTCGCCGCGCCGCCTTCTGCTGCGGAATCGAACGTCGTCGTACGCACAGTGATTACTTTGATCGCATCCGACGATTGCACGGTTGCGATTGCATTACCAGCATAAAACGGACGCTCGAAAGTATCGGCGGAAATGACTTTAGTGATTTCTGAAATTTGCGCAACATCGAGCTTGGCAGCTATACGCGGCAAAATGTTTTTACCGTAGGCCGTTGCCGGTGCGAGGATATGCGAATAGTTGCTGGCGAGTGCCAGCGCTTGTGCCGCGACATTTTCTGCCAGGCCATCGGCAAATTGTGCGCCGTCGGCTACCAGTACCTTGGCTACGCCTGCAATTTTTGCAGCGGCTTGTGCTGCTGCATCGGCTTGATGGCCGGCGATCAAAACGTGCACCTCGCCACCGCATTGAAGCGCGGCAGTAATCGTGTGCAGGGTGCTGCCTTTTAAGGAGGCGTTATCGTGTTCGGCAATGACAAGTGCGGTCATGATGATTTCCTGTAATTGTTCCAACCATGCGGCTGCATCTGTTGATGCGCAGTCGCAGCAGGTGATTAAATAACTTTGGCTTCGGTCTTCAGTTTGGCAACCAAGGTCGCCACGTCCGGCACGATGATGCCGGCGGAACGCTTGGCCGGCTCGGTCACTTTCAGCGTTTTCAAACGCGGTGTGACATCGACGCCCAGATCGGCTGGCTTGACGTTATCCAGCGTTTTCTTTTTGGCCTTCATGATGTTGGGCAGCGTCACATAACGCGGTTCGTTCAAACGCAGATCTGTCGTGACGATCGCCGGCAATGTCAGCGAGACTACTTCCATGCCGCCATCGACTTCACGCGTCACCTTGACCCGGGGCGCGTCAGCCTTGGAGTCATCGACTTCAATCTTCGATGCGTAAGTTGCTTGCGGCCAGTCGAGCAAGGCTGCCAGCATTTGACCGGTCTGGTTGGCGTCGTCATCGATCGCCTGTTTACCCAGAATGATCAGTTGCGGCTGCTCTTTGTCGGCGATCGCCTTCAACAGTTTGGCCACGGCCAAAGGCTGCAACTCGACATCGGTTTCCACCAGGATGGCGCGGTCGGCACCGATGGCCATCGCGGTACGCAGGGTTTCCTGCGATTGCAGGACGCCGCAAGAAACGGCAATGATCTCGGTGACCTTGCCGGCTTCTTTCAAGCGCGTCGCTTCTTCCACGGCGATTTCATCGAAGGGATTCATCGACATTTTGACGTTGGCGATATCGACACCGGATTGATCCGATTTGACGCGGACCTTGACGTTGTAATCAACCACACGTTTGACTGGAACCAGCACTTTCATAGCTCTGCCTTTGAAAAAAATCAGAATGACATAAATGTAAATTGGGAACGATTATAAACGGAAGTGCAAGCGGACTTCCGTATCGGCGATTCAGGCTGGCATGCGCAGACTAGACCACAAAGCCGAAACGCCACGCGACATCCGGCCTTGAAACACCGATATCAACATGGGGAATAACAGAGTGTCAGGCACGGTGCGCCCGTAGCGTGCATGCGCACAAAGGGGAATTGCGGTGGAACAGACTGGCAGAAAAAAGCAGCTTGATGTCGCTCTTACTTGCGTTTCATGAAGAAGGTGAATACGTCGTTCTCTTCTCTCTGCTCTACCAATTCATTACCGGTTTGCTTGGAAAACGCCTGAAAATCGCGCACGGAACCAGGATCGGTTGCCTGCACACGCAAGATCTGACCCGTGGTCATATCCGCCAGCGCCTTCTTCGTCTTCAATATTGGTAAAGGGCAATTCAAACCTCGTGCATCGAGGTCCTTGGTAAATTCCATTGATTTTCTCTCACATCAATCACTATTGAGGAACGGGCGATTCTACTCCCAAACCCAGACGGGTGAAACCTGATGCGGCGATGATTGGCATTTAAGTATCATCCCCGCACCTACTGCCATTACAAAATAGACCAGTCAGGAGCGGCCGGCGACTTATCAAACCGCTTGGCTGCCTTGACGCCATGCGCGATATTCGTCAAAAACAGAATGTCGCGATATGCCGCCAGATCAAAGCCTGCGCGAGCGCCATCCCGCTCGTCTATCAACAGGTTTTCGAGGAACGACAGCAAGGCTTCCGTATGCCACAGTTGAACTATGCGATCCATGACCACCGGGAAACCTTCCAGACCGCGCGAATTCTCCGGGGCAGCTGCGTCATCATCCCAGGGGGCGACGCGCGCGTTGAATACGCTCATGAAACGTGCTGCCATCTGTTCGTACTTGTTGCGTTCTCCGGCAAGGCGGTAGAGGTCGATCAGATTGAGCCAGTGCACAGGGGACGTCGGTCTTTCATGGTCCGGCTTGGCTTCCAGCACTTCAATTGCGCGCAACGGCTGATTCATGTTCAACCAGAACTCCGCCTGCTGCATCTCGTCCGAAATTTCCTCCGCAGTCGATACTTTCAAGCGATTGTCATAATATTGATCGCCATCGTCGAATGAGGCTGCTGCTGCTGCCACCTTCGCCACGACTGCCGCCGCCGACGGTTCTTGCTCTGCCGAGTCATTTGCCGGGGATGTCCCTGCATCTGCGATTGGTGCGATTGGCGCGAGTGGGGCAACCGTCTGCTCGACCTCCCAGCCGCGTTCAGGGTAAGGATATTCATCGTAAGGAACGATTTGCTGCCAGGAAGAAGTCTCCACATTCGTACGTATCCTGTGCATGCGCCACATCAGCCAACCAATCGCAACCAGGCAGACCAACAGCAAAAAATAAAGCAGATAATCGCTCGACGTCGAAGCCTGATTTTTCTGTGCCGCTTCGAGCGCAGTGAGTTGAAGGTTGTTCTGTTTACGCAGATCTTCCGTCTTGTTTTCCAGCGTCTGTATTTTTTCCATCAACTGCGTCATCGCTAACGCCTGCGCCGCCTGGGCCAGCGCGGCGGCATCTTCGGCAGGTGCTGGAGCAGGAACGACAGCCGGCTGGTCTGCGGCGACAACAGGTTGCGTAGTAGTCGTAGCCGCAGATGCGGACGCCGGTGGAAGCGCCGCACCACGCAAGGCATAACTCAGCAACAGATGAACACCTGCCTTGCCATCCAGCGGATGCGGCCCAAGCCCATCACTCTGACCCAAACGCAGCACATTTTTGACAGGTTCGGATGGTTTGTCGCGTTCTTTTTTGCGGGATGCGCGCGCCTCCACTGGCGCTGCTGCCGCGCTTGCGTCAGTGGCGACTACAGGCTCGGCCTGAACACGACGACGCGGTTTTTTCACAGGCTTGTCGCCAGCCGCAGCGTTCGTGGCTTGCGCCGCAGATTCGCTTGACGGCATTACGGGCTGCGGCGACTCCTGTTGACGCGTAACGACAGGCAATGCGCGGCTCGGTACAGGATCGAGAAGAATCGTGTATTCGCGCTTTATGTGTGGTGGACAGGTATAGCTGACGATGAGTGACGCAGCAGGTTCATTGATGTTGCGTGTAGTCGCCAGCCTGATGAGTGCGTTCTCTGCCTGCAGGGCAACGGTAACGCCTCCCAGCGAGACGCCATCCAGGGATTGCAAGGAACCCTTGAAGCAAAGCGCCTCGGCCTTGCCTGCGTCATCACCCAGCAATCCGATCTGGACTTTGAGTGGTTGGCCCAGTGCGGACTGCAAGCGCATTTCTCCGAAGCCCCAGGCCAAGGCAGACGAGGCAGAAAACATGGCGATCAAAAATGCGCAGAGTCGAACAAAAGAAGGCAACACGCCTCCGACATCACGCGCAAAAACCGCAGATGCAGACAATGCCGGATGGTTGATGCTTATACTCACAATTTCCCTGTTGCAACACTTGCGAATTCTGTGCCGCCTATCGAAGATGGGAGATGCACATTGATTCGTCTACTACGGAATTGCGTATCGAAATGAGGGCAGAAGATACCATGTAGCATAAGCATTATTTACGCCACGCAATCTGGTAACGGCACGAATTTGCAATCATTAACAAAAATTGCAGGCAAAGAATAAAAAAAGCGACACGGCAATTTTGCCGCGTCGCTTTTTTGTTGCCGTAGAGAATTATCGCTCGCGATCGGAGCGATTAAAAATGCATCAGCTTCGTTCGTTCACCCAGGCTGCCACGCCTTTCAAGGCTGCCGGCAAACCGCTGGCATCGGTGCCGCCGGCTTGCGCCATATCGGCACGACCGCCACCTTTGCCGCCCACTTGCTGCGCAACAAAGTTAACCAACTCGCCCGCTTTAACCTTGCCGGTTGCATCGGCTGTGACACCGGCGATCAGGCTGACCTTGCCGTCGTTGACTGCAGCCAGAACGATGGCAGCAGTTTTCAGCTTGTCTTTCAAGGTATCCATCGTGGTACGCAAGGTTCCCGCATCGGCATTTTCCAGTGTCGCTGCCAAGACCTTGATGCCGTTGACGTCGATTGCCTGCGACAACAGATCGTCGCCTTGCGAAGAAGCGAGCTTGCCTTTCAGCGCATTGACTTCACGTTCCAGCGTTTTCATTTGATCCAGCACTTGCATCAAACGCGTTTGCAATTCAAGCGGTGGCGACTTCAAGGTCGCTGCTGCACTGTGCACAGTCGCTTCCAGGTCTTGCAGATAGCTCAAGGCATTTGCGCCGGTAATCGCTTCGATACGACGTACGCCGGCAGCAACGCCGCTCTCGCCGATGACCTTGAACAAACCAATATCGCCGGTGCGGGTGACGTGCGTACCACCGCACAATTCGCGACTGGAACCGATGTCGAGCACGCGTACGCTTTCGCCGTACTTTTCGCCAAACAGCATCATCGCGCCGGTTTTTTGCGCAGATTCGATATCCATCACACGTGCTTGCGTATCCGAGTTCGCGAGGATTTCTGCATTAACGCGCTTTTCGATTTCGAGTATCTGTTCATGCGTGACCGCCGCATTGTGGGCAAAGTCAAAACGCGTTTTGTCAGCATCGACCAGCGAACCTTTTTGCTGCACATGGTCGCCCAGCACTTCGCGCAAAGCCTTGTGCATGATGTGCGTGACCGAGTGATTGCGCATGGTGGCGGCACGACGTGCGCCATCGACGGCAGCTTTTACCTTGTCGCCGACCTTCAAGCTGCCTTGCATCTGCACGCCATGATGACCATAGACATCCGCCTTGATCTTTTGCGTATCTTCGACACCGAACTGCACGCCCTCGGCCGAGACACAGCCCTGGTCGCCCACCTGACCGCCGCTTTCTGCATAGAACGGCGTGTTGTCGAGTACGACGATACCGGCCTGGCCTTCTTTCAATTCATTGACCGCAGTGCCTTCGAAATACAAGCCAACCACGCTTGCGTCTTCTTCCAGATTTTCGTAACCCGTGAAGACATTGCCCGCGCCTGTGTATTCCACTGCGCGTTCCATCTTGAACTTGCCTGCTGCGCGGCCTGCGGCTTTTTGTTTTTCCATCGCGGCATTGAAGCCTGCTTCATCGACGGTGAGACCATTTTCACGGCAAACATCAGCGGTCAAATCAAGAGGGAAGCCAAAGGTGTCATGGAGTTTGAAGGCCACATCACCTGGCAACTTGAATTCAGGAGTACTGCCATCAAGTTCTTGATTAGTCTTGGTAAGTACTTTATCCAACTTGAACGAGCGCTCTAAAATTTCCATACCGTTAGCCAGCGTTTCAAAGAAGCGCTCTTCTTCGGCTTTCAGTACATCGGTAATGCGTTGTGCATCGGCTTGCAGCTTGGGATAAGCGGCACCCATTTGCTCGACCAGGTCTTTCACCAGCTTGTGGAAGAAAGGTTTTTTCTGGCCCAGCTTGTAACCGTGACGGATCGCGCGGCGAATGATGCGGCGCTGTACATAGCCGCGACCTTCGTTCGATGGAATCACACCGTCGGCCACCAGGAATGCGGTTGCACGGATGTGATCGGCGATCACGCGCAAAGAATTGTTTTTCAGGTCGGTAGTGTTTGTTTCACGTCCAGCAGCCTTGATCAAAGCTGCGAAGGTATCGATCTCGTAGTTGCTGTGCACGCCTTGCAGAATCGCTGCCAGACGTTCCAGACCCATGCCGGTATCGACGCAAGGTGCAGGCAACGGCTTGACCGAACCGTCTTCCGCCATGTCGAACTGCATGAACACGTTGTTCCAGATTTCGATGAAGCGATCGCCGTCTTCATCCGGGCTGCCCGGAGGACCGCCGGCGATATGCGGGCCGTGATCGTAGAAAATTTCCGAGCAAGGGCCGCAGGGGCCGGTGTCCGCCATCATCCAGAAATTGTCCGACTTGTAGCGTCCGCCCTTGTTGTCGCCGATGCGGATTACGCGTTCAGGCGGCAAGCCGATTTCCTTGGTCCAGATGTCGTAGGCTTCCTGATCTTCAATATAGACCGTGGCCAGCAGCTTCTCGCCCGGAAGGCCGTAGACCTTGGTCAACAGTTCCCACGACCACATCAGCGCGTCGCGCTTGAAGTAATCGCCGAAGGACCAGTTGCCCAGCATTTCGAAGAAAGTATGGTGACGCGCGGTATAGCCGACGTTTTCCAGATCGTTGTGTTTGCCGCCAGCGCGCAGGCAGGCTTGCACCGACGTCGCACGCACATACGGGCGCTTGTCTTCGCCCAGAAACACGTCCTTGAACTGGACCATGCCCGAGTTGGTGAACATCAGGGTCGGGTCGTTGCCAGGAACCAGCGGGCTGGACGGCACGATGGTGTGGCCTTTGGACTCAAAGAACTTCAGGAATTTTTCGCGGATTTCGGACGAGTTCATGTTGTGGCTAATGTAAGGAAATTGGCGTTGCAAAGCGGCGATTATACGGTATATGCGTCTGCGATAAGCGCATAACAAGCCCCGGCTTTGTGCTTGAAACAACAGTAAAACAGCAGCAGGGCCGGAGCAAAAGAGCAGGCAAATATGACCCGCTGCGCCAATTTTCAGATGGATTCAAACCGGGCAAGCGGGTTTCAGCGCAGCACCGTCGCTGCGCCGCTGAAGTTGGGGCCGATCACATCAATGCGATCGGTGCAAAAGCCATCCACGCCCCAAGACAGGATTTCCGTCGCGCGTGCCGCGTGGTTGACGGTATAGCAAAACAGCCCGAAACCGGCATCCTTCACCGCGCGTGCCAGCAGCGGCGTCAGGTTCTTGTGGCTGGTCATCAAGGCGATCGCACCCAGCGCCAGCAAGCGCTCGTGCCAATCGGGCGGAATTTCATCGACCAAAAACCCGCGTGGAATATCCGGCGCCGCCAGTTGCGCCGCCTGCAAAGCCTCAAACGAAAACGAAGATAGTAGCGGCAAGGTCGCGGATGACCTGTCCAGCACCGATTCAAACAAGCGCCGCGTCGTCTGCGCCACCACCCAGCCGGTCTGGTCCTCGAAGCCGGGGACAGGCTTGATCTCGATATCCATCCAGATCGCGTTGTGCATGCAAAAAGCGGCAACCTGCTCGAAGGTCGGCACCGGCTCGCCTATGAATTCTTCGCCAAACCACGCGCCCGCATCGCGCGCCGCCAGCTCCTGCGCCGTAAAGTCGGCGACACAGCCCTCGCCCGCAATCGTGCGGCCAAAGTTCGGATCGTGCATCACCACCGGCACGCCATCCTTTGCCAGCATCACGTCGAATTCAACCGCATGGAAGCCATGATTGAGTCCGCAGCGCATCGCCGCAATCGTGTTTTCCGGTGCCAGCACACCGCCACCGCGATGCGCCACAATTTTTGGATAAGGCCACATACATCGTTCCCGTCATCAAGTCTGTCTTCAGTTTATAACAGCGTGCGCGACTCGCTATAGAATGTGCAAGTCTTGCGCAGCCGTACCTCGTGTTACCTGTTGCGTCTGCCTGTGTTGCCGGTGTTGAATGATGGCGCTGCACATTACCCATATCACGCATATCAATGACAATATCCATCATCCGCATACATGACAGACACGCGCAAGCCGATTAAATTCATTCAGGTTGCCGTAAGCTTCCTGATAGTTAATACATGCTGACTTAAACATGCTGACTTAAATTCATGGCCGACTTGATACTCCGCCGCAAATAGAGAGCCGCCAGTACGACGCCGTGAGCCAATTCACTTTACCCATCACAGATCAGGACCACACCATGCCGTCATTTGACTGGAACAATCCCTACCCATCGATACGCCAACCCTTGTTCGCGCGCAATACTGTCGCGACCTCGCAACCGCTGGCGGCACAAGCCGGCCTGCGCATGCTGCTCAAGGGCGGCAATGCCGTTGATGCCGCCATCGCAGCAGCAGCGGCGCTGACCATCGTGGAGCCGGTATCGTGCGGTCTCGGCAGCGATGCCTTTGCGCTGGTGTGGGACGGCAATCAGTTGCACGGCTTGAACGGCTCCGGCACCTCACCTGCCGCATGGAACGTCGATTACTTCAAGCAAAAACACAATGGTGTATTCCCCGAACGCGGCTGGGATACGGTCACCGTTCCCGGTGCGATTGCGAGCTGGGTCGCGCTGTCGGATAAATTCGGCAAACTGCCTTTCGCCGATCTACTGGAACCGGCGATCGAGCTGGCTGCACGCGGTCACATGGTGTCGCCGGTGGTGCAAAAGAAATGGGGCAACGCGATCCCGATCTTGCAAAATCAACCTGGCTTCGCGCAAGCTTTCATGCCGCACGGCCGCGCCCCGCACGTCGGTGAAAACTTCGTCTTCGCCGATGCTGCAGAATCCCTGCGCAAAATTGCAGAAACCAAGGGCGAAGCCTTCTATCGCGGCGAACTGGCCCACGCCATCGTCAACTATGCGAAAGAACATGGTGGCGCAATGACCTTGGCTGACCTCGCCGGCTTCAAACCAGAATGGGTCACGCCTATCCAGAAAAATTACGCCGGCCACACCGTGCATGAGATCCCGCCTAACGGCCAGGGCATCGCCGCATTGATCGCGCTCGGCATCCTCGACAAGCTCGACGTCGCGCGCTTCCCGGCCGATTCGGTCGAAGCGCAGCACCTGCAAATCGAAGCGATGAAACTCGCCTTTGCCGACACCTATAAATGGGTCGCCGATGAAAAGTACATGACGCAAGTCAGCGTCAAGGATTTGCTCGACGATGCGTACCTGACCGAACGCGCAAAAATGATCGATCTGCAACAAGCCAATCGCTTCAGCTACGGCACGCCGCCAAAGGGCGGCACCATCTATTTAACAGCCGCCGATGAAAACGGCATGATGGTCAGCTTCATCCAGTCCAATTACATGGGCTTCGGCTCCGGCGTGGTGGTTCCCGGCACCGGCATCAGCTTGCAGAATCGCGGCCACAGCTTCAACCTCAGCGCCACGCATCCGAACTGCGTCGCACCGAACAAGCGTCCTTTCCACACCATCATCCCGGGCTTCCTGACTAAAGATGGTCAGCCGCAAATGAGCTTCGGCGTCATGGGCGGCAACATGCAACCGCAAGGCCATGTGCAAACCCTGATCCGCATGCTGTCGTATAACCAGCAGCCGCAAGCAGCCTGCGATGCACCGCGCTGGAAGGTCAACGTCGGCATGTCGGTCGATGTCGAAGAAGCGATGGCACCGGACGTGCGCGCCGCCCTGCTCGCACGCGGCCACAAGATAGAGAACATCGCCGACAGCTATATGGATTTCGGTTCCGGCCAGTTCATCTGGAAAACCGAAAACGGCTACATCGCTGCCAGTGATCAACGCCGCGACGGGCAGGCCGTCGGGTATTAGGTTCAGCATTAAATCCAGCATCAAGTACATTAGCAAGTTGGCTAGTCGCCGGGTATTTTTTGGCCACCAACATCGGCAGCGGCGACTAAAATAAACATGATGTCGCCGCACTGATATCCCATGTTTATGGGGGTGTCTGCGAAGAAACTTTGGGTTCTAATGGAAGCCGTCTTCCATGAAAGGATTCTTATGTCTGACGTCGCGGCATCCCCGGCATTATCTGAAGCCCCGCCATCCGAGCCATGCGGCATAGGCGGCTGGCTGCTGCTGCCGGCGCTGGCGATGGCGCTCAGCCCGCTGCGCATCGCCTACGACTTTTATCAAAACTTTTTCCCCATCCTCAGGCCCTCGCTATGGCTCGCGCTGCTGAGCACCAAGTCGGGCATGTACAACCCGCCTTTGGCCTTGCTGCTATCGTGGGAAATCATCGTTAATATCCTCCTCTTAGCTCTCACGCTGTGGCTTGCATTCCTGTTTTTCAAAAAGCAAAAACAGGTTCCAACACTGTATGTAGGCTGGCTGGTCCTTATCTGCATACTGCAAATGGCCGATATATTTTTCGCCTCGTTTGTCCCCGCGCTAGCGCAACAACAAAATGGCAGCTTATACGTCGAGCTGATAAAAACCTTGATCGCCAGCGCGATCTGGATACCTTATTTCCTCAAATCGAAGCGCGTCAAAAATACCTTTGTGAACGATGCTGAAATCAAGTGGCCGGGATCGACCTGGCCTTGATGCGATCATGGCGCACATCGCTAACTGAATAGCCTGCAGTCGCGCAGTTATTTCGCTTACTGCATAAGCGACATTCATCAAATGAATCTCTCGCCGACAAAGCGTTGTCGGCGCGTTGCAATCCTCCGACATCGCAAACGCATTCATCAGAATATTCCCGAATTCTTCGCGGAATTCACGTTCTGGTAACAACGCCGTCATGGCTTTGTGAGAACATCAATTTTGATGTGACCCGCGATGTGGTCCGCGATGTGACCGGCTATATGAACTGCAAGCGTCGTGCGCACGAATCCTGCTTATGCATGTTGTGCAATCGTTGTGCAATTTGTTCGGGTCCTCGTCCATCAAACATGGCGCTCATCCAGCAAGCTCATATAGCACGATGATGCAGCGCGGTCATGCAGGATTTTCATGCATCAGAAATTGGAGAATCAATGAAACGCAGTGAAGTTCGCCACAAGATCCAAAACACCAGTCTCGGCTTCCTCGCCGGTTATGTAGATACCCTCGGTTTCGTTGCACTGTTTGGATTATTTACTGCACACGTAACGGGCAACTTCGTACTCATCGGCGCAGAAATGGCGCATCCTCAGGGCGGCCCGCTGCTGCTCAAAATTCTCGCCTTCCCTGCCTTCATTTTCGGCGTCGTGTTCACGCGCCTGATGATTGCCGCGCTGCTCAAATATAACTTCCATGCGCTGTGGTACTGCTACATCCTCGAACTGCTGTTGCTGATCGCCTTCATGGTCGCCGGCATCAAGGCCAGCCCGATTGGTGCGGAGCCGACGCTGATGGCAGAAATCGCCGGCCTCATCGGTGCCACCGCGATGGGCTCGCACAGCGCCTGCGGTCGCTTGCTGCTGTCGCACCTGGCACCGACCGCCATGATGACCGGCAACGTCACGCAACTGGTCATCGACGCGGTCGATGTCGTACGCGGTGCCGCCGACAACATGGTCAAGCAGCGCTTTATCAAGTTTCTGTGGCCGGTCATTGCCTTTGCCGTTGGCGCAGTCGGCGCGGCGTTCGCCTATCAGTTCGCCGGTTTCTACGCGCTGTCGCTGCCTATCGTGATTCTGATGTTCCTGATGTACGTCGAGCGCGGCGCAATGCACAGGACCCAGAACATGCCCAAAGTCGTGCCCAAGGCCTAGTTCAGATCGGGGCAAAAACTGGCGGCGGATGCATTCCGCCGCCAGTTGCGCTCCTGACGCCTTGCTCTGAGCCGTTCCGTATCGCCTGCTGCGCCTTCTCCAGCACTGCCTATATGGCTGCTTAATCGCTGCCTAATCGCTGCCTACATCGCTGACGCCACCTCGCCGTCACCGCGCACAGCCGCCCGTTTCAACCCCGCTCGCCGTGCAATCCGGGATCATATCCAGACAGCCCGCATATAGTGCGCAAGCACAGCGGGCGCTACGGTAAAATGCCCGTTACTTCTTAATTTGCGCACCCAGCAAGGCACAAGCATCCATGAGCAACGATTCAAAAAACGGCAACAACACTGCATCGCCTAACCCGGCCAGCTCCAATTTCCTGCGCGGCATCATCGAAGCCGATCTCGCCGCCGGCAAACATGACAAACGCGTAGGCAAGGACGGCCAGCCGCTGCCTAGCGTCATCACCCGCTTCCCGCCGGAGCCTAACGGTTACCTGCACATCGGCCACGCCAAATCGATCTGTCTCAACTTCGGCCTGGCGCGCGATTACGCCGGCCGCTGCAACCTGCGCTTCGACGATACCAATCCGACCAAGGAAGAACAGGAATACGTAGACACCATCATCGACAGCGTCAAATGGCTGGGCTTCGACTGGAAGGAAGGCGACAAGGAATACCTGTACTTCGCCAGCGACTACTTCGACCAGTTGTATGCAATGGCCGAATACCTGATCACCGCCGGTCACGCCTACGTCGATAGCCAATCCGCTGAAGACATGCAGAAGAATCGCGGCAACTTTGGCGAACCGGGCAAGAACTCGCCGTTCCGCGATCGCCCTGCTGCAGAATCGCTGGACCTGTTCCGTCGCATGAAGGCGGGCGAATTCAAGGATGGCGAACACATCCTGCGCGCCAAGATCGACATGGCCTCACCGAACATGAACATGCGCGACCCTGCGATCTATCGCATCCGTCACGCACATCACCATCGCACCGGCGACAAATGGTGCGTCTACCCGATGTACGATTACGCGCATCCACTGGAAGACGCGATTGAAAACATCACGCACTCGATCTGCACGCTCGAATTCCAGGATCACCGTCCGTTCTACGACTGGATCCTGGAACGCACAGCCGAAGGCGGCTTCTTCAGCAAACCGCTGCCGCATCAATACGAATTCGCACGCCTCAACCTGACCTACGCCATCACCAGCAAACGCAAGCTGCTGCAACTGGTCGAAGAAAACATCGTCGACGGTTGGGACGATCCGCGCATGCCAACCATCGTCGGCATCCGTCGCCGCGGCTTTACGCCAGAATCAATTCAACTCTTCGCAGAACGCATAGGCGTCGCCAAGGTAGATAGCTGGATCGACATGAGCACGCTCGAAGGCGCACTGCGCGATGACCTCGACGAGAAGGCACCACGCGCCATCGCCGTCCTGCGTCCGCTCAAACTGATCATCGACAATTTCCCGGAAGGCGAAACAGTCGAATGCAGCGCGCCCGTCCATCCGCATCATCCGGAACGCGGCAACCGCACATTCCCGATCAGCAAAGAACTGTGGATAGAACAAGAAGACTTTATGGAAGTGCCAAGCAAAGGCTACTTCCGCCTCTTCCCCGGCAACAAGGTACGCCTGCGTTACGGCTACGTAGTTGAATGCGTGGGCGCGGACAAGGATGCAGACGGCAACATCACCGCCGTCCATTGCACCTATTTCCCCGACAGCAAATCCGGCACCGAAGGCTCCGCCAATTACAAAGTCAAAGGCAATCTGCACTGGGTCAGCGCCGCCCACGCGCTCGAAGCCGAAGTACGTTTATACGACCGTCTCTTCACCGACCCGCAACCCGATGCAGGCGGCAAGGACTTCAAGCTCGCATTGAATGCGAACTCAAAAGAAATCGTCAAAGCATTTGTAGAACCGGGCGTCACAGCGGTGCAGCCGGATGAGAAACTGCAGTTTGAACGTCACGGTTATTTTGTGGCGGATCGCATGGACAGCAAGGCTGGGAAGCCTGTGTTTAATCGGGTAGTGACGTTGAAGGATAGTTGGGGCAGCAAGTAATTCGAACATCTCTAAAAATAGGCACCGAAGGGTGCCTATTTTTTTCAATCTAGTTAATGGATAAAAGGAGAATATATGGCAAAGAATGATGCTGTTCTGCTAGATGGAATTATTCAAGATCGAATGGCTCTCGATATGTTGGATCGCGGAGAAGCATTTGAGATGTTCTCATTTCAACAAATTCTAAAAAGCTATGACTTAACAAGAGATGAAATTGAATCTGGTTGGGTAGACGGTAAAGATGACGGTGGGATTGACGGTTTCTATATTTTCGTAAATGGAGTTTTATTACGAAACCTAAACAATCAAGTATGGCCTAAGAAAAACGCCGAAATAGACATCTGGATTATTAGCTGCAAACATAAAGATTCATTCAAACAAGTTGCGCTAAATACTTTATTTCCTACAATTGAAGAGCTTTTAGACTTTAGTAAGGCTCCGTCCGAATTTGAAGGTCATTATTCAGAACGTCTACTCAAAGCACGGCAAACAGCGGTCCAAGCGTATCTTTCAACGGCAAGCGCTTTACCTTCATTAAATTTTTATTTTGCGTATGCGTCTAGAGGCGATTTAACCGAATTAAGCTCAAATATTGAGGCACGCGGAAAGCAGATTAAAAGAATCGTTAATGACTATTTCAGTGCAGCGACGGTCTCCATTGAATATTTTGGGGCCACAGAACTAATCGCACTTCATCGAAAAGCAAGAGTAATCCTTGAACTTCCCTTTATAAAAGAATTGAGTCAGGAACAAAATGCATATGTATTGCTAGTTCCCATCGACGTCTACGCAGATTTCGTCAGCGATGAACATGGTCAATTAAGAAGATATCTTTTTGATTCCAATGTCCGTGATTTCTTAGGTGACAATCGCGTTAATCAAGATATCGCAAACTCATTAGACAACAGCCAGTCTCCAGATTTTTGGTGGTTAAATAATGGCGTCACAATCTTGGCTACAAACGCGATGCCTCTCGGGCGGACAAAAGCAGGTAATGCTATTCAATTACATGATGTGCAAATTGTTAATGGTTTGCAGACTACGCAGTCAATTTTTAATTACTTTAAATCAGCCGAAGCCAATGCCAACGGGAGATGCGTTTTAGTTAAAGTAATTATTTCGGAAGATGACATCGTACGAGATTCGATTATTCAAGCAACCAATAATCAAAGTCTGGTGGAGTTGGCGGGTTTAAATGCTACAGACAAAATTCAAAGAGACATTGAAGAAATTTTGGAGAGAAACGATCTCTATTACGAGCGCCGCAAGAATCATTATAAAAACATAGGCAAACCGATAGAGAAGTTTGTTACCCCTCTGTTGTTAGCAGTTTCTGTTGTCGCATTAGTTAAAAAGTCACCAAGTAAAGCTGGTTTATTGAAAACTAGATTTATGAGAAACCCTACAAGTTACGAAGAGATTTTCTCGGAAAAATTTCCAATTGAACTTTGGCCCAAGCTTGCTGGAGTTATTAAGGCTGTGGAAAATGGAATGATTGCTACCGTTCCCAAATTAAAGGCGACAGGTAATCGTGTACTTGGAAATTGGAGAGGCGCAGTTGCTTTATGTGTAATGGCGAAACTACATGGAACTTTCAACTTCAACCAAAAACATATTTTGGAAACAGAAATTGATTCAATTTCGCAAGATTTTGTCGAGTCCGTTTTCGTTAGCCTACGTAAATTGCGCTCTTTTAAAGAAGATGAAATACGCGTCACAAACACCGACAAATTGTGTCAAATATTTTGTCGGCAAGAAGACCTTGCTGGCATAGAAGTTATCGGCTGCTGGAACATGCCTAGCGGCACAAAAAATCGCTGGCTGGAACGAAATACTCAACTTGCGAATGAAGCCCCCATAGACCCAGAGACGCTTATTCTTATAGGTAATTCTCTTCCTAAGCAGCCTTGGCCGCCAGGCGTTCACGTAGATATTTCAAGAAAATTAGATCTTGATAAAAAATTTATTCAGAAAGCAATTAATCAACTAATTAAAGCAGGAGTACTTGAGCATCAATACGACGGCGTCGTTGTGAACTCCAATGGCTATGTAACTGCGATAGACAAGAAGCGGGCCGATCCAAGATATAAAATCGGCGATAAATATGGTTGAGTACCAAATTCTTTGACAGGGCACTCCTATGGATGTTTTTATCGCACTCCTTCATCACCTCGCATTCGTAGCAATTATGTTGATTCTTTCGGCAGAAATGCTGACGCTCAAGCAACCACTAACACTAGCCTCCGCAAGAAAAATCCAGATCTACGACGCCATCTACGGCGTATCCGCCATCCTGATTTTGATCATCGGCGGTTTGCGCGTGATGTATTTTGAAAAAGGCGCGGACTACTATCTGCACAGCGCGCCCTTCATCGCGAAGATGATTCTGTTCGTGATCGTCGGCGTGATCTCCATCCATCCGACTGTCACCTTCATCAAATGGGGCAGGTCACTGAAGCAAGGCATGGTCCCTGAAGTGAGCGATGCGCAGAAACGCAAAATCCGCCTGATCATCCATGTGGAACTGACCTTGCTGGCGCTGATGATATTGTGCGCGGCCATGATGGCAAAAGGGATAGGTTATATGGGTAGCTAGCAGCGGCCACTAGCCACGCCGCTACTGACCTGTGCCATAAAAAAGCACGCAGACCGCCTGACGGTTGCGTGCTTTTTTCTTGCCGCTCGTTTTCTTTATTGGTGGTTCACCTGCCGCGCTGTGCCCGCGCTTACTTTATCTTGATGTTCAAGGTGTACTTGGCGACTTCATCGCGCCTTGCCGCGTTACGCATCATGTACACGCGTATCGTGTAGACGCCGCTGGATGGCATAACGCCTTGGTAATCATTGCCGGAAGTCGAGCCGATAAACATGGCTTGATCCGCACCGGCAGCGGTGACGTTGAAATAGCTGGAAGTGTTGCTGGTGTCTAGATGGACGGTCAGCGTCTGTCCCGCCGCCACTTGCACATTGTGGTCTGCACTTTGGTAGCCGGTGATCGTGCCCTGGATGGTTTGTGCGCTTGCGAGCTGGTTGGTCTGAACGGTGACGCTACGCACCTCGTCCGCCGCCATGACGGGCATGCTGAGCAGCAAGGCGATGAGGGGGGCAATAGATTGAGTCCGCATGATTTTTCTCACCTTTGCGTTGGACAATATGAACTGGGTTGGCCGATATTTTTGCGCTGCCACCATCATACCGAAACACAGGCGGGGCACGAATGGCTTACCATGCGCTTTCTGATATTGTGCCTGCCACTAGAAAGTGGCAAGGTACTCTCCCCCAACCCGACTGCCTGATTGAAGTTTTCAATCACCTTCTCAAGCCCGGCACTCGAACCACATGAAGGCATGCATGAAATATTTTTTTAGACTGGTACGCCTGATTCTTGGCCCTTTTATGCTCGCATATGAGCAGATGACCAAGCCGAAGGGCGTGGTGCGCGCCGCTGGTGATCAGGCGCGCGTCGATGCTGAATGCCGGCAACTGGCCTTGTATCAATTCCGCACCTGTCCGTTTTGCATCAAGGTGCGGCAAGAGATGCGCAGGCTGTCGCTGGAGGTGGAGCAACGCGATGCGCAGCATTCGACAGAGAATCGCCAGGCGCTGTTGACGCACGGCGGCAGCAGCAAGGTGCCGTGCCTGCAAATCACCGACGCGGACAGCAACAAACGCTGGCTGTACGGCTCGCGCGAAATCATTCCCTATCTGCAGCAGCGCTTTGCCGTCACCGCATAGGCGCTGATCCAGATTGCAGCAGCGTTGCAGGGCTGCATCGATTTGTATATGGACGGCGATGCGCTGAAGTTGGCCGGATAAAAACAATCGATGCTGCCCTCGCCTCACCAGCCTCACCCATCGCCGGCAAAGTCTGCCGTCAGCATTAAAATAGCCGCATGAAACTAGATCACGCCACCGTCGTCACGCCCGAGCTCGACGCCGTCAAACACTTCTTCTGCGACATCGTCGGCCTGACCGATGGCGAGCGCCCGCCTTTTCGCTTTGACGGTCACTGGCTGTATCACGATGGCAAAGCCATCATCCATTTAATCAAGGCCAATTCCAGTCATCCGTCGGCCAAGGTGTCGTCGCGCATCGATCACATTGCATTCAGGGTGGAGAGCGACGACGAATGGAAGCAGCTGATCGCCAAACTGCAGGCTGGCAATATTGCCTATCAAGCGTCGGAAGTACCTGCGACCGGCGAGCGACAATTGTTTGTCGCGCCGGTACCGGGTGTCATGATTGAATTTGTGACCTCGAGTTTGTGAGGTCGAGTCGTAAGGTAGAGTTGTAACGTCCCGTTGCGACGGCTGGTGACCTATCAGCCGTACAACTACTCTTGATCAGCGGTGTGAAACCCCTCAGTGGGATTCAACTTTCCGAGCATGGCCTTGGCTTCTTGCGCAGCGTTTTTGCTCAGGTCCGGGCCATCTCTTCCATACATGGCCTGGTAAGTATCTCTCGCCGTACTGGGACTGAAACCCGCATCGATCAAAGTGTTGATCCACTTGTCTCGCCATTCGATACGCATCATGTTGTTCACCTCCTTGATTTAACAAATTTTACATCATGCGTAACAATTTTCCAGCGCTATTCGCCGAGTATAAAAATTTTTTATTCTCAAAAATAGTTACAGTTTTCTATTGCCAACTTTTTTGTCACAAGAAAATGAAGGAGAGAATTTTGAATGTCGATGGGCATTACGCGCGCGGCTAGTTCGCGATGGATGCTGAAGGGACGCTTGCCGGTTTATCTGCAATGAGCGTCGCATAGGTTTCGCTGATGTGCTTCGCCAGGCTGCCTGCGTTCAACACAAGGTCTTTAATCAGGTGCGTGCCCATGTGAACATGGCGATACATTATTTCCACCATCTGTTGGTCAGCAGGCGTGACCTCTCCCGCGCTTTGCAAACAAGCGGTAACGTCTTGTTGCCCAAATCGGGAGTGAAGTAATTGCGGCCCGCAAATGAGGGACCATTTGTATTCCGTGCGTTGCTCTCGAACAATAGAAATCAGCGGTACTGACATAGGCGTTCTCCAAGTAATACTGTCGGAGTCAGCCAGAATAAAATGGTTCATTAAACAACTGTTACATCCATAAACAGTCGGGGATACAGTTGCTTGATGCGACGCTGCGGATGAATGCAATTGCCTTTGATTGGAATCGTGCTCAAGCCATCAATGCGCGTAGCAATTCGAGTAGCAAATCTTCGATCGTCCGGGGTATGACGCGAACGAGGCCGATTCGACGCGTCTTTCCAACAGTGTTTATTCAATCTGATGCGACATCACTGTGTACACTGTCGCCTTACTATTTTTCGCCTGACTTCCCTGACACATGACCATCACCATCAACCAAGAACTGCAAGCGTATATCGATCCACTGACCCCTGACGAACATGCAGCGCTGGAACGCAGCCTGCTCGCCGAAGGCTGCCGCGACGCGCTGGTGCTGTGGGGCGATCTGCTGATCGATGGACACAATCGCTACGGCATCTGCCAGAAGCACGACATCGCCTTCAACACGGTGCAGAACGAATCATTCAAGTCGATAGACGATGTGCACTTGTGGATGATCGACAATCATCTGGGGCGCCGCAGCGTGTCGGATTTTCAGCGTGGCGTGCTGGCGCTGCGCAAGAAAGAGATCCTGAGCGCGCGCACCGCGCAAGCGTCACCTGACACTTCGGAAGCAGCAGCCACTACGCAAGCGATGGAAGAACGCGCATTGACGCGTGACGTGATCGCGAAGGCAGCACGCGTGAGTCCGGTGACACTGGGCCAGATTGAAAAAATCCAAAAGACGGCTGCACCGGAACTGGTCAGCGCAGTGAAAGCGGGCATCGTCTCGATCAATGCGGCAGCGGCGATCTCGTCGCTGCCTAGCGACAAGCAGATTGAAGCGGTCGCCGGCGGCAAGAAGGAATTGCGCCAGGTCGCCCGTCAGGTGCGCGAAGCCAAACTGCCACCCAAGCCTGAGCCGGTTCCGCCGCCGGCCGATGCGACACCCGATCAAATCACGATTCACAAATTGAATCTGCTGATTACCGAACTCAATGAAGAACGTGATCAACTGAAAAAGAAAGTTCAGCACCTGACCATTGCACTGAGCGAGGCGCGCGCCGCGCAATAACAAGCCATGGCGAGCGCCGACCAGCGCTCGCAATTCATTGCGCTTGCTTGCTGATTTCTTGCGGGGTCATTGATTGCTGCTTGAATCTTGATTGAATCTTGATTAAATTTTGATTGAATTTTGCTTGGAGACTGCTTGATTGCGGCTGTGCCGGACTCTCAAGAATAGAGCGGAATAAAGCGAAAAATGGCGGCCCACAAACAAAAAAGCCTGCAACCAAAAGGTAGCAGGCTTGATATGAGGGTTTCGCCAGTCCTATAGTGGAAAGTGCAAAACCGAGGGCGAGTTACCTCACCGCGAACAGATAATGACTGCATTCGCCAAAATTTGCAAGCGTTTATTTTTACGGCCATTTCCTCCGCTTTTTCTTGCACCAGATTAAGTTGCTGCATCTTCAACATACGTGCAGTGTCGATCGATTACTCCATTGCAATTTAACCAAGCAGTTCCGCCAACACCAGCTTGTGCGCACTCTTTCGGCACGCGATTGCGCCACACAATGGCCTGCTCACCGCCAAGTTTTCTACTCTACGCATGACAAGTTGTAATGCTTGCTGCAAGCATCCGCGTGATTCCGTAAAATGCAGTGGTTTGCCCTATATGCGGCCACGACTCAAAACGAATCAATAAGGTTTGGGTCGGCCCGATATTTGCTCCTATCGACGCATCACTGGTCACACGCAGGCGGCAGTTTGACACCAGCCGATGTTTAAAACCAAATACCTTGCATGACGAACGACGCAGGACATATTTTGTTGAGAGAGCACTAGATGGAAAAAGAAAGCGCCACCCCGAAAAGCGATTACGGCGACTTCGTGCTTGATGCGATTTTTGCAGTAGACACACAAGGTATATGCGTATCGGTAACCGGAGCGTGCGAGCGCATCTTTGGCTATACCGCGGAAGAGATGGTCGGCAAATGCATGCTGGATATGGTGCATCCCGACGACCTGGGAAGAACCTTGCAATCGATAGATCGGGTAATGACCGGTTACCTGCAACGCTATTTTGAAAATCGCTATATCCGCAAGGATGGCAAGGTGGCTTACATCAGTTGGTCTGCAACGTGGTCCGAGGATCATCAATTGAGAATCGGCGTGGCACGCGACATCACTGAGCGCAAATACGATGATCATCAACTGGTCGCGCGCGAGCTGCTTCCTGAGGGGCCGTCCTACTGGCAACTATCCGCGTCGCCAAGGCGATTGATTGCACCGGATGGCGCGATCATCGCACTGTCGCACCAGGATCATATTGTTTTGCTGACGCTGATGACGGGCGGCGAAAGCGTTACGCGCAGAGCCATCGTTGAAGCACTGGGCGAAGACTTTCTTGAATATGATCAGCGTCGCCTGGACACGCAAATGCGTCGTTTGCGAAACAAGGTCAAGGAAGTGTGCAGCACCCCGCTGCCGGTCAGTACCTTGCGCAGCGTCGGTTATCGCTTTTACGAAGCCACCAAGATCCTGCGCTAAGCGCGCACATGCGCTCGCACAGGTCATGCCCTGTGCGAGCGGCCGGATAACAAACCCAACAAACATCACAAACACGCGGCGACGTGCATGATCAATGATGCTATTGAATCTTCGCTGTCGAATCAAGATACGAGCACCTGCATGCCGGTCACAAGCATTGCGTCACACAATTGCGCGCGGATTGATTGAGGCATTCATATTGGGCAAGTCGTATTGAGTAAGGTGCAATGCGCAATACGCCATTTGCTCAGATTTGCTCATGAAATTGCCCTCTGGAAATGTCTACACTCATAGCCTTCCAGGTGAATAGGGTTGTGAACATGATCTCTTCCGTATCTGCAGCGCGCTTTTCGGTTTCCGGCGCACTCAAGAAAACATTAATCCACGCGGGCTTTTTGCTGCTCGGCAGCATGGCACTCCATCAATCGGCACAAGCCAGCGACGCCCCCGATATCAAGCCCGCTCTGAAAAAAATGCTAGGCGGCCTGGCGCTGGACGCCAAGGATGAGCTGCAAAAGATGGTCGGCGACTTGAAAAAAACCACTTGCGGCGGCGGCCTGACCGGCTGCTACCAGACCAAGTCGGGACCACTCCAGCTGTATTTCTTCACCAGCAATAACGTTCAGCAAACCTTCATCATCGTGGTCGACAAGAAGATTGCCATGCCCAAGCTGTTCGGTAGCAAGGTGCAGAACGTGATGGGACAAACTTCGCTACGCTCGCTGATGATCTCGATTTCCACCAGCGACTTCGACTTGACCACCGCGAAAATGCCGCCTGACCTGAAGAAGGTTGTGAACGACAGTTACTTCGGCGTGGGTTCAATCAACTTCGTCGCCGGTGCACAGATGGCGGCACGCGCAGATTTGGGCGGCCCTATCAAACTGACGATGGAAGCCCTTGGCGTTCGCGGTGATCAACTGACGATGCGCGGCGCGGTCGTGGTACCGATTCCGATGGACATCTCCAGCGGCGCGGGTACCGCTACCGATATCGCGAGCGCTGCGGCCGATGGTGCGACGATGAAGAAAGCCAGCCTCGACGCATTGAAGCCGGAGGGCTTCATCGAATTCCAGTTCGCGCCCAACTCAAGACTGCCGATGCTGCTGCCGCCGGTCACACTGACGGACGCGACCTTCTTTATCAACAATAGCCTCACCTTCGGCTACAAGGGCAATGCCCAATTCCAGGGTGTGGGCGACAAGAAAATTCTGCTGCATTTCCAGACGCCGTTGACGCCAGCCGGCGCGATGGATTTCCTCGATTTTGAATTCCAGATGGCGACACCTGCTTCGTTCACGCTGGAAGATGCCGCGCGCGTCATGATCACTATGGCCTCACCAGATGCACGTCTGGCCAAATACGGCGGCGGTTTCATCAAAGGTATTGGTTCGTTCAAGGACCCGCTTTTGACGATGGTCAAACCGCTGTCGATGTTCAAGATGAAAAATCCTAATCCGCCGCCTGAATACAAGTTTGGCGATCCATTGCACCCATGGCCGGAAGACAAGAAGTACTACAACCTCGCGATCTATGGACCACTGGCATCAGGCGGGCCGTACTTCCACGGCGGCGGCCAGGTCGCGGCCTTTGGTCAGACCTTGGGCTGGACCGACGTGAGCGCCGGCATGGACGGCTTTTACAATGGCGCAGGTGCAGATGTATCTCTGAAGCTGGGCCCATTGGGCAAGGTGCCATTCAAGCTGTCGGCAGAAAACCGCATCGGCGTACTCCGTCAGGACATGACCTTCAAAGGCAATCTGGCCGGCCAAAAAATTTCCGTGACAATGGGCTATACCAAGATGGCGATCGAGGTGAATGCCAGCTGTATCAACCCGTTTGAAATCAAGGCTTCGGCCGAAATCACACCATCGCTCGATCTCGCCCAATTATTCGATGCACAAGGCGGCGTCAACGTTGATCCATCCAAAATCACCGGTTGTATCGGCAAGGAACTGGAAGCGGCTTATCGCAAGATTGCCGGCGAATACAAAAACCTGAGCGGCTACACCGCTGACATGGCCAACAAGGAATTGAAAAAGATTTCTGACGCGGCCTTGGTAGCAACAAAGGCAGCTGAAGATGCAGCGAACAAGGCCGCAGCTGAATCGAAGAAGGCAGCTGAAGATGCTGCCAAAGCCACACAAAAAGCTGCCGACGACGCGCGCAAGCAATACGAAAGCACCAAAAATGCTGCACGCAATGTCGCCAGCAAAGCGAGCAATGGCGCCAACAAAGCCTTCAATGACGCTGGCAACGCCTTCAAGAAAATAGGCAAGAAAAAGAAACACAAGAAAGGACCTGACCCGAAATTTGCGGCATCGGTATTTGACTGGGATTATTACTACGATCACGCCCCCGATGTTGTGAAGGCGCAAGTCGACCTTGCGACCCACTGGCAAAACAACGGATTCAATGAAGGCCGCCAAGGCAGTCCCGAATTCAGCGCCAGCTATTACTGGAACCGTTACACCGATGTGCAGGCGGCATGCCCGACTCCGTCTACCAAATTGCAATGCGCATTGCAGCATTGGCTGGATGATGGCTTCGAACTGGGCCGTCAAGGCAGCGCAGATGTCAGTATCGCGAGTTACCTCAATCGCTATCCCGACCTGCAAAACGCATTCGGTATTGATAACTACGATGCCGCATTCGACCACTGGATGAACAGCGGTGAAGACGAAGGTCGCAATGCACGTCCGGACAGCAATTTTGCCGGGCCTGTCAGTGGCCCGAAACGCGCAGGTGGCGGTGGCGGTGGCGGCTGGAGCGACGCGGCGCAATGCAAGAACCAGCATGTGGTCGCTTTCAACGTCAGCAGTGGCAAACGCCTGGATGGTATTCAGTTCCTGTATGCGAACGGCCAGTGGGGCGGCGTGCATGGCAAGCTGAAGAACCAGAAAACCTACGGGCTGCCGGCCGGACAGTACATCGTGCGCGTTGATTATCGCAGTGGCGGCAGCATGGATGCAGTAGGCTTTACGACGAATACGGGCCAGAGCTATGGCCCGTTTGGCGGCGGTGGCGGCTCGGCCGGCACCTACACGGTGACCCCAGGGCAGAAGCTGGGTTGCATGGCCGGACGTTCCGGCAGCGAGGTCGATCAACTGATCTTCTCGTCGACAGGACCACGCTAAGACCTGACTAAGACTTGACATGAATGGCCCCGAAAATTCGGGGCCATTTTTCGTTTATACCCACAGAACTATTGTCTGTTCTTTCGCATGCGTCATCACCACGAACACAATGCACAACCCTTTGCGTACCGCATCCGGGTACGCAAATCATTGACCGCATCGCGGCAAATAGTCCGATTTGCTCAGGTTTGCTCATGAAGTTGCTACCGGGAAATGCCTACACTCGGGACATTACCCGTGAACAAGGCAGTGAACATGAACTCGTCCATAACAGCAGCACGCCTTTCTGTCTTCAGAACCATCAAGAAAACCTTGATCCACGCGGGCTTTTTACTGCTCGGGAGCGTGGCGATCCAGCAATCGGCGTATGCCAGCGACATTCCTGATATCAAGCCTGCGCTGAAAAAAATGCTCGGCGGCCTGGCAATCGATGCCAAGGACGAGCTGCAAAAGATGGTCGGCGACTTGAAAAAAACCACTTGCGGCGGCGGCCTGACCGGCTGTTATCAAACCAAGTCGGGACCGATCCATCTGTATTTCTTCACCAGCAACAATACCCAGCAAACCTTCATCATCGTGGTCGACAAGAAAATAGCGATGCCCAAGCTGTTCGGCAGCAAGGTGCAGAACGTGATGGGACAGACCACGCTGCGTTCGCTGATGATCTCGATTTCCACGACCGACTTTGACCTGACCACCGCGAAAATGCCGCCCGATCTGAAGAAGGTTGTGAACGATAGCTACTTCGGCGTGAGTTCGATCAATTTCTCCAGCGGTGCACAGATGGCAGCACGCGCAGATCTGGGCGGCCTGATCAAGGGCACGATGGAAGCGTTCGGCGTGCGCGGTGATCAACTGACCATGCGTGCAGCGGTTGTGATGCCGATCCCGACGGATATTGCCGGCGGTGCCGGAGCCGGAGCCGGCATGGCGAGTGATGTAGCCGACGGCGCCACTATGAAAAAAGCCGGTGCTGATGCAACCAAACTCGAAACCTTCGTCGAATTTCAGTTCGCGCCGAACGCCAAGTTGCCGCTGTTGCTGCCGCCCATGAACCTCAGCGATGCGACTTTTTATATCAATAACAACCTCACTTTCGGTTACAAGGGCAATGCGCAATTCAAGGGTGTGGGCGACAAGAAAATCCTGATCCAGTTCAAGACGCCGCTGACGCCGCTCGGCGGCATGGATCTGCTTGATTTCGAATTCCGCATGGCGACACCGGCCTCGTTCACGCTGGAGGATGCCGCCAATGTCATTTTCGCGATGGCAACGCCGGATCCGCGGCTCGCCAAATACGGCGGCGGCTTCATTCGCAATATCAATTCCTTCAAGGATCCCCTGCTGACAATGGTGAAGCCGCTGGCCATGTTCAAGGTAAAGAATCCGAATCCGCCACCTGAATATCGCTTCGGTGATGCAACCAAACCATGGCCAGACGACAATAAGTACTACAACATTGCGCTGGTGGGACCACTGGGACAGGGAGGTCCGTATATGTCGTCCGCCGGTGAAGTCGCGATCTTCGGGCAGACGATGGGCTGGATGGAGATGTCCGCCGGCATGAACGGTTATTACTCTGGTGCGGGACGCGAGCTGACACTCAGATTAGGACCGTTGGGCAAGGTTCCCTTCAAGATGTCATCAGAAAACCGCATCGATCAGCGCGGTCAGAACATGACCATGATGGGGAATTTTGCCGGACAGAAGATCGCGGTTGTGATGGGGATGACTCAGATGAGTATTGAAGTCAATGCCAGCTGCGTCAATCCGTTTGAAATCAAGGCCTCTGCCCAAATCAATCCCACCACTGACCTAGCCAAGTTGTTTGAGTATGAGAGTGGCGTCAACGTCGATCCATCCAAAATCACCGGCTGCATCGGCAAGGAACTGGAAGCGGCTTACAAGAAAATTGCCGGCGAATACAAAAACCTCAAGGGCTATACGGCTGACATGGCCAACAAGGAATTGAAAAAGATTGCCGATACAGCGGCAGTAGCGGCGAAGGCTGCGGAAGACGCAGAGAAGGCAGCTGCGGCAGAAGCGAAAAAACAATATGAGAACACCAAGAATGCTGCGCGCGACATCGCAAACAAGACTAACAATGCCGCCAACAAAGCCTTCAACGACGCCGGCAACGCCTTCAAGCGCATAGGCAAGAAAAAGAAACACAAGAAAGGACCGGATCCGAAGTTTGCCGGCTCAGTGTTCGATTGGGATTACTACTACGACACCAATCCCGATTTGCAGCGTCCTGGCACTGACTTGACCGCGCACTGGAAAGACAGCGGCTTCCGGGAAGGTCGTCGCGGCAGCCTCGAATTCTCGGCCCAGTACTACTACAACCGGTATCCCGATGTGCAACAGCTGTGCAAAGGCAATATGGACTGCGCACTGCAACACTGGCTGGACAACGGCATCGAGTTGGGTCGTCAGGGTAGCCCGGACTTCAACGTGGTGGACTACATGAATCGTTACGGCGATGTGCCGCGTACCCTGGCACCGGAAGATGATCCTGACGCCCTGGAACATTGGCTCACCGTCGGTGCTGATGCCGGTCGCGACGGTAGCCCTGCATCGAATGCGACAGGTGCATTCTCTCCACCAACGCGGGCCGGCGGCGGTGGCGGGAAGCCCTGGAACGATGCGGCGCAATGCCAATGGAACTACGTCATCGGTTTTCGCATCAGTGTTGGCGATCGCCTGGACGGCGTGCAGTTCCTTTATTCCAATAATCAATGGGGAGCTGTCCACGGCACGATGAAAAACGCTACCGCGGATGTAACGCTGCCGGCAGGCCAGTACATCCAGCGTGTTGATTATCGCAGCGGCGAATCTGTAGACGCAGTGGGCTTTATTACCAACACTGGCAAGACCTACGGTACATCCGGTATCCCCAGCGCGTTTGGCAAGGTCGGCAAATCCAAAATGCCCGGCATGCCTAGCACGTCCAGCATGCCGGACCTGTATGGCGGCACTGGCGGCACTTTTGCCTCATACACCGTGACTCCAGGCGAAAAACTCGGCTGCATGACCGGGCGCTCCGGCAGTGAGATCGATCAGCTGATCTTCTCATCGACAGGGCCGCGCTAAGAGCGGACTAAAACTCGGCCTAATACCTGGTCTAAGTCCTGACAATAATGGTCCCGAATTTTCGGGGCCATTATTCGTTTACAGCCACAGAACTACTGTCCGTTCTCAGGCATGCCTCATCACCACGAACACAGCTTTGCGTACCGCATCCGGGCACGCAAATCATTGATCGCATCGCGGCAAATGGTCCGATTTGCTCAGATTTGCTCAGGTTTGCTCATGAAGTTTCTAGCTGGAAATGTCTACACTCGTAGCTTTCAGGCGAACAGCAATGACCATGAGCTCTTCACGCGTAGCGCCGTTATCGATTGCCCCTTTCAAAAAAATACTATGCAACGCCGGCATGCTATTGCTCGCCACCTGTGCGCTGCCGATGGCGGCGCAAGCAAACGCGCCGGAAATCACGCCCAGTCTTCAGAAGATGCTGGGCGGCCTGCCGATCGCCGGCATCAAGGACCAAGTACAAGGCATGGTCGGTGCGCTGCAGAAAACCAGTTGCAGCGGCAACCTGACCGGTTGTTATTCCGCGCAATCGGGGCCTTTGCAGTTGTACTTTTTCACCAGCGGACAAGCGCAGCAAACCTTGTTGCTGGTAGTCGACAAGAAGCTGACCATGCCGCGCTTGTTGGGCGACAAGGTGCAAAAAGTCATGGGCGACACTGCCTTGAGCTCACCGATCATCTCGCTCTCTACCACCGATTACGCGCTGGATATCATCCGGATGCCACCTGCGTTGCAGAAGGTCATACGCGACAGCTACTTCAACGTCAGCTCGCTCGCTTTCTCCAGCGGTGTGCAACTGGCGGCCCGCGCTGATCTGGGCGGCGCCATCAAGCTGGCAATGGAAGCCTTCGGCGTGCGCGGCAACGAGCTCACCATGCGTGCAGCCATCGTCATGCCTATCCCTACCGATCTGGCTGGCGCTGCGGGTGCCGGCGCCGGTGCAGCCGAGGCCGTGAGTCATGGCAACACGATTAAGAAGGCAGGCGCCGATGCCATGAAGCCCGAGGCTTTCGTGGAGTTTCAGTTCGCGCCGAATGCCAAGTTACCGTTGAAAATGCCGGCGATGAACCTGACGGACGCCACCTTCTTCCTCAACAATGCGCTGACGTTCGGCTACAAGGGCAACGCGGCTTACAAGGGTGTCAGCGACAAGAAAATCCTGGTTCACTTCCAGACCTTGCTCGATCCGGCCGGCGTGATGGATCTGGCAGATTTCACCTTCCGCATGGCCACGCCGGCCAACTTCACGATGGAAGATGCCGCCCATGTGATGGTGGCGATGGCCACGCCCGATGTGCGGCTGGCCAAATACGGCGGCGGCTTCATCAGTAACATCGAGTCGTACAAGAACGCTTTGCTCACTGCGACAAAACCGCTATCGGTATTACAATTCCGCAATCCTAATCCTGCACCGGAGTACCGCTTCGGCGACAGCAGCAAACCCTTCCCCGAGGATGGCAAGTACTTCAACATCAGCTTGCTGGGTCCGGCGGTCAAGGACGGCCCGTATATGCGGCTCGCCGGCGAAGCCAATATTCTGGGACAAAAAATGGGCTGGCTGGATGCCTCTGCCGGGCTGGACGGACTGCAAGGCACGGCGGGTGAAGCGATCAACCTCAAGCTAGGTCCGCTGGGCCGGGTCAAGATCAAGATGGCGGCTCAGGCCAATGTCGATCCTAAATCTCAAAACATCAGCCTCAAGGGCAACTTCGTCGGTCAGGTAGTCAATGTGATTTTGAACGGCAGTACGCTAACCATTGATGTGCCCGCCAGCTGCGCAAACCCGTTCGAGATCAAGACCTCGGTGGCGATCCAGGCCAGCACTAACATCGCCGATGTGTTCGAGGGCCAGGGCGGTGCCAACGTCGATCCTAGCAAGATAAGCGGCTGCATAGGCAAGGAACTCGAAGCCGCGTACAACAAGATTGCAGGCGAATACAAGAACCTCAGCGGTTATACCGCCAGCGCGGCCAATGCGGAGTTGAAGAAGATCGGCAACGCCGCAGCCGATGCGTCCGCTGCCGCTGCTGCCGAGGCAAAGAAGCAGGAAGAAGCCGCCCGCAAGCAATACGAAAAGACCAAGAACGCTGCGCGCAATGTTGCCAACCAATCGTCGAACGCCGCCAACAGTGCCTTGAAGGCGGCCGACAACGTATTCAAGGGCTTCGGCAAGAAGAAGCGACACAAGAAGGGACCGGACCCCAGGTTTGCGGCGTCGGTATTTGACTGGGACTATTACTACGACAACAGGCAGGACGTCGTGAAGCGAGGTATTGACCTGTCGACGCATTGGCGCGATACCGGCTTCCAATATGGTGGGCGCGGCAGTCCTGAGTTCGACGTCAAATATTACCGAGCCCGCTATCTGGACGTGCAAAAACTGTGCACTGTCGCCGATTACAACTGCGCGCTGCAGCACTGGCTGGATTATGGGATCGAGCAGGGCCGCCAGGGCAGCCCGGACTTCAGCGTAGCGAGTTACGTGAACCGCTATTCTGATCTGCGACGCCGTTATGGCACATCCGATTACATCGGCGCCTTCGAGCACTGGTTTGAAAACGGCGAAGAAGCAGGCCGCAATGGCCGTCCCGATTCGGCGTCGCCTGGCCCGATTGCGGGCACCCTGCACATCGGTGGCGGCGGTGGCGGCGCGTGGAGTGACGATGCGGTGTGTGCCGGACAGTATGTAATCGGCTGGCGAATAGCCGCCGGCCGTACAGTAGACCGGGTGCAATTCCTGTATCCGGACGGCTGGGCGCCTGTGCAGGGAGGTAGTGCCGACTTTACGTCCAGGATCGCGTTGGCGGCAGGCGAGTACATCGTGCAAGTTAACTATCGCAGCGGCGGCAGCGTCGACAGCCTGAGCTTCAAGACCAGCAAGGGTAGAACCTTTGGCCCGTATGGCGGCGATGGCGGCAGCCCCGGCACCTACAACGTGACGCCAGGCGAAAAACTGGGCTGCGTGAAGGGACGCTCAGGCAAGTCCACCGATCAACTGGTCTTTTCATCGACAGGGCCGCGCTAGTCTCTGACGCTGATGGTTTCTGCAGCAGGAAGCCAACAGCAGCTTACAACTTACATCAATATTTTTTGGAACATACCTTCGCTTATGAACAAGATTACCCACAGCATGCGCCTGAGCAAAATCGCGGCAGCCTTGACGATGGCGCTCTGCCTGACGTCACCCGCACACGCCGATGAAACTGCAAAATCTTTTGCCGAGATGTTGAAAGCTGTGCCGCTGATCCCGGCAGGATCATACGATTCAGAGATGCTGGCCAAGGTCACTAACGCCGTCAATTTCATCAAGCAACAGGACTTGCCGCAGGCGCAGTTGGCGATTAACGAAGCCTTGCAACTCGATGCACGTAACTCGCATCTGCATTTTCTGAATGGCTTTGTCTATCATCTGCAAGCGCGGCAAGGCGATACGCAAAAAGCGGAGATGGCGCTGGAAGGCTACCAGCAAGCACTGCGTATCGATCCGAGTAACTGGATCGCCAAAGAATTCCTGGGCCTGGCGTATATGGACCTGAAGCAGTTCGATAACGCCAAGCTGGCATTCTCGGACGTGTTGTTGCTGACGCCGGAAAGCTCGGTATCGATTTACGGCTTGATGGTGTCGTCGTATCTGACCGGCGACGCACGCACAGCGTGCGCAATGGCGGATCAGTTTCAGAAGACGTCAATGTCAACGACAGCAAATCGTGGCTTCATTCGCTCCAGTGTTTCGGTCTATGCATCGTGCGGAAATTTTGCGCAAGCCGACCGCATGCGTGACAACTTGAGCAAGCTCACCAACAGCGGGCCCGAGGTCGAACGTGTTGATCGACGACTGGCGCAATGGAAATCTTTTTATCTGAAGCAAGAGCAAACAACAGCCAATACGAAAACTCCTGCCGGCGGCATGATGAAAACAAGTTTGTCCGACTACCCGGTCAACGGCCGGCCTGTACAACTTGCACAGGCGTTTACGTCGTCTGCTCCCGCCTACAGACCGCCACCAAGACAAGAAGATCCGGTCGCTGATAACCAGGCATCTGCCGCTGAACCTTTAGCTGTACCAGTGGCGGCAACGCCTGTCGTTACAGCTGCCGCAGATGCGGCTGGCAGCGGCCCCCGCATGCTGCTCATCGATGTCGTGCTGCTGTCGACACAGGAGCTGATGGCCACATCCAAAGGCATCAATTTGCTCAATGCATTGACGTTGCAACTCGGCTCAGGGACTACTGCGGCCTATTCTCGCATCGTCACGTCGAACAGCCTCAACGGTGCAACACCAGATGTCAGCACCGCCATCACGCGCGCCGTGTCGATCCCGGCACTGTCTTATTCACTGAATATTGCCAACGCCAACAGCTCGGTGAATGAAGTATTGGCACGACCGACTCTGGCTGCGATAGAAGGTCTGCCCTCGGAATTTTTCTCAGGTACCAACCTGAGCGCGGGCCTGGTGTCGACCAGTCAGCAAGGCGGCACCACGATCGTGCCTTTGGACAAACGCTTTGGCATCAAGCTGTCTGTCACGCCGACATTCCTGCCGCAAGGGCGGGTGCAACTCAAGATCGAGGCGCAACGCACCGCGCTGAATGCCAGCTCAGAGACTTCAAGAGTGGCATATCAGATCGAGATTGGTGAACTGACCGCCAACGCGAACGTGGTCATGAATCTGGGTGAAACATTGCTCTTGAGTGGATTGAGCGAGAAGACCAGAACCAGCACACGTGACGGCGTACCAGGGCTGCAGGATGTGCCGGTAGTGCAGTATCTGTTTTCGAACAAGAAGACGAATGATCTGCAAAGATCAGCGCTGATTCTGATCACGCCGCGAGCGCCGATTCAGATTGCCGATGATGCCGCAAACGAAAGCCGTTCGATGGCACTGCGCATGAAAGAATTGCGTGAAAAGTTTGGCTTCGCCAACAACAATCCCGCCAATATCGAAGCGGTAATGACACAGCTTCAGTCGAACCAGTTCTTCCGCGAGTTTCGTCAAGGCGATGTCGCGATGGAACGTTGGGATCGCATGCGCACTACCGGTGATCGTCTGGAAGAAGCTCTGAGCTTTCTCTACTATTAAGTAGCGGAGCTGCATTAGTCGGGCTGCATTGAATAGCCGGCCTGCATATTGCAGCTGGTCCGCAACATCCTGATCATGCACGTCGCCTTGCCATCAGTCCTGCTGGCAAGGCGACGTAGTCATGTTGAATTAAGCACGCACCAGAGCCACCGTTTTTTGACGATGCCGTCACAAGCGGCGGGGCCATCCATATTGCGACCTTCGCGCATGAATCATGCAAAGTGTCATGCGACTCCGACGCGCCAATCAGCGCCCTTAGGTTCCTGCAGACCAGCTTCAACCACGGTTTATTTCTCCCCAGTACAGTTTTCCTTGCTGCGAATTAACCCTGAGCGTAGAATTTTTTTAACTCAAGGTAATTAAATTTGCTTGCTGGCACTGACTAAGGGCTATATCCATGGACATGGTGGCAAACCTGAATAGCAAGCAGTCGCTACGCATGCGCCGCGCCCTTCTGCTCAGCGCCATCGTGCTGGGAGCGACTTCCTTGTTCTGGGGTGTGTACTTCGTGGCCCAGGATAATTGGAGCATGTTCCCGATCAACCTGATCTCCATCATCGTTGCGGCAAGCACTGCCTGGCTGACAGTGCAGCGGCACATACGCGCTGCCTCTATCGTCCTTTTTTGGTACGTCTATCTGGTGTTGTGCATATTTTGTGCGCTACTGGATATCCCGACGCTGGAAGCACCGCGGTCCAATCACAATTATTTCTTGGTGATCGCGCTGTTCGCCTGGCTGGTGTTCAAGGGCGACAAACCCTGGCTCAGACACAGCCTGACGCTGGCCGCCCTGCTCGGCTTTATCTTCTTTTCCAGCACCACGTGGGCACTGAGCTCCAGCTATGCGCTGGGTGATGATGTGCGGGTGGTCGGCACATGGATACACAATATTATTGTGACCGTTCTTTTATGGACGCTGCTGTGGGTGATGCAAGCCAATCTGTCCGAGCGCAGCGTGATGGAATCCGACTTGCGCAAGGCGATGTCCGAGAATCAGTTGGTGCTGCATTACCAGGCGCAAACCGGTGATGACGGTCGCATCGCCGGCGCGGAGGCGCTGCTGCGCTGGCAGCATCCGGTCAAAGGCCTGGTGTCACCGGCGGATTTCATCCCGCTGGCAGAACAGACCGGCTTGATCATGCCGATAGGGCATTGGGTATTGGGTGCGGCGTGTGCGCAGTTGATGCTGTGGGCAAAAAATCCAGCCACCGCACACCTGAGTCTGGCGGTCAATGTCAGCGCACTCCAATTCAAGCAACCCGATTATGTGAGCCAGGTCATCTCGGTCCTGGATCGCTCGAACATCGACCCCACACTCCTCACGCTGGAACTGACAGAAAGCATGCTGGTCAATGACGTCAACGACATCATCAGCAAGATGAATGCGCTCAAGGCCAAGGGCGTGCGGCTGTCGCTGGACGACTTTGGCACCGGTTATTCGTCGCTCAACTATCTGAAGAAATTGCCGCTGGATCAGCTCAAGATAGACCAGTCCTTTGTACGTGACATGCTGACCGACTCGCACGACGTGACCATCGTGCGCACCGTGGTGGAACTGGCGCACGGCATGAAGTTGCATGTGATCGCAGAAGGCGTGGAAACAGAAGATCACCGGCAATTCCTGGCCGATCTGGGCTGCCATTCCTATCAAGGCTATTTGCTCAGCCGGCCCGTGCCGAATAGCGACTTTGAAGAGGTGGTCCGGGCGCACAACGCTGCGGCTGACGCCATCGAGGAAGTCGCCTGTGAGGCACTGCTGGCGACAACAACTTGACTTAGCGCGAACGCTTGTTCTTGCTGGCAAGCACCGCCGACGTCTTTTCATCTATCAGCGGCATCATGGAACGTATGGTTTCTATAAAGAAGCGCAATCGCGCCGGATAAAAACGCGCATACGGATAAACCAGATAAACCGGCAACGGTGCGGCCCGCCACTCGGGCGCAAGATGCAGCAAACGTCCCTGTGCAATATCATCAGCCACCATCCAAGCCGATACGATGCCGACGCCCAGACCGGACAATGCGGCATTACGCACCGCATACAAACTGTCGGTACTCATGCGCGGCTTGATCGCAAAGCGATGCTCCTCGCCATCCGATTGCCGCGTCAGTGTGACGTCATCGCGATAAAAGGTACGCAATGCAAGCCACGGCATATTGTGCAAATCGTCCACCTGTAAAGGTATTGATTTGCCTTCCACATGCTGCGGCGCGGCCACCACGATGCGCGGAATATCGAACAGTTTGATCGCAATCACGGAAAGATTGTCGACCGCACCAACCTGGATCGCGCAATCTATGCCCTCTGCAATAAAGTCCGGACGACGGTCGTGCAATAACCATTCGACCGCCACGCGCGGATAGCGATTCAGGTAATTGGTCAGCGGCGCGATCAACTGATCCTGCCCGAACGCATGCGGCACCAGCACGCGCAAAGTGCCTTCCGGCTCATCCTGCGTGCCGCGCAGGTCGGCCTCCATCGTCTTCCAGTTATCCAGCAAATCCTTGGCATGCGCGAAGCAGCGCTCGCCATCCTCCGTCAGCTTCATCACGTGCGTGGAGCGTTGCAGCAGACGCAAACCCAGCGTGCGTTCCAGTGTCTGCAGGCGTCGGCTGACTGTGGGCTGACTGGTTTTCAGCTGCTCCGCGGCGGCCGACAGGCTGCCCGTTTCGACGATACGCACGAAGGTTTCCATCAGCTCTATGCGGTCTACGCCGGGATTGCCGGATGGCTTATTGGCTTGTTTATTGGCTTGCATATTTTCTTGTTTAACTAGCTTCGTCATACGTTAAGCGTATAACAAATCTACGAACAAGGCCACTACCCAGCCTCAATCACCAAGAGGAAAATCCTATTCATCGTCAATACCGGAAATTCATCATGTTGGTTATTCAATCTACAAATACAAGCATCTCCAAACCCGCACTACCGGCCTCGCTCATCCTGCTGCTGGCAAGCGCAGCCGGCTTGAGCGTGGCTTCGCTTTATTACAGCCAGCCTATGCTGGCCGTGCTGGGTGCGGATATACATGCCAGCGATCGCATGATCGGGCTGGTGCCCACGCTGACGCAACTGGGTTATGCGCTGGGCATTCTGTTACTGGCACCTTTGGGCGATCGCTACGACAGGCGCACCATCATCCTGGTGAAAGCGAGTTTGCTGGCACTGGCCTTGTTGTTCAGCGGCCTCGCGCCTAATGTCACGTGGCTGCTTGCGACCAGCCTGGTCATCGGACTGACGGCAACGATGGCACAGGACATCGTGCCAGCAGCGGCAACGCTGGCACCCGACCAGCATCGCGGCAAAATTGTCGGAACCGTGATGACAGGCTTGTTACTCGGCATCCTGCTGTCGCGCGTGATCAGCGGCCTGGGCGCGGAAGAATTTGGCTGGCGCGCAGTCTATATTGCTGCCGCCGTCAGCGTTGCCTTGGTGGTCGTTGCCATATGGCGTGGATTGCCGCGCTTCCAGCCAACGACGCAGTTGGCATATGGCGCGCTGCTCGGCTCCATGATTGATCTGTGGCGCCGCCATGGCACGTTACGCCAGGCTGCATATGCACAAGGTTTGCTGGCGGTAGGCTTTAGCGCTTTCTGGTCAACCCTGGCTGTGATGTTGCACGGCGCGCCCTTTCATCTCGGCAGTGCTGCCGCTGGTGCATTCGGCCTGGCTGGCGCTGCCGGTGCACTCGCCGCACCGCTGGCCGGTCGCCTTGCCGACAAGCGCGGCCCCGAACTGGTGACACGTCTGGGTGCCGGCCTGGCGGCCATCTCGTTCGCCGCCATGTGGCTCGCACCACTGGTGCCTCCGCATGTGCAACTGGCCTTGATCGTGGTCAGCGCAATCGGTTTCGACTTTGGCATACAGGCGACCCTCGTCGCACATCAGACCGTCGTATTCGGCATCGATCCAGGTTCACGCAGTCGCTTGAATGCGCTGCTGTTCACGGGCATGTTTGTCGGTATGGCCAGTGGCGCAGCTTTGGGCAGCCTGATGTTGTCGCAATGGGGCTGGGCTGGTGTGGTGACGCTGGCAACGGCTTCTTCGTTGGGCGCATTGGCGGTGCGCATGCTGGGTAACAGAAAGCATTGAAGTTGCCGGTAGCCCACCTGCAGTGTCATGCACGGCTGAATGAAGTGAGCGTCACTATGCGTTAGGATAGCAGCTAAACCCTTGCAGTCGATATCGTCGCCAGCCGAATGTCTGCTATTGGAAAATAGTGACATTCGGCTTTTGCATACGCTGCCTACCCTTACTACACAACACCATGACCACATTCAAACACATCGTTCTCTACACCGACACCGACGGCTTCGCGAAATTTCGTGAAGAAGCGATTGCCTTGCCGGGCGGTTCGCCCAAGGCCTTGCTGTCCGAACTCTTGCCATCGAATGGCTTTCAGGTGCGGCAAAGTCCGCCGGGTGTGAGCAGCGATTTTCATTGCACGACCACGGCACAATGGCTGGTGGTATTAAGCGGCGAAATGGAAATTGGTTTGCGCGATGGCACGGCGCGCATCTTCAGGGCCGGCGAACATTTCTTCTCGAATGATTTGTTGCCGGAAGGCGCAGAGTTTGACCATCAATTGCATGGTCACCGCAGCCGCGTGGTTGGCGATGCGCCGCTGCAAACCTTGTTTGTCCGTACCGGCGGCTTATGATCTGCAGCGCCGTATTAAACTAACCATTCCATTTTCAAAGAGATTCATGCCCGATTTCGCACGCAGACGCACACTGGTACTCGCGACCATCGCCACTCCTTTTGCAGGTAACTATATGTCTGCCTTCGCAAGCAATCAACAGACTATTTCCGTCAATGCCACGCTGGCAAAACTGGAAGCCTCGGCGAACGGGCGTCTAGGTGTCGCAGCGATCGATACCGGCAAGGGTATGCGCGTGCAGTATCGCGCTGATGAGCGCTTTCCTTTTTGCAGCACATTCAAGACCATCGTTGCCGCAGCCATCTTGAAGCAATCGGAATCCGATCACGGACTGCTGGATAAACGCCTGCATTACAACAAGGATGACATCACGCAATCAGGCTACGCACCGGTTACACAAAAGCATATTGCCGACGGCATGACGATTGCAGAATTATGTGCCGCCACTTTGCAGTACAGCGACAACGCAGCCGTAAACTTCCTGATGAAGGAACTGGGCGGACCAGCGGCTGTCACCACTTATGCGCGTGCTATCGGCGACGATACCTTCCGTCTTGACCGCTGGGAACCGGAATTGAATTCCGCCATTCCTGGCGACGAGCGCGACACAACGACACCAGCAGCAATGGAACGGAGTTTGCAAAAATTGATGCTGGGCGACGCCCTGGCGTCGATGCAACGTGCACAACTGGTTGCGTGGCTGAAGGGAAATACGACCGGCGGCAAACGCATGCTGGCAGGTGTACCAACAGGCTGGATCGTAGGCGACAAGACCGGCACCGGCTCGTACGGCACGACTAACGATGCCGGCGTGCTGTGGCCCGTGCACGGCGCACCCATCGTTGCCGTCATCTACTTTACGCAAAATGACAACGAGGCTAAGCCTCGCGACGACGTCATTGCCGCAGCCACCCGCGTCGTGGTCCGCGCACTCAGCTGACCTGATTTCAGCCCTATTGTTTATGCCACAGCTGCCGTTCCGGATTGGCCGCTGATGCCCTCCCTTCTTGTCCGTATCTACAATCTGCAACACATGATTGATAAATCTCGTGCGCTCCGTAATTCGGCCCGACGTTTGGGCTTATAGTCATGTGCACCGGTGTTGCGGCATTCAAAGCTGACGGCACTGGATAAAAAAGAAATTACATAAAGACTATGGAGAAGACATGAGTAAACAAACGATTGCAATCGTCGGTCTGGGCAGAGTTGGTTCAGTCTTTCTGGCTGAATTGCTGCGTCGCCCCAACAAGGATATTGAAGTGGTCGCCGTGGCAGAGAATGGCGACACCAGCGGCAAAATCCTGGCCAAGTCGCAAGGCATCGCGGTTCTCGATACCGATGCCTTGATTGCAATGGGCGAAAAGATCGACATACTTTTCGACCTGACCGGCGTACCCGCTGTACGCAGGGATTTACGCGAAAAGCTGATGGCTGCCGATAATCGCCACACAATTATTGCGACCGAGACGATTGCCAAGTTGATCTGGTCATTGGTTGCCAGCGATGTTGCCTTGCCGAGTGTGCACGGAAAAACCGGTTACTGATACTGCGAAACATCAGACCTGCTTGCAGGATCAGCGATCTATTTGGGATAACAAAAACCGAGGGCGGGAAAAGTTGGCAACGCCAGCCTATCCTGCTCTCGGCGATTAGAAATGACGTAGGCATCCATGGATCTGATTCTGCTACAACCCGGCAACCCGACATTTTTCGACGAGGGCAATTGGAGTGCTGGCGGCACATTGATCAACAATCATCTGCAGGACGCACGCCTGAATGCCGGTCCTTGCATAGAATTGGTATCTCTGCATCAGGGCATGCTGCAATCCTTCACCACCAACAAAGCGGCACCGGGCACCAATCATCCGGTGATTACCGAACTGAGCTGCGTTAAATATGTGGATCAGATTTCCGGCAAGCTTCTAGACTATTGCCTGCGCACAGAACCACTGGGGCGCGGCAAGGATCAACCGACTATCCTTTACATCTTGCGCAACAGTGGCGATCAGCTCATCAATGTCATGACGATCACTTTGCGTGATGCCCTCATTACCGAGATGCAAATGCAAGCACATGCTGACGACATGCCGACGGAACAATTCAAACTCAACTTCACAGAAGTTTTGTGGAGCTACAGCGCGCAGCTCAGTGCCAGCCATGTAGCAGACAAGGTTGCAACCGGCTGGAACAAGGAGCGCCGTCACACCATCACCGCCTTTACTGATTGAGAGACTGAAATTTTTCTCTGAAATTATCTTGGTCGCGTTTTGATTGAAATTTACATTCATCAAAAACAAGAACGCAAGAATAGTGCTCTCCGGTCGCGTCAGAAGTTCTTCACTTTATCCATTCGCTCGATATTCTTCCCGCATATATCGCCCACACTTGCTTTCATGCAAGTACGGAGATTTGGCATTGCACGTCGATGAACGTAAAATGACGATTGATCAATGTCGGATGCTGGGAGAATAGATGTCTTTTGTAATTGAGTTACTGAATACATTCAAGGTGCAGTCCGAAGATATGCGCCTCTTCATACAAGTTTTTTCCATTGTCTTCTGTACCCTGCTGCTGAATTTCGTCAGCGCAGGAATTCTCAGGCGCCTCCACAAAAAATCCAAGCTCACCACCACTCCGTGGGACGAGGCCTTGATCGACGCGATACGCAAACCCGCGACGGTGTTGATCTGGGTTGTCGGCATTGCATTTGCGGCGAAGGTATTGCATCAGAATACCGAATCGGTAATTCTGGAATCCGTGCCCACGGTGCGCGACATCGCCATCATCCTGTGTGTCGGCTGGTTCTTGCAGCGCTTTATCGCGCGAGTCGAAGCAAATTTACTGAAACGCAGTCCGGAGAACGGCAAGCACGTCGATCAAACCACGATAAACGCAATCGGCAAGCTGCTGCGCATATCCGTGATGATCACGATAGGTTTGATTATCCTGCAGCAGCTGGGCTTCAGTATTTCCGGTGTACTGGCCTTTGGTGGCATAGGCGGTGTTGCTATCGGTTTTGCTGCCAAGGAGTTGCTGTCCAACTTCTTCGGCGCACTGATGATTTACATGGATAGGCCATTCGCTGTCGGCGACTGGATACGTTCGCCGGATCGCAATATCGAAGGGACTGTCGTCGATATAGGCTGGCGCATCACAACGATTACCACCTTCGACAAACGCCCTCTCTACGTGCCGAATGCCACGTTTACGTCTATCGCAGTCGAAAATCCATCGCGCATGTCGCATCGCCGCATCAATGAGGTTATCGGCGTACGTTACGACGACGGCAGCAGATTGCCGGCGATCGTGGCGGATGTGAAAGCAATGTTACTGGCGCATGAAGAAATCGATCAGGACGAAACGCTGATGGTCAACTTCGACAAGTTTGCCGCGTCTTCGCTCGACTTTTTTATCTATACGTTCACGCGCACAACCAACTGGGTACGCTATCACGAGGTCAAACAGGATGTCCTGTTCCAGATCATGCAGATTATCGAACAGCACGGCGCAGAAATCGCCTTCCCAACCTCGACCATTCATGTTCCTGGGTCCTTGCGCCTGGCTTCGGAAAATGGGCCAGACCCGGTGGAGATGCCGACATCTGCCTGAGACGGCCGTGCTGTCATTTCAACAATGGAGATGACAGCACACCCCGGATTAACGCCGCCAACGTTTTTTCATATCCCCTGCCGCGTAATCCTGTAGTCAGCCTTGGTCTTTACAATGGTGCCGCGACGACATCTTGCTTGATGCCGTCGCAAGCAACCCTGCTCCTCCTGACGCGCCTATCCTCGCATCCATTGTGGCCGTCGTACATAGCAGGCGCGCTTCTTGCGTTTTTCGCTTCTTGAATTTTTCTTGCACCATAGGCATGCCTGCGCCACAAGCGTAGTCATGCATTTTTCTAGCCCAACCCTTACTAGATGACATCATGGATCTGACCACACCCGCTTTACTCTTTCCCGCCATCTCTTTGCTGCTGCTGGCTTATACCAATCGCTTCCTGGTAACGGCACAATTGATACGGCAGTTGCACGTCAAATATCAGGACGGCGCGCGTGACGAAGTCACGCGACAGATATCCAATTTGCGCCAGCGCGTACTGCTGATCCAGCGCATGCAGGCAATGGGCGTAGTGTCATTTTTGCTGTGCGCACTATCGATGCTACTTGTTTTTATTGAGCTGATTTCGATCGCGAAAGTGATTTTCGGTCTGAGCATCTTCATGCTGGTCTTGTCCTTGCTGGTTTCCCTGCATGAGATCACCATCAGTACCAGGGCGATCGAAATCGAGATGGAAGATATGGAGCAGAGCCTGCAAAAACACGATTGAAGTCGTGCCGATGTTGCGAACTGAAATCATGTCTGCGAGCAAGCAAGGTTCGCAACATTCCAGCTGCCTTGCATGCAGATTTGGGCGTATAGTTGCATCCTCTGACGCAACGTTTTCACGCCTTTCTGGCGCACCTATCTTATGCCGCAAGTGACTCTTCCCATCGCAAAAAACGTATTCGGCGAACCGCTGGTACCGTGCTCTTTCAAACCCGTGACCGGCTACTTTCGCGATGGTTGTTGCAAGACCAATGAAGATGATGTGGGTACCCATATAGTCTGTACCGTGATGACGGCCACCTTCCTGGAGTTCAGTCGCGGCTGCGGCAACGACTTGTCAACCCCGCGTCCGGAATGGAATTTCCCGGGCTTGAAGCCGGGCGATCAATGGTGTTTGTGCGCAAATCGCTGGGTAGAAGCATGGCGCGCAGGCGTCGCGCCCAAGGTAGTACTGGAAAGCACCAACCAAAAGATTTTGGAAATCGTCAGTCTGGACGATTTGCGTGAGTACGCTTACGCCATGCCGGAAGAAGAATAGGATTTTCTGTAAAAGAACAGCGGACTATCGGTATGCTCCCACATCACCATCCTCGCAACGTCATTCACTCAATCGACTATCCTGCATTACTTGCCCGGTAGCGCCTCCGTAATCGGGCGCACCGATCCGCAGTCCGCGCTCAGCCATTTGCCACTGGTGTCGGTGCGATCGTTGACCTGCACGCCCTGCATCGTGCCCTTGAATTCGGAAGTCGTGCTAAAGCTGCGGTCGCTGGCAAGCACCGTCCTGACGGTACCCTTGCCCTTCATCTGTGCACCATCACAAACCATGCCCATCGTATAGCCGTCGCTGGTGCGCTGTTGATTCTTCATCTCGCAGCCGGATTCCTTGTGATTCATTTGCGGCAAACTTTCGCGAGCGGCCATTTCCTTCGTGATACAGATCCTGTTGACAATGGCGCCGCCCTGCAACTGCGACATATCAACACCCATTTTCCGCATTTTCTCGATCTGCTCGGGCGAAATCTTCGGCACGTTTTTCATCGAACTCGATTGCAGTGTCATTTCCCACAAACCGGGTTGCATGCTGCCAGCAGCAAAGGAAGGGGCTGCACACACAAGCGCGGCAGCAACGCAAAAAACAATAGATTTATACATGACAGATCTCCATCGAATATGGAACGCTCCTTGCATCGTACATTCGCTTTTTGCGCATCGCAATATGCAATCGGCGCTTTTCCGGATGGTCCGAATATAAATGCTTGATGAAGCCGAATAGTTAACAACATTTCCACAAAGAATCAACTAAACTTATAATTGAGCAACTAAATCCCCAACAGTTGCATTGATCGAGTCTCGTACTCATGGACTCCTCATGGATTCACTAACCGCCGGCATCATATTGATCCTGTTGCAATTTTGCATTGCACTGGTGATGGCGGGCGTTTTCTTTGCGGCTCCTACAGAAAATAGCACCCGCTACTGGGCCATAGCAGGAACCTCTATCGCGATAGGCGCGTTGATCGCGATACTAAATAATCGCGAACCACGCGTATTTGTGTTGCTGACCGGTTCAGGGCTGATCATTGGTGGACTGATTTATCAATGGTTCGGCGTCCTCGCCTTCTACAAAAAACCAAGGCCTGCATGGGCGTGGTCAATCTGCATAGCCTTTCTGTTGTCGCTGGCAATATTGATGAGTGCGGATGCACCGCAACCCACGCGCACGCTGCTATTTGGAATCACGACCATGCTGCTGCACGCATTGTGCATGCGATCGGTATGGCAAGGCCAAGAGGGTCCGCCCCAAACCTTTGTCCAGCGTCTGGTGCAGGGCGCCCTGCTGCTGCTGTTGATCGGTGATGTCCTGAAACTCTGGATCGCTGGCGCACACCTTATGGACGGTTCAACGATCAGTCGCTCGACTTTGGAAGTGGTCACAACCTATGTCATACCAACCGTGGGCACAGTGCTGTTTTCCATCGGCTTGCTGCTACTATATTTTGAACGGACGATAGAAGAAAATCGTCATCTTGCCACCCATGACGAGTTAAGCAAATTACTGAATCGACGCGCCATTGTGGCGGCAGGCGAGCGTGAGCTGGAGTTATCGGTGCGCTTGCAACGCCCGTTGACGCTGGCATTCATCGATATCGATCTGTTCAAGCGCTTCAACGATCAGTTCGGCCATGCTGCCGGTGACACCGTTCTGATAGAAGTCGCCGACATCCTGCAAAAAACCTGCCGTTCCATTGATCTGGTAGGCCGTTATGGCGGCGAGGAATTCCTGGTCGTATTGCCGGGCGTCGATATCAACGGTGCTGCAGTAATCGGCCAGCGACTGGTCAATGCCATTCGATCCTATCGCTTTCGCGGCGAACATCCGGTCACCATCAGCGTTGGACTGGCTACGCTGCCGCTGGATGGTAATTGCTCATGGGATCAACTGATACGTCGCGCGGATGCTGCGCTTTACGAAGCCAAGGATATGGGCCGCAATCGCTTTTGCGTATAAATCTGCGCACGCTGGGGTGCCAGGTTAGCAAGGAAGAATCTGCAGACATTGACGCAATTCGGTCCGCCTTCAATTCGTCTTGTTTCGACTGTTTTTCGACAAGACGCTTGCATATACAACATCCCTCTATTTCTCGATAGATACATCCTGCGCCCAGTGGTAAGCTAAGCTCACGAAAAATGAACAGAGAGGGCCCAGATGACCGCAATCAGCGCGCAATTTGCATTGACCGACGTCACGCCGGACATGGTCTTGTCAGATGACCTGCTTGATCCGCAAGGGCAGGTTCTGCTGCCCAAAGGCGCAACGCTGACCGAACATACGATCGAATCATTGCACAGACATAATGTGGTCTCCGTCAGAATAGCCATGGGCGAGCTGACACCTGAGGAAGATGCAATACAGCGCGCACATTTTCAAAACCGTCTGACACAACTTTTCCGCAAATCGGATGACGATAATGCAAACGGCCTGTTGCATCGCTACATTCGCCATTTCCGGCTGGGAGACGAAGCATGACCCATACCCTGCCCGAACCTAACATTACCAAAGTACATTTCGATCAAGTGCTGGAGCAAATCCGCGATTTGCCTGCATTGCCGGCCATCGTCCAGGATTTGATGGCGAGCGTCGGACCCGACGATATCGATATCAACGTCATTACCCGCAAAGTCATGCTCGATCAGGCACTTGCAGCCAAGACCCTGCGCTTTGCCAATTCATCTTTTTACGGCACGCAGACCAAGGTCACCACGATTCAACAGGCGATCACGCTGATAGGTGTGAACTCAGTGCGCCATGTGGTGACGGCCACAGCGCTGACTGGTTACTTCCCGGCCAATAGTTGCGCCGGACTCGATTTCATTTCACTGTGGCGCCACGCAATTGCGACCGCAGTCTGTGCTCGCGTGCTGGCACGCCATCTGCACGTGAATCAGGATTACGCATTTACGGCAGGGTTGTTGCACGACATAGGACGCCTGGTACTGGCGACCTATTTCAGGCGCGAATATGAGGCGGTCGTCGCGTATCGCAAGCTGCATGATTGCCAATGGCTGCAGGCCGAACGGGATGTCATGGGTGTGGATCATGCGATGGCGGGCGAAGCGCTGGCGGCGCATTGGCATTTTTCCGATACGATTCGGTTTGCGATTGCAGGTCATCACCAGCCGGAGGACCAGAAGGTGCATTCCCTCGCCTCGATCGTGCATGTCGCGAATGCGATCACGCATGCGCTGGATATGTCCGGCGTAGAGGATGATCTGGTGCCACCGGTTTCACCAGCGTCGTGGGAAGGACTGGGATTGAGCGAGGAAATTTATCAGCATGTATTCCTCGAAACAGAATTGCAATTCGATGAAGTTAGCCGCGTGCTGCTATCAGAATAATAGAAAGAAGAAGTTGAAAGAAATTGCGACCTTCGGGGAATCCGGACATACGATCAGCAAGCTGCATTTATTTGACGGCGTCACCGATGATGGTGTCGACGCCATGCTGGCTTCATGCACCGTGCTGCGCATTGCGGCGGAAGAAGAACTACCGAATATGCACGGCACGGAAGCCTGCGTCTATGTGGTATTGCGTGGTGCCCTGATCAATTTTCTGGTCGCCGACAATAGCCAGCAGCGACGCACCGACAAGATTCTGCCAGGCGAAAGCATAGGAGAATTGTCAGTACTCGACGAAGCCGTGCCTTCCAACACCATGACAGCCGTGGAAGAAACCGACCTGCTGATCATCCCGTCGCGCCTGATGTGGAAACTGATTGATGAAGTGGATGGCATCGCGCGCAACCTCCTGCGGCAATTGTCATTCCGCCTGCGCGCAGCGAATGCGCAATTGCGCCGGCGCGAAAAGGTCGGCGAATTTTATCGCCAGTTGTCACTGATTGACGGTCTGACCAGTTTGTATAATCGTGCCTGGATGAATGACAGGCTGCCGAACCTGATCGAAGAAGCACATGCAGCTGAGCGCCCGCTTTCATTGATCATGATCGATCTGGATTACTTCAAAAAATTCAACGATGAATACGGCCACGTGGTCGGCGACAATGCACTTCGCGTAGCTGCAGGTGTTTTGAGCGCTGCACTGCGCCCCAGCGATTTCGCGGTACGCTACGGCGGTGAAGAATTGACCGTCATCTTGCCGGACAGCGATGCCAGCGCAGGCAAGATGGTTGCGCAACGCCTGTGCGAGCGCATGCGCAACGCGATTGTATTTGAAGACATGCATCTTCCGCTGCCGCACGTCACTGCCTCGTTCGGCATTGCGACACTCGATGCACATCATGGCGCGGAAGACCTGATCACCAGAGCCGATGCCGCCCTGTATCGCGCCAAGGAAGCCGGACGCAATCAGATTTCATTCTAGGCTATCGATTCAATGCTGCGCCCTGTTTGCAAGCACTTTCGATTCAGTATTTCCTGACCTCACCATTTTGCACGATGTCCAACCACACCTTCCTCTGGCACGACTACGAAACCTTCGGCATCAATACGCGCCGCGATCGTCCGGCACAATTTGCCGCGATACGGACCGATGCAGAACTCAATGAAATCGGTGAGCCGGTCATGCTCTACTGCAAACCGGCCAACGATTTTTTACCTGATCCACAGTCATGCCTCATCACGCACATCACGCCGCAAGTCTGCCTCGAACGTGGCATACCCGAATATCAATTCGCGGCAGAAATCGAAAAGCTGCTGTCTGAAACCGGGACAATCGGCGTCGGTTACAACACCATACGCTTCGATGACGAAGTCACGCGCTTCATGTTCTGGCGCAATCTGATCGACCCGTATGCGCGCGAATGGCAAAACAGTTGCGGGCGCTGGGATATCCTTGATGTCGTGCGTACCGCCTATGCTTTGCGTCCGGAAGGAATCAACTGGCCGCGCCACCCGGATGGTCGCCCCAGCTTTAGACTGGAGCAACTGACCGCAGAAAACGGCATCGCCCATGAGGCAGCGCATGATGCCTTGTCCGATGTGCGCGCGACCATCGCCATGGCGCGCCTGATACGCGATCGCCAACCCAAGCTGTTCGATTTCTGTTTTGCCTTGCACAAGAAAGACAAGGTCGCGACGGAAATCGGCTTGCCCATGAAACGCCCTTTCCTGCACATCACCGGTATGTTCCCGGCCGAACGCGGTTGCATCGGTATTGTCTGGCCACTGGCCATACATCCGACCAACAAGAACGAAGTCATCGTATGGGATCTGGCTGCCGATCCGAGCGAACTCGCATCGCTGGATGCGGCGACGATACGCACGCGCATGTTCAGCAGAACGGACGCCTTGCCGGAAGGGGTCAGCCGCCTGCCGATCAAATCCATCCATTTGAACAAGTCGCCGATCGTCATCAACAACCTGAAAACCCTGTCTGCGGAAATGACGGAAAAGTGGGGCCTAGATATCGCCACCGCTTTGCGCCATGCAGATATCGCCGCCCTTACACCGGATATGACGGCGATCTGGCAAGATGTTTTTCATAGACCGCCAGAAGCGACGCCTGATGTGGATGAGGATTTATACGGTGGCTTTGTCGGCAACAACGATCGACGTTTGTTGCAAGAACTGCGGGCCTTGTCGCCGGAGGCATTGGCGAAGGCGCAACCGAGTTTTACAGATCTGCGTCTGGAAGAATTGGTATGGCGTTATCGTGCGCGTAATTTCCCGCACACGTTGTCCGCTGACGAAGCGCAACGCTGGGAAGAACATCGTGCAGCCAGACTGTTCGATGGCGAAGGCGGGGTCCGTACGATAGAACAGCTGTTTTCTGAAATCGACCAGTTATCAGAAACTACCGATGAGCATGGTGAAGAAATACTCGGCGCCTTGTATGATTATGCAGAATCGATCGCGCCAGTACGTGACTGAAGGATGGTATCGCTGAACGTCCTGCTCAGTGAATTAACAGTCAGATCATACGCGTCGATGCACATGCCGCAACCTGGAACAGGCTGGCACACATACTCCGTTGGAAGTGACAGTATAATTGTCGCGCATGTCTGTCCGTGCACTGAAAATCAATGACGTCGCTTTGCTACCGGAATCAACATGAATCTTTCTTATTGGTGCGTATTGGCGGCGGGCATCATGCCTGTGGCGACAATTGCGATTGCAAAATGGGGACGCCGCGATTTCGATAATTCGGAACCCCGGCGCTGGCTGGAACAGCAAAGCGGCATAAGACGCCGTGCCGACTCTGCACATCGCAATCACTTTGAGGCATTTCCATTTTTTGCTGCCGGTGTGCTGGTTGCGCAGCAATTACACGCCACGCAGGATTCAATTGATATGCTGGCAATCGCGTTCATCGCTTCGCGCATTGTCTACACCGGGCTTTATCTGTCGGATAGATCAACGCTACGCTCTGTCGCGTGGTTGATCGGCTATCTAGCCGTCATCGGCCTGTTTTTAATCGCGGCGTTTCCAGGCAGTCGATAAACGACGCGCAGCATTTTTATTTCACTTTTCATTGCTCATGTCACACGATCAAACATTTCAAATCCTGCACGACTCACTCAATGCCGTGCGTACAGACAAACTGGGCATTGCCGAGTTCTGCCAATTATGGCGTGCGCAATCGGCATTGCTGGCGTCACTTCCCTCTCGCTATAAAGAGGTCATGGAAGACTTGTTGAGCCGCCTGGAAGCAGGAAGTTTATTTACTGAAGAAAGCTGTTCGTTCAGTCAGATTGACCTGTTGGCGACTCTCGACGTCTGGCTGGAAACAGCGCGTCAGTCAAAATAAATTGATCTACTAAATAACGGCAAGCGAATTGATGACAACCGCAAGCTCTTCCTACTATTCACAAGCAGAATGCCATGCAACAACTTGAATTTGAATTGAACGACGACTATGTCGAATTGAACCAATTACTGAAACTGGTCGGTGTCTGCGATAGCGGAGGTGCCGGAAAAATGATCGTTGCCAGCGGCAAGGTCAAAGTGGATGGACAAACCGAATTGCGCAAGACCTGCAAGATTCGTTCTGGACAAGTCGTGGCGCTCGGCGATGTGCGGATCAAGGTTATCGCAGCTGCCTGAGTAGTTGGTCCTGCACGTCCTGTGTGCATGGCTCGCGCAGGACGTTCGGTCTTGCGCCATATATCATCGTTATCACGACAATTTGTGTCGCGCCGTGACGCCCTCTGCAACCATCATCGGCGACCGTTGGCAACCGCCAATACCTGCTTCGAAAAATGTCCCGGCAGGCTCGCTTTCATCTCATCATGTGATGCATTCATGACACGTCTGGGCAATGGCGTGACATTGTTGTGCGCACCATGATGCTCGACCAGAGCAATGCCAGCGCGACTGTCATCAGCTAATTTGAAAACAGCGACTGTCTCTGATAAGGCCAGCGTTTGTTCGCGCATGCTTTCGGCCGCCGCCGCAGCTTGCTCAACCAGTGCGGCATTCTGCTGCGTGATGTCATCCATCTGACCAAGCGCCTGATTGATATGTTCAATGCCGGTCTGCTGTTCGGAACTGGCCGTCGTAATTTCTTCCATGATGGTGGTCACGCGACTGATGGAATCGACGATTTGATCCATCGTTTTGCCGGCGCTATCCGCTTGTCTGCTGCCGATTTCCACTTTTTCAACAGAGTCGGCTATCAAGGCCTTGATTTCTTTCGCTGCCGTTGCGCTGCGTTGTGCCAGATTGCGCACTTCCGCCGCGACGACGGCAAATCCTTTGCCTTGCTCACCCGCCCGCGCCGCTTCCACCGCAGCATTCAAGGCCAGGATATTGGTCTGGAAAGCAATGCTGTCGACGACACCAATGATGTCGCTGATCTCGCGCGATGATTGCTGAATCGCCTGCATCGTATGCACGACTTGCGATACAGCATCGCCGCCCTGCTCTGCGATGCTGGATGCAGTCTGCGCCAATTTATTAGCATGCTGCGCATGCGCAGCATTCTGCCTGACAGTCGTGGTCAACTCTTCCATCGCGGCAGATGTCTGTTCCAGTGAACTAGCTTGTTCTTCGGTCCGTGTGGACAAATTGAAGTTGCCGGTGGCGATTTCGTTCGAAGCCAAGGCAATCGTGTCACTTCCCCTCCGTACTTGTGACACCAGATGCGTCAAGCCGTCGCTCATGCCGCCAAAGGCATTCAGCAGTTGCGCAATCTCATCCTTCCCATGCGAGCTGGTTTTCTTGCTCAAGTCACCGGATGCCGCACGCTTGACCGCTGCCCCAAGACGTTGCACTTCGTTCGAAAACGATACATAGAAGCCGAGCAGAAAATAGGCTGCGATAAGCAAAATGGAAAAGATCGCCAGCATGATCATATTGAGGTGGAAGGCGTCCCTCTCCAACCTCTGTTGCAGCAATTGCATCATCACATTTGCCGAAGTATCGGCCGCTGTATACAAACCATCGATGCTGGCATGCCCTGCATCGGAAAATGCGTTACCCGAAGTTTGATCGACCGAATTCAATATCTCATTCTTGGCCCGATCCAGATAGGTGATTGCAGAAGGAATCGCTGCCTGCGCGCTCGCCATTTCCCGCGCAAGTTGCGGGCTCTCTTGCAGCAGCATATCTATCTTGCCCGGAATCGCGGCCAGATCGCGACGTGCCAGCAATACCGTAGAACCCAGCAGCACTTCTTCATTTGCTTCCATCAACCCGCTATCGATGTAGGCTGCACCGCGCCCCGCAATTTCCGACAAGCCCTCTGTCAGGCGCGGAAAATCCTTGCCGAACAACTCGGCCAGATAATAGGTTGTGCCCTCCGGGTCATGCGTAAGTTTGCTGCGATCAGCAATCAATGCATTGAGTCGATACAACTGCGCGATCAGCGCCGTATGTTCATCGTAGATTTTTCTATCTTTTGTACCTACAAGTTTTCCTTGCAAGGCGGTCCAGCCAGTTTGAATTTCCTTCCATGCATCGCCCTTGTACAAGGCCGGTTCTGCGCTACGCATTGCATCAAGCGCTGCAATTTCATTATTGATATTCTTTTGCGTCTGCTGCGCCTTTAGCTCCGCACCGGCATTGCCCATAATGAACATATGCTGGAATGCCCGATGTTTTTGCGTCAGCTGAATAATGTTCTGGATCTTCCGTACATGGCTGACACCCAGACGTTCCTGCTTGGTGAAAGCGATGGATTTATCCAGTTCGCTCAATAACAAAAAAGTCGCCAGCAACAAGGGCGTGACAAAGATCGCCGTCAGTACAACAAACTTGGGCAACAGCCGCAGGCGCTGCATTAATTTGACGGCAGGTGTCAGCAAGACATTTTTCATTGTGCACTTTCAGATGGTGATACAAAGTCATGTGCGGAGCGTCAGGGTGCAGAGGCCCATCCACCATGACAGCGATGGAATCGTCGCGGATGTTTTCCCTGCGGCAATTTTGAACGCGAAATATGACTGCTTGATGAATTGTATTTTTGTCCAGATAGCTGCGGAATCACGCGTGCCGAAGGGCTTGGCCATGGGACAATGTCGGCTATGAAGCCTTATGAAAAATTGATATTCGTCGATCTCGAAACTACCGGCGCAAACCTGGTCAACGATCGCATCACTGAAATTGGAATCGTCGCAGTGCATCCCGATGGCGCAGTAGAACGCTGGTCCAGCTTTGTCAATCCCGGCCGACCGATACCGTCTTTCATCCAGGGGTTGACCGGCATCAGTGACGACATGGTTGAAGCCGCGCCCTCCTTCGATGCTCTGGCCAACGCAGTCCATGAACGGCTGGCAGACGGTCTCTTCATCGCGCATAATGCGCGCTTCGATTATGGCTTTTTACATCACGCGTTTGCACGCACTGGTCACGCCTTGCAGTCGGAAATGCTGTGTACAGTCAAACTATCACGCACACTCTTCCCTGAAGAAAAACGGCATAACCTGGACACCCTGATTGTGCGTCACGGCCTGATACCGGAAGCGCGCCATCGCGCCTTGGCTGATGCCGATTTATTGTGGCAGTTTTGGGGGAAATTGGTACGTGATATGCCACCAGATACAATCACACACGCGGTCAAAAAACTGCGGCAAAAATCTGGTTTTCTTTCCCCACCAGCCACTCCGCAGACAGAATCGAGTTAGCCCCGATTAGCGACGGAGTGCTATGCTTTGAACAGCAAAAGGTTGTGCCCCTCAACGACTGATTACAAGAAACAAGAAAGATTCGGACCAATGACAAAACTCATTTACATCGCCGACCCTATGTGTTCATGGTGTTACGGTTTCGGACCGGAGCTGAAGACACTGCTTGATGGCGTGCCCGAATTACGATTCGAAATTGTTCTTGGGGGCTTGCGTGCCTACAACAAGCAATTGATGGATGAGGCGTTAAAAACCACACTGCTATCCCATTGGGGAAAAGTGGAAGCGACAAGCGGCTTGCCTTTTTCCCAGGCGGCCTTGTCACACAAGGATTTTATTTACGATACCGAACCTGCCTGTCGCGCCGTCGTTGTCGCTCGTATGTTGGCACCAGAGACCGCACTCGATGTTTTTCACGCCATTCAGCATGGATTTTATGCAGAAGGCCTGGATACGACGCAAGGCGACGTACTGGCGAAGATCAGCGTAGCTGTTTTGAACAAAGCTGGAATAGACTTAAGTGCGCAGGATTTTTTGACGACGTGGTCATCGGAAGTAGCGATCACGACCACCAACGATGATTTCCTTCAGACGCAACGCTGGGGTGTAACCGGATTTCCTACGCTCGTTTTTGAGCGGGCCGGCGAACTGTATCTGGTGACTTCGGGTTTTGCACGCACCGAGGTGTTGGTGGAGCGCTTGCAGACATTGGTCGATCAGACTTCAGACTCATGATCAATGGATGGGCCGAGTCACACGGCCCATCCTGCCAAGCTCAATACATGTGTTGCCCGCCATTGATGGCGATATTGGCGCCTGTCAGAAATGCTGCTTCATCCGAAGCGAGATAGGCGACCAAACCGGCAATCTCTTCCGGCTTACCCAAACGCCCCATTGGAATTTGGGGGATGATTTTGGTATCCAATACTTCTTGCGGTATCGCCGTTACCATTTTCGTGCCGATGTAACCAGGTGAAATCGTATTGACTGTCACGGCTTTGCGCGCAACTTCAAGAGCTAGTGCCTTGGTAAAACCGTGCATGCCTGCCTTGGCCGCGGAATAATTGGTTTGACCGAATGCGCCCTTCTGGCCATTCACTGAAGAGATATTGATAATGCGGCCCCAGCCGCGTTCGACCATGCCGTCGCAAACCGGCTTGGTCATATTGAATACCGAATCCAGATTGGTCGCCATGACTTCATCCCAATCCAGCTTCTCCATCTTTTTGAAAGTGACATCGCGCGTAATGCCGGCATTGTTGACCAGTACGTCGACCGGCCCGATCTCTTTTTCGATGCTAGCAACGCATTGCCGTGCCGAATCGTAATCGGATACATCACAGGGATAAGCGTGAAAGTCGAAACCATTTTCCTTCATGCTTGCCAACCATTCGGAGGCTTTCTTGTTCCCCGGCGAATAAGTCGTTACGACATGATATCCAAGCGCTGCCAGCTTGATGCAAATCGCTTCTCCCAAACCACCCATACCGCCGGTTACCAGTGCGATGCGTGTCATTTTATTCTTCCTTGTCTCGTCTATTTTTGAGCCTGTTAAAACAGACTTCACCTCTCTACTGCAAGCGCTACCCCCATTCCACCACCTATACACAAACTGGCTAAGCCACGCTTCGCATCGCGTCGTATCATTTCATGTATGAGTGTCACCAGAATACGGCAGCCGGACGCACCGATAGGGTGACCAATCGCGATGGCACCGCCATTGACATTGATCTTGTTGGTATCCCAGCCCATTTCGCGATTTACAGCAATCGCCTGTGCGGCAAAGGCTTCATTGATTTCCAGCAGATCCAGATCCTGATGGGTCCAGCCGGCTTTTTTTAGACACAACTGTGCTGCAGGCACCGGCCCCATTCCCATCATCGCGGGATCTACCCCGGCAGAAGAATAAGCCTTGATTCTAACCAAGGGTTTCAGCCCGAGCTCTGTCGCTTTTTTTGCCGTCATCATGATGACGGCAGCTGCGCCATCGTTGATACCTGATGCATTACCCGCAGTGACTGTGCCGTCTTTTGAAAATGCCGGACGTAGTGCAGCAAGCGAATCCAGCGTGGTACCGTATTTGATGTATTCGTCAGCATCGACAATGACTGATGCTTTTTTGCCCGCAATTTCATAAGGAATGATTTCATCTTTGAACTTGCCAGCTTTTTGCGCGGCTTCAGCCTTATTTTGCGAAGCAAGCGCAAATTCATCCTGCTCCTGGCGTGAGATATTGAATTTTTTTGCGATGTTTTCTGCGGTTGTGCCCATGTGATACTGGTTGTACACGTCCCACAAGCCATCGACAATCATGGTATCGATCAGTTTCGCGTCACCCATGCGGAAACCTTCGCGCGAACCGTTCAGCACATGGGGTGAGGCACTCATGTTTTCCTGACCGCCGGCAATGATGATTTGTGCATCGCCACATCGTATGGATTGCGTGGCGAGATGCGTCGCCTTCAATCCACTTCCGCAGACTTTATTGATCGTGAACGCCGGAACCATATCCGGCAAACCGCCGCGAATGGATGCTTGCCGCGCTGGATTTTGTCCGCAACCTGCGGCCAACACCTGTCCAAGTATGACTTCGCTAATAGCATCGGGACTGATACCGCTACGTGTCAGCAGATTTTTAATTACATGCGCGCCTAAATCGGCAGCGGCTATTTTTGCAAAGGCGCCACCGAATTTTCCAACTGCAGTGCGCCCTGCAGCGACAATAACGACATCATCCATTTAACTCTCCATAAGGGATTGAAGAAACGAGTGTTGCGATATGCCAGAAAAATCAATGTCCTTGATTACTATTGAAGGACGTACGCAAATTCGCATTGACACGGCAAACATGTATTCACCCTATCCAAAATTTGTCAAAAATGCAATGACTCGCCGGTAAATTATCAAACTTTGTCGCAATGAGTTGATCTGCTTACGTACCAGCCTGGGAAATTAAGAGCGCGCACGCACATATTATCAAAGGCGTGAATAGTTAAGCATGCAAGGTCGAACAGAAACTGACTAGCGGCTATGCAGATAAGAGTTTTTCTGTTTTGAATTGATGCTGGTTGAAACGCCGGTATTAGCAGAAGCGATGTTAAGTTCAGTCGTTCGGTATTTGGCGGGTGTTTATGCGGAAGGGGATTTGAATTTATCGTGTGCGAGGAATATTTCGCGTAAAAGCAAAAACCCCCGACCAGATTACTGGAAGGGGGTTTTCTAATAAAAGCCTGACGATGACCTACTTTCACACTGGTTGCAGCACTATCATCGGCGCAAATTCGTTTCACGGTCCTGTTCGGGATGGGAAGGGGTGGTACCAAATCGCTATGGTCATCAGGCATAACTTGTAGCGTTCGCTGCCGTCGTCGTTATTCTGACGTCGTCAACAAACCAATCTGGAAGAAGTAAAGATCACACTGAGGTCATGGGTGATGACGACAGCGGTTTTGATTGCACGAATCAAATCGCACACACGTTACTTGTATGCCTATGACCTGCTAAGGTTATAGGGACAAGCCTTACGGGCAATTAGTACTGGTTAGCTTAATGCATTACTGCACTTCCACACCCAGCCTATCAACGTCCTGGTCTCGAACGACCCTTTAAAGAGCTCAAGGCTCTGGGAAATCTCATCTCAAGGCAAGTTTCCCGCTTAGATGCTTTCAGCGGTTATCTCTTCCGAACTTAGCTACCCGGCAATGCCACTGGCGTGACAACCGGTACACCAGAGGTTCGTCCACTCCGGTCCTCTCGTACTAGGAGCAGCCCCCTTCAAATTTCCAACGCCCACGGCAGATAGGGACCAAACTGTCTCACGACGTTTTAAACCCAGCTCACGTACCACTTTAAATGGCGAACAGCCATACCCTTGGGACCGGCTACAGCCCCAGGATGTGATGAGCCGACATCGAGGTGCCAAACTCCCCCGTCGATATGAACTCTTGGGAGGAATCAGCCTGTTATCCCCAGAGTACCTTTTATCCGTTGAGCGATGGCCCTTCCATACAGAACCACCGGATCACTATGTCCTACTTTCGTACCTGCTCGACTTGTCAGTCTCGCAGTTAAGCACGCTTATGCCATTGCACTATCATCACGATGTCCGACCGTAATTAGCGTACCTTCGAACTCCTCCGTTACACTTTGGGAGGAGACCGCCCCAGTCAAACTGCCTACCATGCACTGTCCCCGATCCGGATAACGGACCAAGGTTAGAACCTCAAACAAACCAGGGTGGTATTTCAAGGTTGGCTCCACGAGAACTAGCGTCCCCGCTTCAAAGCCTCCCACCTATCCTACACAGATTGGTTCAAAGTCCAATGCAAAGCTACAGTAAAGGTTCATGGGGTCTTTCCGTCTAGCCGCGGGTAGATTGCATCATCACAAACATTTCAACTTCGCTGAGTCTCGGGAGGAGACAGTGTGGCCATCGTTACTCCATTCGTGCAGGTCGGAACTTACCCGACAAGGAATTTCGCTACCTTAGGACCGTTATAGTTACGGCCGCCGTTTACTGGGACTTCAATCAAGAGCTTGCACCCCATCATTTAATCTTCCAGCACCGGGCAGGAGTCACACCATATACGTCCACTTTCGTGTTTGCATAGTGCTGTGTTTTTATTAAACAGTCGCAGCCACCAGTTTATTGCAACCCTTTCGTCCTCATGCAGTAAAGCAATCAAACTACAAGGGCGTACCTTATCCCGAAGTTACGGTACCAATTTGCCGAGTTCCTTCTCCCGAGTTCTCTCAAGCGCCTTAGAATACTCATCTCGCCCACCTGTGTCGGTTTGCGGTACGGTCTCGTATGACTGAAGCTTAGAGGCTTTTCTTGGAACCACTTCCGATTGCTTCGTGAACAAGTTCACTCGTCTCGACCCCTTGAATTACGCTACCGGATTTGCCTAATAGCCTTCTACAAGTCAAGAACAGGCTCTTCCAACCGCCTGACAACCTTCCGCGATCCGTCCCCCCATCGCATCATACGACGGTGCAGGAATATTAACCTGCTTCCCATCAGCTACGCATCTCTGCCTCGCCTTAGGGGCCGACTCACCCTGCTCCGATGAACGTTGAACAGGAAACCTTGGGCTTTCGGCGTGGAGGCTTTTCACCCCCATTATCGCTACTCATGTCAGCATTCGCACTTCTGATACCTCCAGCATCCTTTACAAGACACCTTCGCAGGCTTACAGAACGCTCTCCTACCATATGTGTAAACACATATCCGCAGCTTCGGTGACTGGCTTAGCCCCGTTACATCTTCCGCGCAGGACGACTCGATCAGTGAGCTATTACGCTTTCTTTAAAGGATGGCTGCTTCTAAGCCAACCTCCTGACTGTTTTAGCCTTCCCACTTCGTTTTCCACTTAGCCAATCTTTGGGACCTTAGCTGGCGGTCTGGGTTGTTTCCCTCTTGACGCCGGACGTTAGCACCCGACGTCTGTCTCCCAAGCTCGCACTCATCGGTATTCGGAGTTTGCAATGGTTTGGTAAGTCGCGATGACCCCCTAGCCATAACAGTGCTCTACCCCCGATGGTGATACTTGAGGCACTACCTAAATAGTTTTCGGAGAGAACCAGCTATTTCCAAGTTTGTTTAGCCTTTCACCCCTACCCACAGCTCATCCCCTAATTTTTCAACATTAGTGGGTTCGGTCCTCCAGTGCGTGTTACCGCACCTTCAACCTGGCCATGAGTAGATCACTTGGTTTCGGGTCTACACCCAGCGACTGAACGCCCTATTCGGACTCGATTTCTCTACGGCTTCCCTATACGGTTAACCTTGCCACTGAATGTAAGTCGCTGACCCATTATACAAAAGGTACGCAGTCACGGAACAAGTCCGCTCCTACTGTTTGTATGCACACGGTTTCAGGATCTATTTCACTCCCCTTCCGGGGTTCTTTTCGCCTTTCCCTCACGGTACTGGTTCACTATCGGTCGATATCGAGTATTTAGCCTTGGAGGATGGTCCCCCCATGTTCAGACAGGATTTCTCGTGTCCCGCCCTACTTGTTGCAAGCTTAGTTCCACACTGGTCATTTCGTGTAAGGGGCTATCACCCTCTATGGCTGCACTTTCCAGAGCATTCCACTATATCCAATGCTAAAACTTGCGGCTGCTCCCATTTCGCTCGCCACTACTTTGGGAATCTCGGTTGATTTCTTTTCCTGCAGCTACTTAGATGTTTCAGTTCGCCGCGTTCGCTTCACACACCTATGTATTCAGTGAGTGATGACCACAAGGGCCGGGTTTCCCCATTCGGAAATCTGCGGATCAAAGTGTGTTTGCTCACTCCCCGCAGCTTATCGCAAGCTACTACGTCCTTCATCGCCTGATATCGCCAAGGCATCCACCATGTGCACTTATTCGCTTGTCCCTATAACGTTAGCCTCTCAGTCGTTTGCACTTCCAAGAGACGGTCATAAGGCAAACAAGTACTACGTGTTTGCTTGTATTGGCACTAGATTGCTCTTTCGAACAACTGATCGCCAATACTATTTGATTTGATACAATCAAAACCCATCAGCGCATCTCAACAATGCTTGCGCATCATTGGTTTGCACCAATAAATCTTTACTTCTTCCAAATTGTTAAAGAACAAAAACAGCTAATGATCTATCTAAAAGATCAAACCTAAATTACGTCAGCTCTCACTGATCAACTTAGGTTTGACATCTTGGTGGAGGTTGACGGGATCGAACCGACGACCCCCTGCTTGCAAAGCAGGTGCTCTCCCAGCTGAGCTAAACCCCCGAAACCGGTCATACATATCTTGGTGGGTCTGGTTGGGCTCGAACCAACGACCCCCGCGTTATCAACACGGTGCTCTAACCAACTGAGCTACAGACCCGTTTGGATCAGTACCAACCAACCATACGCAAGCTTCTGCGTATCGCCGACATTCACTGTTCTTTTCTTATTAACTAGTCGATAAGTGTGGACGCTTAACTTTCACGCAAACTCTAGAAAGGAGGTGATCCAGCCGCACCTTCCGATACGGCTACCTTGTTACGACTTCACCCCAGTCACGAATCCCACCGTGGTAAGCGCCCTCCTTACGGTTAGGCTACCTACTTCTGGTGAAACCCGCTCCCATGGTGTGACGGGCGGTGTGTACAAGACCCGGGAACGTATTCACCGCGACATGCTGATCCGCGATTACTAGCGATTCCAACTTCATGTAGTCGAGTTGCAGACTACAATCCGGACTACGATACACTTTCTGGGATTAGCTCCCCCTCGCGGGTTGGCGGCCCTCTGTATGTACCATTGTATGACGTGTGAAGCCCTACCCATAAGGGCCATGAGGACTTGACGTCATCCCCACCTTCCTCCGGTTTGTCACCGGCAGTCTCATTAGAGTGCCCTTTCGTAGCAACTAATGACAAGGGTTGCGCTCGTTGCGGGACTTAACCCAACATCTCACGACACGAGCTGACGACAGCCATGCAGCACCTGTGTTACGGTTCTCTTTCGAGCACTCCCTGATCTCTCAAGGATTCCGTACATGTCAAGGGTAGGTAAGGTTTTTCGCGTTGCATCGAATTAATCCACATCATCCACCGCTTGTGCGGGTCCCCGTCAATTCCTTTGAGTTTTAATCTTGCGACCGTACTCCCCAGGCGGTCTACTTCACGCGTTAGCTGCGTTACCAAGACAATTAAGTCCCGACAACTAGTAGACATCGTTTAGGGCGTGGACTACCAGGGTATCTAATCCTGTTTGCTCCCCACGCTTTCGTGCATGAGCGTCAGTGTTATCCCAGGGGGCTGCCTTCGCCATCGGTATTCCTCCACATCTCTACGCATTTCACTGCTACACGTGGAATTCTACCCCCCTCTGACACACTCTAGCCGGGCAGTCACAAATGCAATTCCCAGGTTGAGCCCGGGGATTTCACATCTGTCTTACCAAACCGCCTGCGCACGCTTTACGCCCAGTAATTCCGATTAACGCTTGCACCCTACGTATTACCGCGGCTGCTGGCACGTAGTTAGCCGGTGCTTATTCTTCAGGTACCGTCATTAGTGATCTGTATTAGAGTCCACCGTTTCTTCCCTGACAAAAGAGCTTTACAACCCGAAGGCCTTCTTCACTCACGCGGCATTGCTGGATCAGGCTTTCGCCCATTGTCCAAAATTCCCCACTGCTGCCTCCCGTAGGAGTCTGGACCGTGTCTCAGTTCCAGTGTGGCTGGTCGTCCTCTCAGACCAGCTACTGATCGAAGCCTTGGTAGGCCTTTACCCCACCAACTAGCTAATCAGATATCGGCCGCTCCATGAGCATGAGGTCTTGCGATCCCCCACTTTCATCCGTAGATCGTATGCGGTATTAGCGCAACTTTCGCTGCGTTATCCCCCACTCTAGGGTACGTTCCGATATATTACTCACCCGTTCGCCACTCGCCACCAGGAGCAAGCTCCCGTGCTGCCGTTCGACTTGCATGTGTAAGGCATGCCGCCAGCGTTCAATCTGAGCCAGGATCAAACTCTTCAGTTCAATCTCTGTTTTATGTCATTGCTGACATGGTTCTTTCGAACCGGTCGCTCACTCAAAATACTGACAGGTACTTTCGTTTAACCGAAAGTATCTATATTTCTTTGTGAGCATTTAATATTTAAAGTTATGACAGCGAATAAATTCACTGCCGCGCTTCCATTAAACGCCCACACTTATCGACTGTTAATTTTTAAAGAACTTCTTGCCTGCTTCGCTGTTTCAGCGACGCTGCGAATCGTTTTGTTCGTCAGCAGCAGAGAGATGAGATTATGTGGCATGTCTTCGTTTTCGTCAACATCTTTTTAAGAAACTTTTTAAAAAGATTCGTTTTAAATTCCTTCAAAACGACTGACCAAAAACCCAACTACTACCACCTCTTCTACACCCCCATCACTTCTCAATTCAGCTCGCTACACTCTGCGTTTCGCTGCTTGTTCTGCGACGGGAGCCGAACTATAGCAAAGCATTTCAAACCTTGGCAAGTACTTTTGAGAAAATACTTTAAATCTTTTTAACAAGCGCTTTTATTAAAGCGATTTGCCTCTCTATAGAAGCCTTACTTTGCCTTGTGATAACTCGTTACCAGATCCACTTCATTCTTCGATCCTAGGAATACCGGCACACGTTGATGCAGCTTTTCCGGTTGAATATCCAATATGCGTTGCTGACCATCGGTTGCGGCACCACCAGCCTGCTCCACCAGGAATGCCATCGGGTTGGCCTCATACATAAGGCGTAGCTTGCCCGGCTTGTCCGGCTCGCGCGCATCCGCCGGATACATGAAAATACCGCCGCGATTAAGGATGCGATGTACATCTGCCACCATCGAAGCAATCCAGCGCATATTGAAATCCTTGCCGCGCGGACCTGTTGTACCGGCCAGCATTTCATCCACGTAGCGCTTGACCGGCGCATGCCAGTGGCGTGCGTTCGATGCATTAATCGCAAACTCCTTGGTGTCCGCTGGAATCTGCATATTCTTGTGCGTCATGACCCACGAACCCATTTCACGGTCTAGCGTGAAACATTGCACGCCATTACCGGTCGTCAGCACCAGCACCGTTTGTGGTCCATAGACAGCGTAACCGGCAACCACCTGCTTGCTACCCGGCTGCAGGAAATCCTGTTCTGTTGGTGCCTGCATGCCGTCGGCTGCCTTCAATACCGAAAAAATGGTACCGATTGATACGTTGACATCAATATTGCTGGAGCCATCCAGTGGATCGAACAACAAAAGGTATTCGCCCATAGGGTAGCGATTCGGAATCGGATGGATGGTTTCCATCTCTTCCGATGCCATGGCCGCCAGGTGACCGCCCCACTCATTAGCTTCCAGCAAAATATCGTTGGAAATAATATCTAGCTTCTTTTGCACTTCGCCCTGGACGTTTTCGCTTTCTGCCGACCCCATTACTTCACCGAGCTCACCTTTGCCCACCGCGTGGCTAATGGTTTTACAGGCGCGAGCGACGACTTCTATCAATAGGCGCAACTCAGCCGGGATAGTGTTGTGCAGCCGTTGCTCTTCAATCAGGTACTGGGTGAGACTGATGCGTTTCATGAGGTCCTTTAATCTTTTATTTGCTGACTTTAATCAAACTGCTAGGCCGTACTCTGCCGTTTTGACCGGCAATTGTAAGCTGCTCTATTACTTCTCTATCAATTAGCTCACTACATCAGGTGGCTGCGAGCGACTTTGTCACCACTTCCTTCGTGTCCTTCGACAACTTGGCAGCGGCCACCTGTTTCAGCGCTGCATGCATTTTTTCCTGCAATTCCGGCGCATATTTGCGCCAGCGATCCAGGCTGCGTGCCAACCGTGCTGCGACTTGAGGATTAATTGCGTCCAGTGCGATTACTTGCTCAGCCCAGAATACATAGCCACTCCCATCTAGGGCGTGGAAGCGTGACGGATTGCCATTACAGAAGCTGAATATCAGACTGCGCGCACGATTCGGGTTCTTGATAGAAAACGCCTTGTGCTGCATCAGCTTGCGTACGGCAGCCACATCGATAGTGCGTGCCATTGCCTGCAAGCTGAACCATTTATCAATAACCAAAGGCTCTTGCTCGAACTCGCTGTAAAACCTGGCCAGCGCCGCCACCTTGCCTGGGGCATGGCTGTTGGCCAATGCAGACAAGGACGCCATACGGTCGGTCATATTGTTAGCACTGTCATATTGGGCTTGCGCCAATGCATGCGCATCGGCGTCATCCAACTCCGCTATATAAGAGAGCGCCAGATTCTTCAACGCGCGCTTGCCGGACGATGTTGCATCCGGGCTGTAAGCACTTCCAGTTTGGTTGGCTTTATAAGCGGCCAGGAAATCGGCTCGCAAAGCCTGCGCCAAGGAATGACGCAAAAAGCGCCGCGCAGTGTGGATCGCCTGCGGATCAATGACATCCATTTGTTCTGCAATCACCGTTTCCGCCGGCAAAGTGAGCACCGTTTCGCGGAAAGCCGGATCGAGCTGCGCATCGTTCAATGTTGCGCGCAAACTGTCGCTCAATGCGGGATCGACGCTCAATGCATCGGATTGTTGCGAGGCCGAAGTCAATGCCAGCAAACGGCGCGTCGCCAGACGCTGGCCTGCCTCCCAACGATTAAATGGATCGCTGTCATGTGCCATCAGGAAAGCCAGCTCGTCTTCGCTGTAATCGTATTCCAGCACCACAGGCGCTGAGAAGTTACGCAACATCGACGGCACCGGCTTTTCATTGACTTCAGTGAAGCGGAAAGTTTGCTGCGCCGAAGTCAATTCCAGCACGACTGTACCTATCGCTGCCACTTCACCATCGAGCTTCAAAGTCATGTCTTTGCCGCTGCTATCGAGCAAACCCACCGCGACCGGGATATGGAAAGACAATTTCTTCGCCTGTCCCGGCGTTGCCGGACAAGATTGCGAAAGCGTGATGTCGTAGGTTTTGCTGGCGGCATCGTAAAATGTCTGGGCCGTGACGCGCGGCGTACCGGCCTGACTGTACCAGCGCTCGAACTGCGTCAGATCGCGACCATTGGCCGCCGACATCGCTGCACGGAAGTCATCGCACTCAACCGCTTGCCCGTCATGACGCTTGAAATACAGGTCCATGCCCTTGCGAAAACCATCGCGGCCCAGCAAGGTTTGGTACATACGCACGACTTCCGAGCCCTTCTCATAAATCGTGACTGTATAAAAGTTGCTGATCTCGACAAACGAGTCTGGTCGCACCGGATGCGCCATCGGGCCCGCATCTTCCGGAAATTGCGCCTGGCGCAATACGCGTACGTCATCAATACGTTTCACCGCGCGGCCGCTCTCAGTGCCCACCATGTCGGCCGAAAATTCCTGATCGCGGAAAACGGTCAGACCTTCTTTTAAAGATAATTGAAACCAGTCGCGACACGTCACGCGGTTGCCAGTCCAGTTATGAAAATACTCATGGCCGACCACGGCTTCGATATTGGCGTAATCGACATCAGTTGCGATGCGCGGATTGGCCAGCACATACTTGGTGTTGAAAATATTCAAACCCTTGTTTTCCATCGCGCCCATATTGAAGTCGCCGACGGCAACGATCATGAAGCGATCAAGATCCAGTTCCAGCCCAAAACGCTCTTCATCCCAGCGTATGCTGTTGATCAGCGAATCCATCGCGTGTTGCGTCTTGTCCAGATTGCCGTCTTCCACCCAAACCTGCAGCAAGGCATCGCGACCGGACTTGAGCTTGATCGTTTCTTGCTGGCAAACCAACTGACCAGCCACCAACGCAAACAGATAAGACGGCTTCTTAAAAGGATCTTCCCACAGCGCGTAATGACGACCGTCGCCCAGATCACCTTCTTCTATCAAGTTGCCGTTCGACAGCAACACCGGATATTTTTTCTTGTCGGCGCGCAGCATGACGGTGTACTTCGCCATCACATCCGGGCGATCCGGGAAATAAGTGATTTTGCGGAAGCCTTCGGCTTCGCATTGCGTGAAAAAATTCCCGTTCGATACGTACAAACCCATCAGGGACGTATTTTTGTCTGGCCGGATCAGCGTTTCAATGTCCAGCGTGATGGCATTTAAAGCCACAGGTATGCGCAATACGCCCGCTTTCACCGAGTAATCTCGCTTGGACAGGGCTTTGCCATTCAAGCGGATTTGCACCAGTTCCACTTCTTCGCCGTACAACACCACCACCTTTTCATTGCTGGCCGCATTGCGTTCCAGCGTAATGCGGGTCGCTACGCGGGTTGCAGACGGATCAAGGTCAAACCCCATCTGGACGGTGCGGACCCAATAGCTTGGTGGCGTGTAGTCTTTGCGATAAATCGCAGGGGAAGTGTCGGTGCGCATAAGAAGTGGCTTCGGTGGGAGTAAGGCAAAATACCATTTTACCAATCATGCGATTGAAAATGGTATCGACATGCAATCTGGACGCACAAGGCTGTTAACCGCAAGCAGGCGTGTAGTTGTTATACGGGAAAATCCAGCAAAACTCTTTCAACGCTGCACGCGGATCATATATGCAAGCGCAGGAAACAGCTTTGCTGCTTACAAAATGTAACTGCGCTTTTACGGATTACCGCTATCCTGTCTATGTCTACAAGGAGAATCAAATTGCGTCGCCGTTTATTGTTACTCATAGCCCTATCCAGCCTGTTTCTCAGTGGTTGCGCCTCATTTATACGAAATGACGTGATCGCATTTCATGAGTGGCCGGCTGATCTACAAAATAAAACCTATATTTTCGATCGTAAAACCGACCAGCAAAACGATCTTGAATATCGCAGTTATGAAAATCTGGTGCGCAATGAACTGGGCCGCCTCGGCTTTGCAGAAGCGCAAGATCCGCGCGGCGCCAATCTGAAGGTGGGTATCAACTACCGAATTGATATGCGCGATGTACAAACCGTACAACCTGTGATCGTCGACCCTTATTGGCCTTACTACCCGTATGGCCCTAGATGGCGTGGGTATTACGGCCCGTATTACGATCCGTTCTGGCACCCCGGACCCGTGACGCAGTATCAGGAAGTGCATTACCAGTTATTCCAGCGTCAACTCAACGTCCTGATTACGCGCAGCAAGGATGGAAAAAAACTGTATGACGTTACCGTCAACAGCGATGGTGCCAATGGTTCGCTGGCGTTCGCCATGCCGTATATGGTGCGCAGCGCTTTTTCAGATTTTCCGGGACCTAGCGGGGTGGCACGTCGCATGAAACTGGAAATCAAGGAATAAGCCGTTCGTTCCACATGCTCACGCAGCACTAACAAATAAAAACGGCGACCTGCAGGTCGCCGATTTTAATCCATCCTGGCTTGCCATCAAGGCATGTAATACGCTTGCGACCCAAACGTCAGCGCAACCACGATCGCCACGCCAAAGGCGAGCAATAGCAGCAAACGGCCAAATTTGGGATTGCCATCGGATTCCGCAGCGATATCCTCCACCTGCGGCTCGTCAGGCTTGATGCCATCTGTATTCAATTCTTGCATCACAACTCCTTAGGGAATCAAAATCGATGAACCTGTGGTTTTGCGGGACTCAAGATCGCGGTGCGCTTGTGCCACATTCTTCAGTGCATAACGCTGATTGATATCGATCTTGATCTTGCCGCTCTCCACCATGCCGAACAATTCTGCTGCCATGCTTTCCAGATCATCGCGCTTTGCCGTGTAATTGAACAGCGAAGGACGCGTGATAAATAAAGACCCCCGTGTCGCTAGCTCATTCAAGCCGAACGGCGGCACCGCGCCGGATGCACTGCCGAAATTGACCATCATCCCTAACGGTGAAAGGCAATCCAGCGAACCGATGAAAGTGTCTTTGCCAATCGAGTCATAAACTACCGGCACGCCTTTTCCGCCTGTGATTTCTTTCACGCGCTCAACAAAATTTTCCTTGTTGTAATTAATCGTATGTACGCAGCCGTTGGCTTTGGCCAAAGCAGCCTTTTCATCCGAACCTACCGTACCTATCATCGTCACGCCCAAAGCACGCGCCCATTGACAGGCAATCAGACCGACACCGCCTGCCGCTGCGTGGAACAGAATTGTTTCACCGCCCTGCAGACGGAATGTGCGGCGAAACAGATATTGCACGGTCAAACCCTGCAACATCATCGCGGCAGCCGTTTCAAAACTGATGGATTCCGGCAGCTTGACCAATATGTCTGCTGGCATCACGCGCGCTTCTGCGTAAGCACCGAGCGGTCGGCCGGCATACGCAACGCGATCGCCGACTTTGACATGCGAGACATTTGCCCCCACTGCCTCGATCACGCCCGCGCCTTCCATACCCAAAGCACCAGGTAAAGGCTGCGGATAGAGGCCGGTACGAAAATACACATCAATGAAGTTCAAGCCGCAAGCCATATGGCGTACCAGCACTTCGCCGGTACCTGGAGCGGGCAGATCGACGTCAATATATTCCATCACATCGGGAGCGCCGGTCTCTTTAATCCTGATTGCTTTTGTCATGCGTGGCTCGCTTATACATTTGGTTTATCGGTAGGGCAAATACCTAAGCGCAAGACGCCCACCTTCAGCACTTTTCTGCAATATCAAAGCGGGTGCCGGCTCTGCTGATACCTGCCTATGATTTCTTTTTGGACAAAAGATAAATTCCACACAATACCAATGCGGTGCCTGCCAATTGAATGCTGGTGATCGGCTCACCCAATATCCAGGCGGCCAGAAAAAGCGTGGATACCGGCCCGATCATACCCGCTTGCGATGCCGTCGCCGCGCCTATACGGTCCACCGCGATCATGGTCAAAAATACCGGCAGTACGGTACAAAAGAATGCATTGATCATCGACAGGCTGTATACATCCATAGGTTGTATCAACATCGACGCTGGACGCAAGACAAAAAATTGAGTTATGCAGGCAACACTGGATACGCACATTGCATAGGCGACCAGACGTAATGCGCCTACACGCCTGACCAGTTCACCAGAAGCCAGTAAATAGACCGCGTACGAAATCGCGCTACCCAGAACGAACAAGCCACCTATTGTGACATTCGCGCCCCCGATACGAACGTCATGCACGAAGACCAGCACTGTTCCAAGATAAGAAGTACCCAGCGCCGCCCATTCGATCGCCGTGATTTTTTTCTTCATCAAGAAAACGGAAATCAACAGCACGAACGAGGGTGTCAAAAATAAAATCAGGCGTTCCAGACCAGCAGAAATATATTGCAGGCCGAGGAAATCGAGAAAACTGGAAAGGTAGTAACCCAGCAAACCGAGTATCACGATCTGCCCTTTTTCCACCGTACTCAAAGACTGAGCCGTACGGGCTTTCCATATCGCGATCACGATGAAAAATGGCAGCGAAAACATCATGCGGAAAGCAATCAGCGTCACCGCATCAACGTTATAGCGGTAGATCAGTTTGGCGACTATGGCCTTGGTAGAGAACAGAACCGCGCCCACGATGGCGATCAGCAGACCAATCAGGAACAGCTTGCGCGGGGAGGAAGGTGAGGTTGCAACTGTCATGCCGCAATTGTAAAGGCTAAGCGCATTTCCGGCTTTCCGTCGCCGCAATCGTCATTGTGCATCGTTGCAGCGAGCATCCCAGATCGTATGCCCGCCTTGTCGGTTTGAGTAACCGGCTGCGGATAAATAGCAGGGAATTTAAAACAAGTGGCCGAGTTTGGCGGCCTTGGTCGTCAGGTAACGCTCGTTGAATGGATTGCGTGTAATCACCAGTGGTACGCGCTCCACTACTTTCAAACCGAGTTGTTCGAGTGCGGTGATCTTGCGCGGATTATTCGTCATCAGACGCAAGGTAGAAATCTGTAAATGCTGCAGCATCGGTTTGCACAATTTGTAATTACGTTGATCCGGCTTAAAGCCCAGTGCTTCGTTGGCTTCGACGGTATCAGCACCGGCATCCTGCAATTGATAGGCGCGGATTTTATTGACGAGACCGATGCCGCGACCTTCCTGCCGTAAATAAAACAAGGCGCCGCGACCTTCTTCCGCGATTTTTTGCAAAGCCGCTTCCAGTTGAGGACCGCAATCACAACGCAAGCTGAACAAAGCGTCCCCGGTTAGGCATTCAGAATGAATACGGGCCAACACCGGTTCGCCATTACCAACATCGCCCAAAGTGATGGCAACATGCTCCTTGCCGGTGGCCGGTTCGACAAACGCATGCAGGCGAAATGTCGCCCACGGCATAGGGAGTTCGCAAGAGGCGGCGTAATCGAGCTCAGATTCGGACGGGACAACCGCACTCACGGCGGTCGCAGTGGCAAGACTTGGATTCATGGTTTCAGCGCTAATCGATCAATCAACAAACGCAGCACATGTCTTTTTGACATGTACTGCGTTTTTTATCAGAAGACGAAGGATATCAGGCTGGGAGCAATTCGTTTATGGTGTTGCTCGTTTGCGCCAATGCTTTATCGACGCCGGCATCACCCATTGCCAGACCTTCACTATGAATAAAGGTTACATCGGTCAGACCGATGAAGCCCAATACTGCACGCAAATAAGTGCCGTGGAAGTCCATCGCTGCATAAGGGCCTTCGCTGTACACCCCACCGCGCGACGTGAAGACATAGACTTTTTTACCGGTCAATTGGCCGACTGGGCCCTTGTCCGTATATTTAAACGTCACGCCGGCACGTGCCACATGATCGATCCACGCTTTCAACCCAGAGGTGATCGAAAAGTTATACATAGGCGCGCCGATCACAATGACGTCTGCATCGAACAATTCCTGTACCAAGGTTTCAGACAGTTTGGCGATCTCTATCTGCTCTGGCGAGCGTTGTTCTGCAGGCGTAAAGAATGCGCCCAATGTTTGCTCGGTCAGATGTGGCAAGGGATGCGCCGCCAGGTCGCGATCGACAATCACGCTATTAGGCTCTTTGGCCTTCCATTTGGCCAGGAACTCGCTAGTTACCTTGCGCGAGATTGAATCACTGTTACGAACGCTGCTGTTGATATTGAGAATCTTGGTCATGATGAAGCTCGCTTTCTTGTCAATGTGGGGGCCGACCCGCGCGGCTACAGATTTCAGAGAATCCATGCGCGGGCATTCGACCTGACTGATTAATTAAAACTTGGGTTTTAAAATGTGTTTCTGTTTGCTTGCAATCATCATAGGAGAGGATTAGCATCAAGAAAACCCACATTGTTTAACTGATTAGCATCGATTTTTTAAATATGAGAGATCCCGGACTCCCTACGCTGGAGCAATTACGCGTATTTATCGCAGTCATAGACCAAGGCAGTTTTTCCAAGGCTGCGCGCGAATTACACCGTACACAATCGGTCGTCAGCTATACGATTGCCAATCTGGAGGCGCAGTTGAATGTCGCCTTGTTCGATCGCAGCAAACGCAAACCGACACTCACCGAAGCCGGTAAAGCCTTGCTGGCCGATGCGCGCACGGTGTCTATGAAAGTCGATGCGCTGCGGGCCCGCGCCAAGACCCTAGCGCAAGGTGTGGAAGCAGAGGTCTCGATCGCAGTCGATGTGATGTTCCCCAATTGTCGCCTGGTCGCGGCACTGCAGGCGTTCCAGCTTCAATTTCCAACGGTGGGATTGCGCTTGCGAATCGAGGCGTTGGGCGCCGTGATGCATTTGGTCAGCGAGCGCGTATGCCAGATCGGCATTACCGGACCGATGCTCGATTTTTCGGATGCTTTTCAAAGCCAGCCGGTCGGCTCCATCACGATGATTCCGGTTGCTGCACCTACGCATCCGCTGGCGCTGATAGACGGTATTATCTCCACCGAAATGGCGCGCGATTATACGCAACTGGTACTGACCGATCGTAGCCAGCTGACGGCGGGACAGAACTTCGGCGTGATCGCGGTGCGCGACTGGCGCCTGGGCGATCTGGGTGCCAAGCATATGCTGCTGCGCACAGGACTGGGCTGGGGCTCGATGCCGGAAGAAATGATTCGCGAAGATCTGGATCAAGGGAAACTGGTGCATCTGAAGCTGGCACACATGATCAGCCTCGAATATACGCTGCACATGATCAACCGGGTCGATGAGGCACCGGGACTGGCCGGGCGCTGGCTGATGCGGTATTTGCTGGATCACACACCGACATGATGCGACGGACCATTTTTATAGCCAGCTTGAAGCACACCGGTCGATATAAGAATGGCGCTCATATTTAACAAAAAAAAGCGCCTTAACAAAAAAGAGCGCCATTCGATTCAGCCGGAAGTGAAGGGAAAATTGAAGGGATCAGTCACCATCCGGGCCACATGGCAGCCGGATGATGCAAACCCATTTACTTTTTCATGATCGAGCCCAGCACGCCGCGTATGATTTCGCGGCCCACGGTAGAACCCATCGTGCGCACCGCAGATTTCATCATCGCTTCCACAATAGTGTCACTGCGCCGGCCGCTGGTTTTCTTGCCGCCGCCCAGTATGCTGCCCAGCACATCGGCAAAGCCGCCTTCGCTTTCCGCTTCGGCAGTCTTGGTAGCAGGCGCTTCCCTGGTCTGTGCTTTTTCTGTCACGCGCCCCTTGATTTTTTCGTAGGCTGACTCGCGATCGACGGTTTTTTCATATATGCCTGCCACTACCGAATTCGCCATCAAGGCCGAACGTTCGGCATCCGTGATCGGCCCGATTTGAGATGCCGGAGGCAAAACAAAGCCACGTTCAACAATCGTTGGCCGGCCTTTTTCATCCAGGAAGGACACCAGCGCCTCGCCCACACCCAGCTCGGTAATGACTTGCACGATATTCAGCGCGGGATTCGGGCGGAAGGTTTCTGCCGCTGCCTGCACCGCCTTTTGGTCGCGCGGCGTATAGGCACGCAAGGCGTGCTGCACGCGATTGCCAAGCTGGCCCAGCACGGTATCGGGAATATCCAGCGGATTCTGCGTGACAAAATACACCCCTACGCCTTTGGAACGAATCAGGCGCACCACTTGTTCGATTTTTTGCAGCAAAGGCTTAGGGGCTTCGGCAAACAACAGGTGCGCTTCATCAAAAAAGAAGGCCAGTTTCGGTTTATCCAGATCACCTACCTCGGGTAATTGTTCAAACAACTCGGACAACATCCACAGCAGGAAAGTCGAATACAGTCGCGGTGCATTCATCAGCTTGTCGGCCGCGAGTATATTGATGATGCCCTTGCCTCTGGCATCGGTTTGCAGCAAGTCCTCGATATTCAGCATGGGTTCGCCGAAGAACTGGTCGCCGCCCTGCTCCTCGATCCCGATCAAGCCGCGCTGAATGGCACCGATGCTGGCGGCGGAAATATTGCCGTATTCAGTCTGAAACGTCGCCGCATTGTCGCCAACCTGCTGCAGCATCGCGCGTAAATCCTTGATATCCAGCAGCAGCAAGCCCTGATCGTCGGCAATCTTGAATACCAGTTGCAGCACCCCTTGCTGCGTATCGTTCAAATTGAGCATACGCGCCAGCAAGAGCGGCCCCAGATCGGAAATCGTGGCCCGCACCGGATGGCCTTTTTCGCCATACACATCCCAGAAGGTCACGGGTGCGCCGGCCCAGACCGGCTCTGGTACTTCCAGCATGGCGTAGCGTTCCTTCACTTTGCCGCTCGATGTGCCAGCTTTAGCGATACCGGACAAATCCCCTTTGACATCCGCCATGAAAACCGGCACGCCGATATCCGACAAGGCTTGCGCAAATGTCTGCAATGTCACGGTTTTACCGGTACCGGTGGCGCCGGTAATACAACCATGCCGATTGGCAAGTTCAGGCAAGAGCCTGAGTTCGTGTTCTTTATTTTTTGCAATCAGCAGCGGATTCGGCATGTTTTATGTCCACAAAGGGTAAGGTTTGACGTGCAGGCGGTATGGTAAAATCCGCGCTTCATTATAGCTAACTCATCAGGAAAGATTCGTCATGGCAGGACATAGCAAATGGGCCAATATCCAGCATCGTAAAGGCCGTCAAGACGAAAAACGCGGCAAAATTTGGACCCGCCTGATCAAGGAAATCACCGTTGCTGCCCGCATGGGCGGCGGCGACATCGCAGCCAACCCGCGCCTGCGTCTGGCCGTCGACAAGGCAGCCGACGCCAATATGCCGAAAGACAATGTCACGCGCGCAGTACAACGCGGCAGCGGCGGTCTGGAAGGCGTCAACTATGAAGAAATTCGCTACGAAGGTTATGGCATCAACGGTGCCGCGATCCTCGTCGATTGCATGACTGACAATCGCGTGCGCACCGTGGCGGAAGTACGCCATGCGTTTTCCAAATTTGGCGGCAACATGGGTACCGAAGGCTCGGTCGCTTTCCTGTTCAAACACTGCGGCCAATTCTTTTTTGCACCCGGCACAGATGAAGACAAATTGATGGAAGCAGCACTCGAAGCCGGCGCCGAAGATGTCACGACGGATGAAGAAGGCGGTATAGAAGTGATTTGCCCGCCGCACGATTTTTCGGCCGTCAAGGATGCACTGGCAGCAGCTGGTTTCAAAGCCGAACTGGCGGAAGTCGTGATGAAGCCAGCAACCGAAACCGTGTTCGAAGGCGACGATGCAATCAAGATGCAAAAATTGCTGGATGCTTTGGAAAATCTCGACGACGTGCAGGAAATCTATACGAACGCCGTCATCAACCAGCAATAAATAAAGTAGCAACGATCACATAACCAGCGGCATCTGCTTCCTGATGGCGCGATTTTAGTAAAAGTAACGATACATCAATGAAAATTCTGGTAGTCGGCTCAGGCGGCCGCGAACATGCCCTGGCTTGGAAACTGGCGCAATCCGAACGGATACAAATGGTCTATGTCGCGCCGGGCAATGGCGGTACCGCACTCGACGATCGTCTGAAAAACGTCGCGATTACCGACCCGCGCGCATTGGCTGAATTTGCGCAGCAGGAAAACATCGCGCTGACCGTAGTCGGTCCGGAAACGCCGCTGGCGGCCGGCATCGTCAACATCTTCCGCGATCTGGGTTTGAAAATTTTTGGCCCGACCAAAGAAGCAGCGCAACTGGAAAGCTCGAAAGATTTCGCCAAATCCTTCATGCAGCGCCATGCCATTCCGACTGCTGAATACCAAACGTTTTCAGAAGTGAAAGCCGCACACGAATACATAGACCGCAAAGGTGCGCCTATCGTGATCAAGGCCGACGGCCTCGCGGCCGGCAAAGGCGTGGTGGTAGCGATGACGCTGGATGAAGCGCATCAGGCTGTCGACGCTATGCTCTCGGATAACAAGCTCGGCGATGCCGGCGCGCGCGTCGTGATCGAGGAATTCCTCGCTGGCGAAGAAGCCAGTTTCATCGTCATGGTCGATGGCAAAAACATCCTGCCGCTGGCCACCAGCCAGGATCACAAACGCCTGCTCGACAACGACGAAGGCCCGAACACCGGCGGCATGGGCGCGTATTCTCCCGCGCCTATCGTCACTCCTGCCTTGCATGCGCGCGTGATGCGCGAAATCATTCAACCTACCGTGCAAGGCATGGCCAAGGACGGCATCACATTTACCGGCTTCTTGTATGCAGGCCTGATGATTGACGAGCAAGGCAATCCAAAAACACTGGAATTCAACTGCCGCATGGGTGACCCGGAAACGCAACCTATCATGGCGCGCCTGAAAACCGATCTGGTGGGTGTGATGGAACATGCAGTCAACGGCACGCTCGACTCCATAGAGCTGGAATGGGACAGACGCACGGCATTGGGCGTCGTGCTGGCGGCAGCCGGCTACCCTGACGCGCCGCGCAAGGGCGATGTTATTACCGGCATCCCGGCGGAAACCGTAGACAGTGTCACCTTCCACGCGGGCACCACGCTGACCGGCACACAGCTCACCACATCCGGCGGCCGCGTCTTGAGCGTAGTTGGCTTGGGTGACAGCGTCAAAGTCGCACAAAAGAAAGCCTACGATGTCATCGATCATATCCGTTTCGACGGCGCACAATTCCGCCGCGATATCGGCTGGCGCGCATTGAAACGTCCTTAATGCACCGTCCTTGACACGTATTAAAGCTGCTTGCATCAGTTATAGAAGTGCCGGTTCCCGGGAGCCGGCACTTCTGCATTTGTGCTATCGGATCAAACTGGCGGCATCGCTTCATCTAAACTCGCAGCGTACAATCTATTAAACCCTTTTAGTATCGCGTATGACCACCACTCAACCATCTTCCGTCAAAGCTTATCTGCTTGACCTGCAACAACGCATCGTCTCGGCACTGGAAGAAGTCGACGGTCAGCCGTTCGGCACGGATAGCTGGCAACGCGCAGAAGGTGGTGGCGGCATTTCGCGCGTGATTGAAAACGGCAATGTTTTTGAGCGTGGCGGCGTCGGCTTTTCGCATGTGACCGGCAAAAACCTGCCTCCTTCAGCCGCAGCAAATCGACCTGAACTTGCTGGTCGTAGCTGGGAAGCGATGGGTGTATCGCTGGTGCTGCATCCGCGCAACCCCTACGCCCCGACTGTGCACATGAATGTGCGCTTTTTTACAGCAACGGCGGAAGGCCATGAGCCCATCTGGTGGTTCGGCGGCGGCATGGATTTGACACCGTATTACGGCTTTGAAGAAGATGCGCGGCACTTCCATCAAGTCTGTCGTGATTCCTTGCAGCCATTCGGCGACGATCTACACCCAAAATATAAAAAATGGTGTGATGAATATTTTTACCTGAAACACAGGCAGGAAGCGCGCGGCGTCGGTGGTATCTTTTTCGATGACTTGAATGAACTTGGCTTCGAAAAGTGCTTCGCATTACAGCAGAGCGTAGGCGATCACTTTATCGAGTCGTATGTACCGATACTAAAAAAACGCAAAGATACGCCCTACGGTGAACGCGAGCGCGACTTCCAAACCTACCGGCGCGGCCGTTACGTCGAATTCAACCTGGTATTTGATCGCGGCACGCTGTTTGGCCTGCAATCAGGCGGCCGCACCGAATCAATTCTGATGTCGATGCCACCAGTGGTAACATGGCGCTATAACTGGCAACCGGAAGCAGGCACCCCGGAAGCAAAACTGGCCACCGACTTCCTTGCTCATCGCGACTGGATTTGAAGTGACAGTGACCGGCAACGCGATCAACCGCTGCGTCGCCTTGCTCGGCGGCAGCTTCGACCCGGTGCATAATGGGCACGTCGCGCTGGCGAATTATTTCGTTGACCTCATCAAACCTGATGAATTGCGCATCATCCCAGCCGGCAATCCATGGCAAAAAGATGGTTTGCATGCATCCGGCGAAGATAGAGTCGCCATGGTGCGCAGTGCCTTTGGTGGCGCTCTCGGCGTAATGCAAGTACCCGTCAACATCGATCAGCAGGAAATCCTGCGTGCCAGCGCCACGTATACAATCGACACGCTACGCGCGGTTCGAAAAGAGCTCGGGCCGGATGTATCCATCGTTTTCCTGATGGGAGCTGATCAGTTGCAGCACTTGAATACATGGCAGGAATGGCAAAAGCTGTTTGACTATGCGCACGTATGTGCGGCTTCGCGCCCTGGTTTTGCGATGGATGCCGCACATATTCCAAGCGACGTTGCACAGGAATTAAACCGGCGAGAAGGCACGCCCGTACAAATACGCAGTACGGCCCAGGGTTTAGCGTGCCTTGCCCCCAATTTGGAGGTGGATATTTCCGCAACCGAAATTCGCGCTGCCTTGCAGCGCGGAGAACGACCGATTTCGCTGGTACCTCCCGGGGTGCTAGACTATATTGAACAACATCACCTATATAAAAGCTAATGGACATCAAAAAACTGCAATCCCTGGTCATCGACGCGCTGGAAGACGTCAAGGCGCAAGACATCAAGGTATTCGATACCATACATCTGACCAGTCTCTTTGACCGCATCGCGGTTGCATCTGGCACCTCCAATCGGCAAACCAAGGCACTTGCAGCATCCGTGCGTGACAAGGTCAAAGCCAATGGCGGCCACGTCCTCAGCGTCGAAGGTGAAGATACCGGCGAATGGGTACTGGTCGATCTGGGTGACATGATCGTCCACATTATGCAACCGGCAATCCGCGCCTACTATCGCCTGGAAGAAATCTGGGGCGAAAAAGAAGTCAAATTCGGCGCCGCCAAACGGACCACCAAGAAATCCACGGACGATGAAGAAGACGCACCTAAGAAAACTGCTGGCCGTCATTTGAGCGCAAGCCAAACAACTCTGGACGACGAACCGAAAAAACCGGCACGCAAAACAGCGGTCACAAGGTCGACTGCTGCGAAAGCACCGGCCAAGAAAACCACCGCCAAAAAAGCGGTAGGCAAAACCATCAAAGTCGCTACGACCAAGACGGCCGCTGCTTACAAAAAAGAGAAAGCCCCAGCTAAAAAAGCCCCGGCCAAGAAAGTAGCCAGCAAAACACGCGCGCCGGCAAAACCAAAATCTGCTGAATAAGCAGATCAGCTAACCTTAGACGCTTGTCATGCAGCTCGTCATTGCGGCCGTCGGTCACAAAATGCCCGCGTGGATAGAGAGCGGGTTTGGCGAATATGCCAAGCGCATGCCGCCCGACTGTCGCATTGTTTTAAAAGAAATCAAACCGGTCGAACGCTCAGGCAGCAAGACTGCCGAAACGGCGATGGCTTTGGAGCGCGCCAAGATCGAAGCTGCCGTGCCGAAAGGTGCGCGCATCATCGCGCTGGATGAACACGGCAAGGATCTGACGTCGGTGCAACTGTCGCAGCTATTGAAGCAATGGCAACAGGATGGCGGCGACGTCACCTTTGTCATTGGTGGGGCAGATGGACTCGATCCCGACTTCAAGAAAAACGCCGACATGCTGATCCGCATTTCCAGTCTGACACTGCCGCACGGTATGGTGCGCGTCATGCTGGCAGAGCAGTTGTACCGAGCCTGGTCGATCACGCAAAACCATCCTTATCATCGGGTGTGATTTCTAATGAAACCGCTGCCACAAAAAATCTACCTCGCATCCAAAAGCCCGCGCCGACGTGAATTGCTGCGGCAAATCGGCGTCGAATTTGAGTTGCTGCTGTTACGTGATCACACACCACGCGGGCCGGAAGTAACGGAGATCGTTTTACCCAACGAGCGTGCGGAAGATTATGTCGCCCGCGTCACACTCGAGAAAGCGACCTTCGCGCAAAAGACCATGTGGTGGCGTAAATTACCTTTGCGCCCGATACTTGCCGCCGATACCAGCGTGGTACTTGATGGTCGCATCCTCGGCAAACCGGCCAATGAGGCGGAAGCGATCGACATGATGCAAGCACTATCGGGACGCACCCATCAGGTGCTGACGCATGTCGCGATACTCCACAACGAACAGACGCTGCAAACCACGCAACGCTCTGACGTCGCGTTTGCTAAATTGTCGGACGAAGCGATACGCGCGTATTGCGCGACGGCAGAACCTTATGACAAGGCAGGCGGTTACGGCATACAGGGCCAGGCTGCATTGTTCATACAAGACATTGCGGGCAGCTATTCAGGCATCATGGGGCTGCCCTTATTTGAAACCGGAAAGTTACTGGAACAGGCAGGCTTGCGCATCCTATGAGCGAAGATATTCTCGTCAACGTCACACCGCAGGAAACCCGCGTTGCGCTGGTGTTGCAAGGCGCAGTGCAAGAGCTGCATGTCGAACGCACACTATCGCGCGGCATGGCCGGCAACATCTATCTCGGCAAAGTCGTACGCGTGCTGCCGGGCATGCAATCAGCATTCATCGATATCGGTCTGGAACGGGCAGCGTTTCTGCACGTCGCTGATATCTGGGATGCCCGTTCGCACGAAGGTCCTCCGACCACACCGATTCCGATCGAGCGCATGCTTTTCGATGGCCAATCGATTACCGTTCAAGTGATCAAGGATCCGATCGGCACCAAGGGCGCACGCCTGTCGACACAGATTTCCATTGCCGGGCGCATGCTGGTATATCTGCCGCAAGAGTCGCACATCGGCATTTCGCAGCGTATCGAAAATGAAGTTGAACGTGAACTGCTACGCGGCAAAGTTCAGAAGCTGATGCTGGAAGGCGAAAAAGGCGGCTTCATCATTCGCACGATGGCCGAAGATGCATCGGATGCGGATTTGCAGGCTGACGTCGATTATCTACGCAAGACTTGGAACAACATCACACAACTGGCAAAAACCAAACCTGCGCCGTCTTTGCTGTTTCAAGATCTCGATCTGGCACAACGGGTGATGCGCGACTTCGTCAATGATGAAACAGCCAGCATCCAGGTCGATTCACGCGAGAACTATCAAAAGCTGCAGCAGTTCGGCGAGTTGTACACGCCGTCTGTACTCACCAAACTCGCGCACTATCCAGGCGAACGCCCCCTGTTCGATCTGTACGGCGTGGAAGAGGAAATCCAGCGCGCACTCGGTCGTCGCGTCGATTTGAAATCCGGCGGCTATCTGATCGTTGATCAAACCGAAGCGATGACGACCATTGACGTCAACACCGGCAGTTTCGTCAATGGTCGCAATTTCGATGACACAATCTTCAAAACAAATCTGGAAGCATCGCATGCGATCGCCCGCCAATTACGCTTGCGGAATCTGGGCGGCATCGTGATCCTCGATTTTATCGACATGGAAAATGCCGATCACAAAACCGCCGTACTGAGTGAGTTGAATCGCGCCCTGTCGCGTGACAGAACAAAAGTGTCGGTCTCGGGTTTTTCAGCGCTGGGCCTAGTCGAGATGACCCGCAAGCGCACGCGTGAATCGCTGGCGCACATATTGTGCGAACCTTGCCCTGCCTGCAGCGGCAAGGGCCAGGTCAAAACCGCGCGTACCATTTGCTACGAAATCCTGCGCGAATTGACGCGCGAAGCGAAACAGTTCAATCCGCGTGAATTCCGCATTCTTGCATCGCAAGTCGTGATCGACATGTTTCTGGAAGAAGAGTCACAACATCTGGCGATGCTGGGCGACTTCCTTGGCAAACCCATCTCGCTGCAGGTCGAAGCGGTATATCACCAGGAACAATACGACGTCATCCTGATGTAGAACGGCATTTGTCTATTCACAAGGAAAAACGGAATCATGTGCAAACACATGATTCCGTTTTTTATTCAGCGATCCAATATTCAACGATCCTAAACAAGCTGCCGCCCAATATAATTCTTGCGGCTTACTCTTTCCAGTAATCGTTAATCCACGGCGCCTTGCGTACGAAACGCAGCGCACGATTGCGCCGGCCTTCCAGCGCATCCGGCGGATTCACCTCACCATGAAAAATCACAATCTTCGTGCCATCAGGTACAAAAGGCGCGCGCCAGTAATTTGTCGGCCAACGCGGAATGCAGTGATATTTATAGCTGCAGCACCACGACGCAGGCCAGTAACTGAGCTTGCCCTGCTTGTGCAGCACATCCGACAAGAATGCCTGTTCATTGCGGAACGCATTGCGTGCTTCTGCTCCTGTGCTGCGGAATTGCTGCAACACGTCTGCATGCGCACCCAACTGAAAACGATACACGGAAGAATTGCCCGTCACGCGCCAAGGCCGCTTCCAGTCGTGAATGATCAGAAATTCACCCGGATATTCAAAGAACGCATCAATGCTGTCGGTGATCACCACGTCGACATCGAGAAACAGTGCCGTACCCATCAAACCATGCAGATCGGCTTCAAAGGTCGTCAATTTCTTCCAGCCACGCTCAGGCAAGCCATCCGGCAACTTCAAATCCGGTATAGGAAAACATTCAACTTCAGCACGAATGCCGCTGCCGTCATCCGTCAGACAGACGAACCGAAAATCGCCTTTTAAGTTACGCCGCACCATCGCATACAAGCGATTCACATATTCCGGGCCATATTTGGTGCCCCATTTCATGCACAGGATGACGCGATCTTCCTGTGCCGCTTCGCTTGCTAGCTGAACGTTCTCTGACATTTATTTCCTCCCGCACGAAGTGCGTAAATTCTATTCTATGGAATGAATTGGCAACGATCATTACCACCAAATGAAATCAATTCCTGGTGATCCCATTCGGCGTTCTGGTTATTTTGTTTGCTTTTGTAAACGCCCGAATTTCACGATTTTTCTTCCAGGTCTCTTCAGAAACATAGCTTCTGGCATGATCAAGATGCACGCAGATCGCGCTGTATCGTATCTGCTTGGACGACAAACCCATGTTCACCAAACGTTCACCCAACTCTCTATCTTCACCACCGTATTGCATCTCTTCATTGAAGCCATTGCTTGCCAATAAATCCGCCTTCCAGCCGGAAGCATTGTGACCATTCCAGGTTGGTTTGGTGGGTGTCAGTGCGTTCAATGTCTTTGCAAAAAATCCCGAGGCCGTCAGCTTCCATATCTTGATGCTGTTCTTCAAGCCATGTGCCTTCAACCAGGCTGCGTTAAAACAGCGCTGGTTCAAGATGTCGTCTTTGGAAATCAGATTGGAAATATGCATGGGCAATTTAAAATATCCACCAGAAAGAAAGTAGCCCTTCTCGCGATACTTCAAATGTGTTTCCACAAAATCTTTTCTGGGAATGCAATCTCCATCTGTGAAAATCAGATAGTCGGAACTGGCAGCAAGAATTGCCTTGTTCAGTATCTTGGTTTTCTGAAATCCATTATCCTCTTGCCAGACATGAACTATCGGAATGTCTATCAACTGCCGCAGCGCATCTATGCGCTCTCTGGTCGCTGCTGTGGATCCGTCATCCGCAATGATGATTTCGAAATCACACGCCGTCTGCACGCTAAAACCCCATAGCACCTTTTCAAGCCACTCTATGGCATTGTAGGTACTCATAATTACCGATGCATTCATAAATATTCCAAACCCGTCGAACTCAATTGCACTCAAAGCAAACGGCAAATTGATATTGCACTTGCCACGGATGACCTTAGTTTACTTCCTTGGCAAACTGCAAGTGATACAGATTTGCATACACGCCATTCTTCTGCAGTAATTCTTGATGTGAACCCAGCTCAACCAGCTGGCCGTCAGCCAACACTGCGATACGGTCCGCACGCTCAATCGTTGACAGGCGATGGGCAATGACCAGCGTGGTACGACCCTTCATCAACTCATCCAGAGCCGCCTGCACCGCACGTTCTGATTCAGAATCGAGAGCGGATGTCGCCTCATCCAGAATCAGGATAGGCGCATCCTTGTAGATCGCACGTGCAATGGCCATGCGTTGCCGTTGCCCACCCGACAGGCGCGAACCGTTGTCACCTATCATGGTTTCCAGTCCTTCCGGCAAGCTGGCAATGACATCATCGAGATGTGCAGCCTTGGCCGCAGCAAGCACACGCATGCGATCCGGTTCTGCGTCGCCGTAGGCAATATTGGCAGCGATCGTGTCATCAAACAGGACCACATGCTGGCTCACCATTGCAATCTGCTTGCGCAAACTCGTCAGAGACACTTCTTCGATCGAGTCGCCGTCTATGCGAATCTCGCCGGTAGTCGGCGGATAGAATCCCGGCACCAGATTAACCAATGTCGATTTGCCGCCACCAGACATGCCTACAAATGCAATCGTTTCGCCCGGCATGACGGTGAGGTTTATATTTTGCAGTGCGATCGCCTGATGACCGGGATAGGAAAATCCAAGATTGATGAAATCAAGACGACCGGCAGCACGGCCTGGCAATGTTTTCCCGCTTGTACGTTCAGGGTTTGCATCGATCAATCCAAACACGGCCTCCGCCGCCGTCAAACCGCGTTGCAAAGGTCCATTTACTTCAGCGATACTTTTCAACGGTGCCAGCAGCATCAGCATTGCAGTAATAAAAGAAACAAAGCCGCCCACAGTAGTCTGGTTTTGCCCCGACTGGATCAATGCAATTACGATCACAATGGCTACCGCACATGCCGCCATGATTTGCGTGACCGGGGTAGTCGCCGCCAGCGTACTGGCCATCCGCATCGTATAACTGCGTAGCTTGTCGGCGCGCGCCTCGAAACGATCGCGTTCATACTGATGACCACCAAAAATCTTGATGACCTGATTCGCACGGGTCGTCTCTTCCAGTACTTGCGTCAGCTCTGCGTTGACTGCCTGGTATTCGCGCGTCAATCGACGCACGCGCTTACCTGTCATGCGTACAACGATCGCAATCAATGGCAATAGAACCAAAGCAACCAGTGTCAAACGCCAGTTCAACCACAACAGGAAACTCAACAAGACAATGACGGTCAGCGTATCGCGAATCAGCGACGTATAGACGCGAGTAACCATGTCGACAATCTGCTGCACTTCAAACATCATCGAGTTGATCACGCGCCCCACCGAATGCGTACTGTAAAAACCCAAAGGCACATCCAGAATGCGGGCAAACATTTTCTGCCGTAGCACATTCAACAAGCGCGACGACACCCAGGTCATCATATACGTCGTCGTATAAGTGGAAATCCCGCGCAAGACGAAAATACCTATGATGGCCAATGGCACCAGCCACAGTGAAAACGTCGGTTTTCCACCAAAGCCATGATCGAGTAGCAAGCGCATCACCGCCGGGAACATGGGTTCTGTCAATGCCGTCATGATCATGCCGCAAAAGGCAATGATCAGCCGCTTCTTATACGGGCCAAGCATGCCAAACAGGCGGCTCAAATGTGCAGGGAATTTCATCTATCTAGATTTCCATATTGTGAACAGCGACTATCGCGCACAGGGACTGCAATTGCATAAAATTCTGCAAGCGATCAGTCATACGCGATCTGTACATTTTTTTCCGAATATAAATCGATTAGTTTTTGTTTGGTGTTGTCATCAGGATTGATGCGCCACTGTTCTGCCAGACGCAGCTCAGACATGCCTTTCGGATTCTGGTACTGAATCACCACCGGGCTGCCATCTGCGCGTGCCGCAGCCTTCAATGTTGCAAGCAGCGTATTGATGTCGGCAGATGCCTGCAAGGACAGATAGATACCTTTCGCATACTGAATGCGTACGGCAGCGATATCCATGACTTTTTCAGCCGTAATCCGCAAGCCGCCGGAGAAACGGTCTTCGGAGATCTTGCCCGACACGGCGAGAAATTCATCTTCCTTGAACAGATTGCGATTCGCATCAAACACTTCGTTGTAGACGGTCACGTCCACTGTCGCGGTGCCATCGTCCAGTGTGACGATGATCATGCGCCCGCGCTGTGTCATTTGTGTGCGCACGCCGGAAATCACGCCGGCTATCGTGCGCGGTTCACGCGAGGGCTCCAGTTTGCTCAAACTGGTACGTGCAAAACGGCGCGCTTCTTCTGCATATGCATTGAACAAGTGGCCGGACAGGTAAAAACCCAATGCCGCTTTTTCTTCGGTCAGTTTCTGCTTGTCGCTCCACGGCGAGACCTTGACGTATTCAGGCGGCGTTTCCAGATCGCTGTCGTCGCCGCCGAACAGGCTAACTTGATTGGCTGCCGCCTCTGCTTGTTCTGCACATTCCATCGCAAAGCCGACCGATGCCAGCAAGATCGCACGATCAACGTTAAAGCAATCAAAAGCCCCGCCGCGTATCAGCGAATCGATGGTGCGACGATTGATCTGGCGTTTATCGACACGTTTGCAGAAATCGAACAGATCGGTAAAGGGCCGGCCTTGACGTGCTACCACTATCGCATCGATCGCGCTCTTGCCCGAACCTTTGACGGCACCCAGCCCGTACCGTATTTGCATGGCTTTTTTGCCAGGCACGCCGACTGGCGTAAAGCGATAGTCGGATTGATTGATATCCGGCGGCAGCAGCGTCAGGCCGCAGACATCAAGCGCATCCTCGACCAGAATCTTGATCTTGTCGGTATCGTCCATCGCCAGCGACAAGTTGGCGGCCATGAACGCGGCCGGATGATGCGCTTTTAAATATGCGGTGTGATACGACAGCAAGGCGTAGGCAGCAGCATGCGATTTATTGAAACCGTAGCCGGCAAATTTTTCCATCAAATCGAAAATCTCGTCGGCTTTTTCAGCGGAGAGATCATTCTTCGCAGCACCAGCGCGGAACAGCTCGCGATGCTGCGCCATTTCTTCGGCTTTCTTCTTACCCATCGCGCGACGCAACAGATCTGCGCCACCCAGCGAGTAACCGCCGATAACCTGCGCCATCTGCATAACCTGTTCCTGATACACCATGATGCCGTAGGTTTCCGACAAGATGGCTTCGGTACGCGGATCCGGATATTCGAAACGTTCACCGTGTTTGCGTCGGCAAAAATCCGGGATCAGATCCATAGGACCAGGACGGTACAAGGCGACCAGCGCAATAATGTCTTCGAAGCGATCGGGACGCGCATCCTTCAGCATGCCTTGCATGCCGCGGCTTTCCAGCTGGAACACAGCGACTGTTTTCGCCTTGGTCAACAAGTCATACGAAGGCCTGTCATTGAGCGGCAGTTTTTCCAAAGAAAAGTCTGCCATCGCCGGATCAAGATCCTTGATGTAACGGACGGCACGATCAAGGATCGTCAGCGTAGTCAAACCCAAAAAGTCGAACTTCACCAGACCGACCGCTTCCACGTCGTCTTTATCGTATTGGGATACGACGCCGGCATCGCCGCCCTGCGTATATAAAGGACAAAAGTCAGTCAGCTTGCCCGGCGCGATCAACACACCACCCGCATGCATGCCGATGTTACGGGCGATGCCTTCGACCTGTTGCGCCAGTTCCAGCAACTGCTTTACTTCTTCTTCATTTTCCAGACGCTCGGCCAGCAGCGGTTCTTCCTTGATTGCGTCGGCTATCGTGACCAGTTTGCCCGGCTTGAATGGAATCAGTTTGGAAATGCCATCGCAGAAGTTGTAGCCGAAATCCAGCACGCGACCAACGTCGCGCACTGCACCTTTGGCGGCCATCGTACCGAAGGTCGCGATCTGCGACACCGCATCCTTGCCGTACTGATCTTTTACATATTGAATGACGCGATCGCGCCCTTCCTGGCAAAAGTCGATATCGAAATCGGGCATGGAAACCCGTTCAGGATTCAGAAAGCGCTCGAACAGCAGGTTGTATTGCAACGGATCCAGATCCGTAATCAATAGCGAATACGCCACAAGTGAACCGGCACCTGAACCGCGACCCGGTCCGACCGGCACGCCATTATTTTTTGCCCACTTGATAAAGTCGGCCACGATCAGGAAGTAACCGGGGAAACCCATGTGAATGATGGTATCGGTCTCGAACTTCAGACGTGCCTGATAACGCTCGCGATTTTTTTCGCGTTGTTCAGGATCAGGATACAAATGCTGCAGCCGCGCTTCCAGGCCGCGCTGCGCTTCCTTGACAAGGAATTCATCGATGGATGAGCCGTCAGGTGTGGGGAAATTAGGCAGCTTCGGCTTGCCCAATTCCAGCACCAGATTGCAACGCTTGGCGATTTCAACCGAGTTCTGCAATGCGTTAGGCATGTCGGCGAACAATTCCGCCATTTCAGCCTGCGTCGTAAAACGCTGCCGCTCATTGAAGCGCTTGATGCGACGCGGATTCGCCAGCATTTCACCTTCAGAAATACAGGTGCGCGCTTCATGCGCAGTAAACTCGTTTTGATCGAGGAATTGCACCGGATGCGTCGCCACCAACGGCAGATTCAATTTGGCGGCAAGTACCGACGCCTGGCGCACATGCGCATCCATATTCGGTTGATCGGCCCGCTGCACTTCGATATAAAAATGTCCTGGGAACATGTCTGCCCAGCGCTTGGCATGGCGTTCGGCGCCCGCCAGATTGCCGTTGTCGATCGCCATGCCGACATCGCCGAAATGCGCGCCGGACAAAACGATCAAACCATTCGGCCCGCCTTCGGCAGCAAGCTGCGCCAGCCATTCAGGACGAATTTCGGCGCGGCCGCGATGCAGATTGGTCAGCCACGCTTTCGACAGCAGTTCGCACAATTGCAGATAACCGGTCTTGTTCTTGACCAGCAACAGCAGGCGCGACGGCTTGTCCTTGTCGTTATCATTGCTGATCCATACGTCGCAGCCAACAATCGGCTTGATGCCCTTGGAGCGAGCTTCTTTATAAAATTTGACCATGCCAAATAGGTTGGCAAGATCGGTAATTGCGAGCGAAGGCTGTGCATCGGCGGCAGCCGCCTGGATCACATCGTCGATACGGATCAAGCCATCGACGATCGAATATTCGGAATGCAAGCGGAGGTGAATAAATTGCGGAGAAATCATGGCGGTATTCTACCGCGACCACCCCTTTCAACAGACATTTCAGCATTCCCGAATGCGAAGTTTATAATGTCGGCTTGTTCATGCCTTGCTACATCCCGCTTCCGGCCTTATATAGCGCGATATTCGTCGAATACATCGCCCTATAAATCGTCCCCCGATAGCGGAAAAAGCTGGCCATGAGCAGTAGAACATTGTCCTCTTTGCAAGAGCAATCACCTCAAGAAGCCAGCATGCACTCCACATCATTCGTTAATATCGCCGCCTACAAATTCATCAGCTTTGACGATACGGCAGAGAAGCGCCCGGAATTTATCGCCAAGTGCACGCAATTATCGTTAAAAGGTACGGTTCTACTCAGCCCGGAAGGCATCAACCTTTTTCTGGCGGGAACGCGCGCGGATATCGACAACTTTCTCGCTTGGGTACGTGCAGATGCACGCTTCGCCGATCTGGAAGTCAAGGAAAGCTATTCCGAAGACCAGCCTTTCAAATACATGCTGGTCAAACTCAAGCGCGAAATCATCACGATGAAGCACCCACTGATCAAGCCAGAACTGGGTCGCGCACCCTCAGTCGGCGCCAGCACACTGAAGCGCTGGCTGGATCAGGGCCATGACGACAGCGGCAAACCGGTCGTGATGATGGATACGCGCAATGCGTTTGAAGTGGATGTCGGCACCTTCGATGACACCATCGATTACCGCATAGAAAAATTCAGCGAATTCCCCGACATCGTCGCCAAGAACAAGGATGCGCTGAACGATAAAACCATCGTCACGTTTTGCACCGGTGGCATCCGCTGCGAAAAAGCCGCTATTTATATGAAAGATGTCGGTTACAACAGCGTGTACCAGCTCGATGGCGGCATCTTGAAGTATTTTGAAGAGGTCGGCGGCGATCATTACACTGGCGACTGCTTCGTGTTCGACCATCGCACCGCGCTCAATCCGCGACTGGAACCTGCCTTGGCAACAACCTGCGCCGCATGTAATGCAACCGTATCGCCACGTGAACAATTGTCGCCATTATTCAGCGCGGGAAAATCCTGCCCACATTGCGCACCGTCTTCAAGCGAAAATTCGCAAGCTGCAGCGTCGCTCCACTCTCTTTAAGTCAAAGAAACCAACATGATCACTATCAACAGCACCATCAAGGTCGACAATGCAGCGCCCTTCGTCTTGTTCGGCGGCATCAACGTACTAGAGTCGCGCGACCTTGCCATGAAGTCTTGCGAAGAATATGTGCGCGTCACGCAAAAACTCGGCATTCCTTATGTATTCAAGGCTTCGTTCGACAAAGCCAACCGTTCATCTATCCATTCCTATCGCGGCCCCGGACTGGAAGAAGGCATGCGCATTTTTGAAGAAGTTAAAAAGACCTTCAATGTGCCGGTCATTACCGACGTCCATGAAGTGCACCAGGCTGCGATCGTGGCGGAAGTCGCCGACGTATTGCAGTTGCCGGCTTTCCTCGCGCGCCAAACCGATCTGGTAGTAGCACTGGCAAAAACCGGTCGCGTCATCAACATCAAGAAGCCGCAATTCCTCAGTCCGTCGCAGATGTTGAATATCGTTGAAAAATTCAAGGAAGCCGGCAATGAACAGTTGATCCTCTGTGATCGCGGTACCTGCTTCGGCTACGACAATCTGGTGGTCGACATGCTCGGCTTTGGCGTAATGAAAAAAGTCTGCCATAACCTGCCGATTATTTTTGACGTCACGCATGCTTTGCAACAACGCGATCCGGGGGGCGCCGCCTCAGGCGGTCGCCGCGAACAAGTGGCAGACCTGGCGCGCGCCGGCATGGGAGTCGGACTTGCCGGATTGTTTTTGGAAGCGCATCCGGATCCAAAATCTGCAAAATGCGATGGCCCTAGTGCCCTGCCGCTGGATAAACTAGAACCGTTTTTAGCTCAATTGAAACAGCTCGACGATTTGGTTAAATCGTTTGCGCCGCTGGATATCGAAGCCTGAGCGAGGACGCGTCGTTGAAATAAAAAACGCGGCTGTATGCCGCGTTTTTTATTTCAAGTTCAACAAGCCGTCACGCTGCGGTGGGAGCGCTCATGCACTTGAACATCACGGTGGCGACATTGCCTTGCCCGTCGGCTTTGCGCCGCATCTCGATATGCGCATGGTGTTGCTCTACAATTTCGTTGACGATGGCCAGCCCCAGACCGGAGCCGGGCGCATCCGTGCCGAGGATACGGTAGTAGGGCATGAAGATATTCTTCATTTCCTCGTCCGGAATCGGCGGCCCATCATTGGAAATACTCCACACCATGCCTTCGGGAGACTGCCGAATGTCGACCTGAATCTCGCCGTCTTTCTTGCCATACTGCGAAGCATTTTCGATCAGGTTTTGGAGCAGTCGCTGCAGCTTGTAGGGCTCGCCCCACACCGCCACCTCGCCATCTACATCCAGCCCTATCACCTGTCCGCGCCGCGTCAACAATGGCTCATGCACGGCAATGACTTCGCAACTGACTTGCGACAGCAATACAGGCTGAAAATTCTCTTTCGCTCCTTTCGCCGCAATACGACTCAGCACCAGTAATTGCTCGGCCAGTTTCGCCGTTCTTCGAACACCCTGCATCGCATCATTAAGGGATTTTTCGCGCTCCTCTGCCGTATTGGCGCGCTGCGCATTCTCTACATGCAGCTGCAGGGCGGCGATAGGCGTGCGGATTTCGTGTGCAGCAGCGTTAATGAAGCGTTGCTCACGCTCGAAAGTCGCCTTTACCCTGGTCAGCAAACTGTTCAGCTCTGTCACAATCGGTGCCAGTTCATCCGGCGTCCTGTCGAGGTGAATCAGTGCCAGGGACTCTGGTTCACGTTTGCCGATACGATCGGCCAGTTCACGCAAAGATCGCATATTGATCGTCAACACCACATTGACGGCAATCAGCATCAGCAGCCCACCTAGTACCAGCGGCAACAATATCGACAAGCCTATGCCGTTGGCCATCTCCTGTCGTACTTCATCTTTTTCTGCTGTGATAATCCATACGTCGCCCGAGCGCAACGCAAACAACTGCCATAAATCGTCATCGATTTTATTCGTGCCGAATCCAGCCTTCAAGGTGCCGAGCGGGATATCCGGCGCGGACGCGGATTTCGCAAGCAGAGGACCGCCATCGCGCCACACCTGAAAAGCGATCTTGGTTTCATAGGGATGACCGAACTCTTCTGGCGCATCGCCTTGCGGTTCTTCCAGCTGTTTCGGCAAGGCGATGATGATCGGGTTGGCGACACTGGCTTTTTCCAGCTGCCGCGCAACCAGCGCTTCCAGAACCCGGGCCGAGGTGGCAAGTCGCGCACTGAATAATTCTTTTGATTCATGAATGGCGAGTTCGCGCGCGGCAATGCTGATCCCGCCAAAAATAACGATCATCAGGATCAGGGTACCGCCGACGAGCCTGCGGCGTATCGAATAAGTCTTCTCGCTCATGCGTCGACCTGACCAATCCGGTAGCCGACGCCGCGTATGGTCTTGATCACATCAGGAGAGATTTTTTTGCGTATATGGTGCACATGCACATCGATGGTATTGCTTTCCACGCCCTCACCCCAGCCATAAAGAGATTCTTCAAGTTGCGCGCGATTAAATACTCTTTGCGGACTTTCGGCCAAATGTTTAAGCAGCATGAATTCTCTGCGCACCAATTCGACGGGCTGGCCGTCCCAGATTACCGAGAACCCGGCCAGATCCAATACCAGTTTACCGATCTGCAACTGATTCACTGTCCCACCGCTACGACGGCGCTCCAGAACACGCAGACGCGCCAGCAACTCGCCCAACTCGAAGGGCTTGACCAGATAATCATCGGCGCCGAGATCGAGTCCAAGTATGCGATCTTCGGTCGCATCACGGGCGGACAGTATCAAGACCGGCACCATGTGGCCGCTACTACGAAGAGTCTTGAGTACCTCGGTGCCATCCATCAAAGGCAAGCCGAGGTCGAGGATAACCAGATCGAAAGTATTGTCGCCGAGCGCACGTACCGCACTTTTACCGTCAGCGACGTGCTCCACTGTGTAGTGCGCTCTCTGCAGCGCCAATATCAAGCCTGAAACCAGCAGGGGATCATCTTCGACCAGTAATATCCGCAATTGCACTTCCTCAGGTTATTTTCGCTTGGCTGCAATCTTATCAAGTAATTGATTGATTTCGTTGCGACGACCTTCATCTGAAATCTTGCGTCCGGTACGCGGCGCCGCCTGCAAGGCTTTGCGCAAGACACGCTCGGCATTGTCCAGGTCGCCCGCACGGAACAAAAAGTCACCGTAAAAATAGTTTGGATCTATGCCGTCGGGATTGGCAGCCAAGCCTTTTTTCAAAAACGTCAGCGCTTTTTTATCGTCACCAAACCCGATAGGCCAACCAGGTACTTGATAGTACAGTGAACCCAGGCTCGTATACGCAGATCCACTCAGGGCATTGGGATCGATTTCCAGTGCATGCTCGAACGCGCTTTTGGCACTCTTTGCCAATGACAGCGCACCCAGCCCGCCTTTGGCACCGGCATAGCTCGCATCAATGATGCCATGCCAAATCAATGTTTCCGCACGATTCGGATTTTGTGCGACAGCCTTATCCGCTTCCTTGACCAATTGTTCATAGCCTTTCTCCTGCTCCGCCTGCGGCGTCTGATATTTGATGCGCTCCCACTCATGCTGCAGTTTGGCGACATCATCTTCGACTGCGGCAAAAGCAGGTGCGGCAAGCAAGGTCATGGACCAGGCAAAGGCTGCCAGAATTTTTGCGATATTTTTCATTGTTGTCTCTCTTTAGTAGATTACTTGGGAAGATGTTTGCGGATGATGCTCAATTGTCCGCGGATGGCGCGTTCCGGCAGTACCGGCAGCACCTTGTTGATGAATACAAAAAAGGATTCCTTCCTGCCCAGCGTGTGCTCGCGCGCGACACCGTTCAAGAAGACATTGAAAGCACGACCGACCGCTACCGGCGTATCTTCCGCCGTTTTCAGTTCACGATTCATCGATGCGGCCGCGCTGCTATTGATCGCCGTGCGTGTCGCACGGGGTGCAAAGTGACGTACATCAATCGGGGTATCGGCCAGTTCACGGCGCAAGGATTGCGTAAAGCCGCGCAATCCTGATTTACTCGCGCAGTAAGCCGCATATCCAGGAAAGCCGATGAAACCCATGATGGAACCGATATTGATGATTTGTGCGCGTGCTTCTTTTTTAAGCAAGGGAATCAATTGGCGGGAGAGCAGCATGGGTGCCAGCAAATTGATATTAATCATATTGCGTATTGCATCGCTGGACTGCGTTTCAAACGCATGAAAATCATTGCTGCCGGCATTGTTGATCAGCAAATTGATGCCGCCCAGCGCACGCGCCAGCTGCTCAATTTTATCCAGCGTTGCCTGCTGCGTAAGATCGCCATCTACGATATGCGTTTTGTCCGTGCCTAGCTTTTTTTGCAAAGTCTCCAGGGCATCCCGATTTCGACCGACCAGGATCAAATAATCTGACTGCGGCAACAGCTCCATGGCAATCGCCTGACCGATCCCGCCAGCGGCACCGGTCAATATGGCGCGATATGTTGTCGTCATGCGACTTCCCCGGTTAGCAACACCCTGCTTTTTGTCGGCAGACTTCTGAAAATATCGCCGTATAGTTTGTAGACCATGCTGGCGCAATGCACGACAGCCTGCTGATCGTCGGCATGCTCAAGACGGTTCATCAGGCTTTCGAAAAACTGCACGTGTGCGATATCCAGGCTGCCGTGAGAGTTCAGATAGCTGAAGGCTGCCGGTGGCAATGCCAGCGCGCCCTGTATGGTGGATGCCGCATTGGTCGCGAGTGCCGTGCTGGTTCCTTCAAGCACATGGACCATGCCGAAGAATCCGATCGGATTGCGCCTGTCAATTTGATGATAGGCATACGCAACCATGGTCTCGGTCGCCGCATGCGGTTGCGAGTGACGCACTTTATCAGCGTCGCCACCACAGGCGGCGATGTCCGAAAGCACCCACTCCTCATGACCCAGTTCTTCCTCTATATATTCGGCAATGGCGGTGCGCAGCCATTCATGCTTGCCGTCGAGACGACTGCCGCATGCCATCAACAGCGGCACGGTATGGCGTACGTGGTGATATGCCTGCGTCAGAAAAGCGATGTACTGCTCAATGACAATCTCGCCTTTGAGCGCATCCTGAATCACGGGTACGGCAAACAAGGCTTGCCGTTCATTGGTGGTTTGCTGCTGCAAGGTATCGAAAAAATTCAAATCATTCTCCTGACTGTCCGAATAAGGGTGAAGCCTGCTCTTGATAACGTTGCCAGATCAGTTGCCTACGCAAACGACCGTTTGCTGTGGCAAGACCGCTGGCAGAAGAAAAAGGTGCGACCACCAGCCAATGCCGGACACGTGCGTAGTCCGGCAAGGCACGATTGGCGGCATCGATTGCCGTCTGCATGGTTGATGCATCAATCGATCGCGACAGCGGCACCACCAGCGCAATCAGAAACGGTTGGGCATCGCCAAATACGATAGCTTGCGCAAAGACACCAGTGCCCAGCAACACGGATTCCGGCCATTCGGGCGAGATATTGCGGCCAAAGCCGGTAATCAGAATGTCCTTCTTGCGACCGTCGATAAACAGATAACCGTCGTCATCGAGATGTCCGATATCGCCGGTAGGCATCCATTCGGCGTGCGTGTCAACTTGGCCGAGATAGCGTGCGGACTGCATGCCACCAACTTCGATTTCATGGTCCGCCGCGATACGCACGCGGCGATTCGACAATGGCTTGCCTACACTACCGACACGATCGGCACCTGGAACATTCAGCGAAACCACCGAACTGCATTCGGACAAACCATAGCCTTCATAAACTGGAAAGCCCTTTTGGCGTGCGGCCTCAATCAGCGCATGCGGAGTTTTGGCACCGCCGACTGCAACAAATTTAAGCGTCGCAATGCGTGCATCATTCTGGCTGGCGACGGCAACCAGCGCCTGCAGCATCTGCGGCAGCAAGATGATGCTTTCAGCCTGATGATGCGCGATCGCATTCAGGCATCCATCAGGATCAAAGCCACTGGCACCATGCAAGCCGACTTCCGCCAGTGGCGGACAAATAACGGTCGCTCCGGCCAGCAACGCGGTATAGATTCCCGCGATGTTTTCGAGCAAAACAGCGAGCGGCAGCACGCTGAGATGACGTTGTATATTGAGTGAGGCGAGGCTGTTGTGCAGTGCATGTGCCACATCCCACTGCTGCTCGGTACTCAGGCATACGCCCTTGGGCTCCGCAGTCGTGCCTGAGGTGAATGTCACTTTCTGGATGCCGGCAAGTTCGGCAGAAACCTCCGCAGACTCGCGTTCGCACAAAGTCAGATTACCCAGACCACCAACGATGCCGGCAAAGCCAAGTTGCGCCGCCTGTTCGGGCTGTGCACAGTAGACCGCTTGTACCCCGCTGCTCGCAATCACATGCATCCATTGCCCCGGCGTGAAAAACAGCGGCAAGGGAATCAGCGTTATCCCTAGATTCTGCGTTGCCAGGTCAATTGCAATCCATTCCGGCGAATTATCGGCAAGAATCGCCACTGGTGCAGTTGGTACCTTCCTCGCCAGTAATGCCGCCTGCACCATGTCGATGTGCGTCTGCAAATCGCTGTGTGTCCATGCGGCGCCACTGCCCTCGACCTTTACCCCGGATGCGGGAATTTGTTCAAACCAGTTGTGCATAACCGGACCTGATGTCGCCAAACATGACGCGTGGCTTGGTTTCGTAATAGCTGCCCCAGCTTTTGCCGCCATCCGGCAGTCTGCCCGGATCGGCAACCTTGAGTACACTGGGATTCAAACGCAGGCGGGTAAATGAATTCAGCAAACCCGACGTCGCCGTGAATGCAACCCAACTCAATCCCTGCTGATGCAGATATCTGGTCATGCAGACGATGAGTTCCCGCGCCGCGCCGACATGGGTAGAAGCCAGATTGCCTACTTCAACGATGTGCGCACGCGAAACCGGGACACGTACATGGGCGGCAATTTCATTTTCCAGCGGGGCATCGAGATATTGTTCGAGAAAGGTCTTGCCGTTCTTAGCCAGGGAAAATCCTAGCGCTGCAATCCATACGCCATCTGCATCCTTGCAACCCACCAGGATGTCGCAAAAATTTCTAACGTGCGCGCCGTATGTTTTGAAAAAGGCGGCAGCAATGAAATCTTGTAGGCTGTCGCGCTCCGGATGATCGCGGGTAATCCAATCACTGCGTCTGGCCTGAGATGGACAGGGGGACGAACCCGTATGAGGTCCGGTTAGTGCAAGCTGCATCGCCATGAGACACTCCCACATTGTTAGTTTGGAAGCAGCTTATGCAGCGAACATTAACTGGACATTAATTAAGGGAAATCGTCTTGCCTGCTGCGTATATGGCATTTGAACAACAACTTCGCAAAATCTCCTTCGCTTAACAAGCCCTTAACTATTCGGATGGCACAGTTGCGCCTTCAATCTTTAAGGGACATTAGATGCGCTGGAAAAATACAACTACCGGATATGGCTATGTGACCATTTCCCTGCACTGGCTGTCCGTAATTCTGGTAGTCGTCACCTACGCAATCATGAATCTCAAATTCCTCGCTGCGCGAGGATCGATCCTGCGCAGCAACATGGCTGACTGGCACTATGCGGCTGGCCTGACCTTGTTTTTCCTGACCTGGCTGCGTTTGCTGCTGCGTGGTTTCGGCGATACCACGACCATCACCCCGCCGCCCACGCCACTGCAAAGATTGCTGGCAAAGGTGGTGAAAATCGCGCTGTACGGAATCTTGCTCGGCCTGCCTTTGCTGGGATGGCTAACGCTGAACGCAAACGGCAATCAAATCAACTATTTTGGTCTATCCCTGCCCATGCTGATAGGCAAAAACCTGGCATGGGCCAGAGACCTGAAAGAACTGCATGAAGGACTTGCAACGATAGGATATGTTTTGATCGCATTGCATACGCTCGCCGCATTGTTCCATTACTACATCCAACAAGACAACACGGTGCAAATGATGTGGTTCCGGCGTAAAAAATCCTAGCAAAAAAAAGCGCGGCATCTTGTGGATGCCACGCTTTTTTCTTACATTGATCTGCCACTTATGGAGCGAGATCAAACACCAGCACTTCTGCCTGTTGGCCACCGCTGATATCCACAGTCGCCACATCCGACAGTTTCAGCGCATCGCCATTTTTCAACGCAACACCATTCACTGTCACCGACCCGCGTGCTACGTGAATATAGGCAAGACGGCTGGCGGCAATCGCTAACGATGCCGTTTCAGCACCATCGAACAGACCTGCATACAGCTTGGCATCCTGATGAATCAACACGGAACCGCTTTCCCCATCCGGGCTGGCAATCAAACGCAGGCGGCCGCGTTTTTCTTCTGTCGAGAAATTTTTCTCTTCATAGCTCGGTGGGATGCCGGTCACATTCGGCTGGATCCAGATTTGCAGGAAATGCGTGGTCCGGTCTTTCGCGTGATTGAATTCCGAATGACGGACGCCGCTGCCGGCACTCATTCTTTGCACATCACCAGGACGAATCACGCTGCCGGTACCCATGCTGTCTTTGTGCGCCAGCTCGCCATCCAGCACATAGCTGATAATTTCCATATCGCGATGGCCATGGGTGCCGAACCCGCCGCCGGCATTGACGCGATCTTCATTGATCACGCGCAACGGACCGAATCCCATATGTTGTTCATCGTAGTATTCAGCGAACGAGAAGCTGTGATACGAATCCAGCCAGCCGTGATTTGCGTGACCGCGGTCTTCACTTTTGCGAACTTCAAGCATGATATCTTCCTTTCGGTGAGTTTTATTGTATGACTAGGTTTCAACCTATGAGTGCCACTATAGATGATCAAAACTGATTGAATAAGGGCATAATTGCGTACAAGTTGTTCAAATATTTTGAATATTGGATTTCACTATGAATCTGACGCTAGAAGCGATACGCATACTCGACACCATAGACCGCAAAGGCAGCTTCGGCGCGGCCGCGGTAGCGCTTGATCGGGTGCCCTCTGCTCTGACCTATAGCGTGCGCAAGCTGGAAGAAGACCTCGATGTGCTGTTGTTCGACAGACGCGGCCATCGCGCCAAATTGACGGCAGCCGGAATGGAATTGCTGACCGAAGGTCGGCATCTGCTGCGTGCCGCCGACGAACTGGAGCAACGCGTCAAGCGCACCGCCACCGGCTGGGAAGTCGAGTTGCGCATCGTGCTGGATGCCTTGATTCCATATGAAAAAATGATCCCCTTGATCAATGAATGCGATTTGCAAAGCTCCGGCACGCAACTGCGATTTTCGACGGAAGTCTTGTCAGGCACCTGGGAAAAACTGATCAACGGCGAAGCCGATCTGGCGATTGGAATTTCCTACGACGGCCCGGATCTGGTACGCGGCTCAGGCGGCTTTCGCGCCAAGCCTATGGGCGAAGTCGATTGGGTATTCGCCATCGCACCGACTCATCCACTGGCACAACTGGATGAACCGCTATCCGCAAGCATCGTGCAACAACATCGCGCGATTTCTGTCGGCGACAGTGGCCGCATGCTGCCCAGCGTCACGTCCGGCCTGCTGACCGGGCAATCGACATTGACGGTACCTACCGTGCGCGACAAACTGGCCGCACAAGTTGCCGGCCTGGGCTGCGGCCATCTGCCGCGCAAATGGGCGCAACCTTATCTCGACAGCGGCACACTGATCGAAAAACAAACCAGCGAAAGCAAACCCGACGGCGCCCTCCAGTATGCGTGGCGCACCGATGCGCGCGGTAAATGCCTGAAATGGTTTTTAAGCAAACTGGCCGACCCCGACGTACAGCGCAAGTTATTGGCGGAATAAGCAAGGCTGAACATGATGAATAAATACACAGGACGTTTTGCTCCGTCGCCCAGCGGCCCCTTGCACGCCGGCTCACTGGTCGCGGCAATGGCCAGTTATCTGGATGCGAAGGCGCATCAAGGGCAATGGCTGGTGCGCATAGAAGACATAGACGAGATGCGCACTGTAGCCGGCGCCAGCGATGCCATCATGCAGGCACTTACCATCTTCGGCATGCGGCACGATGGAGAAGTCGTCGTGCAGAGCCAGCGCAAACCGCTGTATCAAGCTGCATTCAAAAGACTGGCAGGACATACCTATGCCTGTGGCTGTACGCGCAAGGAAATTACCGATTCGCGTCTCGGCATTGCAGCAGATGGTGCAGCGATTTATCCGGGCACCTGTCGCGATGGCATCAGCGCAGGCAAGGTTGCGCGCACCTTGCGTTTACGCGTGCCTGACATTGGTCAAGAAAATGAAACTGTAACCTTCAACGATCGATGGCTAGGTCAGTTGACGCAACATCTGGCAACAGAAGTCGGCGATTTCGTTTTAAAGCGAGCCGACGGATACTGGGCTTATCAACTGGCAGTCGTTGTCGATGACGCTGACCAGGGCATCACGCATGTGGTACGCGGCACCGACTTGCTGGAATCCACCGGACGCCAGATCTACCTGCAGCGCCTACTCGATTTGCCTACACCTTCGTATATGCATGTGCCGGTCGTGCTGAATGAAGTCGGGGAGAAATTATCCAAGCAGACCGGTGCTGCTCCGCTTGACCTCAATAATCCCCTGACGGAATTATTACGCGCCGCGCGCTTCATGCAGTTACAGATAGATCATGCTGATTCGATTGCGGAATTCTGGCAAAAAGCTGTTGCAGACTGGACCAGACGATTCGGCAATTGAAACGATCAATAAAAAAGGACGCCTGAGCGTCCTTTTTTATTGATACAGCCATCATCTGAACTTAGCGCTTGGGCGCTCCGCCCAACAATGCTGCCATCTTGTGCTTCTGCGGCTTGGCAGCGGCTTGTTCTGCAGGCTTGTTTTCGCTCACTGCAGAAACCGAAGGTTCATACGGTTTGGTGAAGAAAGGATCGACCTTTTCCTTGCGTGGTGCAGCAGCGTAAGCACTACGACTGCCGTTGGACGCGGCACCGCCACTGCGTTCCGCTTCACGCGGTGGACGACTGGAAGATTCCTCGCGACGCGGAGTACGTTCTTGCGGCCTGCGTTCTTGGGGCCTACGGTCATTGCCGCGCTCACTGCCACGATCACTACTGCGCTCATTGCTACGTGCCGATGACGGTGCGAAGCCAACCAATTCCGCCGGCACAAACGTATGCTTGATCATCTTTTCAATATCAACCAGCAGACGCGCATCCTTGTCCGAGAACAGCGAAATTGCATCACCCGATGCACCAGCGCGGCCAGTACGACCTATGCGATGCACATAATCTTCGGCGTTGTAGGGCAAGTCAAAATTGATCACGCAAGGCAGTTCGGCGATGTCCAGACCACGTGCCGCGACATCGGTGGCGACCAGCACTTCTATCGTGCCGTTCTTGAATTGTTCCAGCGCCTGCATACGTTCTGATTGGGTTTTGTCGCCATGGATCGCCGACGCTTTCACGCCTTCATTTTCCAGCTGGCGCGCCAGACGCGATGCGCCGATTTTGGTATTCGAGAAAACGATCACCTGCTTCAAGCCGCGCTGACGAATGATGTACGACACAGCATCGCGCTTTGCTTCCTCTTCTACCTTGTAAATGATCTGCGTCACATTCTCAGCCGTCGCATTGCTGCGCGCGACTTCGATCGTGACGGGATCTTTCAGGAAAGTCGCCGCCAGCTTTTTGATTTCCGTTGAGAAGGTCGCAGAGAACATCAGGTTCTGGCGTTTCTTCGGCAGCAAGTTAATGATGCGTTGCAGGTCAGGCAAGAAACCCATGTCCAGCATGCGATCGGCTTCATCCATCACCAGGATTTGCGTCTGCGACAGGTTGATGGTTTTTTGCTGTACGTGATCGAGCAAGCGGCCCGGTGTGGCAATGACGATTTCCACACCATTACGCAACGCTGCTGTTTGCGGCGCCATATCCATGCCACCGAATACAACCAGCGAACGCAACGGTGTGTGACGGCAATACGCTTTGACGTTCGCTGCGACCTGATCCGCCAGTTCACGCGTAGGCGTCAGGATCAGCGCGCGCACCGGATGGCGTGCAGGCGAGGCGCTGGTGCTGGCATGCGCAAGCAATAACTGAATGATAGGCAGCGAGAAGCCAGCCGTTTTACCGGTACCGGTTTGTGCTGCGCCCATCAAATCAATACCCTTGAGTACGATAGGAATGGCCTCAGCCTGAATCGGCGTTGGGTGGACATAACCCTGATCGTTCAGCGCGCGCAAGATTTCTGGCGCAAGGCCCAAGTCTTCGAAGCGGATCGCAGGCGGCGCATCGGATGCAACAGTCACATGCACGGGCTGACTATCGGCTGGAACTTCGGACTGAATTTGGGATTGAATCTCGGACATGTTTTGTAGCAGGCCTTGCCTCAAGCGGAGGCAGCATGATCGGTGGCGATAGTGAAAACGAACCGCTCAACGAATCCGAAAAAGACCTGGCTCTTTCGATAAATTTGAATGTTTGCTTTGGTAATGAAACGAGGAGCATGCACAGACGCAGGACGCTATTGAAAATCGTGACCATCTCGACCGCCATTGCCACCTCGACAGTGACAGGCTGCATTATACGCCGGATGAAGAATTACCGTGATTTATCAATGGCTTGAGTGCGTACAGACGTAAAAAACGCCATCTTGCTGTTGCATTGCACAAACATTCTATACCGCTAAAATAGTACTGTACGGACAATTCAGCATCACGCGCCGCACGATCGGTGCAAAACAGCCCCCTCCATTCTCTGTGAAAAGGATTTACATGCCAACTTGTCTATCTATTTTTGCTAATTGTCGCGACATATTCTGGAAAAAATCGCTTATTTCTCAATGTTTCCTGATTACCGCAATTCTTGTCGCCGCACCGGTTTTCGCTGAAACGGTGACGCTAGCGCAGGCCTTGCAGGGACCTGATCATGTACTACTGATGCGCCATGCAGATGCGCCAGGAATAGGTGATCCAGCGGGTTATGTCCTGGGGAACTGCAAAACCCAAAGAAATTTGGGCGAACGTGGAAAACAGCAAGCACAACTACTAGGCGAATGGCTGCGCGCGCATGGCGTGACATCGGCGAAAGTTGTTTCCAGTCCTTGGTGCCGTTGCATCGATACCGCCACCGGCTTGAACTTCGGGGCCATCAATGTTGAGCCGTCATTAGGATCGTTTTTTAGCGATGTCGGCAGTTCCGCTGCGCAAACCAGAGAACTCGAAAAATTCATTGCGAATACCTTGCCGCACAAACAAGGCAAAGCATTGATTCTGGTGACGCATCAGGTAAATATCCTGGAATACTCGGGCGAGAATGTAGGCTCGGGTGACATGATCCTGGTAAAAGTGGACCGCCAGGGAAAGGTCATTTCCGCCAATCGTTATTCTGGCTCCCTTTCTAACTCCCTTAACAAACGACCTTGATCAACGATCCGCAATAAATTCAGTTATCTGCTCAAAGGTTCGCTACCGCACCGAGTTTTTCTACCAAAAATATAAGCTTCGCCATCATCGATAAGAGCAACGATCATGGCCAAACACTTACGCATTTCAAAGCTAGCAACAGCACTATCACTTATGAGTATCGCCACCCTGGCGTGCGCTGATGTGGTTCGCTGCGAAAATAATGAAGGCGATGTGACTTATACAGATAGTGTTTGCGGCGGTGTGCAGAGCACTCAATTTATTTTGCAGGAAAAACCACCCAGCACCGTGACATATCAGCAACCATCGAAACCCGTCGCAGTGCGCTCTCGCAGCTGGACCAACACGAATATCGTGCCACGCAAAGGGAAAGTGGATACGGAATCAGTGCGCTCGGCTCGTCTCAAAATGATTTCCATGGATAACAGGCCGCGTGATGGGAATCTGCCCAAGTATCAAGAAAACACGACAGCAAAAAACTGAAGCAAAACGCGGACCGAATCAGCCCCGTTTTTTCGCGTGATAGCAAGCTTGCCTCTGACTTTATACATTCAAAAATGTTATAAACCAACTATAAAGACGAGCGAGCCGAACATGCCCTTTGAAAATCAATCCCATCTGCCATCAACAACAAGTACAGGCTTGATGGCTGCTGACGTTGCCGAATTTTTCGAGGGCAGTCCAGTCCCGACATTCGCGATCAATGATGACCATGTCATTACGCACTGGAACCGTGCTTGCGAATTAATCAGCGGGCTGACTTCTGCTGAAATGGTTGGCACACGTGATCATTGGCGCTTGCTGTACACACACGAACGCCCCTTGCTGGTTGATTTGATCGTATCCGGCACGATCGAACAGAACGTCAATGTACTGTATCGCGACAAACCGCGGCGCTCCAGCGTAATCACAGGCACTTATCAGATTGAAGATTTCTTCCCTCATCTCGGAGAAAACGGTCGCTGGCTATCGTTCTCCGCAGCGGCATTACGCAATCGTAATGGACAGATAGTTGGCGCCATTGAAGTTCTGCAAGACATCACACAGCAGAAATCAGCCGAACTCGCTTTGCAGGCAGCGCACGACGATCTTGAGCGACAGGTGGAAGAGCGTACCGCCGAGCTGAAGGAAAGTAACAACAGCCTTAGCGCCGTCAATAAAAAACTCAATACCAATTTCCTGACCACGATCAAGATTTTTTCCAATCTGATCGAAATGCGCGCCAGCCATCTTGCCGGGCACTCGCGTCGCGTTGCAGAGTTGGCGCGTAAAATTGCGGTACGGATGAACGTCGGCTTCAACGATGCGCAAGATATTTTCGTCGCGGGCTTGTTGCACAACATTGGAAAGATTGGTTTTTCAGATGAGTTGCTGGCTACGTCGCTCAATCAAATGAGTGGTGACACGCTCGGCGCATATCAAAAATTCACGGTGCGAGGTGAGCAATTGCTGATGCCGCTGGAGGATATGGCAACCATCGCACACCTCATACGCTGGCAACAGGAGCGCTTCGACGGTGCCGGCTATCCTGATCGCCTTGCAGGAGAAAACATACCGATAGGTGCGCGCATACTTGCGATTGCCACCGACTACGAAAACCTGCAAAACGGCACTCTGTTACAGCGCCACTTGCGCGATGATCAAGCGTTTAACATGGTGCTGCGTGGCGATGGCAAGCGCTACGATCCTGCCGTCGTGCTCGCGTTCCAGCAAGTGATCACCGGCGTCATGAGTCCAACGGCCGAAGCACAGATAGAACTGTTCACGTCCCAGCTCAAGCCGGACATGATCCTCGCGCGCGACTTGATTGGCCAGGATAATTTCTTGTTATTGTCTGCCGATCACATTCTTGACGAACGGCTGATCAACAAGATCATCGCTTTTGAAAGCGCGTGGGGCGTGCGGATGACGATCTGGGTCAAGGCCCCGCATGCAGACGGCTAGCATTCTTCTTTTTTCAACAATTCCAGGCATTTAAGCGGACGCAGATAACTTCAGTCCAGAGTGTGCAATCAGTCTTGGCTTGTGCACGCCCGAGTGCTCATCTGCCGTCCCATATCTCTGCGCGGCACTCCCCACATCACCACGCCCGGTCTTGAATACGGCTATCGACTGCGTCAAGTGTATGGTTTGCTCGTCCAGGCTGGACGCCGCCATTGCAGCCTCTTCTACCAAGGCTGCATTTTGCTGGGTCACTTCATCCATATGCGTAATTGCCAGATTGACTTGCTCTATCCCTGTGCTTTGTTCACGACTTGCGACTGAAATTTCGTTCATGATTTCGGTCACGCTTTTTACTGAGTCGACGATGCCGTTCATGGTTGCCATCGCATCGCTGACCAGCTGATTTCCGATCTCGACCTTATCTACCGAGTCATCGATCAGCACTTTGATTTCCTTTGCTGCACTTGCCGAACGCTGCGCGAGACTGCGCACTTCTGCTGCAACCACCGCGAACCCCTTGCCCTGTTCGCCTGCGCGTGCCGCTTCCACAGCGGCATTCAATGCAAGGATATTGGTTTGAAACGCAATGCCATTAATCAGGCTGATGATGTCGACAATGCGCTTGGCAGAAGCACTGATCTCGTCCATTGTGGCGCCGACTCTTTCGACGACTGCACCGCCCTTACCTGCGATCTCGGATGCGGATTGCGCCAATCTGTTTGCCTCTATCGCATTAGCCGCATTTTGCTTCACGGTGGATGCAAACTGCTGCATGCTCGAAGCGGTTTGTTCCAGACTGGCGGCTTGTGCTTCGGTACGTCCTGACAAATCCATATTACCTACTGCAATTTCATGCGTGGCGACCGATATGGAATCAACATTACTGCGTATATCGCCCATGACGGAACGCAGATTCACCTTCATCTGTTGCAAAGCCTGTTGCAACTGTCCCATATCGTCATGCCTGTCTACTTTGAAGTCGACCGTAAAATCGCCACCGGCGATAACGCGCGTCTTGTCGATCAGACTGTTCAATGGACGCACGATGGAAAGGTACAAGCCCATCCACACCAGTCCAGCGATAGCCGTGCCGATCAGTGTTGCGCCGCCATACCAGTAAGAGACGGCGGCGTTTTGCGTAGCGCCTGTCGCCGCGCTACCCAAACCCAGAATGACGGCAATGATTGCGCCCATGCTCAAGCTTATCCGTGCGTTCAAACCTGTATTTTTCAGCGATGCCAGCTTGCCGAACAAGCCAGTCGCGACGACCGCTCCACGCCTGACCGCCAAACCTCGCGCCTGCCCCGCCTTGAAGCGTGCATAAATCGCTGCCGCGCCATCCACCTGCGCGCGGCTCGGTTTGCTGCGTACCGACATATAGGCGACAATTTGATTGTTCTCGCGTACCGGCGTGACGTTGGCATGAACCCAGTAGAATTCGCCATTCTTGCGACGATTCTTCACTACTCCGGTCCATGGCAAACCCGTCTTCAGCGTCTGCCACATATCGCCAAATGCCTGCTCCGGCATGTCAGGATGACGAATCAGATTATGCGGTTTGCCCATCAACTCTTCTTCAGCAAACCCGCTGGCTTCAATGAAAGCAGGGTTCACATAGGTGATGCGACCTTTGGTATCGGTCTTGGATACCAGCGACATATCATCCCTGAGCAGGAACTCGCTATCGAAAACGGGTAAATTGGTGCGCATATAAAGAGCTTCCGCGTAGTGTATGGAAAGAGGTGCCTCAGGTACGCACGAGGACATTTTCAGCACTATATTTCCGCTTGGAAACCGCATTCTTGCGCTAGATCAAATTTGCAGTTAATAGAAAATTTCTATGCGCTGCAGATAGCATTTAAGCAATGTCACATTCAGATAATTTTCGAAGGTCATGTCACGCATTAAACCTGATTTAAACGTTGGTCGAGCCAATGCGTGTGCGCACAAATAAAAAAAAGAGCCTGCAAACAAGGGCAGCCTCTTTTTATTTAATGGGACAAACCTTACCAGGTTTTATACGGCAGAAATTTACCCGACAACATGACATTCACGCGATCCCCTTTTGGATCCGCTTGACGTTGAATATCCATAGAAAAATCAATCGCGCTCATAATGCCATCGCCAAACTCTTCGCTGATCAACTCCTTGATGGTCGGACCGAACACATTGACGATTTCATACCAGCGATAGATCAAAGGATCGGACGGGGCACTGCATTCCAGTGAACCTTTGTAAGGCACGATTTGCAACCATGCGCATTCTTCATCTGTCAGCGCAAACAATTTTTGCGCAATCGCCGCTTGTGACTTGGTGAACGTCATTTGACCAAGGCAGGCAGCAGTAACCCACTCTTTGCTTTCTTCAAAATTACTGGCGATATCAGCCCATTTCATGCCTTGCGCAACTTTGGTATTGACGATTTTTTGGGTGACGGTATTGCGATCCATGGTATTTCCTTCAAGAGTTAAAGATAACAAAACAATTTCGTAAGTGTTTGGGCACGCAAGCTTTTTATTTGCTCAGGCACATTTGATCGCCACCACGGTTTCCAACCCCGGGGTAACGGTAATCGTGTCCTGCGTCTTTTCCGAACTGGCGCTGGCCTGTATTTGTTTGGAACGATGAACCAGAAAATCGACCAGGTAGTTACGTATGCGATAAAACTGCGGGTCGTGATGCATATCCGCGCGTGTGCGACTCTTGGGCATCGTATTTACGACGATCTCTGCGATCTGCGCATTCGGTCCGTTCGACATCAGGAATATCTTGTCGGCCAGCAGAATCGCTTCATCTACATCGTGGGTAATCATGAAAACAGTCTGATGCGTTTCGGCACAAATCTTCAGCAACTCGTCCTGAATCACCCCCCGCGTCAATGCATCGAGCGCACCGAAGGGCTCATCCAGCAACAGCATTTTTGGCTCGATTGAAAAAGCCCTGGCGATGCCGACGCGTTGCTTCATGCCACCGGATAATTCAGACGGTTTTTTCATCGCATGGACTTTGAGACCGACCATGTCAATGAAATGCAAGGCACGTTCTTCTATCCGCGCCCTGGACCAATCTGGATGGCGCGACTTGATGGCAAACGCAACGTTGGAGAGTACAGACAGCCATGGCATCAATGCATGCGTCTGGAATACCACGCCTCTATCCAGACTGGGCCCGCTGACTTCTCGGTTATCCATGAAGACATGCCCTGCACTGGCTTCTTCCAATCCAGCCAGCACATTCAGAATCGTCGATTTGCCGCAACCGGAATGGCCGATGATGCAGATGAACTCGCCCCGTTGAATCGTGAAAGAAATATTTTCAAATACCGGCGGCTTGTCTACTGCATAGCGCTTCGATAAACCTTCGACGCGTAAAAAATTGTTTTCCATGGCTGTTCCCTTATTCAACGTAAGTGACCAGCTTTTGCAAGCGTGCAAAGATCATGTCGAGCACCATGCCCACCAGACCTATCATCAGGATCGCGAACATCACGCTGGTCAGCGACAGGTTGTTCCATTCGTTCCAGACGAAGTAACCGATACCGGTACCGCCCACCAGCATTTCTGCTGCGACGATCACGAGCCATGCAATCCCCATCGAGATCCGCATCCCGGTCAAAATGGTAGGCGCGGCGGCCGGCAAGATCACCATGAAGGCTTTGCGTAATGGACTGACTTCCAGCGTCTTCGCGACATTCAACCAGTCACGTCTTACCGCAGAGACTCCAAACGCTGTGTTCATCAACATCGGCCACACAGAGCAAATGAAAATCACGAACACGCCCGAGATAGACGAATCCTTGATCGTGTATAACGCGATCGGCATCCAGGCCAGTGGTGACACCGGCTTCAAAATCTGGATGAAAGGATCGAGCGCGCGCTGCATCAACGGCGACATACCCAGCAAGAAGCCGAGTGGAATCGCCACCAATGCAGCCAGCAAAAATCCGATTGCAACCCGCGCAACGGAATAGCCAAGTTGAATACCGATACCCTTGTCGTTTGGGCCGTTGTCATAAAAAGGTGATGACAGCTGTTTGACGACGGTCTCGCCCATTTGCGCAGGTGTCGGGAAGCCACTGTTGCGCACCGTGGTCGCGCCCTTGCCCATCAACAGCGCATATTCATCCTGCGCTGCCGTCGCCGCTGCACCTGCCTTACTATTGGCGGCAGGTGGCAGTGTGGCGATGTGCCAACTCAACAGGAATACCAGCAATATCAATATCGATATCAGGCCGGCGCGAAAGCGTATGCCCTTGAACATCAGCTACTCCGCTTGATGGCAAAGCTGTTGACATAGGCGTCAGCTTTATTGGCATCGAACTCCTTGCCCATGACCTTGAATTTTTTGTATGCGCCATCCGGCACTGGCTGACCCAGTTCCTTCATGTATTTCTTCGCATCGGTTAGCAGGAACACTTGTTCGGTCAGCGCCTTGTAATTGATATCGCCCTTGATGTAGCCCCAGCGCTTCATCTGCGTCAGTACCCACACGCCCATAGAATGCCAAGGCACAGGATCGAAATCGACACGGGTGGGCACGCTGCGCACATTACCCAAACCATCGGCAAATTTTCCGGTCAGTACTTGCTCAATTACCGTAGTTGGCTGGTTCAGATATGCCGCAGGTGAAATTACTTTGGCAATCAAGGCACGATTATTAGGATCGCGCGCCATCGCAGCCGAGTTCAACACGGCGCGGAACAAAGCGGCAAAGGTATTCGGATTCTGTTTGATGAATTCATCCGAGGTACCGAAAGCGCAGCATGGATGACCGTTCCATATTTCATTCGACAGAATATGAATGAAACCGACTTCGTCATACACCGCGCGCTGATTGAACGGATCAGGTCCAAGGAAGCCGTCGATATTGCCGGCACGCAAATTGGCCACCATTTCCGGCGGCGGCGTGACGCGTATCTGAACATCGCGATCCGGGTCAATGCCGTTTTCTGCCAGGTAATAACGCAGCAAGTAATTGTGCATCGAGTGTTCAAACGGGACGGCGAACTTGAAGCCTTTCCACTGCTGCGGATCGCGCTTGTCTTTGTGCTTGTTGTGCAGTGTGATGGCCTGGCCATTGATGTTTTGAATGGTGGCGACGCGCATAGGCACTTGATTGGAACCGACGCCCATCGACATCGCCAACGGCATAGGCGACAGAAAATGACTGGCGTCATGCTCCTTGCTCAGCATCTTGTCGCGTATCAGCGCCCAACCGGCTGTCTTGTTCAGCGTGACATTCAAACCCTGTTTGCGATAGAAGCCGAGTGGATCAGCCATGATCAACGGTGCTGCGCAAGTGATCGCGATAAACCCGATTTTCAAATCTTTCTTTTCCAGCGGACCGGTTTTTTCCTGCGCCATCGCTTGCATCGCGCCAAACGGCAAGACTGATGCAATTGCGGCACGCGCGGTATTGACGCCAACGGCGCGCAAGAAATCGCGGCGCTGATTATTATCAGGGAACATCGCCCGCATGATCGCTTCTTCGACTACGTCATTGGTCAAATGCTCGACGTTGGTGGCGCGCTGCTGCAGCTGGCGAACTTCATCGGCATTGTGTTCCGCTTCGCTGTCATGCTGGCCGCATGAACAATTATGCAAAGGACGATCCGGATCGAAGGATTTGAAAATGGACATGCGTGGCTCCCTGGGGTTGGTTACGCCGAACATGTTGCAAACGGCGAGCCATGCAGGATTTTTTGTCGTAAGCCAGCGATACCTTGTAGTGGCAGCACTACAAGGGCGTTTCCCTTTCACAAGGAAAACCAGGGATTACTGCGGATTTTTGCCCTTGATGATTTGCTCTGGTCGCGTGGGCGTCACGATAAGTTCTAAGGCGTGATGAGTTGATGCTTGACCGCGTACATGGCAATGCCGACGTCATTGCTGGCACCGGTTTTTTCCAGGATGCGGCTGCGATAGGTGCTCACCGTATTGGGACTGACCCCGAGTTGTTCGGCAATATCCTTGACGCAGGTACCGCTGGCGATTGCCTTGAAAACCTGATATTCGCGCTGCGACAAGGTCTCGTGCGGCAGCTTGCTTGCATACTGGCCGAGGCTGATCGCCAGCGTCTCGGCCATGCTGCTGCTGACGTAGATACCGCCTTCGGCTGCCTTGCGCACTGCAATGATGAGCTGGTCGCTATCGACACTTTTATTCAGGTAACCGGAAGCGCCGAGACGGTAGCAGCGCGCTGCATATTGTTTCTCCGGATAGGTCGAAAGTATCAATACCGGCAGCCGCGGCATTTCCTTCTTCAGTTGCTGCAACACTTCCAAGCCATCGTGAATCGGGATCGCAATATCCAGCAAGACCACATCTATCGGCAGCACCCGCGCCTGCTGCAATGCTTCGGCACCATCGGCACATTCGCCGATCACGTGAATATCGCCCGCGTCGGCCAGGATTTGCTTCAGGCCCTCGCGCACCATGCGGTGGTCGTCACATAAAAGCAGGTTGATCATGCACCGCCTCCGTGCGAATGTTCAAAAGCCTTCACTATTTCGCACTTCTGCGGTGCAATCGGAATAGACAATCGCACCAGCGTCCCTTGACCTGGCGCGCTGATAATTTCCAGACTGCCACCAAAGTGCATCGCGCGTTCGCGCATACCCATGACGCCGTAGGAGCGACTATTGTCCAGATCGAAAGGCTGCGCCCCTATGCCATTATCTTGCACTTCCATCGACAGTAAATTTTCGTCCAGACGTATACGTATGTTTATTGCGCTGGCTTGCGCATGACGCGCGACATTGCTGAGTATTTCCTGAAAAATCCGGAAGATCGCAGTTGCCAGATTGCCGTCAGGTGCGCGCACCTCTTCAGCAACTTCTATGCTGGCGTTGCATGTCATTTCGGTCGTTTCTGTAAATTCCTGCAACTGCCATTCAAGTGCCGCGATCAAGCCCTGATGATCGAGTATGCTGGGGCGTAAATCAGTGATCATGCGGCCAACGTTCTCCACCGCCGATTCGATCAGGCGATTCATAGTCCGGCACTTGCCGGCTACTTCTGCGCGGTCGACGACACGCTTTTCCATCCAGTTCACATCCAGCTTGAGTGCCACCAACAAACTGCCCAATTCATCATGGATTTCGCGCGCAATACGACGCCGCTCTTCTTCTCTGGCCGAGTTAGCGTACGCAGATAACTCACGCATTTGCGCCAAGGCACCCGACAACTCAGCAGTGCGCTCAATGACGCGCAACTCCAGTTCACGATTGGTACGATGCAGTTGGCGCTCAGCCTGGCGGCGTTCAGAAATATCACTGAACAGCACTACGGCACCGCAAATTTTTCCCAGTTCGACGATCTGGTGCGATGAGTATTCAACGGCAAAAGACGAACCATCGGCGCGCCAGAAAACTTCCTTGTCTATCTTGCAGGTGCGACCAGCGCGAAATGCGCGATAGATGGGGCAATCCTGCTCCGGATAAGCGTGACCATGTTCATGCGAATGGTGCATCAAGCGGTGCATGTTTTTCCCCACTACCTGATCGACTGAGTAACCCAGCATTGCAGCACCAGCCGGATTGATGAAGGTGCATTGTCCGGACAGATCGATGCCATAGACGCCATCGCTGGTCAATTCCATCAGCAACATCAGCTTGTCACGCCACAAGGCGCGTTCTGCCTCTGCCGGCAATCTGCTCTTCATGTTTTAAGGCTCACTTGGTAGTCACTTTGCAAAGATTGATTGCTCAACTGTTTGCAATTGACGTGCCAGTGACGCGCTAAAGCGTGAGGGATTTTGATTTTCGATGAAAATCGGAACAGGAGGGGCTCGTTACGGCAGGCGCAGCAGAAAAGAATGGATGAAAATCAGGCGAAGATGAAAGATGCCCCAGACCAGCCAGAAACCGGTTCTAGGCAGCCCCAGCCCACATACCGTGCACACTCTTGAGACCGAGCTTTGCGCCGTCTTCCAGTCCCATGATTTTGTCGTGGCCTTCCATCTTCGCCAGATCCACTATTTCGGGAGGAATATAAGCGTTTGATTTGACCGAAAAGAATACTTTTACTTTAGGGGTCAACAGTGAGCTTTCTGACTGCTCCACCACCACCCCTACACGTCCGGTTTTTAATTTTACCAAGGCACCGGTCGGATAAATGCCGATGCATTTTACAAACGCCTGGAAGACAGACGGGTCAAAATGGCCATTCCACTCCGCCATCCTACGCAAGGATTCTGATGGTTCCCAACCGGCTTTATAAGCACGATTGGAGGTGATCGCATCGTACACGTCGCACACTGCCCCCATGCGTGCAAACAGACTGATTTGCGCGCCCACCAATTGATGCGGATAACCGTTTCCGTCAAAACGTTCGTGATGATGCAAACATACATCGAGAGCCGCCTCGCCGACATCAGGCGACTCCAATAATATTTTGTGTCCCTCGACCGGATGCTCCTTGACCGCCACAAATTCGTCATCCGTCAGTTTGCCCGGCTTATCCAGTATCGACTGCGACACCATCATTTTACCCACATCATGCAGGAGTCCGGCCAGGCCTGCCTCTCTGGTCTGATGTTCATCCAGCTTCATTTTTTTGGCGAGTGCAATCATCAACGCGCATACCGCGACCGAATGCATGTACGTGTAATCATCCTTGTTTTTCAGTCTGGCGAGACTGATAAACGCATCCGGATTGCGCATCACGGAGGATGAAATCTCGTCGACCAAAGCGTGAGCTTGCGCAGTGTTCAACGCGTTGCCCATTCTGGCTTCCTGAAACATCGTGGTGACTGCGGTCTTGCCGTCCGCGCATATTTTTTTGGCGCGCGCCATCTCATCATCGAAGGATGCGCGACGCGGAGCAACAACAGGGGGAGGAACACTCTTTTGTGGAGCAGGAGCAGCTTCAGCTTCTATTTTTTCGACTGCAACTTTCGCGACATCCAGGCCTTTCGAGACATCTATCCACACTTCTTCCACACCGCTGGCTTGAATCTTCTGCAAGTCCTTGGGATTGTCGAGCAATAAGGAGGTGCGCCAAAATGGCGACTCATCCCATGAGCTGCAAAACTTTTGAATAAACATTCCGGTACGGAGCTGTTCCACATTGATTCGTTTCAACATATGCGTGCTCGCGTCAGTATTGCCTGGCCCATTCAGTTGCTACCTAGCTGATTGTTTATAGTTGCTTTTATATCTACTATCGATATTTATATCGCCAGAATTATATTACCCCTATTCATCGCGAAAATACCCTGAATAAACATTTCCATAAAAAAAAGGGGTTACGAATGATCGTAACCCCTTCTGTTTGTGGTGGGCCTCCCGTGAGTCGAACACGGCACCAACGGATTATGAGTCCGCTGCTCTAACCAAGCATGAGCTAGAGGCCCGCAACCTGACTAAAGCTTAATTACCTTCTAGGAAGCTTTTCAGCTTATCCGAACGTGATGGATGGCGCAACTTACGCAATGCTTTGGCTTCTATTTGGCGAATACGCTCACGGGTGACGTCAAATTGTTTACCGACTTCTTCCAGTGTGTGATCGGTCGACATTTCGATACCGAAACGCATACGCAACACTTTTGCTTCGCGTGGAGTCAACGAATCCAATACATCCTTGACCACGCCGCGCATCGAAGCGTGCAACGCTGCATCAGCTGGCGCCAAGGTGTTGTTGTCTTCGATAAAATCGCCCAGATGTGAATCGTCGTCGTCGCCGATCGGTGTTTCCATCGAAATCGGTTCTTTCGCGATCTTCATGATCTTGCGGATTTTATCTTCCGGCATTTCCATTTTGATCGCGAGCGTTGCCGGATCCGGCTCGGCACCGGTTTCCTGCAAGATCTGACGCGAGATGCGGTTCATCTTGTTGATCGTTTCGATCATGTGCACAGGAATACGAATCGTGCGCGCCTGATCGGCGATCGAACGGGTGATCGCTTGGCGAATCCACCATGTTGCATACGTCGAGAATTTGAAGCCGCGACGATATTCAAACTTGTCAACTGCTTTCATCAAACCGATATTGCCTTCCTGGATCAGATCCAGAAATTGCAAACCACGGTTAGTGTATTTTTTCGCGATCGAAATAACCAGACGCAAGTTAGCCTCGGTCATTTCGCGTTTCGCTTTGCGTGCCTTCATTTCGCCAGCGGCCATCTTTTTGTTGATGGCGCGCAGATCTGGCAGCGGCAATACAACGCGTGCTTGCAAGTCGATCAGTTTTTGCTGCAATTCCTTGACGGTCGGCACATTACGCGCAAGCACAACGCTATATGCGTGATTGCCGTCAACTTCGCCATCAACCCAAACCAGATTGGTTTCATTGCCCGGGAAAACCTTGATGAAGTGACTGCGTGGCATGCCGCACTTATTAACCGCGACATCGAGAATCTGCTTCTCGATATGACGCACTTCGTCCACCTGGCTACGCAAGGTGTCGCACAATTTCTCAACGACTTTTGCGGTGAAGCGAATACTCAGCAATTCATTGGAAATAATTTCCTGCGCTTTGACGTAAGGCTTCGAGTTGTAGCCTTCTTTTTCAAATGCTTTACGCATTTTGTCGAATTGCAAAGCAATCGTCGCAAACTTGGCGAGCGATTCGCGCTTCAATTGTTCCATTTGTTCTGCAGTAAAACCAGCAGCACCGGAAGCGGCAGCAGGAGTTTCTTCTTCCTCTTCCTCCTCCTCTTCTTCCTCTTCCTCTTCCTCCTCATCGGAAGCAGCTGGAGCAGGTGGCGCGATAACTGGTTCAGCAGCATTCATATCGACCAGCCCGTCAACGATTTCGTCGATCTTGGCTTCGTCTTTTGAAATACGCTCTGCGGCAGCAATGATTTCTGCAATCGTGGTCGGGCATGCGGAGATCGCCTGGATCATGTCACGCAAGCCATCTTCAATCCGTTTTGCAATGCCGATCTCACCTTCGCGCGTCAGCAGCTCAACCGAACCCATTTCACGCATATACATGCGCACTGGGTCGGTGGTACGACCGAAATCGGAATCGACGGTAGACAGTGCAGCTTCAGCCGCAGCTTCAGCTTCATCATCGCTGGCAACGGTTGCAACGTTGTCGGACAACAGCAGTGTTTCTGCATCCGGTGCCTGTTCGTAGACCGCGATACCCATGTCGTTGAAGGTACCGATGATGCCTTCGATCGCTTCCGGATCGATGATGTTTTCTGGCAGGTGATCGTTGATCTCTGCGTATGTCAGGAAACCACGTTCCTTGCCGAACTTGATCAGCGTTTTCAGTTTTTGACGGCGCGCTTCGAGTTCTTCTTCGCTGGCTTCCGTGTCATTCGAGAACGCATCTTTCAACAATGCTTTTTCTTTGGCCTTGCGGTCTTTGGCTTTTGCCTTGTCGACGGCTTTGAGTTCTGCTCGTTCAACTGCATTCAATGCAGCAACTTCATCATTCTCAGGCTGGAATTCTTTTGGCTTGCGACCGCGGCGGCCAGGCACTTTGATCGACGGCAGGATATAGCCGGACGTATCAATTGCGGCGAGTGTCGCAGCATCAGTGGTTTGACTCACGGTCGGCGTGATCATGACGTTGACGCCAGGACGCGACTCGACTTTCGGTTCGATTTTGGCTGACTTGCTAGCGGACTTCACTTCGGATTTCTTATTTGTCACAGGGGCTTTCGATTGCACTGATACCGGCTTTGCAGCAACTTGGGATGAAGGTTTGGCTACCGTAGATTTCGCTACTACGGTAGCGGACTTCATCGGCAACTTTGCTGCTTTTACATTCGTCGGCGCAGCTTTGCCGACGGGCTGACTGGCCACTTTTTTTGCAACAGGTTTAGTCGACTTCGCCACAGCCGTTTTGGCTTTGCTCGCAGCAAGCGTCTGGTTTTTCGCGGGTTTCTTCATTGCGTTCGCCATTGGATCAACTACCAACTGGTTATGCTCCGGAAGACGGCAAAGCCGTACTCCACGAGCAGATTTGCGCATTCAACTCCGGCTTACGCCCGCGCAAGTTTATTGATTTTCTTTCCGACCCCTATAACACCTGCAACTCTAAGGCGTTGAATCGAAAGCCTTTAATTATAGCATATGGGGGCGCATTCCCCCTCTACACAAGAGCAAAATTAGTCTCTTTGCGCCTTTTCCGCCTGTGCCTGGCGTCTTAATTGTTCCTGTTGCAAGCTCAAATCGCGATATCGCGCTTGCGCCTCCTCGCCACGCAAACCCTCGGAAACCAACTTCTCTTTTTCGGTATCCAAAAATTTCATTTTGATCTGACGTATCGCACCCGCCAGTTCCACTCTTGCAATATCGACATCTGATTCACTCTCCGCCGCAATCTCCGCTATCAGCGGATCAAAATCGGACCCGGTTGAACGCAACAATTCGGCGAGCGTCGCAAAATTGGCGTGCGGGCCCATCTCACGACTCATTTCCACCAATTGTTCCAACATATCGGCACGATCCGGCGCAAAGTGCGTCGCCACATCCAAGGCCGCTTGATCGAGCTCGGCGGCAAGTACCGGATGCGCAACCAAGAGGCGCATAATTTGACGCTCCAATCCGACCGGTGCGGTGCGCTTGCCTTTCGGCGGCGCCGCACGCACACGTGAAATCGGCTGCGAGAGTTCAAACAAGGCCTCGATTTCTGCCGGCGTACTTTCTGTCACTTGCGCCAGACTGCGCACAATCTGCAAGCGCAATGATGAAGCTGGCAATGCCTGCAGCAAAGGCTTGGCGTCAAACTGCGCGCGCGCCCTGCCCTCCGGCGTACCAAGGTCGTTGTCGCCTACCGCTTCTTTCAACAGAAATTGCGACAAAGGCATTGCATCCTGCACCTGCTTTTCAAACGATGCAGTGCCCATTGCCCGGATATAGCTATCCGGATCATGCTCACTCGGCAGAAATAAAAACTTGATGACCTTATTGTCACCGGCGTACGGCAAACTGGCTTCCAGCGCGCGTCTTGCTGCACGCCGGCCCGCCTTGTCACCATCGAAACTGAAAATCACCTGATCAGTCTGACGCAATAATTTTTGCACATGAATCGGAGTACACGCAGTCCCGAGCGTTGCCACAACTTGCGGAAAACCCAGTTGTGCCAGCGCCACCACATCCATATACCCCTCGGTTACCAAGGCGTAACCGGCATCGCGTATGGCTTGCCGCGCCTCAAACAAACCATACAGTTCGCTACCCTTTTGAAATAAGGGCGTTTCGGGCGAATTCAAGTATTTGGGCTCACCATCGCCCATCACGCGACCGCCAAAACCGATCACCTGGCCTTTGGAATTTCGAATCGGGAACATGATGCGATCACGGAATCGATCGTAGCGTTTACGCTGCCCCCCGCTCGCACCGTCGTCTTCAGTCTTGTTGATCACCAGACCGGACTCGACCAGTGCATCCAGCTCATAGTCCGGAAACACCGCGCGCAAACCATCCCAGCCGTCAGGTGCATACCCCATGCCGTAACGTGCGGCGATTTCGCCGGTCAGCCCGCGCCCGATCAAATAGCTTTTTGCGCTCTCGGCATGGCGCAATTGCTGACGATAAAAGTCGCATGCGCGAGTCATCGCTTCCGACAATGCCATGCTCTTCGCTTGCTGTTCGGCGCGCTGCGCCGGCGGCAAACGATCCTCCGCTTCTGGCACGACCATGCCGACGTTCTGCGCCAGATCCTTGACCGCTTCGACGAAACCCATGCCGGAATACTCGATCAGGAAACCGATCGCCGTACCATGCGCACCGCAGCCAAAGCAGTGATAAAACTGCTTGGTCGGACTCACGGTAAAGCTGGGGGATTTTTCGTTGTGGAAGGGGCACAAGCCCATGAAATTAGCGCCGCCCTTCTTCAACTGCACATAGCGGCCCACCACATCGACAATGTCGACGCGGTTGAGCAGATCCTGGATAAACGACTGTGGAATCACGTCGAGATCAAGCTAATCGTAAATAGAAAGGGAGCGACAAAAAGGCGCTCAGCCTTTGGTCAATGCAGCCTTGACCAGACCGGATACGGCGGTCATATCGGCACGGCCGGCGAGTTTCGCCTTCAAAATAGCCATGACCTTGCCCATATCCTGTGGGCCGGCAGCACCGGAGGCAGCAATAGCTGCAGCAACTTCACCCTGCACTTCAGCATCGGACAATGCGCTCGGCATATATGTCGTCAAGACGGCGAGTTCCGCCTCTTCGATATCGACCAGATCCTGACGTCCACCAGCCTGGAATTGCGAAATCGAATCCTTGCGCTGCTTGATCATTTTTTCAATGATCGCCAGTACTTGCGTATCGTTGAGCTCGATGCGCTCATCGACTTCTTTTTGCTTGATCGCAGCGGTAATCAGACGAATCGTGCCGAGCTTGCCTGCTTCTTTGGCGCGCATTGCCGCTTTCATGTCTTCAGTAATCTGTTCTTTCAAGCTCATTACGCACTCCGGTATCTGGTAGTTGTTGATTAAAAGCGCTTAAAAACACTTCAAAAAGCATTTAAAAAGCAATTCCAAAAGGCGTTTTAACACAACCCGAAAAAACTCAGATCATTAAAAACGCCAAAACCCGCTGCGGACCAACACCGGAGCGGGTTTGCAACCAACTTCTTGAACCGCACGCACAAGAGGCGCGCAGCTTTCGAGAAATTAGTACAGCTTCTTAGGCAATTGCTGGCTGCGGATGCGCTTGTAATGGCGTTTCACAGCTGCAGCGAGCTTGCGCTTGCGTTCAGCAGTTGGCTTCTCGTAAAACTCGCGCGCACGCAAATCGGTCAGCAAACCGGTTTTTTCAATAGTGCGCTTGAAGCGACGCATAGCGACTTCGAACGGCTCGTTTTCTTTAAGGCGGATAGTGGTCATGTAAAGGTAAACCAATGTTGGGTAGTGAGTCGAAGAGTATAACAGCCTTGTCCGGCAAATGGAAGACTCTTTATTTGACGTTATTCAGTTTGCGGAGAAAAAACCACGCATTCAGTAATTCCCCGCACGCCAAATCAATGTCCTAAGGCGTCTGACTCCCGTCATCATTCCAATAAGCGGCTTCAATCTTGTGCCCATCCAGATCACGGACAAAGCAGCCGTAATAAGGCTCGCCATAGAGCGGACGCGGGCCAGGCGGCCCATCGCAGGTTGCGCCAGCAGCAATCGCCGCATCGTAAAACTTGTGCACCTGTTCTTTATCCGTCGCGATAAAGCCCATGTGAAAACCGTTACCTGAACTCGCTGGCTTGCCATCGTGCGGCACGCAGAGCCAGAATTCCGGATACTGACGGCCATAAGCGACGGCACCCGGATGCTCCATGATGGTGACGATATCCAGCGTCGCCAATACCGCGTCGTAAAATGCGCTGGCCTTGTCATACTGATTCGTGCCTATAGACACATGGGAAATAATGCTCGGATTTTGATTACTCATGAATGCCTCCTTCAGGAATCAGCATTCATCATAGCCTTTGCTACTAACAAACCAAGTCCGTCGTATTCACGTCCTTTATATAGCTTGCCCCGCCGCAACACCCGACGCCCACGCCCACTGAAAGTTATAACCGCCCAGCCAACCGGTCACATCGACCGACTCACCAATGAAATGCAAACCTGGCACCTTGTTTGCCATCATTGTCTGTTGCGACAACTCACGCGTATCGATGCCACCCAGCGTGACTTCTGCCTTGCGATACCCTTCCGATCCATTCGGAATAATGCTCCAGCGATTGATGGCAGCGCCTAACTGACGCAGTTGCTTGTCTTGCATGTCAGCGACACGCGCGTCGCCTTTTAGCCCGTTGACCACCAGCCATTCATCCGCCAGACGGGAAGGCAACCATTGCGCCAATTGATTCACGAGATTTTTCTTGCTGCTGGATTTGCCCGCTATCAGCGCTTCGGCTATATCGACTTCGGGCACCAGATTAATAATCAAAGGCGTGCCCGGCTCCCAAAAACTGGAAATTTGCAGAATCGCCGGGCCGGACAAGCCGCGATGCGTAAACAGCAAATCTTCCTTGAAATATCCGCGCGCTTTTTTGACGCCGGTTTCCACCTCTACCGGTAACGCGATGCCGGCTAGCGGCACGAATGGCTGCCAGCTCGCCAGATCAAACGTCAAAGGCACCAGGCCGGGACGCGGTTCCACCATTTTCAAATCGAATTGTTTGGCAATCCGGTAGGCAAAATCGGTAGCGCCAATTTTAGGAATCGACAAGCCGCCCGTCGCGATCACGACACTGCCTGCGAGGATCTCGCCGGCATCCGTTTCAATACGGAACAAATCGGCACTTTTGTTTATGGACTTTATATTGCAGGGCATGCGCCATGCCACATTACCGAGCGCACATTCCGCTTTCAGCATGTTGATGATGTCTTCGGCAGAATCGTCGCAGAACAACTGGCCTTTGTGTTTCTCGTGATACGCAATGCGATAGCGTTTCATCAAGGCAAGAAAGTCCTGCGGCGTATAACGTGACAAGGCGCTTTTGCAGAAATGGGGATTCTGCGACAGGAAGTTTTGCGGCGTGGCGTCGATGTTGGTGAAATTGCAGCGACCACCGCCGGAAATACGGATTTTTTCTGCAAGCTTGGCGGCATGATCGATCAGCACCACGCTTTTGCCGCGTTGTCCGGCAACCGCAGCGCACATCATGCCTGCAGCACCGGCGCCGATTACGGCAACATCAACTTGTTTTGTCATGACTTACTACCAGCGAGAAAAAGTAAGTCGTGATTGTAAGCGCAGGCGACTGTTAAGGCTTGGCTGATTTGCCGCCTGCTGTCGATCAAAAACAAAAAGCTTAGGCAGACCAACGCTCCAATACCGTCTCGCGCAAGGTCTTGCCGTTAGCCTGATTGGAAAATTTAGAAAATTCAGTTGCGCAACGCACTACATCGCCGATCACAATAATCGCCGGACTGCCGATCTTCGATGCGGCCAATGCTTGCGGCAATTCTGAAAGAGTCGTGATCAGTTGCGCTTGCGCCATGCCGGTTGCGGATTGAATCACCGCGACCGGCGTGCTGCCCACTTTGCCACCTTCCAGCAAGGCTGCCTGGATTTCTGTGCTGCGAGCGACACCCATATAAATTACCAGCGTCAGATTGAGTTTAGCCAGCGTATTCCAGTCAGGATTGGATTCTGCATTCTTTCCATGACCGGTAATAAAAATGGCGCCCTGGCTCCATTCACGATGCGTGAGCGGAACGCCTATCGATGCGGGCGCTGCGAGGCCGCTGCTGATGCCGTTGATCACTTCAACTTCAATACCTTCAGCTTGCAAATGGTCGCGCTCTTCGCCGCCACGACCGAAGATAAACGGGTCGCCGCCTTTCAGCCGGACGACGCACTGCCCGGCTTGCGCTTCGGACAACATCAGTCGTTCAATGAATTCTTGTGGGGTTTGTTTGCAGCCGCCGCGCTTGCCGACGTTGACCATACGTGCAGTGGCTGGCGCATATTGCAATACTTCAGGATTGACCAGATCGTCGATCAGGATCACATCTGCCTTGGCGATCGCCTTGACCGCCTTGATGGTCAGCAAATCCGGATCACCAGGACCTGCGCCGACCAAGAATACTTTACCGAATACCTTACTGAACTGCTCCATCTTGACCGCCATGTTTACTTTGTAGATGTTTAGCTACAAGCAAGCAGTGTTCCACCTGTTCCAGAATCGAGATAGGGATAGGTTCTTCGCCGCGTAGCGCGGCTTCTATCCATTTTGCGGTAGTAATCGCATCGCGTTCGGCCGGCAATGGCGGCAATTCGTCAGTCGGTTCCTGCTTTTGCACCAGAATCGTGCATTCACCATCATGCATCCAGCTTATTTGTTGTGCACGCTTGGCATTGGCGACCGTTTCGCCCTCGGTGCCGCGCATCAAAAATACTTCGCCGCGCTCAGCTGGCGCTGCGCTCGTAAAGTACGTAGTCAGCATCGCAAGATATTCCGGGTGCGTATACGAAGTCAGGCGCAAGGCCGGCGTTGCAAACGGTTGCATGATCTTGACCAGCGTATGGGTAGAGTTGCGCACGCCGAGTATGCGACGCATTGCCAGCAAGCGCGACATGCGTGGCGCCAGATCTTCAATCGGCATTAACACCGGCGCACGCAGCGCAAACTGTTCTGCAACTTGCTGCGCCGTGTGCGAAACCGGATAACCCAGTTCCTGCAAAATTTCCGCAGTCGTCACGCGACCTGGATCGCTGGTCACGCCATGAATAAATACCGGCGCGCCTTCACGCGCCAGCAGCAAAGCCATCAGCGGCAGCAAGTTCGGCATCTGACGCGCACCGTTATAACTCGGGATGACAATCGGCGCGTATTCGCTCACGGGCGCAGTCAAAGGCTCGAACGAGGCTTCCGCTGCGTCGATAAAACCGGCGATCTCATCGACCGATTCGCCCTTGATGCGCATCGCCAGCATGATGCCGCCCATTTCCAGATCGGATACACGTCCGTCCAGCATGGCTACGTATAGTTGATGGGCATCGTCGCGCGACAAACTGCGCGCACCTTTGACGCCACGCCCGATTTCCTTGATGAAACGAGCGGTGGCGAATGGTTCGGTAATAGAAGGATTTTGCATGCGGCAGAGGGTACACCGAAGCCCGGTTCTGCGAAAGTGCAGAACCGGAAATGAGATGTGTAAAAATTATAGTAAGTAAGTCAGGAGCTCAAGCAGCCTTGGCCGGCATCTGTTGGCTGACGATGATTTTTTTCAATTCCGGAATACATGATCCACAGTTGGTGCCGCACTTCAACTTCTGCTGCAAGTCAGCCAGTCGCACATCAACCTCACCACGCGTACCGATCAAGCCGTCGTTGATTTCTGTTTCAGATACGTTGAAACAGTTGCAGACGATACGACCACGTGACTTGAAGTTTTGCGGCGCCTTGTTCGACGGCATCAGCAACAAGCGACCCAAGGCAGCAACCGGCTGCTCGCTTTCCAGATATTCCCTCAACCAGCTTTCTGCAGAAATATCACCCGCAAGTGACACCGCCTGCAGCTTGCCATCGTCAATCAAAATGCGACGCGAGTTACCCCGCTTGCTATCGTCATAACGTAACACTTGTGCGCCAGCGATACTGAATTTTGCTTCTATCTCTGCCGTCAATGCAGGCTCCGCTGCGTAGTCATCTGCGGCACGGAACAACACGCCGACCTTATCGCGGCCAAACAAGGTACACGATGCATAGGCAAACTTGCGCATCATGGGCCGCAAAGCGGCTTGCAAATCAAGCAACCGGGATTCTTCTATCCAGCCAAATACAATGAAACGCCAGGGGAATTCTGCCTTCAGAATCTTGACGGCGGCATGCTTCAACTCAGGCTGCTTGGAAACCGGATCGAAGGCCGGTGACGTCAACGTGTTGACGCCGTAAGTGCCTTCGCCATCGCGGCCACGACCGGATACATATTCTTCACCCCAATGCATGCCGATGAAAGCCTGACCGGCACGCATGTCATCGCCCAATGCGACAGGGAAAATTTGCGAACCGCGCTTGCTGGTCACATGCACCAGATCACCGTCATTCAATAAACGACGTTCCATATCCACTTTGGACAACACAATGGACGGCTCCGATGCATGCGAAAACAATTGCGCAACGGTGCCGGTACGGCTCATGCCATGCCATTGATCGCGCAAGCGGCCGGTGGTTAAATGGAAGGGATACCGCGCATCGACCTTCTCAGCAACCGGCTGATAAACCGTATTGGCAAATTTCGCGCGGCCAGTCGCCGTCGGGAATACCCCGTCTTCATACAAACGCTTCTTGCCGCTAGTCGCGCCCTCGGGAAACGGCCACTGTTGCGGACCCTGCTCCTCCAAAAGCTTGAAACTCAAACCGGTAATATCGAGATCGCGACCGCGTGTCGATTCACGATGTTCATTCCAGATTTCTTCCGTAGTTTCAAACGGGAAGATAGACGATGTTTTACCAAGCGCGCCTTCCAGCCTGCGAGCAAAATCGACCGCGATTTCCCAATCGTGTCTGGTTTCGGCCAGCTTGGGCAAGACAGATTTGAAGCGCGTAATGCGGCGCTCGGAATTGGTAACCGTGCCTTCTTTTTCGCTCCACGTTGATGCCGGCAACAACACATCCGCGTAGTCGCAGCTTGCCGTCGTTTTGTAGGCTTCCTGCACGATCACCAGCTCAGCATTGCGCAAGGCTTCGCGGATCATCGCCTGCTCGGGCATCGATTGCGCCGGATTGGTACAGACGATCCAGATGATCTTGATCTCACCGGTACGCACTGCTTCAAACATTTCCACAGCGCTTTTTCCAGGTGTCGCAGGCACATCGGCCACACCCCATAATTTTGCGATTTCTGCACGATGCTGCGGATTCGCCAGATCGCGATGCGCCGACAGCATGGTGGCGAGGCCGCCCACTTCACGTCCACCCATCGCGTTCGGTTGGCCGGTCAGTGACAGCGGTCCCGCGCCGGGCTTGCCGATTTGATGCGTGGCCAGATGCAGGTTGATCAGAGCAGCATTTTTTGCGGTGCCGGATGAGGATTGATTCAAACCCTGGCAATACATGGATAACGATGCTTTCGACTTGCCGAACATGCGCGCAGCCTGCATCAAGTCTTCTTCCTTGATGCCGCAGATATCGGCAACGAATTGTGGCGTGTACTCGCGCACCGTTTGCTTCAGTTCGGCAAAACCTTCGGTATGCGCCGCGATGTAATCGAGATCGACCAGGTCTTCCCACAAACAGATATGCAGCATGCCGTTGAACAGCGCGACGTCAGTTCCCGGCAAAATCGGCAGGAACAAATCTGCCTCGCGTGCGGTGTCGGTACGGCGCGGATCCGCGACGATCACTTTCAACAGTGGATTAGCCTTGCGTGCATCTTCGATACGGCGATAGAGAATCGGATGTGCATAAGCCGTATTCGAGCCGACGATAAAAATGACTTGCGCCTGATCGATATCGTCATAGCAAGGCGGCGGCGCATCAGCGCCCAGCGTCTGCTTGTAACCGGCGACTGCACTCGACATGCACAAACGTGAATTGGTATCGACGTTATTGGTGCCGATCAAGCCTTTCGCTAGCTTGTTGAATACGTAGTAATCCTCGGTGAGTAATTGACCTGACAAATAGAAACCTACGCTGTCGGGGCCGTGATCACGGATCGTTGATGCAAATTTATTGACGATGAAATCCATCGTCGTCGCCCACGACGTGCGCTCACGTTCGTCAGTACGAGCCAGACGCATTTCCGGATACAGCGCACGCGACTGCTGTTGCAATGCCGGACGCGCGGTTAAATGCAAGGTGCTGCCCTTGGTGCACAAACGACCGAAATTGGCCGGATGGTCCGGATCGCCGCGCACGGCGATCACCTTCTCTCCATCACTTTGGATCAGGACACCGCAGCCCACGCCGCAATAACAGCAGGTGGCTTTGGTTTCGGTCGAAGGTGCTGCAACTGCAGATGCAATAGGTGATGCAATTGCAGCAGTAGTTGCAGAATCAGGCCGGGCAGCAGAAAGCAGTGATTCACTCATGCAGCAGCAGCCTCGCTGACCGGCGCATTCAATTCCACTACGTCGAGATAGACATCGCCGCTTTCCACCTTGACGCTGAATGTCCGCGTACAACCTTCATCCGGCGCCGCTGCGCAGCCATTGTCCAGGCCTATGCTCCAGTTGTGCAACGGGCAGGCGACGCGCTCGCCGAATACGATGCCTTGCGACAGAGGTCCGCCCTTGTGCGGGCAGCGATCCAGCAAGGCAAATACCTTGTCTTCGCTATTGCGGAAAATGGCGACGTTCGGCTTGTCTGCGCGATTGACGACGCGGGAACCGAGGACTGGAATGTCCGTTACCTTGCAGATGACTTTCCATTGGTTTGACATACATGACCTTGATAAAAATTGTTATAGATGTTGTGTGCCGCGGTGGTGTGCTGCACATTGATCGGGCTGGGTACTCGCACTTGAGTGCGAGTACCCTCCTGATTAAATCGACAATGGCTCGAACTGACGCGTATCGACCATCGCTTTCTCAGGCTCGTGCCACGGATCGGATTCGCCTTCCAGAGAGAACAGCAAGCGTTCGTATAAAGCCTTGCGATTCTCTGCATCCTCGATCACTTTCTGCTTCGCATGATCCAGACCCACACGAGCCAGGTAATGCACGGTCCGTTCCAGGTACCAGCCTTCTTCGCGATACAACTGCAGGAAGGCACCCGCATATTCCAGCACTTCTTCATGCGTTTTCAGTTTGACAAAGAATTCGGCGACTTCCGTCTTGATGCCACCGTTACCGCCGACATAGAGTTCCCAGCCGGAATCGACACCGATAATGCCGACGTCCTTGATGCCGGATTCTGCGCAGTTACGCGGGCAACCCGACACTGCCAGCTTGACCTTGTGCGGCGCATACATGCGGGCCAGTTGGCGCTCAAGTTGCTGCCCCATCTTGGTCGAATCCTGCGTACCGAAGCGGCACCATTCGGAACCGACGCAAGTCTTCACTGTACGCAAACCTTTGGCATAAGCAAGGCCGGATGGCATGCCGAGATCGTGCCAGACTTCACGCAAGTCTTCTTTTTTCACACCCAGCAAATCGATACGCTGACCGCCTGTAACCTTGACGGTAGGGATCTTGAACTTGTCGACCACATCAGCGATACGGCGCAATTCTGACGAGTTTGTTTCGCCGCCCCACATGCGTGGAATCACAGAGAAAGTACCGTCCTTTTGAATGTTCGCATGCGCGCGTTCGTTGATGTAACGCGATTGCGGATCATCCTTGGCTTCACGCGGCCAGGTCGAGATCAAGTAATAGTTGATACCCGGACGGCAGCTGGAGCAACCGTTAGGCGTGCGCCAGTTCATCTTTTGCTGCACTTCTGCGACCGACAACATCTTGTCTTTCTTGATCGCGTCGCGCACTTCCTGATGGGTGTGATCGGTGCAGCCGCACATCGGCTTGGCTTTGCTCGACACCGAGTAATCGCCACCGGCAGTTGCCATGATGATTTGCTCGACCAAGCCAGTACACGATCCGCACGATGCGGATGCCTTGGTATGTTTGCGCACGTCTTCGATCGTGAACAGACCTTTTTCCTTGATGGCCGTCACGATAGTGCCCTTGCAGACGCCGTTACAGCCGCAAACCTCTGCGCTATCCGGCATTGCAGCCGCCTTGCTGAAACCTTCGTGACCGGTATCGCCCGGACGCATGGTATTGGCTTCGCCGAACATCAGCGAATCGCGGATTTCGCTGATGTCCTTGCCTTCGCGCAACAGGCTGAAGTACCAGCTGCCATCAACGGTATCGCCATATAGACAGGCACCTACCAGTTTGTCGTCTTTCAAAACCAGTTTCTTGTACACGCCGCCGATAGGATCGGACAACATGATTTCTTCCGTGCCTTCGCCGCCGAGAAATTCACCGGCAGAGAATAAATCAATGCCGGTTACTTTCAATTTGGTTGACGTAACCGAACCTTGATAACGGCCGATGCCGAAGTTGGCCAGATGGTTGGCACAGACTTTTGCCATTTCAAACAGTGGCGCAACCAGACCGTATGCAGTGCCGCGATGGTTGACGCATTCGCCAACTGAATACACTTTCGGATCGTAGGTTTGCATCGTGTCGTTGACGACGATACCGCGATTGCAATAGATGCCGGTTTCTTCCGCGAGCTGCGTATTCGGGCGTATGCCGACCGCCATCACAACCAGTTGTGCCGGAATTTCTGTACCGTCGGTAAAGCGCAATGCCTTGACGCGGCCATTTTCGTCGCCGATGACCTCTTGCGTATTTTTACCAAGCAGGAAATTGAGACCGCGATCTTCCAGCGACTTTTGCAGCATCTTGCCGGCGACATTGTCGAGCTGACGCTCCATCAGCGTCTCCGGCAGATGCACCACCGTGACATTCATGCCGCGCAGTTTCAAACCATTTGCAGCTTCCAGACCCAAGAGGCCGCCACCGATGACAACTGCATCGGTATGCACTTTGGCCGCTTCGATCATCGCTTTGGTATCGTAAATGTCGCGATAGGAAATCACCCCTTCCAGATCCTTGCCGGGAATCGGCAGCATGAAAGGATTGGAACCGGTCGCCAGCAACAGGCGATCGTATTCTGCGGTAGTGCCGTCATCTGCAATCACCACGCGCTTAACGCGATCGATCTTGACGATCTTCTTACCCAGATGCAGCTTGATGTCGTTTTCGACATACCAGTCGACATCATTCAACATGATGTCCTGGATGGTTTGCTCGCCGGCCAACACCGGGGACAGCAAAATACGGTTGTAATTGGCATAAGGCTCGGCGCCAAATACCGTGATGTCATATAAGTCGGGTGCAATCTTGCGTAGTTCTTCCAAAGTACGCACGCCTGCCATACCGTTACCGACCATGACCAGTTTCATTTTTTTCATCGCTGCATCCCACAGATTTGTTGTTCGCGAATTCAAATAAGCAAAACAGATGCCAGTTTTACTTTTTGTGCACTTTTGTCAAAAAACGCTATTTCCGCACCAATAGGAAGTAATTTGCGCACTCAACAAGTGCAATTCGAAATTTATTTGGTGCGGCAGCAATATCCCTTTTCCATGAGCATGAAGCGCGCCCATTCGTGGACCGTGCCTGCACTAAAGTGGCATAACACTTGCATATTTGTCGCGCACTACTGTCTAACTCAGCGAGATCTCATGCAAAAATCGTCATTCTGGAAAGCGGGCCACACACCGACCCTGCTTGCTTCATTCTTTTACTTCGACCTGAGTTTCATGGTCTGGGTCATCCTCGGCCCACTTGCCGTTCAGATCGCTGGTGACCTGGCACTGACGCCGTCGCAAAAAGGCTTGATGGTTGCCACGCCGCTATTGTCAGGCGCCTTGTTGCGCATCGTCATGGGCGTACTGGTCGATCACTTAAAACCGAAAAAAGCCGGCATCATCGGGCAGGTCATCGTCATGAGCGGCATGTTGTGGGCATGGCTGGGGGATTTGAATTCTTATCACACGATGCTGGCATTCGGCGTGATCCTCGGTTTCGCCGGCGCTGCGTTTGCCGTCGCACTGCCGTTGGCTTCGCGCTGGTATCCGCCGGAACATCAAGGTACGGCGCTCGGCATCGCCGGTGCGGGCAACTCCGGCACCGCTTTCGCGGCATTGTTTGCGCCGACACTGGCCATCATCTTCGGCTGGCAAAACGTGTTCGGCCTGTGCCTGATCCCGCTCGGTATTGCCTTCATCGTCTATCTGGTATTCACCCGCGATGCGCCTAATGCACCGCCAGCAAAATCGCTGGTTGAATATCTGCATGTATTGAAAGACAAGGATGCCTGGTGGTTCATGTTCTTCTATAGCGTAACCTTCGGCGGCTTCTCCGGACTGGCGTCATCGCTGACGATTTACTTCAATGGTCAATACGGCTTGTCACCAGTGACCGCCGGATACTTCACCGCAGCATGCGTGTTTGCGGGATCTGCCGTGCGTCCATTGGGCGGCCGTCTCGCCGACCGTATCGGCGGCATCAAGACCTTGTCGATGATGTATATGCTGGCCGCAACCTTCATGCTGGTCGCCAGCTTCGGTTTATCATCGGCGATGGCTGCTGTCGCCATCTTCGTACTTGCGATGCTGGCGCTGGGAGTCGGCAATGGCGCGGTATTTCAGTTGGTGCCGCAACGCTTTCGCAAGGAGATCGGCGTGATGACAGGGCTGGTCGGCATGGCGGGCGGTATAGGTGGTTTCTACCTGGCGTCCAGTCTTGGGTATTCCAAGCAATTGACCGGCAGCTATCAAGGTGGCTTGATTGTGTTCGCTGCCTTGGCCATCGTTGCCTTGCTCGGTTTGTCGGCAGTGAAGAATCGCTGGCGTACAACCTGGGGCAGTGCTGCCATGACCAACGCAAAAATTTAAACCGCAATCACGAAACTACAGGCTCGTCATGTTTGCATATCTGCCATACCCACCATGCCACTGAAACTTGCGGCGGGTTATGCCACCCGCGCAGGGCTACGCGCGCGCAATGAAGATTTTGTCGGCATGGTCATGCCCGACGAACCTGAATTGTCGAGCAAGGGCATGATCGCGGCCATCGCCGACGGCGTATCCGGCAACGAGGGTGGACGTGAGGCATCCGAGTACACGATACGCGGCTTGCTCAGCGATTACTACGCAACCTCCGATACATGGCCAGTCACGCAATCACTGGATCGCGTACTCAAGGCGATCAACAGCTGGGTCCAGCATCAGGGCTCCATACGTGCAGAACTGGCCGGCATGGCGACGACGCTGACGTCGCTGGTATTGCGCGGCAATTTTTATTATTTCTCGCATGTCGGCGACACCCGCCTTTATCTCTTAAGGCAAGGTGGTTTGACGCGCCTCACTGCCGATCACGTGTGGGACAGGCCGGAGATGCAGCACGTGTTGACGCGCGCAATCGGACTCGACTCGCAACTGGCAATCGATCACGGCATGGGCGAATTGCATGAAGGCGATGCATTCCTGCTCGCTACTGACGGCGTATGGGCATCGATATCGGAATACGATCTGACCGATCATCTGAAGCGGCTGGTCAGCCAACGGCATGAAGCTGAAGCGGTCGCCAATGCCCTCATCGATAGCGCACTGGCTGCCGGCGCACAAGACAATGTCAGTGCACTGGTGGTGCGTGTCGATGCCTTGCCTGAAACAAATTTGCGTGATGCCTTGTCCGGCTCGCAGCAGCTGCCGGTGCCACCTAAACTGAAAGTCGGCCAGGTCATAGATGGTTATACCGTCGAAGAACAGATACACGCATCGACGACGACGCTGCTCTATCGCGTATCCGAACCGCGTAGCGGCTCACATACGCCACGCAAGCTGGTGCTGAAAACACTACATCCAGACCGCGCACAAGACATGCATGAGCGCTCGGCGTTTGCGCATGAAGAGTGGTTGGCCAAACGCGTGGTTGCACGTTTCTTTCCACAGGTTATTGCACCAGAACAAAAAACCTATCTTTACTATCTGACCACCTGGCACGAGGGCAATACGCTGCAACAGCATCTGGATGCAGGCGAACACTTCACAATTCCCGATGTGATCGCACACGGGACCAAACTGGTACGCGCCATCGGCGCCTTGCACCGACGCAGCATCATTCATAGAGACATCAAACCCGGCAATATTCATGTGGGCAGCGATGGGGAATTGCGCATCCTCGATTTGGGCGTCGCCCAATCAGGCCTGGAAGCGGAGGATGAAGTGCGAGCACCGCGCGCCGGTACGCCATCCTTCCTCGCGCCGGAACAATTCAACAATGCGCCAGCATCGCGTCAAACCGATTTGTACGCTACCGGTGTGACACTTTATTTATTGCTGACGCGGCATTTTCCTTACGGCGAAATCGAACCTTTCCAGACTCCGCGTTTTGGCGAAGCCGTGGTGCCCAGTCGTTATCGTCCCGATCTGCCTTTGTGGCTGGAGAATGTTGTGCTGAAGGCCGTGGCACGCGACCCTGCTGATCGCTTCGAAACTGCAGAAGAATTTTTGCTGGCGCTGGAGCGCGGCGCCAGTCGGCCGCTCGCAGCGATCTCAGCCAAGCCATTGGCGGAGCGTGATCCGCTTTCGCTGTGGCGCGCAGTGGCAGCCATCTCGATCGTAGTCAATCTTCTATTGCTGTATCTGCTGGTGGTTCGCTGAAGCAGCCTCAACTTCAAAAAATTCAGGCTGCCGACCCTTTGAGAGCGGCTTTCACCAGATCGTCGATCTCGTTCGTGATATTCGACAGCACACCGGCTACGACCGAGAATTCCTTACCGGCCTGTCCCGATCGCGCGGCCACAATACGGGCGTTTAGCGCCACCATATTTGCCTCGCGCGCAATCGTTTCAATCTCGGTCATGATGCCGCGCAACTGATTGCGCATCAGTCGCGCATGTCGTTTCGATTGCTCTTCGTAAACCGACGTGATCTGATTCAGGATGGCCAGCAATGTCGTGGTGCCCTGTACCAGCTCAGCCAATAATTCAGGTGCCGCCCTCAGCTTGTCTTCGATCGCATTCAGTGTGCGCTCGGCCACATCCATAAAGTGACGAATGTTGCGGTCGCCATCCAGTCTGCCGAAATATGCCTCCTCCAGCTCAGGACAAAACACGCCCGGCAAATCACCCGAACGCTTGAGCAGCGAAGTATGCGCACCGCGAAACAAGCCCAATGCTTCGCGTGCTATTGCAGCAGCATTGTCATGCCCTTGCGACGCCAGTACCGCATACAACACCAGTCGCTGTGAAGTGAAGCGACGACGTCCGGACAGATTAATCAGCATGCCGAAGACTTCGCCCGACAGCGGCACAACCGATGCATCTTCCGCAGCCTCTGCTGCTTCATTTTCTATTGCATTACTAGTCATTGTGGCGACTCTGCCGCCGCGCTCATCATTGACGGCAACCGGCAAGGCCGGCACCGCATTTTTTGTTTCGCGTAAAGCAGCCTGGGTCATCATGACTTATCTAACTCAGAGTGGATCAATAAAAACATTATCGGATCAGGCCGCTTCCTTGGCAGGATGCGATTGGCGATGGTATAAAAATTCCAGCACGGCCGTGCGATATTGCGAATACAAAGGATCCTGCGCCAATGCAACACGTTCGCGCGGACGTGCCAGCTTCACTTCCAGCACTTCACCTATCGTCGCCGAAGGACCATTGGTCAGCATCACAATCTTGTCCGACAATAGCACTGCTTCATCCACATCATGCGTCACCATCACCACGGTCGAATTGGTTGCTGCCACAATTTTCAGCAACTCATCCTGCAAATGGGCGCGGGTCAATGCATCTAGCGCACCGAAGGGTTCATCCATCAACAAGACCTTTGGTTCCATCGACAAGGCGCGCGCAATACCGACGCGTTGCTTCATGCCGCCGGAGATTTCGTTTGGACGTTTTTGTTCAGCATGCGTCAAACCCACCAGTGCCAATGCTGCCTTGGTGCGTGCGCGCAGTTTGGCCTTGCCTTCGAGCTTGCCGAATACGCGCTCCACTGCCAGATAGACGTTTTCGTAGCAAGTCAGCCACGGCAACAACGAATGGTTTTGAAACACGACTGCGCGTTCAGGCGACGGGCCGGCAATTTCGCGATTCGAGCACAACAACATGCCGTTGGTCGCATGCGTTAAACCGGCTATCAAATTAAGCAATGTCGATTTGCCGCAACCGGAATGTCCGATCAGCGTGATGAACTCGCCTTTCGCAACGCTCAGATTGACGTCGGTCAGCGCATTGAACACGCCTTTCTTGGTAGGAAAGGACATTTCCGCATTTTGAATATCGATGAACTTGCTGTTGTTATCCATGATGTTTTCCTTGTGCTTCGTTATTCGTTGCAATCCTGGGTGATCTGGCCGTTTTAATTCATTCAACGCAGATCAACACTTCACAATCAATTTTTGACATCTTCGTACGTAAAGATTCTGGCGATACCGACCAGGATCTGCTCCAGTACCAGGCCGACGATACCGATGACCACGATGGCAATAATGATGTGCGCGACATTCAGGTTGTTCCACTCATCCCAGACCCAGAAGCCGATCCCTACACCGCCGGTCAACATTTCTGCCGCAACGATCACCAGCCAGGCGGTACCGATCGCCAGACGCACGCCGGTCAACATGTAAGGCAATACCGATGGGAACAGAATCTTGGTAACGATTTTCCATTCCGACAGGTTCAATACCTTGGCAACGTTCATGTAATCCTGCGGTACACGCTGCACGCCGACTGCAGTATTGATGATCATTGGCCAGATCGAACAAATGAAGATAGACCAGATCGCAGCCGGATCAGCGGCCTTGAATACCAGCAAACCTATCGGCAACCATGCAAGCGGCGATACCGGTTTCAGCAAGCTGATAATCGGATTGAACATGCCGGACAAAAACTTGAAACGGCCAATCATGAAACCCAGTGGAATGCCGACCAGTGCAGCCAAACCGAAGCCGACACCAACACGCTGCAGAGATGCCAGGATGTTCCAGCCTATGCCCTGATCATTCGGGCCATTGCTGTAGAAAGGATCGGCAAATAATTCCATGGCCGATTTCAAGGTCACTGCCGGCGATGGAATGCCACTGTTTTTGACGGAGATGATTTCCCACACCAGGATCAGGAAAATCAAACCGAAAATCGGCGGCAATACTGCCAGGAAAAATGGACGCAAGGAAAACTTGCTGCCCTTGAATTTCGGCTTCTCAACAACGGTTGCTGATGCGGCCGCATTTTTCATGACACTCTCCGATTTTCCGGTTTCGACCGATGCAGCGATGGTCGTGTTTTCTGCCGTATGCATGATTGCGCTCATGATGACTCCTTATGCCTTGATCTTGAATGATTCAGCGTAAGCTTTTGGATTCTTGCCATCCCACACCACGCCATCGATCAGCTTGGAACTACGCATCACATTTTTCGGTACCGGGACGTTCGCCATGGTGGCCGCTTCCTTGTACAGATCAATGCGATTGATCGACTTGGCCGTACCCATGTAATCCGGTTCGCCCTTAGCCAGACCCCAGCGCTTGTGCTGTGTCATGAACCACATACCATCCGACAGGTAAGGGAAATTGGTCGCACCCTCGTTGTAGAACTTCATGTAGTTAGGGTCATCCCATGTTTTGCCCATGCCGTCTTGATAGCGACCGAGAATGCGTTGATTGATGACATCAACCGAAGTATTGACGTAGGACTTGGCAGCGATCGTTTCTGCCATCTTGTTTTTATTCGACAGCGATGCATCGATCCAGCGGCCGGCTTCCAGCACAGCTGCAGTCAAGGCGCGCGCAGTGTTTGGGTTTTTTGCCACCCAGTCAGACGTAGTGCCGAGTACTTTTTCCGGGTGATCTTTCCAGATGTCTTGTGTCGTCGCTGCGGTGATACCGATGCCGTCGACAATCGCGCGATGATTCCATGGTTCGCCAACGCAGAATCCATCCATATTGCCAACACGCATATTGGCCACCATTTGCGGTGGTGGCACGGTGATGACTTTGGCATCTTTCATCGGGTTGATGCCGTAAGTCGCGAGCCAGTAATACAACCACATCGCATGGGTGCCGGTAGGGAAGGTTTGCGCGAATGTGTATTCGCGTTTTTCCATCTGCATCAGCTTGGCCAGACCTGTGCCATTCACCGCACCTTTATCTGCCAGCTTCTTGGAAAGAGTGATCGCCTGGCCGTTATTGTTCAGGTTCATCAACACAGCCATGTCCTTTTTCGCGCCGCCTATGCCCTCGTGTACGCCGTAGACCAGGCCATACAAGACGTGTGCTGCATCCAGTTCGCCATTGACAAGCTTGTCGCGCACACCTGCCCATGACGATTCCTTGGTTGGAATAATCTTGATGCCGTATTTTTTATCAAATCCCATGACGGATGCCATGACAACAGATGCACAATCGGTCAAAGGAATGAAGCCGACTTTGACTTCTTCTTTTTCGGGCTTGTCAGAACCTGCAGCCCACACACCTTGAGTTGCCAGACCACCGAAGGCCGATGCCGTGATGGCCGTGCCTGCTTTCAAGACTGTGCGCCGTGTCATATTGAATTTCCTGTCGTTCGTTGTCATGGTTTTCCTCAAGGGTTTTCGCAATAAAAAAAGGACGTCCGGTCAGCAAGAGCAGCGCTCTTGCGACACGGACGTCCTTGTCCTGAACCATCCCGGCCATCGTTGGCCAAAACAGTTTTTAATTCTTTGTACCTTCGTTGGTACAACCCTACTTTAGCAATTGGTGTGCCAGCGCTTATTAGCTACTTTGGCGAAGATAATGTGCACTTGATAAGCAACTATCGCTCCTTTTTCGTGCGGCGCATTTATTTAGTGCGATAACCGAGAGAGCTTAGACTGCAATCTTCACGCCACGCATCAACCCAACAAGTCAGCCACATCTAATATGCGTTGTGCCAACTCTGACAACTTCAGATTCTTGTCCATCGCCATGCGACGCAACTTTGAATACGCTTCATCTTCGGAAATTTTATGGCGCTCCATCAGCAAACCCTTGGCGCGCTCTATCGTCTTGCGTTCCGCCAGCTTGAGTTTGGTATCAGATAGCTCGGTACGCAGTTTTTGCTCGGCATTGAAGCGCGCCAATGCGACATCCAGTACCGGCTTGATGCGCTCCGACTGCAACCCTGCGACCACATAAGCCGATACGCCAGCCGCCATTGCGGCTTCCATGCTCGATTTAGCATGATCCTCAGTAAACAAGACGATAGGCCGTCGCGCATCCCGCGTCGCCATCACCACATGCTCCAGCACATCGCGCGAATCGGATTCGGCATCGATGATAATCATGTCAGGCTGCAGTTGGGCGACGCGATCCGGCAAATGCATATCAGCAGGGAAAACCGCGATGATGTTATAGCCGGCTTCCAGCAAGCCTATGCGTAATGCGCGCGAGCGCTCTGCCTGCATCCAGGCGCTGTCATCCTGTTCGCCTTCAGGGGGCACGACGGTATTGACGACGACTATGCGTAGCGAACGAACATCGGAACGAACGTCGGCGCGCATATCAGCGCGCGCACTAGAAGTAGAATCGGGTTTTGGAGTTTCAATCATTGCAACATTCTAAAAGCAAGTGATACGGTGTGGTACCAGAATAAGCTACAATCCACGCAAGAATCACACCAACATGATGCATTTTTCCCGCATCTTTATCCCATGCTCGTTCTCGGTATCGAATCTTCCTGCGATGAAACTGGTCTCGCGTTGTATGACACGCAACGTGGTTTGCTCGCGCACGCGCTGTATTCCCAGGTAAAAATGCATGAAGAATACGGCGGCGTCGTGCCTGAGCTGGCCTCACGCGACCATATACGCCGTGCCATTCCCCTGCTGGAACAGGTCTTCGCCGAAAGCGGCGTAGCGCATGATGCGATCGATGCAATCGCGTATACACAAGGTCCCGGGCTAGCAGGTGCATTATTGGTCGGTGCCTCGGTCGCCTGCGGCCTCGGCCTGGCGCTGGATAAACCTGTATTAGGCGTACATCATCTGGAAGGCCATCTGCTGTCGCCCTTGCTGGCCAGCGAGCCGCCAGAATTCCCTTTCATTGCCCTGCTGGTTTCCGGCGGTCACACGCAATTGATGCGCGTCGACGGTGTCGGGCAATACACGATGCTGGGCGAAACGCTGGACGATGCGGCAGGCGAAGCATTCGACAAATCGGCCAAGTTGCTCGGTCTCGGTTATCCGGGCGGACCGGCAATTTCACGGATGGCCGAGTTTGGCGATCCGGCTGCATATAAATTGCCGCGCCCTATGCTGCATTCAAAAAATCTGGATTTCAGTTTTTCCGGATTGAAGACTGCCGTGCTGACCGTCGTCAAAAATCAAACCACCAATATCTGCGAGCAAGACAAGGCCAACATCGCACGCGCCTTTGTCGATGCCATCGTGGAAGTGCTGACTGCCAAATGCATGACCGCGCTCAAGCACACTGGCTTGAAGCGTCTGGTCATTGCCGGCGGCGTCGGCGCCAATCGCCAATTGCGCGAATCGCTGAACGCAGCGGCAGCGAAAAAGCATTTCAAGGTGTTTTATCCGGAACTGGAATTTTGCACCGACAACGGTGCGATGATTGCCTTCGCGGGGGCGATGCGTCTGGAGATTAATCCGGATGCGGCGAAAAAAGATTACGCGTTCAACGTCAAACCGCGCTGGCCGCTGGATAGCATCAAAGAGATATAAACAGCGCCGGTTCAACGGCGCTCGTTATTTCAAATTTGAGAACACAGTAACACCCCAATGATTACAGCGATCAACTGCGGAAACCAATACTCCCTCGTTCGTTGCCCATCAAAGAGACCATCAATAGGCACTCATTTCAGAATCCGGCAGATTCGGTTGCATCTACAGCCGGCGTCCTTTCGTCAAGGTAAATTTTTAATTGGATTTCGCTCATGAAAAATTCGCTCGAAAGATAAGCGGATATTGTAAATAATGCGCAACAAACCGAATAAAAACATCCACTTACATGTTAAGAAAATGTGAATTGCAGGTTGCGTATCAAGAAAAAAGTAGATACTATCAAAGCCAATGGGTGTTTGTAGCGCGTTGCTGCAAACAGGTTAATGCGCTGGTCGGGCCGCCGCGCGGAGTACTGACGCATGCCTACGCCCATTGCTATCTACAAGATCGTCTTTCTTTATCTGATTCCATTCTGCGAATCAGTAGTTCCTCCTACACAGCGATTACACCACCTGCCTTGAAGCAGGTCGTTTCTTAGTCGCATCTCACACTAAACATCACCTTTCAATCGCATTGACTGGGGATTTTCCTACGCTACGCGCTGCTTGAAATCATTCGTGTAGCGATCATATCAATTCAAATTGATATTGCTCGTTGATCTTTTATTAGAAAGGAGGTCCGTCTAATAAAAAACCTTGAATTAAAAAGAAGAAATTAGAAAGAAAAACTACAGAAAATTAGACCCTGTAGCAGCCTTTAGACACGGAGAGCAAGAGTAATGACTGATACAACCATAAACAATGTGGCCGGCGCATCCGCCGGCGGCAATAAGCAAACAATTCATTTGAAGGCGCCAGGTACCGGATTAATGGACACCTGGAAAGCGATGGGACCCGGTATTGCCGCTGCAATGACCGGGATTGGCGCAAGTCACATCATGCATGCACCGACTGCTGGTGCAAAATATGGTTACGAGTTACTGTGGGTAATTCTCGCTGCCTACATCCTCAAATACTGCGCATTCGAATTTGCCCACCGCTACACCATGGTGAAGGGCGAGTCCATCATCAATGCCTATCATCGAAACGGAAAATGGCCGTTGTATTTCATGATTTTCCAGGGATTTGCCAATACCGTCGGTATTGCGGGCCGCGCGCTGGGTTGCGCCGCCATGTTGTGGGCAGCATTCCCTTTCATGTCGCTGCAACTGTGGGCTGTCACCGTATTGGTTGGTACCGTCGCGATCTTGTGGGCAGGTAGTTACAAGGCCGTTGAGGGTGTTTGTAAAGTCCTGATCCTGGTGTTTGCCGGCTCCTGCTTTATTGCGTTTGCGTTACAGGCACCACCACCGATGGAGTATCTGTCGCGCTTGTTGCCTACCTTGCCGCCAATTGGCGCAATGATGCTGTTTGGTGCGATGTTCGGCTACTTCCCGACCACGCTGGAAGTGGCACCTATGCAATCGCTGTGGGCTGTGGAAAAGAAGGCCGGCATGGTCAAGGTCAAGGAATTACGCGCTGAGGGTCATACCGTCGAAATGGATAAAAACTACATGAAAAATAGTTTGATTCTGTTCAAGCGCGATATGAATATCACGTACCTGATTTCGATGTTGTCGGGCATGATCTTCCTGATCGTTGGCGCAGCTGTGCTGAATCCGCTTGGTCTGGTACCAAAGGGCAGCGAAATGGGTGCGACTATCGCACGTATTTACACAGACACCTTCGGGCAATGGATTTTCCCTATCATTATCTCGGGTGGCGTTGCAGCACTTTTCTCGACCGTGTTCACCTACTTCGATGGCCAGGCACGTATTACCGAGGAATGCTCGGTACGTCTGGTCAAGAAATGGGATACGCCACGTGCACGCAAGTTGATCTACCGCGGCATGCAAGTGATCTGGTTGATCGCAGGCATCTCGATCGTGTACGGCTTGCCTGAACCTATCTTTGTGACCCAGCTGGCATCTGTCATGGCACTGGTGTTCTCGCCGGTTCTGTATTGGCTCACCATCAGAGCGGTGAAAGATAACTTCACCACTGACTTTGAACGTGATCTGCTTCCTTCCAAGGCGATGTTTGCTCTGGCATGGACAGGCACGATCTCGCTGGTTCTCATCACCGGATATGTGATGTACATGCAGTTCTTGAATTAACGACCAATGCCTCCGTCGGATAAAGACGGAGGAATTCAATGAATCACGTCTTCCGGGAATGGATCCTTTTAATTTGTTCCCGGATTTTCATTCGGCTTCACGGCGGTCATGGTGTCCTGATGCCACCGTTTTTTAACGAGTACCCATAGCATGAATGATGAAATGAATCTCATCGCTGCCGCTTTGTTCGGTATCGCGCTTGTCCATACATTTGCAGCAAAATCTTTTGAAAAGCTTGCGCATCGCAGCAAGCACCATTCCGGCTTGCTCCACTTGCTCGGAGAAATCGAAGTCGTATTCGGCCTCTGGGCCTTCGTTCTCATCTGCACCATGGCTTTGGTTGTAGGCCCACAAAATGCGATCGAATATACCGAATCCAGACACTACACCGAACCCTTATTCGTGTTCGTGATCATGGTCATCGCAGCATCGCGCCCTGTACTGGAGACAGTCAAGGGACTTGTTGCCCTACTTGCGAAAGCCATGCCCATACGTACCGCAGTCGCACGTGTTTGGCTGTGTCTTTGCGCCGTCCCACTGATAGGATCATTGATTACCGAACCAGCAGCGATGACACTGGCTGCGTTGATGCTGGCACCTCTGGTCTTCCATGACGGCCTACCTGAGTGGAAAAAATATGCAGCGCTTGGCGTGCTCTTCGTGAATATTTCCATCGGCGGCACACTGACGTCCTTTGCTGCACCACCGGTACTGATGGTCGCTGCCACGTGGAATTGGGATAGCGCATTCATGGCGGCCACCTTCGGATGGAAAGCCGCAATAGCAGTATTCATCAACGCAACGGCGGTGACATTCTTAATTGCCAAGCATCTTGCAGACAAACCTTCGGATGCGGAGAAAGCCAGCAATGAATTGCCGATGCCGGTGACGGTTGCCGTTGTCCACCTTGTGGGGCTGGCCGCCGTGGTGTACTTCGCCCATCACCCCGTCATCTTTATGGCGATATTCCTGTTCTTCCTCGGCTTCACGAAAGCATATGAACCGTATCAAAATCCGCTGATCCTCAAGGAAGGTCTGCTGGTTGGCTTTTTCCTCGCCGGCCTGGTTGTCCTGGGTGGGATGCAGCAATGGTGGCTGCAACCAATAGTCTCCGGACTGGAACCGACAGCATTATTTTTCGGCGCCTTGTTCCTCACAGCCATTACCGATAATGCGGCGTTGACCTACCTAGGATCACTGATTGAAGGCATGAGCGATGCAGCGAAATACATGCTGATGGCTGGCGCAGTAGCCGGCGGCGGCCTGACTGTCATTGCAAATGCCCCGAATCCCGCTGGTGTCGCCTTGCTTCGCGGAGGATTTCGGGATGGAGCGATCAGTATCGGGGGACTGGTAGCGGGTGCAATAGCCCCCACTGCTGTCGCCGCTGCACTCTTCCTGATTTTTATTCCTTAACCAAGGTAATGCGCGATCGCATCCTGAACGTGATCGATCGCGCATTACATTTTCAGTGAACATTGCCCCAACATAATTTTAGTAACTAGATAAGGACGCTGTAAGTGCCTATTGAATACCCTGACGACGAAATGGTAAGTCTTGCCAAAAACTCGAGTTCATCGTTAGCTGCGGCTGAGCGCCTTCACGCCACGGCGGCTGTTAAGTATTCGAAAGACATTGAGAACATACTTGTGGAATCCTTTGGTGCAAGCGGCATAGGCCTGCACGAGAAAATATCAAGTGTTGAGCACGCATTACCACAAGGCATGAAGATCAAATTGCGCGCAGTCGCTACTATTCACTACGAAGTGGTACACGCAAAATACTTAGAGATATCTTATTCCGCCGCGCACGAAGCACAATGCCGTGAGGCTCTAACAGACCTGCGGGCATTATCGGGTGAAGGGAGGGGTTGGAAGCTTGGGGGCTTCATTTTCCTGGGTATATCAGGCCTGGCTGGGTTTTCGATTGGCGTTCGCAATTTTGGACTTGGCGCTGGCATTGCATTTGCCACTTTATTCACGCTGTATTGTGCGTGGATTTTGTGGCCTAAAGTGCTACGCGAAGCCTTCTGCAGCAAGCAAGAAAAACCATAAATAAATAAATAAGCGCAATCGCAAGGCAACAGCACCAAGGGACCCAATGTATTTCTCGAGACTTCTTTCGATTCCCTGCTCACGAAAATCCACCTGAAACTTTGTGAAGAGGATTAATAAATTCCATCATAGTGCAAAATCGAGCACGTTCTCGATGCTCGCTACTCATGAAAACTAAGCGGACCAGGTCACATGCAATCCGCCAATTCCCTGAATTAATTGAGGAGTGATTGCCTAAAGAAATATCCCATCTCCAACATGATGGTTACACCGGTTGAGTTCAAAGTCGAAAGCGGACGTTTCATATCCGCTATTGATTGCAAGACGCAACAAGAACAAAAAGGTGACTCATCATTTTTTTTTGCTGCCGAGCCGGCTTTCTTTCCCAGCCAGCAAATTACCGATGTTCTTTGCATGCCTGTAAACCAAAAGCACACTCATCGCCAATACCGCCAGCAAAATCACATCAGGACCGAATAGCAATCCGTAATAGAACGGGGCAAAAATGCTGGCTATCAACGCGGCCAGCGACGAATAGCGAAATGCATAGGCGATCACCAACCATGTAATCAGGGTTGCCAATCCGAGCCAGCCATTCAATGCGAGTAATACACCCAATGCGGTCGCGACGCCCTTGCCGCCAACGAAACGGAAAAAGACAGGCCACAGGTGGCCGAGGAAAACAGCGATCGCAACCAGAGCAACACCACTTTCCTGCACGCCATATTCCGGACCGACATATTTAGCCAGCCACACCGCGACAAAGCCTTTTGCGCCATCACCCAGCAAGGTCAATATCGCAGCCTTTTTATTCCCGCTACGTAGCACATTAGTCGCGCCCGGATTCTTGGAACCGTAGCTGCGCGGATCGGCCAGACGAAAACATTTGCTGACCACCACGGCAAACGAAATTGAACCCATCAGATACGCAGCGATTGCGAAAAGAACTGTATTCATATCAACCTTTAATTACCATTTTTACCTGCATTTTTTGTTATGTCTTACCGCGCACTTTGCCGCGTTATCCCTGTTTGCAAATCAGCGCTCTCAGCGTAGGACTTTACTCTTCCAGCGCGCACTGCACCGCGGTTGCCGACAATGCCTGCGTCAACACTTTTGGGTTTATACCTATCAGGTAGCCGCGCCGGCCACCATTGATATATATTTTTTCCAGCTCAAGAATACTCTGCTCGACATAGACGGGCATCGCCTTGCGCGTACCAAAAGGCGAAGTACCGCCGATCAAAAATCCGGAATGCCGGTTTGCCACTTCCGGCTTGCACGGCTCTACCGATTTGCAGCCTATCTGGCGCGCGAGATTCTTGGTCGAGACCTTGCGATCGCCGTGCATCAAGACGATCAAGGGTTTGGCCGCATCATCCTGCATCACCAGTGTCTTGACCACAGCATGTTCATCAACACCCAATTTACGTGCCGAAACGGTCGTGCCGCCGTGCTCTTCGTACTCGTAAGGGTGCTCGGAAAAAGCAATGTCCTTACGGCGCAAGAACTGGGTCGCGGGCGTTTCGGAAATATGCTCTTTTTTTGCCATGCGTGTTACGCTCATCTTAAAATTTGGAGCACATTATGCAACAAGAACTCCGCTTTGCGACCTTCAATGTCTGCAATCTGGCATTGCCGGGCGTGAAATATTATGACGACCAGATTCCTTACTCTGTCGCGGAGTACGATGCAAAGACCAGCTGGATTGCACAACAGCTGGACGCGCTTGATGCTGATGTCATCGGCCTGCAGGAAATCTTTTCACAGGCGGCGCTCAAGGACGTGCTGGCAAAAACCCAAGGATATCGCGACGCCCATCATGTCGGTTTCGATCCCGATCCGCTGGCCGACCATTTGACGCCCAATGTGGCCCTGATTTCTCGCTTGCCAGTAATGGCAGGCGCCACGACGTTTAAGCTATTACCCAACAATCTTGCCGTTAGCTTACCCGGCGTTGCCAATCCGGTTCAGCATTTTACGCGGCCGATACTGCATGCAAAAATCGAAGTCTTGCCCGACTTGTCGATCCACGTTTTTGTCTGCCATCTGAAATCGAAATTACCGGATTATCGTAACGACAACCACGATGATCAGCCGGATCAAACCGGAATCGCGATGTTGCGTTCGCTGATAAGACGCGGCACCGATGCACTGGGCTTGCGGTCGCTACTATCCAATTTAAACAAGGACGACCGTGCACCAATCATTGTCATGGGCGATTTTAACGACGTCGCGAATGCAATTCCAACCCAGATGGTAATGGGCCTGGGCAAGTATCCGATCAATGGCATCGACGATCGCTTATTCGAAAGTTATCGCATTCAATCGCGGCGAGATCCATTGCGCGATGTCGGCTACACACATATACACGATGGCAACTATGAAACGATCGATCACATTCTAGTTTCGGAAGAATTCCATCCGGCATCACGTGCGTCGATAGGTGAAGTAGTGGAAGTGATGTATTTGAATGACCACATGACTTTCAGGCAAGCACACGCTTCCGATCATGGTCTGGTGTTGGTACGCATACTGCTGCATGGAAAATCAGCCAATGGCGTTACGCCATCCAGCCCGGATGCAACACCGGTCTGAATGTATCAGCAATACATGCAAAAACCGGAACAAGAAAATTAGTTGGCGGCAGGACCAGTAGCGTCTGTATCTGTGCCATCTTCCGCATCATCTGCATCGACGTCAGAAGTGTCTGTGCCGTCGTCAGGCGCACTGCCTTTTTCAGCCTTGCGCTTCAGCTTTTCTTCTTTTTTGCGTTTCTTTTCCAACTCTTTTTGACGTTTCTCGTACTGAAAATTAGGTTTGGCCAAGTGAGTGCTCTTTGAGTAGGTATTCTGTTGAAGGAGGCAGATGGCCAGGGTCACGCTGCGACGAGGCACCATCAATGGGACGAATGCTAGCATGCCGCCATCCTTCGCGGCTGAAAACTGACAATACGCGCTGAATTCTCAAGTGCAAGCAAGTCGGCAAAAATCAGCTAAAATCAAACAACTTCACTCAATTCCGAGCATTAAATCGATAACTCTTTACGTGAGAGAAATCTACTGGTTCAGCCGCGCGGATGATGCATTTGATGCAAGCGTTTCAAGCGCTCTCGTGCCACATGCGTATAGATTTGCGTCGTCGAAATATCGGAATGCCCAAGGAGCAATTGCACAACCCGCAAATCGGCACCGTGATTAAGCAAATGCGTCGCAAAGGCATGGCGCAATGTGTGCGGTGACAGCGGTGCATTGATTTGTGCAATCGCCGCATGCTTCTTGATCAGCGTCCAAAACATCTGTCGCGTCATCGGTCCACCTCGTGCCGTTACAAACAAGGCGTCATCGATTTGCCCATCCAGTATGGCAGGACGCGCTTCTTTCAAATAGCGCTCTATCCAGGCGCGCGCCTCTTCACCAAACGGTATCAGGCGCGTCTTTCCACCTTTGCCTGTGACTCGCAATACCCCCTCATTCATGCCGACTTCCAGCGATTTCAGCAACACCAGCTCAGTCACCCGCAAGCCGCTGGCATACATCAATTCCAGCATCGTGCGATCGCGCAAACCCAGTGGCGTGGTCACATCTGGCGCAGCGAGCAAGGCCTCAACCTGCGCTTCCGACAACGTCTTGGGCATGCGCGGCGGCTGTTTGGCGGAACGCAATTTCAGGCATGGATCATCGCTGATGCGATTTTGTCTGAGCGCCAATTGATAAAACCGTTTGAGTACTGCCAATCGTCGATTCGACGAGGTAGCCTTGGTCGTTTCGTGTTTGGCAAAGAAATAGGCATTCAGATCATCGGCATGCGCTGCCAGCAAGGTCTTGCTGCGCTCCGCTTGCAGCCAGACTGCAAACAAGCGTAGATCGCGCCGGTACGCTTCCAGCGAATTTTTTGCGAGGCCATCTTCCAGCCAAAGCGTGTCGCAAAATTCATCGATCTGCCCCTGGCTTGCCAATGGCTGGGAAGCGGCGTCATTGGATTGTGTACGGCGCGGCGCCTTCAGCACCTTTTTGATGGGCTTCTTGATTGGTTTTGTGACTGCCTTGTCTGCTGCACCACTCATCAGTAACCCGCAACTTTTTCATGCGCGAGCAGCCAGCGTTTGACGCCGACATGGAATCCGGTTTCGTCATCCTGATGCGCGAACCCGCCTAAGCCGCCTGCCGCCGTGACACGATGACAGGGGATCACCAAGGGAAACCAGTTGGCACCGCAGGCTTGCCCAACGGCACGCGGCGCAGATTGCACCCGCCTGGCAATGTCGCCATAAGTGAGCACCTTGCCACGCGGAATTTCGGAAATCGCCGCCCAGACTTTTTGCTGAAAAGCCGTGCCTAGCGGCATCAACGGCAGATCGAATTGAAAATCCGGATCATCGAGATAACGCTCCACCTGCCGTGCCGCACGTTCAGATGTGGGGTCGATAGCATCCTTGCCTTGAAAATTTGCCGGCAGATAAACCAGTTCACGCACTAGATGATCTTCAGTACGTATGCCAATCGCACCAAACGATGTTTCGACAATCGCGGCAAACAGGGATGAGGAAGAAGTCTGCTTCATTGCATACAACCCAAAAGACATGCGCATAAACACAGAGCATAAAACAAAAAAGGCGCATCTCGCGATGCGCCCTCAAATACATCTACTGTACCCAAGCCGCGTATAGCAATGCTATCGCCGCAATTATTGATACAGGTCTCCCCTACTAGTCCGACATCAATGCCGTGTGTATGTATGCTCCCCTTAAACCATTCGGTCGCGCATAAAATACGCACCATTACAGGGCAGGCAGCAAAGTTGTCCCATTATAAAAATCAATCTCCGGGAAATCAAGCAATTATCCTTGGGCAGGCATTGGTGCAACAAATGGCAAAAGAAGTATTGTCGGTGACGCGAATTTACGGTACCGGCGCGCAGATAAAAGCCACTTATGCTGCGCTGCGTCTGGCACAAAATAAAAAAGGCGTGTCTTTCGACACGCCTTGAATTTTGCTTTTGTGCTCCCGGCCATTTGATGAGTTACCTCTCAACAGCTTCTGTGAAACACAGGTCTCCTCGGCCCAATGGTGCTATCGCCAACCCTGACTGAAAAGCGATATACCTAGCCTTTATTCTTCTTTGAATGCTTCCTCACGTTTTTTACGCAATGCCGGCAACAGCACAACGGCCAACGCCAACACTGCCATCGCCAACATCGTGGCACTGATCGGACGCGTCAAGAACACCATCGGATCGCTGCGCGACAACAATAATGCGCGACGCAAATATTCTTCCATCATCGGTCCGATAATAAAACCAAGCAGCATCGGAGCCGGCTCAGCATCGAGCTTTGCGCAAATATAACCGAACAATCCGAATAATGCCATCAGATAAATATCAAAATCACTATTATTCAAACTGAAGACGCCGATCGCACAGAACATCAGAATCGCTGGATACAAATGGTGGTAAGGAACGGTAATCATGCGTACCCACAAACCGATCATGGGCAGATTCAGAACCACGAGGAAGAAATTACCGATCCACATCGATGCAATCAAACCCCAGAACAGCGTTGGCTGTTCGGTCATCACCGCGGGGCCTGGCTGAATGCCTTGAATGATCATTGCGCCGATCATCAACGCCATCACAGGATTGGATGGAATGCCCAGCGTCAGCATGGGGATAAATGAGGTTTGAGCGCCGGCATTATTGGCCGCTTCCGGTGCGGCCACACCTTCAATCGCCCCCTTGCCGAATTGTGCAGAATTCTTCGATACTTTTTTCTCGATCGAATATGCAGCGAACGATGCCAGCATGGCACCGCCACCTGGCAAGATACCAAGCGCAGAACCCAAAGCCGTTCCACGCAAAACTGGCGCAATGATTCGTTTAAAATCTTCCTTGCTCAACATCAAGCCGGAGACTTTTTTCATCACCAGCGAACGGGTTTCTTCATGCTCCAGATTGCGGATGATTTCACCGATACCGAACATGCCCATCGCAACAATCACGAAGTTGATACCGTCTGCCAGTTCAGGCCTATCGAAGGTGTAACGTGCTGCACCGGAGTTGACATCGGAACCGATCAAACCCAGCAACAAACCAAGAATTACCATGCCGATTGCATTCAGCAAGGAGCCACTAGCCAGCACGACCGAGGCCACCAAACCCAGCACCATCAGCGAGAAATATTCAGCAGGGCCGAATTTCAAAGCAAGATCAGCGAGCGGTGGCGCAAACAGGGCAAGCAAAATAGTCGCTACCGTACCGGCAAAAAACGAACCGATCGCCGCAGTTGCCAGCGCCTTACCTGCATGCCCCTGTCGCGCCATCTGATAACCGTCGATTGCAGTGACCACAGAGGATGACTCGCCCGGCAAGTTCACCAGAATCGCAGTTGTCGAACCGCCGTATTGCGCGCCGTAATAAATACCAGCCAGCATGATCAATGCAGCGATGGGAGGTAATGCAAATGTCGCTGGCAACAGCATCGCGATCGTGGCAACTGGACCTAAGCCTGGCAATACGCCGACAGCTGTGCCCAGAAACACACCGATCAGGCAATACATCAAATTTTGCAGGGTCAAGGCGGTATCGAAACCGATGCCCAGATTAGTAAATAATTCCATTGTCAGTACCTTCTCAACCGCCAAACCATGGGCCAAAAATTGCAATCGGCAAACCGAGCAACTTGACGAAAACGACGACGGCAAAAATTGTCATCCCTGTGGCCAGCGCGACACCGTGTATCACCTTGAATTTGGCGCTGGCAAACGCACTGAACAACACGACCGCGAAAATTGCGGCTACCAACCCTGCGCCGCGAATAAGAAAACCAAACAGCAGTACACCAGCCAAAATAAGGATGGTTTCCTTGATGGCAAATCGTTCTAGAGCCTCACCTTCACGAAAGAATGACCGCACCGTGGCAGCCAATCCTATTAATGCGAGCAGACCGCCCAAAATCGTTGGAAAGTAAGCGGGACCCATTTTCCCTGCAGTACCCATAGAGTAGTCACGACCGATAATAATCGCGGCCAGTCCGACGCATAGAAAAATAATCCCGGTCCAGAAATCTTTGGGATGTCGAATAAATGATGGCAAGGTGCTCCCCTTCTCTTGAAACTTGATGATGCGGCCCATGGAATTTCGGGTGCTGCGCACACTGAATTACGATTACTGCAAACGTTGTCCGCCAATAAAATTGACCGGCCCATATTCAAAATGACGAGATGCCTGCGCACCTCGTCATTTATACATCCATCACTTCAACATCTCAAATTGTGATTAATCAGCGTAGACGCCAGCCTTCTTGATGATAGGGCTCCATTTCGCGATTTCTGTTTTCAGGAAAGCACGCAACGCTTCCGGTGTGGCACGCTCTGCAGAGACTGGCTCAGTGCCCAGATCAGAAAAGCGTTGTTTGACGACTGGATCTTTCAAGGCAACTTGCAACGCTGCTTCCACTTTATCGATGACTGGTTTTGGTGTGCCTTTTGGTGCATACAGACCATGCCATACCGCCACTTCAAAGCCAGGCAAACCTGCTTCATTTGCAGTTGGGATATTTGGCAGCGAAGGCACACGTGTCTTGGTCGTCACTGCGTACGCTTTGACTTTACCGCCTTTAATCTGGCTGGTCGTGTTGGTCGTTTGATCGCACATGAAATCAACCTGACCACCGAGCAAATCATTCATGGCAGGACCGGTTCCCTTGTATGGCACAGTGGTCAATTCAGTTTCAATCGCCGACATGAACAACATGCCGCACAAATGGGAGGCCGAACCAACACCGGCATTCGCATAAGTCACCTTGTTTTTATTTGCTTTAACGTATGCAACCAGCTCCTTGAAATCCTTGGCAGGAAAATCGCCACGTGCAATGAATGTCATCGGCACGTCGGTAATCAAACCAATCGGCTCGAAATCGTCAACTGCGTTGTAGCTCAGTTTGCGATACAGCGAAGGCGCAGTCGATTGACCAATGTGATGCAGGAACAAGGTGTAGCCATCCGGAGCGGCTTTGGCAACGCGCGCTGCACCGATCGTGCCACCGGCACCGCCAACATTTTCGACGATCACGGTTTGTTTCAATGATGTTGTCATCGATTGCGCAACCAGACGCGCAACCGTATCTGTCGGTCCACCTGCCGCGAACGGTACGATCATCGTGATGGTTTTGTTTGGATACGGATCTGCTGCATTAGCGAAGGCGCTGGCAAGCAATGCGAGTCCGGCAACCGATTTCAGGAATTTATTCTTCATTTGATTTGTCTCCAGATTTAATCATTATTGGAAAAACGAGGGCTGGGACATAAGCCCTTTCAAGCCAGTGCCTGTGCATCCTATCAAAACCGTAAAAAAAGGGATACCAGAAACATTGCAGGAAAATGGTGTTCAATAAGCAAAGCGCCAAATGCCTATCTTGAATTCAACTCAAGGCTCCTATTTTACTCATCGAACCTTTCACGAGCCTTGCGCGAATAAGACTAAACGATTTTATCTGATAGTCGCAATAAAGTTTGCAAGTCAGCCTGATGCTCAGACGAGTGGAAGGAAAGATGGATCTGATATGGCAGAACGACGCGACAAGAATTTTCAAAAGTACAACATCTAAAAATCCTGCGCACCGAAATAAGAGGAGCCGCGCAAGTAGGGCGGCGGCTTGAGAAAAGGATTAACGCTCGCTCAAGTGCCGTGCTTCGACTTCCTTGGTCGCGGCCATCACAATCGCTTTGCCTACCCTGCCCTCCAGCTGCTTGCGCACCGGCTGCAGGGCCTGACGCCATGCTGCATTTTCCTTTTCGGTCAGAAAGTGCACTGTCACCTTTTTGTTTTTCTTGATTGCCTCCAGCGCCGCATCGTTTTCCTTAGCCGCGAGGTTGTTGCCATAAACGGTAGCCTCGCGCATCGCATCTTCAATCACCTTGCGCAAATCGGAAGGCAAGCTATCCCAGAACTTCTTGTTCACGATGACAGCGTTGCCAAGGTAACCGTGATTCGATACGGTTACATGACTTTGCACTTCATATAATTTTTTTGCGTAGAAATTAACGGGCGAGCTTTCCACTCCATCGACTATCCGACTATGCAAGGCGAAATAAATTTCATTTCCATCCAGCATTTGCGGAATGGCACCCAAGGCCTCCATCTGGTCTTCGAGTACCGGCGAAGAATGGATGCGCATTCTTTGTCCAATAAAATCCGCCGGCATTTTCAATGGCTTGTTCGATGACATGATTTTGAAACCATTGTTCCAATAGGCCAGGCCGATCATGCCTTTGGATTCCAGCTTGCGCAGCATGGATTTTCCTATCGCCCCTTCGGTTACCCGAGAGACGGCGTCTTTATTGGCAAACAGATACGGCAAATCGAAAATTTCAAAATCCTGCACACCAAATTGCGCCAGCTTGGCCAACGAAGGCGCAACCATTTGCACCGCGCCGAGTTGCAGCGCTTCAAGCTCATCCGACTCTTTGTATAGTTGATTATTTGGATAGACATCGACGCGCACACGACGACGGCTGGCCTGCTCGGTCAATTCCTTGAAACGCAATGCCGCCTGCCCTTTCGGAGTATCGCTGGGTGCAACGTGACTGAACTTGATTACAGTCGTCGTTTGCGCAGATACAATTGTGGCGACAAGCGACAACGTCAGACCCAGCACAATCAAATGTATTTTTGTTGCTATTCTCATCGCGCGGTCAGAAGGTTCCAGATTTAATTTTGTTGGTACTATGCGCAGTCGTCCACGTCATCACAAGTGTGGATAACCACATTATCAGCACGGGTAAGCGAAGAGCCCGCCCCAAAATACAGCAGCATTGATCGTCATGCAATACCATGAACGCCCTACCAAAATCTCGCCAGGCGGTTTTATCGCGGCGCGGATTTTATATAAACACTTATGATATCAAACCAATCCCGCTCATCCAGCTTAGGCTTTCCCAGCCGCAAACAAGCCTGGCGCTGGCTCATTCCGTTGCTGCTGGCCCTGCTTTTTTTGACGACGCTAATTTGGCTTCCGCTGCATGAAAAACAACAGGAAGCCAGTGAACGGCAGGAACAACTGATTGCCGACTCATTGTGGGTGGAGCAAACAATACGCTTTCAACTTCAGCGCAACGAAGAGAGCCTGAACCTGATGGCATCGGAAATCATTGCCGGCTACTTGACTGGACCGCGCCTGCAAGAGCGCATGACCAACCTGATCCGCAACAATCATGAGATTCATCGCATCATCGAACTCGATGCAAACGGCAGGTTGATCACATCTACCGATGAAACGCTGATTACGAAAAATGAATTATCCGCGCCGTCGAAACGGGCGGATGAACGTGCCCGCGCCACCAGGACACCGATGTACAGCCAGCCTTCGGCAGATATCAGCGGACCGGTCATGTTCGACTATCACGTACCTTTGTATATCGGCGACAAATACACGGGCAGCGTCGTCGCCAGCTATCTCGCGTCCAGCATTCTGGATGACATGGTGCCGTGGTGGTTTGCACAGGACAATGAAATCGCATTGACTGACATCAACGACGTAATCATTCACAAACGTGCATCCGGCGGCGCCGGTCGCGGTGTCTATACGCACAGACGCGCGCTGAATCTGGCTGGCGTATCTTTAAAACTCAGCACGAATAGCACCAAGAGCGCGCCGAAGTTGTTGCCCAGCTTATTGGTCGATACCGTCATCCTGCTGGCGCTGGGCCTGGCCTGGAGCTTGACCGCACTTTGGCGCGACATCAATCGACGCCTTGCTGCGGAGATGGCTTTACGCGAACAAATTGCTTTTCGTACCGCAATGGAAAATTCCCTGATTACCGGTTTGCGCGCACGCGATCTGGATGGCCGCGTCACCTATGTGAATCCGGCTTTTTCGCAGATGGTCGGGATCGCAGCGGAAGATATCGTCGGACATCTGCCACCCATGCCGTACTGGGCACCAGAAGCCATGGGCGAATATCAACGGCGCTTTTCGCAAGTTGTCGCCGGTACGGTGACGCCACAGGGATTTGAAACCGTTTTCCAGCACGCCAATGGTGAGCGCATCCCGGTCCTAATTTTCGAATCGCCGCTGGTGGACGATACCGGCAAGCAAACCGGCTGGATGGGTTCCATTCTCGACATTTCGGATCGCAAGCGCGTGGAAGACTTGAACCGGCAGCAACAGGAGAAGCTACAGGCCAGTGCCCGCCTGGCGACCATGGGTGAAATCGCGTCTACCCTGGCGCATGAGTTGAACCAACCGCTGGCCGCGATCTCAAGTTACACCGCTGGCGCTCTGAATATCCTGGCGCGCGAACAACCGCGGGTGGCAGAAATCAATATCGACATGCTGACGCATGCACTGGAAAAGGCCAACGCGCAAGCTCAGCGCGCTGGCCAGATTATTCGCAGCGTGCACACCTTCGTGAAAAAACGTGAACCTATGCGCACCGCTATCACTCTTTCGGAATTGATAGAAAGCGTGGCTCCACTCGTCGAGTTGCAGGCGCAAAAATACTTTGTCGCCATCAAAGTCGATATTCCGCCAACCTTACCGACGATTCTGGCCGATCAGGTATTGCTGGAACAAGTCTTGTTGAATCTGACGCGTAATGCGATCGAGTCCATGCAAGGCGTGGCGCCGGAAAAACGCGTGTTGCTGATTGCCGCCAGCGTAGACCCGGCCACACCGCGCAATGTGGTGGTCGCCATCAGCGATCAGGGGCACGGTATTCCGCCGGAAGTGGCGGAACGACTGTATTCGCCATTTTTCTCCACCAAGGCAGACGGCATGGGCATGGGCCTGAGCATTTGCCGCACGGCGATTGAATTTCACGGCGGTACGCTGACGCATGTGGATAATCCGGGGGGTGGCACGATCTTCCGTTTTTCACTACCGGCGTTGCAAAATAAGTTGATCAACACGACAATGCCTGCAGATTGAAGGTGCAGTAATTAACTTTTTGACATTTGCTTGCAAAAAGCCGCAGTAGGGCACTGCAATCGACGTGATCTCCGAACCGAACCATGCAACACAGTTAAAGCGCTACAGGCAGGCTGACAGGACATTCAATGCTGCACATTATTGACGATGAAGAAGTAATCCGCGACTCGCTGATGTGGCTGGCGAAATCACGCGGCATTCCCGCTTCCGCTTACGACAGCGGCAAAGCTTTTCTCACCGCGCTGGACAACATGCCGCGTATCAATCTGCAGGGCCAATGCGTGTTGCTGGATGTACGCATGCCGGACCTCGGCGGTATTGCGCTGTTCGACCTTCTGTCTTCTCGCGGTCTGACACAGGTATTTCCTGTCATTTTTCTGACCGGTCATGGCGATGTGCCAATGGCTGTCGATACGCTCAAGCGTGGTGCTTTCGATTTTTTTGAAAAGCCGTTTAATGACAACAAACTAATGGATCGCGTGCAAGAAGCATTAGCGGCGTCCGAACAAGCTGCCGGCAGCGCCGCGATACACACGCGTTTGTCGGCCTTGTCTGCCCGTGAACGCGAAGTACTGGATTTGATCCTTGAAGGAAAAATGAACAAGGTGATCGCCGACAAGCTGGGTATCAGCATGCGGACGGTGGAAGTACATCGCGCACATATTTTCGACAAAATGAATGTCAAGACGGCAGTCGAACTGGCACGTTTGTTGAAATAAGATTTAGTAAAACTTATCAGCAAGACCATGCGCTGCGTGCGGCGGATGTCCGTCGCATCCTGGAAATTGCTGTGCGCTTCAAGCTGTATTTATTCCGTCACTAGTTCAATCCAGCTTCGGCCTGCGCGCCTTAGCGCATCGCTGCTTGCCTATGTATATCGTCAATATTCTGTTGCCTGATTTCATGCTGATCCTGTTCGGAGCCGTGCTCTTGCGCGTCACTAATTGGGGCCCTGAATTCTGGGCCGGCATGGAAAAAATCATTTACTACGTGTTGTTTCCGGCGCTACTGTTTTACTCCACCGCACGTTCGCCCATTAATTTCAGCGAGACTGGTCAATTCCTGCAAGTTGCCATCGCTGCGTGTGTTACCGGCATCCTGCTAGGCTGGCTCGCCAAGCCTCTGTTTAATCCCGGCCCCATGATTTTCGAATCAGGCGTGCAAACCGCGTTCCGTTTCAACTCTTACATCGCGTTGGCAATTGCCAGCCGACTCGGGGGCGATGTAGGCACCTCGTTGATGGGCCTAGTGATCGGCTTTGCCGTCCCGCTTTGCAATATGGCTGCAGTACACGCGCTGGTGAAAGATAAAGGCGGCCTGTTACTGGAACTGCTTAAAAATCCGCTGTTGATGGCGACCATGAGCGGGGTCACATTCAATCTGCTCGGTTTGCACTTACCCGATATCGCCAGCGCTTTTCTGTCGCGCCTGGGCAATGCGTCGATCGCGCTGGGCCTGATCATGGTCGGTGCCGGTTTGCGCCTGAACGGCTTGCACGCATCCAAAGGAATCGCCACTTACTTCCTGATGGTCAAACTGTTCGCGGTACCTGCCATAACCTACGGCTTGGGTCTGTGGGTAGGCTTGTCGCCTTTGCATTTGCAAATTGTGGTCATGTTTGCTGCGCTGCCGACTGCTTCCAGTGCGTATGTATTGGCCGTGCGCATGGGCGGCAACGGTCCTTTTGTCGCGTTCCTGATTTCGGCAGGCACGCTGATTTCGATGGCGACCTTGCCACTTTGGCTGGCACTGCTACAGTAATGGCAACGGTGTATGCAAAGTCGATGGAACTACGCTTCACCTGTGACATCGTAGTAAGTAGCGCATAGGGATGAAGCCACACAAACGAATCAAGCCCAGCAAACCGATGCGCATGCACCAGACCTTTTATTGAAGCCGTAAATGGCAAATACGAAGACAACGTTAAAGCTCATGCAAAATTTCACCGCCCATCTGCACGAAGAAGCCGGCACCATCGCCTTGGGTGCGGCATTGGCGCGAGCCATGCAGCCAGGACTGACAATTTATCTGCATGGCGATCTGGGTGCAGGGAAAACCGCGCTGACGCGTGCCATGCTGCATGCGCTGGGGTATGCCGGCCATGTAAAAAGTCCGACCTATACGCTAGCCGAGCCGTATGCAATCGATATTGATGGACAGAGCATCAATGTGATCCATTTCGATTTGTACCGGATGGCGAGCGCGGAAGAATTTCTCGATGCGGGCTTCCGCGAATATTTTAATCATCAAACAATTTGCATCATCGAATGGCCGGAAAAAGCCGAAACGGTGTTGCCTCCTCCCGACATCCACGTTTCCCTCAGCGTCGCAGGCGAAGGGCGTGATGTAGAATTACAAGCGTCGTCCGATCAAGGTATTGAATGTCTGAACCGACTGAAATTTGCTCCAAACCTGTAATCGCCAAGGTGCGCCGCACTGTCCTCAAGGCCGGCGGTACGCTGCTGATTTCGCTGCTTTCTCCGTTGCCGGCATTCGCCGCGCAAATTCTAGCCGTACGCGTTTGGCCCGCTGAAGATTACACGCGCGTCACGCTGGAAAACGATACCAATCTGAAGACTTCGCATTTCATCATCAAGAATCCCGAGCGGCTGGTGGTGGATGTCGAGGGTATCGATCTGGGACCAACGCTAAAGAGCCTGGTCGCGAAGATTCAATCCAACGATCCCTATATCAAACAGGTACGCGTCGGCCAGAACCGCCCGAATGTCGTACGCCTCGTGTTCGATCTAAAAGAAGAAATCAATCCGCAGGTATTCACGCTGGCCCCGGTCGGTGAATACAAGCACCGTTTGGTATTCGATCTGTATCCGGTCAATCCGCCGGATCCCATCGCAGCCCTGATCGAAAAAGGCCAGTGGTCGCTGGATGTACCGTCCGATACGATGCCGCCACCGACTGCCGAAGTCACACCACCGTATGTCGAACCGAAGGCAGGTCGCCCACCGCAAGTGACGCGCATGCTGACGATCGCCCTGGACCCCGGTCACGGCGGCGAAGATCCCGGTGCGGTCGGACGTGGCGGCAGCTATGAAAAAAATATTGTGCTGGCGATCGCCAAGCGCTTGAAAGCCAAACTCGAGCAGCATCCGAACATGCGCGTAATGCTGACCCGCGATGGCGATTACTTTGTCCCGCTACATGTCCGTGTACAAAAAGCGCGCAAGGTACAAGCCGATTTGTTCGTATCAATCCATGCGGATGCGTTTGTGCAGCCCACTGCCAACGGTTCGTCAGTATTTATCTTGTCTGAGAAAGGCGCTACCTCAACTGCAGCGCGCTGGCTGGCCAACAAGGAAAATGCGGCCGATCTGATAGGCGGCACTAACATCAAGGATCATGACAAACAATTGGCCAGCGTATTGCTCGATCTTTCCACCACCGCGCAAATCAACGACAGCATGAAACTGGGCAAGGCCGTCTTGAACGAAATCGGCGGCGTCAACCGCCTGCACAAAGGCTCTGTGGAACAAGCTGGATTTGCCGTATTGAAGGCGCCCGATATTCCGAGCATCCTCATTGAGACTGCGTTCATTTCAAATCCAGCGGAAGAAGCCAGGCTGAACGACGATGCCTATCAAGAACGCATGGCAGACGCAGTTACCCAAGGCATCAAGAAGTACTTTGCGAAAAACCCGCCGCTGGCAAAAAGCCGGATGATGTAAATCGAGCAGGCTAAATTAAAAGTGAATCAGAATAAAAAAACGCCGCGAATTTCGCGGCGTTTTTTGTATGCACATTAGGGCATTTTTGGTTTTCTGAAGCGCTGGGTAATTTTCCACAAAGCGCCCAACGCAACGGGAATCGCCGCCGCGCCCACACCTATCAACACAATGGTATTCAAATGATCGCGGATGATAGGGATGTTGCCAAACAGATAGCCACCGACTACCAGTAATGCCACCCACAAAATCGCGCCGGTGACATTGAAAAACTGAAAGCGCACGAAGGTCATCGTCGAGATGCCGGCAACAAACGGTGCAAACGTACGCACGATAGGAAGGAAGCGCGCGAGTATCAGCGTGATACCGCCATGCCTTTCATAAAAGGCATGCGTTTTTTGCAAGGCATCGCGATCCAGCCAGCGGTAGTCATGGGTGAAGACTTTCTCCCCTATGCGCCGCCCTATCCAGTAATTCACCGTATTGCCCAAAATCGCCGCCGCGATCAGCAAACCCAGCAGCAGCCAGAGATTCATCGCGCCGGATGCGCAAAATGCACCGGCGATGAAAAGCAGGGTGTCGCCCGGCAAGAAAGGAAAGATTACCAAACCTGTTTCACAAAAGATAATCGCAAACAGAACCAGATAAATCAGTGCGCCATATTGCGCGATAAAGGTACCGAGATACTTGTCGACATGCAAAATCATGTCGAAAAACTGCATGAAATCCATAATTCTCCTTGGTGGCGGCAGCATGATACACCACTGCATATCCGCAAGTGCGCGCGCCGCTCATGCAAACTGACCATGCAGCAGCGCATCGGTTCACTGCCGCTGGTGGGCTGGCGACGTTATAATCTTGCAGATGCACGCACCCGTTCAACCTGCCCGGCCGATACAGCCCCTCTCCGACCAACTCATTTCGCAAATCGCCGCCGGCGAGGTGGTCGAACGTCCGTCTGCCGTCGTCAAGGAATTGCTGGAAAATGCACTCGACGCTGGCGCAACGCAAATCAGCGTGCGGCTGGAACAAGGCGGCGTCAAGCGCATTGCCATTACCGATAATGGCCGCGGTATCGCACCGGAACAATTGCCGTTGGCTCTGGCGCGCCACGCGACATCGAAAATCAATTCACTGACAGAGCTCGAAAATGTCGCGACGCTGGGTTTCCGCGGCGAAGCACTCGCCTCGATTGCCTCGGTGTCACAATTGACCCTGACCTCCCGCACTGCCGATGCTGTACACGCCTGGGAAATCACGGGCGTACAAAACCTGGATCAAAAAAGCACCGTCGCGCCGTCGTCCGGGGCGCCAGGCACCACCGTCGATGTGCTGGATTTGTATTTCAATACGCCGGCACGCCGCAAATTTTTAAAGACCGAGCAAACCGAATTTGGCCACTGCGCAGAAGTCGTGCGCCGTATCGCGCTGTCGCGTCCAGATGTGTCATTTTCACTGACGCACAACGGCAAGACCATCGACCACTGGGCGATCAACGATATCGCCAAACGCAGTGCGCATATTCTCGGTCATGAATTTTCAGGTGCCCGTCTGCCACTGGAAGAAACAGCCGGTCCCTTGCACTTGCACGGCTTCATCGGCTTGCCGACAGCATCCAAGGCGCGTGGCGATGCGCAGTATTTTTATGTCAACGGGCGTTTCGTACGCGACAAATTATTGATGCATGCAGTACGCTCCGCATATCAGGATGTGCTGCACGGCGATCGTTATCCCTCGTATGTCATCAGCCTGGATCTCGACCCGGCGCTAGTCGATGTGAATGTGCATCCGTCGAAGATCGAAGTGCGCTTCCGCGACAGTCGCGCCGTGCATCAATTTGTTTTTCATGCAGTCAGTCGCGCACTGGCACAAACTTCGGCCACTGCATTCGGCGCCGTCCCATCGCCTACACCGGCACCGTCGGGCGCACTGCCATGGTTGCGCGAGCAACAGCAAACCACATTCGCGCCGCAATTCAATTCTGCCTATGGCGTAGCGCAAACGGCGGCCAACTATGGCGCACTGTTTGCCAACGGCCCAGCCTCAAATGACAGCAACAGCGATGCGCCGATCTTGCAAGCCGCAAATAGCATCAACGCGCAAACCGTGTCGGATGATGAATTCCCTCTGGGTTTCGCACTGGCACAGTTGCATGGCATTTTTATCCTCGCGCAAAATACCAAGGGCTTGGCGCTGGTCGACATGCATGCAGCGCACGAACGCATCTTGTACGAACAGTTGAAGCACGCGCTCGACGAGAACGCGATGCAAGTTCAGCCCTTGCTGATCCCGGTCACCTTCTACGCGGACGGCGTGGAAGTCGGCACAGCGGAGGACAGCAAGGAGATTCTGCTGTCGCTCGGTTTTGACATCGCCGCCTTGTCGCCGACCACACTCGCCGTGCGCGCCGTACCTGCGCTCCTGAAAAATGCCGATGCACAAAGCCTCGCGCGTGATGTGTTGCGCGACGTGCGCGAATACGGTGCATCCCGCGTACTGCTGGAACGCCGCAATGAATTGCTCGGCACGCTGGCTTGCCATACTGCAGTGCGCGCAAATCGCACATTGACCGTGCCGGAAATGAATGCGCTGCTGCGGCAGATGGAAGCGACAGAGAGAGCGGACCAGTGCAATCACGGTCGTCCTACCTGGGTGCAACTCGGCTTGTCGGATCTGGACAAGCTGTTTGAGCGCGGGCGCTGAAGTGACTGCATACGCGACGGCATTCAGTTTCATCGTACTTATTTCGCAATCGACAAGCGCATGACAGCTGCTCTTTCCAAACCGCTGGTGGTTTCCATCATGGGTCCGACTGCATCCGGCAAGACTGCGGCTGCCCTGGCGATCGCCGAACAGATTCCTTCTGAAATCATTTCCGTCGATTCCGCGCTGGTGTATCGCGAGATGAATATCGGCACCGCCAAGCCGACAGATGACGAGCGCGCACGCGCACCGCATCACCTGATCGATATTCTGGATCCGCTGGAGTCCTATTCGGTGATGCAATTCCGCCAGGATGCACTGCGCCTGAGCGCAGAAATCATCGCACGCGGCAAATTGCCGCTGCTGGTAGGTGGCACGATGCTGTACTTCAAGGGCTTGAAAGACGGCCTCGACACCTTGCCGCAGGCCGATGCGGCCCTGCGTGCAGAACTGGATGCAGAAGCCACGCTGATCGGCTCCCCAGCCATGCATGCAAAACTGGAAAAACTGGATCCTGTCACTTTTACACGCTTGAAACCGAATGACTCGCAACGCATACAACGTGCCCTGGAAATCATCGCCCTCACCGGCAAGCCTATGTCGGAATTATTGGCGCTGGCACCTAAAAGCGAATTACCTTTCAACTTGCTACCGATTGCATTGGAGCCATCGGATCGCAGCGTTCTGCATGCACGCATCGCCACACGTTTCGACGCCATGCTCAAGGACGGCGGCTTGATCAATGAAGTCAAAGCGCTACGCGCACGCGGCGACCTGCACCTTGGCTTGCCATCCATGCGTTGTGTCGGCTATCGCCAAAGCTGGGAATATCTGGACGGCGCCTACGGCTTGGCCGAATTACGCGAAAGAGGCATAGTCGCCACACGTCAACTGGCCAAACGACAACTGACGTGGTTACGCAGCATGCCGGAGCGTCACGCCATCGACTGCCTGACACCCGATGTTGCGAACCGCATTTTGCAGAAGATTAGTACTGCCAATAAGTCATAAGTCTGGATAGAAGCCACATCCGCACCACGCCGACACAAGAAGATTATTGCAATTTTCACTAATTAAATTGGCAAAAAAGACGACGGTTTCAAGGGATAAATCACCCTTCCGCGTAATTTCATATTGACTTAGCCTTCCGAAAACGTCATAATTTTCGGCTGTTTGGTGATATAGCTCAGTTGGTTAGAGCACAGCACTCATAATGCTGGGGTCGGTGGTTCAAATCCACCTATCACCACCAAGAACAAGTGGTAGAAGTACAAAACCCGCATCTGGCCTAGGCTGATGCGGGTTTTTTGTTGTTCGAGGGATATCTGCGATCACCAAAAGCAATCAGGACGACGGGTCCTTGCCGCGAGTACGAGAAACACCGGTCAGAATTCCGATGCCCAGCAGAATAACCGAGGCGATCACCACATACAAAATCGCTACGCCCGCAGTGATCAGGGCCCACGCCACACCGCCAAGAAAAATGGCAAAACCTATCAAATAAATCAGGAAAGACATTATTACCTCCGTGGCTTCAACAGAATTGAAGCAAACTCGAACAAAACAGCGCTAATACAGATTCAAATCAATCCATGATCCGGATCTTGCATCTGGGCACCATCTGAACACGCTTATCAAGTTAGCTCCGTACGCTGGGAAACATAAGGCGTACTAATATCCCTCCAATCAATACCGGTCTTTTGCCCTGATTGCAGATTATTCTTCCAGCAGGCTGCGCAACATCCACGCCGTTTTTTCATGGACGTCAAGGCGTTGTGTCAACAAGTCGGCGGTTGGCTCATCGCTGGCCTTGTCCACCACCTCAAACAGCGCGCGCGCAGTGCGAGCAGTCGCCTCGTGTGCATTGACCAGATGGCGAACCATGTCCATTGCTTTTGGCACGCCGTCGATTTCCTTGATGGATGCCAATTTGACGAATTCCTTGTAGGTGCCTGGTGCAGGATAACCCAGGGCGCGGATGCGTTCTGCGATCATATCCAGTGCATTCCATTGTTCCGTGTACTGCGTCATGAACATCGTGTGCAGGCTGGTGAACATCGGTCCCTTGACGTTCCAGTGGAAATTATGGGTCATCAGGTACAGCGTGTAGCTATCGGCCAGCAGACCCGACAGGCCTTGTGCGATTCTGGCGCGATCTTTTTCGGAGATACCAATATCGATTTTCGTAGCCGCCTGCGTTTTTTTCACTACTACTTGAGCTTTTTTCGTTGCCATGTAGATCTCCTAAAAGTTGAATAGCAATGTTACCGCCATTTCTTGCATGATGTGCAATGCAAAAGAAACACGACATGCACCCGATGAAACATGCTGGTCCATAAAATCGCAAATAGGCGGCGTGGTATGATGGCGCTGCAAAAAACCTGTCATTTACATTCGGCACAAGCAGAAGCAAGAACGTATTTTTAGCAGCAAATTATTCATGTAATTTGTACATATTGGTACGTGTTGTATGGTGAGATGGCACGTCAGCATGAAACTGCGGCATCGAGCTCACCTTTCCTTTGTCATCCTGATTACCTATTCACCTGTATCGAATGGAATTCACCATGTGGACACAACGCTTTTTGATTGGCTGTGCTTTTGCTGTCGCTACCATGTCTGCACAAGCATTCGATCGGCCGTTCCCGCCGACGGCGAAGCGCGGTGTGATGACGCCTGCTGTCTTTCCGACGATCATCATCGATAACAAGACGCGCATGCTGACTCCGGGCGCGCGCATTTGGAATCAGGACAACACGATAGAAATGCCGACTGCTCTGCGCGGGAGCGAAATATTTGTGAACTACACAGAAATAGATGGCGGCGAAATAGATCGTGTGTGGATACTGACCGCGGACGAAGCCAAACGGAAACTGCCGAAACCGCTGGAGTCAGCAACTCCTTTTCCCGCACCCGTTTCAAAATTTCAGTAAATCAAACTAGCCAACATTAAGTACGTCATGCAAAAAAAGATATACATCAAGACCTTCGGTTGCCAGATGAACGAGTACGACTCGGACAAGATGGCAGACGTCCTCAACGCTTCCGATGGCTTGATCAAAACCGATACACCAGAAGACGCAGATGTAATCCTGCTCAACACGTGCTCGGTGCGCGAAAAAGCGCAGGAAAAAGTTTTCTCCGATCTGGGCCGCCTGCGTGAACTGAAGTTGCTCAAACCCGATCTGATGATAGGCGTCGGCGGCTGCGTCGCTTCGCAGGAAGGCGACGCCATCGTCAAACGCGCGCCCTATGTGGATCTGGTGTTCGGTCCGCAAACCCTGCACCGCCTGCCAGAAATGTTGAAGCAGCGCCGTTCGACTGGCCGCTCGCAAGTCGATATCAGTTTTCCGGAAATCGAAAAATTCGATCACATGCCGCCAGCCAAGGTAGACGGCGCAACCGCTTTCGTATCAATCATGGAAGGTTGCAGCAAATATTGCAGTTATTGCGTCGTGCCTTACACGCGCGGCGAAGAAGTTTCGCGCAATTTTGACGACGTGCTGGCAGAAGTCGCCGGTCTCGAGGCGCAAGGCGTGAAAGAAATCACGCTGCTCGGGCAAAACGTCAATGCCTATCGCGGCAAGATGAGTCGTGATTCCGCCGATGGCGAGATCGCCGACTTCGCCTTGTTGATTGAATATATCGCCGAGATGGCAGGCATAGAGCGCATACGCTTCGTCACCAGCCATCCAAAAGAATTTACGCAACGTCTGATCGATGTTTACGCCAAAGTACCGAAGCTGGTCGATCATTTATACCTGCCAGCGCAACATGGCTCGGATCGTATTCTGGCAGCCATGAAACGCGGCTACACCGTGCTCGAATACAAATCGATCTTGCGCCGCCTGCGCGAAGTACGGCCTAATATTTCGATCTCGTCCGATTTCATCGTGGGTTTCCCTGGTGAAACCGACGCCGATTTTGAGGCGATGATGAAGTTGATCGACGACGTAGGCTACGACAACAGCTACAGCTTTATTTTCAGCCCACGCCCTGGTACACCAGCAGCCAATCTGGAAGATGACACGCCGCACGAGGTCAAGCTCGAGCGTCTGCAAAAGCTGCAAGCAGTCATCGATCAAAACACCCGTCGTTACAGCGACCAAATGGTCGGTAGCGTGCAGCGCATACTGGTCGAAGGGCCATCGAAGAAAGATGCGAACGAACTGCAAGGCCGCACCGAAAACAATCGCGTCGTCAATTTTTCCACCGGATCGCAAGGTCACCGCCTGATCGGCCAGATGGTTGATGTCAACATCACACAATCGTACGCGTACACCTTGCGCGGCGAAATCATCGTCAAGCAATGATTTTTCTTATTCAACGAACGTAAAACTTACTCAGCCAAAATTGAAAACAAAAACGGTCGCCCAACCCCTGTACTTCACTCCCGAACCGCTCGATAACAAGCGCTTGGCGCATCTGTGCGGCCCCATGGATGAAAACCTGCGACAGATTTCGGCAGCACTAGACGTAACGATTTTCCGGCGCGGCGAAAAATTTATCGTTGGCGGCAGCAATGGCGCGCGTGCGGTCGAAATTCTGGAGCAGTTTTATAAGCAGGCAGACAAGGTCGTGCCGCTGGAAGAAGTGCAACTGGCACTGGTTGAACAGCGCGCAGCGCTGGCAGAGCCGGAGTTGGTGCTGCAAACCAGCAAGAAGACGGCAAGCAAGAAGGTCGTTGAATCCGTCACCGATGCACCTGTGCTGAAAACCCGCCGTCACGATTTGCGCGGCCGCACACCGCATCAGTTGCAGTATCTGAAGTCCATCATGGATCACGACATCACGTTCGGCGTCGGCCCTGCAGGTACCGGCAAGACATATCTGGCCGTCGCCTGCGCCGTCGATGCGCTGGAACGGGATGCAGTCAAGCGCATCATCCTGACGCGTCCGGCAGTTGAAGCCGGCGAACGCCTGGGCTTTTTGCCGGGCGACTTATCGCAAAAGATCGATCCCTATCTGCGCCCTTTGTATGACGCGCTGTATGACTTGCTTGGCTTCGATCGCACGCAAAAAATGTTTGAAAAACAGGCGATTGAAATCGCGCCATTGGCCTATATGCGCGGTCGCACCCTGAACCACGCTTTCGTGATTCTGGATGAAGCGCAAAACACCACGCCTGAACAGATGAAAATGTTTTTGACGCGCATCGGTTTCGGCAGCAAGGCCGTCATCACCGGCGACATTACTCAAATTGATTTGCAGCAAAATCAAAAAAGCGGGCTGGTAGAAGCCATCGATGTACTCAGCGAAGTGCGCGGACTGGCCTTCACCCGCTTCAGCAGCGCCGACGTGGTACGACACCCACTGGTCGCCCGCATCGTCGACGCCTACGATGACGCCAGGCAACCCAAGAAACGCAGTCCCCGTCCTCCCTCCAAAACAGTCGCCAAACATGCAGCAAAATAAACTTTCATTGTCCGTGCAATATCCGGACACGCGTGTACAGGAAACATTAACTCGTCCGCTGTTGCGGCGCTGGGTCAAGGCGGCGCTACTGGCACCGGCACAAATCACCTTGCGCTTCGTCAACGCCGAAGAGGGGCAAAGTTTGAACCGCAGTTTTCGCGGCAAGGACTATGCGACGAATGTATTGACCTTTTCGTATAACGAGGGCGAGGCAGAACCGCTGGCTGACAACGACGTGACGCAGGCCGACATCATCCTGTGCACCGATGTCTTGCAACGCGAGGCGGCGGAACAGAATAAATCGCTGGAATTCCACGCCGCGCATCTGGTCATCCACGGCGTGCTGCATGCGCAGGGTTACGACCACGAGTCGGATGAGGAAGCCGAGGAAATGGAAACGCTGGAAATTGAAATGCTGGCATCACTAGGCTTTCCCAATCCCTATATCGAATCATGAATCCGTGCGCAGATAGCGGATCGGTTAGATTAAAAACCGAATTGAGATCGTGCACTTTTTTGGAATCGGGAATATTTGTTGTATCCTGAACCCTGTTGAAACCACCACCCGCAACGGCTTTTTGCCTTATGCAAGACATTCCCCCCCAAGAAAAATCCGGCGATGCCAAACCGCATCGTTCGTTATTCGAACGCCTGACCGCACTGATCGCTCCAGAACCGGAGAGCCGCGCCGAGCTGCTGACCATCCTGCAGGATGCCCACGAACGCAATCTGATCGATGCCGATGCCTTGGCCATGATCGAAGGCGTTTTTCAGGTTTCCGAATTATCGGCACGCGACATCATGGTGCCGCGCTCCCAGATGGAGGTCGTCGATATCACCCGGCCGATCGCTGAATGGATGCCTATGGTGCTGGAAACAGCGCACTCGCGCTTCCCTGCGGTCGAAGGTGAACGCGACAATGTAGTCGGCATTTTGATGGCCAAGGATTTGTTGCGTTACTACGCGGAAGAATCCTTTGATGTGCGCCAGATGCTGCGCAGCGCCGTCTTCATTCCGGAATCCAAACGCCTTAACGTGCTGCTTAGCGAGTTCCGTGCAAAGCACAATCATATGGCCGTGGTAGTCGATGAATACGGCGGCGTAGCAGGCTTGATCACGATCGAAGATGTGCTGGAACAAATCGTTGGTGACATCGAAGACGAATATGATTTCGATGAAGAGGAAGACAACATCCTCGCCATCAAGGCAGGTGAGTACGGCCCGCGCTGGCGCGTCAAGGCATTGACAGAAATCACGCAATTCAATGAAGAACTCGGCACGACACTCTTTAGCCAGGATGTCGATACGCTAGGCGGCTTTGTTACCGATCACCTGGCGCGCATGCCGCACAAGGGCGAGATCGTCGATATAGACGGTCTGCGATTTGAAGTCCTGCGTGCAGATGCCCGCCAGATTCACGTCTTGCTGGTGGAAAAGCTGCCGGCTTCCGCAGTTGACGAAACGCTTGATAGCTAAGCCAAGGACACGCGTGATATTCCCTCTTTTGGTTCCTGCCTGCTGATGCGCGTCAGCTCTCTTTTTTCCTTTCGCTTTACCGCTACGCAGGCGGCCGCAATTGCCTTGTTTTCCGGTGCGTTGAATGTATTGGCATTTGCGCCATTTGGCTGGTGGCCGCTACAAATCATCACGTTCGCGCTGCTGTTTCATTTGATACTGCAAGCCCCGTCCATCAAGTCCGCCACATTAACCGGCTGGGCTTATGGTTTCGGCTGGTCGGTATGCGGCGTGTACTGGCTCTACATCAGCATGCATCAATACGGTGGCATGCCCGCAGCAATGGCTGCTCTGGCGGTCGCGCTATTAGCGATGTTGCTGGGAGCATTTTCTGCTGCCGCTGCGGGTGCTGGCGCGTGGTTTCAACACCGCAGGCAAGCACCCGCAGCCGTATTGTTGTTGCTGGTTTTTCCTTCAGTATGGCTGCTGTCCGAATGGTTGCGTGGCTGGGTATTGACCGGATTTCCATGGGTCGCCTCCGGCTATGCGCACACTGGCAGCCCGCTCGCCGGTTACGCGCCACTGATAGGTGTGTACGGTGTGGGCTGGCTGGCTGCAGTATTGGCTGCCGGCCTGATCTTGTCGACCACAAAACGAGCTGCCTTGAGTTTGATCGTCGTCATACTCGTCAGCGGTTTGGGTTTGAAATCGGTCAACTGGACGATCCCGCAGGGCGAACCCATCTCAGTGCGTTTGTTGCAAGGCAATGTGCCGCAGGAAATCAAGTTCGACGCTCAACAAACAAATGTCACGCTCACGCTTTACGAAGATATGATCCGTGCTGCGCCGGCAGATTTGATTGCCACGCCGGAAACTGCTTTTCCTCTTTTGGCACATCAATTGCCTGCAGACTACTTACCGCGACTGGCCGAATTTGCGACCGCATCCAACAGTCACTTGGCAATCGGGATCGCGGTCAGCGACGGCCCGCAGCAATATGCAAATAGCGTGATCGGCATCGCGCCGGCAGCAGCTAATCGCACGCCACCAAAATTATACCGCTACGACAAACATCATCTGGTGCCATTCGGCGAATTCATTCCATTCGGCTTTCGCTGGTTTGTCGACATGATGCATATCCCGCTAGGCGACTTCACGCGCGGCGCACCATTACAGGAACCGTTCTCCGTCAAGGATCAATGGGTCTTGCCCAACATTTGCTACGAAGATTTGTTCGGTGAAGAAATTGCGGGCCAGTTACGCTCCGCCGATGCCCATGGCAAACCGGTGGCAACCATGCTGCTGAACGTTTCCAACATTGCCTGGTTTGGCGACTCGATCGCCTTGCCGCAACATCTGCAGATATCGCAAATGCGCGCGATCGAAACCGGACGCACGATGTTGCGCTCCACGAATACAGGCACCACCGCAGTCATAGACCCAAGCGGGAAAGTCATTGCGCAACTCAAACCTTTTGAGCGCGGCGTCTTGACTGCATCGGCCCAAGGTTACAGCGGCATCACACCTTATGTTTTCATCGGCAATACCTTCATCGTATTGCTGGCGTTTGCACTGCTGATCGCCGCTTGGCGTTGTACACGCAGAAACCCTAATTCGCTCTAAAACCCGGTAAAATCTGGGGTTTCGGCAAACCTGCCCTTACCCGCACCGGGTAATGCAAAAATTCAAACAAGATGCTCACATTTCAACAAATCATTCTCACGCTGCAAAAGTACTGGGACGCGCAAGGTTGCGCGCTGCTGCAACCCTACGATATGGAAGTCGGCGCTGGCACCTCGCACACTGCGACCTTCCTGCGTGCGATCGGCCCGGAGCCATGGAAAGCCGCCTACGTACAGCCGTCGCGTCGCCCGAAAGATGGCCGCTATGGCGAGAACCCGAATCGCTTGCAGCACTATTATCAATTCCAAGTCGTATTGAAACCTGCACCAGCGAATATTCTTGAGTTGTATCTGGGCTCGCTGGAAGCACTGGGCTTCGACCTCAAGCAAAACGATATTCGCTTCGTGGAAGACGACTGGGAAAACCCCACCCTGGGCGCATGGGGCCTGGGCTGGGAAGTCTGGCTCAACGGCATGGAAGTCACGCAGTTCACTTACTTCCAGCAAGTCGGCGGCATCAATTGCAAACCGATCACAGGCGAAATCACTTACGGTCTGGAACGTCTTGCGATGTATCTGCAAGGCGTAGATAACGTCTACGATTTGAAATGGACAGAAGGCTTGTCTTACGGCGACGTCTACAAGCAAAATGAAATTGAACAATCGACTTACAACTTCGAACATAGCGATGCCGATTTCCTGTTCGTCGCTTTCACCGCGCATGAAAAACAAGCGCTCAATCTGATTGAAAACAAATTGGCACTACCTGCTTACGAACAGGTATTGAAGGCTGCGCACACATTCAACTTGCTGGATGCGCGCGGCGCGATTTCCGTCACTGAACGTGCCGCTTATATTGGCCGTATCCGTAATCTGGCGCGCAGCGTCGCCAAGAGCTATTTTGACAGCCGCGCCCGCCTCGGTTTCCCTATGGCCAAACCCGAACACGCCGCCGAAGTGCTGGCTCAAATCGAAAAAGAAGCGGCATAAACATGAGCAACAGCATGAGCAACAGCTTGGATACCAAACATTTATTAGTCGAACTCTTCGTCGAAGAATTGCCGCCCAAGGCATTGAAGAAAATCGGTGATGCCTTTGCGCAAAATCTGCAAGCATCGTTAAAGGCACAAGGTCTGCTTGCAGACAATAGCGTGCTGACGCACTTCGCATCGCCACGCCGACTTGCCGTGCACCTGACGCACGTTCTGGTGCAGGCCAGTGACAAGCAAGTGATGCAAAAACTGATGCCTGCAAGCGTAGGCCTGACTGCCGATGGCAAGGCAACGCCGGCATTATTGAAAAAACTGACCGCTTTAGGCGCGAACGACTCTGCAGTCGCAGACTTGAAGCGTGAATCCGACGGCAAAGCTGAAGTACTGTTTTTCAATAGCATCGTTACCGGCGTGACATTGTCTGATGGCTTGCAAAAAGCCATGGACGACACCTTGGGCAAACTACCTATTCCTAAAGTCATGGGCTATCAATTGGCCGATGGCTGGAGCACGGTCAACTTCGTGCGCCCTGCGCACGGCTTGGTCGCGTTGTATGGCGCAGACGTCGTGCCTGTTTCAGTGCTGGGTCTGACTGCGGGCAACATCACGCGCGGTCATCGCTTTGAAGCCGGCCTTGATCCGCTTTATATCCGCGATGCGGACAGCTATGCAAAGCAACTCGTCAGCGAAGGTGCAGTGATCGCCAGCTTCGCAGAACGTCGCGCAGAAATCGTGCGCCAGCTCGCCTTGGCAGCCAGCGAAGCCGGTGACAAGCTGACACCGATTCATGATGATGATCTGCTGGATGAAGTCACTGGTCTGGTAGAACGTCCGAATGTATTAATAGGGCAGTTCGAAGAAGCCTTCCTCGAAGTGCCGCAGGAATGCCTGATTCTGACGATGAAGGCGAATCAGAAATACTTTCCGCTGCTCGATAGTCTGGGCAATTTGAGCAACAAGTTTTTGATCGTTTCCAACATTCGTCCGGCAGACCCCAGCACCGTCATCGGCGGTAATGAACGCGTCGTGCGCCCACGGCTGGCGGATGCAAAATTCTTCTTCGATCAAGATCGTAAAAAGACGTTGGCTTCGCGCGTTGCCGGTCTGGATAAAGTCGTTTATCACAACAAGCTCGGCACCCAAGGCGAACGCATTGCACGTGTGCGGGCGATTGCGCAAGCCATCGCCACCAAGCTAGGGATTGATCCGCAACAAGCGGATGTCGCCGCACAATTGGCCAAGGCCGATTTGCTGACAGACATGGTCGGCGAATTTCCTGAATTGCAAGGCATCATGGGCCGTTACTACGCCCTGCATGATGGTCTGGCGGCAGATGTAGCCGATGCGATTGAAGACCACTACAAACCGCGTTTTGCTGGCGACACATTGCCGCGCAATCCAGTCGGAATGGTGGTTGCGCTGGCAGACAAACTGGAAACCCTGGTTGGCTTGTTCAGCATCGGGCAGATCCCTACCGGCGACAAGGATCCTTTTGCGTTACGTCGTCACGCCCTCGGTGTGATTCGCATGCTAATCGAAAGCAAGCTCGATATCGGCATCAATGAATTGATCGCCGCCGCTGAAAAGCCATTCAATGCACTGAGCGATGAACATCGCACTGCCTTGCTGACATTTATCTTTGATCGACTTGCCAACGCATTACGCGAACAAGGTTATAGCGCACAGGAAATCGATGCCGTACTCTCTTTGCAACCGCAACGCCTGGCCGATATCGCCAGCCGCCTCGCTGCCGTCCGCGCATTTGCCGCGTTACCCGAAGCACCGGCACTGGCTGCTGCCAATAAACGCGTAGGCAACATCCTCAAGAAAGTGGAAGGTGAGGTAGTCGCTCAGGTTGATGCAACTCTGTTGAAAGAAGCCGCCGAAGTCGCCTTGAATCAAACATTGATCAGCGTCAAACCACAGGCCGACGCCGCATTTGCACGTGGCGACTACAGCGCTTCGCTGCAGACATTGGCTGCCTTGAAGACCCCGGTTGATGCATTCTTTGACAGCGTGATGGTGAATGCAGAAGACGCTGCTCTGCGTAGCAACCGACTTGGATTGCTGGCCACTTTGCATCAGGCCATGAACCAGGTTGCCGACTTGTCCAAGCTAGCCAGCTGATCGCCCGCCATGCCATCCATCCCGAAAGCCGACCCGATGAAGCTCGTCATTCTTGACCGCGACGGCGTGATCAATTTTGACTCCGACACCTTCATCAAGTCACCCGAAGAATGGATACCTATTCCGGGTTCGCTGGAAGCGATTGCGCGGCTGAATCAGGCTGACTATCGTGTAGTCGTCGCCACCAATCAATCGGGTATTGCACGCGGCATATTCAACATCATGGCGCTGAATGCCATTCATCAAAAAATGCATGCAGCAGCGCAATCGGTAGGTGCGGAAATCGATGCCGTATTCTTTTGTCCGCATGCAGCCGACGATAGCTGCGATTGTCGCAAGCCTCAGCCCGGCATGTTGCACACCATCGCCAAACGCTTTGATGTGAGCCTCAAGGGATTGCCGATGATAGGCGACTCGCTACGCGATTTGCAGGCAGGCTTTGTGGTCGGTTGCGCGCCTTATCTGGTACTAACCGGCAAAGGCGCAAAGACACTGGCCAAAGGTGGTTTGCCGCCCGGCACCACCAGCTATCCCGATCTTGCCGCCGTGGTCGATCATTTATTAAAAGCGCCCGCGCTCATTTACGCTGTTTGAATAGCGTTGCACTTAATCTGGAGTTTTAATGTCACGTGCCATTTTGTTTTTGCGTTCGTTGTTGTTTGCATTGATCATGCTGATCGCCACCTTGATATGGGCCCCTGTCTGTTTTCTGGCGGCACCTTTGCCCTATAACAAACGGTATTTCATTACGTCGCGCTGGAACGTCTTCATCATCTGGCTGGCAAAAGTCTTGTGCGGCATACGCTATGAAATCAAGGGTTATGAAAACCTGCCTGATCAACCTGTGATCCTGTTGTCGAAGCATCAGTCAGCCTGGGAAACCATTTTCCTGCTGTGCAAAATGACACGGCCACTGGTATTCGTATTCAAGAAGGAACTGCTCTACGTTCCTTTTTTTGGTTGGGCACTTGGTTTGTTGCGCATGATCCCTATCGATCGTAGCAGCGGCAAGGATGCATTTGCCCAGGTCGTCGTGCAAGGCAGACGACGTCTGGCAGATGGTCAATGGATCATCATGTTCCCTGAAGGGACACGCATTCCTGTCGGTCAAGGTGGACGGTACAAGGGTGGCGGTGCACGCCTCGCGGTGGAAACCAATACCGTAGTCGTTCCGATCGCCTTGAATCCGGGCAAATGCTGGCCGAAAAACTCCTTCATCAAACACCCGGGCTTGGTCACTGTGTCTATCGGCAAGCCAATTTCACCGGAAGGCAAGAATGCCGTTGATCTGATGCAGCAAGTCGAAAATTGGATAGAATCGGAAATGCGTGTGATTTCACCCGATGACTACCGCGCCGAGCCGTCGCAAAAACCTTAACGGACCTGCACATCCTTGAAGCTGCTTCGTCACACATCGCCTGATCCGCAACAGCTTGCGCTGCAACTCGATTTCTTTTCGTCCGATTTTTCATCGCAACCGAAAATCGATCATCCTGCTCCCAAGCATTCGCCGGGATCCTCGCTACCACCCAGCGCGGCCTCAAACGGCGATGCAGCCAAACCCGTAGCCATTGGCAAACGCCGCGTGCATGTAGGCGAGCATCATCTGGATTACACGCTGGTGCGTTCCAAGCGCCGCTCTATCGGCTTCATGATCGACGATGATGGCTTGCGTATCACGGCACCGAAATGGGTAACGCTGACCGAAATCGAAAATGCGATTTGCGAAAAACAACGCTGGATTTTCACCAAACTGAATGAACGCCGCGCACGTTCTGCACGGCGCTTGCAACCGCAAATGGAATGGCGCGATGGCGGCACCCTGCCCTATCTGGGCAATGACATCACCTTGCGCATACTGGCGACGCAGAGCGCCGGCATTCTGTACGATGCGGAGTCACAAGAATTGACCGTATGCCTGCCATCGGATGCAGCCGAACAGCAGTTAAAAGATCGTGTCCAGGGTTGGTTGCAACTGGAAGCCAAACGCATCTTTGCTGAACGCCTGCCGCTTTATGCAAAAAAACTCAGCGTCAGTTATCAATCGTTTGCATTGTCGTCAGCGATGACGCAATGGGGCTCTTGCACAGCGGATGGGAAAATTCGTTTGAACTGGCGCCTGATACACTTTGCATTGCCGTTGATCGACTACGTGATTGCGCACGAGTTATCGCATCTGCGCGAGATGAATCACAGCCCGCAATTCTGGGCAACCGTACAATCGGTATTCCCTGAATTTGCAGCAGCCAAAAAAGCCTTGCGCGAGCACGCGCCGGAGACGCTGCCCATCTTTTGAGCAATGCAGTCCATGCTGCATCGCTTCACGCATTACTTCACGTCGCGAGTTACACCAACATCTGGCTTGATAACTAATATTGAATGCATGCGCATGCATTCACCGGCTCAATGTGGCCGTTCGTTGTCTTTGCGTTCGATGAATTCGATCTTGTAACCGTCGGGGTCGGTAACGAATGCAATCACAGTGCTGCCGCCTTTGACCGGCCCCGCTTCACGCGTCACATTGCCGCCGGCTTTTTTTACATCGGCGCATGCCTTGTAGGCGTCATCGACTGAAATCGCGATATGCCCATATGCGGTACCCATCTCATAGCTGTGCTCGCCATGGTTATACGTCAACTCCAATTCTGCATGATCAGGATTACTGCCGTAACCAAGAAAGGCCAGCGTATATTTGTATTCAGGATTTTCAGTCTGACGCAGCACTTTCATGCCGAGCACCTGGGTATAAAAATCGATCGAGCGTTGCAAGTCGCCGACGCGAAGCATGGTGTGAAGAATGCGCATGAATCTCTCCGCAATATGAATTGAATGAAGCGCTTATTTTATGACTATCAGGCATTTCTTGCCGACAGCGTGTGCTTGCAAAGTCAGATTACAAGCGATTGGCGAGCGCAACGTAGTGTGCGAGAGGAATGGTTTCCGGACGCATTTTCGGATCGATGCCGACTTCGATCAAATCACTCTCGACAAACATGCCTGCCAGGCAGTTGCGGATCACCTTGCGGCGTTGCGAAAACGCTTTCAGCACAACTTGTTCCAGCTTGGTTTGATCGCAATACAGCGGGTTTGCGAGGGGAATCATGCGCACGATTGCTGACTCGACGCGCGGCGGCGGATCGAATGCCGTCGGCGGCACAATAAACATCAATTCCATTTGATAACGCCATTGCAGCATCACCGACAACCGACCATAAGTCTTGCTGCCTGGCTCGGCGACCATGCGTTCCACCACCTCCTTTTGCAGCATGAAATGCTGATCCTGTACATGCGGGGCCATCTCGGCGAGATGAAACAGCAAGGGGCTGGAAATGTTGTAAGGCAGATTGCCGACCACGCGTAATTTGCTGCCGGCAGGCACTGGAATTGTCGAAAAATCGAATTGCAAGGCATCGGCAGAATGGATGATCAGTTTTTTTGGATCAAAGTTCTTTTTCAGCCGCTCGACCAGATCCCTGTCCAGTTCCACTACATGCATCTGATCCACGCCCTCCAGCAACAGGCGCGTCATTGCCGCCAGTCCGGGGCCAATTTCCACCATCGTATCCTGCGGTTGCGGATCGATTGCACGAATGATGTTGTGCAGAACTCCATCGTCGGTCAGGAAATTCTGGCCGAAGCGTTTACGCGGAATATGTTTCATTGATTGTGCGTTTCAAGCCGAGATGAATCAGCGGGTTATTTGTTAGAAGGTTTAAACCGATGCTTTTGACGCGGCAGCCATTTGTGCGGCAACTCGTATCGCTTCCAGCATGCTGCCATGATCGGCCAGGCCCAAGCCGGCAGCAGCCAGATCGAGTGCAGTACCGTGATCGACCGAGGTGCGGACGATCGGCAAGCCCAATGTGATATTGACGCCCAGACCGAAGCTGGCGTACTTCAATACCGGCAAACCTTGATCATGGTACATCGCAAGTACGCAATCGGCATTGACCAGCAGCTTTTGTTGAAACAAGGTGTCGGCAGGATAAGGGCCGCTCACATCACAGCCCCTGGCCTGCGCTGCCTGCAAAGCCGGCGTGATGACATCGATTTCTTCCCGTCCCAGATAGCCGCCCTCACCTGCATGTGGATTCAAGCCGGTTACCAGTATGCGGGGCTGGGCAATGCCAAATTTATTCCGCAAATCCGCATGCACGATATCGATGATGGCGGACAGGCTTTCAAACGTAATCGCTGCGGCCACATCTTTCAACGCCAGATGCGTAGTCGCCAAGGCGACGCGCAAAGGCTGCGGCGTCGCATTGGTCGCCAGCATCATCACAACTTGTTTGGTGTCGGTTTTATCGGCCAGGTATTCGGTGTGACCGGTAAAGGGTACACCGGCATCATTGATCGTGCTTTTTTGCAGTGGCGCCGTGACGATGGCATCGAACCAGCCTCGTACTGCACCATCGATGGCGATATCCAGCGTTTGCAGCACATAACGGCCGTTACGTGCATCCAGCTTGCCGGGTACGACATGCGCCGCGAGCGGACAGTCGATGACAGCAATTTGATCACGTGGAAATGCAGGCAGGCCGCTGTTGCGTACGGCCTGCAAGGACAAGGCAGAAAGGTGAATATCCGGATTGATGGCGGCGGCGATCATGGATAAAAATGCTGCATCGCCTATCAATACGCTTTTTACATCAGCGCGTAGTTCCCAAGCCGCACGAATCGAAATCTCCGGACCTATCCCGGCTGGCTCACCACACGTAATCGCAATGGTTGGGCGCTTACTCACGACTTGTACAAACCTGGGCGAACATTATCTGTCTTCCGTCCGATATTCAACATAGGCGCGATCGCGAACCTGGCGCAACCACTCTTGCGTTGCCTCCTCTTGTTTCTGTTCGCGAATAGCCTGACGTGCAACCATGCGCTGACGCTCTTGCGACACGTCGTCAGCCTTGCGTTCTTTGACCAGAATCAAATGGTAGCCGAATGGCGATCGAATTGGTTCGCTGACTTCACCGATAGGCAAAGCATCCATGGCACGCTCGAATTCAGGCACGGTATCGCCAGGATAAATCCAGCCGAGATCGCCCCCCTTGGATGCCGAGAAATCATTCGAATAAAGACGCGCAAGTTCTTCAAATGTTGCGGCCTTGTTGTCCAGACGTTGTTTCAATTCAGTCAGCTTGCGACGCGCATCCGCTTCCGTCACCACCTGATTCACCTTGATCAGGATATGGCTTGCATGGGTTTGCTTGACGGTTGCCGCTGCTGCTGTGCTGCCGGCGCTCGGATCGGCACGCATGATGCTCTGTGTGCGCTTGCCCAGCAGCTTCAAGACGTGAAAGCCGTTACCGCTTTTTACCAAAGGCGCAATCTGTCCCTGCTGCAAATTGCCTACCGCATCGATAAACAATTGCGGCAAACGCTCCTGGCTACGCCAGCCCAATTCGCCTCCGGTCAATCCATCCGTACCGTCAGAGTATGCCGCGGCCAGCTTGGCAAAGTCGCCGCCTGCATTCAATTGCGCAATGACTTCTTCCGCGCGTCGCTTGCTTTCTGCCAGCTGTTGCGGCGAAGCGTTTTCAGGAACGCGAATCAGAATCTGGCCGATATTGAATTCCTGCGGTGCGGTCGTCGTCGCGGAACCGTCATGCGCGCCCATATAGGCATCTATTTCCGCATCCGATACCTGGATTTTGTTGTCGACTTCGCGCTCGCGCAAACGCTGCAAGATCATCTCGTTGCGAATCTCGTCACGAAATTGAGAGTAGACCATGCCATCTTGCTCCAGGCGTTTGCGAAACTCCGACATGGTCAATTTGTTCTGATCTGCGATACGGGCAACAGCACGATCCAGAGAAGTATCATCCACTTTGATGCCCGATTCCTTGGCCTGCTGCAATTGCGCGCGCTCTACGATCATGCGCTCGAGTAATTGACGCTGCAGTTGTTGCATCGGAGGCATTTGACCACCCTGGCTTTTCAGACGCCCTTCAATGACTTTGAGTCGCTCTAAAAATTCGTAGCGCGTAATCACGTCATTGTTAACCACGACGAGGATCGCGTCTGCCAGTCGCGGCTGCACAGCAGGCTTGGGCGCATTGCTCGGCTCCATGTTTTGCGCAATAGCGCCGCCCATCAAACCACAAGCCAAACTCAGCAAAACCAATGCGCTCTTGGCACACCGAACAGGATGTTGATTGGCAAACAAGGAGGAGAAGAAAATATTCATGATTTTTACGTACAAACTTAATATGTGACGTTAGAAGGTTTATTGATGACTTGATAGCCGGGAATACTGGTGCGTAACGCTTCCATCGGATCAGAGCCTAATTTTGTCAAACCGCTTAATTCAAGCTGGAAGAAAAGCGAAGAAGTCGATTTGCCGGTTGCGGTCGGGATTCTTTGTCCAACAACGCGGAAAATCCAGCAATCTGCCTTGTATTCCAAACCAAGCAAACCTTCCGATACCTTGCTATCCGGCAGCGAATAATTGACTCGCCCAACGCCATACCAGCGATCGGCAATCGGCCACTGTCCAGAAACGTCAACTTGCTTCAATGCATTCGGCACGTCGCGACGATAAGTCAGATTCAATACTTTCTTCGGCTCAGGCCGCCAACTGACACCAGCATTGGCACGACTGACACTTTTCTGTGTCGCGCTGTATTGCAGGTTGCCTTCCGTGCTGAGTGAATTGGATACACGCAACGTGCCGGATGCCAACCAGTCTGAACTGCTTTCATTACTAGGCACGCACGTACTCTGTCCACTCGCAGGCAAACACACGCGCTGATCATCGAAATACAATCTTTGTGCCAGTGCCACGCGCAGGCGTTCAGCACCTGTCGACTCAATATATCGTGAGACCATCGCAACCGTCAGCTGGTTCGCATCGCTGATACGATCATTGCCGATGAAACGATTTTCACTAAATATCTGCGAAAAACTCAAGTCCGCCAGTGCACTGTCAAATACAGGGAATTGGCTCTGATCTTTATACGGGGTTCGCACGTAGAACAGTCGAGGCTCCAGCGTCTGCGTCGCAGCATCACCGAAAATGCTGGTCTCGCGTTCAAATACCAAGCCGCTGTCTAAAGAAAAAGTCGGCAATACGCGGTTATAGTTTGAACTAATGTTGGTCGCAGGGTCTTGCACATTATAAGTCGTCGCGTGCATCGACACTCTAGGCGTCAGGAAATAGCCGGGACGAACGATGGGATAGGAAACACTGGGATTGATCACATAACGCTCGCCACGCACCAGATCCGGATGCCAAAAACGGGTCGCTTCGCCTACCGCACTCCAGTCGAAACCGTTCACATCCTGACGACCGCCTTGCAAGGTAAATTGCGGCAAACGATCATATGGCCGCGCAATAGGCGAAAGCGGGTCTTGCAGCACTTGATAATTGGATGCGCGCGCAGTCGCATTCCAGAAATTGCCGGCATAGTTGAAATACAGATCGCGCAACAACAGGCGTTCAGTACTCGTCGCCAGATTCCGTGAGAAATCGCTAGGGTAATTATCGTCGGATGCCGCTTTTACATTCCAGCCAAACGAAGCCTGTGGTGTAAAGCGCTGATTATGTATCGAAGCGATCGAATACCGATTTGTCTGGGTCTGCGCGTCATTGGCTAGATACTCAAGCTTGGTTTCGCCCGCGTAATTATTATCAAGATAACGCGCATCCGCACCCAGTTGAAAACCGCGACGCTCGATATATCGTGGCGTTAATGTCAAATCGCGGTTGGGCGCAATATTGAAATAATAAGGAACTGCAACTTCAAAACCGCCTGTACTGGTGGTTCCTATTGTGGGCAACAGCACGCCGGATTTGCGTGCTTCCGACAAGGGAAAAGACATGTACGGGGTGCCGATGATAGGTACGCCCTTGAAGTAAATCAATGTCGCGCTTGCAGTACCGATATCTCGTCCGTTATCGAGATGCATGGTATTCGACTTCAAGTACCAATCCGGATCGGGGCCTTCACAGGTGCTGTAAGTACCTTGTGTAATGAGCGCTCTATCCTCTGCCTCGAAGTCGATGCGATCGGCTTTGCCTTGCGCATTATTTGCCTTCATGTGATAGGTCGGGTTCAAGACATAGCCCTGACCTTCATCAATCTTGAAGCGCATCTTGTCGCCGGTGTAGCGATCGCCGAAACGGTTCATTTTCACATTGCCGCTGGCCTCAACTTCGTCTTCTTCTATCCAGTAGGTTGCGTGGTCGGCAGTGAGCGTCGTTCCGCCGCGAATGATTTCCACATCGCGTTCCAGCACGATCTCGCGATCCGGACGGCCGGTCATCTGCTCAGAACTGACCTGAGTTTCCGCTTCAGGCGTTTTTTCCTTTGCCGGTTTGACGCTGATTTGCGCGGAGGCGAACGTCGAGGTACAGACCGCAGCGACGAGGGCGGTCATCTTGGCAAGGGGACGTTGAATAGGACGATAAGAGAAAAGCCAGGTCATGAAAATAAATTTTTGAATACCATCTCTGGCGATTTTTCGAATGTAATCACTTATTATATGGGAACTCACTACTCACAAACCGAATTCCTAGGCTCGCTTCATGTCTTTACATACTGCATCAGATTCCTCCGGCGATCCACGTCTGACCCAACTTCAAAACTGGCTGGCCTCGTTGCCTGCTCCGTCGCTCCTGCTGGCATCGCTGAGACCGGCGTCCTCTGATGCAAGTTTTCGCCGCTATTTTCGCATTGATGGCACCGATGGCAACAGTTACATCGTGATGGATGCCCCGCCGCCCCAGGAAGACGTACGCCCTTTTATCCATGTCGCCGACGTTTTTGGCGCAACCGGTGTTTCTGTGCCAAGCATTCTGGCACAGGATATTGAATCGGGGTTTTTATTATTGTCCGATCTGGGGTCAACCACGTATCTGCAATTGTTAAATCCGGACAATGCGCACAAGCTCTACATCGATGCAATTGATGCCATGGTGCAGATTCAGCTGCATAGCACACCGGCGGTGCTGCCTGAATACGACCGCGCACTGCTGTTACGCGAACTGATGCTTTTCCCTGAATGGTATATCGGCAAGCATCTAGGCCTAACCATGACCGAGAAGCAAACTGCCACGCTGAACAAGGTATTCGATGCACTGCTCGCCAACAATCTGGCACAGGCGCAGGTCTATGTGCATCGCGATTATCACTCGCGCAATCTGATGGTGCTGCCGAACGGCAATCCCGGGATACTCGATTTTCAGGATGCCGTATACGGACCGATCACCTACGATCTGGCCTCGCTGCTGCGCGACGCTTATATCCAATGGGATGAAGAAATCGTGCTCGACTGGGCAATCCGTTATTGGGAACGTGCAAAACGCGCAGGCCTTCCTGTGAACTCCGATATCGATTCCTTCTATCGCGATTTTGAATACATGGGATTGCAGCGCCACCTGAAAGTGCTCGGTATCTTTGCCCGCCTGTATCACCGCGACGGCAAGGACGCTTATCTGAAGGATATGCCACTTGTGATGGAATACACACGCAAGGCTGCGCATCGCTACAAAGAGCTCGCCCCACTCGTCAGATTATTGGATGAGCTGGAAGACAAGGCACCGCAAGTCGGCTATACATTTTAATCGGCCATGCAAATGCGACGCGATATTGAACTGCTTCGTGCAGAGGAAATTTACTCATTTACACAAAGAATGCGACAACCATGAAAGCGATGATTTTCGCTGCTGGACGTGGCGAAAGAATGCGCCCGTTAACCGATACATGCCCCAAACCCTTGCTGAAGGTACGCGGTCGTCCGCTGATCGTCTGGCACGTCCTGAACCTGGTACGTGCCGACATCAAGGATATCGTCATCAACCATGCCCATCTCGGCCACATGATCGAAGAAACGTTAGGCAACGGTGAGCAGTTCGGTGCCAATATTGTTTACTCCGCAGAAGGCACCGCACTGGAAACCGCTGGCGGCATTGCAAAAGCACGGCATTTGCTGGGCGATGAGCCTTTTATCGCTCTTGCGGCAGACATCTACTGTCCCCACTTTGACTTTGAGCAGGTAAAAGGCGTGCTGGAAGATAATGACGTGTGGGGCAATCCACATCCGCTGGATAAGCGCGATGTTGCGTGGTTGTATCTGGTCAAGAATCCCGCGCACAATCCGCAAGGCGATTTTGCACTGAACAGTTTTTCCGTCATCAACGAAGGCGAACCGCGTTTAACCTTTTCCGGCATAGGCGTCTATCGCCCATCGATGTTTGATTCGATTAGTGCAGGAGAGCCTGCCAAACTGGCACCGCTATTGCGCGAATACGCGTCGCGCGGCCAGGTCGGCGGCGAGTTATATCGCGGCACCTGGAACGATGTCGGTACTGCAGAACGCCTGACTGAACTGAACGCACCTTTGACAGGAAAATAAAATGAAAAGCTACGTCGCCAGACGCGCGTCACTGATCGCTCAAATGCAGGCCAAAGGGGGCGGCATTGCCATCATCCCGACGGCACCTGAAGTCATGCGCAATCGCGATGCCGATTATCCATATCGGCACGACAGTTATTTTTATTACCTGTCCGGCTTTACCGAACCGGAGGCAGTGATCGTCTTGATTGCCGGCGTTGCCGGCGAAAAAAATCAAGCCATTTTGTTTTGCCGTGAAAAAAATCTGGAACGTGAAATCTGGGATGGCTTTCGCTACGGTCCGGAAGCAGCGCGCACCACATTCGGTTTCGATGCTGCCTATTCGATTGATGCCATCGATACTGAGTTGCCGAAGCTGATGGCGAATGCGCAGGCCTTGTTTTACGCACTCGGCAGCGACAGCAAACTTGATGGGCAAGTGCAACGCTGGCTGCAAGCAGTACGCGGACAGGCACGTGCTGGCGTGACACCACCCAGCACCGCCTTCGATGTACACGTGCTGCTGGATGAAATGCGCTTGAGCAAGGATGCAGCCGAGATAGACATCATGCAGCGCTCGGCCGATATCGCCGCCGCCGCGCACAGACGCGCTATGCGCATCGCCAAGCCCGGCCTGCGCGAGTATCATCTGGAAGCAGAAATCCTGCATGAATTCCGCAACAACGGTTCCCAATTTCCCGCCTACGGCTCGATTGTCGCCACTGGCGCAAATGCCTGCGTATTGCACTACCGCGCCAGCGATGCCGAATTGCACGATGGCGATCTGGTGCTCATCGATGCCGGCTGCGAACTGGACAGTTATGCGTCCGATATCACGCGCACGTTTCCCGCCAACGGAAAATTTTCCGGACCGCAAAAAGAATTGTATGAAATCGTGCTGGCATCGCAATATGCGGCGATAGCAGAAACACGTCCTGGCAAACGCTTCATGGATGGTCACGATGCAGCCGTCAAGGTACTCGCGCAAGGCATGCTGGATACCGGCCTGCTCGACAAGAACAAGGTCGGTACGCTGAGCGACGTCATCGAAAATCGCGCCTATAGCCAGTTCTACATGCACCGCACCGGGCACTGGCTGGGTATGGATGTGCATGACGTCGGTGAATATCGCGATGCGGCACCAAGCGGCACAGAAAAACCGTGGCGCACCCTGCAGGCCGGCATGGTCCTGACCGTTGAACCAGGCATCTATGTGCGCCCCGCAGAAGGCGTGCCCGAGCAATACTGGAATATCGGCATACGCATAGAAGACGATGCGCTGGTCACCGCTAACGGCTGTCACATCCTGAGCGCCGCGGCGCCGAAAACAGTCGCCGATATCGAAGCATTGATGCAGCACGATTAAACCGCATGCCAACCGATTTCGATATTGCTATCTGCGGCGCGGGCCCGGTCGGAGTGACACTGGCAGCATTGCTGGCCAAGCAGGGGATTGCGCCTGCACGTATCGCCTTGATCGATGCAAAAGCGATAGAGCAAACGTCGCGCGATCCGCGTTCGATTGCATTGTCTTATGGCAGTCGGCAGATTTTCGAATCGATCGCGTCCTGGCCCATCGCGGCAACGCAGATCAATCAGATACACGTTTCACGTCGCGGTCATTTCGGTCGCACGATGATAGAGCGTGAAGAATACAATTTGCCGGCGCTCGGCTATGTGACGCGCTATGGGGCAATGGTGACGGCATTGAATGCGCAGGCAGCGAGGATCGGCATTACCTTAATGCGTCCGGCCACCGTGACCGATCTGGTCGAAAACGATGATGTGGTGACCCTCGCCTTTGCTGACCGTGCATCGATTACCGCAAAAATTGTCGTGCAGGCAGAAGGTGGCATTTTTACCGAACAAGTAAAAAAATCCACGCATCGCGATTACGGCCAAACTGCCATCGTCGCGCATGTGACCGTCAGCGCACCGATTATGCACCGCGCATTCGAGCGCTTCACCGACGAAGGGCCGTTGGCGCTGTTGCCGCAGGATGAGGGTTACGCGCTGGTGTGGTGTGTGCAAGCCGAGACTGCGCAACGCTTGCTTGCTGTGAATGATGCAGTTTTCCTGCAAGAGTTGGGCAAAGCATTCGGCATGCGGCTGGGAAGTTTCACGGCAACGACGCAACGCAACGCGTTCCCGCTGGGTCTGAATGCGCAAGCCGCATCATCCAGCAGAACGGTAGCCATAGGTAATGCCGCACAAACCCTGCATCCGGTTGCGGGGCAGGGATTAAATCTCGGCCTGCGCGATGCCAGCGTATTGGCAAGATTGCTGGCCCGGCATATGAGTCCGGCGGCACTGCATGAGTTTTCTGCCAGCAGGATAGCGGATCGTAGTACCACGATTCGTATGACGGATATCATGGCGAGGATTTTCGCCAGTGCCTCTACTGGTGGACTGGGGCAAGCCTTGCTGGGATTTTCCCTAGGCCTGGTTGATGGAATAAAGCCGGCGAAAAAATTATTGGCAGAACAGATGATGTTTGGCAGGCGCTCCTGAGATTCAGCCGAAAAGCTTTTGCAGCAGCGTAGGAACATATCAAGCGCCCAACAAAAAAGCCGCCTCACTGTGATGGGAGCGGCTTTTTACTTCAGCGCCTAGCTTGCTGTTAGCGTACCTTCATTGCACGTCCGTACCACGCCATTTTTCACAAGGATGGAAAACCTGTGATCCCTGCCGCTAGTCAAACATGGCGGTGCTCAAACCCCGACTTCTGCGCGCTGGAATTCTGCCCAATTGACCTTCGCCGCTTTTTTGGCGCCATTCTCGGTCATCGTTTCAAAGCAACGTGCTTTAGTAGTTTGAATCGCATCGATCAAAAAATCGGCATCATACACTTTCAGCAAATGCGACTGATGCGTTTCCATGTATTTCTTGATGCGGTCACGTTCGCAAGGCAGACTTTGCAGCGCGTGGAATACGTCGCTGTCCCAGTGCCAACTCAGGCCGAGCTCATAAAATGCGGCGTTATATGCAGCCAGATGACATTCAACGGCATTGCCTATTGGACATTGTTCAAGTTCGACCATAGCACTTCTCCTTCGGTGTGTGCACGTCATTGCGGAAACCAGTCCGCGATCCCTTTTGCAGACTTCGAGGACATCGTAAAGGCTAAAAATGATTAGGTATAGTTAAAGTATTTAATAACAATCATTAGCGATAGATAATGATTAGCGTATCCCATCCCTTCATTTTTTATGAAAATGAAGGGATGAAAAAATAAAAGCTGCGCTTTATCGCAATTCTTGACAGTCGTCATAGGTGATTTTCCAGAGGACGCATTACTGTTTGGCGCTGGAGTTGAACACAAAGTGAACCGAGCTATCTGCCTCGTTCAAAGCTGGTATTTACAGAAATATTTCGGGATTGATTGCGTCATGAAAGTCATCGTTTTGGGCTCGGGCATTATCGGCACGGCATCCGCCTGGTTCCTGAACAAGGCGGGGCACGACGTCACCGTGATCGAACGGCAACCCGGTGCCGCGCAAGAAACCAGCTTTGCCAACGGCTGCCAGATCTCGGTATCGCATGCGACGCCATGGGCAAATAAGACAGCGCCGATGACGATCTTCAAGTCGCTAGGCAAGGAAGATGCGCCTTTGCTTTATCGCTTCCGTGCTGAATGGCTGCAGTGGAAATGGGGCATGAATTTTCTGCGTGAATGCACGCCCAAGCGTACCGTTCATAACATTCACCAGATTGTTGCGATCGCCGAATACAGCCGCCAGACGCTGCAAACCCTGCGTACCGAAGTCGATATCGATTACGACTGCCTGACGCGCGGCATCCTGCATTTTTATACCAATCAAAAAGACTTTGATGAATCGCTGGCATCCGCCGCTGTGATGCGCGATCTCGGCTGTCCGCGTGTCCCGATGAGCGCGGATGAAGCCATCAAACTGGAGCCTGCGCTGGCTCAGATACGCGCGCAAATTGTCGGCGCAGATTTCACTGAAACCGATGAATCCGGCGATATCTACAAGTTCACTACGGCACTGGCCGGTAAGGCGCAGGAACGCGGCGTGGATTTTCAGTTCAATACGACCGTCACTCGCCTGATAACCGAAGGCACAGGCGCAAGCGCGCGCATCACGGCGGTGGAAGTCATTGATGCAGCAGGTCGCCATCAAACCTTGCGCGCGGATGCGTTTGTGATGGCGATGGGAAGTTTTTCCGTCCAGGTCCTGAAGCCGCTAGGGATAGACTTGATGATCTATCCTGGCAAGGGGTATTCGGCGACCTACCCGATCTTGAATCCAGAACTGGCACCCACGGTATCGCTGATCGATGATGGCTACAAGCTGGTGTTATCGCGCTTGGGCGACAAGTTGCGCGTGGCCGGAACCTGCGAATTCAATGGCTATACGCGGGAATTGAATGCTACCCGTTGTGCAGCCATCACGCGCCGCACGCGCGAGTTATTCCCCGATGCCTGCGATTACGAGAACCCTGCTTATTGGGCCGGCTTGCGCCCATTGACGCCATCCAATGTGCCATACATAGGCAAGACCAGGTTCAGTAATCTATTCTTGAATACCGGCCATGGGTCGCTGGGTTGGACCATGGGTTGTGGTTCGGGACGTGCGATTGCAGATATTGTTTCAGGACTTCATCCTGATGTGGATTTCGCGTTTACCGGAATGACCGCGCGCAAGAGCAATGGCGCAAGAATATTATCTGCCAGCCCAGACAAACACATTGCTTGAAAAATGAGCACGGCCTGAGATTACTGGGTCGCGGCAGTCAGCACATCGTCAAAAATGATGCGATCCCCACCGCTCAGCAATAAAAAATGTTTGCCGCTGCAACGCGCTATCAGCGACATATTCAATCGTTCGGCCACCATGTGCCCCATTTGCGTTGCTCCCGAACGCGACAATAGGAATGGGATGCCCATCTGCGCCCCCTTCATTACCATCTCGGACGTCAGGCGTCCCGTCGTATAAAAAATCTTGTCTTCACCTTGCACGCCATCGAACCACATCTTGCCGGCAATCGCGTCGACAGCGTTGTGGCGACCAACGTCTTCGACGAAGTAAATCAATTCACCTTGCGCAGAAAACAGGGCGCAGCCATGTACCGAGCCGGCTTGCTTATACACAGATCGATGGGTGCGTATCGTATCGATGACTTTGTATAAGGTAGATTGCGCCATGCGCGCATCGGCAGGCAAGGAGATCGCATCGACTGCATCCATCAACCCCCCGAATACCGTACCCTCGCCGCCACCAGTCGTTACTGTGCGCTTGGCAGTACGTTCTTCTATATTTTCAATGCCGTTACGCGTGACCACGGCAACTGCATCGACATCCCAGTCGACTTGCACCGACAAGATGTCTTCTATATTTTTGATGAAGCGCTGATTACGCAGATAGCCGAGCGTCAATGCTTCAGGCGCACCGCCCAACGTCATCAACGTCACCAGCTCGCGTTTATCCACATAGATCGTCAGCGGCTGCTCAGCCGGGATAGCGATCATCGAAGTACGGCCGCGCTCATCCATGACTTCAACATCATGTGTCAGCTTGCGCACTGCATGGGATAAGGTCGGGCGAACACTCATATCTGGGATATTGAACAGGAAAAAATCAGGCAGAAACCGCTGGTCTCTGGCTCGCGAAAACGAGCGATACAAAACATGCCGCAATTATGCCATCACACGGCTTATCCAGATGCAAGGCTGAAGGCAAAAATAAAAACCGGCACTTGCTGCAAGAGCAAGTGCCGGTTTAATTACGAACAACTACAGACTGAGTCGTCTTAGTTAGCTGTTGCCATACTATTCGTCAAGTTGACCAAAGCCTGACCGCCACCGTAACTTGTTTGTACTGGTGCCGTACCGCCCATCGTGATACGGATTGCGCAGTATTTAAACTCTGGGATCTTGCCGAACGGATCAAGAGCAGAGTTCGTCAAACGGTTAATTGCCGCTTCGTAGTAGCAGAACGGTACGAACACCGCGCCACGTGGCGAACTATCATCAGCACGCGCATACAAGGTGACGTTACCGCGACGCGATTCCAGCGTGATCAAATCGCCAGGCTTGCCGCCCATTGCAAGCAGATCCAGCGGATGAATCAACGCGATTGGATCTGGTTCGATCGAATCGAGTACGGTTGCACGGCGCGTCATACTACCTGTGTGCCAGTGCTCCAGTTGACGACCAGTGATCAAGACCATTGGGTACTCAGTATCCGGACGTTCATCCGCAGGAATGATGTCAGCAGGGACGAATCGTGCACGACCACTTTCACGCGGGAATTCGTCCACAAACACGACTGGATCACCTGGATCACCTTCTTTCAGGCAAGGATAGGTAACCGCATCTTCGCGCTCCAAACGTTCCCAGGTAATTCCGGCAATGCTAGGCATGGTGTGACGCATTTCGTCAAACACTTCCGACACGTGTTTGTAGTTCCAGTCGCAACCGAGGCGATTCGCCATTTGCTGGATAATCCACAAATCTTGCTTGGCTTCACCAGGTGGATTGATCGCTTGGCGCCCCATCTGAACGGTACGATCAGTATTCGTGAACGTGCCATTTTTTTCCGGGAAGGCACTCGCCGGCAAGATCACGTCAGCCAGATAAGCGGTTTCGGTCAGGAAAATATCCTGCACGACCAGATGGTCCAAAGCTGCCAGTGCTTCACGTGCATGGTTCGCATCCGGATCCGACATCGCAGGATTTTCACCTTGGACATACAAGCCACGAATCTTGCCATCGGTAATCGCATGCATGATCTCAACCACGGTCAGGCCTGGTTCAGGATCGAGCAAATCGACCGACATATTCCATGCTTTTGCAAAATTGGCACGAATCTTAGGATCGGTAACGCTTTGATAATCCGGATACACCATAGGAATCAAACCAGCATCCGATGCACCTTGCACATTGTTTTGACCACGCAATGGGTGCAAGCCAGTACCTGGACGGCCAATCTGACCCGTCATCAGCGACAGCGCAATCAAGCAACGCGCATTGTCGGTACCGTGGATATGCTGCGATACGCCCATGCCCCACAAGATCATCGATGCTTTGGATGTCGCATACAGACGTGCAACGTAACGCAAGGTCTCTGCATCGATGCCGCAAATTGGCGCCATCAATTCAGGTGTGTAGCCTTCGACGTTTTTGCGCAGTTCTTCGTAACCGATGGTACGGCTTTCGATAAACTCTTTATCAACCAAGCCTTCAGTAACGATCACGTTCATCATCGCATTCAACATCGCGACGTCGGTATCCGCCTTGAATTGCATAAAGCGATGCGCAATACGCGACATATCTGTACGGCGTGGATCACAGACGATCAATTTGGTGCCGTTGCTGACTGCATTCTTGATCCAGGTTGCAGCAACCGGATGGTTCACGGTCGGGTTGGCACCAATGATGATGACGACTTCTGCCTTGGTCACGTCCATCACCGGATTCGATACCGCGCCTGAACCGATACCTTCGAGCAACGCCACAACTGACGATGCATGGCACAAACGTGTGCAGTGATCGACGTTGTTGCTACCGAAACCGGTACGCACCAATTTCTGGAACAGGTACGCTTCTTCGTTACTGCCTTTGGCTGAACCGAAACCGGCCAGCGAGCGTTTGCCGTGCGTATCGCGAATCTTGGCGAAAGTACCACCGGCAACTTCCAGCGCTTCTTCCCATGTCGCTTCGCGGAATACTTCCATCACGCGATCCGGATCCATGATGGCATCACCACGTTTAGGTGCATCAGCACGGCGAATCAAAGGCTTGGTCAAACGGTGCGGATGGTTTGCATAATCGAAACCGTAACGACCCTTGACGCACAGACGTTCGCGGTTGGCAGGACCATCGCGACCTTCAACATAAAGAATCTTGTTGTCTTTGATGTTGTAAGTCAGTTGGCAACCAACGCCGCAATATGGGCAAACGGATTCAACCTTCTTATCCGGCACGCTCATCGCAACATCACGGGCTGGCATCAGGGCGCCCGTTGGGCAAGCCTGCACGCATTCGCCGCAAGCAACGCAGGTCGATGCACCCATCGGGTCATCCATGTCGAACACGATTTGCGCATGGTCGCCACGGAAGGCCAAACCGATAACGTCGTTTTCCTGTTCGTCGCGGCAAGCACGTACGCAACGCGTACATTGAATACATGCGTCCAGATTGACTGTCATAGCTGGATGCGAAAAATCAGGGGCGACGCGTGCGCGCGCTTCGAAACGTGGTTTGCCCACTTCCATTTTCGCAGCCCACTCGTCCACTTCATTGTGGCGTGTGTAATCGGTTTCCGGCATGTCAGACTGCAACAGTTCCAACACCAGCTTTTGCGATTTTACTGCGCGTTCGCTTTCGGTATTTACTTTCATACCGTTAGTTGGATTGCGGCAGCATGAAGGAGCCAGGACGCGTTCGCCATTGATTTCGACGACGCATGCACGGCAGTTACCTGCAGTGTCCATGCCTTCTTTGTAGCAAAGATGCGGGATCTCGATGCCTTCGCGCTTGGCGATGGTCAACAGCGTATCAGTTGCGCGGCCGGTTACTTCACGACCGTTCAATTCAAACGTTACTGTCGGCACTTCGAGTTGTGCCATTTCGCTTCTGGTAATTGCGTTCATTATCTTTTCACCTTAATCCGGGGCTACGTACTTAAGCCAACTCATGCGGGAAGTACTTGACGACACAGTCGATAGGGTTAGGTGCAGCCTGACCCAAACCACAAATCGACGAATCGCGCATGACCAACGAGAGATCTTCCAGCAAACCAACATCCCATTTCGGTTTCTTGATCAATTCTGCTGCTTTCGCGGTACCGACACGGCACGGTGTGCATTGACCACACGATTCGTGTTTGAAGAAGTCCATCATGTTGCGTGCTGCTTGAACTGCGGTGTCTTTATCCGACATCACGATCACAGCTGCGGAACCGATGAAGCAGCCGTATGGTTGCAAGGTATCGAAATCGAGCGGAATGTCGTTCATCGATGCTGGCAAAATACCGCCCGATGCGCCACCTGGCAGATAGCCGTAGAAGGTTTGACCTTCCAGCATGCCGCCGCAATGTTCATCGATCAATTCTTGGATCGTGATACCCGCTGGCGCCAGTTTGACGCCAGGATTTTTGACGCGACCGGAAACCGAATACGAACGCAAGCCTTTGCGACCGTGACGACCGTGCGAAGTAAACCATTCGCCGCCTTTTTCCAGAATGTCGCGTACCCAGTACAGCGTTTCAAAGTTGTGTTCCAGCGTAGGACGGCCGAACAAACCAACTTGCGCCACGTAAGGTGGACGCAAACGTGGCATGCCGCGTTTGCCTTCGATCGATTCGATCATCGCGGATTCTTCACCGCAGATGTATGCTCCGGCGCCACGACGCAGGAAAATTTCCGGCATATTGGCGATAGGTGGATTGGCTTTCAGTTTAGCCAGTTCCGCTTCCAGCATGGTGCGGCAACCGTGGTATTCGTCACGCAGATAAATGTAAATAGTCTGGATGTCCACCGCCCATGCGGCGATCAGCATGCCTTCGAGGAAACGATGCGGATCTTTCTCGAGATAGACGCGATCCTTGAACGTACCTGGCTCGCCTTCATCGATATTAACAGCCATCAGACGCGGGCCTTTTTCGCCGCGTACGATGCGCCATTTGCGACCGGATGGGAAACCCGCACCACCCAGACCGCGCAAGCCGGAATCTTCCATCGTCTTGATGACAGATTCAACATCACGCTCACCGGAAACACATTTCTTCAACAGATCGTAGCCACCAGCACTTTGGTAGCCGGCAAGGTTGACGATGTCGCCAGCTGCTTGCGTAATTTGTTTGCTTTCAACCGTCGCCTGCACTGCTTCGCAGGTTGCGTGAATAACTGGATTCTGACCGACGACAGCGACTGGAGCCTGCTCGCAACGGCCAACGCAAGGTGCAGCGATAACGCGCACTTCTTTGCCCAGAAGTTTTGGCAGTTTAGCCAGCAAGTCACGGGCGCCCGCCATTTCACACGACAAGCCGTCGCAGACGCGAACGGTCAATGCCTGTGGCGCATCTTCGCCTTCTTTAACGATATCGAAGTGGTGATAGAAGCTTGCGACTTCATAAACTTCGGTTTGTGCCAAACGCATTTCTTGCGCCAGCGCTGCCAGATGAGTGGAAGCCAAATGACCGAATTTATCCTGGATTTTGTGCAGATGTTCAATCAGCAAATCAGGTTGACGCGACTCGTCACCCAATAATGCACGCACTTCTTCCAGCGCAACTGGATCAACGCGACGACCTTTCGGCGCCTGACGCTTACGCTCTTTCGTATTTACAACTTCCTGCACTGCAATTGGGATGACTTTGTGGTTCATGATAGTTCCTAATCAACTTACAAACACCGGACCGTTATCCGGGTTTTATCAACGTGCGCTTTATGCATTAGAGATCGCAGAAAATTAATTCTCTGCGATCGTTTCGCTACCAACATCTGTGCTGCCTGCATCTATATCTACTGCGAATACTTGTTACCAATATCTACTACTAGCGAACGATTTCAACGTACGTATCGCCCGTCTTTATTTATCAGGGTCAGCTCGACAAAATTGCTGCCTGTGTGATCCTTTTCGCTGTAGCTGAGCGAAACGCCGCCCATATCTACCCGCTGCATCGTTTCCAATCCGCGCACAAAACTGTCGCGCGTCAAATTACGTCCTGCACGGCGCAAACCTTCAACCATGACTTTCGCTGATAGATACCCTTCCAGCCCGGCATAAGAAACAGTTGCACCGCTTGCCTTGGCTGCCGCCTGAAACTCCTTGCCCAAACCGCTCGACGACAAATTCGGTGGCGGCGTCACTTGCGACAAAATCACGCCTGCAGCATCCCGTCCCAAATCCTTGATGAAATCCTGCGACGAATTATTCGACAGCGTCATGATCTGCATATGCCCGCCCTGCGCACGAATCGCCTTGATCACATCTACCGTATTCGAACCAGAACTCACAATAATCAGTGCATCCGGTTTTCCGCTTATCAGCTTGAGCGCGACCTCATTCACATTCGGTTTGATACGCGGAAAAATCTCAACAAAGGCCGGCTTCAACTTGAACTCAGCCATGCCCCTGTTAAATCCGTTGAGCCCATCGAGTCCTAGCGCATCGTCTTTCTCGTACGTCAGTAACCCAATGTTTTTAAATCCCAGCGTATTGAAATGCTCAATCGCTTTTACTACTTCATCCTGATACTTGGCCCGCACATTGAATACCCAGCGATTGACTGGCGTGTGCAGGCTTTCTGCTCCTGTACTGGGCGCTATCAAAGGTACTTTAGCGGCAGCAAGCTCAGGCAATATCGCAATGGTGTGCGGCGTACCGCGACTCTGAAACAATGCGAAAACTTTATCCTTTTCGATCAGCGCCTTGGCATTGACTAAAGCCTTTTCCGGCAGATACTGATCATCCAGCGTACGTATTTCTATCTTGCGGCCATTGACGCCGCCCTGCTTGTTGACCGCCGCGATATACGCCTGCGCGCCTTCATTCATTTCTTTTACCGTCCCGGCAACCGTGCCAGTGAGACCGATGGTTTGGCCAATCAGGATCGTGTTCTCTGTAACACCATCCTCAGCATGAACTGCTTGAAATACACCCGCCACCAACAACACGGCAGGCAGTATCTTTCTCCATCCCTTAACCATCAATCTTCTCCTCAGAAAACCATATATATGCTTTTTAAAGCACAACTTAGACTTCTTCGGTGCGCGTATCTTATCGACGCGTCACCCCCTTCAGCATTGACCGAGATCAATTTTTCACATGATCTTTAGTACATATGCGTATTGAACCGTCAAAAACAATTACAAAATCCGTCTTCTACCCGTATTTTCAATCAAAAAAGAATCATTCTCATTTGAGGGCGACATAAAAGCCCGTTCGCAATCCTATCTTAAATCGCTCAGAACACCAATTTTAGCAATCGTGCTTCAATCTGGTTGAATTAAGCATATACAACAGTCTCAGGCCAGTTCGTCAGGTCAGTTCAATAGCTATAGTCCAACCTGTAGCCACATAAAATTCTGCCCCAAATAAAAAGCCCCTACCTTTTCAGGCAGGGGCTCTTGAACCGCGAGTTACAGAGAGTATTTCTTTACGAAATAACGCCGTCTTTACGCAAGTCAGCGATTTGTTCCGCGCTATAACCTAGTTGGCCCAGCACTTCTTCTGTGTGCTCGCCAAGCAGAGGCGAACGCGTCACATCTGTCGGGCTGTCGGACAATTTGATCGGGTTACCGACTGTCAGGTATTTGCCACGTACTGGGTGATCAACTTCAACGATCGTGCCGGTTTCACGCAGCGATGGTTCTTCAGCGATTTCTTTCATGGACAAGATCGGGCCACAAGGGATGTCGAACTTGTTGAGAATGTCCATGGCTTCGAACTTGGTCTTGGTCTTGGTCCACTCTTCTACTGTTGCAAAGATGTGTTTCAAGTGCGGCAGACGCGACGCTGGTGTTGCGTACTCTGGATCTGTCAGCCACTCTTCTTTACCAATCACTTTGCAGATTGGTGCCCACACTGCACCTTGGGTGATGAAGTAAATGTATGCATTAGGATCGGTTTCCCAGCCCTTGCATTTCAGGATAGAACCAGGCTGACCGCCACCTGATGCATTGCCGGCGCGCGGCACGGAGTCACCAAATGGAGTATCCGGATATTGTGGATATTCCTTCATTACGCCCGTACGTTCCAGACGTTGCTGATCGCGCAGCTTGACTCGGCACAGATTCAACACGGCATCTTGCATAGGCGCCAGAACTTTTTGGCCACGGCCGCTTGAGTGACGCTGCAGCAATGCAGCGAGAATGCCAAGCGCCAAGTGGAGGCCGGTACCGCTGTCACCGATTTGCGCGCCGGTAACCATTGGTGGGCCGTCATCGAAACCGGTTGTTGATGCGGAACCGCCTGCACATTGCGCGACGTTTTCATATACTTTGCAATGTTCGTACGGACCAGGGCCAAAGCCTTTGACCGATGCAACGATCATTTTTGGATTGAGTTCGTTAATACGTTCCCAAGTGAAGCCCATGCGGTCGAGCGCGCCCGGCGCGAAGTTCTCTACCAGTACGTCGCACTCTTTGATCAATGTTTCGAGTACGGCTTTCCCTTTAGGGTTTTTTGTATCCAGCGTGATCGAACGCTTGTTGTGATTGAGCATCGTGAAGTAGAGACTGTCTGCTTCAGGAATGTCACGCAATTGACCACGTGTGGCATCACCTTCGCCAGCCCGTTCAACTTTGATCACATCCGCACCGAACCAAGCCAGCAGTTGGGTACATGTCGGGCCTGATTGCACGTGTGTGAAATCAAGAATGCGATAGCCGCTTAATGCCTTACTCATCAACTACTCCTATCTGTACAAAAAAAGCGCGAGCGGACACATGCCCGCTCGCGCCATGTTCAATAATTATGCATGGTTTGAGCCGTGGTATCTGGCGCATTTGCGTCCGGCGCTTCACCAAGGACGCTATGCATTTACTCATTTGACCAGTACCGAATTGCTACTTTATTCTTTACTTCCTTGCACTCGCAAGGCATCGAGAAAATCAGGTTCAGGATATAGAAAGAATCCCCGAAATATGCGCTTTTGCGCATGCTGATTCAAGTGGCCGTATCATATCGATCAGCTTGTGCTTCTATCATTGACCCCGGTCAATTTTCATCGCATGACACGGCGCAGATACAAGGGCGCGGCCTGCAATTTCGTGCTGCATGGCAGCATTCATAGACGTGCCTAATAGCCTGTGAATTATAAAGGCAATATCCAGATAATGCCTACTCGCGCAACGGTGAAAGCCTGCTTCTACGCAAACTATATTCGTCTTATGGCCAAACTAGATTACCCATAAAAACAGTAATCGCAAACGGCACTACCTAACACTGCAAAATGGAAGAAGCATAAAAAAACGGCGCCCTAAGGCGCCGTTTTTACAAAGCTGAAACAGCTCGCTGTTTGATTACACTGCTTTAGCAGTGTGCAATGCAGCGATTTGCTCTTTGGAATAACCCAAACCAGCCAACACTTCATCTGTATGCTCACCCAACAATGGGGAAGCAACGATGTTTGGTGTCATGTCGGAGAATTTGATTGGGCTACCAACGGTCAGGTATTTGTCACCACGGCCTTTGTGCTCAACTTCAACGATAGAACCGCTCTTACGCAGTGACTCATCATTTGCCAATTCTTTCATCGACAGCACTGGTGCGCATGGGATGTCGAATTTACGCAGGTAATCAACTGCTTCGAATTTGGTTTTGTCTTTGAGCCATTCTTCGATAGTCGCGAAAATATCGAAAATCTTGTCTTGGCGTGCGTCAGGTGTGTTGTACGCTGGATCATCGATCCACTCTTCACGACCCAATGCTTTACAGATTGGCGGCCATGCGTGATCTTGCACGGTGAAGTAGATGTACGCGTTAGGGTCGGTTTCCCAACCTTTACATTTCAGAACCCAACCTGGTTGACCGCCACCACCTGCGTTACCACCACGTGGTACTACGTCGGTGAATGTGCCGTGTGGATATTGTGGGTACTCTTTCAAGAAGCCCAGTTTGTCCAAACGTTGTTGATCGCGCAGTTTGACGCGGCACAGATTCAAAACAGCATCTTGCATCGACACAGCAACTTTTTGGCCTTTGCCAGTTTTTTGACGACCCATGATGGCTGTCAAGATACCGATTGCCAAATGCATACCTGTGTTGGAATCACCCAAAGCAGCTGCAGAAACAGTTGGTGGGCCGTCCCAGAAACCCGTTGTCGAAGCAGCACCACCGGCGCATTGGGCGACGTTTTCGTAGACTTTCAAGTCTTCGTAATGGTGACCATCGGAGAAGCCTTTAACCGATGCCAAGATCATGCCTGGGTTCAGTTCTTGGATACGCGCCCAAGAAAAGCCCATACGATCCAAAGCGCCAGGACCAAAGTTCTCAACCATAACGTCGGATTCTTTGATCATTTTTTCCAAAACTTCTTTACCTTGTGGAGTTTTGGTATCAAGTGTCAACGAACGTTTGTTGCTGTTCAGCATTGTGAAATACAGAGCATCAGCATCAGGGATGTCGCGCAATTGGCTACGTGTTACGTCGCCTGAACCTGGACGTTCAACTTTGATCACGTCAGCGCCGAACCATGCCAGCAACTGTGTACATGCTGGACCAGCTTGTACGTGTGTGAAATCGATAATCTTAATACCTGCTAATGGTAAATTTTGACTCATGATCGGTAGATTTCCTTATCAATCGTTTAACTTGATTCCTGAAACCAACATACTTGGGCCTCAGGAAGTAAAAAACCACCCAGACGAATCTTGGTGGAATTGCGCCATTTCTACATGGCTATATTCCAATACAACTTGGAGTTCTGAACACACTAGTCTAGTGCCGCAACTTGAGCAGGTCAAGTGCGTGGCACGATCGAAAACGCCTCGATCGTGCCACCAAGTTTGACCATGACTCACGTCATGATCTCACTTAGTATTACTTCTTCTTGCCGATCGTTGAGACGATGTTCAGGTTACCGATACGACCCGATTCAACACCAGCTGCTGGATCGATGATTGCATCGATGATGGTTGGCTTGCCTGATTTCAGGCCAGCTTCCAACGCTTTAGCCAGTTGTTCTGGAGTCTCAGCGCGAACGCCTTCGCCACCCAGAGCAATACTGAATTGGTCGTACTTGGTGTTCGGGTTGAACAACATGCATGAGAATTGATGATCTGGGTTAGCTTCGTCACCACGGTAGATACCACCGTTGTTCATGATGATGACAACGACTGGCAGGTTGTAACGGGTGATTGTTTCGTATTCCATTGCGCTGAAACCGAATGCGCTATCGCCGCAAATTGCAACGACTGGCTTGCCTGTTTCAACAGCTGCAGCAACAGCCGAACCCATACCGATACCCATCACGCCCCATGTACCTGTATCTACACGTTTACGTGGCAAGTATTGGTCGATGACCATACGTGCGTTGTCGAGGGTGTTTGCACCTTCGTTAACCAGAGTGATGTCTGGGTAGTTTTTCAACACGTCACGGATTGCGCCCAGCGAGTTGAAGTAGTTCATGACTGGTGTTGCTGTCGACAATTTGCTCGACAGTTTGCCTTTGGTGGTCGTAACGCGTTCAGCGATAGCGCCCATCCATTCTGTTGGCTTGGTCATGCCTTTCAGGCCAGCGCGCAATGCGTTGACACACGAAGCGACGTCACCAACCAATGGCGCAGCGATAGGTACGTTGCTGTCCATTTCGTTAGCTTGGATGTCGATTTGTACGAATTTCTTCGCGACGCCCCAAGTTTTACCTTTGCCGTGTGCCAGCAACCAGTTCAAACGTGCACCGATCAGGATAACAACGTCGGACTCTTGCAATACCATCGAACGAGCAGCAGCTGCGCATTGTGCGTGTGTATCGGAGATCAGACCTTTTGCCATCGACATAGGCGTGAAAGGGATACCTGTTTCTTCAACCAGCGCTTTGATGTCTGCGTCGCATTGAGCGTATGCTGCGCCTTTGCCCAACAAGATCAGTGGCTTTTTAGCGTTTTTGATCAGGTCAACAGCGCGAGCAACGGCCGATGGGCCTGGGATTTGTTCTGGAGCTGGGTCAACTGGGACGAACAAAGTTTTCGCGCCTTCTTCTGCGCTCATTACTGTGCTGAACAAACGTGCTGGGATGTCCAGATACACGCCGCCTGGGCGACCCGACAATGCGGTACGGATAGCGCGAACAACTGCAACGCCGATATCTTCAGTACGGTTGATACGGAAAGAAGCTTTGCAATGTGGACGAGCGATGTTCAACTGATCCATCTCTTCGTAATCGCCTTGTTGCAGATCGACGATTTCACGCTCGGACGAACCCGAGATCAAGATCATTGGGAAGCAGTTTGTAGTGGCGTTAGCCAGTGCGGTCAAGCCATTCAAGAAGCCTGGTGCGGAAACGGTCACGCAAACGCCAGGTTTTTTGGTCAAGTAACCAGCAACCGATGCTGCATAACCTGCATTTTGTTCGTTGCGGAAGCTGAAGAACTTGTTACCACGTGCTTGCCACATACGGCCGATTTCCGTAACTGGAATACCAAGCAAACCGTAGATGTTGGTGATGCCGTTCATTTCCAACGATTCCATTAAAAGATGGAAGCCGTCGGTCAGCTCTACGCCTTCTGGTATTACTGCTGCTGTCGCATTACTCATGATGAATTCTCTTTCGATTAAGGTCGAGCAACGTTGCTCAGTGCCATTCAATGCCGCACTTTTGACGGCCATTATTACTTGCAAGGCACCTCTAAAAATCAGATCGATTGATTTTTAGAGATACCCTTAGTCATACGCTTTTGCGCATACCTATTCAAGTGGGCGTATCATATCGATCTGTAAGCGCTTCTATCATTGACCCCGGTCAATTTTCATCGCATGATATCGACCCTATTCACCCTTCTATCTTTTATATTTTTACTCCTGTAAATGCCGACTGTCGATAACCATCCAGAACGAAATGTAATTCGTGTTCAGCTCAGGCAAAACGTTGTCTTAAAAGAAATGACGGACAGTGAATGGGCCGAACTGGAACCACTTCTGGTTGTCGTGGATTGCCCTAAGGGCGACTTCCTGCTGCACCAAGGCGTACATGAAATGGAGCAATATTTCATCCTTGATGGCATCCTGAAGCGAGTGGTTACCAACCAGCAAGCCAAGGAAATGATTCTACGCTTTGCTGACGAGCGCAGCATGGAAACAAGCTATGCCGCCTGGCGCCTCAAAACACCGACGCCTTACAGCATTATATGCGTAACCAAAGCGCGCGTAGTGAAGCTGCCCTTGATGCAATGGATCGCATTTATGGAAAAGCATGAACATGTCAAACAGGCATTTGAATATGATGTTATGCATTTGATGAGTGAAATCATGGCTCATACGATCACCCTGCATTTGCTTGATGCGCCGGGTCGTGTTCAACGTTTTGTGCGCAAACATCCTGAGCTGTTCGACCGCATTCCTAAAAAGGAGCTCGCCTCCTACCTCAATTTATCGCCAGAAACATTGAGCCGCTTGAAACATCAAGGAAAAATCTGATCTGCCCCTGTCAGGTCAGCATTGTCTTCGCTGCACTTCCACTTGCAATACCAATAATAACAATTAGCAAGTCACTCAAGTCAGGCGTCTGTGCCGAACCGTGCATGGGCTGCTACAAATCCCGCTAGTGCAAGCTGATTCAATTTTAGCCCCCCCCTCCACGCCACCTCATTTAGATTCACCTGCAATATCAATTGGTCGCGGCATGTCTTGTCAGTCGCAAAAAATGAAAATGCCCCACAAGGCGCAAACCTTGCAGGGCATCAGATTCGGGCGCTCCGCTTAAGAGCGCCACGACCAGGTTACATCAATTATTCTGCTTCGCGATGTTCAGCGAATTCATCCTTCTTAGGAGGACGTACCAGTGCGATCGCTTTAGAGATCAGAGGCCAGAACAACATGAGCAACGCCAGAGTGGTGATCGAACCAACCAAACCGTTGGAGAACATCACCGACACGTCACCTTGCGACGACAACATCGCTTGGCGGAACGAATCTTCTGCGTTACGACCAAGAACCAGAGCCAGAACCAGCGGAGCCAGTGGATAGTCCAGTTTCTTGAACAGGTAGCCAACTGCGCCGAATACCAGCATCAACCAGATATCGAACATTGCATTGCCGACGGTGTAAGCACCGATAGCGCAAATCACAACGATGACTGGTGCAATGATAGAGAACGGAATACGCAGAATCGAAGCAAACAGTGGAACGGTAGTCAGAACAACTGCCAGACCAACCAAGTTACCCAAATACATACTGGCGATCAGGCCCCAAACGAAGTCATGTTGTTCAGTGAACAGCAATGGACCAGGTTGCAGACCCCAGATCAACAGACCGCCGAGCAGAACAGCCGCTGTTGGCGAACCTGGGATACCGAGAGCGAGCATAGGCAACAGCGCTGCAGTACCAGCAGCATGCGCTGCAGTTTCTGGAGCAACCACGCCTTCAAGTTCACCAGTACCGAACTTAGAACCGTTCTTCGACATTTTCTTGGCAATACCGTAGGACATGAACGACGCTGGTGTGGCGCCGCCTGGTGTAACACCCATCCAGATACCAACCAATGCACTACGCAACGAAGTCGCCCAGTATTGCGGCAATTTTTTCCAAGTTGCAAACACAACTTTCGGATCTATTTTTGCCGATTTACCGGAGAAAGCGAGGCCCTCTTCCATCGACAACAAAATTTCACCAATACCGAACAAGCCGATAACTGCGATCAGGAAGTCGAAACCACGCATCAATTCTTCGAAACCGAAGGTCATACGCAATTGACCAGTAACCGTATCCATACCGACTGACGCCAAAGCAAAACCCAACATCATCGATGCGAGAATTTTCATCGGCGATCCTTTACCCATACCAACGAAGCTACAGAAGGTGAGCAGATAAACCGAGAAGAATTCTGGAGCGCCGAAACGCAACGCGAATTTAGCTACCAGCGGTGCCATGAAGGTGATCATGATGACGGCAATAAACGCACCAATAAACGACGAGGTGAAAGCACCGGTCAACGCTGCACCAGCCTCACCTTTTTGCGCCATTGGATAGCCGTCAAATGTAGTCGCAACTGACCACGGCTCACCTGGAATATTGAACAGGATGGAAGTAATCGCCCCGCCGAACAATGCACCCCAGTAGAGGCATGACAACATGATGATCGCTGAAGTCGGCGACATTGTGAAAGTCAGCGGCAACAGAATTGCCACGCCGTTTGCACCACCCAAACCAGGCAACACACCAATCAGCACACCCAGGGTGATACCGATGACCATTAACAACAGGTTCATTGGGGTCAAAATGACCGCGAACCCGTGAAATAATGAATTAATTTCGTCCATTTTACTAAAACTCCTTGAATACTAATCTGACTCGATAAAAACCAGCATGCAAGACCTTGCGGCCCGCTATACAGTTTTAATAACCGAGGAAGCTCAAAAGATCGAAATGCCCTTTAAACAGGGGAACTTTGAACCACACCTCAAACATCAAGAAAAACAAGGTGTTTACACCAAGGCCGATAAGAACCGACTTAACTGGCGAAAACTTACCCAAGAAGATCATGAACAATGCGATGTAGACGGCCGACGAGACGTAAATGCCAAATAGCTCAATCGCACCAACGTATATCAATGCCGGAATAAATACCTGCATAACACGTGTAATTTGTTCGCGATCAACAAAGACTTCCGTGTTTTTGTTTTTACCGAACAATGATTGAAACATTGTTACGGCGCCTGAAAGACAAATCATCAAACCAATACCAAACGGGAAGTAGCCTGAACCTGGGCCATCACTAGTCCATGTTGCGCCCAACTTCCAGCTTGCCACTACCACCGTAAGACCCAGCGCCAACAAGATAGCTGCAACTACCGCATCTACAATATTGGTGGCGGGGCCAGTGCGAACGCCATCGCCGGATTCCGAATTCTGATCCATGAGGAATGCTCCTGAAATTTTTTGTAATGAATTGGGGTGCGCGAGATCACTGGCGCTACCGAACGAGTCGGTAGCGCAGCCTCTCTTCTTATTTACCCCGGATTAGTCTATTACTTCTTTGCCATGAAGCCGGCTTCTTGCATCAAAGTAGCATGTGCTTTCTCTGCGCTTTCCAGCCATGTTTTGAAGTCGTTACCAGTTTTGAAGCTGGTATTGAAGGCGCCTTTTTCCATGTAGTCTTTCCACTCAGCTGTTGCACGAACCTTTGTGAACAGATCTACGTAGTAAGCCAATTGGTCAGGCGTTACACCTGCAGGCATAAAGATACCGCGCAACATGGTGTAGTCGGTAGGGATACCGGCTTCTTTACATGTTGGGATGTCATTCCAGGATTGGGTTTCGGTAATTTTCGCTTTGTAAGGCATACGTTCCGAATCGAACACGCATTGCGCCTTCAATTTACCAGCACGCCATTGCGAAACCGCTTCAATCGGATTGTTCACTGTCGAATCGATGTGATTACCAACCAATTGAACAGCAACTTCACCGCCGCCTTTGTATGGAATGTAGATGAACTTGGTGCCAGTAGCTTTTTCCAGACCAGCAGTAATGATCTGATCTTCTTGCTTGGAACCTGTACCGCCCATTTTCATTTTTCCTGGGCCTGCAGCCTTGACAGCGTCGATATATTCTTTAGCCGACTTGTATGGCTTTTCAGCATTCGTCCACAGAACGAATTGATCCAGCGCCAACATTGCAACTGGCGTCATTTCCTTCCAGTTGAATGGAACACCAGTTGCCATAGGCGTGGTGAACAAGTTCGACAAGGTGATGATGATTTTGTGTGGATCGCCTTTGGAACCTTTAACGTCCAGGAAGCCTTCAGCACCTGCGCCACCGGAACGGTTAACGACGATCAGTGGCTCTTTCATCAATTTGTTTTTGATGATGACGCCTTGGATCAGACGTGCCATTTGATCAGCACCACCGCCGGTGCCTGCTGGTACGACGAATTCAACTGGTTTGGTTGGTTCCCATGCTGCAAAGGCTGGGGTTGCAGTCAAGGCGACTGCTGCAAATGCGCCGGCGGTTGCCTTTGCGATACCGCTTGAGTGCGAAAAGAATTCCTTGATCATTGCTGTCTCCTATTGATATTAATTTTGACTACTTTTTTACTGCTTGCCGCGTCGAGGTGCCTTGTGAGCACTAGCATCGTGCGACTACGATGCCTTCAAACATAACTTATCGTTACTTTTAATTTTCAAAGATAGTGTGGCTTTTCCTTGAAAATTCTCTTGACCGGCGTCAAGTTTACGGGACTCCGGCCATTGTTTGATCGCACTACTTGATGTTTCGTTCGAGTAACTTTGTGTAAGTTATTGCGCTGCATTTGCGGTCTCCATTTCCCGCAGTTGCAAACCCAACGATCAAATTGCTGCGACGTGCCAATTTTTGTATGCGGCTATCATCGAACAACTTATCTTCTCAAACTTGAACATCACCTACGTATTCAGTATTTCTATCGCGTACTTCTTGCGCTTTTCGTGAGTGTGCCATCCTTACGAGGCAAATTGGGAAAAAATTCATCTAAATTGGCATACGTATTTATACGTAGTCGACAATTCTAAAAATGAAATATTTTGGAACAATTTTATTGGTGATCATGATCACCACTCATTTAATCCAAAAACATTTCGAAAAAAAGCCCATGAAAATAATTTTCATGGGCTTTCATTTTTGCGTGATTAAGCGACCTTTTGCAGCTTGACCTGACCGGATTCCTCATCCATGGTTTTTGCCAGCAACTTGACTAATGCATAAACCGTATCGATATGCGGTGTTGGCGTTTCGGTCAAACGACCAAGCTCAACCACCGAACCTACCAACGCATCGATCTCTGGATCGCGACCCGCTTCGACGTCTTGCAGCATCGACGTCTTGTGCTTACCGACTTTTTCCGCACCGGCGATACGCTTATCCAGCGTGACGCGGAATTCGATACCGAGTTTGTTTGCAACAGTTTGCGCTTCAGTCATCATTGCTGCTGCCAGCTCACGCGACAGCGGGAATTGGCAGATGTCTTGCAATGTCGAATGCGACAAGGCGCTGATTGGATTGAAAGTCAGGTTGCCCCACAATTTCAACCACATTTCCGAACGGATATTTTCCAGAACCGGGGCTTTGAAGCCGGCGTTTGTGAAGCATTCCGAAACGCGAGTTGCGCGTTCGCTGATCGAACCATCGAGTTCACCGATAGGGAAACGATCGCCTTCGATGTGCTTGATGACGCCTGGTGCGATCAATTCGGATGCCGGATAAACTACGCAACCCAATACGCGATCAGCAGGGATCTTGTCGGTGATAACACCGGTTGGATCAACGCTGTGTACGCGGCTACCAGCCAACTTGCCACCGTGCTTGTGGAAGTACCAGAAAGGAATCCCGTTTTGCATCGTGACGATGACGGTTTCCGGTCCGATCAATTTTGGCAAATCGTTGGCGATCGCTTCGAGTTGATGCGCCTTCATTGCCAAGACGATGATGTCTTGATGACCAGCTTCGTCGTAATTGTTGGTTGCCTTGACGTTCTTCGCGACGTGCTCCGAACCGTCATGCATGATCAACTTGGCGCCGTTTTTGCTGATGGCTTCCAGGTTTGCACCGCGCACGATGAACGTAACGTCTTCACCAGCCAAAGCCAGTTTTACGCCAACGTAACCACCGATCGCGCCTGCTCCGATAACTGCAATTTTCATACTCTAACCTCGCGACTATTATTTAAAATCGTTTGTGAGCTTGCCGATGCCGGCAATCTCGATCTCGATGACGCTGTTCGGCTTCATCGAGCCGACACCAACAGAGGTGCCGCACAGGATGATGTCGCCAGGATTCAGCGTCATGTCGGCGGAAATCAGACTCACCAATTGCTGGACCGAAAAGCGCATGTCGCTGATCGGATAGTCTTGACGGATATCGCCATTCAGAATTGTTTTGACAACCAATGTAGTCGGGTCGATGCCAGTTGCAACTACAGGGCCGAATGGGCAGAAGGTGTCCAGACCTTTTGCACGGACCCATTGTGCGAACGATGCATCGCGGTTCAGGATGTCGGCAACGGTGACGTCGTTGGCGACGGTGTAACCGAATACGTAATCCAAAGCATCGGCTTCCGAAACGCGCTTGGCAGTTTTTCCGATCACGATACCGAGTTCGCCTTCGAAGACGATTTTTTCGTCTGTAGGCGGCTTCTCGATTGTTTCACCTGGATTCAAATACGAGTTTGGCGATTTGATCAGGTACAAAGGTTCCGCAGGATCTGCCAGATTCAATTTTTTTGCCAGCGCGTGGAAGTTGTTCCACATCGCGATGATCTTGGTTGGCTGTGTAGGCATCAACACTTTGACGTCATTAAGTTTCAAGACGGTGTCGGTTTTGACAGGGTTGGCATACATATCGCCTGTGTAGACTTGAATGCTTTCGCCTTCGAGCGTACCGAATTGTGTATTACCTGCGTGACTAAAACGAATCCAGTGCTGTGACATTTTTCACTCTTTTCTTAAAATTTCGAAACTTGTATCGCTACTCAATGGCTAATGCAAGACGCTGCGCTTGATCGCAATCACTCCGGCGTGCGCAGTTGGCGCACTAGCATGTGTAACTATCTCTACAGAAAACACCTTGTATTTCCTGTAGGGATAACACTCCCCATGCAAGAGGAATGTTAAACCAACTATTTATTACAGAACCGATTTCAGCAAACGGCCCATTTCAGCTGGATTGCGTGTGACTTTGATGCCGCACGCTTCCATCACAGCCAGCTTCTCTTGCGCAGTACCTTTACCACCGGAAATAATCGCACCGGCATGACCCATGCGTTTGCCTTCTGGTGCGGTGACGCCCGCGATGAAACCGATCACTGGCTTCTTCATGTTGTCTTTGACCCAGCGCGCGCACATCTCTTCTGCATCGCCGCCAATTTCACCAACCATGATGACTGCATCGGTATCAGGATCGTCATTGAACATGCGCAGGATGTCGATGTGCTTCAAGCCAGAAACTGGGTCGCCGCCGATGCCGACCACGGTCGACTGACCGAGACCAAATTCAGCCAATTGACCAGCTGCTTCATAGGTCAAGGTACCCGAACGCGAAACGACGCCGATGCGACCTTTCTTGTGGATGTGCCCTGGCATAATGCCGATCTTGATTTCGTCTGGCGTAATCAAGCCTGGGCAGTTTGGTCCAAGCAGCAAGGTTTTTTTGCCTTCCATGCGTGCTTTGGTGCGAATCATGTCGCGCACTGGAATGCCTTCGGTGATGCAGATCACCAGATCCATGCCGGCATCAACTGCTTCGTCGATTGCGGCAGCAGCGAATGGAGGCGGAACATAGATAACCGAAACGGTTGCGCCTGTTTCAGCTGCGGCTTCCTTGACGGATGCGTAAATAGGTACGCCTTCAAACGATTCGCCAGGTTTTTTTGGATTCACGCCAGCAACGAAACAGTTCTTACCATTTGCGTATTCGATACACATTTTGGTGTGAAACTGACCGGTCTTGCCGGTGATGCCTTGGGTGATGACTTTGGTATCTTTATTGATCAGGATTGACATGCTTATTTCCCCTGTGCCGCGTTGACGACTTTTTCAGCCGCTTCAGCCATGTTGTTTGCCGTGATGATAGGAAGACCGGACTCAGCCAGAATCTTCTTGCCCAGTTCTTCGTTGGTGCCCGCCATGCGAACCACCAGTGGAACTGTCAGATCAACCTGTTTCGCTGCTGCGATCACGCCTTGTGCGATCACGTCGCACTTCATGATGCCGCCGAAGATGTTGACCAGAATCGCTTTGATGTCCGGGTTTTTCAACATGATCTTGAATGCTTCGGTGACTTTCTCAGTTGTCGCACCACCGCCGACGTCGAGGAAGTTGGCTGGCGAACCGCCGTACAACTTGATGACGTCCATAGTAGCCATTGCCAAACCAGCGCCGTTCACCAGGCAGCCGATATTGCCGTCAAGCGAGATGTAGGTCAGGTCGAATTTCGATGCTTCGATTTCAGCTGGATCTTCTTCGTCCAGATCGCGCATTTCTACGATTTCTGGATGACGGTACATTGCATTCGAATCGAAATTGAATTTCGCGTCGAGTGCAACGATACGGTCGTCGCCAGTAACGATCAATGGATTGATCTCAGCCAGCGATGCATCAGTTTCGTCGAATGCTTTGTACAGGCCTTGCATGAATGCACGAGCCTGGCCAATCGAACCTTCAGGTACGCCGATTTTGCGGGCGATATCATCAGCCTCGCTATCGAGCAAACCTTTGACTGGATCGATGAATACCTTGTGGATTTTTTCAGGAGTGTGTTCAGCGACGTGTTCGATGTCCATGCCGCCTTCGCTGGATGCCATCAAGGCAACGCGTTGGCTACCACGATCAACGACCATACCGACGTACAGTTCTTTCTTGATGTCGGCGCCTTCCTCGATCAGCAAGCGCTTGACCAAACGACCTTCTGGGCCGGTTTGATGCGTCACCAGCGTCATGCCGAGGATGTCGTCCGCGTATTTGCGTACTTCATCGAGAGATTTCGCAACTTTAACGCCGCCGCCTTTACCGCGACCACCAGCGTGAATCTGTGCTTTTACTACCCAGACTTTGCCGCCCAGAGTTTCAGCCGCCTTGACTGCCTCGTCTACGGAAAAACATGGAACGCCTTTTGGTGTCGTAACACCGTACTTACGCAGTATTTCTTTTCCTTGATACTCGTGGATATTCATGATCGTCCTTGTTGATAACCAATTTTTTGCAGCAATTCGCTACGATAAAATTATTTTTTGCATTAAATCCACGCAAAAACCACAGGTGTTTCCAGCAAAAAGACTGCTATTTTAACAGTTGCCAAATCGAATAGAAACGGTGACCGGGATTGTGCGAGAAGCGACTCCCGAACTCCTTGACCAAGGTTAAGATTCGATACTTGCCGACATATAAATCAACTTACTTGTTCAGTAATTGACTTAAGGGGCGACACCAGTGTAAACAACACCGGGGCAGCGATTCAAGAATCGCCTTTGAATACAACAAAATTTGAGTGAGCTCCTACTGTACGCGGCGCAACATCGAACCGATCGGTTGATGTACACAGTACAGTTGACTTGCATCAGAGAACAATTGCATCAGGTCATGATGAATTGCGCAGATGCATGTGCTCAAACGCCGACTTCGCCCCGCTGGATCTCCGCCCAATTTACCGGACGTGTCGCACGGGTGCCACTCGCTGTCATGGTTTCATAGCAGCGCGCTTTGGCAGCTTGTATTGCTTCTATCAGGAAATCAGCTTCATACACTTTCAGCAGATGCGCCTGGCAGGTCTCCAAATAATGTTGAAGACGCTTGCGTCCGCCTGCGATGCCAGCGAGATCGTCGCCTGTGTTCGCATCCCAGTACCAGCTCAAACCAAGTTCATAAAACGCCGCGTTATAGGCATTACGGTGCAGATCAGCTGCGTCATCTGCAGAATATTGATTCAACCCGGTAGTGAACATGGTAAGTCTCCTGTCTGTATTTTCATACTCGTTTAGTGTGTTTTTCCAAACTTGTATTGCATCTTAGGGCTTAAAAATGATTAGGCATAGTTAAAGTATTTAATCATAATGATTCCTTCTGACTTATACATTGAAGCATTCACCCCCATGAAAAACGCAACACTCAGGCAATTGAAGGTTTTTGAGACGGTCGCCCGTCATTTGAGTTTTTCGCGCGCAGCGGAAGAACTGCATCTGACCCAGCCCGCCGTCTCTACGCAGGTCAAGAAACTGGAAGAGCACGCCGGCCTCGCACTGTTCGAGCAATTAGGGAAGAAAATCTTCCTGACCCCGGGTGGCACCGAATTGCTGCACTACAGCCGCGCCATCATTCAGCAGTTCCAGGAGGCTGAAGATGCCATGACCCAGTTCAAGGGCATCACGGGCGGCAAATTGAATGTGGCGGTGATCAGCGCGGGCGATTACTTTTTCCCGCGTTTGCTGGTGGAATTTGCACGCAGCCATCAAGGTGTGACGCTGAATCTGTCTGTGCACAATCGCGAAGGTTTGTTGAATCAGCTCGCTAACAATCTGACCGACTTGGCGATTATGGTGCGGCCGCCTACCGACATGGATACGATCAACGAGCCGTTTGCACCGCATCCTTACGTGATTGTGGCCGCTCCCGATCATCATCTGGTGTCGCAAAAAAATATCCCGATGAGCACCTTGATGCAAGAACCTTTCGTCGTGAGAGAAAAAGGGTCGGATACATGGAATTCGATGGAAGACGGCTTCGGTGGTCGCGTCGACGACATCAACATCGCGATGGAAATCAAGAGTACCGAAACCATCAAGCAGGCCGTCATCGCCGGTATGGGCATCAGCTTCCTGTCGGCGCACACCATCAGCCTGGAACTGCAAGCCGGCAGCCTCGCCGTACTCGACGTCGAAGGCTTCCCTGTCATGTTGAACTGGTATGTCATCCACAGGAAAAACAAACGTCTGCCGCCCGTCGCACAGGCGTTCAGAAACTTCTTGCTCAATGAAGGACCGGCACTGATAGAACGCATCATTCGCTACAACCCCAAACCCGGGCGCCAGTTAAGCAATCTACCCGTCAAGCCCAAGCGGAAGTAAGTGCAACAAGCGTGCATGAAAAAAGCCCGATTGTCGTCAATGACAATCGGGCTTTTTTATTGAGCAAATTTGCTTCGCTTATACCTTCAACACAATCTTGCCGATATGCGTGCTGCTTTCCATCAAGGTATGCGCTTGCGCCGCATCTTCCAGTGCAAAGGTTTGATACACGACAGGTTTGATCTTGCCGGATTCGATCAGCGGCCACACCTTGGTGCGCAATTGATCAGCAATCGCTGCCTTGAACGCAACCGGACGCGCGCGCAGGGTCGAACCTGTGATCGTCAAACGACGCAACATGACCTGGCCCAGACTGAGTGTCGCTTTGTTGCCGCCAGCCAGCGCGATGAATACCAGGCGACCATCGTCAGCCAGGCAATTGATTTCACGCGCCACATAATCGCCACCGATGATGTCGAGAATGACGTCGACACCCTTGCCGTTGGTGGCTGCCTTGACGACTTCGACAAAATCTTCTCTCTTGTAATTGATGCCGCGCTCCGCGCCTAGCACTTCGCAGGCACGGCATTTTTCGTCGCTGCCGGCGGTCGCAAACACGCGATGACCGAGTGCGGTCGCGATCTGAATCGCTGTAACGCCGATACCCGATGTGCCACCCTGCACCAGCAAGGTTTCATTGCCGGTCAAACCAACGCGGTCAAAGACATTGCTCCAGACGGTGAAGAATGTTTCCGGCAAGGAGGCGGCTTCCACCACGTCCAAACCTTTTGGAATTGGCAAACATTGTTCGATAGGTGCCGTGCAATATTCTGCGTAACCACCACCTTGCGCCAGCGCGCACACCATGTCGCCTAATTTGAAGCCACTGTCGGCAAGATCGCCGCCGACCACTTCGCCGGCGATTTCCAGGCCCGGAATATCAGACGCGCCTTTTGGCACTGCATAACTACCGAGCCGCTGCCATACGTCAGGGCGATTGATACCTGCGGCATGCACCTTGATCAGCAATTCGCCGGCTTTAGGCTCAGGCATAGGGCGCTCGCAGAGTTGCAGTACATCTGGAGGGCCGGGCTGGGTAATCTCGATCGCGCGCATGGGTATCCTTTATTGTGAAGATATTGAAGGCAGCAAGGATATTCGATAATCACGTCCTCTGCCAGAGATCGAGATGCGATAGAGTTTAAGCAACGTGACATTCATCTACGATTTTGACTGCATTTTCACTCAATCAAGCGCTGGCTTATCTTTAGCTCATCTTCTTCTTGTTTTACTTCACCACACGCCCGGCCATAGGCGACGACGGCGATGCAGAGAACCGTTTGGCAATACGGCCAGCCAGATAAGCATTGCGACCGGCATCGATACCAAGCTTCATCGCATGCGCCATACGCACAGGATCTTGCGCTCCGGCTATCGCGGTATTCATCAAGACGCCATCGCAACCCAGTTCCATCGCAATGGCTGCGTCCGATGCGGTTCCTACACCTGCATCGACGATGACCGGGACCTTGGATTGTTCAATGATCAGCGACAGATTCCATGGATTCAAAATGCCCATGCCGGAGCCGATCAGGGAGGCCAGCGGCATGATGGCGGCGCAGCCAATGTCTTCCAGCATGCGCGCTTGAATCGGATCATCGCTGCAATAGACCATCACGTCGAAACCATCCTTGACCAGCGTTTCCGCCGCTTTCAGGGTTTGCGGCATGTTGGGGAATAAAGTCTTTTCATCGCCGAGAACTTCGAGCTTGCAGAGTTTGTGACCACCGAGAATTTCACGACCAAGTTGCAGCGTATAAACCGCATCGGCGGCGTTGTAGCAGCCTGCCGAGTTTGGCAACAAAGTGAATTCAGATGGCGGCAACACATCAAGCAGGCTCGGTGCATTCGGATCTTGGCCAATGTTCACACGGCGAATCGCGACGGTCACGATTTGTGCGCCGCTGGCCAGACTGGCTTCGCGTGTTTCCGTCAAATCCTTGTATTTGCCGCTGCCGACCAGCAGACGTGAACGGTAAGTGGTGCCGGCGATGACGAAGGGTTCGTCTGTAAATGTTGCTGTGCTCATAGTGGTCCTGTTTCTGTGAGGTGAAAAGTTAACACTCACAAGGCAGCTTGTGGCTGCCTTGTGGGTACTTCAATGGTTAACCGCCACCAATTGCGCGCACCACATCAACGTGGTCGGATGACTGCAATTGTCGTTGCGACCACTGGCTGCGCGGTACGATTTGGCGATTGATTGCAACCGCGACTGCCTTGCCGGATAGCGACAAGTCGGCAATCAACTCTTCCACGTTTTGATGTGCGGTGAGTCGATGGCTAGCGCCATTGAGTTCTATCGTTATTTCCATATAGCTCGTTACTGCTTTTGATAAATTTCGGAACCGCTTTTGACAAACTCGATCGCTTTCACTTCCATCCCTGCTTTCAGGGCCTGGATTTCCGTTATGCCTTGCTTGGCTGCGTAGTCGCGCACTTCCTGCGTGATTTTCATCGAGCAGAAATGCGGGCCACACATAGAGCAGAAATGCGCGACCTTGGCGGAATCCTTGGGTAAGGTTTCATCGTGGAATTCGCGCGCCTTGTCCGGATCGAGACCGATGTTGAACTGATCATCCCAACGGAATTCAAAACGCGCTTTCGACAATGCGTTGTCACGTATCTGCGCACCGATATGACCTTTGGCCAAGTCGGCTGCATGCGCAGCAATCTTGTACGTGATAATGCCGTCCTTGACGTCAACCTTATTCGGCAAGCCGAGATGTTCTTTCGGTGTGACGTAACACAGCATCGCGGTACCGTACCAACCAATTTGCGCAGCACCGATGCCGGATGTAATGTGGTCATAGCCAGGTGCAATGTCGGTCGTCAATGGTCCCAGTGTATAGAACGGCGCTTCGTGGCACTGCTCCAATTGCAGATCCATATTTTCCTTGATCAAATGCATAGGCACGTGACCCGGACCTTCGATCATCACTTGCACGTCATGCTTCCATGCGATCTGTGTCAGTTCACCCAGCGTTTTCAGTTCACCGAGTTGCGCTTCATCGTTGGCATCGTAAATCGAACCCGGACGCAAACCGTCACCCAGCGAGAACGACACGTCGTAGGCTTTCATGATTTCGCAGATGTCTTCGAAGTGTTCATGCAGAAAGGATTCCTTGTGATGCGCGAGACACCATTTCGCCATGATCGAACCACCGCGCGAAACGATGCCGGTCAGACGTTTTGCCGTCATCGGCACGTAGCGCAACAATACCCCGGCGTGGATCGTGAAGTAGTCGACGCCCTGCTCCGCCTGCTCGATCAAGGTGTCGCGGAAGATTTCCCAGGTCAAGTCTTCAGCCTTGCCGTTGACCTTTTCCAGCGCCTGATAGATCGGCACGGTGCCGATGGGCACAGGTGAATTGCGGATGATCCATTCACGCGTTTCATGTATGTGTTTGCCGGTCGACAAATCCATCACGTTATCGCCACCCCAGCGTATTGCCCAGGTCATTTTCTCGACTTCTTCGCCTATCGACGATGTCACAGCCGAATTGCCGATGTTGGCGTTGATCTTGACCAGAAAATTACGGCCGATGATCATCGGCTCGATTTCTGGATGGTTGATATTGGCCGGAATAATGGCGCGGCCGCGCGCGATTTCACTGCGCACGAATTCGGCGGTGATCTCTTGCGGAATCGAGGCACCAAACGATTGACCCGGATGTTGACGGCCCATCAGCTCGGCGAGTTTTTCGCCTTTCGGCCCGGATTGTTTCAACTCTTCCAGATATGCGCGGCGATTCATGTTTTCGCGAATCGCAACGAATTCCATTTCAGGCGTGATAATGCCCTGACGTGCGTAATGCATCTGACTGACATTCTTGCCAGCGAGTGCGCGGCGCGGTTTGCGATGCAGGTTGAAGCGCAGTTCTGCCAATTGCGGATCGTTCAAGCGCTCGATACCGTATTCGGATGTTGGGCCGGCGAGCTCTTCCGTGTCCTTGCGCTCGAGTATCCACGGCATGCGCGGTGTATCTAGGCCGGAACGGATATCGATCTTGGCTTCAGGATCGGTGTAAGGACCGGACGTATCGTAGACATAGATCGCCGGATTTTTTTCAAAGCCGAACGATGCGGCCGTATCGGATTGCGTGATCTTGCGCATAGGCACGCGTATATCAGGACGCGAACCCTGGATATAAACTTTGCTGGAATTTGGTAATGGTTGAATCGCTGCTTCATCTACCGTGGCGGTAGCGGACAGGAATTTCGGGTTGGCATTCATTTTGGCTCCTTGGCTAACTACAAATTGGCTTGGAGCCAGCTAAGGAGGTTTCGAGAACCTGTATTGTATTCAGCTTGGTATCGACGAAAACACAATTCGAATGCCGGATGCAATACACGTTCTCGGTAGCTTCCCTTCGCTGGCATTATCCAGATCAGGTTCAAGGGTTTTTCTCACCCGGCAAATGCGGAACGCATTTGCCTAGGACCCCTAGCTTTTTACTTCTGTAACAGGTGAATCAAACTACAACGCGAGTCTATGCAATAAAACTGCATAGTCAATTGACCCGGGTCAAATTTTTACATCTGACATGTATGGCTTACTGATGTGCAACTCAACAAACCATACATGTCAGTTCTGAAAAACGGCAAATACGCCGTCGTTCAGAAACTGTGTACAACTAAGTTCTTACTGCGATTACTTAACTGTTGCGATGTGCAACAGATTGGTAGTACCTGATTCGCCGAATGGCAAACCAGCCGAGATTGCAATGTATTCGCCTTTTTTGGCAAAGCCTTCGCGCACAGCTGAGGTCAATGCTTCGCTGACCATTTCATCTACTGAATGCACGTCCTTGCCGACGATCGAATGAATGCCCCAAACCCATGCCAAACGACGCGCCGTTTTGAGTTCTGACGCGATGCTGAGAATCGAGGTATTCGGACGAACACGTGCCGCACTCATGCTGGTGCTGCCGGACTTGGTGTAAGTCACGGTGCATGCAGCCTTGAGCGCTGTCGTTGTGTCGAGCAGGGCGATGCAGATCGCATCTTCTGGCGTTGCACGTGGTGCAACTTGTTGTGCATCCAGCAGGTTGCGGTAAACCGGATCGGATTCCACTTCCTTGATGATGGCGTCCATCATTTGCACTGCACGAACAGGATTTTTACCGCTAGCGGATTCAGCCGACAACATAACAGCATCAGCGCCTTCGTAGATCGCGGTAGCGACGTCCGAAGCTTCTGCACGTGTTGGCATTGGCGACTCAGTCATCGATTCCAGCATGTGCGTAGCAACGATGGTTGGGCGGCCATATTTGCGCGAAACACGGATGATTTCTTTTTGGGCACGTGGCACTTGCGAGATCGGCAGTTCAACACCAAGATCACCGCGAGCAACCATGACGGAATCAGATGCTTTGCAGATTGCATCGATGTCCAGCATTGCGGCTGGCTTCTCGATCTTCGATTGAATCAAAGCGCGATCGCCAATGATCTTGCGTGCATCTTCAATGTCGGAAACTTGTTGCACGAACGACAGCGCAACCCAATCCACGCCCAGTGACAAAGCGAATTCCAGATCAATCAGATCTTTCGGCGTCATGGCAGGAATAGGCAAGATTGCGTCGGGGACGTTGACACCTTTGCGGTTAGAAATCTTGCCGCCGGTGGTCACACGAGTGACGATGCGTTCACCAGAGTTGCTTTCGATCGTGACACGAATTTTGCCGTCGTCGAACAGCAGGTTCTGACCAGCTGCAACAGCAGCAAACAGTTCAGGATGTGGCAAGTACACGCGCGATGCGTCGCCTGGTGTTTCGTCGCGGTCCAGCACGAATTGCGAGCCTTCCGTCAGCACTGCGGAATCGCCTGTGAACGTGCCCAGACGAATCTTCGGACCTTGCAAGTCAGCGAGAATCGAAACAGGACGGCCGTACTTGGTTTCCAGGCCACGAACGATTTCGTGACGTGCGCGGTGATCTTCATGCGAACCATGGCTGAAGTTGAAGCGGAACATATCCACGCCAGCTTCAAACAGTGCGCTGATAGTTTCGACATCATTACTTGCTGGGCCAAGGGTAGCAACGATTTTTGCTTTGCGATTACGTCTCATGACAGGTCTTCTTCTTAAATGAAAATTAAAAAATCGATACCGCTATGCGTACACGGACAACATAGCAGCGAATAAATTACAAAATCAGGATGGCGCGGAAATCGTTCACGTTCGTGCGGGTCGGACCACTGACAATCAAATCGCCTACCGCACTGAAGAAACCATAACCGTCATTGTTTTCGAGCATCGCTTTCGCATTATGTCCTGCAGCTGCAGCGCGTGCGATCGAATCCGGCTGATAGCTCGCGCCGGCGTTATCTTCCGAACCATCGATACCGTCGGTGTCGCATGCCAATGCATAAATATCCGGTGCGCCGTTCAACGAAACCGCCAGACTCAACAGGAATTCTGCGTTACGACCGCCACGACCTTTGCCGCGCACTGTCACTGTGGTTTCGCCACCGGACAAGATAACGCAAGGTTTGGCGAATGGCTGGCCGTACTTCGCAACCTGTTTCGCCAACGCGGCATGGACGGAACCGACATCGCGCGATTCGCCTTCCAGATCGTTGGACAAAATGTAAGGCGTGATGCCAGCTGCTCGTGCTTTTTCTGCTGCCGCTTCCAGCGCGTGTTGCGCAGTCGCAATCACGTGGTGTTCGTTACGTGCGAAGCGCGCATCGCCTGGCTTCGGTGTTTCGCCGGCGCCGGACTCGAGGTGCTGCAAGATATTGTCTGGAATCTCGATCTTGTATTTTTTCAGGATGGCGAGCGATTCTGCGCAGGTAGTCGGATCAGGCAGCGTTGGACCGCTGGCAATGACGCCAGGATCATCGCCAGGCACGTCGGAGATCAGCAGCGTCACGACACGTGCCGGTGCGCAGGCCAGACCGAGGCGGCCACCTTTGATAGCTGAAAGGTGTTTGCGCACGCAGTTCATTTCAGAAATCGTTGCGCCGCTTTTCAGCAATGCCTTGTTCAAGGCCTGTTTTTGTTCCAGTGATATGCCTTCACCTGGCAAGCTCAGCAGAGCCGAACCACCACCGGTGATCAGACACAACACGAGGTCGTCTTCGGTCAAGCCTTTGACCAGTTCCAACATGCGACCGGCCGCTTGCCGACCGGCTTCATCCGGTACTGGATGGGCGGCTTCGACGACTTCAATTTGCTTGCAGTCGGCGCCATGGCCATAACGTGTGACGATCAAACCTTCGACTTTGCCTGGCCATGTATCTTCAACTACCTTGGCCATTGCAGCGGCACCTTTACCGGCACCGATCACCAATGTGCGGCCTTTGACCGATTGCTTGGGCAGATAAGCGGGCATGCACTTCTGTGCGCTCACGGCCTCTACCGCTGTTGCATACAGGTCGTTTAAAAATTGACGTGGGGCTATCGACATGTGGCGAGAATATTCCTAAGAATTGGGGAAGTGCGTATTAAATCTTGTGATGCAAACTATTTGATTCGTATTTGATTCACCCGCGTAAAACTCGCGAGGATCAAACCGGCATTGCAATCGATCGCAATGCCGGCTGAACAACTCATGCTATCGAAACGAAATTACGCTTTGGCGATTTCGTGGTTCGACATGATTTCAATCGCGCGGCACAGTGCCGAGTGATCGAGACCGCTCATGCCATTTGCTGCGCATGCATTCATCAGCTCTTGTGTAGCCGCTGTGTTTGGCAAGGAAACGCCCATTGCTTTTGCGCCTTGCAATGCAAGGTTCAAATCTTTCTGGTGCAATTCGATACGGAAGCCAGGGTTGAATGTACGTTTAACCATACGCTCGCCATGTACTTCCAAGATACGCGAATTAGCAAAGCCGCCCATCAATGCTTGACGAACTTTCGCTGGATCTGCGCCTGCTTTAGAAGCGAACAACAGTGCTTCTGCAACAGCTTGAATATTCAATGCAACGATGATTTGGTTAGCCACTTTAGTGGTTTGACCGTCGCCGTTACCGCCGACCAGAGTGATGTTTTTTCCCATCAATTCAAACAATGGTTTGACGGTTGCAAATGCTGCTTCCGAACCACCGATCATGATGGTCAACGAAGCGGCTTTAGCACCGACTTCACCACCGGATACTGGCGCATCCAGGTATTCGCAACCCAGAGCGTTGATTTTTTTAGCGAATTCTTTAGTAGCGATAGGCGAGATCGAGCTCATGTCAACCACGATTTTGCCTTTGGACAAACCAGCAGCAACGCCGTTTTCACCAAACAGAACAGCTTCCACGTGCGGGGTGTCCGGCACCATGGTGATGATGATGTCTGCGTTTTTAGCAACTTCAGCGCCTGATGCCAGGACTTTTACGCCGCCGTCGATCAGTTCTTGTGAAGGTGCTTTTTGATCGTGAACGTACAGTTCATGACCGCCTTTTAACAGGTTAAGCGCCATTGGTGCGCCCATGATGCCCAAACCAATAAATCCGACTTTTGCCATGTTAGTGACTCCTGAAATTTTTTAGTGAATCGCGACCGAGATGGTACGCGCTATGGTGTAGTGCTTTTGTGACGAGAACGTGAAAGTACGATAAAAGTCATGGGCAGCCCGCAAGCCGCCCATGATTTAATCTTACACGCCGTGCGCTGCGCGCCAGCCAAAACCTTCAACCGTACCGGCCTTCGGTTTGTATTCGCAACCGATCCAGCCTTGGTAGCCGATTTCGTCCAAGAACTTGAACAGGAAGGTGTAGTTGATTTCACCTGTGCCTGGTTCAAAACGACCTGGATTGTCAGCCAACTGCAGATGAGGGATAACCGCGAGGTTGTTCTTCATCGTGTTCGCCAATTCACCTTCCATGCGTTGCATGTGATAGATGTCGTATTGGAAGAACAGATTGTCCGAACCAACCTTGGCAATGATGTCCAGAGTCTGTTTGGTACCGGTCAGGAAGAAGCCAGGGATATCGAATGTGTTGATCGCTTCGATCAACAATGGGATACCTTCAGCTTTCAATTTAGCAGCTGCATATTTCAAGTTCGCGACCAGAGTCGCTTCTGCTTGTTCATGCGTTACGCCAGCAGGCACGATACCGGACAGGATATTGACCTGTTTGGTGCCGAGCACTTTGACGTATTCAATTGCCTTGTCTACGCCAGCCTTGAATTCTTCTACACGATCTGGATGGCAAGCGATACCGCGCTCACCACCAGCCCAGTTACCGGCCGGCAGATTGTGCAAAACCATTTCCAGGTTGTTCTCTTTCAATTTCGCTGCGACATCAGCCGCAGGGAAATCGTATGGGAACAAGAATTCAACGCCTTTGAAGCCATTCTTTGCGGCTTGTTCAAAGCGGTCCATGAATGGAACCTCGTTGAACAGCATCGTCAGATTAGCAGCAAGTTTCGTCATCTTAAGCACCCTTAACGTCGAGGATTTCTTCGAACTCATTAATCGCGTTGATCTCTGTACCCATCGCGATATTGGTTACGCGTTCAAGGATGATTTCAACAATGACTGGCACTTTGAATTCTTTGATCCACTCTTGCGCTTTGCGCAGAGCTGGCTGGATGTCTTCTGGGTTGTAGACGCGAATTGCTTTGCAGCCCAAACCTTCAGTAACTTTAACGTGATCAACACCGTACGAAGCATTTTCGGTCGAGTTGATGTTGTCGAACGCCAGCGATACGCAGTAGTCCATTGTGAACATACGTTGTGCTTGACGAATCAGACCCAGGTACGAGTTATTAACCAAGACGTGGATGTACGGCAAATTGAACTGCGCGCCGGCTGCCAATTCTTCGAGCAAGAACTGGAAGTCGTAATCGCCTGTGATTGCAACGATTTCGCTGGTTGGATCTGCAGCCCGGACACCCAGAGCAGCTGGGATAGTCCAGCCCAATGGGCCTGCTTGACCGCAGTTGATCCAGTTACGTTCTTTGTACACGTGCAGGAATTGACCCGCAGCGATTTGCGACAAACCAATGTTCGAAACATAGCGCGCGGTTTTGCCGAACACTGTGTTCATTTCTTGGTAAACACGTTGTGGTTTGATAGGCGTTACGTCGAAATCCGTTTTACGCAACATGGTGCGTTTGCGTTCTTGGCACTCGGCCAACCATGCATCACGGTTTTTCAGTTTGCCGGCAGCTTTCAATTCTTTCGCTACTTCGATCATCAATTTCAGTGCTGCGCCAGCGTCGGAAGTGATGCCGAGGTCTGGACCAAACACGCGACCGATTTGTGTCGGTTCGATGTCGATGTGTACGAATTTACGATCTTTGGTGAAAACGTCGATCGAACCGGTGAAACGGTTAGCCCAACGGTTACCGATACCAAACGCAAAGTCCGAAGCCAGCATCGTCGCGTTACCGTAACGGTGCGAAGTTTGCAGACCAACCATACCGACCATCAGTGGATGATCATCAGGTACCGTGCCCCAGCCCATCAGGGTTGGCACGACAGGAACGTTAACCAGCTCAGCAAATTCGAGCATCAATGGTGTTGCGTTTGCATTGATCACGCCGCCGCCAGAAATCAGCAATGGACGCTCTGCAGCATTCAACATCGCGATTGCAGCTTCGATTTGTTTGCGGGTCGCTGCTGGTTTGTAGACCGGCAATGGCTCGTACAGATCTGGATCGAATTCGATTTCAGCAACTTGCACGTCGAACGGCAAATCGATCAGCACTGGACCTGGACGGCCCGAACGCATGATGTGGAAAGCTTGTTGGAACACTTGTGGAACCAATGCTGGCTCACGAACCATGACCGACCATTTAGTCACTGGTTTCGAGATCGACTCGATATCAACAGCCTGGAAATCTTCTTTGTGCAAACGAGCACGTGGCGCTTGACCAGTAACGCACAAAATTGGAATCGAATCCGCAATTGCCGAGTACAGACCAGTGATCATGTCTGTGCCGCCTGGGCCCGAAGTCGCGAGGGCGACACCGATATTGCCAGCTTTGGCGCGGGTGTAACCCTCAGCCATGTGGGTCGCGCCTTCTACGTGGCGTGCCAGAATGTGTTTGATCGTGCCTTGCTTTTGCATGGCGGAGTAAAACGGGTTGATCGCTGCGCCTGGTACGCCGAACGCCTGATCAATGCCTTCTTTCTGCATTACCCAAACTGCTGCTTGGGCTGCTGTCATCTTTGCCATTACTGTATCTCCATTGAAATGAAATTTTCCTGATGTGTATAGTAATTCTAATGCTTTAATTTTAGAATAGGACTATTAATTAACCAATTAAATACTTAAAGTATCGAATGGATAAGCTAAAACAGATTGAAGCCTTCGTGATGGCGGTTGAGCACAATAGCTTTGCCGCCGCCGCACTGGCCTTGCAGGTAACGCCTGTGATGGTGGGGCGTCGTATTGATTCTTTAGAGAAACGACTCGGCGTTCGCCTGCTGCATCGCTCTACACGTAGGCTCGCTCTGACAGAAGAAGGTTCCGTCTATCTCGAACATTGCCGCAAAATGCTGGGAGAACTGGATCAAGCAGAAAGCGCTCTCTCAGCGGGGAACAACAAAGTCACCGGCCATTTGATCATTTCCGCCCCTGCGTCTTTCGGCCGGCAACACGTCGCGCCATACGCTCAAGAATTTCTGGAGCAACATCCCGGACTCAAAATGTCATTCAACCTGACCGATCGCGTCGTCGATCTGGTGCAAGAAGGGTATGACATGGGCATTCGTATCGGGGGCAACATCGAACCCAATTTCGTTGCCATTAAACTTGCTGCCAATAAACGCGTGGTGTGCGGTACGCGAGAATATTTCAAAAAACACGGCAAGCCAAAAACGCTGGACGATCTGGCTAATCATAATTGCCTATCCTTCAATCTTCAAGGTGGGCAGCAACGCGGCTGGTATTTCAAGTACCGCGGCAAAACCGTTTCAGTGCGCGCGCAAGGCAGTCTTGACTGCAACGACGGTGAATTGCTGCATCGCTGGATGACCGAAGGCCTCGGCATTGCATGGCGCTCTGTATGGGAGATACAAAGCCAGTTGGAAAGTGGCTTACTGGAAACCGTACTCGATGATTACGCCATTCCTGAATACGACATCATGGCGGTGTATCCGCAGCAAAGCAATGTACCGGCTAAAGTGCGGCTGTTTATCTCGCACTTGAAAACCATGTACAACCAACCGGGTTATTGGAGCAGGTGATAACCGAGAGTAGCGGTCACTTGTTCCCTCGCTAATCAGCTCAACATCTTGCACACAATTCGCACCCAATAAAAAAGCCCGCTTGCGCGGGCTTTTTTCAAACTACTTTTCAGCTTAGCCTTTGAGAGTTGCCAAGACTTCGTCCAGCATCTTCTTCGCATCGCCAAACAACATGCGATTGTTTTCTTTGTAGAAGAGCGGATTGTCGACACCAGCATAACCGGAAGCCATTGAACGCTTCATGACGATAGACGTTTCTGCCTTCCAAACCTCAAGCACTGGCATGCCAGCGATTGGGCTATCCGGATCTTCTTGCGCATCCGGGTTCACGATGTCGTTCGCACCAATGACCATGACGACGTCGGTATCAGGGAAGTCTTCATTGATTTCGTCCATTTCCATCACGATGTCGTAAGGTACTTTGGCTTCGGCCAGCAATACATTCATGTGGCCAGGCATACGCCCTGCAACAGGATGGATCGCGAAACGAACCTTGGTACCTTTGGCACGCAGGAACTTGGTGATGTCATTCACCGTATGCTGAGCTTGTGCCACTGCCATGCCGTAACCCGGCACGATAACAACGCTTTTTGCCTCGCGCAGCAGTTCTGCGGTTTCTTGAGCAGTAACTGGAGTCGCCTCGCCAACTTGCTCTTTAACAGCACCACCAGCCTTCGGTGCGCCGCCGCCAAAACCACCGGCGATCACGCTGAAGAAGTTGCGGTTCATCGCTTGGCACATGATGTACGACAGAATCGCACCTGAGGAACCAACCAAAGCACCCGTCACGATCAGCAAATCATTGCCGAGCATGAAGCCGGTAGCCGAAGCCGCCCAGCCGGAATAGCTATTCAACATCGATACGACGACCGGCATATCAGCACCACCGATTGCCATCACCATATGTATGCCGAACAACAGTGCGATCACAGTCATGATGATCAACGGAGTCATACCGCTGGCGACATCTGGTGCAATAGTGAACTCACGGCCGAACCAGATCACGAGTAGCAGACCGATCAGGTTGATGACGTGACGGCCTGGCAACAACAATGGCTTGCCGCCAATTTTGCCGTTCAGTTTGCCGAATGCGATCAGCGAACCAGAGAAAGTCACTGCACCGATAAAGATACCGACGTAGATTTCAACATGATGAATCGCTTTTTCAGCACCTACCAGCTGGATCGAGGGATCGATATAGCTGGCGAAACCAACCAGCGCTGCGGCCAGACCGACGAAACTGTGCATCAATGCAACCAGTTCCGGCATTTCGGTCATTTTGACCTTCTTGGCAGCGTACAGGCCAATCGAACCACCGACGACCAGTGCGGCGATGATCCAGGCATAACCTTCCGGCGATACACGTGGTCCAAAGATGGTGGCAAGGACAGCGATGCCCATACCGATCATGCCGTACAAATTACCGCGGCGTGATGTTTCTGGATGCGACAAGCCACCCAGGCTGAGGATAAAAAGAATGGTTGCTCCGATGTAGGAGACAGTGGCCAGATTTGCAGACATTGTGGTCTCCTTAATTCTTGCGGAACATATCAAGCATGCGACGGGTAACAGCAAACCCACCGAACATGTTGATTGCGGTCAAAGCGATAGCAGCAGCAGCGAGGCACTTGATCAGCAGCTCGGGACGCGTGATGCCATCAACCAGTGGTGGCGCAACCTGTACCAGCGCGCCGATCACGATGATCGACGAGATGGAGTTGGTAACGCTCATCAGAGGCGTATGCAATGCCGGTGTCACATTCCAGACCACCATGTAACCAATGAAGCAACCTAGTACGAATACAGTCAAATGGCCGAGGAAAGCCGTTGGTGCACCATAGCCAATCAAACCAAACAGCAGAACAGCGAATGCAAACATGGTCGCTACGCGAGTAGGCGATGACACTTTGCCGCTAGGACCATGACCATGCGCTGGCGCTGGCGCAACAGCTGGTTTAGCAGCCGGAGCAGCCACTTGTTTCGGCGGCGGAGGCGGCCAGGTGATGTTGCCTTCCTTGATGACTGTCAGCCCACGAATGGCTTCGTCTTCCATATTGACGTTGATGGTGCCATCAGTCGTCTTTTTACCTTCGGCGTCCTTGCACAGCTCTTCGGTCAGACGCAGCAGGTTGGTTGAGTACAGCGTACTCGCCTGCTTAGGCAGACGGCTCGGCAGGTCGGTGTAACCGACGATGGTCACGCCGTGCTTCACCACGACCTTGCCGGGTTCGGTCAGTTCGCAGTTGCCGCCCTGCTCGGCAGCCATATCGACAATCACGCTGCCGGGTTTCATGGACTGAACCATTTCGGCAGTAATCAGTTTAGGAGCCGGCTTGCCCGGGATCAGCGCGGTGGTGATGATGATGTCGCATTCCTTGGCCTGCTGAGCGTACATCTCACGCTGCGCAGCCTGGAAACCTTCGGACATGACCTTGGCATAGCCACCGCCACCCGAACCTTCTTCGTCATAATCGACCTTCACGAATTCGCCGCCCAGCGATACCACTTGATCGGCCACTTCTGCACGAGTATCGTTGGCACGAACGATGGCGCCTAGGCTGGCAGCCGTACCGATCGCAGCCAAACCGGCCACGCCAGCACCTGCGATAAAGACCTTGGCCGGAGGAACCTTGCCTGCAGCCGTGATCTGGCCGTTGAAGAAACGACCGAAAGCATTGGCAGCCTCGATGACAGCGCGATAGCCGCTGACACCGGCGGTAGAGGTCAAAGCATCCATCTTCTGCGCGCGCGACAGCGTGCGCGGCAGCGAGTCCAGCGCCAAAACGGTAACGCGCTTGGCGGCAAGCTGCTGCATCAATTCAGGATTTTGCGCCGGCCAGATGAAGCCGATCAGGGTACTACCTTCGCGAATCAGACCGATTTCCTCGGCACTTGGAGCACGCACCTTGAAGACGATATCGGACGCGGACCACAAGCTGGTAGCGCCTTGCACGATCTGTGCACCAGCGGCGCGGTAAGTATCGTCGCTGAAGTTGGCGTCGTCACCGGCGCCGGATTCTACGCTGACGGAAAAGCCGAGTTTGATCAGCTTTTCAACGACTTCTGGCACAGTCGCCACCCGTTTTTCCCCGGGGAATGACTCCCGCGGCACTCCTATAACTAAAGACATAATGCATCTCTCTTAGTTTGTTTAAATTCTTGGCTTGCCAACGACATATAAACACGCACACGACTAACCCGGTTCAAGCTGCACTGATGGCGCGACCGGGATTTTCTAGCGATAACGTTGGGTAATTAATCTTTCATTCCGGCGAAATGATTGTCTTCATCGACGAAAACAATCTTCGGAACATAGGTCGCGATTTCTTCATCGCTCATAGGACCATAGGTGCAAATAATCATCAAATCGCCGAGGTGCGCGCGACGTGCAGCAGCGCCGTTCAACGAGATCTCGCCACTACCTCTTACGCCTTGAATCGCATAAGTCGAGAAGCGCTCACCGTTATTGATGTTGTACAGCTCAATTCTTTCGCCGACCTTGATGTCGGCCGCATCCAGCAAATCCGCATCGATCCCGCATGAACCTTCATAGTGCAGGTCAGCCTGAGTCACCTTTGCGCGGTGAATTTTCGCTCTGAGCATAACGCGTTGCATGTTTCTTCCATTCCGTATTCAAACCTTTGCCTCAACGCCCGAACGTGGCGAAGGCAAATCAATTAATTTATGTATTTTCCCAAAACCGGCGGCTTCCACCGGCTTAAAGCAGGACTTCAGTCGTTCCTGTAACTGATGTTTTCACAGTCGCAGAAGAATTCGCGCCGATCCATCGGGCGATCGCGCTACCCGGCTTAACCAAAGTGCACGCGCTTTTCGTCGGCTTCCGTTAGAGCAACGAACCAATAAGCATAAAGCTAAATGTCCACCTTAGCAAAGGCAAAGATGCGCAATCTTGACCTGACTCATTTTTTACAACATTTTTGACAAGGGAAACATTGCGGGCAACTTTCTGCCGTGCGCGCTAAAATAGCAGGTTATTCCGAGAGCCCTTATGCCTGACGTCTGGAAACCATCTGTTACTGTTGCCGCCATCATCGAGCGTGATGGACTTTTCCTGCTGGTAGAAGAAGAAACCAGTGAGGGCGTCCGCTTTAATCAACCGGCCGGGCATCTCGACCCGCACGAATCGCTGGCGCAGGCTGTCGTCCGCGAAACCCTTGAAGAAACCGCCCACGACTTCACTCCCACCGCTCTGGTCGGCATGTATATGTCGCGCTATGTATCTGCACGTACCGGCCATGACGTCACTTATCTAAGTTTCAGCTTTTGTGGTGAAGTTGGCGCCAAACACGATCAGCCATTGGATGTCGGTATCCTGCGCGCGGTCTGGATGAGCTACGATGAATTGCTCGCCTGCCAGGACAAGCATCGCAGCCCTTCCGTATTGGCGCGCGTCGATGACTATCTGGCTGGGAAGCGTGCGCCATTGTCGCTGCTGCAAACCGATCCATCGGTCTACGAGGTGATCGGTGGCTAAAGGTTCGAGCAGGAAACGTGTCGTCATCGGCATGTCGGGCGGCGTCGATTCTTCGGTCTCTGCCTGGCTACTAAAGGAACAAGGCTACGAAGTCATAGGCCTGTTCATGAAGAACTGGGAAGATGACGATGATTCCGAATACTGTTCGACGCGCCAGGACTGGATCGATGCGGTCAGCGTAGCCGATGTGGTCGGCGTCGATATCGAAGCCGTCAATTTCGCCTCTGAATATAAAGACCGTGTATTCGCCGAGTTCCTGCGCGAATATCAAGCCGGCCGCACGCCCAACCCTGACGTGCTGTGCAATGCCGAAATCAAATTCAAAGCGTTCCTGGATCACGCCATGCATTTGGGCGCCGACATGATCGCGACCGGCCACTATGCGCGCGTGCGCGAAGTGACGTCAGGACCGAACGCCGGTCAAACCCAGCTATTAAAAGCCGTCGACGCCAGCAAGGATCAAAGCTATTTTTTGCATCGCTTGAACCAGGCGCAATTGGCTAAAACCCTATTCCCGCTAGGTGAAATCCACAAAACCGAAGTGCGCAAGATAGCCGAACAACTGAAGCTGCCAAACGCGGCAAAGAAAGATTCAACCGGCATCTGCTTCATCGGCGAACGTCCGTTTCGCGACTTCCTTAATCGCTATTTGTCATATCAGCCTGGCCCTATGAAAACCCCTGACGGCACCATCGTCGGCGAGCACGTAGGCTTGAGTTTTTATACTTTGGGACAACGCAAAGGGATAGGCTTGGGCGGCATGAAAACGCACAAGAATAGTGACGGCAATAGCGATCCCTGGTATGTCGCCCGCAAGGACGTAGCGACCAACACCTTATACATAGTGCAAGGCCACAATCATCCCTGGTTGCTGTCATCAGAATTAAGCGCGGGCCAGATGAGCTGGGTCGCGGGGACACCGCCTGATATTGAGCAATTGTCCGCCAAAACCCGGTATAGACAGGCCGATGTCGCCTGCACGCAGCACACCGGCAATGACAGCTTCTCGCTTAACTTTGCCGCACCGCAATGGGCCGTCACGCCAGGACAATCCGCCGTTCTTTACCAAGGTGATGTTTGTCTGGGCGGCGGCATCATCAATAGTTCTTCAATGGGATAGGCGGAACAATTTCTCTGTCGATTTACCGCCGACCACCAAGTGATGCCCGATAAGCCTGCTCGTTCACCTACGACGATATCGACAAGGGCTATATAAGTATCATCTAGCTATTCAAGAAACCCATGGCTGCCGTTGTACACTGTCCCGCGAATACTCCGCTCGTAGCCGGAGATTCTGTCTGGAGAAAAAATGCGTGATTTCCCTGTACGTTATCTAGCCTTGATAGGGGCTGGATTTGTTTTCGTGTCATCTTTGATCGTGGCGATATTGTTGCATGCAGGCTGGTGGCTGGTCGCCCTGTCCGGTGCACTGACTGCCGTCGGAATTGCCGATATCATTCAGACCAAGCGCGCCTTGCTGCGCAATTACCCTATCCTCGCGCATTTCCGCTATATGTTCGAATCGGTTCGTCCAGAAATACGCCAGTATTTTCTGGAGGATGACGCCGCACCGAATCCGTTCTCGCGCAACCAGCGTTCACTCGTATATCAGCGCGCAAAACAAGCCGTCGACAAACGTCCGTTCGGCACGCAAATGGATGTCTACCAAAGTGATTATGAATGGATCAATCATTCGATCATGCCGGCCAAAGTCGGCTCGCACGATTTCCGCATCACCATCGGCGCCGATCGTGCACAACCGTATTCAGCCAGCATCTTCAATATTTCGGCGATGAGTTTCGGCGCCTTGTCAGCCAATGCAATACGCGCCTTGAATCAGGGCGCGCAAAGAGGCCGCTTCATGCATGACACTGGCGAAGGTAGCATCAGTCGCTATCACCGTCCCGAAGACGACCGTGAGCCCGGTGGCGATCTGGTGTGGGAAATTGGTTCCGGCTATTTCGGTTGCCGCACCGAACACGGCAGCTTTTCTGCTGAAAAATTTGCCGCCAACGCGACGCTGCCGCAAGTGAAAATGATTGAGGTGAAACTGTCGCAAGGTGCCAAACCCGGACACGGCGGCATGCTGCCCGGCGCCAAGGTCTCGATAGAAATTGCGGACGCGCGCGGCGTACCACAAGGCATGGATTGCATCTCACCGTCTTCGCATTCCGCCTTCGATACACCGATAAGCTTGCTGCAATTTATAGATCAGTTACGCACACTATCGGGCGGCAAGCCGACCGGCTTCAAGCTGGCGATAGGCCATCCATGGGAGTTTTTCGGCATCGTAAAGGCCATGCTGCAAACAGGCATCACACCGGACTTCATCGTGATTGATGGCGGTGAAGGCGGCACTGGTGCCGCGCCAGTCGAATTTACAGATCATGTCGGCGTACCGTTGCAGGAGGCACTGCTACTCGTACACAACACCTTGGTTGGCGCCAAATTGCGCGACAAGATCAAGCTAGGCGCGTCCGGCAAAATCGTCACTGCTTTTGATATCGTGCGTACGCTCGCACTGGGTGCAGACTGGTGCAACTCGGCACGCGGCTTCATGTTCGCGCTTGGCTGCATTCAGTCGCAGAGTTGCCACACTGATCGCTGCCCAACCGGCATCGCTACGCAAGACGCCATGCGGCAGCGCGCTTTGGTTGTACCTGACAAAGCCGAGCGCGTTGCCAATTTCCATCAAAATACATTAAAGGCGTTAGCTGAACTAATTGCTGCCGCCGGCTTGAATCATCCATCGCAACTGAAGCCGCATCATTTGGTAAGACGCGTGTCAGCCAATCAGGTCAAGCTGGTTTCAGCCTTGCTTCCGTATCTGGAATCCGGCCAACTGCTGACTGAGGCCAATCCGGAAAAGGAATTACCCGAGGTCTTCGCCACCTACTGGCCGATTGCACAGGCAGAATCGTTTAACCCGATCCACTAGCTTTCCAGCTCCACATCCGTCTTTTAACAGGGCCAGGCTTGCCGACTATCGGCACCCTGGCTTTTGTCATTTCAGCACTGAATAAGCCAAAAACATAGCCGCCCGCCAACTTTCGGCGCCTGCGGCAGCAAAAACCCGAAAATATTTGCCTCCAAACGCCCGTCGCCAGCAAAAGGGCTTGCAATTGAAGTTCAAATCGCGAATAATCTAAACACGAATTGTTCTCATTTAGATAAAAGGTTGATCATGGCGATCTCAACAGAACGTGAAGCACAGGCAAATGTGCCCCTCGTGGCACGTCAGAATGAGGGAACGGAGCCGATAACCCGCATCAGCAGCCGTGATTTGTTCAGACAAATGCGGGAAGTGGAAATTGCACACGAAGGCAGAATTTACCGCCTCCGTTTGACACAGTTGAATAAATTGATTTTGACGGCATAAGTAATTTTAGAAGTGCAGATACAGAAATACCGATTCGCAAGCCAGCCACGCGCAACATTCAACGTTACGCCAGCAAGCCAAACCAACCGACAAGGAGAGTTTGATGGCTATCGACAAAACGGATCAGGCATTACAGGAACCAAACGCAGCGCCGGCACAACCAGAGTTACTCGTTTCCGCCGTCCTGCATTTGATGTCGCATTACACGGCGAATAATCAGGAAAGCAATGCGTGCCTCAAACTGGCCTCGGTGATAGAGCGACATTTGAAAGCGCTGGCGGACCTGCCAGATCTGGCGCCGGTATTACGCGCAACTTGTCAGCAATTATCGGAACAGTGGGGCATCGTGGTTGAACGGGCGATGCCACAACCAGAGAAATTTAGTTTGTTTACGCGTCTGGTTATCGGACAGCGCGTGGACAACGCGTGAATTGAAATGAAATCAGTCGCAACAAAGTAAGCAACCGGAAATTTTGGAACTACATTTTTATTTTTTCATCTACGAAGAAAGTAGCAAGAGGATTCGATGATTGTCTGCGTTTGCAACAATGTTTCCGAAAGGAAAATAAAACTGGCAGTTGATAACGGCATCACATCGATGTCGGAATTGCGCAATAATCTTGAAGTTGGCACTTGCTGTGGCAAATGCCATTCTTGTGCAAAACGTGTATTGCGTGAATGCCTTGCGGATGCGCGTCCACATCAACCTATAATGTTTCATCCAAACGCATTGGCCGCATAAGCAATTTTATGAACGCAATATCGATTCAATCGTCAGCACCGCGCTCTCCGCCGTACATGTCACAAGCTCTCAGAAAATACGCGCCGCTCCTCATCATCATCCTGCTGCACATTGCATTGTTCTATGCCTTGCGCAGCGGTTTGGTGCATCAGGTCGCGCAAGCATTGCCGAGAGAGATTTTCGCCACTTTCATTACCGAAGAACCAGCACCGCAACCGCGACCACAACCGGCCGAGCCCAAGACCGTGCCGGTCGTCAAGAAGCAGGTAACACGCCCAACGCCGCGTCCGGTTGTAGCCGAGGCGCCATCGCCACAAGCCATCACGGAGGCGCCGTCGCCACCGCAGGAATCGAAAGAGCCACCGGCCGTGGCGGCTCCGGCAGCACCATCTGCCCCTTCTGTACCCGCCCCCCCCAAACTGATTTCGGGTGTGTCTTACATCAATGCACCGCGTCCGGTATATCCGCCGCTGGATGCACGCATGGGCAATGAGGGAACTGTCACAATGCGCGTGCTGATCAATGAAAAAGGTCGCGCCGACAAGGTGGAAATCCAGAAATCATCAGGCTCTCTGCGCATGGATGACGCGGCACGCGATGCGGTGATGCGCGCATTGTTCAAGCCTTATCTGGAGGACGGCAGACCGACTCCGGCCTATGCCATCGTGCCAATTAATTTCACATTAAATAGATAAAGAAGGAATCATCATGGAAGTCAGTCCGTACGGTTTAGAGAGTTTGTGGGCGCAAGGTGACTTTGTCACCAAAGGGGTGGCCGTGTTGCTGGTCGCCATGTCGATCGCATCCTGGTACGTCATCGTGACCAAGGCACTGCAGCTGATGCAATATCGCCGCGCCGGCAATGCCGCCGGTCATGAGTTCTGGGACGCCACCAGCCTCGAACAAGGCACCGCAACGCTGGGTACCGGCAATCCGTTTGCTTCGATTGCAGAAGCTGGCGTCACCGCGATGCGCCATCACGAAGCACACAAAGGTCATTTGCACGATCAATTGTCGGTCAGCGACTGGGTTACCTTGTCCTTGCGCCAGGCGATTGATGAAACTTCGGCCAAGCTGCAGACCGGCATGGCGGTACTGGCATCGGTAGGCTCGACAGCACCCTTCGTCGGCCTGTTCGGCACGGTCTGGGGCATCTATCACGCGCTGGTAGCGATCGGCACTTCGGGACAAGCCAGTATCGACAAGGTTGCCGGTCCGGTAGGTGAGGCGCTGATCATGACGGCGCTCGGTCTGGCAGTGGCGATTCCTGCGACCTTCGGTTACAACGCGCTGGTGCGCGGCAATAAGTCGACGATTGCAAAGATGAATAAATTCGGCTTCGATCTGCACGCCTTGTTCGTCACCGGCGCACGCGCCAACGATGCCAGCACGCCGAGTGCCAACGGGACCAAGCTCACGGCAGTCGGAGGCAAATAATGGCGATGGGCTCCCTGTCGGACGAAGACGACTTCAATCCCGAGATCAATACCACGCCGCTGGTCGACGTGATGCTGGTGCTGCTGATCATCTTCATCATGACCATTCCGGTCATGAATCATGCGGTCAAGCTGGATCTTCCACGTGCGGCGAATCAGCCTAACGAAGTCAAACCTGAAACCGTGAACGTGTCGATTGATGCTGCCGGTCAGGTGTACTGGAACAATGAAGTGCTGGATGAAACACAGTTGGCGTCCCGCCTAGCGGACGCCGCCAAGGTGACACCACAGCCTGAGTTGCATTTGCGTGCAGAACGCACGACGCCTTATGAAAAGGTCGCGCAGGTGATGGCTGCGGCACAATCCGGCGGCTTGACCAAGATGGGGTTTGTGACGGAAGCACCGAAGAAATAAAACAAAACGGGCGAATTTTCAACCTTGCCTGTAGTCAAAAAAATGCGCGCTCAGCAAGCAGCTGTTGCGCGCATTTTCTTTTTCCGAGCAAACCATATCCCACATGCATTAAGCTGCGCAAACCCTTACCCACTCTCGCTTTTTCAATCGAAACACGAATGATTCCAGCTAACGAAATGAAGCTGAAATGATAGGAATCCGGCATTCCTGCGCTATCATGTGGACCTCTCGCTAGCCAAACCTGTTGACTACTATTGTCGCTCGTCTGCCAGCTCCTTATTCACACATCACTTTCGAGGCTCCCATGAAAGGTGACAGCAAAATCATCAAGCTGCTCAACGCGCAGCTTACCAACGAACTCAGCGCCATCAATCAATACTTCCTGCATGCACGCATGTACAAGCATTGGGGCTTTGAAAAAATCGCCAAGAAGGAATACGAAGAATCGATCGGCGAGATGAAACACGCCGACAAGCTGATCGATCGCATACTGATGCTCGATGGCCTGCCGAATGTGCAATTGCTGCACAAGCTGATGATCGGCGAGAACACGCACGAAATGTTGAACTGCGATTTGAAGCTGGAAGTCGCTGCGCAAAAAACCGTCAAAGAAGGCATCGCGGCATGTGAAGAAGTCGGCGATTATGTCTCGCGCGAATTATTCCAATACATCCTGGACGATACAGAAGAACATATCGACTGGCTGGAAACGCAACTCGACCTGATCGAAAAAGTCGGCATACAAAATTATCTGCAAACGCAGATGGCTGGCGAGTAATTTCTTCATGTCTACAAAGGCAATCGACAAGATTGCCGCTTGTTGGATCTGATCAAAATAAAAAAGGGACGCATCTGCGTCCCTTTTTTTACCTGCTATTGCCCGCCCAAGAAAAATTACTTCGGCAGCGTTTCCTTGAACGAAGGACGTTCTGACAATTTCTCCAGCAGTTTTTCCAGATTGGGGTATTCCGTACGCCATGAGATTTCGGGAAAACGGAACGTCAGCCAATCCAGCGTGCAGCCAACTGCCACATCAGCCAGCGTGTATTGATTGCCGGCACAAAACGCCGTGTCTTTCAAGCCGACCGACATCGCTTTCAAGCCCTGGTTTACCTTGGATGTTTGTCTATCGATCCAGCTCTGCGTGCGTTGCTCGGCCGGCCTCAATGTATGCTCCAAACGCAGCAGCATGGCAGCATCGCATACGCCGTCGGCCAGCGCTTCCCAGCACTTTACTTCCGCGCGTTCACGGCCATTAGGCGGAATTAATTTTCCTACCGGTGTCAGGGTATCGAGGTACTCGACGATCACGCGGGAGTCGAACATCGCGCCACCGTCTTCCATGATCAGGCAGGGCACTTTGCCCAGCGGATTTGATTCCTGAATCAAGGTATCGGCAGCCCAAACATTCTCCAGAGCAAAATCGTACTCAATTCTTTTTTCCAGCATCACTACACGCACTTTGCGTACGTAAGGGCTGGCGAGAGAACCAATTAGTTTCATAGATGCTTTAGGTCGAAAATTGGAAGGCGATTATAACATCGGCTCTCTGTGGAAGCCGCCTCTTTCAGCGCAGATTAGGCACTCCTATTTTGCACGCTTGGCGAGTGGTAAAATGTCGGATTCCGTATTTGCACCGAATTTGGACACACTGGCATTTCCGGCTGCTATTTCATTCACGTCATTGCGCTTGTCGCTCATCATCATGCCTCTTTCTACGCTCTCCGCCCTTTCCCCACTGGATGGCCGCTACGCCAGCAAAACCGATAAACTGCGCCCGATTCTGTCTGAATCCGGCTTCATGCATCACCGCGTGAAAGTAGAAATTTCTTGGCTGCAAGCCTTGTCGGAAGCCGGTTTTTCAGAGATTAAACCATTTTCGGCAAGTGCAAATGCATTGCTGAATAAATTGACGACCGACTTCACCGAAGCCGATGCAGAAAAAATCAAGGCGATTGAAGCAGTTACCAATCACGACGTAAAAGCCGTCGAGTACTGGCTCAAGGAACAAGTCAAGGATGTGCCGGAACTGGTCGCCGCAACCGAGTTCATCCACTTTGCCTGCACCTCGGAAGACATCAACAATACTTCGCACGGCATGATGTTGAAAGCAGCTCGCGATACCGTACTGCTGCCCGCACTGCAAGCACTGGTTGCCAAATTGACGCAACTGGCGCATGACAATGCCGCATTGCCGATGATGTCACGTACGCACGGCCAACCTGCCAGCCCGACCACGCTCGGCAAGGAAATGGCCAACGTCGTCGCACGTTTACAGCGCGCCATCAAACGCATCGCCGAAGTAGAAATTCTAGGCAAGATGAATGGCGCAGTTGGTAACTTCAATGCGCATTTGTCGGCTTACCCGAATACAGACTGGCAGGCATTTTCCAAAGACGTGATTGAAAAGCGTCTGGGCCTGACTTTCAATCCTTATACGATTCAAATTGAACCGCATGATTACATGGCTGAGTTGTTCGATGCGATTGCACGCACCAACACTATTCTGCTCGATTTGAATCGCGATATCTGGGGTTACATCTCGCTTGGCTATTTCAAGCAATCGACGAAGGCGGGTGAAATCGGTTCTTCGACGATGCCGCACAAGGTCAACCCGATTGATTTCGAAAACTCGGAAGGCAATCTCGGTATGGCCAACGCAGTGTTGAAACACATGGCAGAAAAATTGCCGGTCTCACGCTGGCAGCGCGACCTGACGGACTCAACCGTACTACGCAATATCGGTGTCGGCTTCGGCTACGCCTTGCTGGCCTATGACAGCTGCCTGCGCGGTTTGAACAAGCTGGAAGTCAATCCAGCACGTCTGGCTGCTGACCTGGATGACACTTGGGAGGTATTGGCAGAACCGGTGCAAACCGTGATGCGCCGTTACGGCATTGAAAATCCGTACGAGCAATTAAAGGATTTGACACGTGGCAAAGGCATTTCGAAAGAAGCGCTACAGGAGTTCATCGTGACATTGGCAATTCCACAGGAAGCCAAAGATTTGTTGTTGGCAATGACGCCAGCAAACTACATCGGCTACGCTACCAAGCTTGCCAAGGAAATCTGATCGCATTCAGCGCATCCCTAAGCACATACTGAATACCCGCTAAAGAAGTCTGCCGGCCTGCTGATTAAAGCAGTCGCCTGCAGACTTCTTTTTATTTTGTTATATTAGTCCTAGTTCGAACTAATTACCAAAATAAAACCATGCGACGCTACACGCTCACCGCAATTACGCTGCACTGGCTGATGGCGATACTGATCATTGCTGCCTTTCTACTCGGGCTGACGATGGTCGATATACCCGGCTTGACGCCGACCAAGCTCAGATATTTTTCCTGGCACAAATGGCTGGGCGTGACAGTATTCGGGCTCGCCTGCTTGCGCATATTGTGGCGCATGACGCACGCCGCGCCGCCTTACGCCGAGAGCATGCCTGGCTGGCAAAAAAAAGCGTCGCACATTTCTCACGCGCTGATGTATGTGTTGATCTTTGCGGTACCGTTATCCGGCTACTTTTACAGTCTTGCCGCGGGTGTTCCGGTCATGTATTTGGGCGTCCTGCCATTGCCGGTCTTGATCCCCCCTGATCAGGAATTGAAATTAGTGCTCAAACAAGTCCATTACGCTTTCAATGTTGTATTGCTGGGCGTGTTTTTCCTGCACATTCTCGCCGTACTCAAACATCAATTCATAGACCGGGACCGCACGCTGCAACGCATGCTTCCTTGATCTTCTTATCCTTGAAAGGATCTACCCATGTTCTTACGCTCCACTGTCAGCCGACCTTTTAACAGCGCGCATCGCTGGCTAGCCATCGCGGCTGTCTGCATTGCGGTGCCGGCCATTGCCGCCACCGCCTTGAAAACGGATGCGAGCAAAAGCAATGTCACGATCACCTTCAAGCAATTGAACGTACCTGTCGATGCCAAGTTCAAGAAATTCAATGCACAAATCACCTATGACGTCGCCAAGCCGGAGACATCGAAAGCCAATGTCGATATAGACATCACCAGCTTCGATCTGGGCGATGCCGATTACAACAAGGAAGTGATGAAAAAGGAATGGTTTAACGCTCCACAATTCCCCAAAGCCAGCTTCATCTCCAGCCAGATCAAGGCGGGAGCCGCAGGTAAGCTCGACGTCACCGGCAAACTCACAATCAAGGGCAAAACCACCGATGTCAGCTTTCCTATGAGCGTGAAAAAAGATGGTAGCAATCAAGTGTTTGAAGGCGTGCTGCCGATCAAACGTCTGACCTACAACATCGGCGAAGGCGAATGGAAAGACACCAGCATGGTGGCCGATGAAGTCACGATCAAGTTCCGCGTCGTTGCCGCGCAATAGCAGTACAAAATCGGTGTACCGATTGCAGCAAAACTTGCAGCACAAATTTGTATCGGTCATTGAGGCCGATACTCGATATAAATGCCTTACCTCAACCCATCCAGGAGTTATTGAATGAAATCAAAAATTGCACTGATCTGTTTGCTGGCCGCCAGCGCTACTTCCGCATTTGCACAAAACTATACGATCGATCCTAGCCATACCTACCCCAGCTTTGAAGCCGATCACATGGGCATCTCTTTCTGGCGCGGCAAGTTTGACAAAACCAGCGGCAATGTTGTGCTGGATCGTGCTGCGAAAACCGGCTCACTGGACATCACTATCGATGCCAGCTCTATCGATTTCGGTCACGCTAAAATGAATGAGCATGCAAAAGGCAAAGACATGTTCAACGTCGAGAAATTTCCGACTGCGACCTACAAAAGCAAGGCGATCAAGTTCGATGGCGACAAACCGGTTGCAGTGGATGGCGAGCTGACCCTGTTGGGCGTGACCAAACCTGTGACGCTGGCGATCAACAAATTCAAGTGCATTCAACATCCAATGTTGAAGCGCGAAGTCTGCGGTGCCGACGTATCGGCCACCTTCAATCGTGCCGACTTCGGCCTTACCTACGGCATGAACTACGGTTTCTCGCCTGAAGTCAAACTGGCGATCCAGGTTGAAGCAGTCAAGGCAGACTAAGCACATCTGACTACTCAAAAAAGCCGACGTCATCAGGCGTCGGCTTTTTACTTCGTACTGTTACTTTTGCTTTTATCGTGCACTTACATTTAGTGTGAGTTCTGGAATTTTATGACTGAACGCTACGTCCGCAGTATCCGCTTACTGGCTGAATGCTTTCATGCTTTCGAGCGCCAATCCGGTGCCAATATCCGCAGCCGAACCGGGCTCACACCCTCGCAGTTCGATATTGTGGCGACGCTCGGCAATACAGAGGGAATGACCTTTAAGGACCTGGGCGAGAGGACGCTGATCACCAAAGGCACGCTGACCGGCGTCATTGATAGGCTGCAGGAAAAAGGCTTGGTGGAGCGCGTCACGCAAGTGGAAGACAGACGCAGCACATTGGTACGCCTTACCAAACTAGGCGAGGCCGAATTCAACCGAGTATTCGCGCCGCAAATCGCATTCGGCAAGCAGTCCTTCGTCAATTATGCAGAACAGGATTTCGATGCGCTGGACAAGGAATTGACCAAGCTGCATGCCAATCTGACAGGCAAGCTGCCCAAAGCCAAGTACTGAGGCAGAAAGTCGTAATGAACATACGCAATAAAAAAGCCGGCAATTGCCGGCTTTTTTATTGCGTCAGGTGCTTACACTACAGCGCCGTCGTGCTCGTCCTTTTCCTTGATCGGCTTGATCAAGTCTTCACGTTTGACGCCCAGCCACATCGCCAATGCAGCCGCAACGAATACTGAAGAGTAAATACCGAAGCAGATACCAATCGTCAATGCGAGCGCGAAGTAATGCAGCGTCGGGCCGCCGAGGAACAACATCGACAGCACCATCAATTGTGTGGAACCGTGCGTAATCATCGTACGTGAAATGGTGCTGGTGATCGCGTGATTCATCACATCGGCGACCGCCATCTTGCCATGCTTGCGATCGCGGAAGGTTTCCCGCACACGATCGAACACGACCACCGATTCATTCACTGAATAACCGAGCACCGCCAGCACTGCAGCCAGAACGGTCAGGGAAAACTCCCACTGGAAGAAGGCAAAGAAACCAAGAATGATGACGACGTCATGCAAGTTCGCGAAAATGGCGGAGACGGCATATTTCCATTCGAAGCGGAACGCCAGGTAAATCATGATGCCGATAACAAGCATGGCAAGTGCCATCAAACCGTCATGCGTCAACTCTTCCCCAACCTGAGGACCGACGAACTCGACGCGCTTCAACACGACTGCACTGTCCTGCGCCGTCAAGGCACCCATCACGCGCTGACTGACCTGCGCCGTATCAGCATTTGCCTGCACCGGCAGACGGATCAACACGTCCTGCGCCGTACCGAAGCTCTGCACTTGCATATCGGTGTAACCGAGATCAGCGATCTTGGTACGTACGCCCTCGATGTCAGCAGCTTTAGGATAAGCAACTTCCATCACGGTACCGCCGGTAAATTCGATCGACAGGTGCAAGCCCTTGTGAAACAGGAAGAACACAGCAGCGACAAATGTCAGGATCGAAATCACGTTGAAAATCAACGCATGGCGCATGAACGGAATATCTTTTTTGATGCGGAAAAACTCCATCACTTTCCTCTCTTGGCGACTGCCTCGTGTTTCGCGATTTTCTTGGATGCGCGACGAATGTGCAGTCTGTCTAAATACGATTCAATCGGTCACAGCACGGCGCATTGAAAATGCGCGGTCATACTCATTTTCAGGTAGTTGGCTTCCAGACCTGGCCTATCGATACCGACGTCAGTTTTTTCTTGCGTCCGTACCAGAGATTCACGAAACCGCGCGAGACAAACACCGAAGAGAAAATCGAAGTCAAAATACCCAGGCAATGCACTACAGCAAAACCACGCACTGCGCCTGAACCGAAAATCAACAGTGCAAGACCAGCAATCAGCGTCGTCACGTTGGAATCGAGAATGGTTGCCCATGCCCGTTCAAAGCCTATCGAAATCGCCGTCTGTGGCGAATGTCCTGCCCGAAGCTCTTCTCGAATACGTTCATTAATCAGCACGTTCGCATCAATCGCCATACCCAGCGTCAACGCAATCGCGGCGATACCCGGCAGAGTCAGTGTCGCCTGCAGCAATGACAGGAGGGCAATCAGCAGCATGACGTTGACCCCCAGTGCAAATACGCTGAAGAACCCAAACATGCGGTAATACACAATCATGAATATCGCAATCGCGATAAAGCCATACAACGTAGCATGGAAACCCTTGCTGATGTTCTCTGCACCGAGTTGCGGTCCGATCGTACGTTCTTCTATGATTTCCATAGGTGCCGCCAGAGAGCCGGCGCGCAGCAGCAAAGCCAGGTCGCTGGCAGCTTCAGAAGAACCCATGCCGGTAATCTGGAAGCGTGCACCGAGTTCATCGCGTATTGTTGCCACGCTCAGGACTTCGCCCTTGTTCTTTTCAAACAGGACGATCGCCATCGATTTGCCGACACGCGAGCGGGTTGCCTCGCGCATGCGACGACCGCCGTCACCGTTCAAATCGATGCTGACGGACGGTTGATGATTCGAATCGAAGCTGGCGGATGCGCTGGAAATGTACTCGCCGGTAATGATCGTATCCTTGTACAGCACCACAGGCGCGTTCTTGCCGACCTTGAACAGTTCGGAGCCGAATGGAATGGCCGCAGTTTCTTCAGTACCGCGCGTTACTGTTTCATCGACCAGACGTATTTCCAGAGTCGCCGTCTTGCCGATGATGTCCTTGGCGCGCGACACATCTTGTACGCCGGGCAATTGCACAACGATACGGTCTGCGCCCTGACGCTGGATCAAAGGCTCGGCAACGCCCAGTTCATTGACGCGTTTCGACAAGGTCGTGATGTTTTGCTGAACCGCATCTTCTACAGTTTGCTTCAACGCGGCAGGCTGCAAAGCGCCCACCAGTTTCAAATCTTCGCCAGTACCGCTGTCGGTCAAGGCCAGCTCACGCAATTCATCGCCGAGAGCAGTACGTGCCTTGTCGCGGGTCGCGGCATCGCGGAAGGAAATTTCGATGTTGTCACCGCTGCGGGCGATACCGGAGTGACGCACATTCTTGTCGCGCAAAATAGCACGTGCGCTGGCTTGCAGGCCCAGCACCCGCTTGTTCATCACAGCCTTGGTATCAACCTGCATCAGGAAGTGAACGCCGCCGCGCAAATCGAGGCCCAGATACATAGGCGCAGCATGCAGGCTTTGCAGCCAGGACGGTGTGTTCGGCAACAGGTTGAATGCGACCAGATACGTAGGGTCGGCAGGGTCGAGATTCAAATCCCTTTCCAGCAAGCCTTTGGCTTTGAACTGGATATCGGTATTCGGGAAACGGACGCGCACAGTGCCTTGTGTACCCAAGGTTTCAAATACAATCCCGTCAGATTGGATACCCTCTTTCTTCAAGACTTGCTCAACCTGAGTCATCAGGGAACTGTCGACCTTGATCGTGGCTTTGGCACTGCTGATTTGCACGGCAGGCGACTCACCAAAGAAATTCGGGATCGTGTACAGCACGCCTATCAGCAATGCGACGGCGATCGTAATGTACTTCCAGAGGGGATAGCGATTCATATTGATTCAGGGTTCGGAATGGAACGTCAGACAAAAATCAACCCCACATCCGGCTAGCAGAGGTGGGGCGTTTAACCCGGATTACAGCGACTTGATCGTGCCTTTTGGCAGCAAGGTGGTGACTGCGCTCTTTTGCAAAATCAACTCCGTGCCTTCCTGGACTTCGATCGAAACATAGACGTCTGACACCTTGGTGACCTTGCCAAGAACGCCGCCGGATGTCACTACTTCATCGCCGCGCGTCACTGCTTCAATCATCGCCTTGTGTTCTTTTTGACGTTTCATTTGCGGACGAATCATCAGGAAGTACAGCGCGACGAACATCAACAGAATCGGTACGAATTGGGTCAAGCTACCCATGATGCCGCCAGCGGCTGGTGCGGCTGCGTATGCGTTGGAAATAAACACTGAATGCTCCAGGTTGTTATAGGGGATAAATAAGAGTCGGTTATTTTAGCACTGGAAGAATACTTTCCAGTGCTCTATGAAAATTAGCAAAACAAAGGTGAGAAGCAAACCGGCTTGCAACCCGCCCAAACTAGGTGCCGCGTGCTCTATCCGCATGAAATTGCGACACAAACAGCTGGAAACGCCCTTCACTAATGGCTTCACGCATTTCCCGCATCATATCCAGGTAATAGTGCAGGTTATGAATGGTATTCAGGCGCGCGCCGAGGATTTCGCCGGTTCGATGCAAATGATGCAAGTAAGCACGTGAAAAGTTGCGGCAGGCATAACAACCGCAAGTTTCATCCAGCGGCTTCTTATCATCTTTGTAACGCGCATTCTTGATTTTGATATCGCCAAAGCGTGTGAACAACCAGCCATTGCGCGCATTACGCGTAGGCATCACGCAATCGAACATATCGATGCCGTTGGCCACACCCTGCACCAAATCTTCCGGCGTGCCGACGCCCATCAGATAATGCGGCTTGTTGGCAGGCAAACGCGGACCGACATGTTGCAGCACGCGCAGCATGTCTTCCTTGGGCTCGCCCACAGACAAACCGCCGATGGCGACGCCATGGAAATTGATGTCTTCCAAGCCAGCCAGCGATTCGTCGCGCAAATGTTCGAACATGCCGCCCTGCACGATGCCGAACAAGGCATTCGGATTTTCTTCACGATTGAATTCATCGATAGAGCGCTGGGCCCAGCGCAAGGACATGCGCATCGATTTGGCCGCCTCATCGGCGGTGGCCGGACGGCCGTCGATTTCATACGGTGTGCATTCGTCGAACTGCATCACGATGTCGGAATTCAGCACGCGCTGAATCTGCATGGATACTTCCGGCGACAGGAACAATTTATCGCCATTGATAGGCGAAGAAAAATGCACGCCCTCTTCGGTAATCTTGCGCATTTCACCGAGTGAAAATACCTGGAAGCCGCCCGAGTCAGTCAGGATAGGTTTATCCCAGCCCATGAATTCATGCAAGCCACCGAACTTGGCGACGATGTCATTGCCCGGGCGCAGCCACAGATGAAAGGTATTGCCCAGAATGATCTGCGCATCGATCTCTTTCAATTCCAGTGGAGACATCGCCTTGACGGAACCGTAAGTGCCGACCGGCATGAAGATAGGTGTTTCGATGACGCCATGATTGACGGTAATCTGGCCGCGTCGCGCATTGCCATCGGTATTAAGTAATTTGAAATTCAGCATGGTGGCATTCTGGTTAAAAACATCGCATCGCCATAACTGAAGAAACGATAGCGTTGTGAAATGGCGTGTTGATAAGCGGCGCGAATTGCATCGTAACCGGCAAAGGCCGACACCAGCATCAACAGCGTGGACTTAGGCAAATGGAAATTAGTGATCAGGCGCGTCACCGTTTTAAAGGTGTAGCCGGGCGTGATGAAGAGACGTGTATCTGCGCTACCTGCCTGCAAACTACCACTTTGCGAAGCCGACTCCAGAGCGCGCATGCTGGTGGTGCCGACCGCAACAATATTGTGACCGGCAGCTTGGGTTGCTCGCACCGCATCGACAGTTTCCTGCGAGATGGTATACCACTCGCTATGCATATTGTGTTCGGCCAGGTTCTCATTGCGCACCGGCTGAAAAGTGCCCGCCCCGACATGCAGAGTCACATACGCAAACTGCACGCCTTTGGCCTTCAAGACATCGAGCAAGGCTTGATCGAAATGCAAACCCGCAGTCGGCGCTGCAACTGCGCCCGGCGTTTTCGCATACACGGTTTGATAACGTGTTTCGTCATATGCGTCAGCAGCGTGCTCGATATACGGCGGCAAAGGCAAACGACCGTGCGCCTCTATCAATTCAAATACATCATCTGGAAATTGCAGCTCGTAGAATTCACCAGCGCGTTCACCGACGATCACATCAAAGGCATCAGCCAAACGGATTTTCATTCCCGGCACTGGTGATTTCGATGCGCGTATCTGCGCATGCACATGACGCGAGTCGATCACGCGTTCAACCAATACTTCAACCTTGCCGCCGGTTTCCTTGATGCCAAAGAAGCGCGCCTTCAACACACGTGTGTCGTTGAATACCAGCAAATCACCAGGATTAAGCAAATCGACGATATCGGCAAATGCACGATCTATCATCTTGTCTGGGGCGACATGCAGCAGGCGCGATGCACTGCGCTCTGCCAGCGGCATTTGCGCAATCAGTTCTTGCGGAAGTTCGAAATCGAAATCGGAAAGTGAATACATACGGCTAAATGGTTAAGGATATTGTCAGCGCTGGCGAAAAATCACTAAGCATTGCTGTAATCGCAAGTACAAATTTTGCGGATTACATGCAATCACGCGCCATAACTGCTATGGTTGCAAAGCTTGTCGGAGTGGCCATATTTCATTCAATAGGTCACGCAAAAAATCGCGTCAAAAAAGACGCGCTACTTCTTGCGCATCCGGACTTCGCAAAACCCGCTATTTTACGCCCTGCCGCCTCATTTTCGGCCTGATATGCCTGCATTGAAGAAAAAGCCTGCTGAACTTGTAAAAAGCGCCGCGAAAACCGCCACCAAAACTGCTGCGAATTCGGCAACGAAATCGACAGCAAAAGCTGCTGCGCCCGCCGCAGCTACGCGTGCAGCCAAAATCGATGACAAGCTGATCAAGCTAGGACTGCGTTCAGACATGGACAAGGTCTTGCACCTGCCATTGCGCTACGAGGATGAAACCGAGGTCAAGAGCATCAGCGATGCAGGCTTCATCTTTGGTCGCTCGGTGCAAGTGGAAGGCATCGTCACCTCCTGCGAAGTCGCCTTCCGTCCGCGTCGCCAATTGGTGGTGACGATTTCGGACGACTCCGGCCTCCTCGTGATGCGCTTCCTGAATTTTTACGGCAGCCAGGTCAAGCAAATGGCGGAAGGCAATCGCGTACGTGCGCGCGGCGAAGTGCGGCACGGCTTCTTCGGCGCAGAGATGGTCCATCCTTCCTACAAGATGGTGATAGAGGGAGCACCACTGCCATCGGCATTGACACCCGTTTATCCGGCAGGCGAAGGCCTGTCGCAAACGCTGCTGCGCAAAACCATTCTGGATGCGATGGCACGCATAGAATGGCGCGATACGCTATCAGAAAAATTGCGCGCATCATTGGAGTTAATGCAGTTCGAGCCGGCAGTCCGTCTGCTGCACAATCCGCCCCCGGACGTAGACGAAAGCGCCTTGGCTGATCGTTCACACGCAGCCTGGGTACGCATGAAGTTCGATGAATTGCTGGCGCAGCAACTGTCGATGAAGCGCGCACAAATCGCGCGCCGCGAAAAAGGGGCGGCCGTATTGCCGACTGTCGGCAAACTATCCAAAGCGTTTCTCAATCAACTGCCGTTTTCACTGACCGGTGCACAGCAGCGCGTGCTGGAAGAAATTCGCGCCGACATCAGGCAATCATTTCCCATGCAGCGCCTGCTGCAAGGCGACGTTGGCAGCGGCAAAACCGTGGTTGCCGCGATTGCCGCCGCACAAGCCATAGACAATGGTTACCAGGCAGTGCTGATGGCTCCCACCGAAATCCTGGCGGACCAGCATTTCCGTAAAATCGCCGGATGGATGGAACCCTTGGGCGTCAACGTTGCATGGTTGACTGGCAGCCTGAAGAAAAAAGAAAAACTGGAAGCCAAGACACGCATCGAATCGGGCGAAGCGCAACTGATCATTGGCACGCATGCATTGATACAGGAAGACGTACAGTTTTCCCGACTGGGTCTGGTCATCGTCGATGAACAGCATCGTTTTGGCGTCGGTCAGCGCCTCGTGTTGCGCAATAAAGGTTTGGACAACAAGCTCGTATCCAGCCAGCAAAAAATCCCGCATCAACTGATGATGTCTGCGACGCCGATTCCACGCACGCTGGCAATGACCTACTACGCCGACCTGGAGGTGTCGGTCATCGACGAGCTGCCGCCGGGACGCACACCGATTGTCACGCGCGTGATCGATCAAAACCGGCGCGACGAAGTCATAGAACGCGTACACGCTGCCGCGCTGGAAGGGCGGCAAGCATACTGGGTCTGCCCGTTGATTGAAGAATCGGAAGCATTGCAATTGCAAACTGCGACCGATACGCATCTGGCACTTGTTGCCGCCTTACCTGACTTGCACGTCGGCCTGGTGCACGGTCGCATGAAACCCGCTGAAAAGCAGGAAGTCATGGACGCCTTCACGCGCGGCAACATCCATGTACTGGTCGCCACCACCGTCATCGAAGTCGGCGTCGATGTACCCAATGCTTCGCTGATGGTGATAGAACATGCAGAACGCTTCGGCCTGTCGCAATTGCATCAGTTGCGCGGACGCGTGGGCCGTGGTTCGGCCGCCAGCGTTTGTCTGTTGCTGTATCAGGGGCCCTTAGGCATGGTCGCCAAGCAGCGGCTGCGCATTATGCGCGAATCGACTGACGGTTTTGAAATTGCACGCAAAGATCTGGAGATACGCGGTCCGGGCGAATTCCTGGGCGCGCGTCAATCAGGACAAGCCATGCTGCGCTTCGCCGACCTGGAAACCGATCAGTGGCTGGTCGATAAAGCACGTGATATCGCGCAGGCTTTGTTGCGCGATGATCCGGCAACGGTGGAAGCACACCTGGCGCGCTGGCTGGGCGCGCGCGAGGATTATCTGAAGGTGTAGCGAAGGCATAGCTAAGGTATAGAATAAGTAAAACCCGGTCCGCCGCAAACACACGCATCACTGAAGAAAAAACATGACGCTCACCGAACTCAAATACATCGTCGCCGTCGCGCGTGAAAAGCATTTCGGTCACGCAGCCGAAGCCTGCTTTGTCGCCCAACCCACCTTATCCGTCGCCATCAAAAAACTGGAAGATGAGCTGGGTGTGACCTTGTTCGAACGCGGCGGCAGTGAAATTTCAATGACACCGCTAGGCGTGCAAATCGTCGCGCAAGCTGAACGCGTGCTGGAACAAACTGCCGCCATCAAGGAAATCGCCAAGCAGAACAAGGACCCGCTGGTCGGGCCTTTCCGCCTCGGCATCATTTACACCATTGCGCCCTATCTTTTGCCGCCGTTAGTCAAGGCGATGATAGATCGCGTGCCGCAAATGCCACTGGTGCTGCAGGAAAACTTCACCGTCAAACTGCTGGAGCAATTGCGCCAGGGCGAGATCGATGCGGCGATTGTTGCGCTGCCCTTCCCCGAACAAGGCTTGCTGGTACAGCCGGTATATGACGAGCCCTTCGTGGTTGCCGTGCCCAAGCATCATCCGTGGGCAGAACGCAGCAGCGTCACCACAGACGACTTGAAATCCGAAACCATGCTGCTGCTCGGCAATGGCCATTGCTTCCGCGATCAGGTGCTGGAAGTCTGCCCGGAAATGTCGCGCTTCTCTACCAGCGGTGATGGCATCGCACGCACATTCGAAGGCTCCTCGCTGGAAACCATACGTCACATGGTCGCATCCGGCATCGGCATCACCGTGTTGCCGCAAGCGTCAGTGCCAGACATGAAGGCAACCGACGGCATGTTGCGTTACATCCCTTTTGTGCAACCCGGCCCATCGCGTCGCGTCGTACTCGTATGGCGCAAGAGTTTTACGCGCGGTGTCGCCATCGAGGAAGTCCGACAAGCGTTGCTGTCCTGCGCATTACCTGGCGTGACCATGCTGCCGGATGAGCCGTCATCCGAAGCATGATCTGCATCGCTACGGCAATGACTGCCGTGGATACAAACCAATAACAACGCCGCACCATGAATCATCTTCAACTGTATTTCCGCCTGATCCGCCTCGACAAACCGATAGGCATCCTGCTTCTGCTTTGGCCCACCTTGTGGGCCTTGTGGTTCGCCTCTGATGGCAAGCCGGATTGGACACTGGTTGCCATCTTCACTTTAGGCACCGTGCTGATGCGTTCAGCCGGTTGTGCGATCAACGATTATGCCGATCGCGATTTCGACAAGCATGTACAACGCACGGTTGATCGTCCGATTACCAGCGGCAAGATCAAACCGAAGGAAGCGCTGCTGGTTGCGCTTGTACTCACATTGATGGCGTTTGCATTGATCCTGCCTTTGAATGCGCTCACCAAACAACTGTCGATCGCGGCAGTCATCATTGCTGCCAGCTATCCTTACTTCAAGCGATTTTTTGCGATCCCGCAAGCCTACCTTGGCATCGCATTCGGCTTCGGCATCCCCATGGGATTTGCCGCAGTGCAGAACGCGATACCCGCTGCCGCATGGTGGCTGCTCGTCGCGAATATTTTCTGGGCGGTGGCGTATGACACCGAATACGCGATGGTTGATCGTGAAGATGATTTGAAAATAGGCATGAAGACTTCGGCCATCACCTTCGGCAGTTATGATGTCGCCGCCGTGATGTTTTGTTATGCGGCGACCTTGCTGATCATTTTTGCCGTCGGTTGGCAGTTCGGCTTGCGCACCTGGTTCGTCACAGGCGTGCTGGTCGCAGCTGCTTGCGCCACCTATCACTACACCTTGATACGCGAACGTGAACGGGCTGGATGCTTTACTGCTTTCCGGCATAACAATTGGCTGGGCGCAGCAATTTTCTGCGGTGTCGCACTCGATTATCTGCTGCGTTAGATAACGGCCCAAGCAATGCCTACACCAGAGTCCGCAACCATCCAGGCCGATGACCCCAGGGTCAAACGATATTTGCCCTGGGTGGTAGCGATTGCGCTGTTCATGGAACAGCTGGACTCCACCATCATCAATACCGCCATCCCTTCGATGGCAGCCAGCCTCAATGTCACGCCATTAAGTCTGAAAGCGGTAGTCAGCTGCTACATCTTGAGCCTGGCGGTTTCCATTCCGATCAGCGGCTGGATGGCCGACCGCTTCGGCACCCGCCGCGTGTTCAGCACGGCGGTCGGCCTCTTCACTTTTTCATCCATCCTGTGCGGGCTGTCCGTCAATGTTCCCATGCTGGTTGCCGCGCGCATGCTGCAAGGATTCAGTGCGGCGATGATGATGCCGGTCGGACGATTGGCGGTGATTCGTACTTTCCAAAAATCGGAATTGCTGACCGCGATGAACTTCGTCATCATCCCCGCCTTGATAGGTCCTTTGCTGGGCCCGACCATAGGCGGTCTGATCGTGCACTGGTTACCGTGGCAGGCGATCTTTTTCGTCAACGTACCGATAGGTCTGGCTGCGCAATGGATGATCCATAGACATATGCCGGACTATCGTTCCGAGGTGCAGCGTCCGCTGGATGTCATTGGACTGGTGCTGTTCGGCGCTGGCGTCGCCCTGCTTTCATGGATACTAGAGATATTCGGCGATCACTATCTTGATGTCACCTCGACCGCCATCCTGTTCCTGCTCTCGCTGAGTTTGCTGGGTGCCTATGTCTTGCACGCACGGCATGCGCTGCATCCGTTACTGCAGCTTGCCTTGTTTAAAACGCGCACCTTCCGCATCTCCGTCGCCGGCGGTTTTGTCACGCGACTCGGTGTGGGTGGCCTGCCCTTTTTATTGCCGCTGCTGTATCAAATCGGATTAGGATTGCCCGCCTGGCAATCGGGATTGATGATGATGCCGACGGCTGCCGCAGCGATGATGATGAAACTGATCTCGGTCAGGGTCTTGCGACGCTTCGGTTACCGGCAGGTATTGATCGTCAATACTGTAATGATAGGCCTCACCATCAGCCTGTTTTCCATCATCACGCCAGCCACACCGATCTGGTTAATCCTGCTGCTCGGACTAGCGCAGGGATTTTTCAATTCGTTGCAATTTTCCAGCATGAACTCGATGGCTTATGCAGATATCAAGACTGAAGATTCCAGCATGGCCAGTACCATCGCCAGTTCGATGCAGCAAATGTCCATGAGCTTTGGCCTGGCCTTCGGCTCGATTGTCGCGGCATGGTATCTGGGCGATCTGCCGCAGTCTGATCGCGCGGCTGTGGTTGATGCATTGCATCACGCTTTCCTGACGCTGGGCGGATTGACCGTTTTATCCTCGCTGTCGTTCTGGACGTTGCGTCCCAATGATGGCGAAGCGGTCAGCAAGGGATACGTAGCACCCGTGCCGCAACAAACGTCGGATACGAATTCGCCACCTATCTAACTTCGTTCGCGCGGCGCCACGGCAAGGCTCTCGCTTGCGCAGATAACCGGGACATCTACTTTAGAGCACCTCTTCTATTCCCACAGCAACTCAGGTGCTTGTCTGATTAACATGACAAAGATAGATATTTACAATCGTCCTCTAATAGCAGGAGGATTCATTGACCAGCATTCACAGCGAGATCGGCGCAAGGCGCGAAAATAAATGCGCACAGAAAAATTCCAAGAAAGTCAGTGCCTTAAGTAGCCGTGGCAAGGCATCTGCGACCCCGCAGAATACTGAATTAAATATTGCCTCGCGTCACTTACGCCAACTGTTCACATGTTTTTCTTGAACGTTCCTCTCTGTCGAAAGACAGCCAGTGCATCAATTTATTTGCTGCCATCATGCGCTCTTGAAAAGACTTTTTTTGACAAGAAAGTTCAAAGATTACATCCCACTGCCTCGCGAACTAATTTTCCTGCCAGCCTAGCTATAAAAAATTCCCGTCGCCGATCAAACTGCTCCCTGCGCTCCGCTGGAATTGAGTCGCAATGAAATTTGATAAACGCCGTCTCCGCGCTCTGACGCCAGCGATATCGAAGGATATCCAGCGTCGGCAAGAACACACTCTGCGGATGCGAGAACACGAAGTTTCATTACGCGAAGAGTGGGCCACTGTGAGGGAGCGGGAAATTTCCGAAGCACAGACTCACGCAGCAACGTACGGCGACAGCAATCTGCAATTGAGAGCAGCCAATGAGCATCTGGTGATTGCATCGATTCAATCGCACATCATGGCCGAGATGCTTGAGAAATCCAGGGCGGAAATGAGTCATTTGGCAAATCATGATTTCTTGACTGATTTACCCAACCGCATGCAACTTTACGATCGAATCAGCCTGGCTATTGCGTCGGCAAAAAGAAACGGAATCAAGCTGACGATAATGTTTGTGGATCTGGATCGATTCAAAGTCGTCAACGATTCTTTCGGCCATGTCGTCGGCGATCAATTATTGCAAGCAGTCGCGCAACGCCTTACCAGCACGGTCCGCGATAGCGATACCGTAAGCCGGCCGGGTGGCGATGAGTTTGTGTTGTTGCTACCGGATGCAGGAGATGAGAACTTGCTCGTGCCCATCATAGAAAAAATACATGCGGCCATTACCGCCCCTTATACGATAGAGGGAAATGATGTGGATATCGGGGCCACGATAGGCGTCAGCATTTTCCCTGAAGATGGCAACGATGTAGAAACCTTGATCCACTGCGCAGATGCGGCGATGTATCACGCCAAGGAAGGCGGACGCAATACCTATCAATTTTTCAGAAAGGAAATGCGCGGCAGGAATACGAAGCTGCAAGACAAGGAAGAACAGCTGCTTGAGGCACTCGCGCGTCAACAATTCGTTCTTTTTTATCAGGCACAAATCAATCTGGAGAGCGGAGCCATCACCGGCGTAGAAGCACTGATACGATGGCGCCATCCGGAGCGCGGACTGCTGCTTCCCGAGTCATTCATACAAGATGCGGAAGATTGCGGGGCGATTGTGGCCATCGGCAGATGGGTGCTGCTGGAAGCGTGCAACCAAGCGCAAGCATGGCTGGATGAGGGACTTATCTTTAACATGATGGCAGTCAATGTCTCCGCGCACCAATTCGCAAATAACGACTTCCTTGAGAACGTTCAGTCGGTATTGCAACAAAGCGGCTGGACACCGAATCGACTTGAACTGGAACTCAACGAAAGCGTATTGCTGAAAAATATAGCAAGCGCCACGATAACGCTGCATGCCCTGCGTTCGATAGGCGTGAAGATAGCGATTGATGATTTTGGCACCGGCTGCTCAAGCATGATCTACTTGAAGCAACTCGCCGTCGACACGATGAAAATCGACCGCTCGTTTGTGCACGATATCTCCAGCAGTGAAGATGACATTCTGGTCAGGGCCATCATAGGCATCGGCAAGGGGTTTCGACATCGAATTATTGCCGAAGGCGTAGAGACGGCGGAGCAACTCGCCATCCTTCGCGATATTGATTGCTCAACGGCCCAAGGATATTATTTGAACAGGCCTATGATTGCGGAAGAGTTTGCAGATTTTCTCAAGGCCGGAGTCGCGGAACATCTGTTGAAACGCCAGGGAATGCCTGGCGATCCAGTTGAATAGAGAAGTATCACTTACGATGGCCGGCCCGATAAAATTCCCTGGTATTGGGTCAATGGCTCGCCGATCAAGATACTGTCTGCTTCAATATCAAAGAAGCGTATGTCTTTACTATGTTCACTGGCACGTACCTTCACCACGGAAATCACACGTTTGAGTTGTCCGGTAATTTCAACATAGCGTTGCATCACGATCGCATCGGCAAGGAAGGCATTGCCGTATGAACTGAAACGCAGAGCGGTATATTGATCTTCCAGTTCCGCCGTCATCAGTACCGTCACTCCCATGCCAGTCAACACGGCAACCAATCGATACAAGGCCTCGCGGAAATCTTCGCGAAACACCGACGCCAGCGCCAGTTCGAAACCCGATAGCGAATCGATTACTACCCGCTTGGCCTTCATGCGCGTGATCATCTCTATCAAGTCGTGCAGGATTTCGTCTATCGACAAATCAAGCATGCGCGTGTCGATCACACCCACATGACCGCTTTCAACCAGTTGGGTCAGTTTGCGACTGAGCAATTGATTGGGACTCTTTTCAAACGCAGCGATAACACCAGGTTCGCCCGCACGTACACCTTCAGCCAGGAACTGCGTCGCCAGTACACTTTTACCTGAACCGGACGGGCCGACCACCAGCAATGAATATCCTGCAGGCAAGCCGCCGCCCATCATTTCATCCAGCGCAGGCACGCCTAGCGAAAGACGCTTGTCTCCGGCAATCTGAATCGTGCCGTTCACACTCGAAGTGATCAATGCGCGCGGAAAAACTTCGACGCCCCCATCGTTGATGCGGAAGGTATGTACACCCGGGCTTTGTGCCTGACCACGCATCTTGACGACTTGTATCTTGCGTACCATCGCATCGCGATGCACCAGTTGCGACATCCAGATGATGCCGTCAGCGACGGTAAAGACTGGGCTGGACTCCGCCTCGGGAGTGAGATATTCACCGATCAGGAAAGTCGTCGCCTGCCAGCTCGTCATTTGCATGCCCAGTTGCTGCACGAAATGTTCGAGACCGGATACACCGGGCTCCTTGGCTCTGGCAGATTGCACAACTGAACGGAATGAGTCGACAAAAACCAGGCTAGGAGAAAAACTCTGCACTTCTTCGGTAATACGCGCCAATACTCGATCGAAATCCCCATCAAGCAAATCGGCTGCGAGATTGACGAACTTGATTGAGCTATTGATCTTGCCGATATCGAAAAATGGGAACTGCTGCTGGTAGCGCAGCATCTTCAATGGCGATTCGCCCAGCACCGTAAAGAACAATGCACGACGATCAGGATTCGCCAGCGAAAACATGATCTGATGCGCCAGCGTTGTTTTGCCGCTACCGGGGGTGCCAGCCAAGAGATTGAATGAAAATTCCGGGAGGCCGCCGCCCAGCAGATCGTCCAAACCAGGAACGCCAGTTGCCAAACGGCGTATGGTTACTTTGTTACTCATTATGGTAGTTCCTTCACAACTGTATCCAAAACATCATCACCCCAGGCCAACCGTAAAATACTGGAGGTCAAAAGTTCGCCGATTAACAAGGCTAGTATGTCGATGAAAGTTATCAGTAAAGCGGCACTCGCCTCACTGGCATTTGTAGAGTCTTGTCCTGCAAGACATTCCTTGAGATCAGCAAAACCGGAACTGTTTTGCGGCAACGAGGAGTTGATTTCCAGCCATGGAAAAGTCGCTCCGACTAGGTGCAAACTTCTGTTGTAGAGGGACTGAAAACCACCCTCGCCTATGATGGAAACCAGCTCGCGAGCCAGCTTCTCCCAAAGGTGAATGGAAACTTCAGCGATTGCGTCAGGCCGTTGCATGACGGCCGCTCTGATCATTTGGTCCCGTTGCGGGCGGATTGTTGTCATAGATAAATTGTGATCGCGGTACAACGACAATAATGAAGGGCCAATTTGTTTACTCTGACCAGACTCAGGTACATCGCTGAATTTGACCAGGGCAAACAGAACCCTACTGAATAAATTTTGGTGAAATAAGATTGTTCAAGGTAGCGATGGCAACCGGCTTGACCAGATAATGATCAAAGCCTGCACGTTCGGCACTGGTGCGATTTTTTTGCTGGCTATAGCCGCTAATGGCGATATACAGAGGGGCAGCTTTGAGCGTGTTCATCCTCAATTGTTTGACGACTTCATAACCATCGATGCCGGGCAAGCCGATATCGCACACGATGATGTCGTAAATATTCTCCTGAGCCATTGCCAGCCCTGAGGTTCCATCAAATGCGGATGTGACCGCATGTCCCTCCAAAGACAGTAACTCGCTCAATATTTCATTGGCACTGAGGTTGTCTTCTATCAACAGGATGCGACGACCATATACTGCGTCTACATTTTCTGCTTCGCTTTCGTCGTTCTCAATCAACTCGGTAGAAATTGGTAGCTCGACAGTAAATTCACTCCCTTTCCCCAGCCCATCGCTGTACACACTGACTGTACCGCCGTGCATTCCGATTACAGTGCGCACCAACGACAATCCGATGCCTAGCCCACCTTGCGAACGATCAAGCGAATGCGGACCTTGTCTGAACAGATCGAAAATAAAGGGCTGAATATCTGGTGAAATACCCACGCCGTTGTCCTTGATCACTACCTTGACAGTATCCGCCAAGCGTTCAACCGAGATATCAATATGTTCGTCTACCGGGGTGAACTTGGTCGCATTGATCAGCAGATTTGCAAAAGCCTGAGCAAGCCTGACCAGATCACCGTTGATCGTGATCGGCTCTTCGGGAATATGAATGCTTAACTGTTGGTTGCGCTTATCAATAAACGGCTGGCTGGTTTCAACCGCGCTATCGATGATTTCCGCTAGCAACAGCGAACGCCTATTCAGGGTGATGTTGCCGGTAGTGACGCGGGATGCATCGAGTAGGTCATCCACCAGATGCGCCATATGACCGACCTGACGGCTGATGATGCCATGTAGCTTGGGCAGCATGGGATGCGCTGTCGCAATCTTGCCTAGTAAGTCGGCAGCCATGGCAATCGGCGCCAGCGGATTGCGCAATTCGTGCGCCAGCATAGAGAGGAATTCTTCTTGTCGGTGATTGGCGGATTCGGCCTTCGCCTGCAAATCTTGCGCACCGAAAGTCGCCAATACCAGATGCTGATTTGCTTCTCGCAATTGCACAACCAGCGCTTCCAGCACTTGCTTGCTTTGGATAACCTCATCCAACTCGCCAACTCGCGTTAAAAGATCGGCGGTCTTGTTGCGAAGTTGCTCCGCTTCCTGGTCTACCCGCAGCAACAGGTCAGCGATCGTCTGCCGAAACTGATCTGCTTCTTGTGAAGGCAAAGTATCGTCTTTGTCGCCAACCGAGGGCGCAAGAATGACTGCTGTTTGATTGACATCGGTCATAAGAGAAACCACGCACCCTGTTTTGACTACTAGATTCTGTCAAATAACAGACTGTGAGCCTTGCCTCAACATACTCTGATTCGACTGAAATTGTTATCTTTAATTGGTGCTTCCCTCACAACAAATACCCTGCATTGGCTATATGCTGGAGCATATCTGTGTGAATAATGGATGCAATTAACGAAAAGTGAAAATTCAAATGACACCCTCTATCCCATTCGGTGCAACACCAGAGCATGTACTGGTGACCGGCGCTACCGGTTTTATCGGAAAACTGCTGGTACACGCTTTAGTCGAACATGGTCATCACGTCATCGTGCTCACACGAAACCGGGACAAGGCAGCAAGGCAATTTGACAAAGCCGTCACATCCATAGAAGACCTCAATGACTTGCCGACAACGCAACATATTGATGTGATCATCAATCTTGCCGGTGCGCGCATCCTAGGTTGGCGCTGGACCGCAGCGCGTAAACAGGTACTGCGTCAAAGCCGTATAGGCACAACACAAAACATTGTTAACTGGATCGCGCGCGCGGATCACAAACCCAGACTTTTTCTATCGGCGTCAGCCATCGGCTATTACGGCGTTCAAGCGAGGAAGGATACTGCGGCGCTGATAGAAGACAGTGAGCCGCAAGCAATATTCATGTCCAGGCTTTGCCAGGAATGGGAGATGGCTGCGCATCCCGCCGCACAGCACGGTGTGAAAGTCATGTGTATGCGCTTCGGCCTGGTGTTGGGCGATGAAGGGGCCTTACCTATGATGTTGTTGCCGATACGGCTAGGCTTGGGTGGACGTCTAGGCGATGGCAAGCAATCGCTATCCTGGATTCATATACACGATCTGCTGCGTGCCATCGCACATCTTTGGAATATCCCGCACGGCGGACAAGCAGAAATCGACACGTACAATTTCACCGCTCCGCAATACGTCACGCAAGAAGTATTTAGCCAAACGGCTGCAAAAGTTCTGCATCGCCCTTGTATTTTCCCCACACCGGCCATTTCGATGAAATTGCTGCTGGGCGAACAGGCTGACCTACTGCTGGAAGGGCAGCGCGTAAGCGCTGCAAAACTGCAGGCTAGCGGCTTTGAATTTTCTTTCCCTGACTTGCAAAGTGCATTGGAAAATATTATCCATAAAAACCATATTGGATAGCGGACAGCAAGATGAAAAAATACGTGAATGAAGCCGGCCACTGTAAATCTCAACAAAAAGAATTTGTCGCGACAACAAGAAAGCAGTTGTGGATACAATGTACGTAGCTTGAGGCAGCAAGCCCATCACGCATAAACAGTTTTCAAGTACCTATCACCATGGATTTTGATTTTTCTCATCACTCGCTAACCACAGACAATTTGACCTTGGCTCATCTCGCGCGCGGCGCGCCATTAGTACAAACGTTGATCAGCCTGATCAACGAGGTTGAAGTGAAAAATCACGAACTGATCCTGAGTCTCTTCCTCTCTGAAGAAAACCATTGCTTGCGGTTGCTTGCAACATCCAATCTCCCGCCCGCTTACTGCAGCGCAATCAATCAAATGATCGTCGATGGCGCGCAGCAATTTAGTGGGAGAGATATGGAGGCCAGCGGATTTTTTTCAAGCTTGCGCGACATGGCAAAAACATACGGCCTACACGTCGCTTCATCGGCTCCGATCCCCTACTGCATGCATGGCACGCACGGGTTGTTTATCGCGCATTTTCGACAGGCCCAGCACACGAGTGACGCCTGCCAACAGGCGATCAATAACGCCGCCGTATTGGCATCCATCGCCATCGCGCATCACGATGCTGAAGCAAGGATAAGAAAAGCAGAGGATGCCCTGCGCAATAACGAAACCATTATGGCGCTTGCAATCGATGGAAGCCAGACGGGGATTTGGGACCGGAATATTCAAACTAACCAGATTAATTATTCCAATGGCTGGAAAGCGATGCTGGGCTACAGTCCGCATGAGATAAGCAGCCACCTGGAAGAGAGTTACACGCGCATACATCCTGACGATCTGGCATCAGTCAAGGCGGCGATGCAGGCGCACTTCGATCACAAAACTGATAGCTACGTCGTGGAGCATCGCATACGTTGCAAGGACGGCAGTTACAAATGGATATCGAGTCGCGGCAAGATTGTGCAACACGATGCTTCCGGCCGGCCGTCGCGCATGGTCGGGACCACAACTGACATTACCGCAATACGCGCGTTATCAGAAGAGTTACAGCAGAACGTCAAGTTGATCACCTCCTTGACGAATGAAGTGCCGGGCCTGGTCTATCAATACACTCTAAAGCCTAACGGCGATGCGTTCTTTTCTTATGCCAGCGAAGGCATAAGAGATATTTATGAAATAGAAGCGGAACAGGTTGCCGAGAATATCGATGCGATCATTCAGTTGATTCATCCGGAAGATTTACCACGTTACCAAGACTCGCTGAGAGCATCCGCGATTAATCTGGCTCCCTGGCATCTCGAATATCGCGTTGTCCTGCCGCGGCAGGGATTGCGCTGGCGGCAAGTCGATGCGCGGCCGCGCAAGCTTGCTGACGGCAGCATACTTTGGCATGGATTCATTACCAATATCACCGAGCGCAAGCGCATAGAAATCGAACTGGAAGGATTTGCGACCATCGATTTTTTAACGCAAATACCAAATCGACGCTACTTCCTTGCCAGGATGGGAGAAGAATTAGCTCGCATACAACGGGTTGCTCATGCACGTGCAGCGGTTTTGATGTGCGACCTGGATCACTTCAAGGATGTCAACGACCGCCATGGTCATGCAGCGGGCGATTTGGTCCTCAAACATTTTGCTGTAATTTTACGCAACGCAACGCGCAAGATTGATACGGCAGGTCGTGTCGGCGGCGAAGAATTCGCGGTTGTTCTAGCTGATGCAGGCATCGCGGAAGCACGCATCTTTGCCGAACGCATAGCACACCAGATTGCGACCACGCCGGTGCTGGTTGGAGATCTGAGCATCTACGTCACCGTCAGTATCGGCATTTCTGTTATGCATGCAAATGATGTGAATACCGACGCAGCACTGTCACGCAGTGATAGCGCTTTGTATATGGCCAAGGACATGGGCCGTAATCGTATCGAGGTGAGTGACGTCTAGTCGCCACGAAAATATACGGCTGCGGCAGGCGGTTCATGCGTCAACCATCACGCGCAGGACGCTCGGATACAACTGGTAACAGGCCTTACTTTTGCGCCCTGTTCTTCAAGATAAAATTCGCTTTAAATGAACGCATGGTTCAGACGGCTGGTGAGCCACTCGCCTCGGCGAATGGAAGAATCCATATCCATTAAATAATAAACATCTGGCGCACACGAAAAGGAATAAAAATGAACAAGAAAATAATAGTTTCCGCGATGATGACAATACTTCTGACAGCGGGAAGCACAGCCTTTGCCGACAACGACAGGCATGACCGGGGACGCAATTCACATGGTCAGCATGACGACCGTGGGCGCGGGCACGACCATGATCGTTACGATCATGGAAAGAAGGATAAGCATGCGTACCGCCATGACAATGGCCATCACAATGGACGTGGTGCCGGTCCGCATCATAATTTCTACAAAGGCGGCTATATCCCGCGCGAATATCGTCACAACCAGTATGTAGTCAATGATTGGCGTGGTCGCCACTTGCATCAGCCACCACGTGGCTATCACTGGGTCCGGACCGGCCCCGACTATGTGTTGATCGCGATTTCAACCGGTATCATCGCGCAGATTGTGCTGAGCAATTAATACGCAGATAGTTTGATGGAAATATGAGATAGGTCGGACTTCATTTGCTGGCTGAATATCTTTATAGATATTCAGCCAGTTTCTATTTGGCTAGGCAACTAGACGCGCAGTTTTTCTCGCCCCTCAATGTATCAGTGTGTCAGGCTAATTAAATCTTGCATTTACGCGCTGCTCGCCCGGCGGCGGGAGGTATCAATCCTGGCCGAATTCTTCACCCAAAGCCTGTCCACGTGCGGCCGCTGCTTTCATAGCAGTGATGATGGATTGCTTGACCCGATTATCGTCCATGCTGGTCAACGCTGCGTAGGTGGTACCACCTTTAGAGGTGACACGTTCGCGCAATACGGCGATTGGATCAGTTGATTGTGCTGCCAGCTGGGCCGCGCCGACAAAGGTGGAAATCGCCAGGGTATTACCCTGTTCTACGGTCAACCCCATTTCCTGTGCAGCCTGTTGCATCGCTTCGATGAAATAAAACACGTAAGCCGGGCCGCTGCCGGAGACTGCCGTCACCGAGTCAATCAGCTTTTCATCATCCAGCCATACGGTTTCCCCGACTGCACGCATGATGGCGTCCGCTGCCGCATGCTGTTCTTTACTGACACCGTTACTCGCCACCATACCGGTCACGCCCTTGCCTATCAGCGCCGGCGTATTCGGCATGGTCCGCACGATGGCGTTATGACCACCCAGCCAGCGCGACAAATCGATGGCGCGAATGCCGGCAGCAATCGACAACACCAGTTGCGCTTTGATGTAAGGCAGCAATTGCGCAACCGCCGCCTTCATCTGCTGTGGTTTGACTGCCAGCACAATCACGTCGCTCGCAGCAACGCTTGCATCGATCTGCTCGGATGTCGTCACACCAAACTGGCGCTGCAATTTTTGCAGCGCATCAGCATTGATGTCGATGACATGAATATTGTTTGCCGCAGTCAGCTTGTCGGCCAGACCACCAATCAAGGCCGCCGCCATATTGCCGCCGCCGACGAACGTGATTTTCAAGTTATTTTGCATATTCCCTCGTTCCAAAAATGGCGGAGCCTATCCGCACGATGGTTGCGCCTTCGGCGATGGCAGCCGTCATGTCGGCCGACATCCCCATAGACAAAGTATCCAGTGGCAAACCCGCTGCACATAACTGGTCGAACAAGGCATGCAGTTGCCGGAATGGCGCGCGCTGTTGTGCCTCATCGCCTTCCGCCTCCGGAATCGCCATCAAGCCGCGCAAACGCAGGTGCGGCAATTGAGAAATGGTGCTGGCCACTGCAAGTGCATCGCCCGGCAAGACGCCGCTTTTGCTGGCTTCACCACTAATGTTGACTTGAAGGCAGATATTCAAAGGCGGCAAATTGGCCGGCCGCTGTTCGGAAAGCCTTTGCGCGATTTTTTCGCGATCGACCGAATGCACCCAGTCGAAGTTTTCGGCAATCGGTCGCGTCTTGTTGCTCTGGATAGGTCCGATGAAATGCCATTCCAGTGCCAAATCCGGGCGTTCCGCACGGATAGTGTTCATTTTATCCAACGCCTCCTGCAGATAATTTTCGCCAAAAGAGGTCTGCCCGGCCTCGGCCGCAGCGATCACCGCATCCGCATCGAAGGTCTTAGATACAGCCAGCAGGTCGATGCCGTGAACATCGCGTTGCGCGCTGTCCGCAGCGTCGGTAATCCTCTGACGCACAGCTTGCAAGTTTTGGCGTATTACAGACATAATCAAAGTTCTTTAAGGCATCATTTAACATTCGCGATGCTTTCAGGATCGCGGCGGGTGGGGCTGTATTTGCGGGGCCTCTTTGCTGGACCTCTTGCTTTACCTTTTATTTGCAGGCTCAGGGATTATAAATGGACATTTCAGAACTACTCGCGTTCTCCGTCAAGAATAAAGCTTCCGATTTACATTTGTCAGCTGGCCTGCCGCCGATGATTCGCGTGCATGGCGACGTACGCCGCATCAATTTACCGCCGCTGGAGCACAAAGATGTGCACGGCATGATCTATGACATCATGAACGACGGCCAGCGCAAGGCCTATGAAGAAAATCTGGAAATCGATTTTTCCTTCGCCATCCCCGGCCTGGCGCGCTTCCGTGTCAATGCATTCAACCAGGATAGAGGCGCGGCTGCCGTGCTGCGTACCATTCCCTCCAAGATACTGAGTCTGGAAGACTTGAATGCGCCGAAAATTTTTGCCGAACTGTCACTCAAGCCGCGCGGCCTGGTGCTGGTTACCGGCCCTACCGGTTCCGGCAAGTCAACCACGCTGGCGGCGATGGTCAATCATGTCAATGAAAATGAATACGCGCACATCCTGACCATCGAAGATCCGATCGAGTTCGTACACGATTCAAAAAAATGCCTGATCAATCAACGTGAAGTCGGACCGCACACGCATTCCTTCAGTAACGCGTTGCGTTCGGCGCTGCGCGAAGATCCTGACGTCGTGCTGGTCGGCGAGTTGCGCGACCTGGAAACCATCCGCCTGGCCTTGTCCGCGGCAGAAACCGGCCATCTGGTATTCGGAACGCTGCATACCTCGTCCGCTGCAAAAACCATCGACCGTATCATCGATGTATTCCCTGGCGACGAAAAAGAAATGGTGCGCGCAATGTTGTCCGAATCGCTGCAAGCCGTGATCTCGCAAACCCTGCTGAAAACCAAAGATGGCGGCGGACGCGTCGCCGCGCATGAAATCATGCTCGGCACCCCCGCGATCCGCAATTTGATCCGCGAAGCGAAGATTGCGCAGATGTACTCGGCGATACAAACCGGCTCCAACGTCGGCATGCAAACGCTGGACAGCAATCTGACCGAACTGGTGAAACGCAATGTCATTTCGAATAGCGCAGCACGTTCAGCAGCGAAGACCCCGGATAATTTCCCCGGCTGATTGAAAGTCATTTCAGCATTATTTTGCGAATACTCGGCGTGCGTTTGTCCATCACAAACGCCCTGCTGAATTCTTGAACCAAGGAAGATCATGGAACGCGATCAGGCTACCAAATTCATGTATGACTTGCTGCGCCTGATGCTCAGCAAAAACGGCTCCGATCTTTTCATCACCGCTGATTTCCCGCCGGCGTTCAAGATCGATGGCAAGATGACGCAAGTATCGAATCAGCCCTTGAACGCCACGCATACTGTCGAGCTGGCGCGTGCAATCATGGGTGACAAGCAGGCGGCGGAATTTGAAGCGACGAAAGAATCCAACTTCGCGATCAGCCCGGGCGGCATAGGGCGATTCCGTGTATCGGCGTTCGTACAGCAGGGCAAGGTCGGCATGGTGCTGCGTACTATCACCACCGCGATTCCAAAAATCGAGGACCTGGGTGTGCCGTCTACATTGAAAGACATCGTGATGACCAAGCGCGGCCTAGTCATCATGGTCGGCGCAACCGGCTCCGGCAAATCGACCACACTGGCTGCGATGCTCGGCTATCGCAATGAAAACAGCTACGGTCACATCATTACGATTGAAGATCCGGTCGAGTATGTGCATCCACATAAGAACTGCGTCATCACGCAACGCGAAATTGGCATTGATACCGATGGCTGGGGCGTCGCGCTGAAGAACACCTTGCGCCAGGCACCGGACGTCATTTTCATCGGCGAGATCCGTGATCGCGAAACCATGGATTACGCAATCGCCTTCGCCGAAACCGGCCATTTATGTCTGGCCACCATGCATGCCAACAGCTCCAATCAGGCGCTGGACCGCATCGTCAACTTCTTCCCGGAAGAACGTCGCCAGCAATTGCTGATGGATCTTTCATTGAATCTGAAAGCGATGATTTCGCAACGCCTGATTCCGTTGAAAGACACCAAGGGCCGCTGCGTGGCAGTCGAAATCATGCTGAACTCGCCGTTGATTTCTGATTTGATCTTCAAGGGCGACGTCCATGAGATCAAGGAAATTATGAAGAAGTCGCGCGAGCTGGGCATGCAGACGTTTGATCAGGCGCTGTTCGATTTATATGAAGGCGGCAAGATCACTTACGAAGATGCCTTGCGCAATGCCGACTCGGTCAACGATTTGCGGCTGTCGATCAAATTGCACGGCAAGGATGCCAAGGCACGCGATCTAAGCAAGGGCACCGAACATCTGGGCATCGTGTAACCCATGCGCACCACAATGAATGCGAACAATATTTACGGCTTTCAGGCAAGCAGCCTGAACGGCACAGCGATAGACCTTGCCCATTATCGCGGCAAGGTCTTGTTGATAGTCAATACTGCCAGCCAGTGCATGTTCACTTCGCAATACAAGGCGCTGGAAGAAGTGCATAGGCACTTGCATGACAAGGGGCTGGAAGTGCTGGGATTTCCCTGCGATCAATTCGGCAATCAGGAACCGGGTAACGAAGAGGAGATAGGAGAATTCTGCGAGCGCAATTACGGCGTGACATTTCCCCTGTTCGCGAAGATTCATGTCAACGGCGAACATGCCCACCCCCTATTCAATTACCTAAAACATGCGGCGCCCGGCTTGCTCGGCAGTGAAATGATCAAATGGAATTTCACTAAATTTTTGGTCAAGAAAGACGGTACGGTTTACAAACGCTACGCACCGCAAACCAACCCGCAAAGCCTAATCAGCGATATCGACAAACTGCTGGCGGAGTAAGGGATCCGTGCTTTATATGTGGAATAAAAAACGCCGGCAATGCCGGCGTTTTTTCTAAGTAATTTTCCCCTGCAATTCAATCAGTGTGCAGCTGTCAAGGCCTGGTCGATCAACTCTATCCAGTGCTTGACCGGCGTTGCCGTCCCCGACTGTATATGCGTCAGACAGCCAATGTTTGCAGAGACGATCATGTCAGGTTTGGTCGCTTGCAAATTCGCGATTTTCTTGTCGCGCAACTGATACGACAACTCCGGCTGCAGTACTGAATAAGTCCCGGCCGAGCCACAGCACAAATGGCTGTCTGCACACAGTTGCACGTCTACGCCGACGGCCCGTAACACGCCTTCTACCTTGCCGCGTATCTGCTGACCATGCTGCAATGTGCATGGTGGATGATACGCCACACGCTGGCTGATTTTTCCCTTCAGCTTGCTTTGCAATTCCGCTTCGAAGGCGGGCAAGATTTCGCTCAAGTCTTTCGTCAACGCAGAAATCCGCAATGCCTTTTCAGCATAAGTCGCGTCATGCGCGAGCAGATGTCCGTAATCCTTGACCGTTGCACCGCAACCGGATGCGGTCATCACAATCGATTCCGCCCCGGCCTGCACCAGCGGCCACCAGGCATCGATATTGCGGCGCATATCATTCAACGCGCCTTCATGATCGTTCAAGTGATGACGGATCGCGCCACAGCAACCGGCCTTGGGCGCCACCACCAATTGCACCCCCAAGACATCAAATACGCGTGCGGTGGCGGCATTGATATTCGGCGACATTGCAGGTTGTACACAACCGTCGAGCAACAGCATCTTGCGCGCATGCACATGGGTCGGCCACACACCCGCGTCCTGCTTGCGCGGCACCTTGTTTTGCAAGGATTTCGGCAACAAAGGACGCACCATCTGTCCGGCTTTCATTGCCGGCGTAAACAACCATTTGCGTGGCAGCACTTCCTTCAATACCGTGCGCGTCAGCTGCGTTGCAAAGGAATGCGGCACGCGATCCGCCACCACCTTGCGCCCGATATCGATCAGACGACCATATTGCACGCCGGACGGGCAAGTCGTTTCGCAATTACGGCAAGTCAGGCAGCGATCCAGATGCAGTTGCGTTTTCGCCGTCGGCGCCTTGCCTTCCAATACCTGCTTGATCAAGTAAATACGTCCGCGCGGGCCATCCAGTTCGTCGCCGAGTAACTGGTAAGTCGGGCAGGTCGCCGTACAAAATCCGCAATGGACACAACTACGCAAGATGGCATCCGCCTCCTGGCCTTCGCGTGTGTCTTTGATGAAGTCGGCTAAATTGGTTTGCATGGAATTCTCTGAAAATCTTTACTGCATGAGCCCACCATTGGCGATGCAAAGTCAGCGGACGTTGCACGCATCAGGTCTGCCAAAAATGACGCTTGTTCAAGATGTCTGGTAGTGCGCATACATGCGTCCCGGATTGAAGATGCCATCTGGATCAAATGCATGCTTCATGTTTTGATGAATCTTGCCGACGGCGGGTGCCAGCGGCTGGAACACGCCAACACTTTTATCGCCACCGCGGAACAAGGTTGCGTGGCCGCCCGCCTCGACCGCAGCCGCACGAATCACTGCAGCCGATGCATCAGAACGCAACCAGCGTTGCGCGCCGCCCCATTCAATCAGTTGCTCGCCCAAGCCAAGCGGCGGCACAGTGGATGGCACCGACAAACGCCACAAGGTCGATGACTGCGTGAAGAATTGATTACTTTGTTCACGCATCGCCAGCCAGAAATCATCACCAGAAATTTCTTCTCCACCTATAGCTTGTTGCGCTGCTGTAATCGCCGCTTTGGCACCGGACAAACGCAAAACCAAAGCGCCATCGCACCAGGCGCTGGCAGAAATCGGCAAAGGCTGGCCGCCCCATTGATTCAGTCTTCGTATCGCCTCGTCTTCCGTCATCTGCAAGCGCAGACTGGTTTCTGCATACGGTTTGGGCAGCACCTTCAGCGATACTTCCAGCAGCAAACCGAGAGTGCCGAGCGAACCTGTCAGCAGTCGCGACACATCGTAACCGGCCACGTTCTTCATCACCTGCCCACCGAAATGCAAGGCTTCGCCTTTGCTATCCATCAGCACGGCGCCCAGTACGAAATCGCGTACCGCACCGACAGCCGCACGGCGCGGTCCGGACAACCCACAAGCGACCATGCCGCCAACCGTTGCGTCAGGACCAAAATGCGGAGGCTCGAATGCAAATGTCTGGTTTTGTTCGGCCAATACTTTCTCTACTTCCGCCAAGCGGGTGCCGGCTCGCACGGTGATGACCAGCTCGGTCGGATCGTAGGCAACGATGCCCTGATAGGCGCGCGTATCCAGCACCTCACCCATTGGCGCCTGGCCATACCAATCCTTGCTACCTCCACCACGCAAACATAGCGGCTGCTTGTCGCGGCTGGCTGCGAGTATGCGTTCTTTAAACTGTTCGATTACTTGTTCCATGCGTGACCTGAAAGATTAAAAGCGTGGCAGATCGGGAAACTTCAGCATGCCGCGCTTGACGTGCATCTTGCCGTACTCGGCACAGCGCTGTAGCGTAGGAATCGCCTTGTTCGGATTGAGCAGCGAGACGGGGTCGAAGGCGCGTTTGACGCTGAGGAAGGCATCCATTTCCGCACGCGAAAACTGTACACACATCTGATTGATTTTTTCCATGCCAACCCCGTGTTCGCCGGTGATGGTGCCGCCGACGGCGACACACATTTCCAGGATCTCGGCGCCGAATAATTCGGCACGATGAAATTCACCTTCGGTATTGGCATCGAACAAAATCAGGGGGTGCAGATTGCCATCGCCGGCGTGAAATACATTGGCGCAGCGCAAGCCGTATTTGATTTCCATCTGCGCAATGCCGGTCAACACATCGGCCAGACTGCGACGTGGAATGGTGCCGTCGATGCAGTAATAATCGGGGGAAATGCGACCGGCTGCGGGGAAGGCATTCTTGCGACCGGACCAGAAGCGCAAGCGCTCGGCCTCGTCGCGCGACACGGCAATTGCAGTCGCACCCGAGTGTTTCAACACCTCGGTCATGCGCGCGATTTCTTCTTCGACTTCTTCCGGAATACCGTCTGATTCGCACAGCAAAATCGCCTCGGCATCCATGTCATAACCAGCTTTGACAAAGGGTTCAACCATGCGCGTGGACGTCTTGTCCATCATCTCCAGGCCAGCCGGAATGATGCCGGCGGCGATCACACTCGCCACCGCATTACCGCCTTTGACCACATCATCGAAGGAAGCCAGAATCACGCGTGCCAGCTTGGGTTTTGGAATCAGTTTGACCGTCACCTCGGTGACCATGCCGAGCATGCCTTCCGAGCCGACAAAGACCGACAGCAGATCAAGGCCGGGCGCGTCCAGCGCAGCGCCACCCAGCTCAATCACTTCGCCTTCTATCGTGACGACGCGCACACGCATCACATTGTGTACGGTCAAACCATATTTAAGGCAATGTACGCCGCCGGAATTTTCAGCAACGTTGCCGCCTATGGTGCAGGCGATTTGCGAAGAGGGATCAGGCGCGTAATACAAACCGAGAGGTGCGACCGCTTCGGAAATCGCCAGATTGCGTACCCCTGGCTGCACGATCGCAGTACGGGCATACGCATCGACCTTGACGATCTTGTTCATCCTGGCGGTCGACAACACGATGCCATCGGCAATCGGCAGTGCGCCGCCGGACAAACCGGTACCTGCGCCGCGCGGCACGATTTGCACTTTCAATGCATGGCATATTTTGAGAATCGCGATGACCTGCTCTTCCGTATTGGGCAAAACCACGACCATGGGTAGTTGCGCATACGCAGCCAGTCCGTCGCATTCATAGGGCCGCGTGTCTTCTTCGTTGAAGAGCACGCAATGTTCGGGCAACACGGCACGCAAGGCATCCACCACCCGGCGCTGATGCGCGACTGAAAATGCAGGCGCCAAAATGGAAGGAGGCGACACGGGCGCTGTGAGCGTGGGCTCCGCCGGAACCGGTGCTGCCGAAGTCATATTCATCATCAATCCCGCATCCATTACTCTATTGAATCACACCGATCTTGCTGCAAATTCTGTACTAACTTTGCTGATTACAGTGTAACGAATGCGGCTACAAACGGGCGGTTTGAAACGTGGAATTTGACTGAAAGCTTTCCTCGCCAAAGTGAAAAATATTCAACCCATACACAAAAGCGCACTATTGCCGCCAAGATAGCCGCAATAGTGCGCTTTTTTCAAAAATCAGAACTCGCGGTCAGCGTCAGGGAAGCGCCATGCTGAAGCGCGCTCTCATCCAATCCAGCAACAAGGCGACCTCAGGCCGTTCGCGCAGATTGCGTTCATAAACCAGGTAATACGCATGCTGCGGCGTAGTCAATTGCAAATCAAATAGAGGCACGATATCGCCGCGGGCAATCATCTCAGCGGCAAAATGTTGTCGCGTCAGCGCCACGCCATAGCCGTGTCGAACCGCCTCCAATAACAAACCCAAATCATCAATCCGCAAACCAGCGGCTGGCTCAGGCCAATCCAGTCCGGCCACTTCAAACCATGGCTGCCAAGGCTCCAGCGCCGAGCGCAGCAATTGCGCTTTCTGCAAATCTGCCGGTGAATTTAATCCGCCGATTTGCTCAAGGTAAGCCGGACTCACAACCGGAAACGCCGGTTCTTCAAACAGCTTTTCAGTTACCAGGTCAGGATACTTGCCGGCACCGAAACGGACTTCGATATCGGTTTCCGACAGGCTCATGTCATACAAGGGCACTGACAGATAAGTTTCGATCGTGATATCCGGATGCAAGCTCATGAACTCATGCAGATTCGGCAAAAACAGGTAACGCGCAAAAGTGGGCGGCACCGTCACCTTGACCTTTAACTGTCCTGTCGCATGACGATGCGGCAAAGGGAAGTCCGCCAGCGAACTCAACGCACCGCGCACCACATCCAGATAGCGACGGCCGAATTCAGTCAAGCTGACGCTGCGGCCATCACGCAAAAAAAGGCGCTCACCCACGAAATCTTCGAGCAGGCGAATCCGGTGCGAAAAGGCAGAAGGTGTAATGCACAACTCTTCCGCTGCCAGCGCAAACGAACCGTGGCGCGCCGCCGCCTCAAAGGCAGAAAGCGCATGTACAGGTGGGAGTCTAATTGCCATTGAATCCATCAATCGTCGGTTGCGAAGCAGTGATTTTACCGGGTTCACCGGGTCGCGACGACTAGATCGTTTTGCCGTATCCTCGCTACTTCTCTCTTACTCTCTTTTTTCTCTCCTATGGGCAATCGACTTTCAAAAATCACCACCCGCACCGGCGATAACGGCACCACAGGTTTGGGCGACGGCAGCCGCGTCGACAAGGACGCGCTACGCGTGCACGCGATGGGCGACGTCGACGAATTGAATTCGCATCTAGGCTTGCTGCTGTGCGAAGACATGGCGCCGGCATTGCGCGAAGAACTGATCTCCATCCAGCACGATCTGTTCGATATGGGCGGCGAGTTGTGCATCCCGGGCTATACCTTGATTCACGACGCACAAGTCGCGCGTCTGGACGCCTTGCTGGCGAAATACAATGCCGACCTGCCGTCGCTGCAGGAATTCATCCTGCCGGCCGGCTCACGCGCAGCCGCGCAGGCACATGTATGCCGCACCGTATGCCGTCGCGCAGAACGGGCGATTGTCAGCTTGGGCAAGGCGGAAAAGATGAATGACAATCCACGTCAGTACATGAATCGACTGTCGGATTTGCTGTTTGTTTTATCGCGAGTGTTGAATCGGTATGCGGGTGCGGGGGATGTTTTGTGGGAGAAGGAAAGAGTTCGAGATATTTGATTTTTATTGGTTTGGTTCGTTATGCGGTAATTGACGCTGACGTTTCTTCGTCGTTACTTGCCGGGAGTAGCCGGACAACTCAACGACGAAAAGAAACCATGCAAACACTCGCAATACGAAAAAAAAGCCGTTCAGCGCAAAACGCCGAACAGCTTTTCATCAAATCAAGCAAAAATTTATTTCACTCGCTTATCGCTCTCAATCAACGCATAAGCGGAATGATTATGAATCGACTCAAAATTTTCCGCTTCCAGCGTATAAGCCAAAACACGTTCTTCATTATTCAACATCACTGCAACATCGCGCACCAGATCTTCGACAAATTTCGGATTGTCGTAAGCACGTTCCGTCACGTACTTTTCATCAGGGCGCTTCAGCAAACCATATAGTTCACAAGATGCCTGTTCTTCAATCTTGGCGATCAAATCTTCCACCACCAGGTCACCATTCAACACTGCATGTACGGTGATGTGCGAACGCTGATTGTGCGCGCCGTAGGCAGAAATCTTTTTCGAGCATGGGCACAGACTGGTCACCGGCACCAACACCTTCAGGGTGACTTCCAGTGCGCCATTCTTGATTTCGCCGGTCAGACCCACTTCATAATCCATCAAGCTTTGTACGCCGGATACCGGTGCAGTCTTGTTGATGAAATACGGGAATGACACTTCAATCCGGCCCGCCTCTGCATCAAGCAAGGCCAGCATTTTATGCATCAATTCAGTAAAAACGGGGACGTCGAAAGGCTGGGTATTGTCTTCAAGCAGCGCGATGAAGCGCGACATATGCGTGCCTTTTTGCTCTTCTGCCAATTGCACATACATATTCCATGTACCGACAGAAGGTTGGACACCCGACGACGTTTTGATCGTGATCGGATAGCGCACGCCTTTGACGCCAACGCGTTGAATCGCAATATGCCGAGTATCCGGCGTGCTTTGTACATCAGGGATAGCGCTCATGCCGAGATCGCGAGTATTCATCACAGAACCTTAAAGTAGGCGACGCACTTGCAGCGCCGCACGGTAGCTAATTGCTAATTTCTTGTTACGTGTTGCTTATTTCTTGTTGTTCACAACCAGCCGCGGCTGGCCTTTGCCAAAACGCAAATTGATCGACGCCGCTATGCCCTTGGCATCCAAACCGCACGAAGCCAGCAACTGACCGACATCGCCATGATCGATAAATTGGTCGGGCAAGCCCAGATTCAATAGCGGCTTGACGATACCTTCTGCTGCCATTGCCTCTGCCACTGCCGCTCCCGCGCCGCCCATGATAGAACCCTCTTCCACCGTCACCAATGCATCATGCGTGGCAGCCAGGCGCTTGAGCAATTCGACATCCAGCGGCTTGACGAAACGCATATTCGCCACGGTGGCATCCAATTCCTCTGCGGCCTGCAAGCTAGGCGCCACCATCGTGCCAAATGCAAGGATCGCGATGCTTTTGCCTTCACGGCGGACTTCGCCAGTGCCGAGCGGGATCGTTTCCAGCGTATTGAGCACCTTGGCGCCTATGCCGCCGCCGCGTGGATAACGCACTGCTGCCGGCCCATTGTATTGGAAACCGGTGGAGAGCATCTGACGACACTCATTTTCGTCCGAAGCGGCCATCACGACCATGTTCGGAATGCAACGCAAATAGGCAATATCGTAGTTGCCGGCATGGGTCGCGCCATCAGCGCCGACCAGTCCGGCACGGTCCAGCGCGAAAGTCACATCCAGATTCTGCAGTGCAACGTCGTGGATCAATTGATCGTAGCCGCGCTGCAGGAAGGTCGAATAAATCGCAACAACCGGCTTCAAACCCTCGCACGCCATACCGGCGGCAAACGTCACTGCATGTTGCTCGGCAATGCCCACGTCGAAATATCGATCCGGGAAGCGGCGTTCGAATTCAACCATGCCTGAGCCTTCACGCATCGCCGGTGTAATCCCGATCAAGCGTTTATCGGCCGCAGCCATATCGCATAGCCAGTCACCGAAGACACTCGTGTAAGTCACTTTCTTGGCGCCGGTCGGTTTGATGCCTTCGGCAGGATCGAATTTGCCCGGGCCGTGATACAGCACCGGATCGGCTTCTGCCAATTTGTAGCCCTGGCCTTTCTTCGTCACAACGTGCAGGAATTGCGGGCCCTTCAAATGCTTCAGATTCTGCAAGGTCGGAATCAGGGAATCCAGATCATGACCGTCGATAGGACCGATGTAATTGAAGCCGAATTCTTCAAACATCGTGGCCGGCACGATCATTCCCTTTGCATGTTCTTCAAAGCGTTTTGCCAGTTCGCGCACAGGCGCCGGCAATACTGTCTTGCCGACGTTTTTCGCCGCAGCATAAAACTGGCCGGACATCAGGCGCGCCAGATAGCGATTCAAGGCGCCGACTGGCGGCGAGATCGACATATCGTTATCGTTCAACACGACCAGCAGGTTGATGTCGTCGTGGATGCCGGCGTTATTCATCGCCTCGAACGCCATCCCGGCCGTCATCGCACCGTCGCCAATCACGGCGATCGCATGCCTGTCTTCGCCTTTGGTTTTGGCGGCCAGCGCCATGCCCAGAGCAGCAGAAATCGAGGTCGATGAATGTGCGGTACCGAAAGTATCGTAAGGACTTTCATCACGGCGCGGGAAGCCGGAAATGCCATCGCGTTGACGCAACGAGTGCATCTGCTCACGACGTCCGGTCAATATCTTGTGCGGATAGGTTTGATGGCCGACGTCCCACACGATGCGATCTTCCGGAGTGTTGAATACATTATGCAGCGCGATCGTCAGTTCCACCGTACCAAGATTGGACGACAGGTGACCGCCAGTTTGCGCTACGGATTCAATGACGAACGCACGCAACTCGTCCGCCAGCTGCTTGAGCTGCGCTCGCGAGAGGTGCCGAATCTCGGCAGGATCATTTATTGTTTCAAGCAAATTCATACTAGGCCTTCCGCTGCACGATCAAGTCTGCGAGTTCTCGCAGGCGCCGTGCTTTGTCTCCGAACTGTTCCAGCGCCCGATATGCATCGGTGCGCAATTTTTCTGCCAGAGCCTGCGATTGTTGCAGGCCCAGAATTGATACATAGGTAGGCTTGTTATCGGCCGCATCCTTGCCGGCGGTTTTACCCAAAGTAGCCGAATCTGCCGTCGCATCCAGCACATCGTCGACTACCTGAAACGCCAAACCAATTGCGCTGGAATACTGATCCAGCGCTGCAACCTCACCATCAGACAGCGACTTGCCGGCGAGCGCACCCAGCAATACCGATACGCGCAATAACGCACCGGTTTTCAGCGTGTGCATCTGCTCCAGCTCTTCGAGTGACAAGGTCAAACCGACGCTCGCCAAATCGATTGCCTGGCCGCCACACATGCCGAGCGAGCCGGCCGCCTTTGCCAGCATGCGCAACATCGCGAGTTGACGCGCCGCATCAAGTCCACCTTCGGCCAATATTTCAAACGCTTGCGCTTGCAATGCATCGCCCACCAGCAGCGCGCACGCTTCATCGTATTTCACATGCACGGTTGGCTTGCCGCGACGTAGCGCGTCGTCATCCATGCACGGCATGTCGTCATGCACCAGCGAATACGCATGAATCATTTCAACAGCTGCCGCAGCGCGAGCCAACTCGGCGGCGTCTGCATCGAACAAGGCGCCGGCTGCATGTACCAGCAAGGGACGAACGCGCTTGCCGCCATCCAGCACCGCGTAATGCATCGCTTCATGTAAACGCGCTGGCTTTTGTGTCACTGGGGGTAAAAACTTCACCAACGCGGCTTCCATCTCGACCTGAATTGCTTTCATCCACCCATCAAAGGATTGTTCCGTCATTCATCCGCCTCAATACGCTCGGCGTTAAATGGCTTCAGCATATCGCCTTCCAGTACTTTGACTTGACTGTCGACTTTTTCCAGCTGAGCAGCGCAATATTTGACCAGTTCCGAACCGCGCTTGTAGGCAGCGACCGATGCTTCCAGCGGCAACTCGCCCGCCTCCATGCGGGCGACCAATTGATCAAGCTCTGCCATCGCTTCTTCAAATGACGAAGGCAGTGCAGCGGAAGTTAGTTTTTTTGACATAGGAATAGCGAAAAGGTTTAGCCCGTTATTTTAGAGCAATCCATCCAAAGCTGCGGATAAACGCAGCTTATGCAGCTGTTTCAAGCTGGAAAAACCGCTGTTTTTGCAGGAAATGGCACTTTATTTGTTTGAAAAACTCAAAACAGGCAACCCCGACATGGGCATTTCCAGGAGGTGCGGCCAAATCTTTTCTTTTTGCCAAGCGGTCGAAGCTGCTTGCCAAAAACCCGCCTGCATCTCCGCCCACGTTAATAGTCTCGGGTATAATCGTCGGTTCTGTCCAAAATTGCCTCTTTATCTCGTTTGATCTAAGGTTTTTGCGGATTCTTTCCTTCTAGGTTGGTGCAAATTAATTTGGGGGTGGGGATGTCCGATCTGGCTAATCTCGCCAAACTCGCGCGCTCTAACGCGCAACTTCCAGTCAACGTCTATTTTGACGAAGCGCTGTTGAAGCAGGAAATTCAGCAATTGTTCCGCGATGGTCCGCGTTATGCGGGTCATGAATTGATGGTGCCGAATGTCGGCGACTTTGCCACGCTCGCGTGGGAAAACGAAGGCCGCATGCTGGTACGCAATCCGCAAGGTATTGAATTGCTTTCCAACGTCTGCCGTCACCGCCAGGCGAAAATGTTCAATGGCCGTGGCCATGCCAACAATATTGTCTGCCCGCTGCATCGCTGGACGTACGATCTCAAGGGTGAATTGATAGGCGCGCCGCATTTCGGCGAAACGCCTTGCCTGAACCTGTCCAATACTCCGCTGCAAAACTGGAACGGATTGCTGTTCGAGCGAAATGGCGTCGACGTTGCCAAGATTCTGGGCAATCTTGGGGTCACCAAGGATCTCGATTTCAGCGGCTACATGCTGGATCATGTTGAAGTGCACGAATGCGATTACAACTGGAAAACCTTCATCGAAGTGTATCTGGAGGATTACCACGTAGAGCCCTTCCATCCGGGTCTCGGCAGCTTCGTCAGCTGCGATGATTTGAAATGGGAATTCGGCGACCAGTACAGCGTGCAAACCGTCGGCGTACACAACGCATTGGCCAAGCACGGTTCGCCGACTTATCAAAAGTGGCAAGAACAGATATTGCAATTCCGCGGCGGCGTAGCACCACCTTACGGCGCGATCTGGCTAACGCTCTATCCGAACATCATGGTTGAGTGGTACCCGCACGTACTGGTTGTCTCGACCGTGTGGCCTAACGGTCCGCAGAAAACGCGCAATGTGGTCGAGTTTTACTATCCGGAAGAAATCGTCCATTTCGAACGCGACTTCATCGCAGCCGAACGCGCCGCGTATATGGAAACCTGCGAAGAAGATGACGAAATCGCCTTGCGCATGGATGCCGGCCGCAAGATCCTGATGGATAGAGGCGTCAATGAAGTCGGGCCTTATCAATCACCGATGGAAGACGGCATGCAGCACTTCCATGAATGGTATCGCCGTCAGCTCGACGTCTAAATCAATTATCTTTTAGGGGCACATGCATCACTGCATGTGCCCCCTGCTTCACCCCTCTTTTTCACCTCACTTTTAGCAGCACCTCTCATGCAATCACTCTGGATGCTGTTCGCCACCTTCACCTTTGCCATCATGGGCGTGTGCGTAAAACTGGCGTCCGAAACTTATACCGTTGCCGAAATTCTGATGTATCGCGGCCTGGTCGGCGTGGTCTTCATTTATGCGTTGATCCTGCGTCAGAACGGCAGCCTGAAAACCACTTACGTCTGGCAACATGGATGGCGCTGCATAGTCGGCACAGTCGCGGTCTGGTTATGGTTTTATGCCATCAGCCTGCTGCCGCTGGCAACTGCGATGACACTCAATTACATGGCGCCGATCTGGATTTCCGGCATCCTGTTTTTTGCGGCATGGCGTATCGGCAAACGGCGCTTTGAATGGGGTCTGGTTAGCGCGATCATTGCCAGCTTCATCGGCGTGACCTTGCTGTTGCGGCCATCGATACATGACGATCAATGGCTGGGCGGCTTGATCGGATTGCGTTCCGGCGCGCTATCGGCGCTCGCTTACCTGCAGGTACGGCATCTCGGGCAACTGGGCGAACCCGAATCACGCGTGGTGTTTTATTTTTCTGCTACCGGTCTGCTGGCAGGTTTTCTCGGCTGCCTGTTCGGCCCCGGCTTGCACGAACAACCGGTGAGCATACTGCGCGCGCATTCTGCTTATGGCATTACGCTGCTGCTGAGCATAGGCGTGTTCGCCGCGATGGCGCAGATGGCAATGACGCGCGCCTACAGACTCGGCAACACGCTGGTGACAGCAAACCTGCAATACACGGGAATCGTCTTTTCAAGTTTGTGGGGCATCGTGGTCTGGAATGATGTACTGGGCATCTATGGCTGGCTGGGCATCGCCATCATTCTGATCAGCGGTCTGGTCGCGACGTTCTACAATATTCGCAGCACTGCGCAAAGCAAAGCGGCACCGCCGGTAGATCCAATCGCCGTAGAGCTCTGATCGCCACCTGTTTGCAACACACCTAACCGGAGAAACAAGAATGGCTTTTACGACACTGGTTTCCGCAACTGAACTGGCAGCACACCTCTTCGATCCTGCCTGGGTCGTACTCGATTGCCGCCATGATCTGGGCAATCCTGACTTCGGTCGCGACGCTTACGAAAACGGTCATATTCCGAATGCGCAATTTGTGCATCTGGATCGCGATCTGTCTGGCGAAAAAATTAGTGCCGACGGCACATTCCTCGGGCGCCACCCGCTGCCGGATCGTACTGCCTTCATACTGACACTCAGACGTTTGGGAATAAACGATGACACGCAAGTCGTTGCCTACGATGCACATGGCGGCATGTTCGCCGCACGGCTGTGGTGGATGCTGCGCTGGGTCGGACACAACGCTGTTGCGGTGCTGGATGGCGGCTTGCAGGCTTGGCAGGCATCGGACATGTTTTTATCGACCGAGCCATCGCCACGCACTTTGGGCACGTTGACGGTCCAACCATCACTCGTCACATCGGTCAGCGCCGATGACTTGCTGAAAGGTTTGTCAGCCTCTGTACATACCATCATCGACGCACGTGCACCAGATCGTTTCCGCGGCGAGAATGAAACCATCGATCCCGTAGGCGGACACATTCCAGGCGCGAAAAACCGCTTCTTCAAGGAAAATTTGCAAGATGATGGCCGCTTCAAATCTGCGGATCAATTGCGTAGCGAACTCAGTGAATTGATCAAGAACCCGGAAACCGCCGTCATGCAATGCGGCTCGGGTGTCACCGCCTGTCACAATCTGCTGGCACTGGAGGTTGCGGGACTGACCGGATCTGCACTGTATCCCGGTTCATGGAGTGAATGGTGCAGCGACCCGGCACGGCCAGTCGCTCAAACCGTCTAGATCCTGGATGCAGCGCACACTCGTTCAATGTGCGTGCGAATGCCCGGTCAAAAATAAAACGATGCCGACACCAAGTGCAATCAACAGCACTTGCGGCACGGTCTCACTCATCGATGCACGGCGCTGCATTTGTGGCATCAAATCGCTGACCGCGATGTAGATAAATCCGGACGAGGCGAACACCAGCACGTAGGGTATCCATGACTGCGCACTGTCCAGCAACAGATATCCGACCACGCCACCGACGACGGCCATCAAGCCGGAAATGATGTTGTATACGTAGGCGCGGGTGCGCGTAAAACCTGCGTTCAGCAACACGATGAAGTCGCCGATTTCCTGTGGGATCTCATGCGCGATAATCGCCAGCCCGGTCATGATACCCAGATGAGGATCGGCCAGGAAAGCTGCCGCAATCAAAATGCCATCGGTGAAATTGTGCAGGCTGTCACCCACCAGTATCATCCAGCCGGAAGCGCCAGCCTCATGCGCGTCATGGCCGTGATGATGGCCGTGACCGTCGTGTTCGTGGTGATGGGAGTGACGCAGGATCGCCATTTTCTCCAGCAGGAAAAAAGCCAGCAAACCACCGAGCAGCACCGCGAATAATGTGTGCGCATCGGCGTCTGATTCAAAAGCTTCCGGCAAGGCATGCAACAAGGATGTTGCCAGCAAAATTCCGACCGACAGGCTGACCATGCGATCAACCAGCTTCGACAACAGCGAAAAAGAAAACAGAGCCGCAGCGGAAATGCTGAATACGCCAGAGATGGCGGTGGTCAACAGGATGGAAACGAGCGTGGAATTAATTTTGAATCTCAGTAGATGCAACAAGGTTGCAAATTAGAACATATCCGGCCCATTTCAGCAAATGAAACTGCGGCATGACGCCAGAAACGCATGCCGCAGTTTTGATTGTCTGGGCCGGTTACAACCCGGTTAAGCGTGTAAGTGCAGTAACCTTACCTCAGGCAACGCCGTGAGTTTTGAGCCATGCGATGCACTGTGTCCAACCTTCTTTGGCGTCCGCCTCTACATAACTAGGACGATAATCCGCATGGAAGGCATGGCCGGCATTTTTAAACACGATGAATTCCGATTTGCTGCTGCCCTTGGCCAATGCATCCTTCATTTCCACTACGGTGGTGACAGGAATACCGCCATCTTGCGCGCCATACAAACCGAGTATCGGCGTTTTTAATTTAGCCGCGATATCGACAGGATGGGTAGGCGTCAGCGATGTGCTGTTACCGACCAGGCGGCCGTACCACGCAACACCCGCTTTGACCTTGGGATTATGTGCGGAGTACATCCACGTGATGCGCCCACCCCAGCAAAAACCTGTGATGCCTAGCTTCGCAGTGTTGCCGCCATTGGCCTTGGCCCATGCAACGACAGCATCCAGATCGGTCATGACTTGTGCGTCCGGCACTTTGGTAATGACTTCCTTCTGCAATTCGGCAATCGTTTTGTAGGCACCAGGATCGCCTTGTCGCACAAACAGACTCGGCGCCAACGCCAAATAACCCAGCTTCGCAAAGCGACGTGCGACGTCGGCGATATATTCATGCACGCCAAAAATTTCCGAGATAACCAGAATTACCGGCAGATTGGTTTTGCCTTCCGGTTGCGCGCGATAAACCGGCACCGCCTGACCATTGACCATCACAGTCACCTCACCAGTCATCAATCCAGTCGTATCGGTCTTGACTACACTTTGTGCGCACACAGGTAGCACCGCCGCTGCAAAGCCGGTACCCAGCGCAGCTTTCATGAAACCACGTCGATCTACACCATCGGACAAAGGGGTCTTGGCAACCAAGCTAGCGAAATCTTCTTTCAAATTTTCCATGGCAATCCTCCAGTAATTAAAGTGATGCAATCTTCCAGTTTGAAAAATATTTACTGCGGCGTACTTCCGCTACACATGCAACTTAAGTACGTCGAGCAAACGACAAAATCAGTGCGCCTGGTCCCAGTTTTTGCCTACGCCAACCTCAGCGATCAATGGCACTTTCAGTTGCGCGACGTTACGCATCAACTCCGGTAATTTTTCACGCACCAATGCGAGTTCCGTTTCCGGCACTTCGAGCACCAGTTCATCGTGCACCTGCATGATCATTTTTGACTGCAAATTTTCAGACTCCAGCCAGCCTTGCACTGCGATCATCGCCAATTTGATCAAGTCGGCAGCAGTACCCTGCATAGGCGCATTGATTGCCGCACGCTCTGCACCCTGGCGGCGCGGGCCGTTGGGAGAATTGATTTCGGGCAGCCACAGGCGACGGCCGAAAACCGTTTGCACATAGCCGCGCGCTTTTGCTTCCATGCGTGTTTCATCCATATAGCGTTTGACGCCGGAGAAACGGTAAAAGTATTTTTCGATATAACTCTGCGCCGCCGAACGCTCAATGCCGAGATTGCCTGCCAGACCGAATGCACTCATGCCGTAGATCAAACCAAAGTTGATGACTTTCGCATAACGCCGCTGTTCGCTGCTGACGTCGGTTGCCTGCACACCAAAAATTTCTGCCGCAGTGGCACGGTGAATATCTTCCCCTTCTGCAAACGCACGCAACATGTTTTCATCTTCCGAGATGTGCGCCATGATGCGTAATTCGATTTGTGAATAATCGGCAGATACGATCACGCTACCGGCGGGTGCAATGAATGCCTCGCGTATGCGGCGCCCTTCTGCATTGCGGATCGGGATGTTTTGCAGATTCGGTTCATTCGAAGACAAACGTCCGGTGACTGCGACCGCTTGCGCATAATTCGTATGCACGCGGCCGGTGGTTGGATCGATCATTTTCGGCAGTTTGTCGGTATAAGTCGACTTCAATTTTGCCAGACCGCGATATTCGAGCAAGGCCTTCGGCAGCGGATAATCCTCAGCCAGTTTTTGCAGCACTTCCTCATCCGTGGACGGCGTACCGGATGGCGTTTTTTTCACGACCGGCAGCTTCAATTTTTCAAAGAAAATTTCACCTATCTGCTTGGGTGAATTCAAGTTGAATGGCTGGCCGGCCAGTTCGTAAGCTGCCTGCTCGATCTCCATCATGCGCTTGCCAAGTTCATTCGATTGCGTTGCCAGCAGGGCAGGATCGATCAGCACACCGTTACGTTCTATTTTGTGCAATACAACGGCAGTCGGCAATTCGATTTTTTCATAAATAAAGGTCAAGCCCGGGTCGCCGCTCACATGCGGGAACATCCGTTGATGCAGCTGCAAGGTGATATCGGCATCCTCTGCCGCATAATCGGTCGCACGGGCAATCTCGACCTGATCGAAACAGATTTGCGATGCGCCCTTGCCGCAGACTTCCTGGAACGTGATCGTCTTGCGACTCAAATGACGCAAGGCGAGGCTATCCATGTCGTGGCTGCGATGCGATTCGAACACATAGGATTGCAGCAAAGTGTCATGCTGGATCCCGCGCAGGCTGATGCCATGATTCGCAAAAATATGGCTGTCGTACTTTAGATTTTGTCCAAGCTTGGCTTTGTGTTCATCTTCCAGCCAAGGGCGCAGCTTTTGCAGCACCAGGTCGCGCGACAATTGTTGCGGGGCATCCTGATAGCGATGCGCTACCGGGATATACGCGGCGACGCCCGGTTCACAGCACAATGAGATGCCAACCAGTTGTGCCTGCATGGGTTCCAGCGAAGTGGTCTCGGTATCAACCGCAGTCAATATTGCCGCATTGATTTTATCCAGCCAACGATCCAGGTCGGCTTCGGTCAACACGGTCTCGTAATGCTTTTCGACTTCCAGCAAATCTTCGCCAAACAAGGCGCCTTGCGGGGCAATTCCTGTGGCGGCACCGGTCGCAGTATTCTGGCCTGACGGCGAATCGGCATGCTCACTCAACTCGCGCAACCAGCTCTTGAAACCATTGCGCTTGAAGAAGGCAATCATGGCCTCGATATCTTCCGGCTTCTGCGTCAGGGATTCTGGAATCGATTGCATATGGGCGGACAGATCGCAATCAGTCTTCACCGTGATCAGGACTTTCGCCTGCGGCAACCAATCCAGTGCACGGCGCAGATTGTCGCCGACTACACCCTTGATCTCTGCCGCATGCGCGACGATGCCATCCAGCGTGTCATATTGTGTCAGCCATTTGACTGCAGTTTTGGGCCCGACTTTTTCTACGCCCGGCACGTTGTCGACTGTGTCGCCTATCAGGGTCAGGTAATCGACGATGCGTTCTGGCGGCACGCCAAATTTTGCAATCACGCCGTCCCGATCAAGCTTTTCATTGCTCATCGTGTTCACCAGCGTGACGTGTTCATTGACCAGCTGCGCCAAATCCTTGTCGCCGGTAGAAATCACTGTCGTCATGCCATGCTTGACTGCCTCGACCGAAAGGGTGGCGATCACGTCATCGGCTTCTATCCCTTCTATCATCAGGATCGGCCAGCCCATCGCGCGCACCGCTTCATGGATGGGCTCGATCTGGCGTACCAGGTCGTCCGGCATGGAAGCGCGCTGCGCCTTGTATTCAGCATATAAATCATCGCGAAAGGTTTTGCCTTTGGCATCGAATACGCACGCCATGTACGCGCTCGGATAATCCTTGCGCAGGCGGCGCAGCATATTGATCATCCCGTAGATGGCACCGGTAGGCGCCCCTTCCGGGCCGCGCAGATCCGGCATCGCGTGAAACGCACGATACAAATAGCTGGAGCCGTCGACTAATAACAAAGTTTTATTCATAGGGATTCGGTAATTCGGTAAGGAAGGCGACTGACTGGGGAGCATGCAAGGCATGGCAAACGGCTACGATTATGGCAGAGTTTGAGATCGCCGAATAATGCGATGCTCTGGCCTGTGCACGATCCTGGCGCAACAAGGGAAGCACGCAAAGATTGGCATTATGGAAAGCATTGCAATGAAAGACATCAGGCGGCTAACCATAAAGGAAACACAAACAGAACTATTTGCTGCAGGCAGGGGCCGGTTTGCTACAATGAACCATATTGGTTTCCTTTCAACGACGGCTCATACATACATCATGCGCACATCCAAATTTTGGTCCCTTATTACGATTTCCGTAGCGGCAATCGCAACACCGCTGATTGTCAGCGCGCAATCAACTGCGCCGACAAAGGATTTCGCGCCGGCACCGCCGCAAACGCAACGTCTGGAAGAAGGCGAAGCACCGGCAGTCACGATCCGTCAGCCTGACACACAAAAGAAAATTACCGAAAAAAGATCGCAGGGCAAAGTCACTGAAGTAAAAGTACAAACGGGTAAAACCACTTATTACGCAAAACCAAACGATACGCCGGGCGCGATGCGCGGCGATGGCCAAAGCGATACCAATCGCCCGGTGCAATTTGAAGTCGGCACCTTCGGTGGACCGAAAAGCGCCACTGCAGCAGAACCGGCACAGACATTGGCACCTGCACCAGTGAAATAAAGCAGCCGCAGCAAGGTTTGTCGGCAACCGTCAGATAACGCACTCCGGTGCGTTATTTTTTTCTTTTCGGATGACGCGTCTTTTTAATACGCATTTTTTTACATACTCATTAAATATCCTCATGGCAGTCTTTACTCCGGTCAGTCTCGACGACCTTTCCTCGTGGATCACGCAATTCGATCTGGGCAAAGCGCTCGCGATCAAGGGCATTTCATCCGGCATCGAGAACAGCAACTTTTTCATCACCACCGAGCGCGGCGAATACGTGCTGACCGTGTTTGAAAAACTCACGTTCGAACAACTGCCGTTCTATCTGAACCTGATGCGCCATTTGGCTGAAGGGGGCGTTTCTGTTCCTGCGCCCATCGCCAATCGCAAGGGTTCCATCATCAATGAATTACACGGCAAGCCAGCCTCGATTGTGACCAAACTGGCAGGTCATTGCGAACTGGCACCGCAACCTGTGCATTGCGCTGCTGTCGGCGCGATGCTGGCCTGCATGCATATGGCGGCCGAAGATTTCGAAATTCGCCAGCCGAATCTGCGCGGCATCAGCTGGTGGAATGAAACCACACCTGTCGTCTTGCCCTACCTTTTCGATAGCAACAAGCAATTGTTGACCGAGGAAATGGCTTTCCAGAATGCATTTGCAGCTTCCGATGTGTTCAAGGAATTGCCTAACGGTCCTATCCATGCCGACCTGTTCCGCAATAACGTGATGTTTGACGGCGATCAGCTGAGTGGTTTCTTCGATTTTTATTTTGCCGGTTGCGACACGTGGCTATTCGACGTCGCCGTCACCGTCAACGACTGGTGCATCGATATAGAAAGTGGTCTATTCGATCAGGCAAGGGTGCGGGCAATGCTGGATGCGTACCACGAGATACGCCCATTTACCGCAGAAGAACAAATTGCATGGCAACCAATGTTGCGTGCCAGCGCGCTACGCTTTTGGCTGTCGCGGCTGTATGATTTCCATATGCCGCGCGATGCTGAAATGTTGACACCGCACGATCCGGCACATTTTGAACGCATATTGCGTTTGCGTATCGAACAGGCAGCACCTGCACTTTTTACAACGGCGGGATGATGGAAAAATTACCTGCAAAAACCGGTTGGCTCTGGGTGACGGAAGGCTTTGCCTTGTTCCGCAAGCAGCCTGCTGAGCTATCGACATTGTTCTTCGGCTACATGTTTCTGATGCTGGCCCTCGGCATCATTCCCGTCATTGGCCAACTGATGCCGCTGATACTGGTGCCCTTGTTTTCGATGACCTTCATGCATGCCTGCGTACAGATAGAAGCCGGCAAAAAAGTGTATCCCAATCTACTGCTGGTCGGCTTTCGCTCGCCTTACGTGCGCAACCTGATCAAGCTCGGCTCACTGTATTTGTTGGCCGCGATCATCGCTATCGGCGCATCCGCGCTGATAGACGGCGGGGTATTTGTACAGGCGATTACAGGTCAGATCGCGATTGATGCCGAAACCGTGCGCAACTCCAACATGACGCTGGCGATGCTGTTTTCTGCCGTCGTGTATATACCGGCGGCGATGGCGTTCTGGTACGCGGCACCGCTGATTGCATGGCAGGGCATGGGCGTAGGCAAGGCGATTTTCTACAGCTTCTTCGCGGTACGTCGCGCCAGTAAAGCATTTTTGATTTACGGTTTGGCATGGGTCACGATAGGGATGATATTCCCGGTCATCGTGAGTTCGATTTTCGGCATGCTGCTGAACTCGCCAAATGCTTCCATCTTCATTCTGATGCCAGTTACGCTGGTGCTGACTGTCATCATGTATTGCTCGTTTTATCCGAGCTATACGCATCTGTTCGGGCCACCGCCGACACCGCTACCGTCGAAATAAAACAGTGCTGCACGCTTGATACGCGTGCAGCGCTATTCTGTTTTTCTTCGGTTTTTTAGCTGGCCAGCTTGTCGAGTTTGGCAATGCTCAAGTCCAGCAACTTCATCCCGTGCCGACCGAAATTGATATGCGCGCGCGCACTGCCGCCGCTGCCCTCGATATTCACGATCACGCCTTCGCCAAACTTTGCATGCGCAACTGATTCACCTATGCGCCAGCCGATGTCGGTCTTGGTAATCGCCTGCGCAATCTTGTTGGAACCGGCGCCTAACGCGTCTTCCCATGCAGCTTTTGGATGTGCATACCAGTGATGCTGTTGCGGCTGCATCTTGGGCGACAACCACTTCAATGATTCTTCCGGCAATTCGTCGAAGAAGCGTGATTTCATGTTGTAGCGTGTCTGCCCATGCAACATCCGCGTTTGCGAAAAACTGATATACAAACGACGTTTGGCGCGCGTGATTGCGACGTACATCAGGCGACGTTCTTCTTCGACGCCGCCTTCTTCCTTCTGCGAATTTTCGTGAGGAAACAAACCCTCTTCCAGGCCGGTGATAAACACGGCGTCGAACTCCAGTCCCTTGGCGGAATGTACCGTCATCAATTGCAAGGCGTCCTGCCCGGCCTGCGCCTGATTGTCGCCCGCTTCCAGCGAAGCATGGGACAGGAAAGCAGACAAGGGAGACATCACGGCAGGCAACGGTGCATCGGCATCCAGCACTTCCACCCCATCTTGCGTCGTAATCGCGGGACCCGCCATCTGTTCGCTACGTGGCCCAAGCATGGCGGGCGCATCGTGACCGAAACCTTCTTCAGAAACGAACAGCGTGGCCGCGCTGACCAGTTGCTCCAGATTCTCTATCCGATCTGCGCCTTCCTTTTCATTTTGGTAATGCGTGATCAAGCCACTCGCATCCAGCACGATCTGCACCATCTCCGGTAAAGGCAGATGCTGGGTTTCGAAACGCGCACCTTCTATCAGTTTGACAAAAGCGCCCAGCGTAGATCCCGCCTTGCCGGCCACATACGGCACTGCCGCGTACAGTGAAATGCCGTACTGCTTTGCTGCATCCTGCAACTGCTCCAGCGAACGCGCGCCTATGCCACGCGTAGGGAAATTCACCACACGCAAGAAAGCAGAGTCGTTATGCAGGTTATCCATCAATTGCAGATAGGCGATTGCATGCTTGACTTCGGCACGCTCAAAATAACGCTGGCCACCATAGACGCGATACGGGATGCCGGCCGAGAACAGCGCATGCTCGATCACGCGCGATTGTGCATTCGAACGGTACAGCACAGCGATTTCGCTGCGCGTGCCGCCTTCGGCAATCAGGCTTTTGGTCTCTTCGATGATCCACTGCGCTTCCTGCAAATCGCTGGTGGATTCATAAATCCTGACCTGTTCGCCATGACCGGCATCGGTATGCAGATTCTTGCCGAGGCGCTTGGTGTTATTCGCAATCAGCGTGTTGGCGGTATCGAGAATATGTCCGTGCGAGCGATAATTCTGCTCCAGCTTGATCAGATTCTCGACCTTGAACTCGCGCTCAAACGCCGACATATTGCCGACGTTGGCGCCGCGAAACGCATAAATACTTTGATCATCATCACCGACTGCAAACACCGCACCCTGGGTGCCGGCCATCAACTTCAACCAGTTGTATTGCAGGTTGTTGGTATCCTGGAATTCGTCGACCAGAATGTGCTTGAAACGCGATTGATAATGTTCACGCAACGGCTGATTGCGGCTCAACAATTCGTAAGTACGCAATAACAGTTCGGCAAAATCGACCACGCCTTCGCGCTGGCATTGTTGATCATAAATTTCATACAACTCAACCATCTTGCGGTTGTAGTCATCGAACGCTTCCACATCCTGCGCGCGCAAACCCTGATCCTTCGCGCCGTTGATGAAATACATCAAGGTACGCGGCGGATATTTTTCATCGTCGATATTGTTCGCTTTGAGCAAGCGCTTGATCATCGACAACTGATCCTGCGAATCCAGAATCTGGAAAGTCTGCGGCAGCGCTGCATCGCGATAGTGTGCACGCAACAGGCGGTTACACAATCCGTGAAACGTTCCTATCCACATGCCGCGCGTATTGATCGGCATCATCGCCGACAAGCGCGTCATCATTTCTTTCGCAGCCTTGTTGGTAAACGTCACCGCGAGTATGCCGCCCGGCGACACCTGCCCGGTCTGGATAAGCCACGCGATACGCGTCGTCAATACACGTGTTTTACCGGAACCGGCACCCGCCAGAATCAGCGCAGGTTGCGCCGGCAAAGTCACGGCAGCGAGTTGTTCGGGATTGAGATTATGAAGAAGATTTTGCATCTATCGATTATACCGGCACAGGGTCGCGATACCGCGCTGAATCCAAATTGAATGCCTGTGCATTCGCGGCAAATCTGCATCGATTGCCGAATGACATGGCAATACTAAACTTATAGATATCACAGGCAAAAAAATACCTGCATTTCATTCAACATATATGTCGATGAAATACAGGCATCTTTATTATCGCGCAGTCAAAACATGCGCACTAGAGTAAATTATTTTACGAAAAAATTGGCAAATGCACGCGCCGCTGCCTGCGGATCACCGGCCAGATAAACGCTACTGATTGCAGCGACCATGTCCGCCCCATTCTTGACCAGCGACGCGGAGTTTTCTTTGGTCATGCCGCCGATTACGCAGCTAGGCACCTTACCTTGTGCTTTCCAGTCTGCAACGATGTTTGGATCTGTCGTCACCGGATATTTTTTTACCTTCGACGGATAGAAGCCGCCAAATGCGACGTAGCTAGCGCCTGCCGCTTCTGCCGCGTGCGCCATCTCCAGGCTGCCGTAGCAGGATGCGCCGAGTATCTTGTCAGGGCCGATCGCCTTGCGCACTTCCGCAACAGCCATATCGGTGCCGCCGACATGAATGCCATCGGCATCAAGTTCCATGCAGAGCTCGATGTAGTCATTGATGATGAATGGGCATTGATAGCTGCGTGCCAGCGCCTGCAGACATTCAGCCTGTTCACGACGCAAGGCGGCATCTGCCGTTTTATGCCGATATTGCAGTAACGAGACACCGCCCTTCAATGCCAGTTCGGTAATTTCCAGTAACTTGCGGGTGTCGTCCCAATCCGGGGTAACGAGATACAAACCTTGCATGCTTTTCTTCCTGACTATTCTGTAACTACGACTGTAATTTTTTGAGTGTTACTTCACCACACGCCCGGCCATAGGCGACGACGGCGACGCAGAGAAACGTTTGGCGATACGGCCCGCCAGATAGGCGTTGCGACCGGCATCAATACCGAGTTTCATCGCATGCGCCATGCGCACTGGATCTTGCGCCCCGGCAATCGCGGTATTCATCAAGACGCCATCGCAACCCAGTTCCATCGCAATGGCTGCGTCCGATGCGGTGCCTACACCTGCATCGACGATGACCGGGACCTTGGATTGTTCAATGATCAGCGACAGATTCCACGGATTCAAGATGCCCATGCCGGAACCGATCAGCGAAGCCAGCGGCATGATGGCGGCGCAGCCGATGCCTTCCAGCATGCGCGCTTGAATCGGATCATCGCTGCAATAGACCATCACGTCGAAACCATCCTTGACCAGCGTTTCCGCCGCTTTCAGGGTTTCCGGCATGTTGGGGAATAAAGTCTTTTCATCGCCGAGTACTTCGAGCTTGCAAAGTTTGTGGCCACCGAGGATTTCACGACCAAGTTGCAGCGTATAAACCGCATCGGCGGCGTTGTAGCAGCCTGCCGAGTTTGGCAACAAGGTGAATTCAGATGGCGGCAACACATCAAGCAGGCTCGGTGCATTTGGATCTTGGCCGATATTCACGCGACGAATCGCGACGGTGACGATTTGTGCGCCGCTGGCCAGACTGGCTTCGCGCGTTTCGGTCAAATCCTTGTACTTGCCGCTACCGACCAGCAGACGTGAACGGTAAGTGGTGCCGGCGATGACGAAGGGTTCGTCTGTAAATGTTGCTGTGCTCATGGATGGTCCTGTTTCGGTATTCTATTTTTGCCATTGCAACTTATGCAGCGAGTTGCAGAAAGATATTCGGATGAAAGCTTAGCCGCCGCCGATTGCGCGCACGACATCAACCTGGTCGGCCGATTGCAATTGCCGCTGCTGCCATTGACTACGCGGCACAATTTGGCGATTGATCGCCACTGCGACTGCCTTGCCGGACAAGGACAATTTTTCAATCAACACTTCGACATTCTGATTTGGCTCAATTTCGTAGGCCGCGCCGTTTAATTCGATCTGGATCATTGCTTTACTATTTCACTGAGGCGCAGCGCCGATTAATCAATCTGAATTCCTCAAATCAAGAACATCGTGTTCTGCTGCTGGATCAACATCAGCAATGTGCGGCCGCAAGGGCCTTGCTGTTCATTCTGTCATTGCCGTCAATTTTTCTCGATCAAACCCGTGCACATAGGGCGAGCATCGGACAAAAATGCATTCTTGCCTAAAAATCAAGATCGATATCAATCAACGAAGACCAGAATTCTACCCGCATTTGCCTTATCAGCGGCAATGCAGAGCGCATCGTCACTTATAATGCTTGATTCGATTCAATTCTTTCAAAATCATGGAATTAGCAAAATCTTTCGATCCGGCCGACATTGAAGCTTTCTGGCGCACCGAATGGGAAAAACGCGGTTATTACGCCGCAACCACCGATGCCGACAAACCCGCATTCAGCATCCAATTGCCGCCGCCTAACGTCACCGGCACGCTGCATCTGGGTCACGGCTTCAACCAAACGATCATGGATGGCCTGACTCGCTATCACCGCATGCGCGGTTTCAATACGGCATGGATTCCAGGTACCGATCACGCTGGCATCGCTACGCAAATCGTGGTTGAACGCCAACTCGATGCGCAAAAAATCACGCGCCATGATATGGGCCGTGAAAAATTCATCGAAAAAGTCTGGGAGTGGAAAGAAAAATCCGGCTCCACCATCACCGGCCAGATGCGCCGCCTCGGCACCTCGCCAGACTGGAGCCGCGAATACTTCACGATGGATGAACCTCGCTCGAAAGTCGTCACCGAAGTCTTCGTGCGTCTGGTTGAACAAGGCCTGATCTATCGCGGCAAACGCCTGGTCAACTGGGACCCAGTACTCGGCACCGCCGTGTCCGACCTGGAAGTCGTTTCGGAAGAAGAAGACGGCCACATGTGGAACATCCGCTATCCATTGGCAGATGGTTCGAAATACAAGTTCCCGATTGCATTCGATGAAGAAGGCAAGGCTACAGAATGGGAAGAGCGCGACTTCATCGTCGTCGCCACCACGCGTCCGGAAACCATGTTGGGCGACGTCGCGGTTGCCGTTGATCCTAGCGATGAACGCTATCAACATCTGGTTGGAAAATTATTGACCTTGCCTTTGTGCGATCGCACGATTCCGATTATTGCCGACGACTACGTCGACAAGGAGTTCGGCACAGGCTGCGTCAAAATCACGCCTGCGCATGACTTCAACGATTACGCCGTTGGTCAACGCCACAACCTCGACAAGATCAGCATCCTGACACTCGATGCGAAGATCAATGAATTCGCACCAGTCGCTTATCAAGGCATGGATAGGTACGTAGCGCGTAAGCAGATCGTTGCAGATCTCGACGCACAAGGTTTGCTGGAACTGGTCAAGCCACACAAATTGATGGTGCCACGTGGCGATCGCACAAATGCCGTGATCGAACCGATGTTGACCGACCAATGGTTTGTAGCGATGAGTAAGCCAGCACCGGAAGGCACGCACTTCCCGGGCAAATCTATCACTGAAGTTGCATTGGAAAAAGTCGCAAGCGGCGAAGTAAAAATGCTGCCGGAAAACTGGACCAATACCTATAACCAGTGGCTGAACAATATCCAGGACTGGTGTATTTCGCGTCAACTTTGGTGGGGGCATCAAATCCCGGCGTGGTATGACAGCGAAGGAAAAGTCTACGTTGGTCGCAACGAAGAAGAAGCAAAAGCCAAGGCTGCAGCAGCTGGTTACAACGGAGTATTGACGCGCGATGAAGACGTGCTCGACACGTGGTTCTCGTCGGCGCTGGTTCCATTCTCGACACTAGGCTGGCCTGAAGAAACGCCTGATTTCAAAACCTTCCTGCCATCGTCTGTGCTGGTGACCGGTTTCGACATCATCTTCTTCTGGGTCGCACGCATGGTCATGATGACTACGCACTTCACCGGCAAGGTCCCATTCAACACGGTGTACGTTCATGGATTGATCCGCGACAGCAGCGGACAGAAAATGTCCAAGTCGAAGGGCAATACGCTGGATCCTATCGACTTGATCGATGGCATCAGTCTCGATGATCTGGTTGCCAAACGCACAGTCGGTCTGATGAATCCCAAGCAGGCTGCGAGTATTGAGAAAGCAACGCGCAAGGAATTCCCGTCAGGTATCGCTGCCTACGGCACCGACGCCTTGCGCTTCACGATGGCGAGCTATGCATCGCTGGGTCGCAACATCAATTTCGATCTGGCACGCGCCGAAGGCTATCGCAATTTCTGCAACAAGTTATGGAACGCGACGCGCTTTGTGTTGATGAATTGCGAAGGTCACGATTGCGGTTTCCGCGACGCGCCCTGCGCGGCCGGTGATTGTGATCCAGGTGGCTACACCGACTTTTCGCAAGCGGATCGCTGGATCGTTTCCAAGCTGCAGCGCACTGAAGCGGATATTGCCAAGGGCTTTGCCGACTATCGCTTCGACAATATTGCGTCGTCGCTGTATCAATTCATCTGGGATGAATATTGCGACTGGTATCTGGAAGTCGCCAAGATGCAAATCCAGACCGGTAGCGAAGCACAGCAACGTGCCACGCGTCGCACCTTGTTGCGCGTACTGGAAACCATCTTGCGTCTGGCGCATCCAGTGATTCCATTCATCACCGAGCAATTGTGGCAAACCGTTGCGCCATTGACGGGTTATAAAATGAAGGTCGCGGATGGAGCAGTGCACGATTCGATCATGATGCAGCCGTATCCGGAATCGCAAGCCGGCAAGATCGATGAAGAAGCCGAAGCGTGGATGCATGAGTTAAAAGCCATGACCGATGCATGCCGCAATCTGCGCGGTGAAATGCAGTTGTCGCCAGCTCTGCGCGTACCGCTGGCAATGGAAGCCACCGATGCGGCACAAACAGCGCGCCTGCAATCGTTTGCGCCCTATCTGCAAGCACTGGCCAAACTATCGGAAGTCAATGTTGCCGACACATTGCCAGAATCGCCGGCACCGGTTTCCATCGTCGGTACGGCGAAGCTGATGCTGCAAGTCGAAATCGATGTTGCCGCAGAACGCGAACGCCTGAGCAAGGAAATCACCCGCCTGGATGGCGAAATCACCAAGGCCAACAGCAAGCTTGGCAATGAAAGTTTTGTCGCACGCGCACCCGCGCAAGTCGTCGCGCAAGAGAAGGAACGCGTTGCCAACTTCTCTGCAACACTGGAAAAACTGCGCGAGCAATTTGCCAAGCTGTAACTCTACCGGCTGACATTCGGCACAGCATGTCTGTCGCATGCCGAGCCGATTAAAAAGCAGGCATCAACAAAAAAGCCTGACTTCAGTGATGAAGTCAGGCTTTTTCATTTCATGCACTGCTTAAAAATGCATCAGACGAAAGAGAGCGTCATTCCCGGCAAGGCCAAGCCGGAAAAAGCGGTAGTCCATGTTTGCCCAGGCTTGACTGGATACGCATCGGTCAGTGTACCGGTGGCAATGATTTCCCCGGTAGCCAGCGGCGCGAACTGCGGCTGCGTCTTCAGGGTTTCATGCAGATTCAATAGTGCGTGCAGGGGACTATCCAGCACATTGCTGCCAAAACCGGCGCTATGCAGAGTGAACTCTGCACCTTCGCTATAGGATAGCGACACGCTGGCTGCAGTCAGAATATCGGCCAGATGACGCCGCGTTGCCGATGACAGCATATGCGGTTCGCCGATGATCAGGCTGGCATGCAAACCAAACGCCGCGACGGCATCCGCCGCCTCGAACTTCCAGCCCGGGAAGGGACAAGCGACCAGTTCAAAACCATGCGCCATCCACTCTATGCAATCCGCCATATCGTCGAGTGTCGCGTTCTTCCTCGGCGTCTTGCCGAGCTTGAACACAATTTCCGGCTCTATACGCGGCTGGACGGAACCTGCCAGGCTTTGCACGCCATGATTATGGTCCGCATAGCGGACCGTATCATCGTACATATGCGACCAGATCGGTCCGGTAATTGGTTCACGCTCGCCATAATTCGGCCATATCTTGCGATTGGTAAAACCAATCTTGCGGCCTATAGGTGTCTCGCCCTGGGCAATACGGATATCGACGATGCACTTGGCAATGTCGTAGCCATCGGCAATCGATAAAGGGCCATCCTTGCTGATACAAGGGATTTGCTGCGAACGCGCTCGGGCGGCCAGTAATTGGTGCGCGTAGCGGTTGGCTTGGGTAGACATCAACATGGCATACTCGCGCAGAGAGGTAGGAAGCAAACAGATTGCTTTAGACGCAACATTCTTACATAAGGTTCATTTGCTGCAAAGATGCAAACTCTGTATGTCAGATGAAAATTATTAACGCGAAAAAACTGTTTGATTCATGCCGAAAAGATACTTTTCCGAGCATTTGCATATGATCGGACGCTCAACCTTGCTTGCGCAAGCGCGCCAGAAATCTGTCGAGTTGATTGGCAAATGCACGGATATCGCTCTGGCTAAATGCGGCGGGGCCGCCGGTTTCGACGCCGCTGCTGCGCAACTCATCCATGAAGGTACGCATCGTCAGAAACTGCTGAATATTGTCTTTGGTATAAAACTCGCCACGTGGATTGAGCGGATGGCCACCCTTTTCCAGCACGTCGGCCGCCAACGGAATATCGGCGGTGATGACCACATCTCCTTGCTCCACCAGGCGCACAATTTCATTGTCGGCCACATCAAATCCAGCGGGCACTTGCACCGCCTTGATAAAGCGGGATGGCGGCGTGCGTAATAATTTGTTGGCAACCAGCGTGACCTGCACTTCCAGCCGGTCAGCCACACGAAACAATACGTCCTTGATCACATTCGGACAGGCGTCGGCATCAACCCAGATTTGCATGGAATTCTTTCCGTTGAAATAAAGCGCGGTGCAATTCTTGCAACGCCAGCAGTGCGGCGCTTATTGTCCGCCCCACAACTCGCCGTTAGGGCCGGTTTGCGGTGCCGTAACCCCAAAGTGAGCGTATGCCACTGGTGTTGCAATGCGGCCGCGCGGCGTGCGCTGCAGGAAGCCTTGCTGAATCAAGTAAGGCTCCAGCACGTCTTCGATCGTGTCGCGCTCTTCGCCGATTGCAGCGGCAAGATTATCGAGTCCGACCGGGCCGCCATTGAATTTGAACAGCACGGCCTCCAGCAATTTTCTATCCATCACATCAAAGCCAACCGGGTCTACATCCAGCATCACCAATGCAGCATCGGCCATTTTCTTGGTAATTTCTCCATTGCCTTTGACTTCGGCATAATCGCGTACGCGGCGCAGCAGTCGATTCGCGATACGCGGCGTGCCGCGACTGCGCTTGGCAATTTCAAATGCGCCTTCTTCATCGATAGGCGCATTCAATAGCGACGAACTGCGTGTGACGATCTTGGTCAATTCGAGCGGCGTGTAAAACTCCAGCCGCGCCACGATGCCGAAGCGATCGCGCAAGGGATTGGTCAGCATGCCGGCGCGCGTGGTGGCGCCGACCAAGGTGAAAGGCTGCAAGTCCAACCGTACCGAACGCGCTGCGGGACCTTCACCGATCATGATATCGATCTGATAGTCCTCCAGCGCGGGGTAAAGAATTTCTTCAACCACAGGCGACAGCCTATGGATCTCATCGATGAACAAGACGTCATTGGCTTCGAGGTTGGTCAGCAACGCAGCCAGATCGCCGGCGCGCTCCAGCACCGGACCGGAGGTCTGGCGCAGATTGACACCCATTTCGCGCGCGATGATGTGCGCCAGCGTAGTCTTGCCCAAACCCGGCGGGCCGAACAATAAGGTGTGATCCAGTGCTTCGCGTCTTTGCTTGGCGGCGGTGATAAAAATTTCCAGTTGGCCGCGGATTTTTTCCTGGCCCACATATTCGTCCAGATGCTTGGGACGCAATGCGCGCTCGATCGCCTCTTCATTGGCAGAAGCAGGGGTGGCGGCAATAATGCGTTGTTCGCTGAAGTCGTCGGTTTGAATACTCATGGTCGCATTGTAGCGTGTGGGCTGCAGAATTTTATACAGGGGCTGATGCCACGCTGGATACACAGCGTGCGGAGTGAATGCCAAAGCAAACTACGTTCAGGCTTTAGACAAAGCCTTCAGCGCCAGCTTGATGCCATCAGAAACGCCAGTGCCGGCCGGCACCTGCTTCATCGCCAGCAAGGCTTCCTTGTCGGAATAACCCAGCGCCAGCAAGGCATTCAAAATATCCGATGTCGCGTCGCTGTGGATCGCGCCGCCTGCCGCGCCCAGATCAGCGCCGAGCTTGCCCTTCAATTCCAGCAGCAAGCGCTCGGCAGTTTTCTTTCCTATGCCTGGAATCTTGGTCAATCGCCCAGCTTCCTGCATCGTGATTGCCTGCGCCAGATCGGCAACCGACATGCCGGACAAAATCGACAAGGCCGTGCGGGCACCGATGCCGGTAATCTTCACCAGTTGCTTGAACACATTGCGCTCTTCTGCGGTGCCGAAGCCGAACAGGATATGCGCATCTTCACGCACGGTCAGATGTGTCAGCAAGACTATTTTTTCACCCAGGCCGGGCAAGTTGTAGAAGGTGCTCATCGGCACGTTGACTTCATAACCTACGCCATTGCAATCGACCAGCAATTGCGGCGGATTTTTCTCCAGCAGGTTTCCGGAAAGACGACCTATCATCGTGATGACCTTGAATAGAAATGATGGAATATTTTTTGTTCAGCTACAACACATAAGACAGGCAAAGAACTGGTCATTATCCAACCAGTCGGCCGCCACGTACGCGCAAACCTTTTTTCGCCAGCTCGGGCGCCAATGCGCCCAAGGCCGCCAATGCCTCGCCGCTATGCGCGTGACAAATCGCCACACCCAAGGCATCGGCCGCATCGGTGCCGGGTAAGCCGGACAATTTCAGCAGGCGCTGCACCATATCCTGCACCTGCGCCTTTTGCGCCTTGCCTTGTCCCACGACCGCTTGCTTGACCTGCAACGCAGTGTATTCAGCAACGAACAAGTCAGCGCTCACCAACGCGCAAATCGCAGCACCACGGGCTTGTCCGAGAAGCAGCGTCGATTGCGGATTGACATTAACGAAGACTTTTTCTATCGCAGCGCAATCCGGATTGTAGGTAGCAATGACTTCCGTAACACTGACGAGGATGGTTTTCAGACGTTGCGGAAGATCGGCATCAGGCGTCTTGATGGTGCCCGATGCGATGTAGGTGAGCTTGTTGCCATGCTTCTCGATCACACCGAAACCGGTCGTACGCAAGCCGGGATCGATGCCGAGAATTTTCATATGAGATATGTGGGCGGTATTAAGAGTGATGCGACCTTGGCCGCATCACTCCTTGAATTAATGACGGAAATGACGGGTGCCGGTCAACAACATCACGATGCCGTGCTCATCAGCGGCATCGATGACTTCCTGATCGCGCATCGAGCCGCCCGGATGAATTACCGAAGTCGCACCAGCTTCTACCACTACATCCAGACCATCGCGGAACGGGAAGAAAGCATCGGATGCGACGGCAGTGCCGACCAGCGACAAGCCAGCATTTTGCGCCTTGATCGATGCAATACGCGCTGAATCGATGCGGCTCATCTGGCCAGCACCTACGCCCATGGTCATGCCATTCGCACAGAACACGATGGCATTCGATTTGACGAACTTGGCAACGCGCCATGCAAACATCAAGTCTTGCAATTGCTGCGGCGTCGGTTGCTTCTTGCTGACGACTTTCAATTCGGCCAAAGTCACGTTTCTCGCATCAGGCGATTGCACCAGCAAGCCACCGCCTACGCGTTTGAAGTCGTTGCTATTGACTGCCGCATTACCAGTACTAGCAAGTGGAATTTCCAGCAAGCGCACGTTTTGTTTCGCTGCGAATATTTTCTTCGCTTGTTCGGTGAACGATGGCGCAATCAGCACTTCGACAAATTGTTTGGCAACTGCTTCTGCTGCATTGCCATCGACTTCGCGATTGAAGGCGATGATGCCGCCAAAGGCTGAAGTCGGATCAGTTTGCAATGCTTTGCTGTAAGCTTCGAACGGCGTAATGCCGATCGCGACGCCGCAAGGATTGGCGTGCTTGATAATCACGCAGGCTGATTCATCGAATGTCTTGACGCACTCCCATGCGGCATCCGCGTCGGCGATATTGTTGTACGACAGTTCCTTGCCTTGCAGTTGCGTGTAGTTCGCCAATGCGCCGACTTGCGGATTGCTCTCGCGATAGAAGGCTGCGGATTGATGCGGATTTTCGCCGTAACGCATTTCCTGCACTTTATCGAAATGCATATTCAAGGTCGTTGGGTACGCACTGCGTGTTGCATGTTTTTTATCGTCGCCCAGCGAAGTGAAATAATTCGTGATCGCGCCATCGTACTGCGCGGTATGCGCGAATACTTTTTTCGCCAAAGTGAATTTAGTCTCGAAAGTCACTTCGCCTTTGTTCGCATGCAACTCACGCAATACTTGTGCGTAGTCGGACGGGTCGCAAATGACGGTAACGTCTTTATGATTTTTAGCTGACGAACGCAACATCGCAGGGCCTCCGATATCGATGTTTTCAATCGCGTCTTCCAGTGAACATTCTGCGCGTGCAATCGTTTGCTGAAACGGATACAAATTCACGACCACCATATCGATGGTTGGAATGCCGTGCGTTTCCAGCGCAGCAACATGTTCAGGAAAATCGCGACGGGCAAGAATGCCGCCATGTACTTTCGGATGCAAAGTCTTGACGCGGCCGTCGAGCATTTCCGGGAAGCCTGTGTAGTCGGCCACTTCGGTCACCTTGATGCCGTTTTCAGCCATCAATTTTGCGGTGCCGCCGGTGGACAGGATGTTGACGCCCATCTCGGACAGTGCACGCGCAAAATCGAGTACACCGGTTTTGTCTGAAACGGAAATAAGAGCTTGTTTGATCATGATGGAAATATCTGGAGTAATTTAAATAAGATAAAGGCGCAATGTGATGCGCTCATACGCGGATCTTGGCGGTTTGTAGCCTTACGCCCTTAGCTTATTTGCTTCCGAAAAAATCGAAAAGCAAAAAATTACAGCGGGGTTTTACAACGATGTTTGAAACAATTTAAAACAATTCTTAAAGCGAAATCCACAGCGGCATTTACAAACCCACTTACAACGTCACTTACAGCATGTCGTGCTGCTGCAATTTCTTGCGCAGTGTATTACGATTGATTCCCAGCATATCGGCTGCGTGAGACTGATTGCCGTCGGCACGCTCCATCACCGCTTCGAGTATCGGCTTCTCGACAGTAAACACCACCATCTCGTAAACGTTGGATGGCATTTGCTCGCCGAGATCCTTGAAATACTTCTCCAGGCTTTTCTTGACGACGTCTTGAATATTATCTTTGCTCATGTGCTTGGTTGATTGCGCGTTTTTATAATCGTTTTTATAAATTCTCGAAACCTGACATCATCATTTCACCAGATCAATGACGACGCCGGCCCCGATTATCAGGCGGCCAACTTTTCTTCAGTCGGACGATATTGTAACCGTTCGCCGTGGCTCAACTGCAAATCAAAAAAGGTATTCACGGCGGCCAATTGCTGTTCGCAGTCTTCCAGGCGGTTCATTTGCTGGCGGAATTCTTCCCCGCCTATCAACTCGCGCACATACCAGCCTATGTGTTTACGGGCAGTACGCACCCCCAAATATTCACCGTAAAAAGCATAATGCGCGCGCAAATGTTCATCCATCAATGTGCGCACTTCAGAAATCATGGGCGCGGGCAAATATGTGCCGGTGCGCAAATAATGATCGATCTCGCGAAATATCCACGGCCGCCCCTGCGCGGCGCGGCCGATCATGATCGCATCAGCACCCGTGGTTTCCAGCACAAAGCGTGCTTTCTCAGGCGTCGTGATATCGCCATTGGCAACCACCGGAATCGCCACCGCCGCTTTGACTGCCTTGATCATTTCGTATTCTGCATCGCCGCTGTAACCATCGGCGCGTGTGCGGCCATGCAGGGTCAGCATCGCAATGCCGCTCTGCTCGGCGATATGCGCAATGTTCAGCGCATTCTTGTGCGCCCTATCCCAGCCGGTACGAAATTTCAGCGTTACAGGAACATCGACAGCGGACACCACCGTTTCGAGTATCTCGGCCACTAGCGATTCGTGTTGCAACAAAGCCGAACCGCACCAGCTGTTACACACCTTCTTGACCGGACACCCCATATTGATATCGATGATTTGCGCACCGCGATCGACATTGAACTTCGCGCACTCAGCCAGCATGACGGGATCAGCACCAGCGATCTGCACTGCCTTGGGTTCGACCTCGCCATCGTGATTTGTCCGGCGCGTGGATTTATCGGTCGCCCATAAACGCGGATTGGACGCCGCCATTTCCGACACTGCATAACCTGCGCCCAATTGCTTGCACAACTGGCGAAACGGTCTATCCGTCACCCCAGCCATCGGGGCGACAAATACATTGTTGGGTAGGGCATACGGGCCGATGTTCACGAGGCGGACTGGCAATAAGCAAAGCGCTATTTTAGCTGCATCCGCCAGCGCCTCAGACGTGTTTTGGTTTAAAAGCAAGCAAAGGAGATGAAATACGACACGACGCGGGGTTTCATCTCAAGCTTTCGCTGCCTTTTGTTATCAATTTATTTACTTCAGAGGGCTACGCGATGTTGTCGCTTTCATCCAGCGCGGCGTGTGAAAGATGCGCGACGTCTGCCCATGTCAATATATGAAAATTTGTACCGTCCCAGGTCACGCGGTTAATGCTGGCATTGAGCACATCAAAATCACGCGGATGCTCATAGCCCATGTTTTTCGCCCGTCTATACACAGAGTCGAGGACACCACCATGCGTCACCACCGCAATTTTGCGATGTCCCTGGGCCAATGCAGTAATCGTATCTATCGCGCGCGTTGAAAATTCACGCAAGGTTTCTGCGTGGAATTCGCCGGGCGGATAGCGCGCATCGATATCGCGTCTTTGCCATGCGGCATAATCGTCCGGGAAGCGGGCCTTGATCTCCGGATGTATCAATCCCTCCAAGCAGCCGAAGCAGCGTTCACGCAAACCCTGGTCTAGTTGAATACTCAAGCCGCGTGGAATCGCAATCCCTTGCGCCGTCCCTAATGCGCGTTTCAAGTCACTGGAAAAAATCGCATCCAGCGGCTCGTTCAATAGTGCAACGCCTAGCGCTGCCGCCTGACGCATACCTTCACGATTCAAATCGATATCGTGATGGCCTTGCAAACGCTTCTCGACATTCCAATCGGTTTCGCCATGGCGAATCAACAATATCTCAGTCATGTTCTTATCGTATTAAATCGGCACGCCGGGGTTCAATCCATACAGCCCGCAGATACTGGCCTGTTCCAGCACATGGCCGGCAATCGCATCCCGCACTTGCGCGCCGGTGAACTTGCCATCGACAGGCAGTTGCGCAATATCCAGCGCATAGAGGGTGAACACATAGCGATGCACTATGGAATCATTCCATGGCGGACAAGGGCCATCGTAACCAAAATAATCGCCGCTCATCTGCGCATCCTGCGCAAACCAGCCGGTGTAATCATTGATGCCGTGACGTGGCGCAACCTGTGCCGTCTTGATAGGCGAATCCGCAATTGCAGGACCGGATTTGCCACGCGCTGTCACGCTGGAGCAAAATGAAGCGGCAGCTATCTCAGTGGTATTTGCAGGCAAATCGACCAGCACCCAGTGGAAGAAATCGACACGCGGCAAATCGGCGGGAACGGTTTTACCCTCCTGATTGACATCATCGCCACGCGACGGCACATCAGGATCATGCACAATCAACGCCAATGATTGGGTGCCGGCAGGCACATCACTCCAGGCCAGATGCGGATTTTTGTTAGTCGACAAGGCAACATGCGTCACTGGATCGATCACGCAAAATGCGTATTCGCCTGAAATAGCGCGGCCGTCTTTGAAAGAATCACTCCATAGCTTCATCATGTGCTCCACTGTGATTGATGTCGGATGATTATGAATGCTGTATCAATGTTCTGTACACAATACAGGAGCATTTCAAATCGCCGGCTTGACCTGCAACCAGAAAGTTACCGGCCCATCATTCGTCAACGAGACTTGCATGTCGGCACCAAACTGACCGGTCGCCACGCGCGCCTGTTTCTTTCCGGCTTGTATGACAAAATAATCAAACAAGCGACGCGCCAACTCCGGGGCGGCAGCCGGCGTAAATGACGGGCGCGTGCCGCTTTGCGTATCTGCCGCCAAGGTAAATTGCGGCACCAGCAACAAACCACCTGCCACTTCCGTCACGCTGCGATTCATTTTCCCTGCCTCGTCGGAAAACACCCGATATGACAACAGCTTGCCCAGCAAAGCATCCGCTTCTTTTTCCGTATCGCCACGCTCGGCGCAGACCAGCACCAGCAAGCCTGCGTCAATCGCACCCACTGTCAGATCGTTGACGACGACGCTGGCGCACGTTACGCGCTGCAACAAGGCAATCACGCTGTGGCTTTAACAAAAAAAATTGTGGGCAAGAGCCGGATCACGACAAAGTTACGCGCGCAAATTTGCGCTTGCCAACTTGCACCACCACCGTACCCGCGTCCACTTTCAAGGCCTTGTCGCTCACGACGGCTCCGTCAATACGCACGCCACCCTGCTCCACCATGCGCAACGCTTCTGACGTCGATGGGCACAGATTTGCCTGCTTCAACAATTGACCGATACCGAGCGGTGCTCCGCTCAAGACAACTTCCGGAATCTCGTCAGGGATGCCACCTTTGGAGCGATTGACGAAATCCGCAAGCGCATCCTCTGCCGCTTGCACCGAATGGAAGCGCGCAACGATTTCCTGCGCCAACAAGACTTTGACATCGCGCGGATTGCGGCCACCTTCGATTTCTTTTTTGAATTGTGCGATTTCGGCCAGCGAACGGAAGGACAACAATTCGTAATAACGCCACATCATCACATCGGAAATACTCATCAGCTTGGCGAACATCGTATTGCCCGGCTCGGTGATGCCGATGTAGTTGCCTTTGGACTTCGACATTTTCTCTACGCCATCCAGACCTTCCAGCAAAGGCATAGTCAAAATACATTGCTGCTCCTGACCGTAACTCTTTTGCAATTCGCGGCCTACCAGCAGATTGAATTTCTGATCGGTGCCGCCCAGCTCCAGATCCGACTTCAACGCCACCGAATCGTAGCCCTGCATCAGCGGATACAGAAATTCATGCAGCGAAATTGGCGTATTCGAATGAAAGCGTTTGGTGAAATCTTCTCGCTCCAGTATCCGCGCCACCGTGTATTTGGCGGCTAGCTCGATCATCCCGCGCGCACCCAAGGGATCGCACCATTCAGAGTTGAAACGAATCTCGGTGCGCGATGGATCAAGCACCAGACTTGCTTGCGCAAAATAGGTCTTCGCGTTTTCGTCGATTTGCTCTTTCGTCAAGGGCGGACGCGTGATGTTGCGACCCGATGGATCGCCAATCATCGACGTAAAATCGCCGATCAAAAAGATCACCTGATGGCCCAAATCTTGCAGCTGACGCATCTTGTTTAATACGACGGTGTGGCCGAGGTGCAAATCCGGTGCAGTTGGGTCCAGCCCGAGTTTGATGCGCAAAGGTTTGCCGCTTTGTTCGGAGCGCGCCAGTTTTTGTGCAAATTCAGATTCGATTAACAATTCTTCAACGCCGCGCTTGGCGACCGTCAAGGCCTCTTGTACTGCGTCGGAGAGAGGCAATTGCACCGGTTTGTTGCTAGAAGAAACGTCCATATCGCGAATTTAAATTTGTAAAGTTTGTAAGAAACGGGAGTAACAAAAGCTGAAGTAGGTACAATGCTTTTTTTATTTTATTTTCAGATACTTTTTATCATTGCCGTGTATCAACGAATCACAGCTCTAAGAAAGAGAAACTGAACAAACGGCAGATTTTAACTTATTGCATGTTCACATTAAATAAATTACTGAGCGCAGGCTCACGCAGCAAAAAACTCTTACTCGGCTCATCTCGCAAAACACGCGTTGTCTCTGGCTCCGCACTATTGCTGGCAGTCTGCGCTTTCGGTGCGGCAGGTGTTGCGCCTATGGCTCCCGATGCAGACGACTTACCGATCAAATCCATCACGCAGGAATTAGCTCTGCCGGAACTGGCCGAGCAGATTGCCGCGCTTGAAAGCAGCCGCCAAAACTATATCAGCGAAGAGCGCGTGCGCTCCGGCGATACGCTGGCGACCTTGCTGAATCGTTTAGGCGTAGATGACAGTAATGCGGCGACTTTCATCAAGTCTGATCCGATTGCGCGCAATGTCATGCAGTTAAAAGCTGGCAAGCGTGTACAGGCACAAACCGATGAAGCCGGTGAATTGAATTGGCTGAGCAGTACGATTTCCAGCGGCCGCAACGACGCGATGCGCAATATCGTGATCACACGCGAAGGCAATCAGTTCAAGGCGGTGGAAACACCGGTCGCGATGGAGCGGCGTGTCGAGATGCGTTCGGGCACGATCAAGTCGTCCCTGTTTGCTGCGACCGATGCGGCACAAATCCCTGATAACGTCGCGTCGCAGATTGTCGATATGTTTTCTACCGACATCGACTTCGGCTCCGATCTGCGTCGCGGCGACCGCTTCAATGTCGTCTATGAAACCTTTTGGCAAAACGGCGAGTACGTGCATGCAGGTCGGGTGCTGGCGGGTGAATTCATGAATGGTCCGGCGACTTATCAGTCGGTATGGTTTGAAGATCCGGGCAGCGCACAAAGCGGCGGTTATTATGGGTTTGACGGAAAATCATTAAAGAAGGCCTTCCTCAAATCACCGCTGGAATTTTCCCGTATTTCGTCCGGCTTTTCCCTGCGCAAGCATCCGATTTCCGGCTTGTGGAAAGCGCATAAAGGCGTGGACTTCGCGGCAGCAACCGGCACGCCAATACGTGCTGCCGGCGATGGCACTATCGATTTCGCCGGCAAGCAAGGCGGCTACGGCAATGTGGTCGTCATCAAGCACTGGTCGAATTACTCGACCGCATATGCACATATGAGCCGCTTCGCCACCAATCTGCGCAAGGGGACAAAAGTCAGTCAAGGCCAGGTGATCGGCTACGTCGGTACCACTGGCTGGTCAACCGGCCCGCACTTGCATTACGAGTTCCGTGTCAACAATCAAGCGCGCGATCCGATGACGGTTGATATCCCGAACGCACAGCCTCTGGCTGCCGCTCAAATGCAGCGCTTCCGTGCTGTTGCAGGCGAAATGTCGCATCGCTTTGCGCTGTTGACACCAGAAAATAATAGTGTCCGTCTGGCGTCAAAATAATTGAGTCGAATTTAATAGCATCTGTTCAATTCAGGCTGCTCGCAGTAAAAACCGTTGGTTCAGCGCGTAGTGACTTAAAATCACTTAACTCTGACTAACGGTTTTTTTATGTCCACTATTCCTGCCTCCCTTTTTATCGGCTTGATGTCCGGCACCAGTCTCGACGGCGTGGATGGCGTACTGACGGCTTTTTCCAGTGATGGCACGCCGCAACAAACGTTGGGAGCAGCCTACGTTGAGTTCCCTGAGGCATTGCGAGCCGATTTGATGGCCCTGCAAACTGCCGGGCTGGATGAAATCCATCGTGAAGCGCTCGTAGCGCAACAGCTCGCCGAATACTATGCAGAATGCGTCGGTACTTTGCTGCGAGAAGCCAAGGTCGCGACCAGTGATGTAGTGGCCATCGGCGTACACGGGCAAACCATACGGCATCGCCCTGAAGCCGGCTATACACGTCAAACGAATAACCCGGCCTTGCTGGCTGAATGGACAGGCATTGATGTCGTCGCGGATTTTCGCAGCCGTGATATTGCGGCCGGCGGACAAGGGGCGCCCCTGGTTCCGGCATTTCATCGCGCGCTGTTCAGCAGCAGTACTGAAAATCGTGTCGTCGTGAATATAGGTGGTATCAGCAATATCAGCATCCTGCCGCAACAGGCAGATGCGCCCGTGATCGGCTTTGATACCGGCCCTGGCAATGTCTTGATGGATGCATGGATTGCGCAACACAATGGCTTGCCCTATGACGCCAATGGCGATTGGGCAAAAACCGGCAAGGTGCACACGGAATTACTGAAAGCCTTGCGCGATGAAGCATTTTTCAGTGCACCACCGCCTAAAAGCACAGGTCGCGATTTGTTTCATCCGGCGTGGCTGGCACAAAAGCTGGCGAATTTTCCCGGCATTCCCAGCGCCGACGTACAGGCGACGCTGACCGTATTTACCGCCGCTACGTTGAGCGATGCCATCAAACTGCATGCGCCGCAAACTGAGGCTGTGTATGTCTGCGGTGGCGGCGCATACAATAGTTATCTGACGACACTCATACACTTTGCATTGAAACTGCATAATCCGACGATACGGGTGGAGTCGACCGAAGCATTGGGCGTCGCCCCGAATCAAGTCGAAGCATTGGCTTTCGCATGGCTGGCACAGCGCTTTTATATGCGGGAACCGGCCAATCTTCCCTCGGTGACCGGCGCGCGTGGCTTGAGAATTTTGGGTGCCTTGTATCCAGCCTGAAATCGGCTGGAATCTACGTTCAGGCTCCTGAACCCATAAGCACACAAGGACCTTGCCATTCGCTTCAGGCATAAAAAAAGCGCAGATAAATCTGCGCTTTTTTTATAGAAACGGTTTGCCTGGATTATGCGGAGAAAGATGAACCGCAGCCGCAAGTCGTCGTAGCATTCGGATTCTTGATCACGAATTGCGCACCTTCAAGATCGTCTTTGTAATCGATTTCTGCGCCAACCAGATACTGGTAGCTCATTGAGTCGATCAATAATTGCACGCCATTTTTGGTCATCGTCGTGTCATCTTCATTGACGATTTCATCAAATGTAAAGCCGTATTGGAAGCCCGAGCAACCGCCACCTTGCACGAAGACCCGCAGTTTCAGATCCGGATTGCCTTCATCTTCGATCAGTTCGGCAACCTTGGCCGCAGCACTGTCGCTGAAGAGGATAGGGGATGGCATTTCGGCAATTGCATTCATTTCAGACTCCTGCTGGAAAACGGTACTTCACATTATAGACCTGTACCGGACTTTACGTATTATTGGCCGCAAGTATGGGTACGGCGAGTTTCAAAAGTGGCGTATCTATTGTGTCGTGAGTCAATTTACCCGATACCACGGCACCGCCATGCATTTCCAACGCTTTGTAATGCACATCACCAGTTATGCGGGCTTTCGGCTGCAATTCAAGCAATTCCGATGAAAATACCGGTCCGATAATAGTGCCATTGACTAGCAAATGCGCGACGCGTACTTCACCTTCGACTTTAGCGTGCTCGGAAATAACCAGCATACTGGTTTCATCTTCGTCGGCAATCACATCGCCTTTTACGTGCCCATCTATGCGCAAGCCACCTTTGAAGTGCACATTGCCGGTGATATTTGTCGCAGCGCCTATCAGACTATCAATCGTACTTTTGGTTTTACGGCCAAACATGATGATGCTCCTTTACAAATTTGCAGATTGCTGCGCACGCATCGCGCCTCTTTCCAGAACCTTGATCTGGACTGACTTTACAGTCGCGCCTTCTGGCAGAGCGATCACACCTTCGACGCGTTGATAATGCTTGAATGACAGCTTGAATTTATCGGGGGCATCCGATTTTGGGAAGGTCATCATAGCACTTTTACCCTCCTGCAACAGCGTCACAACAAGCTGATAATTCCCCGCAAAATCTGAAACGGATTTACCACCTTGCATTAATAACAACCGATAGCGCAACTGCGTCGGCTCGGCCATCTCCACCTTGAAACGACGGATGGTAATGCCGTCTGCTCCGGTATTGGTAGGCAGCAGACTTTCAAAAAAAGACAGGTCATCCTTGAGCTTGCTGTTTTCCGATTCCAGCGTCTTGATTTGCCGGTTTAATTGCGCCTGCAAGGAACGCTCTATATTCAACTGGCTTTCCGCCGCATTGACCGTGGTTTGAAAACGATCGCGCTCGGCACTGATTTCTGTCACCCGTTCTTGCAGTGAACTGAGCTGTTCCACCGTCGCAGCGGGCTTGAACCCTGTAAAACTCCGACCCAAATCATAAGTCCACATTGCAATCGCGCCGCTCAAACCTAATACGACGGTAATCAGCAGCACACGCAAAGGCCACGGCAGGTGATTCTTGATTGTCATCCGCGCAGGCGACACCGACCAGCGCTGCCACCAAAGTTTACGGCGCAGAGATTTGAATACCGGCTTTGGCTTGTTCGCCATGACGTCAGCTAGGTATCATTACGGGCGCATCAAGGCAAAATAGGCACATGCATCAAGCCAGTTTTTTCGTCAAGGCCAAACATCAGATTCATACACTGCACAGCCTGTCCGGATGCACCTTTGACCAGATTATCCTGCACCACCAGCACCACAACGGTGTCGCCGTCGTTCGGTCTGTGCAGCGCAATCCGCAGCATATTCGACGCACGGGTAGAGCGGGTTTCTGGATGTGAACCAAACGGCATCACATCAACAAACGGCTCATCCTTGTATGCATTTTCAAACAGGGCTTGCAGCGCCGTGTTATCAACTTCTTTCGTCAAACGCGCGTACAAGGTCGAATGCATGCCACGTATCATCGGCGTCAGATGCGGCGTAAACAACAATCCGACTTTATCTTTCGTCAGGGTATTCAGACGCTCCAGAGTTTCTGGCAAATGACGATGACCCGAAACACCATACGCCTTGAAATTATCGCCCGCTTCAGAGAACAAGGTGGCGACTTCAGCCTTGCGCCCTGCGCCCGATACGCCCGATTTGCAATCTGCGATCAAATGCGAAGCATCAATCACGCCGGCTTTAAGCAAGGGAGCCAAGCCGAGTTGCATGGTGGTTGGATAGCAGCCGGGATTACCAACGATGCGCGCCTTGCGGATCGCATCACGGTTCAATTCAACCAAGCCATATGCTGCCTCTTGCAACAACTCAGGGCAGCTGTGCGGCATCTTGTACCACTTCTCGAATGCTGCAATATCCTGCAAACGGAAGTCGGCAGCCAGATCGATGACCTTGACACCGGCCGCCAGCAACTCAGGCGCCTGCGCCATGGCGACGCCGTGCGGCGTGGCAAAAAAGACGACATCGCATTCAGTCAATTTGGCTTTGTCCGGCGAAGAAAATGCCAGATCCACGCGCCCGCGCAATGAGGGGAACATGTCAGCGACTGGCACACCATCTTCCTTGCGCGAAGTAATTGCGGTCAATGCGACGTCAGGGTGTGTCGCCAAAATACGCAGCAATTCAACCCCGGTATAACCCGTACCTCCAACGATACCAACCTTGATCATGTTTCTTCCTGGCAAAAATTACTTCGTTTTATTTTAACAGGCGATTCCGCCTCATAGTTTCACCCGCGCAGCGAAAAGATGTAACAGCGATGCAAACCCCAGCCGATCAAACACCATTATGCGAGCGCAGATGAAAAAAGCCGCCAAGCGTGAACCTGGCGGCTTTTCTGACGCGCAAACAATGCGCGCAGGATGCAGATTAACGCTTCGAGAATTGTTTTGCGCGACGAGCTTTGCGCAGACCAACTTTTTTACGTTCAACTTCACGTGCATCACGTGTAACAAAACCGGCTTTCGACAGTTCTGGTTTCAATGTTGCATCGTAGTCGATCAAAGCACGGGTGATACCGTGACGCACAGCGCCCGCTTGACCTGATTCGCCACCGCCATTGACGTTAACCATGATGTCGAAAGTTTCGACATTGTTGGTCAATTCCAAAGGTTGACGAATCACCATCAGACCGGTTTCGCGCGAAAAATACTCATTCGCTGGCTTGCCGTTGACGACGATCTGGCCGGAGCCCGATTTGATGAAAACGCGAGCCACTGCACTTTTGCGACGGCCGGTTCCGTAGTTGTAGTTACCGATCATGTCCGTTCCTTACAGTTCAAGTGCTTTTGGTTGCTGCGCGGCGTGCGGATGAGTTTCCTCAGCGTACACTTTGAGCTTCTTGATCATCGCGTAGCCGAGTGGGCCTTTAGGCAACATGCCCTTGACCGCTTTCTCGAGCGCACGACCTGGAAAACGCTCTTGCATTTTCTTGAAGTTTGTTTCATAGATACCGCCTGGGTAACCCGAGTGGCGATAGTATGTTTTTTCTGTTGCTTTGGTACCGGTCACGCGCAGTTTGCCTGCGTTGACGACGACAATGAAGTCGCCTGTATCGACGTGAGGGGTAAATTCCGGTTTGTGCTTGCCGCGCAGTCGGAGTGCCACTTCGCTGGCAACACGTCCGAGGACTTTGTCCGTCGCGTCAATCACGAACCAATCGCGCTGGACTTCGTGTCCTTTAGCGGAGAAGGTTTTCATGATGACTTCCTAAATAATTAAATCGCTCAAATGGTGGTTACGTGCAGTGATGCCACGTACTCGGCCTTGTTATCTCTTCCTGAGCAAACGAAAGAACCGCAGATTATAGTCTTTTCAATGACTTAGCGTCAAACTTAATCACAAAAACTCGCGCATTTGCTTGGCTGATTGAGTCGTTTTAGTCACTTTCAGTGGCGAATCTGTCTTTTCGCTCGTTTTTAGCGTTTATGACAGCAGCGCCAAACAGTTACAATGTCACAACTAATCGCAAATGAAGAGAAAATCATGGAATGCACAGTACGTTGGACCGGCTTGTCCGGCATGACTTTTTTAGCTGAAACCGGCTCCGGCCATGTCGTCGCGATGGATGGCGCGCCCGAAGGCGGAGGTCGCAATCTTGCACCACGTCCTATGGAAGTCGTCCTGCTCGGCACTGGCGGCTGTACCGCATACGACGTGGTGGTGATCTTGCGCAAAAGCGGCCAGGATGTGCGCGGTTGCGAAGTAACGCTCAAATCAGAGCGAGCAGAAACCGATCCTAAAGTATTCACAAAAGTACATTTCCACTTCACGGTCACTGGCCGTAACCTGAAGCCCAATGTCGTGGAGCGCGCGATTAAACTGTCGCATGACAAGTACTGCTCGGCATCCATCATGATGGAAAAAACCGCAAAAATTACGCATTCCTTCGAAATCGTGGATGACGCCGCATCGCCACCTGCCGCCGCCTGAGATCGAAATATCAACGGCCGCATATGCGTTAAAACATATGCGGCCGTTGGCTTTTAAATCAGTAACTCGCGCTGAGTGCGGCACGATCGCTGAACTGACAAGAGTCCCGCCACGTTTCGCTGCTTGCTTATCCAGCATTCGCGAACACACTAAACAATCGCACTAAATATAGTAAGCCGCAGAAGTCATTATTTTCGACATGGCTTTCATGCCTTTTTGCACCAGCGGTGACACCGCTTGCGCGCCCAATGCCTGCGCCGCTGCGCCATGTGCGACTTCATCCGCGCTCATTTGCGCGACCACAGCGAGCGACTTGGCATCGTGCGGCGGCAATTTCTGCAGATGCTCATTCAAATGCGCCTCGACCTGACGCTCGGTCTCCACCACAAACCCCAAACTACGCGCATCACCCAACTTGCCCGCCACCGCACCCAGCGCATATGCACCGGCATACCAAAGCGGATTAAGTAAGCTTGGATGTGAACCCAGCTCGCGCAGCCGCTGCGCCGTCCAGGCAAGGTGATCCTCTTCTTCCCGACCGGCGATCAAAAATTGCTGGCGAATTGCCTCCGTATGCGCGAACTGCGCTTGCGCCTGGTACAGGGCCTGAGCACACACCTCGCCCACGTGATTGACGCGCATCAAACCCGCGCTATGACGACGCTCGGCATCCGCCAATGCGCCATCAGCCAACCCTGCGGCAGGACTAGGGCGAGACGCTACAGAAACGCCACTGATGACACGCAAAGCGCCGTCAAAATGTTGAATAAGTTGATCAAAAGGTGTCATGAAACTCCAAACCACATCAAAACAAAAAGATTGTTGCATCCGAGCGACAGACTAGCACGACACATCCGCCTGATTTGGCGAATGCTAACCGATGTCAAAAGAAGATTATACGAATTGCGTTTAGCCTGTGCTTGCCATATAGAAATTGATTTACTGGACGTTAATACAAGAATGCAAAAAATAAAACGTTCTACCCCCGACATTCTGACATTGGCATACATCGCGGCCATTTTCGTAAGCGTCCTGACAACTTCAGCTTATGCGCAAGCGCCATCCATGACTATTTATGGAACGTTTGACCGTGATCCGCGCGCGCCTTCTGCTGAGCCGCAAGGTAGCCAGTTTCGCAAAGCCCCGCTCGCTCCTCAATCATCGATCAGCATCTACGGCACGATTGATGGCGGCGTGCGTCACTTGACGAATGCAACCGTGGCAGGTAGCACCACCAAGATCGGCTCGAACGGCGAGTACTATAACAATCGCCTGGGATTCAAGGGGACAGAAGATCTGGGCGGCGGCATGAATGCGCACTTCCATCTGGAAGGCGGCTTCAATACAGGAACCGGCGCCAGCGATAACAAGGACGGGCGCGCCTTCAACCGCATTTCCTCGGTTGGCATCGCCGGCCCCTTCGGCTCGATCGACTTCGGCCGCCAACCCTCGGTCGCATGCAAAGCGGTGTATGCCTATGAACCCTTCCAGTACCGCTACGTCCATATCATTCCGCTGGCTGGCGCAGTCGCCGGCAACAACGACGGCAAAGTCAGCCGACCGTTTGGGACGGTGGACGGCCCGCGCTTTAGCAATGCCATTCAGTATTTTGGGAAATTTGGCGGATGGACCGCCAGCGCGGAATATTCGATGGGCGAAGTCGCCGGCAGCAGCATTGCAGCAAGCGCCAAAGCCATCGGACTCGGATACACAGATGGCACATTTACCATCGGTAGCGCTTACACCAAACAAAATCCAAATGTCGCAGCAAGCGGCACCGCTGAAGATTACCGCGACCAAGATCAAATCACATTTGGCGGCGCATACAAGATAGGCGACATTCGGATTGCGGGCGGTTATATCAATACGAAGACCGAAACCACAGTCACCAGCCAAGCCAAAAACATCTGGTTGGGTGCGCGCTACGATGTCTCATCGATTGTCAGCCTCACCAGCGGCTACTACCGCACCACACTGGAAACCTCGAACCGCGAAATCGCTAGACGCAACTTCTTCATCGTCGGCGCAACCTATGCGCTTTCATCCAGAACCAGCCTATATGCAGATATCGACCAGGCAGTTTTGCATGGCATCGTTGCGTTAAAGCCGGGCCAGCAAACTAGACAAATCGGCACCTCGGTCGGCATTAATCATATGTTTTAATATTAGAAGCATCGGCTCGCGATACCTTAATCTAACTCAATACATGATCACCCTTGGCAATCCGCACAAGAAATTCAAACATGACGAACAACTAGAAAAATAACAAAAAGTCATCTCTCTTGCCTGCCGCAATGCATCAAGACAACACAGCAATGCCTCATTTTGGAATTTGAACGCACTATCCTGTTGCAAAAAAACGTCACTCGAACCGATTCATTCATACCCTTTTGATATTTTGGTTGTCAGTGCCCGCGTATTTTGTTTCAATCGATCTGTCGTCTTGCAATCAAGATCATGCAAGACAGGCAGCTACGCAGAATATGTACACTCTTATTAATAAGCGTGTATTTCTAAACAACATTTGAGGAACATCTAAATGAAAAAATCGCTTTTGGCTCTTGCCGTTTTGGGCGCATTCGCTGGTGCAGCATCGGCACAATCGTCGGTTACCGTCTACGGTATCGTTGACTTGGGATTTGACCACACAGACAACGGCGCTACAGCTGGCAGCGTGAACGGCATCAAATCCGGCGGCCAATCGGCTAGCCGTATCGGTTTCAAAGGTACTGAAGATCTGGGCGGCGGCTTGAATGCAGTGTTCCAATTGGAAGGCACAATTGCTGCTGATACCGGCACAATGGGCGCAACTTCAACAACAACAGCTGCTGGCACTCCTTTGGCTTACACAACAACAACAACCAGCAACGTATTTAACCGTATCGCTACTGTTGGTTTGCAAAGCGCTGCTTTCGGTACAGTTAATCTGGGCCGTCAAACTTCAGTAATCAAAGACGCTTACGATCAAATTGATCCGTTCGGCGACGGCGGCACAATCGCTCCACTCAGCACCGTGTTCTTCAACGGCGCATTGGCTGGCGACAACGGCCGTGTTTCGAACGCAGTTAAATATTCGACACCATCGTTCGGCGGCTTTAAATTCGCTGGTTCGTATGCATTCGGCGAAGCAGCTGGCGATACAGGTGCTAACAGCGCCTACGGTCTGGGTGCAGGCTATGCAAATGGCCCATTAAATGTTCAATTCGCTTACAACAACGTCGACATCAGCACTGGTTCGGCAACTGTTCCAGCCGTTCAAACTGGCGAAAACAAATTGATGTTCTTGGGCGCGACTTACAATTTCGGCGTAGTGAAATTGCACGGCGCATATGCTGACACCAAAAACGAAACAACTGCAACTGGCGCAGAAGTTAAATACCGTAACTACTTGGCTGGCGTAAGTGTCCCATTGGGCGCAGCAGGTAACCTGTTTGCTTCGTACTCGGTGAACGACAACCGTACAACAGCTAATGCTGATGCTAAAAAAGCTGCAATCATGTACACCTACGATTTGTCGAAACGTACAAACTTGTACACCGGCTACTCGCGTACATCGAATGATAGCGGTACTGGTGCCGCAGGTAGCGGTTCGCGTATCGGCTTGGCAGCTTCGGCTCCAGCAGGCGAAAGCGCATCTTCGTTCAACGTCGGCGTTCGTCACAAGTTCTAATTCCCGGCGAGCCTAGCTCGCTTGGTTTGAACTTCAGCAGAAAAAGGCACCTTCGGGTGCCTTTTTTATTTCCTAAAATCAGCAGCTAATTTATCGCGCCTTCGTCCCATACAAAGCAGCAAAAAAAATCTTCTCGCAGCATAATGATATCTTGCGATGAAAGGTAGCTAACGAAGTGAAACTCAGCAGAAACGATCCATGTCCTTGCGGTAGCGGTAAAAAACACAAGAAATGCTGCGGGCAAGTGATACAGATAGCACTTATCCACCCGCCACGCGCTGGCAATACTCCGCGCGAATGCGGAGATTGCACTGCTTGCTGCGACGGCTGGCTAAAGTCGACAATTTATGGCCATGAAATGAAACCCGGCGTGCGCTGCCATTTCGTGCGCGATAGCGGCTGCAGTATTTATGAAACAAGACCGGACTCCCCCTGTCGCCAATTCGAGTGCGGCTGGGTGGGTTCTGACAGCCCTTTCCCGGACTCCTTCAAGCCGACCAAGTTGGGTGTGATCGTCATCAAAACCACTTGGCGTGGCCAACTAGCCTATCGACTCGCATTTGGTGGGCGCGACCTTGATGCAGGAGAGTTGGAATGGATGATGAACTTCAGCCGTCAAACGGGACGTCCATTTTTCTATGAAAAGGCCGGCGAGACACTGGGATACGGGCCACAGGCTTTCATAGAAGACATGCAAACCAAAATTCAGCGCGGCATTCCTCTTTTTGAATCGCATGCCGCATCGCGCTAATATTGCAACAGGGATCGCAGCAATTAGCCTCCTGCCATGCTGCGAAAATACCTGGACTTTTACCGCCCACGTATCGGTCGAAATACCGTTACGTCTTGATAAAACGTCTGATCCTGATCCGGCCACCAGCCCGGCACACCCAATACCGGCACCGGTGAAAAATCAGCAGTACTCAAACCCTGCGCCAACTGTTGCGCAACGACTGCGTCGATCACATCGTACCGCTCTTCAAAAACCATAGTCGCGAGATCAGGCTCCAGCGGAACTATCCACGAATGTCCGGTAATCGCCTTGTAAGGCGCGACCAACTTCTCCATCAACGCATGACCGAATAACAAGACGCCACAATCCTGCACAAACTCCTGTCGACGCGTGACAAAAGCCTGCTCCCACTCATGCGCACGCAAAGCGCTGACCAACGTCTGATTCGAAGTCACCAGCAACACCGCATTTTCATCAAAGATGGTGGCTGCATCACGCAGCTTGCCGCGCGGGGCCTGTGCACTTTGCGCTGCCACACGCTCTATATCCAGCGCTTGCAATGCATTCAATTGGACTTTAATGCGTGGGAAGGTTAGCCAGGCGAGCGCATTGAAAAAATCGTGCAGATTGTCGCGCGTGGGGACGAAGCCGGTATTGCTGATGAAGGTTTCGTAAGCTGTTTCTGCAGGCAGATCGGCCTGAGGCACAAATTGAATGGGGAGGTTGCGATGATTGCGCAGATCCAGTTCCGCCAAGCGAAGATTCAATGCCTGACGCCAATCGGCGGCAACGGCTATCTGTTGTCCGATATCTCGGACATGCGCAAGCCAAGGCCTAGACCAGTCGACAATATCCAGGAATGCGGCGGTCATAACTTGCTCATTACAATATTTTGGCGGCAGGCGAAAATGCTGACACCTGCTGCTGACTGGCTCAGACGAATTTCCAGCCTATCGTCTCGCCGCCGTTCAGAGGCACCAAGGTTGTATTCCCTAAAGGCAGCTCGGCGGGCAATTGCCACTCTTCGCGTTTGAGCGTGATTGTCCCGGTATTGCGCGGCAGCTGATAGAAATCCGGGCCATTGAAGCTGGCAAACTGCTCAAGCTTGTCCAAGGCATTGGCTTGATCGAAAGCCTGCGTATAGAGCTCCATCGCGTGCAGCGCAGTATAGCAACCGGCACAACCGCAAGCGTGCTCTTTCAAGCCCTTCGGATGTGGCGCAGAGTCGGTACCGAGGAAGAACTTATTGCTGCCCGAGATTGCTGCAGCAACCAGGGCCTGACGATGTGTTTCACGCTTCAAGACCGGCAGACAATAGTAGTGCGGACGTATTCCGCCCTTGAAGATTTCGTTGCGGTTGTACAGTAAATGATGTGCGGTAATCGTTGCAGCTACGTGACCATCTGCTTCCGCGACGTACTGCACCGCGTCTTTGGTCGTGATGTGTTCGAACACAACCTTCAACTCCGGCATGTCGCGACGCAAAGGTTGCATCACGCGGTCTATGAAGACCGCCTCGCGGTCGAAGATATCGACTGCAGGATCGGTCACTTCACCATGCACCAGAAACGGCATGCCCAGCTTTTGCATCATTTCCAGCGTCTTGTAACATTTGGACAAATCGCTGACACCCGCGTCCGAATTGGTCGTCGCACCAGCCGGATAAAGTTTGACTGCATGCACGACACCACTATCCTTGGCGCGCCGGATTTCTTCCGGCGGCGTATTGTCGGTCAGGTACAAAACCATCAGCGGCTCGAATTGCATGCCAGCCGGCAAGGCGGCGAGAATACGATCCCGATATGCAATCGCTTGCTCCGTAGTGGTCACTGGCGGCTTGAGATTCGGCATCACGATCGCGCGTGCAAACTGGCGCGCCGTATCGGGCAAGACAGAGGCGATGGTGGCGCCGTCACGCAAATGCAGATGCCAATCGTCGGGACGTGTGATGGTGATGCTGGAAGGCTGAGCGAGTGTCGTGGTCATAGCAGTTCTTTCTTGGGATTGCCGCTATTTTACCCGCTCGCTTTCAAAAGAGAGGTATCTCGATCAGTTGAGGGAACGAAATTGCCGTGAGAAGCGCAGACACTCCTTACGCGCACATTATCTGCGTAGTCATCACTCCTTTATTACTTGGTCGCTGATTGCTGCATCAACGAATGCCTACGCGGCCAAAGAAGTGGATAAAGCAGCAGCTAACTCAGTGGATAATCTTCGCCAAAAAATCGCGTGCGCGATCAGAGCGCGTCGTACCAAAGAACTCATCTTTTGTGCAATCTTCAACTATCGAACCCTGGTCCATGAAGATCACGCGGTTCGCCACTTTTTTTGCAAACCCCATCTCATGTGTGACGACCATCATCGTCATGCCATCCTGCGCCAAGCCGACCATGACATCCAGCACTTCATTGATCATTTCCGGATCAAGTGCCGAAGTGGGCTCATCGAACAACATTGCTATCGGGTCCATCGACAAGGCGCGCGCAATCGCCACACGCTGCTGCTGCCCGCCGGATAATTGCCCTGGGAATTTATCCTTTTGCGCGATCAGGCCGACGCGATCCAGATATTTCAAACCCCGTTCAATCGCCTCATCCTTGCTGCGACCCAGCACTTTGATCTGGCCCAGCGTGAGATTTTCTCGTATCGATAAATGCGGAAACAATTCAAAATTCTGGAACACCATGCCGATGCGCGAGCGCAGTTTAGACATATCGGTGCCCGGGTCGCCGACAGCAATCCCGTCCACAGTGATGCGGCCTTTTTGAAAAGGCTCCAAGCCATTCACCGTCTTGATCAATGTCGATTTACCAGAACCGGAAGGCCCGCATACGACGACCACATCGCCTTTGGCGACCTGCGTCGAACATTCGGTCAGCACCTGGAAATTGCCATACCACTTGCTTACGTTTTCCATTTCGATCATCGGGTTTTCCTTTAGCGAATGATGGCGTAGCGTTTTTGTACCTGCCGCACTGCCATCGATAGCGCAAAGCTCAGCACAAAATACACAACGGCGACAAAGAGATACATCTCGACCACGCGACTGTCACGCTGCGCAATCTTGACGGATGCACCAACCAGATCCGTGACGTTCAGCAAGGACACCAGTGACACATCCTGAAACAGAATGATGGTCTGCGTCAGCAACAGCGGCAGCATATTGCGTACCGCTTGCGGCAACACGATAAGCCGCATCGATTGGCCATAAGTCAAACCCAGCGCAAAACCGGCATTGACCTGCCCTTTCGAAATACTTTGTATGCCGGCGCGCATGATTTCGCAAAAATACGCGGCCTCAAACAGGATGAAGGTAATGTAGGCAGAGCGATCGGCCCCGATTGCGATCGGCCACTCCGACCCCATCACGGATTGCAAGACTATCGGCATCAGGAAGTAAAACCAGAAGATCACCAGCAGCAACGGCACCGAACGCATCACATTGACATAGGCTGCGGCCAGCATGGACAAGGTCTTGTAATGCGAGAGACGCGCAATTGCCAGTAGCGTGCCCAGAATCACGCCGCCTATCGTGGCCACGACGGTCAACTGCAGCGTGTACTTGAGGCCTAGCCACAACAAGGGCCAGCTATCGAGAATAACCGCGAAGTCGAAATCAGACATGGCGGCCTCCCGCTGCCTGTCCCGGAATCGCCAGACGCCGCTCTATCAGGGCCATCACCCGATTCGCTGCCAGTGCAATCACCAGATACATCAAGGTCGCGGCAGCAAAGGCCTCGAAATAGCGGAAGGTCATCTCGCCCATTTCGCGTGTGCGGAAAAACAGCTCAACCAGACCGATGGAATATGCAACCGCAGTGTTCTTGATCAGGTTCATCAACTCCGACGTCAAGGGTGGAATGATCATCCGGTAAGCCATCGGCAGCAACACGTAACGATAGGTTTGCGCCTGTGTCAATCCCAGTGCGTAACCCGCATTGCGCTGACCACGCGGCAAAGCCTGAATGCCGGAACGCACTTGTTCGGCAATGCGGGCGGCAGTAAAGCACCCGAGGCAGATCACGGCCGTAATGAATTGCTGCTCGATAGGGTCAAGCTGAATCACAAGCGTCTTGACCGCCGGGATCACCCCCGGCACAACGAAATACCACAAGAAAAACTGCACCAACAGTGGAATGTTGCGGAACAATTCCACATATGCGCCGCTGAGGAAAAGCAGCCAGCGCCGCTCAGAAGTGCGCGCAATGCCTACCAGCGATCCCAGCACAAAAGCCCATATCCATGACAGCGCGGCGACCGCCAATGTCCAGCCCAGCCCCGACAACAGCATGGCGCCCCAAGTAGGATCGCCTGCGGACATCGGCTCAAAAAATATATTCAGGTCCATGCAGCATTCCTTTTCCGGCAAAAGTCTTTGCGTATTTCATGATGTCCGCGCACCCGAACAACTGACAAATGGTGATGCGAATAACGCACGCGACCAGATTCAAACGCCCTTGTCATTCGGATGCTTGAATGCCTCTTCCAGCGCAGCTGGCATAGGGAAATTCAAATTCAATTTCCTCGGCGGTATCGGTGCCATGAACCACTTTGCATAAATCTGATTGATCTCGCCGGAACGCATGACGTCGCCGACGGCCTTGTCCACCAATGCCTTGAACTGCGGATCATCCTTGCGCAACACCATGCTGTAAGGCTCCTGACGCAGGGACTCCGGCAATATTTTGTAGTTTCCCGGCCGCTTGGCGTTGGCAATCTGTCCGGCCAGCAAAATGTCATCCATCACAAATGCCGCGGCTCTGTCTTCCGCCATCAGCAGGAAGGATTCCGCATGATCCTTGCCGTAGATTTCCTTGACGCTTACTTCCTTGCCACTTGGATCCTTACCTTTCTGATAGCTGCGCAACAAAGGGACGGATGTCGTACCCGATGTCGTCGATACAGTCTTGCCATTCAGTTCTGCAATCGTATTGATGTTCGAGGTCTTTTTCACCGCGGCAGTGACATTGATCAGGAAATAAGTCGGGCCAAACGCAACCTGCTTTTGGCGCGCCACCGAATTGGTGGTAGAGCCACATTCCAGATCGATAGTGCCATTCTTGAGCAAGGGAATGCGGTTGCTGGATGTAACCGGCTGCATACGGACTTTCAAGCCGGGCATGTTGAGGTCATGCTTGACCGCGTCAACAATCTTCATGCAAAGATCCATTGCATAGCCTATCGGCTCTGCACGATTGTCCAGGTAAGAAAATGGAATCGAAGATTCGCGGTGACCGATGGTCATGGTGCCGGTCTGCTTGATCTTCCTCAAGGTACCGGTCAATTCCTGCGCTTGCACGACAGGCGCGGTGAATGCAAGCAGCATCCCGCTCATCAGCAGTGCAAATAATCTGGTTCGTTTCATGCTGCCTCCTCAAGGGTTGGCAAAACTGCGGAATCGGATGAGGTTTGCGGCCAGCCAGTGCGCGTGACGTGAGGGCTGCATTACATTGGGACTCGCGTCAATCAAGCACTGAAGCACTGAATCGAAGAATAACATTCGCGTGCAATTGCGCCAAGATGGCTTATCTATAGAAGAATAACGATCGCCATTATCGATAGATAGTTGCGACTTCCATATTCAAAGTTTCATGATATTTGACGAACTGCACGTTACCACGCATCCGTTTGAGCCGTGCCGTCGATGTCGTCGCGTTCAAGCGGCGAAGAAACCGGCACCTCCTGACGCGCTTGCTGCCGTTGCCACATCTGTGCATAAGCGCCGTCTGCCATCAGCAATTGCGCATGCGTGCCGCGCTCGACGATGCGACCGTGATCCAGCACCAGTATCTGCGCAGCATCCACTATCGTCGACAAACGATGCGCAATGACGAGCGTGGTTCTATCCCTCGCGATCTCCTTCAACTGCGCCTGAATTGCCTGCTCGGCTTTGGAATCGAGTGCCGAAGTCGCTTCGTCAAAAATCAAAATGGCCGGATGCTTCAACAGGGTGCGTGCAATGGCTACCCGCTGCTTTTCTCCACCGGATAACTTCAAGCCGCGTTCACCGACCATCGTGGCATATCCATCCGGCAGCGATTCTATGAAGTCGTGTATGTAAGCCGACTTGGCCGCCGCAACAATGTCGTCCTTGCTCGCACCTGGCTTGCCATACGCGATGTTGTATTCGATCGTATCGTTGAACAACACCGTATCCTGCGGCACGATCCCTATCGTCTGCCGCAAGGAAGCCTGCGTTACATCTCGCACATCCTGACCATCAATCAGAATTGCTCCTGCATTCACGTCGTAGAAGCGAAACAGCAAACGCGACAAGGTCGATTTGCCGGACCCGCTATGTCCAACCACAGCTGTGGTGGTCCCGGCCTCAATCGTGAAGTCGACATCGAACAATATCTGCCGCTTGGCTTCATAACTGAATTCGACATGCGAGAAGCGCACTTCTGCCCCCCGCACCACCACCGCTTTCGTATCCGGCTTGTCGGCAATTTCCCTGTTCTGGTCCAGCAGCGCAAACAGGCGTTCCATGTCCGCCAGACTCTGCTTGATCTCGCGGTAAATCACGCCAAGAAAATTCAAGGGAATATAGAGCTGGATCATGAATGCATTCACCAGTACCAGATCACCTAGCGTCATCGAGCCATCGATGACGCCGGCAGTAGCACGCCACAGAATCAGGGTGACAGCGACAGCGATAATGCTGGACTGGCCGGTATTCAATACCGACAGGGAAGTCTGCGATTTGACCGCCGCGCTTTCGTAATGTTTCAGACCTTCGTCGTAACGCCTGGCTTCGTAATCTTCATTGCCAAAATATTTGACCGTTTCATAATTGATCAGGGAATCGATGGCCTTGGTACTTGCCTTTGAATCCAGATCATTCATCGTGCGACGGAAATGCGTGCGCCATTCGGTCACAATCACTGTAAAGGCGATATAACTAACCAGCGCCACGGCCGTGATAATCGAAAACCACATGTCGTAATGCAGAATCAGATAACCCAACACCAAAACAATTTCCACCAGCGTCGGCAGAATGCTGAACAGCGTGTACGAAACCAGTGATGAAATGCCGCGTGTGCCGCGCTCTATATCGCGCGTCATGCCCCCGGTCTGGCGATTCAGATGGAAGCGCAACGACAACGAATGCAGATGGCGAAAGACCTGCAATGCAATCGTGCGCACCGCACGTTGCGTCACTCTCGCGAAAGTGTATTCACGCAACTCGGTGAACAGGGTCGTCGAAAGGCGCAGCAAACCGTAGGCGACCAACACCCCTAACGGCAATACCAGCAAGGCTTGCGGACTGGCGGGATTGATGGTCAGACTATCGATCAACCGCTTCAATACCAGCGGTACGCCAACGTTGGCAAATTTTGCGGCAATCAGAAACAATAGCGCCAATGCCACGCGCCACTTATACGTCCATAAATACGGAATCAAGGTCTTGAGCGTGGCCCAATCATTGCGATCAGTAGGTGGTGGAGCTGGCTCGGCAGAAGGCGAAGAACGGCGCATGAAGTGGAATTTCGTCAGAGGGTTATGCTTCAGATTCAGGATTGTAGCGGGAATCCCCCAAGCACCGCAGGTAGAAGACGATATCGCCTGCATTCGTATCCGTGCACCAGTTGGACCCAGAAACCCTGCGTAAGCACAGAGTAAGCATAAGCGACCAGAATCGTCTGAACGGGAGAACATATGGCCAGCGAACACCACACAAACCTGCCTGCGGGCAAGATTCCACAAATGCGCGTGGTACCCATGCCGCACGACTCCAATATGCATGGCGACGTGTTTGGCGGCTGGATCATGGCACAAGTCGATCTGGCCGGTGCCGTATGCGCGACACGTCGCGCAAATGGACGCGTCGTCACGATTGCGGTGAATTCGTTTTTATTCAAGCATCCGGTATTCGTCGGCGACCTGCTGTCCATCTATGCCGACATCGTCAAGGTCGGCCATACATCGATCACCGTGAATGTGGAGTGCTATGCGGAGCGCAATCGCCTGGAAGTCGAAATCGTCAAGGTCACCGAAGCGACGCTGACCTATGTTGCGACCAGCGATGACCGCAAACCACGGCCATTGCCACCGCCTATTACGACCACCGAGTAAGCGGCAATATCCGTCTCATCTGCAATCGCACAACAAGATTGCGGATGAAGGGAGCGTCATACCTTCATCCTATAAAAATATCGCCAGCACATACGGTGCAAGCTGATCAACTCAACTTCAACTCGTCACGCAGTTCACGACGCAATATTTTTCCGACATTCGATTTCGGCAATTCAGTACGAAACTCGACGGATCGCGGCCTCTTGTAACCAGTAAATTCTTCCTTGCAGTACGCCAGCAAATCTTCTTCCGTCAGATTCGGATCCTTGCGTACAACAAACAGCTTCACAGCCTCGCCCGTATGCTCATCCGGCACTCCTATGCAGGCGCACTCCAGCACACCGGGATGCGCTGCCACTACGCTTTCGATTTCGCTCGGGTAGACATTGAAGCCGGAGACCAGAATCATGTCTTTTTTGCGATCGACAATTTTGGTATAGCCGCGCGCATCCATGATGCCGATGTCGCCGGTTTTGAAAAAACCATCGGCCGTCATCGATTGCGCTGTTTCCACCGGATTATTCCAGTAGCCGGCCATCACCTGCGGCCCACGGATTGCAATCTCTCCGGCGACACCAAGGGCAACCTCATTATCGCTACCATCGATAATTTTTATTTCGGTAGAAGAGACCGGCAAACCAATGGTGCCGGAAAACTCGGTCGCGGCAGCAGGATTAGAGGCTGCGACCGGTGAGGTTTCCGACAAACCGTATCCTTCGATAATGGAAACGCCGGTAATTGCACGCCAGCGGTCATTGACCACCTTCTGCACTGCCATGCCGCCACCGTTGCAGAGCTTCAGTTCAGAAAAGTCGACTTTGGCAAAATCAGGATTATTCAGCAAGCCGTTGTATAGCGTATTCACCGCCGGCAGCAGGTTGATCTTGTACTTCATCAACTCTTTGACCAATCCTGGAATATCGCGCGGATTCGGAATCAGGATATTCATCACGCCGAGTCGCGTACCCAGCATGCAGCAGGCCGTCAGCGCGAAGATGTGATAAAGCGGCAGCGCGCATACGAAGTTGAAAGTTTTCCCCGGCGGCTCTTTGCTTAATACAGGCCAGATCCAGGCTTCGTTTTGCAATACATTCGCGACAATATTTCGATGCGTCAGGACCGCGCCTTTCGCCGTACCCGTCGTGCCGCCGGTGTATTGCAAGAAGGCGATGTCATATGCGCCCAGCACCGGTTTTTGCAAGCTCATGCCGGAAGCTTGCGCCAGTACCTCACTGAAGGCCACTGCTTGCGGCAGCGAAAACGCTGGCGCCATCTTCTTGACGTGTCGCACGACAAAATTGACGATAGCGCCTTTCACGCCGCCCAACATATCGCCCATCGTCGCAACCACTACATGCTTGACCTGCGTACTGCCGATGACTTTTTCCAGCGTGGTCGCGAAATTCTCCAGGATGATGATGGCCTCTGCGCCTGAATCTTCCAGTTGATGTTGCAGCTCGCGTGGCTTGTACAAAGGATTGACGTTGACCACTACATAACCCGCACGCAGAACCGCCGCAATCGCTATCGGGTATTGCAGAATGTTCGGCATCATCAACGCGACGCGCGCGCCTTTTTGCATGCCGGTACTCTGCAGCCATGCGCCCAGCTTCTGCGATAGCGCATCAACTTCACCGTACGTGATGCGCTTGTCCATGCAGACATAGGCATGACGATCGGCGTATTTGCGAAACGACTCTTCCAGCAACTGCACCAGTGAATCGTATTGAGTGAAATCAATCTCGGCGGGCACGCCTTCTGGATATGACTGCAACCAAAACTTGTCCATTTCCACCTCTGTCTCTGTTGTTTGAGTTGTCATTCGAGTTGGCCCGTGTTCGGCACTCTTGCTGCAAAGCGGCTCGTGCATTTATATATTACTCGTTGAAACAATCATGTCACGGCTGCGCAATGAATGCAAACCCCTGCCGGGGTTCATCAGGATTGCCATCCTCTGCCAAGGGCATGGTGATGGCCAAAGCCGCCAGCTGCTTGTGGCGGTCCGCTTTTTCGGTAAGCGTAAGCGCAATCACGGCGCGATAAAAATCAGTGAAATTTCCTTTTCCACGCAGTAGTGCGGCAAATCCTGGCACCAACTCATGATAAGTTGCGATCGACGCCAAATGCGCATTGGATAATGGTTCAGAAAACCAGCGATCATATCCGGCAAACCCATGCCATGAGGTTTTCAATATCTGATACTCGCGCTGCAGGTCGCTAAATATCTCTGCTTTGCGGCGACGTTTTTCATCGTCGCGGGTACCGCTGGCGTAATTGGCCACGAGCATGGCGCGATAGCGCAGCAATAAATCAAGGAATTCTGTTCGACGCGCTTTGAATTCAGCGTAAAGACGCATTGTATGGACATCCCCATGCAAGGCAAACCAGCGCTCAACGCCAGCCTCCTCTACCGCCGTTGCAAACGATTCATTGAATTGCGTATCGTCTTTTACGTAGACGACCTGATGTGCCAGCTCATGAAAGATCAAGCGCGCCAGCTCAGCATCGGGATACCGAATAAAGGTCGACAGAACAGGATCATTGAACCAGCCCAGTGTTGAATAAGTCGGCACGCCTATGACCTGCACATCATAACCATCGGCGCGCAGCCTGTCGGCAAACTGCTGTGCGTCGTCCTTGCTGTAATAGCCGCGATAGCTAACGCAACCTGCAACCGGAAAACACCACTGCAAGGGGTGCAATGACAACTCGGGAGTGGCGACGACATTCCATAGCGCAAACGAGCGCCCTAAATCGGCATAATTTTTATAACTTGGATTGTCGGGCAAGCCCAGCTCGCTAACTGCAAACTGGCGTATCTGCCTTACCTTTGTCAGGCGCCGCCTGAGCTTGTCATCCAGATCTGGCTCAAGCAAAAGCTCATCGATCGGTTTTGCCGAAGACAGGAGTGACAGCTGACCGTGCGTTGCTTGCGCGTAATAGCCCAATTGCGCGCAACCGCCAAGTAGCATTGAGCATAGACAAACTAGAACAGTACGCACAGCCGACATCGACAAACCAGTTAGTGCTGCGAATCGCATCATCAATTCCGCCCATCTGTTAAAAAATGACCTTGTGTGTTTGTGGCCAATTCATGTCGCCGCGAGCATTCTGGCATGACTTTTCCTCCACTCGCGCTTACAGGTCATATACCCATTCGCGCTAGATAAAGCCGGACAATAACATCAACGATTTGAGTTGGCGTAAGATAGACAACTACGCGCGCAATCGCGCAAACCCAGACATCCGGCACACGGTAACAATGTGGAGACAGTATGAAGTTGATCGACCCTCTCATCGAATTTCACCAAGAATTACAACGCATACGTCGCGAGATTCATGCCAATCCGGAACTGTGTTTTGAAGAGCGCGAAACTGCAAATCTGGTCGCAAAGAAACTGACTGAATGGGGCATCCCGATCTTGCGCGGCATGGGCGTTACCGGCGTCGTTGGCATCATCAAGAACGGCAGCAGTGACCGCGCGATTGGCTTGCGCGCAGATATGGACGCGCTCCCCATGCAGGAAATCAACACCTTCGCGCATGCATCGCGCAATGATGGAAAAATGCATGCGTGCGGACATGACGGCCATACCGCGATGTTGCTGGGCGCCGCACATTACTTATCCCGCAACAAGAGTTTCGACGGCACCGTATATGTAATTTTTCAACCGGCTGAAGAAGGTGGCGGCGGTGCGAAGCGCATGATAGATGACGGCTTGTTTACGCAATGCCCGATGCAGGCCGTGTTTGGCATGCATAACTGGCCCGGGATTCCGGTCGGTGAATTTGGCGTGACCACCGGTCCCATGATGGCATCCAGTAACGAGTTTGAAGTGATTGTCAGCGGCAAGGGATCGCACGCGGCACAGCCGCACAAAAGCGTAGATCCGATCATGGTCGCGGTACAGATTGCGCAAAGCTGGCAAACCATCATCACACGCAACAAGAGTCCTATTGATGCTGCCGTGTTATCGATCACACAAATCCATGCCGGTAGTGCGACCAATGTGATTCCGGACCATGCCTCGCTGATAGGCACCGTGCGCACCTTCGATCTGAAGGTGCTTGATTTGATCGAAACCCGCATGCGTGCAATTGCAGAGCACACGGCAGAAGCCTTTGATGCAACAGTCGATTTCCGCTTTCATCGCAACTACCCGCCACTGATCAATCATGCAAAAGAAACTGCATTTGCAGTTGAAGTATTGCAATCGATAGTGGGTGACGAAAAGGTCAATGCGAATGTTGAGCCGACCATGGGGGCCGAAGACTTTGCCTACATGTTGCAAGACAAACCCGGCTGCTATGTTTTTATCGGCAATGGCGAAGGTGATCACCGTTCGGCAGGACATGGACTCGGCCCCTGCAATCTGCACAACCCAAGTTATGATTTCAATGATGATTTGCTACCTATCGGCGCGACTTACTGGGTGCGCCTGGCGGAAACCTTCCTACGACAAAAATAGATTGCTATCGTCGGCATTGCTGCGTCCAACATTGCGCTGGCGCAGCAATGCATTAGCCTGGGTCCTTAGCACGACAATCTGCTTGTCCTAAGCAACTGGATATCCCCCTGCTGCCGATCCTGCGCAGTGCCTGTATCGACCGCCTTGCAAGCGTCAATATCGCGCTTGCAAGGCGGTCAGAAAAACGAAAATATCAGGATGGGGAAAGACGGCTTAGCGCGCATCGTCCAATGCCTGTAAATCGGACAGTTCTTCACTTGGCGTGAGTTGGATATCACGATACCAGGCCTCTACCGTTTCACCGGTATTATCCGTATCAGTCAACACACCGACCGCTATCAACCGACCCGGCTTTTCGCCGAACGCACGTTCGTAATCAGCCGCGATATCACGTGAAAATGCACGCCACTCACCCACCCCATCTTTGCCCGTCGCGACCACAATCATCTTTACGCGACCTGTACGCGCATTAGAAATGACTGTGTCCACCGGTGTCTTCCTGGCGCGGATGTACATCAACGTTGCATACGGAATTTCGCGGCCGGTAATGGCACGCGCGGTTTCAAACATGATTTGATCTGCAAACGGTAAATCATCCTTGTTGCCATCGAATCCGAGAATAATGCGGGCCGGGGCATCTTCACGAGCGCGATCATGATTATCGGCTGATTCAACCAGACGACTGATGCGCCACTCCCACGTCAGGCGCGAATCTCGCAGCGGATCAATGCTCAGTTGCTGCATCAAGCCGGAGGCGGCGTTAGCCGCGCGCGCATGCAAAACCTTCTTTCCTTGATCGGAAACCAGTGCGTATTCGGTACGCCGCTTGTTGCGATTGAAGAGCATGGGCTCCCACTCGGGCGACAAGACATCACTTTGATTTTCCGAGAAGGCGGCGATCTGCTCATCCTCTTCAATGACGCTCTCGTCGTCCAGTTCAGCCGCGCTCGCAGCCGTCGATGCAGGCATGTGCGTGCAAGCGGCAACCCCGGCCAGCATTGCAGCGCAAAAAATAGCCCGAAGAATTTTGGACTGTAACAGCCACTTCATTTTTTTGTATTCATAGTCATGATGGACATACGACAAACTCACTTAAGTTGTCCCGATTTATCGAACGCTCGACTTGCTCCCGATTTTGCTGCTTTGAATTGTATATTGTCTGTGCGTAGTTTCATGTACACCAAACGTGCTGGCATGCGCATTCGCAACAAACTGCCAGCGTATCTTGTGATGCTTCACCACACTCTCGCGGTGCGCAATACTGAGTATCAATGACTCTGGCAGTTCCTGCATGATTAATTGATAAACAAGTTCTTCTGCTTCCGTATCCAGTGCGCTGGTCGCCTCATCCAGGAACAGACCATCCGGGCGCGTCAACAATGCACGTACAAAAGCGACCCGTTGCTGCTCGCCCGGCGACAGGCGTTGCCCCCAGTTGTCGGCGTGATCCAGCAGCGGTTTCAAATGCGGCAAATTGCACAAGTCGAAGTAATGATGAATGGCCAAATCCGTATAGCTCATCTCACTTGCTGGATAGGCCACGGCCGCACGTAAAGAGCCGATGGGTAGATAACTTTTTTGCGGCAGGAAAAGCAGCTTCCAGTTTTGCGGGATTTCGATACTGCCGCTACCGTAAGGCCAGATACCGGCAATCGCGCGCACCAATGTCGATTTGCCGCAACCGGAAGGCCCGGTCACAATTATGTGCTGACCCATTTGAATATCCATCGCCGATACCGCAGCCAATGCATGTCCATCAGGCACACTCAACTGCAAGCGATCCAGCAGAATCGCACCGACGTTATTCACCGAAACGGCGATACCGTCGTCCTCGACATCGACATCATCCAACGCTGCATGAAAGCCTGCAAGACGATTGACGCTCGCCTTCCATTCCGCCAGATCGCTAAAGGCGGATACGAACCATGACAATGCGCCTTGCACCTGGCCGAAGGCAGAACTGATCTGCATCAATCCACCGAGGGTAATCGCACCGGAAAAATAGCGCGGTGCGGCCATCAGGAAAGGGAAGATAACGGCGAACTGCGAATAAAAAGTCGACACCAGATTCAACATCTTGGTGGTACGCATAATGCCCCACCAATTGTCGCGTATGCGCTGGAAACGCCCATGCAACTGCGCTTTCTCTTGCGCTTCGCCGTGATATAGAGCGACTGCTTCTGCATTTTCCCGTACACGTATCAGATCAAAACGGAAATCCGCTTCAAAGCGCTGCTGCATGAAGTTCTTTGCAACCAGGGGCCGACCTACCCAGCCAACTGCCAACGATCCCGCCAATGCATAGGCAACTGCAAACCAGACCATGTAGCCGGGAATCGTGATTTCCTGAGAGGACAGCATGAAAGAAATAGGTCCGCTGACCGACCACAGTATGCCCACGAAGGACAGCAAGGTCACCACGCTGGACAACAAACCAAGTGACAGCGACAAGGCACCGCTACACAGCAGATTCAAATCCTCGGCTATGCGCTGATCAGGATTATCTGCAGATTGCTTTTGCTCAATCCTGTAATACGCTTGATGCTTTAGCCAGCGCGCCATGTACTGCGTCGTCATCCACTCGCGCCAGCGCATCTGCAAAGACTGCGTCAGATAAATACGGTAGACGGCAATCGCGATGAAAGAAAATGCCAGGTAGGAAAAGCGCCAAAGCTGGTCCTTGAAAACCGTATAGTTCTTGGTCTCCAGTGCGTTATAGAAATCGCGATTCCAAGCATTGAACAGTACTTCCAGATATACCATCCCCAATGCGAGCGCGACGATTGCCAGCAGCAGGCCGCGGGCTTTCCATTTTTCTTCAGAAACCCAATACGGTTGAATCAAGCGCCAGACCTGGCGTCTATGGATACGTTCTTGCGGCAGAGGAGTCGTGTGCATGCGTGGATCGCGTGAAGAAAAGGAATGAAGGAAAACGCATGAGAAAAACGCACAGGCAATCTGTGCGTTTTCACTGACGGTTCACGATTTCAAACTTTATTTCAAATCTCGTTTCAAGTTTATCCCGGCAATTGATCCTCAATGCTGCCGAGGCGCTGGCCAGGATTGTTTTGTTCAAGTGCCAACAGGACCGCAGATTGATCTGCCTGAGGTGCCTGCTGCAATACACGTTGATAATTTTCCGTTACCAGTTCTGTCACCGGCAAACGCAATCCGGCATTGGCAGCCGCGATCAACACATTTTCCAGATCCTTGAACTGGCTCTTGACCTGACCGCCAGGCATGAAGTTGCGTTCCAGCATACGCTGGCCATGAACTTCCAGAATACGGCTTTCTGCAAAACCGCCACGGATTGCCGCACGTACCGCAGTAGGATCAGCGCCACCGGCTTGCGCCAACAACAAAGCCTCGGCCACAATATTCAAGGTGCCGCCTACGATCAATTGATTGCACAGTTTGGCAATCTGGCCGCAACCGGCAGGACCGACCAGCGTAGGACGTCCCATCACTGTCAATACGGCTTCCACCTCGGCAAAATCTTCCGCACGGCCGCCAGCCATGATGGCCAGCGATCCGGCTTGCGCACCGACCACACCACCAGAAACTGGCGCATCGATAAAGCGCGCGCCATGTTGGGCGAGTAAAGCATGCGCATCCTGTGCTTCGGACTGCCGTGTGGAGCTCATGTCAATCAGCAATGCGCCGGGGCGCAAACCCGGCAATGCTGCGGCAATCACTTGCGCAACGATAGGGCCAGCTTCCAGCATCGTGATAACGATATCTGCAGCGGATACCGCATCGGCAACGTGTTCTTCCACTTTTGCGCCCAGCGACACGAGCTCATCTGCCTTGCTGCGCGTGCGATTCCATGCGATGACCGTGTAGCCCGCCTGCAGCAAACGGCTAGCCATGGGCTTGCCCATCAAGCCTATGCCAAGAAAGGCAACTACTGGTTTCGTGGTCAGCTCGGTTGCAAGCTCCGTTTTCGGCTCCGTTGGAGACCGATGTAAATCAAACTGCGTCATGCTTCAAACTCCTTATTGCTCATATTTTCACTGCATAATGGCGCATTCTCCCCACAAAAAGCAACAGCCATGTCGACGGAAAAGATACGCGCCATCCTGAACACACCCATGCAGTTAGGCGAATGCCCACTTTGGCATGTGCAGGAAGCCGCGTTGTACTGGATAGACATCGATGGCTGCTCGGTACATCGCTACGATCCAGTCAGCGGCGCGCATCGCAATTGGCCCATGCCATCCGAACCCGGGTGTATCGCAATCAATGCGACAGGCGGCCTGATCGTTGCGTTGCGCTCTGGTATGGCGTTGCTGGATACGGTTAGCGGTGAGCTCAGCAAACTGGCCGATGCGCCGTATGATCAAGCAAGCACGCGTTTTAACGATGGCCGTTGCGATGCTGCCGGGCGTTTGTGGGTGGGCAGTATTTACGAGCCACGCGATCATCCGCATGCTGCCTTGTATTGCATAGAGCATGGCGCGATCCGCGATAGCGGAAAACGAGCAACCGTGTCGAACGGTGTTGCATTCAGCCCGGACAACAAAACCTTGTATCACGCTGACACCACTTCACATCGCATCCACGCCTATGAATTCGATGTTGCGACAGGCGTGCTGGGCGGCAGCCGATTGCTGAAGCAATTCTCAACCGACAAAACCCATAATTACGGCGGTCGGCCCGATGGCGCTGCGGTTGATAGCGAAGGCGCGTATTGGTCTGCGATGTATGAAGGCGGCCGGCTCGTGCGTCTTGCACCCACCGGCGAGTTGCTCGCGGAAATTGCATTGCCGGTGCGCTGCCCGACCATGATGGCGTTTGGTGGCGAGGATATGCGCACTTTGTACATCACCACAGTCAGCAAGAACCGGTCTGCTGCCGAACTACAACAGTACCCGCTGTCCGGCTGTGTCTTGAGCATGCGCGTCGATGTGCCGGGGCTAGCCGAACACGTCTATCTTCCGTGAGATATCCGCTCCAATAATGCGCAAATTCATACTCGCCATCGATCAGGGCACGACCAGTTCCCGCGCGATTTTATTCAATCACGCAGGTCAGATTCACGGCACTGCGCAGCAAGAGTACGCGCAGATATTTCCCGAGCCGGGCTGGGTCGAACACAACGCCAATGACATCTGGCATAGCCAGCTCGCTGTCGCAAGACAGGTATTAAAGGAGCACGATCTCAATGCGACTGACATCGCCGCGATCGGCATCACCAATCAACGCGAGACTACGGTGTTATGGGATCGCAAAACAGGTGAACCGCTAGCCAATGCAATCGTCTGGCAAGACAGGCGCACGGCTGCGCTGTGCGACCAATTGCGAGCTGAAGGCAAGGCGGCTTTGTTTCAACATAAGACAGGCTTGGTATTGGATTCGTATTTTTCAGGGACCAAGCTGAATTGGCTGTTGAAAAATGTGCCGGGCGCGCGTGCGAAAGCAGAGCGCGGCGAGCTGGCGTTCGGCACTATCGATAGCTGGCTGATTTTCAAATTGAGTGGCAAGCATGTCACCGATACCAGCAATGCATCACGCACCTTGCTCTTTAATATCCACAGCAAGCAATGGGATGATGAGCTGCTCGGTTTGCTGGATATCCCGCGCACCTTATTGCCGGAAGTCGTCGCCAGCAGCGGCGTCGCTGCATATACCTATGACGCATTATTCGGCGCACCAATTCCGATTGCGGGCATTGCCGGCGATCAGCAAGCCGCCACTTTTGGACAGGCTTGCCATCAGGCAGGAATGGCAAAGAATACATATGGTACTGGCTGCTTCATGCTACTCAATACTGGCACACAGGCGATCACCTCAAATAACAATCTGCTGACAACTGTAGGTTGGACGCTGGACAGCGGCAAGGAGTTGCGCACCGATTACATGCTCGAAGGCAGTGTGTTCATGGCCGGCGCCATTATCCAGTGGTTGCGCGACGGCTTGGGGATCATCAGTAGCTCAAATGAAGTAGAAGCTCTCGCCGCCAGTGTTCCGGACAATGGCGGCGTCGTTTTTGTGCCTGCGTTCAGCGGCCTGGGGGCGCCGTACTGGGACGCTTATGCACGCGGCATGATTATCGGCATGACGCGCGGCAGCAGCAAGGCGCACATTGCACGCGCAGCACTGGAGAGTATTGCCTATCAGTCGGCAGACCTGCTACAGGCAATGCAAAAAGACGCGGGGATTGCTTTGCACGAGTTGCGTGTCGATGGCGGCGCGGCGCGTAACGACTTGCTGATGCAATTCCAGGCTGACATTTTGAACGTGCCGGTGATCCGGCCTGTCGTTACCGAAACCACTGCCTTGGGTGCGGCGTATCTTGCGGGCCTGGCGGTATCATTCTGGTCCTCTACGGAAGAAATTTCTGCGCAATGGCAGATGGATAAATGCTTTGTGCCACGTATGCGACAAGACGAACGTGAGCATAGAATGAACACTTGGCACAAAGCAGTGCAACGCTCCCAAGCGTGGGACGAATAGATTTCATAACGTTCAACACCCATCAACGCGCATCAATCCGCCAATTAAAAAGGGCCGACATGCATGTCGGCCCTTTTACAAGACTGCGATTTTTTATCTCCTGTTCTGCATCGAATTAGTTTGCCGAATGCGTCAACTATCAGGATGCGTTCACAGTCTATTTACTCACTCAACAGCCAGCCACAAGAACGTCAGACCTACACCGATTGGAATGCCAAAGCGTTGCAGCTTGCTTGCATTTTCCTTGGCAACCACCTCCACCGGCAAATCCGTTAATGCCATCACCTTGGCAACGACCGAACCTTCGAAAAATCTCGACAGTGCATTCTTCCGGGTTGTCCCCATAACGATTTTTTGTGACTGAGTCTTTTGAGCGCAGGCGACAATAGCTTCTGCGGCATCACCTCTGTCCATATGAACCACATGGTCTACGCCGGCCTTGGACAGCAGATCAACCGCACCTTTCAGTGCCTCTTCCGCGCGTTCTTGCTGGAACAGCCGGACATTGTGCGAAGGCACAAAGCGCGTCAGATATTTCGATAGACGGGGTTGAACATTGGTCAGGTTCACGTTGATCAACTCGTCATGCAAAGCACGATATTGAATAACGTATTCCACTGCCCGCAATGCATTCCTTGAGCCGTCGACAGGTATGAGAATGTTTAGCATGATGATCTCCTCGCAATGTATAAACGTTAGTAATTTTTGTGAACGTCTTTCATGGATGTCTTGGCTTCCCCTCCCTGTGGTTCGGTTTTATAGGTACATCTCTAAGCACACCACTTAGTACGACCCCACTTATAAGAAGGCCGTAGAGCAACCAGCTTACAATCGGATTTTGTGTAAAAAATCCATTCAGGACAGGCTCTTGCACAATCATCTTGGCGGCAGTCCATGCGAGTACTGCTGCGCCCACATAAATAATGACCGGGTATCGTTCCACCCATTTCAAAATCAAGGTGCTACCCACAATCATGATCGGCACACTGATCAACAAGCCTGTGATCACCAACATGAATTCGCCTTGCGCCGCACCAGCCACACCGAGCATGTTGTCCATTCCCATCACTGCATCTGCAATCACAATGGTACGAATCGCAGCCCACAATCCGATTCGAGTGCCCGATATGCCAGGCTCCTTCTTTTTCTCATGCACCGGACCGAGCAACTTGTAGGCTATCCACACCAATAAAACGCCGCCGACAAGCAAAAGGCCAGGCACATTCAACAACCATACGATGGCTAGCGTCATGACGATGCGTATGACCACGGCTCCTATCGTGCCGCCAAGAATCGTAATGCGTTGCAAGTGTTGCGGCAATTTACGTGCAACCAATGCGATGACGATCGCGTTATCCCCCGCCAGCACAAGATCGATAACGATGATCGCCAGCAGCGCGGAAAAAAATTCGGCCGAGAATAGATCCATTTTCTCCTCCAGCACCGTCATCGCTCGCTTACGGACATCACAAAACTTCTGAGCGAAAAAAAACCTTTACCTGTACTCGGTAAAGGTCTCGCCACAACATACTGTTGTCTGCAGGCCGGGGAATTTCCCGTAATGACGGCTTTTGCAGTGAGGCTACTCCCCTTTAAGGGAACTACTTGTTTTCAACATAGGCCACTGGATACCGCCTGTCAATATATTTATTAAGATAACGTTAAATATTAATTAATGAAATCTTAATTAAATTGCAGATTTGAAAGGTGACGGCGCTATTTAAGACAAGTTTCACCTGGTGCTAGCGAATTTTATATGTCGGCTCTTAATTGGCCGCACCGCAACTGCAAGAGTGCGCAACCTAGGCTCCACATGACTGCAGGCCAACACAATTGTGAGTAAGTCCCACCATCGGCTATTTCGGCTTGAGCGAGCAACGCGTGTTGACGCAAAATGGTATGCGATGGCGCGTACACAGTCGGCACCCGAACAGCGTAGATGATTTTTTGGAGGAGCTTGGTGAGTAACTTTCGTTCTGCGTTTCTCAGTTTCAGCCTGCGCGTATTCTTCTTTCACACAAATGAAAAATGCCTTGCACGAAACCGCGCAAGGCATTTAATTTTTGGTGCTGATGAGGCGAATCGAACACCCGACCTACTGATTACGAATCAGTTGCTCTACCAACTGAGCTACATCAGCGAAGCCGAGTATTCTACCAATAAATCAGACATAGCTGTTAGTGCAAAAGCTGTTTCGTCTGGATTTCATTGGCACTCTACTTAAAAAGCAACCTTTGAGCGGGGCGATAAATCAAAGCCCACAGAATCTACCGGCATGACTTGAGGCCTGAATCAATGCTACGTCATCTCGGTTGAAGCCTGTTTACCCTAGAGGATTAAGATTATTGTGACGCCTGATCTGATCGAGTCCGACCTGAAATGAGGTGATTAAGCTAGTAAAAGCACATCCCGATCTGAGGGTCTTCTATTTCTGCAGGGTGTTTATGCGGAAGGGGATTTGAATTTATCGTGTGCGAGGAATATTTCGCGTAAAAGCAAAAACCCCCGACCAGATTACTGGAAGGGGGTTTTCTAATAAAAGCCTGACGATGACCTACTTTCACACTGGTTGCAGCACTATCATCGGCGCAAATTCGTTTCACGGTCCTGTTCGGGATGGGAAGGGGTGGTACCAAATCGCTATGGTCATCAGGCATAACTTGTAGCGTTCGCTGCCGTCGTCGTTATTCTGACGTCGTCAACAAACCAATCTGGAAGAAGTAAAGATCACACTGAGGTCATGGGTGATGACGACAGCGGTTTTGATTGCACGAATCAAATCGCACACACGTTACTTGTATGCCTATGACCTGCTAAGGTTATAGGGACAAGCCTTACGGGCAATTAGTACTGGTTAGCTTAATGCATTACTGCACTTCCACACCCAGCCTATCAACGTCCTGGTCTCGAACGACCCTTTAAAGAGCTCAAGGCTCTGGGAAATCTCATCTCAAGGCAAGTTTCCCGCTTAGATGCTTTCAGCGGTTATCTCTTCCGAACTTAGCTACCCGGCAATGCCACTGGCGTGACAACCGGTACACCAGAGGTTCGTCCACTCCGGTCCTCTCGTACTAGGAGCAGCCCCCTTCAAATTTCCAACGCCCACGGCAGATAGGGACCAAACTGTCTCACGACGTTTTAAACCCAGCTCACGTACCACTTTAAATGGCGAACAGCCATACCCTTGGGACCGGCTACAGCCCCAGGATGTGATGAGCCGACATCGAGGTGCCAAACTCCCCCGTCGATATGAACTCTTGGGAGGAATCAGCCTGTTATCCCCAGAGTACCTTTTATCCGTTGAGCGATGGCCCTTCCATACAGAACCACCGGATCACTATGTCCTACTTTCGTACCTGCTCGACTTGTCAGTCTCGCAGTTAAGCACGCTTATGCCATTGCACTATCATCACGATGTCCGACCGTAATTAGCGTACCTTCGAACTCCTCCGTTACACTTTGGGAGGAGACCGCCCCAGTCAAACTGCCTACCATGCACTGTCCCCGATCCGGATAACGGACCAAGGTTAGAACCTCAAACAAACCAGGGTGGTATTTCAAGGTTGGCTCCACGAGAACTAGCGTCCCCGCTTCAAAGCCTCCCACCTATCCTACACAGATTGGTTCAAAGTCCAATGCAAAGCTACAGTAAAGGTTCATGGGGTCTTTCCGTCTAGCCGCGGGTAGATTGCATCATCACAAACATTTCAACTTCGCTGAGTCTCGGGAGGAGACAGTGTGGCCATCGTTACTCCATTCGTGCAGGTCGGAACTTACCCGACAAGGAATTTCGCTACCTTAGGACCGTTATAGTTACGGCCGCCGTTTACTGGGACTTCAATCAAGAGCTTGCACCCCATCATTTAATCTTCCAGCACCGGGCAGGAGTCACACCATATACGTCCACTTTCGTGTTTGCATAGTGCTGTGTTTTTATTAAACAGTCGCAGCCACCAGTTTATTGCAACCCTTTCGTCCTCATGCAGTAAAGCAATCAAACTACAAGGGCGTACCTTATCCCGAAGTTACGGTACCAATTTGCCGAGTTCCTTCTCCCGAGTTCTCTCAAGCGCCTTAGAATACTCATCTCGCCCACCTGTGTCGGTTTGCGGTACGGTCTCGTATGACTGAAGCTTAGAGGCTTTTCTTGGAACCACTTCCGATTGCTTCGTGAACAAGTTCACTCGTCTCGACCCCTTGAATTACGCTACCGGATTTGCCTAATAGCCTTCTACAAGTCAAGAACAGGCTCTTCCAACCGCCTGACAACCTTCCGCGATCCGTCCCCCCATCGCATCATACGACGGTGCAGGAATATTAACCTGCTTCCCATCAGCTACGCATCTCTGCCTCGCCTTAGGGGCCGACTCACCCTGCTCCGATGAACGTTGAACAGGAAACCTTGGGCTTTCGGCGTGGAGGCTTTTCACCCCCATTATCGCTACTCATGTCAGCATTCGCACTTCTGATACCTCCAGCATCCTTTACAAGACACCTTCGCAGGCTTACAGAACGCTCTCCTACCATATGTGTAAACACATATCCGCAGCTTCGGTGACTGGCTTAGCCCCGTTACATCTTCCGCGCAGGACGACTCGATCAGTGAGCTATTACGCTTTCTTTAAAGGATGGCTGCTTCTAAGCCAACCTCCTGACTGTTTTAGCCTTCCCACTTCGTTTTCCACTTAGCCAATCTTTGGGACCTTAGCTGGCGGTCTGGGTTGTTTCCCTCTTGACGCCGGACGTTAGCACCCGACGTCTGTCTCCCAAGCTCGCACTCATCGGTATTCGGAGTTTGCAATGGTTTGGTAAGTCGCGATGACCCCCTAGCCATAACAGTGCTCTACCCCCGATGGTGATACTTGAGGCACTACCTAAATAGTTTTCGGAGAGAACCAGCTATTTCCAAGTTTGTTTAGCCTTTCACCCCTACCCACAGCTCATCCCCTAATTTTTCAACATTAGTGGGTTCGGTCCTCCAGTGCGTGTTACCGCACCTTCAACCTGGCCATGAGTAGATCACTTGGTTTCGGGTCTACACCCAGCGACTGAACGCCCTATTCGGACTCGATTTCTCTACGGCTTCCCTATACGGTTAACCTTGCCACTGAATGTAAGTCGCTGACCCATTATACAAAAGGTACGCAGTCACGGAACAAGTCCGCTCCTACTGTTTGTATGCACACGGTTTCAGGATCTATTTCACTCCCCTTCCGGGGTTCTTTTCGCCTTTCCCTCACGGTACTGGTTCACTATCGGTCGATATCGAGTATTTAGCCTTGGAGGATGGTCCCCCCATGTTCAGACAGGATTTCTCGTGTCCCGCCCTACTTGTTGCAAGCTTAGTTCCACACTGGTCATTTCGTGTAAGGGGCTATCACCCTCTATGGCTGCACTTTCCAGAGCATTCCACTATATCCAATGCTAAAACTTGCGGCTGCTCCCATTTCGCTCGCCACTACTTTGGGAATCTCGGTTGATTTCTTTTCCTGCAGCTACTTAGATGTTTCAGTTCGCCGCGTTCGCTTCACACACCTATGTATTCAGTGAGTGATGACCACAAGGGCCGGGTTTCCCCATTCGGAAATCTGCGGATCAAAGTGTGTTTGCTCACTCCCCGCAGCTTATCGCAAGCTACTACGTCCTTCATCGCCTGATATCGCCAAGGCATCCACCATGTGCACTTATTCGCTTGTCCCTATAACGTTAGCCTCTCAGTCGTTTGCACTTCCAAGAGACGGTCATAAGGCAAACAAGTACTACGTGTTTGCTTGTATTGGCACTAGATTGCTCTTTCGAACAACTGATCGCCAATACTATTTGATTTGATACAATCAAAACCCATCAGCGCATCTCAACAATGCTTGCGCATCATTGGTTTGCACCAATAAATCTTTACTTCTTCCAAATTGTTAAAGAACAAAAACAGCTAATGATCTATCTAAAAGATCAAACCTAAATTACGTCAGCTCTCACTGATCAACTTAGGTTTGACATCTTGGTGGAGGTTGACGGGATCGAACCGACGACCCCCTGCTTGCAAAGCAGGTGCTCTCCCAGCTGAGCTAAACCCCCGAAACCGGTCATACATATCTTGGTGGGTCTGGTTGGGCTCGAACCAACGACCCCCGCGTTATCAACACGGTGCTCTAACCAACTGAGCTACAGACCCGTTTGGATCAGTACCAACCAACCATACGCAAGCTTCTGCGTATCGCCGACATTCACTGTTCTTTTCTTATTAACTAGTCGATAAGTGTGGACGCTTAACTTTCACGCAAACTCTAGAAAGGAGGTGATCCAGCCGCACCTTCCGATACGGCTACCTTGTTACGACTTCACCCCAGTCACGAATCCCACCGTGGTAAGCGCCCTCCTTACGGTTAGGCTACCTACTTCTGGTGAAACCCGCTCCCATGGTGTGACGGGCGGTGTGTACAAGACCCGGGAACGTATTCACCGCGACATGCTGATCCGCGATTACTAGCGATTCCAACTTCATGTAGTCGAGTTGCAGACTACAATCCGGACTACGATACACTTTCTGGGATTAGCTCCCCCTCGCGGGTTGGCGGCCCTCTGTATGTACCATTGTATGACGTGTGAAGCCCTACCCATAAGGGCCATGAGGACTTGACGTCATCCCCACCTTCCTCCGGTTTGTCACCGGCAGTCTCATTAGAGTGCCCTTTCGTAGCAACTAATGACAAGGGTTGCGCTCGTTGCGGGACTTAACCCAACATCTCACGACACGAGCTGACGACAGCCATGCAGCACCTGTGTTACGGTTCTCTTTCGAGCACTCCCTGATCTCTCAAGGATTCCGTACATGTCAAGGGTAGGTAAGGTTTTTCGCGTTGCATCGAATTAATCCACATCATCCACCGCTTGTGCGGGTCCCCGTCAATTCCTTTGAGTTTTAATCTTGCGACCGTACTCCCCAGGCGGTCTACTTCACGCGTTAGCTGCGTTACCAAGACAATTAAGTCCCGACAACTAGTAGACATCGTTTAGGGCGTGGACTACCAGGGTATCTAATCCTGTTTGCTCCCCACGCTTTCGTGCATGAGCGTCAGTGTTATCCCAGGGGGCTGCCTTCGCCATCGGTATTCCTCCACATCTCTACGCATTTCACTGCTACACGTGGAATTCTACCCCCCTCTGACACACTCTAGCCGGGCAGTCACAAATGCAATTCCCAGGTTGAGCCCGGGGATTTCACATCTGTCTTACCAAACCGCCTGCGCACGCTTTACGCCCAGTAATTCCGATTAACGCTTGCACCCTACGTATTACCGCGGCTGCTGGCACGTAGTTAGCCGGTGCTTATTCTTCAGGTACCGTCATTAGTGATCTGTATTAGAGTCCACCGTTTCTTCCCTGACAAAAGAGCTTTACAACCCGAAGGCCTTCTTCACTCACGCGGCATTGCTGGATCAGGCTTTCGCCCATTGTCCAAAATTCCCCACTGCTGCCTCCCGTAGGAGTCTGGACCGTGTCTCAGTTCCAGTGTGGCTGGTCGTCCTCTCAGACCAGCTACTGATCGAAGCCTTGGTAGGCCTTTACCCCACCAACTAGCTAATCAGATATCGGCCGCTCCATGAGCATGAGGTCTTGCGATCCCCCACTTTCATCCGTAGATCGTATGCGGTATTAGCGCAACTTTCGCTGCGTTATCCCCCACTCTAGGGTACGTTCCGATATATTACTCACCCGTTCGCCACTCGCCACCAGGAGCAAGCTCCCGTGCTGCCGTTCGACTTGCATGTGTAAGGCATGCCGCCAGCGTTCAATCTGAGCCAGGATCAAACTCTTCAGTTCAATCTCTGTTTTATGTCATTGCTGACATGGTTCTTTCGAACCGGTCGCTCACTCAAAATACTGACAGGTACTTTCGTTTAACCGAAAGTATCTATATTTCTTTGTGAGCATTTAATATTTAAAGTTATGACAGCGAATAAATTCACTGCCGCGCTTCCATTAAACGCCCACACTTATCGACTGTTAATTTTTAAAGAACTTCTTGCCTGCTTCGCTGTTTCAGCGACGCTGCGAATCGTTTTGTTCGTCAGCAGCAGAGAGATGAGATTATGTGGCATGTCTTCGTTTTCGTCAACATCTTTTTAAGAAACTTTTTAAAAAGATTCGTTTTAAATTCCTTCAAAACGACTGACCAAAAACCCAACTACTACCACCTCTTCTACACCCCCATCACTTCTCAATTCAGCTCGCTACACTCTGCGTTTCGCTGCTTGTTCTGCGACGGGAGCCGAACTATAGCAAAGCATTTCAAACCTTGGCAAGTACTTTCGCGTAAATAGTTTATTTCTTTTGAAATTACTTTTTACACAGGCCTCAGACGTTCTTGAATTTCGCTGCGCGCTTCTCTACAAACGCACGCATTCCTTCTTTCTGATCTTCTGTTGCGAAGGTGCTATGAAAGAGTCTGCGCTCAAATTGCACGCCTTCGGCGAGCGTGGTTTCATAGGCGCGATTGATGGATTCCTTAATCATCATGACCATAGGCAGGGACATATTGGCAATGACCGTTGCAGCAGCCAATGCTTCTTCTTGCAACTTGTCCGCAACAACTACGCGCGATACCAAACCAGCACGCTCCGCTTCTGCTGCATCCATCATCCGCGCCGTCAAACACATATCCATCGCCTTGGATTTCGACACCGAACGTGGCAAACGCTGCGTACCGCCTGCTCCCGGAATGATGCCGAGCTTGATTTCAGGCTGGCCGAACTTCGCAGTATCCGCCGCAATAATAAAGTCACACATCATGGCCAGCTCACAACCACCACCCAGCGCATAGCCGGCAACTGCCGCGATCACCGGCTTGCGCACACTGCGGATCTGCTCCCAGTTACGCGTAATGTAATCGCCCTTATATACATCCATATAAGAGTAGGTCGCCATAGCGCCAATATCGGCACCGGCAGCAAAGGCTTTATCACTACCGGTGATGATCATGCAACCGATGTCATCGTCAGCATCGAACGATTGCAGGGCCAAACCCAATTCATCCATCAACTTGTCATTGAGTGCATTCAATGCCGCCGGACGATTAAGGGTGATAAGGCCGACCTTGCCATGAATCTCAACGAGAATATTTTCGTATTGCATGAATAACTCCTGAAAAACCTGCACTCAATATAAGCAAGACATCATTTCGGCAACAATACCCACATCTCGCCGCGCTGCTTCATACGACCTGCCTGCTCACCGGCTTCGGCACCAAACCCCCAGAAATAATCAGCACGCACTGGGTTCTTGATTGCACTACCGGTATCCTGCGCCATGACGAGGCGACGCAATGGCGTTTTGCTGGCCGGCAGCGTCGCCACCAGAAAGACTGGCGCGCCCAGCGGTATGAATTGCGGATCAACCGCAATCGACCGCTGCGGCGTCAAAGCCACCCCCATGGCGCCTTTAGGCCCGACATTGGGATCCGTTACTTTCTCTTCCTTGAAAAAGACATAGCTGGGATTGGCGTTCAGTAATTCTTGCTGGCGCTTGGGATTGGCCTTTAACCAACCCTTGATGCCCTGCGCAGATGCCTGATCCAGGGTCAGCTCGCCTTTATCTATCAGATAGCGGCCAATCGATTTGTATGGGTGGCCGTTCTGATCTGCATAGGCAATCCGTACCTGTTCTTTGCCATCGTCCAGCTGCACCCGGCCCGAACCCTGCACTTGAAGGAAAAAAGCATCAATAGGATCATCGACCCACACAATTTCTTTGCCTAACAAGGCATTTGACTGACTCAACTCCCCACGAGATGGATAAGCGACGACTTTATTACCAACCAAGCGACCGCGCACACGCTGACCTTTCAATTCCGGGAAAACACTGGTCAGATCGATCGTCAGGATATCGTCCGGTGCGCGATGCAAAGGCGTTTGATACTTGCCGCCACGTTTACGCGAACCTTGCAACAAGGGCTCGTAATAGCCAGTCACCGTGCCATACAAGGAGCCGTCCGGATTCGATACGCGATAAGGCTGGAAGTAATTCTCGAAAAATTGGCGCACCGCGTTCTCGTCATTCCCGTCTAAATTTGCTGCAATCGCGCACGCAGACTTCCAATCGGGGCGTCGTATCATCACTGCGCAAGAAGATAAAAAAGCGGGTAAGGCCTCGCGCTGATCGTCATTTTTCCATCCGGGCAAAGCTGCAAACGTCACGGGGCGCAATGCAGGATTGATCTCCGTGCGCGGCAAGCCGGGCAGATCGCCCGGCGGGATGGCCGGCTTGGCTGGCTTCACCGGGGCAGACGGCTCCACGACAATCGGCTGCTCAGGAGGACGCACGGCAGAACATGAAACAAGAACAAACAAAATGGATGCGAGTAAACTAAGGCGAATAAATGACATGGGAGTAATTGGCAATGTGGCTATTATTTGTTGAAGCGGGAATCGCGCTGTTCTTGTTGATCTTTATCGTATGGTGGACGATGTTTTCGGGCAAAAAACCAACTCAGCCCCCGGCGAAAAAGTCAGCGCCACCAAAACACGACAAGAACGAATAGACCAGAGACTTAATGCAAAGTGCGCGGCAATGACAAAACAAATTCAGGAATTTTTGTCACGAACTGCTCACCGTCCTCCGCTACGCAGAAATACTCACCGGTCATGGTGCCCTGCGGCGTCGCCATCGACATCCCGCTGGTGTATTCGTAGTGTTCACCGGGCTGCAGCAAAGGCTGATTGCCGACTACACCCAGCCCCCGCACTTCTTCAATATGGTTATTGGCATCCGTAATCACCCAATGCCGCGAGATCAGTTGCGCGGCGACCCGCCCCGTGTTTTTGATCCTTATCGCGTACGCGAACACATAATGGGAATGATCGGGGTCTGATTGCTCTTCCAGATATTGCGTGGTTACGGTAACCGTAAATTCGTAAGGTGCCATGTGATTCCTATAGTGCCGCGCAATTCCTGGCGCGTTTCTCATTCAATATATATGCAACCCGCATGATAGCGCGTACGGCAACTATATATAGCAGACCCCAGACGTCTCCGAAAATCGCAAGCATCCATCCTCTGTCGACATCTTGCAAACCGCAGTCTCAGAGCCACAGGGTAAAATAGCGGCTTCATCTACAAAGTCACGACCATGGCCAACTACCGCATCGCTCCCAGCATTCTTTCCGCCGATTTCGCCCGCCTTGGGGAAGAAGTACGCAACGTCGTCACCGCCGGCGCCGACATCATTCACTTCGACGTGATGGATAACCATTACGTTCCGAACCTCACGATAGGTCCTTTGGTATGTGAAGCAATACGCCCGCATGTGCAAGTGCCTATCGATGTGCACCTGATGGTCAAGCCGGTCGATCGGATCATCCCTGATTTTGCCAAAGCAGGCGCCAACATCATTACCTTCCACCCGGAAGCATCAGAGCATGTAGATCGCACGCTGCAATTGATACGCGATAACGGCTGCAAAGCCGGACTGGTATTCAACCCTGCGACACCATTGCACTATCTAGAACACGTGATGGACAAGCTCGACATCATTCTGTTGATGTCGGTCAATCCCGGCTTCGGCGGTCAATCCTTCATCCCGCATACGCTGAAAAAAATCGCAGCCGTGCGCAAACTGATCGATGAGTCCGGTCGCGACATCATGCTGGAAGTCGATGGCGGCATCAAAATCGACAATATCGAAGCAGCAGCCCGTGCCGGCGCAGACACCTTTGTCGCTGGTTCCGCCATTTTCGGCAAACCAGACTACAAAGCCGTCATCGATGCGATGCGCAGCGAACTGGCAAAGGTCTGAATTTGACTTCCAGCGCAATTGAAAACCAGATGCTGCAAGACATACGCGGCGTCATTGTCGATCTCGACGGCACCATGCTGCATACCGCACAGGATTTGCACATCACACTAAATCGCATGCGCGCCGACCTGGACTTGGGGCCGCTCACGCTGGACACCGCGATCAGCTTCGTCGGCAAGGGTGCCGAAAATCTGGTGCGGCAAAGCATAGGGGTGGATTTTTCCGCTGACGAGGTCGAATTGCGCTTCAAAGAAGCGATGGCGCTGTTCGAAAAACACTATTTCGACGTCAACGGCGAATTCGCAAGCGCTTACCCGGGTGTGCACGAAGGCTTGCAAGCCATGCAAGCAAAAGGTTTGCGCATGGCTTGCGTCACCAACAAGCCGATGGTATTTGCCCTGCCTTTGCTGCAAAAAACCGGCTTGAGCATTTATTTCGAAATTGTTTATGGCGGCGATTCTTTCGCCAAAAAGAAACCCGATCCGATGCAGTTATTGCAGGTGTGTGCGGATTTTGGCTTGAACCCAGCGCAAGTCGTGGCGATCGGCGACTCGATCAACGACTCGCAAGCCGCGCGCGCCGCAGGTTGCAAGGTTCTCAACGTCCCTTACGGCTACAACCACGGGCAGTCTATACAAGACGTTGATACCGATGGTATAGTTTCTTCGCTGCTAGAAGCGGCACATCTTATTTCAACAACATAAATCATCATGTCTCTCGACAAAAAACGACTCACGACACCAGGCGCCCATGAGGCCTGGCTATGGCGAGGCTGGCAAAACTGGTGCTAAGCACCACTTGCCGCTGATCGTTCGCACGTTTTGCAGTTTCTACATTCGCGCGCGATCAGCAACGTTTTTTGAAGTACTTACTAAAGTACTAAACCGCTCGTCTACAATAGCGGTCCGGAGAGAACCCATGACTGAACTCGAATTCAAATCGCTGGCCACGCAAGGCTACAACCGTATTCCACTGGTCGCTGAAGCATTTGCCGATCTGGAAACACCACTTTCGCTGTACCTCAAGCTGGCGCAAACCGAGGACTGCGGCAAAAACACCTTTTTGCTGGAATCCGTCGTTGGTGGCGAGCGCTTTGGCCGCTATTCCTTCATCGGTCTGCCTGCCAACACCTTGATGCGCAGCTTCGGCACGCGCGTTGAAGTCGTGCGCAACGGCACCGTCATCGAAACCTTTGAAGGCAATCCGCTGGAGTTCATCGCGGAATTCCAGGCGCGTTACAAAGTCGCGATCATGCCCGGGATGCCACGGTTTTGCGGGGGGCTTGCCGGCTATTTTGGCTATGACGCTGTGCGCCATGTCGAAAAACGGCTGGCGCACTCGACGCCAAAGGACGATCTCGGCTTGCCGGAAATCCAGTTGTTGCTGACGGAAGAACTGGCCGTCATCGACAATCTGTCGGGCAAGCTTTACCTGATTGTGTATGTCGATCCGGCGCAGCCGGAGGCGTATGCCAACGGCCGTCAGCGGCTGAAAGACTTACGCGCCAAACTGCACCGTGCGGTCGAAGCACCGGTCACCAGCGCCTCAGTCCGCACCGATACGATCCGCGAATTCGACAAAAAAGATTATCTGGCCGCTGTTGCCAAAGCCAAGGAATACGTGATGGCCGGCGACTTGATGCAGGTACAGATCGGCCAGCGCATCAAGAAATCGTATGTCGATGCGCCGCTGACCCTGTACCGTGCCTTGCGTTCATTGAATCCGTCGCCGTATATGTATTTCTACAATTTCGGCGACATGCAAATCGTCGGTGCGTCGCCGGAAATTCTGGTGCGCAACGAAACCATGCCGAGCGGCAAAAAGAAAATCACGATCCGTCCTTTGGCCGGCACACGCCCACGTGGCGACACTCCCGAAAGAGATGCGATCCTCGCGAAAGAATTGCTGGCCGATCCAAAAGAAATCGCCGAACACGTGATGCTGATCGACCTCGCGCGCAACGATATCGGCCGCATTGCAGAAACCGGCAGCGTATTAGTTACCGACAAACTGGTGATCGAAAAATATTCGCACGTGCAGCACATCGTCTCGAATGTCGAAGGTACATTGAAAGATGGCTTGTCGAATCTCGACGTATTGAAAGCGACTTTTCCTGCGGGCACATTGTCTGGAGCACCGAAGGTTCGTGCGATGGAAATAATCGACGAACTGGAACCGACCAAGCGCGGCATCTACGGCGGCGCCTGCGGCTACCTGTCGTTCGGTGGCGAAATGGATCTGGCCATCGCGATCCGCACCGGCGTCATCAAGGATGGCATGTTGTATGTACAAGCTGCCGCCGGCATCGTGGCCGACTCGGTACCCGAGATGGAATGGCAGGAAACCGAGAACAAGGCCCGCGCCGTATTACGTGCAGCGGAACAAGTACAAGATGGTTTGGACGGGGAGATTTAAATGTTACTGATGATCGATAACTACGACTCCTTCACCTATAACCTGGTGCAGTATTTCGGTGAACTGGGCGAAGATGTCCACACCGTGCGTAACGACGAAATCACGCTGGAGCAAATCGCAGCATTGAAACCGGAACGCATCTGCATATCACCCGGCCCGTGCACCCCGCACGAAGCGGGCGTCTCCGTACCTATCCTGCAGCAGTTCGCCGGCAAGTTGCCGATTCTCGGTGTGTGCCTAGGCCATCAAGCGATAGGTGCCGCCTTCGGTGGCAAGGTCGTGCGTGCGCAGCAAGTCATGCATGGCAAGACGTCGCAGATCACGCACACCGGCGTCGGCGTATTCAAAGACTTGCCTAGCCCGTACACGGTGATCCGCTACCATTCACTGGCGATAGAACGTGCATCACTGCCAGATTGCCTGGAAGTGACGGCGTGGACCGATGATGGAGAAATCATGGGCGTGCGCCACAAGGATTTCGATATCCAAGGGGTGCAATTCCATCCCGAATCCATCCTGTCCGAACACGGTCACGCGCTGTTGCAAAACTTCCTTGTCCGCTAATGGATAGTGCTGGTCGCCATTTGAATACAGAAAGCCTTGCCATGCCGATTACTGACCAAGAAGCCCTGTTGCGCTGCATCGATCATCGTGAAATTTTCCACGACGAGATGCTGCACCTGTTCCGCAAAATCATGTCCGGTGAAATGTCGCCCGTGATGATTGCCGCGCTGACGATGGGCTTGCGTGTGAAGAAGGAAAGCATAGGCGAGATCGCTGCTGCCGCGCAGGTCATGCGCGAGTTTTCTACCAAAGTACCATTAGCTGACACCACCAATCTGCTCGACATCGTCGGCACCGGTGGTGATGGCGCGAACACTTTCAATATTTCTACCGCATCGATGTTTGTTGCCGCAGCGGCCGGCGCAAGAATTGCCAAGCATGGCGGTCGTAGCGTGTCATCGTCTTCAGGTAGCGCCGATGTACTGGAATCGCTGGGCGCAAATATCAACTTGAAGCCGGAACTGGTGGCGGAATCGATCGCACAAACCGGCATCGGCTTCATGTTCGCGCCAAATCACCACGCGGCGATGAAACATGCAGCACCGGTACGCAAGGAACTCGGCGTACGGACCATCTTCAATATTCTTGGCCCGCTGACCAATCCGGCTGGCGCTCCGAATATCTTGATGGGCGTATTCCATCCCGATCTGGTCGGCATACAAGTACGCGTGTTGCAACGCTTGGGTGCGCAACATGCGATCGTGGTCTGGGGCCGCGACAATATGGATGAAGTCTCGCTGGGTGCTGCGACCATGGTCGGCGAACTGATCAATGGCGAGATTCGCGAGTATGAAATTCATCCCGAAGATTTCGGTTTACAGATGATCGCCAGCCGCAATCTGAAAGTGGCCGATTCGCTGGAATCAAAAGTAAAGATTTTCGAAGCACTCGACAACGTCAATGGCGCAGCGCGCGACATCGTTGCATTGAATGCTGGCACCGCCTTGTACGCGGCAGGCGTTGCGATCTCTATCGCAGATGGCTTGAAACGGGCGCGCGAAGCTATTGCATCAGGCGCAGCGCGTGCCAAGCTGGAACAGTTTGTTAGCGTCACGCAAGCGTTAGGCAAAATCTGACGCATCCGCAAGTCTGCTGACTTGCACCCCTATATGAATCAAATCACCATGTCCGACATACTGAATAAAATCCTGGCCGTCAAAGCCGATGAAGTCGCTGCTGCGAAGAAGTATCGCAGCCTGGCCAGCTTGCGTAGCGAAGTTGAAGCAGATAAAGAAGCACGCGCAGCAATACGCGGCTTTGAAAATTCATTGCGTCAGAAAATTGCGGCGGGCAACGCGGGCATCATTGCCGAGATCAAAAAAGCATCACCATCCAAAGGCGTGATTCGACCTGACTTTCATCCGGCAGAAATCGCTCTCAGCTACGAACAGCATGGTGCGGCTTGCCTGTCCGTACTGACGGATGTGCAATTCTTCCAGGGCGCACCGGAATACCTGAAGCAGGCACGTGCTGCGTGCTCCCTGCCGGTATTGCGCAAGGATTTCATGATTGATCCGTATCAGCTGTATGAAGCACGTTCTTGGGGTGCGGATTGCATCCTGTTGATCGTGGCAGGACTGGATCACGGCTTGATGGCAGAACTGGAAGCTTGCGCCCATGAACTCGGCATGAACGTGCTGGTGGAAGTGCACAACGCTGAAGAACTCACAGCTGCCTTGCGCTTGGAAACGGCCTTGCTGGGCGTGAACAACCGCAACCTGCGCACGTTTGAAACTTCACTGCAAACCACACTGGATTTGCTGCCACGCATTTCACCGGACAAGTTGGTGATTACCGAATCCGCGATCGTCACCCCGGATGATGTGAAAAAAATGCGCGATGCCGATGTGCACGCATTTTTGGTAGGCGAAGCTTTCATGCGCGCACCTGAACCGGGCGTGGAACTGAACCGCCTCTTCCACTAAAACATTGAAGCTGCGGTAGCAATTGCTATCGCAGCTTCAATGCCTATCTAGCTATTTCAAATGGCCGTTACTTAAGCCATGCATCACGCAGTCGCACTGCGCTAGTCGGCTTCGCTTCCGCAGTCAGCATCACATTCGGCGCATCGGATGCTTGTACTTTCGCCTTCAGATTCAATAATTCGTCACGGCGGAATACGTGCATAACGATCGCATCACCGGCGCGATAACGACTGAGCATGCCATCCAGATTCGTCCCTGTTACGCGCAAACCATCGATCGCCACCAGCACGTCGCCCGCTGATATTCCCGCCTTGTGCGCGGCACCATTCTCATACACATTCGCCACCTTGCAATCGGTGCCATCGCGCACTGTGCGGCAGCCCAAACCCGGCTTGCCGTTCTTGCGCTCATCGGTAAATGCGACTCCAAACGGTGTCAGCAGTTTTTCCAACGGCAAGTCGTCCGTTCCGCGCACCCAGCGCTCCAGCACGCGCTTCAGCTTCAAACCTGTCACGCTATCGAACAACTCATCGACTTCTGCATCAGTGACGCCGCGTCCCTCCTTGCCGTCCTGATAAAAATCGTGGCCGTACTGCCGCCACAAGGCCAGCATCACATCGTCCAGCGATTTCTTGCCTTTCGTTGCGGCGCGTATCGTCAAGTCGAGTGCGAGACCGAGCAGCGAACCTTTGGTGTAATAGCTGACGATGGAATTAGTCGCACTTTCATCCTGCCGATAGTATTTAACCCACGCATCGAAACTCGACTCGGCCACACTTTGTTTATGCCGGCCACTGCCGCGCAATACGCTGTTGATGGTTTTTGAAACCAGTTTCAGATAAGCCGGTTCATCAATCACGCCGCTACGGACCAGCATCAGATCATCGTAATAACTGGTGAAACCTTCGAACAACCAAAGCAAGGATGTGTAATTCTCGGTCGCCAAATCGTAGGGAACAAATGCGGCAGGCTTGATGCGCTTGACGTTCCATGTATGAAAATATTCATGGCTGCACAAACCAAGGAAGGTACGATAACCGTCACTCATTTCCTTTTGACCTTTGACCGGTAGATCGGCGCGCGAGCAAATCAATGCCGTCGACGCGCGATGTTCGAGCCCGCCGTAACCATCACCCACCACCATCGTCATGAAAACATAGCGATCGACAGGCGCACGTTTGCTGTGGGGCTCGAAGAATGCAATCTGCGTTTCGCATATCTTCTTCAAGTCAGTCGTCAGGCGCGGCAAATCAAGGTTCGGCACATTGCCCGTAAAGACCACATCGTGTTGCACATCGTGCGCCCTGAACGTCGCCAAGGAAAACGTCCCCAACTCCACCGGATGATCGATCAACTCATCGTAGTTCGATGCGATGTAGGTCCCGAAACCATAGCGCTTGGCGTCCAGTTGGCGCATCGCGGTAGCGACACGCCATGCATCGACTTCATCGCCTTGCGGCTTTTGAATATCGACGATATGCACGCTGTCTTCGCGATCCTCGACACGCAGAAAGACGCTGCTGCCATTGAAAAATCCGTGGGTTTGATCCAGATGCGCAGTGCGCACCGACAAGTCCCATGCGTACACCTCATACCGCAAGATCAGTGTGCCGCTGCACTCATCCGCTATCCAGGTCTGTTTGTCGAGCTTGCTCAAGCCAATTTTTTTACCGTCAGATTCAGCGCTGATCTGCACGATGTTCTTGGCAAACTCGCGAATCATGTAACTGCCAGGTATCCACGCGGGGAGAGAGAAGCATTGTCCGATCGGATCGGGTTGATTTACCGTCACGGTGACTGCAAAAAGATGTGCGGCCAGATCTTTGGGAACGATGGTGTAGTGAATTGCTTTTTTCATGCTGTGCCATGTAATAAATACGATGGCGCTAGTTTAGCTGCATCCGCCTGCATGCGCATGCAAGCACCAAGTTAAAGCCCAATTGAAAACGGCCACGCAAGCGTGGCCGTTCAGACAAACCTTATCGGGTTTCTTATTTAACTGAGGCCAGCTTCGCTTCCAGCGCCTTGGCATCGATCGCGCCCGGGATACGCGAGCCATCGGTGAATATGATGGTCGGCGTACCAGTCACTTTCATGCTGCGTCCCAGCGCCAGTACTTTTTCATGCGGTGCAACACAGTTATCTGATGCGGTCGCAGGATTTTTCCCGCTCAACATCCAGTCATCCCACGCCTTGTTGCGATCGGCGGAACACCATATGTTGCGGGAACGGGTAATCGAATCCGGCGACAAAATGTTGTACATGAACGTATACACAGTGATGTTATTGATCTGCTCCAGCGTCTGGCGGAATTGTTTGCAATAACCGCAGTTTGGATCCTCGAACACTGCAATCGCGCGCTTGCCATTGCCTTTGACATGTTTCATCGCTGCCTCTAGCGGCAAATCGCTGAACGCAACCTTGTTGATCTCATCCAGACGCGCCTTGGTGTAATCCTGATAGGTTTTGGTATCCACCACACGACCGACGAACAGATACTGCGCCTTCGCATCGGTATAAATGATGTCGCCATTCACCTGCACTTCAAACAAGCCGGAATACGGCGTCTTGGTCACGGAAGCGACTTTGGCTTCTTCACCCAGACGCGGTTCAATCGCCTTTCTTACGGCTGTTTCCTGTGCCGTTTCCGCGAATGCCGCAGAAAAAGTCAAACCCAGTAATACTGCAAACGCAGCCTTCATCATTTTCATTATTCATTTCCGATTAAATTTTTGAGCAGAAGCTGATGCGTCCTGCCAGACAAAACGTGACTTGCTCTTGCAGCAAGCGCCTGTTGCTAATTCTTGCTACCGAGTGCGTGGCCAATCAACCGCCTTTTTAAGACCGGCAACTTGTTCACCAAGTTCAATCCCAAGTTACGCACGATGCGCAATGGTTCGAATGCGGTGCCAAACAAGCGCGCCAGGCCATCGGTTGCCAATTGCATCAGCAGTATATCTTCCTTGCGCGAACGCGCGTAACGCGCCAACACGCGCGCATCGCCGCAATCGCGATGTGCGCCGCGCTCCACTACCGCCTTGATCAAACCGGCGACATCGGCAAACCCCAGATTCATGCCATGCCCGGCCAGCGGATGCACGACATGCGCCGCATCGCCGATCAAGGCCACCCGCGGCGCGGTAATCGCATGCGGGCGTATCAAGGAGAGCGGGAATGATTTGACTATTTCCGGCTGCAATGGCGTCAAGCTACCGAGTTCAGTCGCGGCCAATGCGCTCAAGCGCGCTGCTAGTTGCGTCAGCGATTCCTGCGCCAAGGTATCGGCCAAAGCATCCGGTGCCGACCATACGAGTGACACTTGATTACCCGGCAACGGCAGCAAGGCAATGATGCCTTCCGACACCGAAAACCATTGATGCGCGATGCCGTGATGTGCTTTCTCACATGTGAAATTGCTGACAATCGCGCGCTGGCCGTAAGGGCGATAATCAAAATCGATATTGCATTGCGTGCGCACCCACGATTGCCCGCCATCCGCACCCACTATCAGCTCGGCGCCCAGCGTATCGCCGTTTTCCAGTTGCACGCGGGCGGCTGTATCGTCTGCCTTTAAATCAACCGCGCGACCATGGACGGTCCGCACATTCGACGCAAACTTCAAGGCCGCATCCAGTGCCTGGTTCAAATTACGATCTTCCACGATCCATGCCAAAGTGCCGACGCGCGCGCCATAGGCATCGAACGCCAGTGCACCGGCCGCATCGCCATTCGCCACCATGGAATCAACCGGCGCCACACGTGTAGCATCCAGCGCCTCCCACACTTTCACGGATGACAATAAATCATGCGCAACGTGATTGACGGCGTACACACGTACATCCCACGCCTCTATTGCAACAGGCGATTGCGGCGTTCTTATAGCAGATGCGGCTAGCGGACTGAGCAAGGTCACTTTCAATCCTGCCTGCGCAAACCCCAGCGCAGCCACTTTGCCAATGGCACCATTCCCGATAATGCAAACATCGCTTTGTATATGCATAAAGCCGAACCTGTGAAAATGATGAAAAATTATTCAGTAAGTACAACGCCAAATACTGCGGCAAGAACACGATCAATCGCATTATAGCGGCTGCGATCAATTCAAATTGCAGGAAACCCTTGCATATTCCAATAGCTTTGCTATACTTGCGCGCCTTGGCCTGGTAGCTCAGTCGGTAGAGCAGAGGATTGAAAATCCTTGTGTCGGTGGTTCGATTCCGCCCCGGGCCACCAAGATTAAAACCCGCGCAAATCATTGATTTGCGCGGGTTTTTCAATTCCGGGCTGCTGAATTCTTCGGCTCATCCCCTGGCGATTCAGGCGCGATGCGCCGCACATGCGCACAAAACCAGACGCACTGCATTTCCCGTACGGGGATTTTTTATTTTCCTTGTTGCCGTCAAATATACATTTGACAAATAAGTAGCAACAGATCATCTTCATCCGTGCCGCAGCAATCACATCACGGGATCTGCAGGCGTCTGTCAACGCGAGTCAACTTGCAACCGTTTTGATCCTGCAAGCCTGCATCGCACCAAGCCAGCAATTCTTCACCTTTTACTTGAGAGGCTCCAATGAATAAATTCCTAGCACTTTTGGTTTCCAGCGCCTTTGCAACGTGTGCCTTCGCCGCCGATCCTGCTCCGGCCAAAACGCCCAGCCCGGCGCAGCTTGCCCAGCAAGAAAAAATGGCCAATTGCAATAAGAGCGCCGAAGGTAAAAAAGGGGATGAGCGTAAAGCATTCATGAAGTCTTGCCTGAGCGGTGGGGATGACAAGGTCACGCCAGCCCAACAAGCTCAGCGCGACAGAATGAAGGCTTGCAATGAAGATGCAGCGGCCATGAAGGGCGAAGAACGCAAAAAATTCATGAAAACTTGCCTATCCAAGAAATAAAGCAATTACCGGGGGCATTGCTGACTTTTGTTCGTGCCCTCATAAAAACGCGCAGTCACTTAAAAGTGCCCTGCGCGTTTTTTATTGCTGCGAAAGCTTGCGCCAGCAGCGATCATACATATCAAGATTCAACGTGTAATACACGTTAGGGCGTCGTCTGACGCAGCCCTCCATCAACGAATATTTAAAGCAAGGTCCAGCCAAACAACATTTGCATCAGCGACAAACCTCCAAGAACAAGCAAGGGCACGCCGATCGAAAATGCCAGCAAGGTCAGGATGTCGAACTCATCCTCTTTTAATTCATCCTTGGAGTGCGTGAAATGCGGGAGATGCCAGGAATCAAATAGATGCACTTTCATGATTACCTCCGGTCAGTTCCAACCTTCTCGGTTTCTGCAATTTGATTATAGAAAATGTCACAAAACTATCAATGTCTTTTGGGCAACTTTCTCCAAAGAATAGTAATGAGTCGCCCATCGTTGGGGTCATGGAGCGTGAAAATACAACAAACTGAGGCATCTACAGAGTTAAAAACGGAACAGGAAGGGGCGGGATTTCGTTGAAACAGCCAATATATGGGAGTACATTAAATCGTAGTCATCAGTCAGAAAAAGACTGACATGAGGCAAAAAAACCATAAATGACAGGTATTCACCCTCGTATTTTGTGAAATATTGTCACATCGGAACAGTAGCAGACCCAGTGTGGGAATACTTTGTTAAATTAGGGAAACGAAATATAACTCGCTTTCCAAGCGCCAAAAATATGCGAATTGCCGTACTCGATGATGACCGCAGCCAGACGGATTTAGTCTGTCAGGTTCTCAATGCCGCTGGTCACTTCTGCCACCCTTTCCAAAGTGGCAAGGAATTGTTGAATCAGTTGCGTCGGGAAAGTTTTGACATGCTGATTATTGACTGGCAGGTGCCCGACCTGAGCGGAGCCGACGTATTGCGCTGGGCGCGAGAAAAGCTGCCAGCTAATTTGCCGGTACTCTTCATGACCAGTCGCTCCGGCGAAGATGACATCGTGGCCGGATTGGCTGCTGGCGCCGACGACTACATGATCAAGCCAATTCGCCGTGGCGAATTGCTGGCGCGCGTACAAGCCTTGCTGCGTCGGGCTTATCCAAGTCAGAATCCGATCGAGCAGATCCAATTTGGTAATTTTGTATTTGAGGCGCGTACCGGACGCCTGACCGTGTCGGGCACACCGATCGAAGTTACGCAAAAAGAATTTGATCTGGCTTTGCTGTTCTTCCGCAATCTGGGCCGTCCGTTGTCGCGCGCCTACATTTTGGAGGCAGTCTGGGCCCGCGATGTAGAAATTCCATCGCGAACCATGGACACACATGTGTCTAGAGTGCGGAGCAAGCTACAATTGCGGCCAGAACATGGTTTTCGATTGGCTCCGGTATATAGCTACGGCTATCGTCTGGAACAAATGACTGGCTAGCTAGCGCACATGGTTTGCGCGGAAAGATAAGATGCGCATTCCCCTTCAAAAATTGATGCTGATTGCCGCACTGACGATAGGCTCACTGCTCTTCGTCAGTCTTCCTGTTTCCGCGCAGACGCCAGGCAGCATCAAAGTCAATCTCTCCAGCATTACGTATTACGCGCAGTCAGGCGATACCCTGATATCCATCGCGCAGCGCTTGACGACTCGCAGCGGCAACTGGATCGCGATCGGGCAAGCAAATAAAATCAATAAAGACAGCAACATCCCTATCGGCACAGCCATCATCATTCCGGCCGAACTATTGGCAGACGAACCAAGTGAAGCAACCGTGATCGCCCGCAATGGTTCGATCTCTGCAACGGCAGCGGATGGCAGTTCAACCATCCTGAACATCGGCAGCCGCATCACTGAAGGTATGCGCATCACGACTGAAGCCAATAGTTTCCTGACGATGTCGCTGGCCGATGAATCACGCGTGTCGCTGCCATCGAATAGCAGCGTACTGGTTACCAAATTACGCAAATCCCTTTACACCGGCAGCCCGCGTACCGAAGTCAAATTGATGCGCGGTCGCGTGGTATCGCGTGTGTCCCCACTGGATGTGAATCGCGGGCGCTTCGAAGTCCATACGCCAATGTCAGTAGCTGGCGTACGCGGCACTTATTTCCGCGTCAGTATCAACAACCAAAAAGTCGCAACGGAAGTATTGGAAGGGCGCGTTGCCGTGGGTTCGCAGCAAGCGCCGGAAACCCGCCTTTTGCCAATCGCCAAAGGCAATATCATCACGCGTGAGGTGGTCGGTCCCGCGATCGATCTGCTGCCACCACCGCAATTGGCAGACAAGCCTTATCGACAAGACGAAGCGGCGAAATTCAGGATAGAACCCAGCGCCGATGCGCGTGCCTATCACGTGCAAATCGCACAGGATGGCGAGATGCTGAATCTGCTGGCAGAAGCCGGTAGCAACTCCAGTGAAGTCGTTGTCAACAATATCCAGGAAGGCAATTACTTCATCCGGATTGCCGCGATTGATAAATTCGGCCTGGAAGGGATGCCGCGCACGATGGCTGCCAATATCAGAAATCGCACCGACTCTATCAAAGCATTGCCGACCCAGGCAGCACCGTCAGTAGCCGATGGCGGCTTCAAGGAACTGGTATTACGCTGGCCGGGCTCCGTCAATCAAAAGTACAACGTGCAAGTAGCACGCGATCTGGAATTCAGCTGGCTGCTGTTTACCACCAGCGTTACCGGCAATGAAATCAAACTCCCTCGTCCATCTTTCGGCACTTACTTCGCCCGCGTGCAAAGCGTGAATGCAGATGGCAGCAGCAATCCCTACTCGCTGGCGCAGACCTTGATCGTGACGGATCAATGGATCATAAACGACGGACATCCTTTGCGTACGAAAGAAGTCTCGCGCAATACGCCCCGCTAAGCCGCTCCTCACACAATTGATGAAACCTCGATGGCTTTCCCCCCTCAGGCAGCGTCTTGCGCTGCGTGAGTGGCTGGCATTGCTCCTCATCCTGATGACCATTGCGGCAATCGCCAGTTGGCAAAATGGCTTGAGTCGATTGGATCAATCGCGCTACGACCTATTCTTGTCTACTGCCAGCAAACCGACGCCAGACGACATCATCATTGTGGCAATAGACGACTATAGTCTGGCGCAACTCGGACGTTGGCCATGGCCGCGCAGCACGCATGCAGAGCTGATCACCAAACTGAATCAGGCAAAACCGCGTGCGATCGGGCTCGACGTCATTCTGTCAGAGCAGGAACCGCCACAAGCTGGTGGCTCCGCATCCGGTGATCGCCAATTGGCGGCTGCGCTGTCACAAAACGGTCGCACTGTTTTGCCAGTGACGCTGACCAACGCAGGTCACGGTCTGACCGCCAGCCTGCCGACGCAAGAATTAATAAAGGCAGCTGGTGCACTGGGCCACATCAACTTGACACACGATAACGATGGCGTAGTACGCAGCGTCTTTTTACGTGAGGGTCAAAACGGCACATGGTGGCAGAATTTCTCGGCCGCACTCCTGACTCTCGGCGAATCCGGAGCGGTCATGCCCGTACTTCCCGCCGGCGACGTACAAACCAAGGCTGCCGGCGTCGACAGCTGGCAACGCGCCGACCAAATGTATATCCCGTTCGCCGGCAACGTCGGCTATATCCAATCGATTCCGTATGTTGCGGTTTTGCGTGGTGAGGTTCCCGCCGAATTCTTCGCCGACAAATATGTGCTGATAGGCGCAACTGCGCCCGGCATGACGGATTCGTATCCGACGCCGGTTTCCGGCAATACAGGAGCGATGCCAGGAATTGAAATCCACGCGCAAATTCTCAGCAACCTGATGCAGGAAAAAAGCATACATGTGGCCACGCCACTGGAGACGATTTTGTTTGCCATCGTTCCGATATTCATGGCGATGCTAGGTTATCTACTGCTGTCGCCACGTCTGGCCTTGTTCGCGGCAGGCATGTGGTTATTGATGACGGTTTTCACCAGCTATATTGGTTTGCGTTTCATGAATATATGGTTGCCACCCTCGGTCGCCATCATTGGGATCGTGATTTCTTATCCTTTGTGGAGTTGGCGCCGACTAGAAGCAGCCATCAACTATCTGGGCCAGGAATTCACACGCCTGGACCGGGAACCGCATCTACTGCCGGAAGAAAAAATTGCACCGCCAGCCGAAGATGCGACCGATATTCTGGAGCAGCGCATCGCCGCCATGAAGAATGCCGCGCGCCGGGTTCGCGATCTGCGCCAGTTCGTGTCGGACAATCTGGATAACCTGCCGGATGCCACACTCGTAACTTCTGTCGACGGACTCATCCTGCTCGCGAACCGCCATGCAAAAGATTATTACTGGAGTCTGGGGCGCAACGATGTACGAGGAAGCTCGGTCATTGAATTACTTGCGCAACTCAAGATGCCGGTACCGGTAGACCAGGCGGTCAATCTGTCTTTTGAATGGCAGCATCTACTCGATCTCAACCATGCTCAAGCCCTGCTAAATGGCGTCTCGGCGCAAGATCACACTGGGCGTGATCTGCTGGTTAAAAGCGGCCCTTGTTATTCGGCGACGAATTTATTAACAGGCTGGATCGTCAGTATTCTCGACATCTCCACGATACGTGCAATTGAACGCAGCCGCGATGAAACCTTGCGCTTTCTGTCGCATGACATGCGCGCACCACAGGCATCGATTCTGGCCTTGCTGGAATTGCAGCATGAAAGCTCGTCCGAACTGCCACAGGCGGAACTCTTTGCTCGAATAGAAAAAGCCTGCCGTAAAACATTAGGCCTGGCAGACAATTTTGTGCAATTGGCGCGCGCGGAATCCCAAGAATATCGTCTGGAGGAAGTCGACTTCCAGGATCTGTTGTTTGATGCTGCGGATGAAATGTGGTCACTGGCAAAAAGTCGGCACATACATTTACAAGTCGAGATCAAGGATGGCGAATATCCGGTCAATGCCGATCGTACCTTGCTGACGCGCGCGCTGAGCAATCTGATGTCGAATGCCATCAATTACAGCCCGGACCACACCAGCATTCTGTGTACCTTATGGCTGACAGAAGTTGGCGAACAAACACGCATCATGTGCGGCATTTGCGATCATGGTTATGGCATTGCCGAAACCGATCAAAGCAAGCTCTTCCAGCGCTTCCAGCGTGTCGATTTACCTGACCAGCCGCGTCACGATGGCGTCGGTCTGGGACTGGTATTCGTGAAAACCGTGATCGAACGTCACCTCGGCGAAATCAGCTTCATCAGTGTTGCGGGCCAGGGCACGACCTTTACACTCAGCCTGCCTCTCTGTCGCAGCATTTAGCATTCTGAAAACACCGCGCTGTATGCCCAGCGGCAAGAGCCTCGTGCCATATTGCAACAGGCTATAATATGCTTCGATTCAATCCGAATGTTGGTGTCCTATATGCAACTGCTGGCCGTCGGCCTCAACCACACTACCGCGCCTGTTTCACTGCGCGAAAAGGTAGCCTTTCCTGCTGACCAGCTCGGTCAAGCGGTGGCTTCCGCACGGGAGTGGTATGGCCGCAGCAACAGCAAAATCATTTCCGATGAAGCCGCGATCCTCTCCACCTGCAATCGCACAGAGTTGTATGCGGCGAGTCAATTGCCCGGCGGCGTGAATGAAGCAATCGATCTGACCGCGCATTTCCTCGCCGATTATCACAAGCTGCCTTATTCCGAATTACGCCCCTTCCTGTACGCACTCCCGCAAGACAATGCAGTACGCCATGCATTCCGCGTCGCATCAGGGCTGGACTCGATGGTGTTGGGCGAGCCCCAGATTCTCGGCCAAATGAAGGATGCCGTGCGCCAGGCAGAAGCGGCCGGCGGTCTCGGCACTTATTTGCATCAAATGTTCCAACGCACGTTCGCCGTCGCCAAGGAAGTGCGCAGCACGACTGAAATCGGCGCACATAGTGTGTCCATGGCCGCCGCTTCGGTGCGCATGTCACAACGTATTTTCGACAAGCTCTCGGAACAGAATGTACTGTTCATCGGCGCCGGTGAAATGATCGAATTGTGCGCCACTCATTTCGCGGCACAAAATCCACAATCTCTGACCATCGCCAACCGCACGCTGGAACGCGGCGAAGTGCTGGCCCATCGCTTCAATGGTCGCGCCATCCGCCTTGCCGATTTGCCTGACCAGCTGGCGACTTACGACATCGTGATTTCATCGACCGCGTCATCGCTCCCTATCATCGGCCTCGGCATGGTCGAGCGCGCGATCAAGGCGCGTCGTCACAAACCGATGTTCATGGTCGATCTGGCAGTGCCGCGCGATATCGAACCGGAGATCGGCCGCCTCGATGACGTGTTCCTGTACACCGTCGATGATCTGGGCAATTTTGTTCAAACCGGCGTGGAAAATCGCCAGGCTGCAGTCGCGCAGGCAGAAGCCATCATCGAGACACGCGTGCAATCCTTCATGCACTGGATGGATACGCGCGCCGTCGTTCCCGTGATTCAAGACTTGCATGAATCCAGCGAAACCATGCGCATGCTGGAGCTGGAACGTGCACGCAAGCTATTGGCCAAAGGTGAGGACATTGATATCGTACTGGAAGCGCTATCCAAAGGCTTGACCGCAAAATTCCTGCACGGCCCGCAACAGGCATTGAATAATGCACAAGGGGACGAGCGTGCTCGCCTGGTCGCCTTGTTGCCACAACTCTTCCGCACCAAGCGCTAGCGACGCTCTTTCGCTACCCTGCACGCTGCTACAGCCTGATTGCAGAACACTTGTTTGCGGCACGTTAAAACTGCGCAAGCCACCAGAATCAAACCCCGATACAAGACTGAATATCATGATGAAACCATCCATGCTCGCCAAGCTCGATCAATTGACCGAACGATTGGCAGAACTGAATGTGCTGCTGATGCAGGAAGACGCGACCTCCAATATGGATACGTATCGCAAGATGACGCGCGAACATGCCGAGCTCGGCCCGCTGGTGGCCTTGTACGCCAATTACACGCAAGCCGATAACGACATCAAGGATGCACAAGGCATGCTGTCCGATCCAGACATGAAGGAATTTGCCCAGGAAGAAATAGCCGGCGCCAAGGCCCGCATGGAGCAACTGGAAATTGACCTGCAAAAAATGCTGCTCCCGAAAGATCCTAACGACGAGCGCAATATTTTTCTGGAAATCCGGGCCGGCACTGGCGGCGACGAATCGGCCTTGTTTGCCGGCGACCTGTTGCGCATGTATACGCGCTTCGCCGAACGCAATCGCTGGCAGATAGAAATGGTGTCGGAATCCGCTTCTGAAGTCGGCGGCTACAAGGAAGTGATCGTGCGCGTGGTCGGCAATGGCGCGTACTCAAAACTGAAATTCGAGTCCGGCGGCCATCGCGTACAACGCGTACCAGCGACAGAAACCCAGGGCCGCATTCACACCTCGGCATGCACCGTCGCCGTGATGCCGGAAGCCGATGAGCTGGAAGACGTCAACATCAATCCCGCCGACTTGCGCATCGATACCTATCGCGCCTCTGGTGCCGGCGGCCAGCACATCAACAAGACCGATTCCGCCGTACGCATTACGCATCTTCCGACTGGCATCGTGGTCGAATGTCAGGACGATCGCAGCCAGCACAAGAACAAGGCCTCCGCATTGAAAGTGCTGGCGGCGCGTATCAAGGATGTGCAGTTGCGCGAACAGCAATCAAAGGAAGCGGCAACCCGCAAATCGCTGATTGGCTCAGGTGACCGCAGCGAACGCATACGCACGTATAATTTCCCGCAAGGCCGCATGACCGATCACCGCATCAACCTGACTTTGTACAAACTCGATTTCATCATGGACGGCGATCTGGCTGAATTGACCAATGCACTAGCGGCAGAGCATCAAGCCGATTTGCTGGCAGCGCTGGCCGACGCCACCTGATACGAGATTTTGCTGAACCTTATTCGATAGCTGTGACTCATACCGTGCACTTTTTTTCCAGGATCCAACCATGAAAAAATCCAAACCCGTTTTACTCGCTGTTGCTTTCGTGTCGATGGCATTGCTGGCCGTCGCGCTCTATCTGCAGCACGTGGAAAAAATGCAGCCGTGCCCACTGTGCGTGATCCAGCGCTATGCCTTTGCAGTCGTCGCAATCATCTGCCTGATCGCCGCATTTTGTAAAGAAGCCACGGCCCGGGTCGGTGCCGCATTGGCGGCCCTGGCCTCTCTGGCTGGCGCCGGCGTCGCTGGCTGGCACATTTACATCAAGGCCAACCCAACGGTATCTTGCGGCATAGACCCATTGGAAACGTCGTTGAACACGATTCCTACTGCCAAGCTGCTGCCTTTCCTGTTTCAAGCTGACGGTTTATGTACAACCGCATATGCGCCAATCATGGGTCTGTCCTTGCCGCAATGGGCGCTGGTATGGTTTATCGTGATCGCCCTCTTCCTGCTGCGCACGGCCTTCCAGAAAAAATATTGATGCAACACGCATCGGCATATTGGGGCGCGTGATGGACGTCAGGGTCGGCGATACGATAGCGACCGTCATGCGCAACACGCCAGTTGACCAACTGGAAACACGCATGCTGATTGGCCAAGTCACGGAATTGACGCGCGTGCAGCTGATTACCCATGCCGAACGCACATTCAGTGCAGACGAGGCAGCTCGCCTCAATGATTTATTTCAACGTCGTATCGCAGGCGAACCCGTCGCCTACCTGCTTGGGGAGCGTGAATTTTTCGGCCTCAGGTTTCAGGTCGATCCTGCCGTCCTGATCCCGCGGCCGGATACCGAGTTATTAGTTGAACTGGCATTGCAGCATCTGCCGCAACACGGTCGCGTACTGGATATGGGCACCGGCTCCGGCGCGATTGCCGTTGCGATTGCCCATACGCGAAGCGATGTAAAAGTTACGGCACTGGATGTCAGCGATAAGGCCTTGCTGGTTGCGCAAGCCAATGCAAAGCACAATCAGGTCGACGTCGAATTTTTGCGTAGCGACTGGTTTGCAGCGCTAGGTGGACAGCAGTTTGATTTGATCGTTTCCAATCCGCCGTATATCGTCGCCGGTGATCGCCATTTATCGGAAGGGGATTTGCGCTTTGAACCGATAGATGCGTTAACCGATCACGCGGATGGCTTATCGGCCTTGCGCACCATCAGCCAGCACGCTCACCAGCATCTGGCGGATGGAGGCTGGTTATTGATGGAACACGGTTACGACCAGGCTGAGGACGTACGCGATTTACTAGTGGCAAATGATTTTACGGAAGTACAAAGCTGGCGCGACCTGGCAAACATTGAGCGTGTGAGTGGCGGCAAGAAATCGCACGCCGAAAACAGATAATTTAAAACAACTCACCCATCACCCACAGACAGGCACCTCAGGCAGCCAAAGCCTTTTCCAGCAATTTGTGCAAGGCTGCAAAATCCGGTTCGCCTACATATTTCTTGATGATGTGACCATCCTTGTCGACCACCAATGTAGTTGGCGTCAATTTAATATCGCCAAAAGACTTGGCCAATTCACCTTGTGTGTCTAGCGCCACGGTGAATGGCAACTTGCGCGTCTCGACGAAATTCAACACATAGTTCGGCGGGTCGTAAGCCATGGCAACCGCAACAAATTCCAGACCTTGCGCATTGTATTTCTTGAACGTCTCTATCATCTCCGGCATCTCTTTGACGCACGTCACGCATGAGGTCGCCCAGAAGTTGATCATCACAACCTTGCCGCGCAAATCCTGCGAAGTGATTTTCTTTCCCTGCAAATTGACGAAAGTTACATCAGGTATCGCTTCTTTACTCGACACGGACAGGTAACCGACAACTGCCAGCGCGGCGATCACGAGCAAGACCAGGCCCTTGAGCCAATTGCGGTTTTTACTTGCGGGAGTAACAGAAACTGGTTTTTGCATAATAGACAATCCGGGATGCCGCACCTGTATGGTGGAGGCTATGTAGTTGCAGTCATTATAGTCAGGTCCGACTATTGGTGTTGAGTCGAAAAACGTGTCCGCATCCGATCTGATTTCATGACAAGGATGCATCCGACCAACCCGAAGCCGTGTAAACAGCGGCAACAACGGGGGGCATAGGCGCTTCGATCGCGGCGCAGATGGCGCGCAACAAATCCGCAAGCGGCAACGGTAGCGGCGACTGCTCACCGGCGATTGCCAGCAATGACTTGATCAATGCTGGATTTGCCAAAGGTGCCAACTGATTCGTTTTATCCAATGCAATTTTTATCCTGCCATAACTCAGCTCGGCGATCCCGATCAAATCCTTTTCCGATAAAAAGAGATGCGGAGAGAAATCCGCCGCTCTCATCAACAATGATGTCGCAGGCTGTTTTAAAAGCGGCGCGGCAACATGTGCCACCAGAGAAAATAGAATGTGGCATTCCTGCTTCAATTCAGTCACCGAAGAATACTTGACTCGCACTGCACGATTTGCCTGCGCCGCCAGGCGTCGCACCAAGACGGTTTGCAGAACGAATTCGCTCAAGCTCACATGACGATCACTCGCGATCATCCGTTCAATGTGCGCCAGCATTGCATCGCGATCCACCATCGGCAATTGCCGTAGCGCCGGCATCATCAGATCAAGCAAAGGCAAACGCGCATTGACTGGCAAACTCTTGATCGCTGTCGCCAGTTGCATTACTTGTGCGGCTTGGCCAGGCAGATGTTCAATCAGGTACTGATGCTGTGGACTGTTTTCCTGTGCAGAATCAAGCAACAAGGCGTAGACCAGCAATGGAGCAACGTAAGGGTTATGCACTGCTTGATCAATCTGTGTACACAGCCTGATTTTGACGAGCGTGCTGCCGCCGTAAGCCTGCCTGGCAACAGCCACGATGTCGGCGCTAATGGCATCGGCGTTTGCGACTGCATCGACGAAGGGCGTCGCGGCATACGCAATGTCTGCCCGCATGGTTTGCGATGCTGCAACATCGCTTTTACGGATGCTGGGCGCGTCCAGCATATCCATATTGCGACCATAGATGCGATGCAAACGTTCGAATAGCGATGGATGGGTCGCAAACAATCCTTCCAGCAGACCAGGACGTACCGCTGTCAGGAAGAAATGCGACAACTGCTCTGCATTCCTGTGCTGGATCTGCGAAACGGCGCGCCCGGTTTGCATCAGACCACCTATCTTGCGCAAGGCATTGCCAAGGCCATCGGGATTGCGGGTAAATTGAATGGCGCTGGCATCCGCCAGAAATTCACGGTGACGGGAAACTGCTGATTTAATGATTCGCCCAAAGAACAAGCCTATATAACCAATCGCGAACAGCGTGGCGCCAACCACAAATAAAATGACATGCAGCGGAGTACGTCGCTTGCTCAGCGTGTCCTCCTCCGTCGCCAGCACACCGGATTCCATGATCTGCCTGCCGAAATCCGCAAACATCTGTATCCCGAACAGCACGCCGACCAAGCGAATGTTCAAGCGCATGTCGCCATTCAAAATATGGCTGAACTCATGCCCCACTACGCCTTGCAATTCATCACGCGTCAATCTGTCCAGCGAACCACGCGTCATAACAATCACCGCCTCGTTCGGGTTATAACCGGCGGCGAATGCGTTGATCGAGTCTTCCCTGTCCATCAGATATACCTTGGGACAAGCAATGCCTGATGCAAGCGCCATCTCTTCCACCACATTCAGCAAACGCCGTTCAAACGTATCGCGCGTATTGAGCGCCACCATGCGTGCACCGGCCATGCGTGCAATCGCATCGCCTCCGTCACGCAGATTGAACATTTCAAGCAAGGTGCCACCGCCGATTAATATCAGCGTGATCAAGGTATTGGTGGCAAAAAATCCGCGCGGATAGTCATGATGCCCCGAGAACGACCCGCCTTGCGCGTAGATGCAAATCAAGGCCATCGCAAAATTGACGGCCAGCACAATAGCGATTACGGCGAGCGCAAACAACAGCAGCAACACCCTGGTCTGCCGTCTCGCGTGATCCTGCTGTTCGAAAAAGTTCATGTCGCGGCATGCGAAGTCAGGACGTGCGCATCAGGCCTGCTGCGATTCGTATGGCAGGCCGGCAGAAAAAGCGCTTGCACAACCATCAAAACGCGACTTTGATCGCTTTGCGTTCTTCCGGCGTTTCTGTCGACTCCAGCAATTCTGCTGTTTTGAATCCAAAGGAATTGGCAATCACGGAACCAGGGAACTGCTGGATCGCGACGTTATAGGACATCACGCTGTCGTTGTAACCCTGGCGCGCAAAAGCGATGCGATTTTCGGTGCTGCTGAGTTCTTCGCCCAACTGCATCATGGTTTGATTTGCCTGCAGGTCTGGATAGGCTTCCGACAGCGCGAAGAACCTGCCCAGCGATGCGTCCAGCACGCCATCAGCGGCGACCATCTGTTTAAACGCGCTGGAATCGGCAGGATGGCCTGCGACTTTTTTATTGGCATCGACAGCCTGGTTGCGCGCAGCAATCACTGCTTCCAGTGTTTCGCGCTCATGGGCCATATAGGCCTTGGCGGTTTCGACCAGATTTGGAATCAGATCGTAACGACGTTTGAGCTGTACATCAATTTGAGAAAATGCATTCTCGAAGTAGTTGCGCAAGGCGATGATGCGGTTGTAGACGCCGACACCCCAGAACACAACAACTGCAACGATGGCCAATAAAACGAGCACTGCTGTCATGGTTTCTCCCAATGAAAAAGCCGCGCGACAGTTTGTCGCGCGGCTTCAATATAGCATTCCAAAACCGCAACTTGTTGAGCGGCAACGATTATTAACCGCTATTTTTTCTGCACCGTATCCGGTGTTGTACTCAACATACGATATTCCTCGTCAGTGATATATTCAAATACCTTGACGACCTTGATGACGCCACTCACACCGCGCGTTATTTCAGCAGCCAGGTTGCCTTCACTCTGGGTTACACGTCCCATCAGAAACACCTCGCCACGTTCAGTTACAACCTTGACCGAATTGGCAGACAGGGTTTTGTTATCAACAAACGATGCCTTCACCTTGCCTGTAATCACCGCATCGTTCGAGCGTGATGTGTAGCTGGCCGGACCACCGATGCCTAATTCATTGACGACCGATTGCACGCCTTCGATAGCGGCAGCTTCCCGCCCGGCTGCTGCCTTGGCAGCTTCATCGCGCACTTCGCCGGTCAACAACACCTTGCGGTTAAAGCTGGTCACATTGACGTGAGCGTCAGGACCGGCCACGTTCGGAATCCGGGTTTCGCCCTTGACCGCGATGGCCTTGTCTTCAGTTTGCGCGCCGAGTGTACGTCTGTCAGTTGCTGCCAGCGTGCCGACAACGGCACCGCCGACCATGATGCCGACACAACCTTGCAGGCTGACCAACACTGCGCCGCAAATCAGCGCTGCCGCCATCGGACGTCGTACTGCTTTCAAACCACGATTCAAATTAATCATTCTCATCCCCTCCAAATAGTGCAACGTCAATGCCGTCACACAAACAATGTATCGTTAATAAATGCACTTCCTGTATCCGTGCCGTGCGGTCGTGCGGGACACAGATGTGGACATCTGCATCGGTAATCAGTTTTGCCATCGCGCCGCCGCCTTTGCCCGTCATCACCACTACCCGCATATCGCGTTCAAGTGCTGCTTCGATGGCGGCAATCACGTTGGCAGAATTACCGGAAGTCGACAATGCAAGCAAGACGTCGCCGGACTGTCCGAACGCCTGCACCTGCTTGCTGAAAATCTCCTGGTAACTGTAGTCATTGCCGATGGCTGTCAGGATCGAGGTATCGGTTGTCAACGCCATGACCGGCAGCGGCAAGCGCTCTCTTTCGAAACGCCCGACAAGTTGCGCAGAAAAATGCTGGCAGTCAGCCGCAGAACCGCCATTGCCGCACGCCAGAATCTTGTTCCCGTTAGACAAGGCGCCGAACATTAGTTCCACCGCCTGCTCGATAGGACGCGCCAGCAGGGAAGCCGCTTGAATTTTCAGCTCTGCACTTTCATGGAAGTGACTAAGTATGCGTTGAGTAATCATGGTGTCGTGAATTATAGAGCAGTCCATCGCGATGAGGCGCGTGGCTGGGGAGGATTCAGGATTCGATTGCGTTTTTCAACCAGCTCATCTCGATACCATCGATCGCAATGACGTCGAAGCGGCAGGCCGGTGGCATCTTGTAACGTTGCAGAAAAATATGCGCGGCGACAATCAGGCGCTTCTGCTTGGCGGGTGTGACGCTGGCCGCGGCACCACCATGATTTTTATCAGCACGCTTCCTGACTTCAATAAAAATCAGTGTGTCTTTGGCTTGCATGATCAAATCGATTTCCCCGCCTTTGCAGCGGAAATTGCGTTCAACCAGGGTCAAGCCCTGCATTTGCAAGTAAGCGAGCGCCTGATCTTCACCGATTTGTCCGCTGATCTGCCTGGCAGTACGGGGGCGGCTAAGAAAGGCGGGAATGCGCATCAGCGAATCAAGGCGCTTCCAGCGGCTGCACCACGCCATCGCGATAAATCGCCGGCTGCATGAGACGATCAAAATGCGGCGCGCCCTGGCCGAAGCGAATTGCCAGTTTACCGGTCACGCCATCAAGCTTGAATTCATTCTGCTTGATGGCTATGTTGTGCGCGACGCGATAAGCGTCGACACCCAGCGCATACAGCCGTTCGATATCAGGACTGATGCGCTGCTCGCCGTTTTTGGCAAGATGCGGATAGGCCATCACCGCAGCATGATCGGCCTGCAACTGCCACGGCATGTCGAGGAGGCGTACACCTTCCAGATCGAGTAACTTATCGGCCCCGCTCCAATCGGCGAGCGCCAGAGGATTCAACTGCGATGTGCCGACCAGAGGCACATCGCTACCGATCGCCAGACGCAGCTGAATGGTTTGTGCTGCATCGAGGCCGACAAATATCAGCGCCGGCTTTTCAGCTTGAATGCGCTTCTTCAATTGCACCAGTGCGGTCGCGTTAATGAAGCTGCCAGTCATGCCGAGCTCCATCATTTCAGATGTCAGTCCTAGGTGGCGCCACTCGGTGGAAAAAGCTTTGATGGCACGTCGCTGCCATGACGCATTGGTGGAAATTGCAAAAGCCTTGAGGCCGACCTGGCGTGCACCCAGCCAGTCGGCGATCTGGCGCGCCTCATCTTCTATCGATAAACCCATCACCAGCATATTGGTCGGAACCCGCATTTCAGTACCGTCTGCAGTATCCAGCTGCGTCAGGGCGATAGTCGGCTTCGTGATGTTGCCGTTTTGTACAATCGCGGTGGCGCCGCTGCGCGTCAGCGGCCCGACCACAATGTCATTGCGCATCGCAGCGTCCAGATAACCGGAGAGCACGTCCTGTGCAGAATCCCCGGTTTCCACCAGATTGACGGTAATGTTGGCCGGCTCGTATTGATAAGCCGCCATGAAACCGGAGCGCACTGCATCGGCCACTTGCGCCAGCGATTCGGACCGGCGCGGCAACAACAACGCTATGCGTACCGGCGGGAGACGAGTGACAACGACAGGCATGTCAACCGCCTCGATAATCGGGCCGTTGCTCAGGTCATCATTTTCATCGCGCGGCAACGCCAGATCGGTCTGCGCGAGCTGCAACTTGTCCAACACGGAATACTCGGCCTGAATGCCGGTTAGACTGCTAGCTCCACTGACAGCACCACCGATAACAGCAGTTGTATTTGCCTGTGCAGGCGCGCACAATCCGCTGATGGCCGCAGCCAGCACAAACATTCTCGCTAAATTTCCCAACATCCGACTCTCCCAATGACTGAACCAACCGACAACGCATCCACGATCTTGCCGCTTATGCAAGACACCTTGCAGGATGCATTACCGAATTTATTGCATGAAGTATTACGTGACGTCGAGCGGCAGACTTATCCTTCGGCGACATTATATGTGGTGGCCACACCGATCGGGAACGCAGGTGACATATCGTTGCGCGCTTTGCACACTTTATCGATAGTCGATGCTATCGCTTGCGAAGATACGCGTAATACCGGCCATCTTTTGACCCGTTACGGCCTGTCAAAAAAATTGATCGCAGCGCACCAGCACAATGAACGCGAAGTAGCAGACACCTTGATCCGTCGCTTGCAGGCGGGCGAGCGCATTGCACTGGTATCCGATGCGGGCACGCCAGCCGTGTCCGATCCAGGCGCGCGCATCGTCGATGCGGTGCGTAATGCAGGCCTGCGTGTGGTGCCATTGCCAGGCGCATCGGCAGCAGTAGCCGCTTTGTCCGCCAGCGGCTTGTTGAATGACCAATTTTATTTCGTCGGCTTTTTGCCGGCCAAAGCCAAGCAGCGCGAGACGGTTTTATTCAATCTGAAAAGTGTCGCAGCGACCCTGGTGTTTTACGAAGCGCCGCATCGCATCGTCGAAGCCGTTGAAGCGCTAGCGACCAGCTTCGAACCGACCAGGCATATCGTGTTTGCACGCGAACTGACCAAGATGTTTGAAGAAATACATCGCTGCACCCTGGCCGAGGCCGGTGCCTGGATCAATGCCGACGCAAACCGGCAAAAAGGGGAGTTTGTGGTACTGCTGGAAGGTACGCCAGCGGCCGGCGATCAGGACGAAATGGAAGCCGAACGCATCCTGAAAATCCTGCTGCAGGAATGTTCGGTAAAGCAGGCGGCGACGCTGGCGTCACACATCACAGGACAAAAGAAAAACGCCCTGTATGATCGCGCCCTGCAAATGAAAGCAGGCAGCGAGTCGGGGCAAGCTTAACGCTGCACGATAAACGGCTTGGCGCCCATCGTTCCCTGCACTTGCGTAGCCGCCGCTGCGGCCTCTTCGCGAGTAGCAAATGGGCCGCCATAGAGCCGATACAAATTATTCGAAGGCTCAACCGTCAATTGCCGTAGCACGCCGCCCGTATCCTGCAGCAGTCGAGTACGCACACTTTCTGCATTGGCCGCCTGCGAGTACGCACCGAGTTGCAGATAAAAGCCGCTGGCTGTAGATGCGGCACCCTGGGTTGGCATTGATGTCGCTATTACTGACACATTTCCATTCGGCGCAAAATCGACTGGCTGAATCGCTGCTGGAGCCAATTGCGTAGACTCTATGGTCGGCATAACCACCGCTTCCGTCGCGACAACAGGCGTAGCGGGACTCTCTTTGGTCGCCAATATTTGCTCTATGTCTGCCGGCAGCAATCGTTCGACTTGCAGCTCCGCGCTGCCGTGTCCGATATAACCCAGTTTCAATGCGGCGGTATACGATAGATCGATGACGCGACTCGAATGAAACGGACCGCGATCATTGACGCGCACGATCACCTGTTTGCCATTGCTTAAATTGGTCACCCGAGCATACGAAGGGATCGGTAAAGTCGGATGGGCGGCCGACATCTTGTACATATCGTACAGCTCGCCTGACGAGGTTTTCTGCCCGTGGAATTTCTTGCCGTACCAGCTGCCGCGCCCAGTCTGTTTGAACGGCCGCGCATCACTAATCGGAATATACCGTTTGCCGAAAACAACGTAAGGTTTGTTTCCACTTTTCGAATACGGCTCGATGCGCGGCTCTGCATCCGGCACATCCAGCAAGCCTTCCGGCGTCACGTCGCCCGGACCGTCATCCTTGTAATAGCCGCCGCGACCGGAGCCGGCAGGTGGCAAGCTCGGCTGTGCCGCACTTGCCGCACGCGCAGTCTGTGTCTTGCCGGCAGAAGAAGTGTCTAACGGTACGCTGCTGCAAGCGGCCAGCGCCAGAATTGGCAGCAAGACCAGAAGACGTGATGTGGAAGAATTCAATTGCATTGCTTGCTCCTGATGAAGGCTGCTTGCCGATACAACTACGACAAACAGTGAACGAGCGATATCAGCTTTGCATCAATTTTCTGTGGCGCTGTATGCTCATCAAAATACCCACGCCCAAACCGAGCGTGACAAATGCGGTGCCGCCATAGCTGACAAAAGGCAAGGGCACGCCAACCACCGGCAAGATGCCGCTAACCATTCCCATATTCACGAATGCATAAGTAAAGAAAATCATCGTGATCGCACCGGCCAGCAAGCGGCTGAACAAGGTTGGTGCATTCGCTGCAATGATCATGCTGCGCCCGATCAGGAGCAGGTAGAGCGTCAGCAAAATACAGTTGCCTATCAATCCGAACTCTTCCGAAAAAACAGCAAAGATAAAATCGGTAGTGCGCTCGGGAATAAATTCCAGATGGGCCTGGGTGCCATTCAGCCAGCCTTTGCCGGTCAGGCCTCCCGAACCAATCGCAATCGTCGATTGAATAATATGAAATCCCTTGCCCAGCGGATCAGTAGTCGGATCTATCAGTGTCAGCACCCGACCTCTTTGATAGTCATGCAGCATCGACCATACAACAGGCAGACTGGCCAGCATCGTAATCACGGCAGCCACGATCACTTTCCATGAAAGGCCAGCAAAGAAGATGACATAAAAACCGGCAGCCAATACCAGCAGAGACGTACCCAGATCCGGCTGACGCATGATCAGACCGACCGGTGCCACCAGCAACAAACCCGCCACCAAAAACTCGCGCCAGCGTGTCATGCCTTCGCGTTTCTGGAAGAACCATGCCAGCATCATCGGCATCGCGATCTTCATGATCTCGGACGGCTGAATGATCATGCCGACATTGATCCAGCGTCTTGCGCCATTCCTGATCAAGCCGAACATCGCCACCCCAACCAGCAAGGTCACGCCCACGATATACAAGGGCACGGCGAAGCGCATCAAGGTTTGTGGTGGAATGATGGCCGCAATCCACATCACCATCAGTGCAATCAGAATGTTGCGCACATGATCTTCCACCCGTCCCGGAAAATCGATGCCGGCAGAATAAAGTGTGACCGTTCCCAGCGCAAGAATCAGGCCCACAATCACAATCAGCGGGCCGTCGAATACCTGGACATACGGCCTAACGATTTGCCATGGCGAACGCTTGTTCATGCGCGCTCCGATCGCGAAGGCGGAAGTTGCCTTGCGCAGTTAATGGATATCGTTGAATGCGGCATCAGTCGTGCGCGTCGGTTCTGGAAAAGAGAGCGTAGGGATGTCGTCATGGATTTAATCTGTGAGCTCATCTTCAGGAATCGGCGCAGCTTTGACAGGCGTTTTCGCATCAGGCCGCTTTCCCAGCAAATAGAAATCCATCGCCGCCTTGGCAATCGGCGCAGCCGAAGCGGCACCGAAACCGCCATTTTCAACGATGAGCGCGATCGCGATACGCGGATTGTCGGCCGGCGCAAATGCTGTGTACAAAGCGTGATCATGATGACGATCCGAAATTTTACTGGCGTCGTATTTTTCGCCTTTCTTGATCGCAATCACCTGCGCCGTACCTGTCTTGCCTGCCGACACGTACTCTGCTTTTGAGAACGCGCGCGCGCCGGTTCCTTCCTTGTTGACGCCCACCATCGCATGTTTGATGACGTCAATGTTTTCCTGCTTCAATGGAATGCGATAACTTTCTTTGGGCACCGTCAATGTGCGTTGACGCGTCACACCATTTTCAATTTCCCTGACCAGGTGAGGCTTCATGACGATACCGTTGTTGGCAAGGGTCGCGGTCGCATGTGCCAGCTGCAACGGGGTGAAAGAGTTATAACCTTGACCGATGCCGATGGAAATGGTTTCACCCGCGTACCATCTTTTTTGCTCGGGCTTTTTATATGCTGCTGCCTTCCATGCAGTCGACGGCAATACGCCGGTGCGTTCGTATTTGAGATCAATACCGGTCTTTTGGCCAAAGCCGAACGGCTTCATGAAATCGTGTATCGTATCGACGCCAAGGTCGTTGGCCAGCAGGTAGTAATACGTATCGCAGGATTGCACGATCGATTTGTACATGTCGACCATGCCGTGCCCGCCTTCCTTGTCATCGCGAAACTTGTGATTGCCGAACCAGAAGTAACCCGGATCTGAAATCGCATCCGATGGTTTGCGCTTACCCAACTCCAAGGCGGCCAAGGCCATGAACGGTTTGTAAGTTGAGCCTGGCGGATAGGCGCCGGACAAAGGGCGATTCAACAGCGGATGATCGGGTGAGTTATTCAGCAAATCCCAGCTCTGCTGATCAATGCCTTCGACAAACAGATTGGGATCGAAAGTCGGCATAGACACATATGCCAGCACGTCACCGGTGGCAGGCTCAATTGCGATGAATGCGCCACGCCGATCGCCAAATGCCTGCTCCACCACTTTCTGCAATTCGATATCGATAGACAGAATCAGATTGTCGCCTGGCGTGGCAGCTGTGCGCGACAAGGTCCGGATAGGACGACCGCCAGCAGAGACTTCGACTTCTTCGTAACCGGTACGACCGTGCAATTTGTCTTCGTAATTTTTTTCCAGGCCTTCCTTGCCGATGTGCTCTGTGCCGCGATAGTTGGTCGCGTCGTCACCTGCATCGATTTCCTTCGCCTCACGCGTATTGATACGACCGATATAGCCAATCACATGTGAGGCAACCGAACCGAGTGGGTACTGGCGGAATAAACGGGCCTGAATCTCAACGCCGGGGAAGCGGTAACGCTGCGCCGAGAATCGCGCAACTTCTTCGTCGGACAGACGCACGCGTATCGGCGAACTGGCCAGATTGCGTGATTCTTCCTGCAGCTTCTTGAAGCGCTTGCGATCTTTCGGCTGGATGTCGACCAATGTTGCGAGTTCATCGATCAGGGTTTCAAGATCGCCATCGATTTTTGAGGGTGTAATTTCCAGTGTATAGGCTGAGTAATTACGCGCCAGCACCACACCATTTCTATCCAGAATCAAACCGCGATTCGGCACTACAGGCACGACTGAAATCCGGTTTTCCTCTGCCTGCGCGACATAATCGTTATGTTTATACACCTGCAACCAGATGAAGCGTGAGAGCAAACAGGCAAATAGAATGAACACCAAGCCACCCGCCACGGACAAGCGCAGGCGAAAGAGATGTAATTCGCGTTCGGTATTTTTTAATTCAGTCATGCGGGATCAATACCGGTTGTCGGTTGTAGCAAATCAAATCGGACGCGTATCGTCACGATTGATCGCCCGGCGCTGCGGTGCAAGTAATATCCACGCCACAATCGGCCACGCCAAAGCCGCCACCACGCTCTCAACGAAGTACAACCAACCCGGAAATCTGCCGCCGACCAGCAACCTGACAATTAGCTCTACGACTTGAGCGACCAGCAACAGCACAAATACGTGCAATGCTTGTACGCCGGCAGGGAACCACAACACGCGTCTGTGTATCATGATGGCGAAGTAAGACAGTAGCGTGTAAGCCAGCGCATTCTCGCCTAGCACCGCCGCATCATGCACATCCATTAACAAACCCATGAAAAACGCGACGCCTATCCCGACCTTGCGCGGCTGATGCATGCTCCAGAACACCAGGATCAGCGCAACAAAATCTGGAATACCTATCCACTGCCCCCACGGCAGCAGGTTCAGCAAGAATGCCACGATCAGACTGACCGCTATAAAAAGCGGGCTGGCTGGCAACAAAATGTAGTGTGGCTGATGATTCATCGTGTTGATGTCGCTGGCGGTTTGGAAGATGCAGGAACGGGCGGCGTTTCAACAATGCCTTTGCCTGACGTACCGTTAGTCCGGCTGGCAGCATGCCGCAAGATGCCCGTCATTTTTGCATTCTTGTCTTTCGCGTCATCTGCCGGACGCGGTTCGGCTTTATTTGCCGTCAACAGAATCAGCAACTGGCGATTGCGGTCTATGCCCGCGGAAGGCTGGCAGACGATACGTGCGAAAGAATCAGACGACTTGTTTTCCACCTGAAAAACCGTCGCAACCGCCAGACCGGCAGGATATATACCATCAATGCCCGAAGTCACCAGCACATCGCCTTTTTGGATGTCTGCATTGGTCGGCATGAAACGTAAATCCAGTACATTCGATTGGCCGCGACCATAGGCAACGCTACGCAATCCATTGCGCACCACCTGCACCGGAATCGCCTGATTTTTGTCCGTCAACAAAGTGACTTCCGACGTAAAAGGAAACACACGCGTCACCTGCCCGACCACACCGATGTGATCGATCACCGGCTGCCCGCGCTCAACGCCGTGCTGAATGCCGCGATCCAGCACGATCTTGCGGGTGAACGCATCCCGCGTGTCATACAGAATTTCGCCCATCACCGACTTCACAGGCAGACGCTCACTGGTACCCAGCAAATGACGCAGTTGCGCATTTTCTGCCAGCAGTTGCTGACCTTGCTGCAAGGTGCGTGCATTGACAGTTTGTTGCAGTTTGAGTTTTTCATTCTCCGACTTGATATCGGAAAGGGAGGTGAAATAATCGCCGATAAAATACATCGCATCGCGCGGTGCGAGTGCGACAACCTGCAACGGATACAAGGCGGTAGAAATCACCTGACGCACCACAGCAAGCGAGCGCATATGCGAATCGACACCCAATAGCACCAGTGCGATCAGGGCGAAGAACACCATCTTTGCGCGTGCCGAGGCACCTTGTTTGAAGAGTGGTGGCGGGCTGTATTCCATTTAATGCTTGTTGGCGAACCTGCCGAAGTACATCTGTACAGGCTGCGCCGCCAGAACATTGCGTCCTGCAGCCACAGCGTGCGTTACAAAAAATGGTGCTTTCATGACAGTGTGCATGTCAGCCCGCCAAAGAAAAACAATGTGGTCGGATTATTCGTAGGAGAAAATCGAACCCAGTTTATCCATGCGCTCCAGCGCCATGCCCGAGCCGCGCACCACGCAAGTCAGCGGGTCTTCGGCCACGATCACCGGTAAACCGGTTTCTTCCATCATCAGACGATCCAGATCGCGCAGCAATGCGCCGCCGCCAGTCAGCATCATGCCTTTTTCAGCAATGTCGGCGCCCAGTTCTGGCGGCGTTTGTTCCAGCGCATTTTTAACGGCGGAAACGATGTTGTTCAGCGGATCGGTCAGCGCTTCGAGAATCTCGTTGCTGGAAATTGTGAATGAACGTGGGATACCTTCGGACAGATTGCGCCCCTTGACTTCCATCTCGCGCACTTCGGAACCTGGGAAAGCCGAACCGATTTCTTTCTTGATTGCTTCAGCGGTTTGTTCGCCGATCAGCATGCCGTAGTTACGGCGGATGTAATTGACGATCGCTTCGTCGAACTTGTCGCCACCGACGCGGATCGAGCCTTTGTAGACCATGCCACCCAGCGAGATGATGCCGACTTCAGTCGTGCCACCGCCGATATCGACGACCATGGAACCGGTTGCATCCGACACCGGCAGGCCGGCACCGATTGCAGCAGCCATCGGCTCTTCAATCAGATATACCTGCGCTGCGCCGGCACCGAGTGCCGATTCGCGGATCGCGCGACGCTCGACTTGGGTAGAACCGCAAGGAACGCAGATGATGATACGCGGGGAAGGTCTGAAGAGCTTGGTGTCATGCACCATGCGGATGAACTGCTTCAGCATTTGTTCGGTAACGGTGAAGTCGGCGATCACGCCGTCTTTCATCGGGCGGATCGCCTCGATGTTGCCCGGCACTTTGCCTAGCATCTGTTTGGCTTCCTTGCCGACTGCCATGATGGTTTTTTTGCCGTTCGGGCCGCCTTGCTGGCGAATCGCCACGACCGATGGCTCATCCAGCACAATGCCCAGGCTACGGACATAGATCAGGGTGTTAGCTGTACCCAGGTCGATTGCCAGATCATTCGAAAAATAACTACGTAAAAATCCAAACATGAATTGTCCCGGTGCGCAAAAAAAGTGCGCCTAATAAGGTAAATAAGAAATTAACTACGAGAGTAATTACGTGTGCAAAGAGCAAATAAGCAAGATTTATTACCGGCGGCAGCCCAATATCAGCGCCAGCAAGGCATTAACCCGATATTCTACCTTATAATTTACATTAAATTAGTCGCCCAAAATGCCAAAAATGTAAGCGGAATGATTCATTTTGCGAAGCATTTGCCAGCACAAGCAGTCTTTTGCACGCCGCGATTCTTTTCTGATTCTTTTAACATTACATACGCGGCCAGACCGCGAACCAACCATGTCCCTCGAACTTTCCGATGTCAAACGTTTATCAATGCTCGCGCAAATCGACCTCACCGAGGAGCAATCCGCTCAAACACTGGATAAATTGAACGGCATCTTCGCATTGGTCGAACAATTGAGCGCCGTCGATACCAAGGGCGTAGAACCGCTGAATCATCCGATCGCCATGCTGCTGCCCGATCTATCGTTGCGTCTGCGCGAAGACACCGTCAGCGAGCCAAATCGTCGCGACGAATACCAGCAAGTTGCACCGGCCACGCAAGACGGCTTGTATCTGGTGCCGCAAGTCATCGAATAACTGCATCGCCTACCCTTGCGCTGTCCGACCTTGCTGTTAACTATTATTTGGCGGCGCGCAACCGGAACATCTCCATGTTCTGCAACCGAACACCGATATTGACTATGCATACCAAAACAATCAAAGAACTATCCGCCTTGCTGCAGGCAAAAAAAATCTCTGCGACAGAATTGTCCGAGCTGTTTTTGGCTCGCATCAAGGCAAGCGACCTGAATGCATTTTTACACGTCGACGAAGCGTTGACGCTGCAACAAGCTGCCGCTGCCGACCAACGCATCGCCAGTGGTGACAACACGGTATTGACCGGTGTGCCGATCGCGCACAAGGACATCTTCGTCACGCGCGGCTGGCGCTCAACGGCCGGCTCCAAGATGCTGGAAAACTATGTCAGCCCCTTCGATGCAACCGTCGTCCAAAATTTCAATCAGGCCGGCATGGTCACGCTGGGAAAATTGAACTGCGATGAGTTTGCAATGGGTTCATCAAATGAAAACTCCTACTTCGGCGCAGTCAAAAATCCGTGGGACAAGACCGCCATTCCGGGAGGCTCATCCGGCGGCTCGGCCGCCGCAATTGCAGCACGCCTGACACCGGCATCCACCGCGACCGACACCGGCGGCTCGATCCGCCAGCCGGCAGCATTGTGTGGCGTCACCGGCATCAAGCCAACCTATGGCCGCGTCTCGCGCTTCGGCATGATCGCATTTGCATCCTCACTGGATCAAGGCGGCCCGATTGCAAAAACAGCAGAAGACTGCGGCTTGTTACTGAATGCGATGGCAGGTTTCGATGAACGCGATTCGACCAGCATAGAACACGACAAGGAAGATTACACACGCGACTTGAATGTCAGTTTGCAAGGCTTGAAAATCGGTATCCCGCGTGAATATTTCGGCGCCGGTTTATCGGCCGACGTCGAACAGGCAGTACGCGCAGCACTCAAGGAGTATGAAAAACTCGGTGCCACGCTGGTCGATATCTCGCTGCCAAAAACCGAGTTGTCGATTCCAACCTATTACGTGATTGCACCGGCAGAAGCATCGTCCAATCTGAGTCGTTTCGATGGTGTGCGTTACGGCTTCCGCGCCGACGGTTACACCGATTTGTCCGACATGTATCGCAAGACGCGTGCGCAAGGTTTTGGCGATGAAGTCAAACGCCGCATCCTCGTCGGCGCCTATGTGCTCTCGCATGGTTATTACGACGCCTACTATCTGCAAGCGCAAAAAATTCGCCGCTTGATCGCGCAGGATTTTCAGGAGGCGTTTAAAAAGTGTGACGTCATCATGGGCCCGGTTGCACCTACCGTCGCCTGGGATCTGGGCGACAAGGCCGACGATCCGATCGCCAATTACCTGGCCGATATTTTTACACTCTCAACCAGTCTGGCCGGCTTGCCGGGCATGTCGATTCCATGCGGCTTTGGTCAGGGCGAAAAAAATGCAAAGCGTCCGGTCGGACTGCAAATCATCGGCAACTATTTTGCCGAAGCAAAATTGCTGAACGTCGCCCATCAATATCAGCAGGCGACCGACTGGCATTTGCGCGCACCGGCGTAACGGCAATTTCATACATGGATTCGCCTATCGCTTCTTAAAAGAAGCAGCGAACAACACCGTAGAACAACGCTAACAAGCGAGCGAGGAAATTATGCAGTGGGAAGTGGTAATCGGTCTGGAAACGCATACGCAGTTGACGACCAAGACAAAAATTTTTAGCGGCTCGCCTACACAGTTTGGCGCAGCACCCAACACGCAAACATCGCCTGTCGATCTGGCTTTGCCGGGCGCATTGCCGGTGATGAATCGCGGTGCAGTCGAGCGCGCGATCCAGTTTGGTCTGGCGATTGGTGCAACGATCGCACCGCACTCGGTGTTCGCACGCAAGAATTATTTCTATCCCGATCTGCCCAAGGGCTATCAGATCAGCCAGATGGATCTGCCGATCGTGCAGGGTGGTCGCGTCTCGTTTGCAATGGAAGTCGATGGCAAAACCGAGATTCGCTCCGTCCAGCTGACACGCGCACATCTGGAAGAAGATGCCGGAAAATCACTGCACGAAGACTATCAAGGCATGACCGGCATCGACTTGAATCGCGCAGGTACACCATTGCTTGAAATTGTTACCGAACCTGACATGCGCAGTGCAACCGAAGCCGTTGCTTATGCCAAAGCACTGCACACACTGGTGACCTGGATAGGCATCTGCGACGGCAATATGCAGGAAGGCTCGTTCCGTTGCGATGCCAACGTGTCAGTGCGGCCGTTCGGACAAAAAGAATACGGCACACGTTGTGAGATCAAGAACTTGAACTCCTTCCGTTTCCTGGAAGAAGCGATCAACTACGAAGTGCGTCGCCAGATCGAGTTGATCGAAGATGGCGGCCGCGTCGTGCAAGCAACACGTCTCTACGATCCAGACAAAAAAGAAACACGCGAAATGCGCAGCAAGGAAGACGCGCACGACTACCGCTACTTCCCCGATCCGGATTTGCCACCGCTGGTTGTCAGCGCGGAATGGATCGCACGCGTGCAAGCCTCGATGCCGGAATTGCCAGGCGTGATGCGCGAACGCTTTGTGCGCGATTACAACCTCTCTGAATACGATGCTGCGGTATTGACGCAATCGAAAGCGATGGCCTATTACTTCGAAGCAGTCACCGCGATCACCGGCAAGGAGCAAGCCAAACCTGCGGCCAACTGGTTGATGGGCGACGTCGCCTCTACGCTGAATCGCGAAGGCATAGAGATCACCGCAGCACCAGTCAGTGCTGCGCAATTCGCCCTGCTATTGCAACGTATTGCTGACGGCACGATATCCAACAAGATCGCCAAGGAAGTATTCGGCGCGATGTGGGAAGCCAAATCGGACAAAGCAGCGCTCGCTGATGAAGTGATCGAAGCCAAAGGTTTGAAGCAAATTTCGGACAGCGGCGCACTGGAAAAAATTGTCGATGACGTGATCGCCGCTAATGCAAAATCTGTAGAGGAATACCGTGCCGGCAAGGAGCAGGCGATCAATGCTCTGATGGGACAAGCGATGAAAGCCAGCAAGGGAAAAGCCAACCCTGCGCAGCTTACCGAGCTCTTGAAGAAAAAACTGACGGCTTGATCAAGCAAGCCAAAAACAAAAAGCGCGCTCCGTAAAACGAGCGCGCTTTTTTTTTGCTCTTGAGGCTGATATAAATCAGCCCAAAATTATCTTTCCGGACGCTTTTAACGAGTTGAGGCCGTTGCGATCTCGCGAAACCGCTGCAGCGTCGCATCGTATTTGGCATGTACTTGTGCCAGTTCGACCTCACTCTCGTTCACGCGAGTCGTCAGAGCACGCACGCTTTGTTCGGCTCTATCAAGTTTGTATTGCATGCCAGCGGGGACCACGCCTTTTTTCTTTTGTGCTGTCACGGCCGCTTGCGTATCTTTCCATTCCTGATCCGCACTGGATAATGCCTTTTTTTGCTGAGCAATTTGATCGCTGACGACAGTCGTGTCGCGTTTGCGTGCGGCAGTGATGTCGTCTTCACTGCGGTAGCGGGCGGTGAGGGCGCGATCGGCTTTTTTTTGCTCCTCGGCCGCAAGCTGTTCGACTTTTTTCTGGTCGTCCTGCTGCTGTTTTTCGCGCTTCTGGTCAGCAGTAAGGGGGGCGGCAATATCTCTTTTTTTGGCGCCGTTATTGCCATATTCGCGCACCGCACGGTCCGCACATTCAGGGATGAGCCTGTCAGCAGTGAGAGTGCGGCCGGATGCATCCTTGCACATAAAAATGGCAGCGTGTGCACCCGACGTGATGCATATCGAGAGAAAAAACAGTGTCTTCAGTGTCTTTACTGCACCTTTCATTTCACTCCCCAGAATAAAACGATGGCTGCTACATCACGCCGTACCTCTTGCGATAAGCGGCGACGGCATCCTTGTACTGCGCCTGTTCCGAATTGGCTCCCGCATTCGACAGGTATTCAAACAAATCTGACAAATTGCCTATCGACACCACTGGCATATCGTAGGTCTTGCTGACTTCCTGCACAGCCGAGTGTTCAGACAATGCATTGTCCGCACCCGAGCGCTCCATCCGGTCCAGCGCAATCAAGACTGCGCAAGGCGTTGCCCCTGCTGCGCGGATCATGTCGACTGACTCACGCACCGAGGTACCGGCGGAAATCACATCGTCGATGATCACTACGCGGCCCTGAAGCTTCGCGCCGACCATGGTGCCGCCTTCGCCATGATCCTTGGCTTCCTTGCGGTTGAATGCAAACGGCACATCGCGTCCCTTGTTCGCCAGCGCCACTGCAGTCGCCGAAGCGAGCGTGATGCCTTTGTACGCCGGGCCAAACAGCATATCGAATTCGACGCCGGAATCGATCAGCGTCTGCGCATAAAACTCTGCCAGCCTTGCCAGTGTGCCGCCCTGATTGAACAGCCCTGCATTAAAAAAATACGGCGAGGTGCGACCTGCCTTGGTAACGAATTCGCCGAAACGCAATACGCCGGTATCAACCGAAAACTTAATGAATTCTTGCCGTAAATTGTTCAAAACAACTCCATAACGGGTAAAAGTGACGAAAATTGTCGCTATTTACGCGACCAAAGCCACATTTTAAATCGTTATCGGATACACATGCCGGTAAATGCAAAGGGCATGCCTGCCCGCCTGCAGACCAGCCGCATTGAATCGGTTATCCTGAGCGCCTCATTTTTTAAACGACTCGCCATGTTAAAAATTATCTCTGCCAATCTGAATGGCATACGCTCGGCCGCCAGAAAGGGCTTCTTTCCGTGGATGGCCAAACACGCGGCCGACTTTGTCTGCGTGCAGGAACTGAAGGCGCAGGCGGCCGACATGACGCCGGAGTTTTTGGCGCCGGAAGGGTATGTCGGCTATTTCCACTACGCTGAGAAAAAAGGCTACTCCGGCGCCGGTGTGTATTGCAACACCACACCGGACAACGTGCAAATCGGTTTCGGCTGCAGCGAATTCGATGCAGAAGGCCGCTATGTGCAATGCGACTTCGGCAACCTGAGCGTGATTTCGGTCTACTGCCCATCCGGCTCGTCCAGCGCAGAAAGGCAACTGGCGAAGTTCCGCTTCATGGACGTATTCCTGCCGCACTTGCTGGCACTGAAAGCACAGGGACGCGAATTCGTCATCTGCGGCGACTGGAATATCGCACACAATGAAATCGACCTGAAAAACTTCAAGGGCAACCGCAAGAATTCAGGATTCCTGCCGGAAGAACGTGCGTGGCTGAGCCGCGTATTCGAGGAAGTCGAACTGGTAGACGTCTACCGTCACCTGCATCCGGCGACGACAGACGAATGCTATACATGGTGGAGTAATCGCGGCCAGGCATGGGCCAAGAACGTCGGATGGCGCATCGATTATCAGGTGGCAACGCGCGATCTGGCTGTCACGGCAAAGACCACATCTGTCTACAAGGATGAGCGCTTCAGCGATCACGCACCGCTCACCGTTGATTACGACTGGAAATAAATTCTGGTGCTGGCCAGGCACTAGAGGTCGCTCGCTCAGCACGCCTTTGTGGTTGTTTTTCACGAAGCCGTCATAAAGCGTTTTTATAATCGTTTGGACGCGGGGATCGCACGACACAATTCCATATGCAGGCTTGCGGCCACCGGCGCATCGCAACTCATCCACATTGGAAAACATATGTCAGATCATTCTTCGCGCTCTGCACCCCCTTCTGTATCCCGCCGTGACGTTCTCAAATTTTTTGCCAGCGCGCCGCTGCTGCCCTTGGGTGCATCGTCCGCATTGCTCACTGCCTGCGGCGGCATCACCACCAAATCGCCATCAGCCGAATACCTTGCCACCAGTTTCACGGCGATGGCAGCATCCACACTGGCAGATGCAGCGGCTATGGCCACCACCGCAGTAGGTGCCACGCTCAATGTCCACTACGGCGACAACTCGACGCAAGCATACAAACTCGCTTACCAGCCCTTCTTTATTACCGGTGAGCAGGTACCGGATGGCAAAGGTGGCACTGTATTAAGCGGCGGCTACTTCGACATTCATAGCCATCCCATCATCGATAGATCGGTTGCAGGCAAAGAGCGCCAATTCTTTTCGGATGCCCCCGACGGCACATCCTTGCTGGCACTGTCGAATCCGGCCGTTGCCGGAATCAAGGGCAAGGCGGTCTTTGCGGTCGTGCAGTTTGAATACCTGACACGTGATCAGCTGGGTGCCGCGACCGACAAGAAAAATGCCTATGGCACCTTGCCGTCGCCGATTGCCGTGTTGACGCTGGACCAGGATCAGCAGACCGGCAAGCTCAACCTGATTAAATATCACAACGTCGATACAGCGAGCGCGCACGGCTTGTGGATCACCTGCGGTGCCAGCCTCTCGCCGTGGAACACGCATTTGTCGAGCGAAGAATACGAGCCCGATGCGCAGTTCATCGCCGACAATGCCCTCTTCAAAAAATACAGCAAAAACCTGTTCGGCGATGAGCGCAAAGCCAATCCGTATCACTATGGCCACCTGCCGGAAGTGACGGTCAATCCGGACGGCAGCGGCACGATCAAGAAGCATTACTGCATGGGCCGCATCTCGCACGAGTTGATACAAGTAATGCCGGACAATCGCACCGTGTTGATGGGTGACGATTACATCAACGGTGGCTTCTTCATGTTTGTCGCCGATAGAGAAAAGGATTTGTCCGCCGGCACCTTGTATGTCGCGAAAGTCGGCGCAGGATTTTGCGTTGATCCCTATGCCTTAGGCGCAACACTGAGCTGGATCAAACTGGGTCATGCGACCAGCGCGGAGATCGAACACCTGGCTGACACCCTGAAGCCGGCCGACATCATGCACTGCGTCAAGACCGATCCACTCGATGCCAGCTATACCAAGATTTTTGCCGATGGGATTGCCAACTGGGCCAAGCTGAAACCAGGCATGGAAAAAGCCGCAGCCTTTCTCGAAACTCACCGCTATGCCAACCTGGTTGATGCCAGCATGGGGTTCACCAAGATGGAAGGCACGACCGTCAACATCAAGGACAAGATCGCGTATTCGGCCTTGCAAAACATCCAGCATTCGATGGTCAGAAACGATCCGGCATGGCGCGCCTCTACCGGCATCACGATCAACAAGGCGATCGTGGCTGGCGGTGTATTTGCACACAATCTGACTGGCGACCAAAAGGATACGACCGGTGTTGCGATTAAAAGCGAGTGGGTACCCGTCAAAACCAGGGCCTTGCTGATAGGCGAAGATATTCCTCCAGATGCATTAGGCAACTTGGCAAATCCGGACAGGATCGCCAACCCCGACAACCTGAAGTTCTCGGAAAAAATGCGCACGCTCTTCATCGGTGAAGACAGCAGCATGCACGTGAATAATTTTTTGTGGGCCTACAACGTCGATACGAAAAAACTGTCGCGCATCATGTCGATGCCTGCGGGTGCAGAAGCAACCGGTTTGCATGCCGTCGATGAAATCAATGGCTGGACTTACATCATGAGCAACTTCCAGCATGCCGGCGACTGGAGCGGAAAGTTGCACAGCAAGGTGAAGGATCAACTCGATCCATTGATCAAGGCAAACTACAACGATCGATTCGGCGCGGCAGTCGGTTATCTGACGGCGGAACCAGCGCAGTTCAGCTTGTCCAAAAAGTGAGCGGCAAGAAATTTCGCTGACTTTAGTTAGAGATATTCGGTAGAAGCGCCCGCGGATTGGCGATTCAATCGCGATAACAAAGCGGAGCCGAGTGCTCCGCTTTGTTTGCTTCGGTCACCTGCCCGCTTATATGCGCTGCCATTTGCTACGCGCAGATGTCGCTAAGCCACTACAATTCAGCCTTGAATCAGTTCGCCGCATCCACACCCATGTCTACCGAATCCCTGTCACCAGCAATCTCACGCTACTCTCGCTTTCAATTCGTCGCCACCCCGTTTCTTTTTATTTTGCTCGGCGTGATCTACGCATCGTGGGCAGCACGCATTCCGGCGATACGCGATGCATTGCAATTGAGCCCTGCGCAACTGGGCATTGTCTTGCTGGGTGGTGGCCTGGGCGCAGTCGGATCGTTTCCACTGGCAGCGTGGATGGTCAACAAATTCGGTGGGCGCCGCGCAGCATGGTATTCAGGCTTGGGATTGATCGTGGTCTTGCCAAGTCTGGCGCTCGCACCCAGCATGATGTGGCTGGCTATCGTCGCCATCGCCCTCGGTGCGGCATCCGGCTGCTTTGACGTGGCCATTAATGCGATCGGCACCGCCCATGAAAAAACGGCAGGACGCTCAACCATGTCCTTGTTGCACGCATGGTTCAGCCTGGGCGCGGTATCCGGCGCCTTGCTCGGCAGTGCGATGGCGGGATTTGCGATTACTCCGCTGATGCATTTCAGCACTACCTCGCTTCTTTTATTACTCCCTTTGTATATCGCATATCAGGCGCTGCCGCATGACGAGATTGTGCATGCTGAAAGCAAAGCGCTGTTCGCGATCGCCCACGGCCCTTTGGTCGCCCTCGGCATCATCGGTTTTTGCGGTGCAGTGGCAGAAGGTTCGATTGCCGACTGGAGCGGCGTCTTCATGAAAGATGAAATGGGCGCGCACGATGGCGTCGCCCCGTTGGCTTATGCCGGCTTCGCTGCATTGATGCTGTTGGCGCGTTTGGTGTGCGATCGCTTGAAGGATAGATTCGGCGCACGTAATGTCGTGGCATGCGGCGCATTGTTTGCCGCGTTCGGCATCTTCGTGGCGATCGCTGCACTCAACATTCCACTGACGATTCTCGGTTTTGCACTGGCTGGCGCAGGCTTTGCTGCGGTATTTCCATTTGTCTTCAGCGCGGCCGGCCGACATGGTTCAACTGCATTGGCAGCAGTAGCGACCTTCAGCTACAGCGGCGGCTTGATCGGGCCGCCAGTGATAGGCTTTCTGGCCCAAGGCTGGGGCATGCAGGTTGCAGTCGGATTGATAGGCGTGATGGCGATTGCCATTGCGATCGCAGCCAGTCGTGCGCGCTGGCTGGAATAAATCTACATCTTCAACCAGCCGCGCTGATGTGCATGATGCAAGGCGATGCCTGCGACAAATCCGGCACCGACATTCCACATGCAGAGCGCGGCCGTCAACAATACGACTGCGCGCGCACCACGGTCGACCGGGAAAGCACTACAACCCAATGCCAGTTGCGCGCCGGTTAAAAATAGAATCACGCCCAGCACCGCTGCCGGAAAAAGTTTGAACAGCAGATCGACAGAATCGCTGAAGAAGAAAGCCAGTACCAGCAATACGCCCCCAAGAATCACGACCGAGCCGCCGGTTCTGGCACCGAATGCAATGTGGCCGGCCATGCCGCCAGCACCATGACACATAGGCACACCGCCCACCGATGCACTGAACACATTCATGATGCCGGTTGAAATCGAAATTCTGCCTTCGGTTACTTTGCGTTGCGGGAACAGCCGATTGTTTTCTTCCTTGATCGCGATGACGGCATTGCCTAGAGTGAGCGGCAATTGCGGTAGTGCGAGCAAAACAGCACCGACAAAAAACTGATTCCATGTCAGCTCGCTTAATGCGAATGTCGGTACATGAAAAGCGATGCCGGTTTTTGACAGCGCATCCAGCAGCGCAGGATTCCGAACCATGCCCACCAGCGCGCCAAATGCCAGCAGCACGAACATCGCAGGGATTTTTTTATTCCCCATCAACAGCAAGGTACCCGCGCCTGCGATGACGGCGATCAGACTATCGCCCTGCATCATCTTGATACCCTGCAGCATGAAGCCGAAACCCAGCCCGAACACAATGCCTATCACCACCGTCGGCGGCACCATCTTGGCCAAGCGCGTAGCCAGACCCGTTAGCCCAAGAAATAGCCATGCGACACCTGTGACCAGCGCAGCACTATAGACTGCGGCTGGCGTGACGATGGCGGTTTGCACTGCCTGCAATGCGGCGACAGCGCCGATCGCCTTCATCGGCTGCACCGGAATCGGCGTCTTGTAATACAAACCCGCGACCAGCATCGCCATACCAAACGCAAACAATACGCCGAACGGATCCATCTTCAGCACGCCGATATAGGCGGCAATAAACGGAATCAGGGTCCCCAGATCGCCAAACGCACCGGCCCATTCCATGCGGTCATAACGATTGCCGCTGGTTGCTTCTGCAGGATTAGGAACAGCTGGATCGCTCATGTTTTGCCGGAAATTAATAACGAATATTTTCTTGTTCGCTGCAACATTCGGTATCAAATGAAAACTAATGGAAACGCCGAAGCAAATAGCCAGCTAGCACGCTGTCAGGAAATCGAAGCTAGCGGCAAATTCAGCAACAGGTTTTGCGGCTTGATGCGCAATATATCTGCTGTGTTCATCGCACACGCCAGATAAACCGGGCGGCCTGCAACATCCGGACGCACTACCGATGGATCGACAAAATCGAGCTGGAACAACGACAGGATGCGACGATTGCGCGCCTCGTCCAATTCCACCCCGGCATATAGATCATTAAGGATGCCTGTCGCTTCTGCATCCAGCCCGATATGCCAGGCCCAGTGCTTGGCTTCGATCGCACGCAGAGGTCTGACCACAACGGCAACGCCATAGAAATGCGCTATCCATTTTTCGATGACGCGGCAAAAAGCCGTCAAGGCTGCACGACCATAAGCAAAACTGACAACGGTATCGTGACGCTCGTTACGTGCCCAGTAAGTCACAGCATTTTCTTGATCGATGACGTCGAGCTCGACACGGCGTGGCTTGGTATTGGCTTCGATCAGCAGTCTGCCAATGTCGCCGTAATTGCCACCGCTCGCATGCAGGTCCACCGTTGCGGCATCGGCCAGCATGACTGCACCGTCTTCGATCGCCACTTTTTGCGGGCGGAAAAATAATTCGGCGGCGCGTACTTGCAATGCTTCTTCGGCACCGTCCAGCATGCCGTGCACAATGATCTGCGCCAGCTGGTCGATGAAAGCGGGCGGAGCCGTGACCGTCCCCGCGCGAAAAATATCGAGATAAGCCGCTTCCAACGAAGTTGCCGCCAGCAGGCGATCGCGCCACGCCAGCAACACGCGATAGTTGTCGCGCGCATCGGCATCCTCAAATACCGCAAGCTCGGCCTCGCTTACCGCGAGACGCGGTTTGGCCAACAATGCCGCATGTACCGCCAATTCGTGCGTGCAAGATTCGGCAACCGGCGCCACTTCCGGCCTGTGCCACCAGGCACGCAACAAATCGTCGGTCAGCACCAGGCGAGCGTCAGAATCACGTTGCGTCAGAGAGAAACCGGAATGCGGCCAAAAATCGCTGGATGTCGGCATTATTTGGAAAGCTTACTTAAAAAATTTCTTGTCGCCGGTTTTCAGATCAAGCGCATAGCGCACGCCGTTTTCCGTCAATATCATTTCATCCGGCGGTTCATCACCGGCAAGCACGCCGTAATTTACTGGCAAGCCTTCACCTTTGCGTATCAATTCATCAGCACGTTCATAGACGTTGGGACAACCGGTTTCCGCCATCAGCGATTGCACAATGGCGACCTTCCATGCATCGACACCGGCCGACTGGAATTCGCAAATCAGGAAGCCGCTGCGATCGCCGTACCAATCTACGATCAAGCCCGAGAGTTCATCTTCATCGCCTATGATCAAGGGCAGTCGTTTGGCAGCGCCTATTCTTTTTCCTTTGGCCGCATCAATACGCTTGTGCACGGCAGTTTTGACACGACGCTTGATCAAGGCATGATCGATAGGCTCGTTTTGATCGAAGCTCCAGACCCGTGCGCGTATCTGCGATTTGGGCGCATGCGCCGCACGCGCCAGGAATTTTCCCGATGACGAATGAATCAATGCGGTGGCGCCCGACTTCATGCGCTCTGCCGGCTTGCCATCGACGCGTTCGACCGCCGACGCATAAATCCACGGTTGATGTTCGAGCAGGCTTTTTTCCTTGCCTTGTTTAATTGTAATGATCAGCATAAAAGCGGGCTCACGATAGTACGAATTGATGAAAACTGTGCATGAAAGATACAGCTTGAAGGCGTCCATCATAAACTGCAACGCTCACGAAAGAAAATTTAACCTTTGTTTAACCTATTTGGGAGCAGAATGAGAGATGCACTGCCAAGGGGTACTCTCCCGGCGGGCAAGAAGGCACTGCGGTAAAAATCGCGGGCCCATAAAAACACTGGAGACACCATGGATGCGACACAAAAAGAGATAGACGAACGTTCTGGCCTGACCGCAAATAACAAATTCGAATTAATGCTGTTCCGCCTCGGAATCTCCCCGCATTCAGAGCAGAGCGAAGTCTATGGCATCAACGTATTCAAATTGCGCGAACTGATGGCGATGCCAACCGTGAACTCGATTGCCAATTCACCGCCCCACGTTTTAGGTATGGCTAACATCCGCGGACAACTGATACCGGTCATCAATTTGCCGGCCGCGCTCGGATGCACGCCGGCCACCGGCTTGAACATCCTGATGGTGACTGAATTTGCACGCACGACCCAGGCATTCGCAGTCGAAGAAGTCGATGAAATCGTACGTCTGAACTGGAGCCAGGTGCGCGCAGCCGAAGGTGCAGCGGCCGGCGGCGGCACCATCACCAGCATCGCACAACTCGATGCAGACCTGAACAACACGCGGCTCGCGCAAGTGCTGGATGTAGAGCAAATCCTGCGCAATGTGATGCCATCCAACACACCGGATATCGATCCGGAAACCATAGACAACAGTACAAGACTGCAGCCAGGCGCAGTGATTCTTGCCGCCGACGATTCAGCTTCGGCACGCATGCTGATCAGCGGCTGCCTGGATGCGATGGGGCTGCCCTTCGTCATGGCAAAGACCGGACTGGAGGCATGGAATATGCTGAACGAACTGAGTAATACCGCCAGCAAGGAAGGGAAAAGTGCAGCGGATAAAGTTGCGCTGGTGCTCACCGATCTGGAAATGCCGGAAATGGATGGCTTCACGCTGACCAAAAAAATCAAGGGCGATGCGCGCTTCAACAAGATTCCAGTCGTCATACATTCATCGCTGTCAGGCGCAACGAATGAAGTGCATGTCAAAAGCGTGGGCGCCGATGCCTACACGGCGAAATTCAAGGCGGAGGAATTGGCAGCCACTCTGCTCGATGTGCTGGCCAAGACGCGTAAATAGTTACAAGCCCTTTTTCTGCTGCAAGGTGATGGGTGCTCACCCATCACCACAAGTTACAACCCAATCAACTCGCAATCAATTTCCACGTTACCACTGCATACTGCGGCTTGCCGCTTGCGCGCTCTTGTGTCAGCATCTGTGACTGCCGACTATCTGTCGGTCAGCACACTCAATCAAGGTAAGCAGAATGATTTTCCGCAATGGCGATGCGTCACCGCATTCATGGTCTGACACGCTCAAGGTCTACCTCGAACCGGCTACCGCGCGCATGTTGCTGCTGGGATTTTCCGCCGGGCTGCCATTGATGCTGGTATTAGGCACGCTCAGTTTCTGGTTACGCGAAGCGGGCATAGATCGCAGCACCATCGGTTATTTGAGCTGGGTCGGCCTGGCGTATGCATTCAAATGGGTATGGGCACCCTTGGTCGATCGCATGCCGATTCCATTTTTGACACGCTGGCTGGGACGCCGTCGTAGTTGGCTATTACTCTCCCAAAGCGCCATCATCGCCGGTCTGATCGGTATGGCGCTCAACGATCCTCACATCGCCTTGCAGCCTGTCGTATGGTGCGCCCTCGCGGTCGCCTTCGGCTCAGCCACGCAAGATATTGCACTGGACGCCTTTCGCATCGAATCAGCTGACATTGATAGACAGGCAGCGCTCGCTGCCGGTTACCAGACCGGCTATCGACTGGCAATGATATGGGCCGGTGCAGGCGTGCTATGGATAGCAGCACGCGCGGAAATAGTAGACGGCGGCAGCTATCAACCCGGTGCGTGGCATGTTGCCTACCTGGCAATGGCAGCATCGATGCTGGTCGGTGTCTTGACGGTATTGGTTTCGAAAGAGCCGATACGACGTGAATTGCCGCCCGCCAGAAACGCTGCCGCCTGGCTGGATGATGTAGTGGTTGGGCCATTCCGCGACTTCATTCTGCGCTATCGTTGGCAGGCCGTATTGATCCTCGCATTGATCGCCACCTACCGCATCAGCGATGTCGTGATGGGTATCATGGCGAATCCGTTCTATGTCGATATGGGTTACAGCAAGGATGAAGTGGCGGCGATCACTAAAATCTTTGGTGTGATCATGACCTTGGTTGGGGCATTTATCGGCGGTGCGCTATCGATGCGTTTCGGCATGATGCGCATTCTGGCTTTGGGCGCCATCCTGAGTTCGGCCAGCAATCTGCTGTTTGCATGGCTGGCCGGTCACGGTCACGATGTGACGATGCTGGTACTGGTCATCTCGGGCGACAATCTTGCAAGTGGCATCGCCAGCGCTGCGTTTATCGCCTATTTATCCAGTTTGACCAACGTTAATTATTCGGCGACGCAATACGCGCTGTTGAGTTCTATGATGCTGCTGCTGCCGAAATTCCTTGCAGGATATTCCGGCACTTATGTCGACGCATATGGTTACAGTAATTTTTTCACTGCGACTGCGCTTCTGGGTGTGCCGGTCATCATATTGCTGTGGTTTTCCGCCAGAGCGAATAAAACAGCAAGCGAGGGCACGCAAACCTCGGTTCCGACCGAAATTTAAACTGTTCGTTTTTTACGCAAACGGAATACCGCAAGACTGCCGCGCCAGTTCGGCAGGAACGACACGGGATGGCCATCCTGCAGTGCGACGCACTCGACCACTTCCAGTCCGACTTCATTCGCCAGCTCTTCAAAATCCTTGATCGTTGCGCACCGCAAGTTCGGTGTGTCATACCATTCATACGGCAGACTTTTCGACACCGGCATACGACCGCGCAAAAGCGCAATCCGATGTGGCCAGTAGGCGAAGTTGGGGAAGGACACGATCGCATCACGACCCACGCGAGAAATATCGCGCAGCACGCCCTCAACATTCTTCATCATTTGCAGTGCCGACAAACACAGCACCGTATCGAAGGCATTGTCAGCAAAGATCGCCAGACCTGCCTCCAGATCGCGCTGGATGACCGACACGCCGCGTTGTACGCATTCCGGAATTTTGTCGTCGTCGATTTCAATGCCATAGCCGCTGCATTGCTTATCGGTTTGCAAATAGTCGAGCATCACACCGTCGCCACAGCCCAGATCGAGTACCTGGGTACCATTGCCAATCCAATGCGCGATGAAAGCGAGATCCGGACGCAGCACGCTTAATTGTTCAAAGTTCATGCGCTTGCTCCTGCTTTCAAACTGCCGCCATCGATTTCCTTATAGGCGCGCGCAAAATACGCACGCACCACATTCATGTAACGCTGATCGTCAAGCAGGAAGGCATCGTGTCCATGCGGCGCATCGATTTCTGCATACGTGACCGTGCGCTTGTTGTTCACTAGCGCCTGCACCATTTCATGGCTACGCTCGGGCGCGAAACGCCAATCAGTCGAGAATGACACCAGCAGGAATTCTGCACGGGTATTCGACAAGGTCTTGGTCAGGTCGCCGCCGAAGTCTTTCGCCGGATCAAAATAATCGAGCGCCTTGGTAATCAATAGATAGGTATTGGCGTCAAAGTATTCGGAGAATTTGTCGCCCTGATAGCGCAGATAGGATTCGATTTCAAAATCGATGCCAAATCCGAATTGATATGCGCCCGAGCGCAAATCGCGACCGAACTTCACCGCCATGTCATCGTCGGATAAATAAGTGATGTGACCCAGCATGCGCGCAACGCGCAAGCCATTCTTCGGCACCACGCCATGCTCGTAAAAATCACCGCCGTGGTAATCGGGGTCGGTCAGAATCGCTTGCCGTGCCACATCGTCGAATGCGATATTTTGCGCAGTCAATTTAGGCGTCGATGCAATCACTACACAATGACGCAAGCGTTCAGGGAACAAGATACTCCATGCTAACGCCTGCATGCCGCCGAGGGACCCGCCCATCACAGCAGCAAATTGCTGTATACCCAAAGCGTCGGCCAGACGCGCCTGAGATTGCACCCAATCTTCTACCGTCACCACTGGGAAATGTGCGCCATACGGCTTGCCTGTCGCCGGATTGGTGTGCATAGGCCCGGTCGAGCCGAAACAGGAACCCAGATTATTGACGCCAATGACGAAGTACTTATCGGTATCCAGCGCTTTGCCGGGACCGACCATATTGTCCCACCAGCCCTTGGTACCCGCATCGTCGCTGTAACTGCCGGCGACATGATGCGAGGCATTCAGCGCATGGCAAACCAGCACCGCATTCGAATGATCTGCATTCAAGGTGCCGTAGGTTTCGTAGACCAGCGTGTAGTCGCCAATGGTCGCGCCGCTCTGCAGGGACAGGGGCGTCGAAAAAAACATGGATTGCGGTGCAACGATTCCGAGAGAGGTCATGTTATCTATTCATGAGAAGTGTACTAATGCGGGAAATTGACGCAGCACTGGTTTTCTCTGGTATTCCAAAAAACAAAAAGCCCGAAAAGCAGTCAGCTTAGCGGGCTAAATTCGAAACTCGGTTGCGAGCACGCTTTAGCCGTATTTATTATGCGCCCGCAAGCTGATGTCAAATCGGCGCCATGTCGTAAGAATAAACAAGTCGCCCGTTGCCGTCAAACGAACACGGGTGACTGCCGTGCAAGAACTACTGCTACACCACGATCAAATCCTGTTTTTACGACATTCCTGCACATCACCCCGGAAGAATACGCGTCGCACAAACCAATAGGTTATGACTAGCCGCGGCGATTGGCAGCCAAGTGAGCAAAAGTTAAAATGCAGATGCCACAATGGCAATTGCTTGAATCGACTACTACCTGATACTGCGTACACTCCAAGAGCAATATTAATTAGCAGCCAAACGCATTAAAATGCCACACCGGAAATAGAAAACGGATTTAGAGGGACAGAATGATAGACAAAGCAGCGCCATCCCCCTTAGCCATGGCTGAAGAGCGGCAACATATCTCGACCACCACCTTGCCCACGCTGACCATTGCCGTCTTGACAAAAAATGAGGCGCGTCGCATCAGTGGCTGCCTGCAGAGTGCTGCATTTGCCGACCAATTAATCGTCGTCGATAGTGGCAGCACCGACAATACTCGTGAGCTTGCTCAAGCACACGGCGCAGAGGTTTTTAATTATCCGGACTGGCAAGGTTTCGGCATACAACGCAACCGTTTGCTCGCGCACGCCAAGAGCGACTATATATTCTTTCTGGATGCCGACGAAGTCATCACTCCTGAGCTGCAAGCGGCATTGCAGGCTGCAGTACGCTCAGAAACCCGCGCTGTCTGGAAAATTCGCTGGCGCCAGGTCGCATTCGGCCGCGAATTAACGTATTTCAGATCACAAGCAACGCTAGAGCGCCTGTTTCGCCGCGATATGTTGCGCGAGTATGTCGGCATCGTCCACGAACAGGCTATTTTGACGCACGAACCTACACCGCGCGCCGTATTGAACGGAAAGCTGCTGCACTACTCGCGGGAAACGGTGCGCGGCAGTCTCGAAAAACTCTTGCAGTATTCCATGCTAGGCGCTGCCAAACGCGCTGAAAAAGGGAAACGTGGCGGCATACTGCGCGGCGCGGCATCAGGACTTTCCTTATTCTTTAGACTCTATATCGTGCAACTCGGATTTCTATGTGGTGGCCCCGGCTTTCTCCATTGTTTTTTTGTCGGACTGGAGGGTTTCTTCCGCTATGTGGCGCTTAAATATGATTACGACAGCTTGACTTCCAATGTCGCACGTTGAACACAGCCATAGCGTAGAAATCAGTGCTTCCAGACTACGTAAAAAAAACATGATGCGAACTGCCGGACTTTGCCTGCTGGGCATTCTTTTCGCGCTAGGTTCGCTGCACACAAAAACTCTTGGCGCGGCCTGGCTAGGACTCTGCATCTGGGGATTTTGGGGAGCTTTTAATCTACGTGATATCGCCACCAACAAACTGATATCCAGAGTCGCATTTACCTGGCTTACTTACTGCGGTATCGCGCTGGTACTTGCCAGCATTTGTGTCTTTATCTGGGCGGAAGATGGCGACATTCTCAACCCTCAGTTACGTTTATTGTTCCCGGCTGTGGCAGCTTTATTCCTCATCCGCCGCAACAGCATATCGACGCCTATACGCATCGGCATGACACACGCCGTTGCGGCGGCAAGCATTTTAGGTTTCCTTTGGTCGGCATTCTGGGTCGCGCAAGGCGCAGATGTACGCGCATCTTTGGCCAGCAATGCCATTCCATGGGCCGTCGCTATCAGTTTCAACGCCTGCCTTCTACTTCCTTGCGCCTTGGCAGAAGATAAATCAGCTGCACAACGATGGTTCTGGCTTTTCGGAGTCGCATGTGCAATAGGCGCCGTATTGCTATCACAATCACGCGGCGCCTTCTTGGTGATACCTTGGTGCGGCTTAGTATATGCGTGGTTCTGGCACCAAAAAAAGTATGTGTCCCACACGGGATTTCATCGTACGTTAATTGGACTCTTATGTGCGGTAGCCATATTACTTGCTGGCGCTTGGTGGGGACCAGGTGATGTCCTCCGCATACGTCAAGCCGTGCAAAACATCCAAGAGTTCAAGAGTGTTGAGAATTACAATTCTTCGGGTGGCGCGCGTCTTTATCTTTGGAGTCTCGCCTGGGACGGCATCAAGCGATCTCCTTGGGTCGGTATAGGCAGCGTAGAACGTATGCGACTCATCCAGCATGCAGGAGACGGCGGCAACGATGACGAGTTGGCTAAATTAAGTACCGTACGGCAATTGGGGCACGTGCATAATCAATATCTGAACGCAGCTTTAGATGGGGGGGCAATCGGACTGGCGGCCTTGCTGGCACTTCTGGCGGGCATGGCTATCGCTACCAGACAACTGGCACGGATTGATCCTGTCGCATCCTGGCAGCTGGGTGGCGTGCTGTTCATGCATGCGACTGCCAGTGTGACTAACGTCAATTTCCTACACAATTACTACGTGATGGCGTTATCACTGGCCGCTGTAATTCCCCTCCTTATTGCGCGCAACGCATCTTCATCCCAATAAGGCGGCCATGCACATTTTGATCGTCAACCACAGCCCCATACCGGTATTCGCCTACGGCGGTACCGAACGCGTCGTCTGGGATTTGGGCCGCGCACTTGTGCGGGCTGGGCATCGGGTGAGTTATCTGGTGCCGGAAGGCTCTCACTGCGATTTCGCTGAAGTTTTACCGCTACAAAGAGATGTGCCATGGGAAGCACAAATACCGGAAGGGGTCGATGTAGCACATTTTCAATTTAACCCTAACGTGCCACTGAATTTTCCTCATGTCGTGACGCAACATGGTAATTCTTCCGAGAGTGTTCCGCTTCCACGCAATACTGTCTTCGTTTCAAAAAACCATGCCCAACGTCACGGATCAGATGCTTTTGTCTATAACGGACTGGACTGGTCGACCTATGGTCCAGTCAATTGGAAAACAGATCGTACCTATTTCCACTTCCTCGGCAAAGCCGCATGGCGTGTCAAAAATGTGCAAGGCGCGATTGATATAGCCCGTGCTGGGCATGTTCCGCTAGAAGTCTTGGGTGGCGATCGCATCAATCTTAAACGTGGCTTTCGGTTTACATTGTCGCGCAACGTCAAGTTTCACGGCATGGTCGGTGGCGACAAAAAAATTCAACTTCTTAACGCGTCACGCGGCTTGATCTTCCCCACCTTATGGCATGAACCGTTCGGCTTGGCCGTCATCGAGAGTTTGTATTTTGGCGCTCCGGTATTCGCAACGCCTTACGGCGCATTAGCAGAGATAGTCACATCTGAATGCGGCGTACTTTCGTCGAAGCGGGCAACACTGGCTGAAGCGGTATCGTGCAAGCAGTTTGATCTGCAAGCCTGCCATGAACGCGCTCTTGTTTTCAACTCGGATAAGATGGCCAGCAATTATCTATCTGTCTATAAAAAGGTACTCCGCGGAGAATCTTTAAATCTTGCATCACCTGTACTGCAGGGCGATATTAAACATCTACCTTGGATGAGATGAACAGCCAGCGAGCAAATGTAACCATTTGCGTGATCCGCCTGCGTGTGATTACCGCAGTCGGCACTGACTTTTTCACTCAGGAATTTAATGAGCATCTCGCCAAATAAATTTCCTTCTACTCCAGGCTGCGATCCTGAAGGCGCTGCGCCTTGCAAAGCAAGACCGGATTCTCGGCTTGACCTTTTCTTATCATTTACGCTGCTCGCGCTACAGGGGTTTGGCGGCGTCATGACTATCGTGCAACGTGAACTGGTCGAAAAAAAGAAGTGGCTGACACAAGAAGAATTCATTGAAGACTGGGCTGTCGCGCAGGTCATGCCGGGGCCGAACGTCGTCAATCTATCGATCATCATCGGCGGACGTTACTTCGGCTTGCCTGGCGCGCTATCGGCATGCGCTGGCATGTTAGTCATGCCACTCGCCCTGATTTTGCTGATTGCAATCCTGTACGCACCCTATGCCAACCATCCTGGCGTCGCCCGTGCCTTGCGGGCGATGGGCGCGGTCGCCGCCGGATTGATTCTGGCAACCGGCTTCAGATTGAGCGGTGCGCTCAAGCGAAATACGATGGGCTTGCGCATCTGTATAGGCTTGGGCTTACTGTGCTTTATCGCCGTTGCCTTGTTGCGACTACCTTTGGCCTATCCTTTGTTTGGCCTGGGCATTGTCGGCTGTGTACTTGCTTATCGAAAGCTGACGGCATGAGCGAGTCGATTCATTTGTCTTTGCAAGCAAGCGACTGGCTGCATATATTTCTGCATTACATGTCGCTATCACTGCTTTCAATCGGAGGTGCGCTTGCTACGGCACCCGAGATGCACCGCTATCTGGTTGCGGATCAGCACTGGTTGAGTGAAGCGCAATTCAGCTCATCGATCACGATTGCGCAGGCGGCACCTGGTCCAAATATCTTGTTCGTTGCGTTAATGGGATGGAATATCGGCCTGAATACAGGCAGCATGGCAAGCGGACTGCTTGGAATGGTACTCAGCATGGTCGGCATTCTTTTACCGAGCACTGCCTTCACTTTTTTGGCGACGCGTTGGGTACATCGCAATCGGGATATGCGTGCGGTACGCGCGTTCAAATCAGGAATGGGGCCGATCGTCGTCGGTCTGATGTTTGCCACCGGCTGGATACTGGCAAGCATACATGACGTGCCATCCACAGACTGGCCGCTATGGCTACTGACGGCAGCAACGATCGTGCTGATATTGAAAACCCGGATTCACATTCTGTGGTTGCTGGCTGCCGCTGCGTTACTGGGATGGCTGGGAGTCGTGTAAGACGGCCTGAAAAAACTTCTGGACGCGACGACTTACAACAATCGTAAACGTTCGACTGCCTCGGTAATTGCCTGCGGCTCAAACAGACGCGTAATTTTGCGCGTAGCCGGTATCAACACATTCAAATCACTATTCAATATTTCATTCTTCACTGCGAGCAATTGCGATGGGTGCATGGAAAATTCACGCAAGCCCATGCCCAGCAATAAACGCGTCATCTGTATATCACCGGCCATTTCACCGCAAACCGAAATCTCGATTCCGGCTTTTTCGGCGATCGCAATCGTGGTCGAGAGCAGATACAACACGGCCGGGTGCAAAGGGTTGTAGAGATGCGCAACCTCATGGTCGACCCGATCGATGGCCAGTGTGTACTGGATCAAGTCGTTGGTACCAATAGACAGAAAATCGAGCCGCTTGATGAACAAGGGAAGCGTCAGCGCAGCAGCGGGAATTTCAATCATCGCGCCGATCGGCAGGATCGGGTCAAACTTGATTTTTTCTTCACGCAATTGTGCTTTTGCCTGCGCAATCATCAACAAGGTTTGATCGATTTCAAACGCATGTGCCAGCATAGGTACCAGTAACTTGATCGGGCCAAATGCGGATGCGCGCAAGATCGCGCGCAATTGCGTCATGAACATTTGCGGTTCGGACAGGCAGAAGCGAATAGCGCGCAAACCCAGTGCCGGATTGAGCGCGGTCTGCTCCGCAAAATCCATCGGCTTGTCGGCACCGATATCCAGCGTACGTATCGTGACCGGACGCCCTTTCATCGCGATCACTGCTTTTTTATAGGATTCGAATTGTTCATCTTCGGACGGCAGTTTGTGCGCGTGTCCAGTGCGGCCCATGAACAAAAATTCGGAGCGGAACAAGCCGATGCCATGCGCACCCGCATCCATTGCATGCGCACAGTCGTCAGGAAATTCAATGTTAGCCAGCAGAGTGATCGCCGTGCCATCCAAGGTCAGCGACGGCATTTTCTTCAACTTGCCGAGTTTTTTCCGCTCGCGTATCTGGCGCGCCTGCTTTTCACGATACTGGTCAAGCACCACCGAGGTGGGTGCGACCACCACCACACCGGCATCGCCATCAATGATCAGCCAGTCACCTTGCTCTATCAATGTTGATGCATTGGATACGCCCACCGTCGCCGGAATATCGAGGCTGCGCGCAACGATGGCTGTATGTGAGTTCTGTCCACCAACGTCAGTGATAAATCCGCTGAAGGCACGATCACGAAACTGCAGCATATCGGCAGGCGAAATATCGTGCGCCACGACGATCATGCTGGCGACACCTTCCGCAGTATCGACTTTCGGCAGGAAGTTCGCACTACCGGTCAGTGCTTTCAGTACACGTTCACCGACCTGTTGAATATCGGCTTTGCGTTCACGCAAATAAGTGTCTTCAATTTCTTCGAACTGCGATGACAATTCTTCAATTTGTGTAACCAGTGCCCATTCGGCGTTGTAATTACGCGAGCGAATGATATCGAGCGGCATTTCGGAAATCATCGGATCCGACAGGATCAATGCATGTACGTCGATGAATGCACCCAATTCTGCCGGGGCGTCTTTCGGCAAATCATTCCAGATGGTTTGCAGCTCGGCATGTACGGTAGTTATCGCGCATTGCAGGCGGGCGACTTCGGCTTCTACCTGATCATCCGCGATCAGGTAATGCTGCACATCGAGCGCGGCAGGGGCCAAGATGTGCGCGCGACCGATCGCGATACCGCGGGATACCGGGATGCCATGTAGCGTAAAGGAAGTCATCAAAATCAGGTCCAGTCCGTGTCAGTAAAACTGAAGGCAATGTGAAAAACAGACCAGTGCAGACACGCAAGACGCGTGTCATTTGCTCCGGCTTGATTATTCTTGATTACTCGCCTTCACCGAACTTGTCTTGAATCAGCAATTCGAGCGCGTCGAAGCATTCTTTTTCATCCGGGCCATTGGTTTCCAGCATGACCCTGGAGCCCTTGCCGGCCGCCAGCATCATCACGCCCATTATGGACTTGGCATTAACGCGACGCTTGTTCCGCGTCATCCAGACTTCGCTTTGGTATTTTGCGGCGAGCTGTGTCAGTTTGGCAGAAGCGCGTGCGTGCAGACCCAGCTTGTTGATAATCTCGATTTCTTGTTCGATCATTTTTCTTATAAGAATTATTTACATCAAATTAATCAATTCGCCGAGAGTCGTACACGGTTATCTACCCTGACCGCGCCTCCTTGACCACCGGCCAATGCCATTTCCACCACAACATCCAAAGTATCGTTCCGATACGTAATCGCACGCAACAACATCGGCAAGCTGATTCCGGCTATCACGGCGACATTTTCAACATTGCACAAACCCAGTGTGCAGTTCGATGGTGTGCCCCCCATGACATCGGTGATCACCAGTACGCCGGAGCCATCATTCAGTCCAACAATAGCTTGCTTGGCTAATTGTTCGACCTCGCAGGTATCCTGATCGGCCGTGACGTCTATTGCCTCCAGCCTTTCCGGGCGCGAACGGAACACATGGGTAGCCGCAGAGATAAAGGCTTGCCCCAACGGTGCGTGCGTCAATAACAGGATACCAACCATCAGCTTTATTTCACCCGAATATTTGCATCAGCTTGCGCAAATTTTGCAGCAAGGCATTTGATTGTCTTACGAATTCCACGAGTCTATCTGCTGCTCCAGCGCATTGACAAACATGGCGGCAACATCAAAGCCGGTTTGTTGCTTGATTTCCTGGAAACACGTCGGGCTGGTAACATTCAATTCCGTCATGTAGTCGCCAATCGCGTCCAATCCTACCAGTAACAAGCCTCTTTTTAACAGGACGGGGGCCAAGGCTTCGCCGATTTCACGATCGCGTGCCGATATTTCGCGCGCTACGCCGACACCGCCGACCGCAAGATTACCGCGAATTTCGGTTCCTTGCGGAATGCGCGCCAGGCAGTAAGGTACGACTTGACCACCGATCAGCAAAATCCGTTTGTCGCCCTGTGTAATCTCTGGAATATAGCGCTGCACCATGATGGTTTGACGACCATTATCAGTGAGCGTCTCTATAATGGAACCGAGATTCAACGCATCGTCCATGACACGGAAAATTCCGGCACCACCCATGCCATCCAAGGGCTTCAGGATGATATCGCGATGCTCATCATGAAACGCCCGCACCCGCGCAGCTTCGCTAGTCACCAAGGTCGGCGTGATGTAATGCGGGAACTGCGCAATCGCGAGTTTCTCATTGAAGCTGCGTATGGCTTCCGGCTTGTTGAATATACGTGCGCCTTGCTGTTGTGCCAGCTCAAGCAGGTAAGTCGCGTATATGTATTCCATATTAAATGGCGGATCCGTACGTTCCAGGATCGCATCGAAATCGGTCAGATCCTGCGCCTGCGGCACATCTAGCCGGTACCAGTTAACAGGGTCGCCGGTCAGCGTCACGCGCGCACTATTGGCCACCAACTTGCCGCCGTCAAACGCCATATCCTTGTGCTGAAATACATGGATGGCATGACCGCGCCGCGCCGCTTCAGCCATCATTGCGTACGTGCTGTCCTTGTAAATCTTGAAACCATCCAGTGGGTCACATATGAAAGCTATTTTCATCCGGCATGCCTCGAAAAATCATCCTGCCCTGCCATTCTGGCAGACAGTTATTTAAATGTAAGAAAACTGCTGCGACATGCGTTGCCTGCCAACTTCTTGTAAGGCCTAGCGACGCGAGAGCGACAAGCATGAAGCATTAATACACTTCCGGATTCGGATCGGTTTTTTCCATTTCCAGCGAAGCCGCCAGCAAAGCCAGGCGCGCAACGACACCGTACATGTAAAAACGATTCGGCGCAGCCGTGCCCGGCTTGGCCTGATAATCCGGCAAGGCATGTTGATGTGCAAATGCCAGTGGCACGAAATGTGCGCCTGGCGCATTCAGGCTTTCATCATTCCCGCGCTCGGCATGAACACGATAGAAGCCGCCCACCACGTAGCGATCGATCATGTAGACGACGGGCTCCGCGACTGATTCATTGATATGCTCGAAAGTCGGTACGCCCTCCTGGATCATCACGTCCGTGACTTCCAGTCCATCCTTGACGACAGCCATCTTGTTGCGCTGCTTGCGGTTTAAATCCTTTAACTCGCTCGCATCGTGTACGGTCATGATTCCCATGCCGTAGGTACCCGCATCGGCCTTGACGATCACAAATGGTTTTTCCTTGATGCCGTATTCCTTGTACTTCTTGCGCATCTTTGCGAGCAGAGTATCGACATTCGAGGCGAGGCAATCCGCACCGACATTTTCATTGAAGTTGACGCCTTCGCACTTCATGAAATACGGATTCAGCATCCATGGATCGACATCGATCATCTTGGCAAATTTCTTCACCACTTCATCATATGCCGCAAAGTGATTGCTCTTGCGTCGCACCGCCCAACCGGCATGCAGGGGCGGCAGCAGGTTTTGTTCGTTGATGTTTTCCAGTATGGAAGGCAACCCTGAAGACAAATCGTTATTCAACAAAATTGTGCAGGGATCGAAATTTTTGAGGCCGACGCGACGACCATTATGCGAGCGCTCCAGCGGCTCCAGCGTCAAGGTCGTACCATCCGGCAGTTCGATCGGCGTCGGTCCGGTCACATCCGGATTAAGCGAACCCAGACGCACGTTCAAACCGGTTTGGCGGAAGATTTGCATCAGACGGGCGACGTTTTGCAAATAAAAGGTGTTACGCGTATGGCCTTCTGGAATCAGCAATAGATTCTTGGCGTCAGGACAATATTTTTCAATCGCGGCCATCGCGGCCTGCACCGCCAAAGGCAGCATTTCCGGAGAAAGGTTGTTAAAACCACCAGGAAACAGATTGGTATCAACCGGAGCCAGCTTGAAACCGGCATTGCGCAAATCGACCGAACAATAAAAAGGCGGCGTATGTTCCTGCCACTCCATCCGAAACCAGCGCTCGATGGCTGGAGTAGCCGTGAGAATTTTTTTCTCAAGGTCGAGCAACGGACCGTTCAAGGCCGTGACGAGATGCGGAACCATATAAACCTTTTTGCTGAACTATCGTTAATTGACGCTGATTTTAAACGGGAAACAGTCTTCGCGCCTTGGACTCGATCGCCATATCCGCTCAATTTGGCATTCTTAGATTAGGGCTGAAGTGCAATTTTAAAGCCCCAAACAAAAAAAGCGCCCCGCAAGGAGGCGCTTTTGCATGCCCGCTTGCGCGGGCCGCGAGAAACAGATTACGAGTGGTAAGCGGACTCACCGTGGCTGGTGATGTCCAGACCTTCGCGCTCTTCTTCTTCAGGAACGCGCAAGCCAATTACCAGATCAACCAGTTTGAAGGCGATGAAGGCAACTACAGCGGACCAGATTACTGTGGTGATCACGCCCTGGGTTTGAATCCAGACTTGACCCATGATCGAGTAATCAGGAGCGACAGCGTTCGCAACATAGTCGTACACGCCAGAGCCGCCAAGTGATGGCGCTGCAAATACACCGGTCAGGATCGCACCGAGAATACCGCCCACGCCATGCACACCGAACACGTCGAGCGAGTCATCTGCGCCCAACAAGCGTTTCAGACCATTCACACCCCACAAGCAGACGATACCAGCCAGCAGACCGATTACCAGTGCACCCATTGGGCCGACAAAGCCTGCAGCAGGTGTAATCGCAACCAGACCAGCAACCGCACCGGATGCGGCACCCAGCATTGAAGGTTTGCCTTTAGCCATCCATTCGCCGAAGGTCCAGGTGCAAACTGCAGCAGCTGTAGCCAACAGAGTATTGACGATTGCCAAAGCCGACAGGCCGTTTGCTTCCAGACCTGAGCCTGCGTTGAAACCGAACCAGCCCACCCACAGCAACGAAGCACCGATCATGGTCATGGTCAGCGAATGAGGAGCCATTGCTTCTTTACCGTAACCAACACGTTTGCCGATAACGTATGCACCAACCAAGCCTGCGATAGCAGCATTGATGTGAACCACGGTACCGCCAGCGAAGTCGAGTGCGCCTTTTGCGAACAACCAGCCGGAGACAGCAGTTGCAGCTTCAGCAGCAGCAGCATCTGTGTAAGCATCAGGACCAGGCCAGAACCAGACCATGTGAGCCATAGGCAGGTACGAGAACGTGAACCACAGGACCATGAACAACAGGACTGCAGAGAATTTCACGCGTTCTGCGAACGCACCGACGATCAGGCCGCAAGTAATCGCTGCAAACGTAGCCTGGAAAGCGACAAAGCTGAACTCAGGAATCACGACGCCTTTGCTGAAGGTAGCAGCAACGGTTTCAGCCGTAATGCCCTTCAGGAACAAGCGATCGAATCCGCCAATGAACGCGCCACCTTGTGTAAATGCCAGCGAGTAGCCGTACACGCACCACAACACCACGATCACCGAGAACACCATGAAGACTTGCATCAACACGGATAGCATGTTTTTCGAGCGAACCAAACCTCCGTAGAACAATGCCAAGCCAGGGATCGACATCATGATCACGAGGATGGTTGCAATCGACATCCATGCCACATCGCCTTTATTCGGCACAGGTGCCGGTGCGGCGGCTGGCGCTTCTGCTGGAGCAGTTGCGGCCGCGGCCGGAGCAGGTGCGGCTGCCGGAGCTGCAACGGCTGGTGCCGCCACTGCTTCAGTTGCAGCCGGAGCGGCCGCTTCTTCAGCAATTACCGGCGCCGAAAAACCCACGGCAACCAACAAAGCACCAGTAGCCAGGGCGCTTGCGAATATTTTTTTGATACTCATCTCATTCCCCTTAAAGTGCTTCTTTACCGGTTTCACCGGTGCGGATGCGGACGACTTGCTGCAGGTCATAGACGAAAATCTTGCCATCGCCAATTTTGCCGGTTCTTGCCGCGGTTTCGATTGCCTCGATCGCACGATCAACGATCGTGTCATCTACGGCAGCTTCGATTTTCGTTTTAGGCAAGAAATCCACTACGTATTCCGCACCGCGATACAACTCGGTATGACCTTTTTGGCGACCGAAGCCTTTGACTTCAGTCACGGTAATGCCTTGAACGCCGATCGCAGACAAGGCTTCCCGCACTTCATCCAACTTAAAGGGCTTGATAATGGCGGTAATCAGTTTCATTTGAACCTCTTACGTTATTTTTTAAATTAGAAAGCTTTGGAAATCGACAATACGGCCGATGTATCACCCAGCTTTTTCGATTTTCCGCTTGGGGCCGTCGTCAAGAGATCACCATCAATGTCTGTAGCAACAACTGCCAGACCAATCGTTGCGAATCCGAAATCACGGGAAAGGGAAATTTTATAATCTTGGTAATCTGACGCGCTGTTGTTCTTTACTGTTGTCTTGCCGATATGCAAACCCAATGTGGTTTTATCTGCAACTTCAAAGTTGGCGTTCAATTCAAGATAGTCGGAACCATCACTATTAGCGACGCCGAAAGCATCACTGATCGCGTAGCTGTATTTTGCGGTGAACCATTTATAGGTGCCTGCAACGTACAGTTCGGTTGTATCGTATTTTTCGCCACCAGTAACTTGCGCACCTGGATAGTAGTAATACAAAGCGCCTACATCAGCAGTGAAGTCTGGGGTGATCGCGAATTTGTAACCTGCATACAGATCCATTTCAATCGAACCATCTGTGTATGAATTGCCGCTAACATTCGAGTTCCAGTTGCCGACATAGAAGCCGCTCGAATGCGCGTAGTCAAAGCCGCCTTGAACGGTTGGCTGTTTAAATGTTTGCGAAATACCACGGAAACGGTAATCTGTTGCTACAGTCAGGTTGCCTGTGAAGGTATGTTCTGGTGTTGCAGCTTCTTGTGCGTTAGCAACGCCAGCAAATGCACCCATTACAGCGACTGCAAGAATCAGTTTTTTCATGATATTCCCTTTAAGAGTTAAATATAGAAACCAAACGTTGGTTGTCCTCAGGTCTACATTTAGCAGGACTCATGCCAGCTTTATTCAGTGAAATGTATTATCATTTTTACTATTAATCCTTACCCGATACTATTTTCTTAAACAGTCCAAACATATATGCGCACCTTTATGGAGCATATGAACACGAATCGCACTTCAATGGTGCCAAATTAAACACTCTTTGCGAGGAAAAATGGAAAAGCCTAATTTTTTTAACGATATGCAAGACAAGATCAATCAGGTTTTAGAGAACTCGCCTGTCAAAGACATTGAAAAAAATGTAAAAGCGATGATGAATCAGGGGTTTTCCAAGCTGGATCTGGTTACGCGCGAAGAATTCGATGTGCAAGCGCAAGTACTTGCCACTACTCGCGCCAAGCTGGAAGCGCTTGAGGCACAAGTCACCGCGCTGGAAACCCAATTGAAAAACAAGGGGCCACTGGCTTAAATTGCATCAAATGCGCGTTCGGCATCTGTATTTATATACTTGCCGAACGGCGGGCCTTATTTCGCTCCGCATTACCTTCCATTCACTCGTTTTTTATTTTTTGCAAAAACGAATAGGGTTATAAAAACTGCAAGGAGCGCGTCATGCGCATGAGCGACGAAGAGTATTTTCGCAGTTGTGTAGCCCAGGAACGTCATTTGGCGCAATTACGCGGGCACCACAACATAGAAGAATTCTATGAAAGCGCGGGCTCATTGTGGGAAGACAACCAGGTCTTACCCAAATGGACGCGCGACTGGAAAGCTTGCGGTCCGCTTATTGCAGAATACGAACTCGTCATCTGTTATCAAGACCTGCCCGGCGATCCGCACGGCAAGGCTATTCATATCGGCACCACAGTTGTGCACTATTCCGATCATCCGAGTAACGATCAGGCAATGAGATACGCAATCGTCAAAGCGGCCATTGCCCATCTGGAACACACCAGGCATTGCAAACACTGATTACAGCATCCACTGAACCGCAGTAATTTCAAGGAGTGTCATGAGCCTAGCCGTTTTGACGAGCCGTGCGCTGGCAGGAATGCAAGCGCCAGAAGTAACGGTAGAGGTTCATCTTGCCAATGGTTTACCTTCATTTACGATCGTTGGCTTGCCGGAAACCGAGGTCAAGGAATCGAAAGATCGCGTGCGGGCCGCTTTGCAGAATGCAGGATTTGAATTCCCCGCGAGACGGATCACGGTCAATCTGGCGCCAGCCGACTTGCCAAAGGAAAGCGGCCGCTTTGATTTGCCGATCGCCCTCGGCATACTGGCAGCATCTGGCCAAATGCCTGCAGAGACGCTAAGCCAATATGAATTTGCTGGTGAGCTTTCTCTGTCCGGCGAATTACGTCCGATCCGCGGCGCACTGGCGATGACGTTTGCGATGCATCGCAGCGGTGACAAGAACGGCAAGCAACGCGCTTTTATCCTGCCGCGCATGAATGCAGATGAAGCGGCATTGGTGCGCGACGTAACGATCTTTCCTGCTGATTCTTTATTGCAGGTTTGCGCACATTTCGCCGCAATGGATCCGGATGCTCGTTTGACACGCCACATCGCAACGCCAGTAAGTGAACGCCCACATTATCCCGACCTGTCGGATGTAAAAGGGCAGGCACAAGCAAAGCGCGCATTGGAAGTCGCGGCGGCCGGTGCGCATAGCTTACTGATGGTAGGACCTCCAGGCACCGGCAAGTCAATGTTGGCGGCACGTTTTGCCGGCATCCTGCCACCGATGACCGATGATGAAGCATTGGAATCTGCGGCGGTGCAATCGCTGACCAGTGGCTTTACCACCGCGCGCTGGAAAGTGCGACCCTTTCGTTCCCCGCATCACACGGCATCCGGCGTTGCGCTGGTAGGCGGAGGGGGAACACCACGACCGGGAGAAATTTCGCTGGCGCATCGTGGCGTCCTGTTTCTCGACGAATTACATATTAGGTAGCCGGACTGTACTGGAAGTTTTACGCGAACCCTTGGAGTCCGGACACATCACTATTTCACGCGCTGCGCGACAGGCAGATTTCCCCGCGCGCTTCCAGTTGATTGCGGCGATGAATCCCTGCCCTTGCGGTTACTTCGGCCACCCATCCAACAAATGTCGGTGCACGCCTGATGTAATTGCGCGTTATCAGTGCGCATCATCAAAGATAAGCCAAATAGAGATGCCAATATAATCAATCAATTAGCGACGTTTGGCTTTATGAACTTTATCTTCATTTCATCTAAGTTAAGCCAAAAAATGTAAGTGCTTTTGTCGCACTAGTTTGGAACGTCTCTTTATCCAAATGAAAGCGGTATGCACCACTGCATTACCAATGCCGTATGTCAAAAATTGGCAAACTTGCGGATTGCAAGTTCCTCGCTATAACACTCTCATTTTCTACAAATCCATTGTAACTACCAATTGGCCTGATTTTCAGTTGTCTCATAACCTTGGACAAATTTTGAAATTGTGGGAGACGATGTCAGATTTTCACGTTCCAGGAGAAGCCTATGCCGACATGGCGCACACGCTTAGTAACCCAACAAGATGACCTGAAAACTTTACTAATAACGACAAGTACAGCCCTTTTCTATTTACTGAGTGGTGCCCCCAGACATAATTCAGACTCCATGTATGTATGGGAACAATGGATAAAAATATATTCAACCCAATCTTGGAGTCACGTTACTGCTTCGGTCAGGAATGAGCATCTTGTTCTACGGCTTAACACATCGGCTTGAACGCTGGAACTCAATAAATGAATGCCCATCCATACTTCCGTCGTTTCATCTATCTGGATTTCGATTCAGTACTTCATCATGACTCTGTTTATATCCACCCTACAAAAGGTATTTACATACGTGAGCCAGGTTTCGCGTTATTTGAATGGATGCCAATCCTTGAGGAACTCCTGAAAGCTCATCCAAACGTAGGAATTATTTTGTCAACATCGTGGGTGCGAATGAAAAGCTTCAGCTATGCAAAAAGCAGGCTCAGCCCAGAACTACAGAAACGCGTGATAGGCGCTACCTTCCACAAAGGTCATATGAACAAAGAGCTATTTGCTCAGCTCACGCGAGCAAGCCAAATCCTTGGTGATGTATCTCGCCGTGGCTTGGGAGAGGACTGGATAGCTATTGATGACGAAGCAGAAGGATGGCCATTCATGTACGCCAGGAATCTCATACGTACCGGATGGGCAGGCATTAGTGACCCTGAGGTCCGAACCGAGATAGACACATGGCTGAACAAAAGGAACACAGTTTGATTTATAAGCGCATGTGTTTACGCGGTCATCGCTGGTTCATCCTCGGCAGTTGGAGCTACTGTTTCCTAATTGGTCTTGAAGCCTTCGCAACTGCGTAGCTTGGAAATCGGTTTCGCGTTTGACTTTAGATTTTTTGTCATTCTTGCTCCTCAACCACTTTTTTGATATTCCAATGATATTGAAGCAAAGCAAAAATATGTGATGGGCCCTTCTTATCCAACCACCCAATTATTGCGCACAATAAGAAATAGAACACCGCAAAAAACACTGGTTTAAACAATGCATCCGTAATTCCATCTCCACCCAATACGCCTGGCTTGCCCTTTCCAAAATGAATGGTGCCACACACATCAGGGATGATTAAGCTAATAAAACAAAGTGTAAGAATTACTCCAGCTGGCATTGCCCGCGACTGACCCCCGCTCCTTTTAATCAAATAAAAGAATAGTGCAAAGGCATAAAAAGGTATTAACTTTACTGAGTTATCAATAAATTCTGCTGTGTATAAAGTAAGACTTGTAGCTATAAATAAAATTACTGAATCGACATATCCGATGTTGTCCGATGTGCGATGAAGATAAAGAAAAGCGAGTACTGCCGGAATGTAAAAGCCATAACTTAACGAGATGTTTTCCACAGAATTTTCTATTTTGATGAATGTGACGTTGAATTATTTGGAAGGTTTGCTCACATTCCACTACGGGCAAGACAAAAACTACAAGAACAGTCTTCTTCATAGGTCGTCTTTAACAGAGTTCGTATTGCACGATGCCTCAGTCTTAAAAAGTCTGAATTTGATTATTATTTTTCTTAGATTTTTTGTTCATATTCCAAGTTGGCGGTTTTAGATAATTACAAATAAGATTTTCGCTATTATCGTCGCATGCCCAGACAAATTTGTTTGCGTGTGAAATGGATTCAATGTTCATTCTGCGAACAAGTGTTGTTTGCGATTCATTACGCAAAACAGACAAGATTTTAGGTTCATTTGTGGCGCAGAAAAGTAAGCGTGGCAAAAGGGGGATAGACATAAAGAAAATATCATTTAGCGCGCCTTCAACGTGCAATGGATGGTCACCTACGACAAGGCTTATTTCAGAGTCTGCCAATTCTATAAGACACCATGAAGAGTCAAAGATAGTTTTCGTGAGTTGCTCTGATTGAATGACGGTAGGAAGTGCCTGCCTTGCTGTATTACGACCGATTTGTTTCATACTGTCTAATACTGCTTGAGCATTCACCGCACTTGCATGTTTTTCATATTCAGTCTGAGGCGCTGGTTGCTGAGAAATTTTATCGACTTGCGCCTTAATGAAATCTTCGGTCGCTCTTTCGGATAACCGATGTAGGATATTTGGTACGCGCACCCATTGAGCAATAAGCCACCTCGTCCAGAGCATTTTTTGCTCTAGCGTCAGATGTTCGAAGCTCTTTTTTTCTCTCAGTAACTTGAAGACGACGCCGACGGGGTCATCGATAAACTTAGTAAAGAATTGAACCTCAAGAGAATTATCAAAGACTTCTTCATATGCGGCTTTGTTTCTATCAATTCCGTCTTGTGTCTTGTGCGGTACGCTGAGTTCGAGGGAATAGAAATTCGGAAGAAAGCCCGTGCTGCCTGCACCTACTGATTTGGAGTTTAGTTTGTTAGGAAGCCAGCTGTATTCGATTAACTGAGATGAATCCGGCTTGTGCCAAGCTGCTAAGTAAGCCCGGGCGACGATATGGTGCGCAACATGTGTTTGTTTTTTGACCAAAGCTACTATCCTCATTAATGCTTTTCGCGATGTATTCCCATCGTATCGGACCTACGTCACACGCACCGTCATAAATACATATTCTCGGCGAGTTTCTTATCAGCCCACAGGGCATCGACAACGACCAAAATGGGGTTAATCATGCTCGTTTATAACGACGTCATAAGAAAATTCAGTAGGAAGCTTATTACATTAGCTAATTAATTCCCAAGTACTCCTGCCAATCTCGCGAAGGAATATGCCTCCAGTTTCTCGCTGTATAACCTGAACATGTAGCCTGAACTTTGTTCCTAATGGATATGCATGTCGCATGGCTTTTGAGCATTGGACTCTAATAGTTTGTGGAAAAGTTTGTCCTTCAATAGGACGAACTCGAAATGATGCTGATGATTGCTCTCCGATATTCAAAAATGTTTCAACAATTATTTCCATATCGTTTCGCGTATAAGCACAACAAAGCAGCATCAATCGTGGTAATGGCCTTAAAGAGTTAATGCAACAGTTGTGGTTCTCGACTCAATATGGATGATGGTCAAGGTGTTCTCGAAGTCGCCGCATTCTATTGTTGTTTGAAAATTCAGGATTCACTTCCTCAATTTTTTTCAAAATAGAGGCGACTTGTGTTGATGAACCTATCGTCTCATCACCGATAGCGGCATTAACCAGCGACAGCATTTCCGACGGATGATTTGTGGACATCCGTATGAAAGCATCCGTCAAAGAATAAAAGCTCGAATCACCGTGCGTCAAATTAGTCATAAATGGAAGAATAGTTGATACGCATTCAGAAAAGTTTTCTTCATTTTCAATTGCTATTTTCACCAAAGCTGAAGATACACGTGGGCTCTTATATTTCAGCTCTCTTGGCCAGATGTTACGTAAGAATCTTTTTTGGAACCCCTTCCAGCTGCCGCCGTCAGATAGTCGATAGAGTACGTTCACCCGACCATTGTCATCAGTCTTCTGAAGTATTTCTCGCGCCTCAGCTTCCGTCAGATATTTGCCTTCTTTAGCTTTTCCATTGCAGTAATGGAGGAAGTGGCTGTGCAACTTGTTACTCAAGTCTTTACCCCATGGCCATTTGGAGAAATGCCCAAATATAGCCAAAAAGTCTGGTTTCACCATAGCGAAAAGACTTGGAGTCAGAGTGTAGGGGAGATACATGAATCCATTCCATGCCGCTTCATGGTTTTCATCGTCGCCGCGTAAACTAATAACGAGATTTTCTTTGGTCCATTTGGGGAAACGATAGTTAAACCAAAGGAGTTCAGTAATGCCTAAGTTGATGAGAATTTTTCGAGATTCAGCAGTCGCGTTCAGTGCCTTATCCAACTTTTTTACATATGCAAGTTTGAGCGACTTATTTGCTGCCATTCGTTCGTCAGAATAAATCGTAATCAGCGTTTTCAATATGTTCCCTAGCGGGGCGTTCGATATATATCCACGCAATCCTTGACGCTTGTTCTGCAGAGTATTTATTTCTCCGCAAGAGATGGTGACGAAATGTTCAAATGCTTTGTCCCAAATGGCCATTGCTTTGACAAGGTCAGCTTTAGCGATAACGGGAAGTGTTTTACCCAAGAAAATTGCAATTGAATGTCGTAATTGATGAAAGACGTTCTCCGGCATCCGAAAAGCTCGCTCTATTACGCACAAGCACAGACGATGCGGAGTATCTTGAGTAAGGAGGCCAAACAAGTCTTCCCATAGTTCGATGGGATATTTATCCCTTTTCATCGCATAAGCCAATGCCAGATAAGCACGCGCGCATCTAGCATTAATCAAGCCTTCAAATGGCTTATTGATAATTAATGAAAAATTTCCGGAGGTTTTTGAATTTTCTAAAATGTTGACGATTTCGGAAATTGGAGCATTTAAGAGAAGGTCGGGCTTTGTATCTTTGGTTCTTCGCATGACTCTGGAAGTCGAATAGACGTTTCTCTCTGATAGAGGAGCCCAGTGCTCACTAGATTGCGCTCGTTTTATCAATGATTTGAAGGGAGCATCTAAATCGCAACCAGCCTCCTGCAATGCCAATAGAAAAGGACCAGAATATGCGACTTCATTCGATTTATTGTTCTCATCAGTTAAGCTAACATCTTCGTTGTGACCTCTACGGACAAATGCAAGTAGTTTGTTCCTGTCTTCATTAGAAACGCGGCCCCAATAGGTGGCAACAACCGGCACTACATACTGTGTATTCCTCCAGAAAAAAATTACGGGAAGTTTTTGGATGTTTTCGAGCACAGTATGTGGTTCCCATATTTCTTGGTGCCCCCACGCGTGTAAACGCAGCGGTGCGAAAAAATGCGGGTCTTCAAGCGACCAAAAGTTTACTTCGTTACGAGCATTTTCAGGACGGTACTGTGCAAGCCTTGTGTAAAGCTTCCTAAACCAATCGACATAGTTATAAAGTTTGTCATTTAACTGATGCGTACCGTAGCCGAGAAAGTCTGGATAATAATTAGACGAAGAATCGTCGGTGAGCGTTAGATATTCTTCGATGCACGAACGAAAAACGCGAACCACGTCCACTAGATTTTCATCAGGAATATCTATTTTTAATCCCGTCATATCAGGGAGGCGCACTGCTGTTTCGATAACCTTACTTCCGTCGGTCGGAGGCACTGCGTCGTAGCGTTTGACGATGGATACGGGCTTCAATGCAGCTTCGAATGAGCGTATCGTGCGTGAATTCCAGCCTTGAACATTAACTGCGTCTCTGAACCAAAAAAGTCGAACATCAAAATTTGATGGCTCGTCTTTACTTCTCTCTAAATAAGAACGCCATGCATCGAGTTGCTTATTTTCGCTAGAATCAAGATGTCTTAAACGGTTCTCAATCATGCCTTTCAATTGACTAGATAGGTTGTTTTTCCCAGCTAGCCACCATAAAGAAATGGGTTGGTCCAAAACTTGGACAAACCAAGCACTTAAGTATGCAAGGCGTACCGGCAGGGACGTATGTGACTCTGTGAGCCCTGTGGAGACGATTCGTCGTTCATCGCCGGATAACTCAGAAAGATAGTCTCTACCAGAAATAATAGTTTCTTCGGAGTCTTTCGCAAGATACACGTCGTCATCTAGGGCATAATTTTCCTGAGATGAATAGAGTTCGTCTTCAGATGAATATGGCTTCTTAAATGGTTTCCGATTACGAACTGAAGAATCAAAGACACAAAGCCATTCAGCGGGCGGCGGTGGCTTAGATTCAAAAAACATCTTAGCGCCTTCCACTGTGCTGATTGTGAACGCGACTTGTCCACGCTGATATGGTTTCAGCAGCGTTGGGGACTGCTGCGACATTTTAATTATTTCGCGCTGCCAGTCTTTGGGCTCTTCGGAATAATTAGCCCACGTTTTCAGTGTCTTCCAAAGAGCTGAGAATTCATCGAACGCAACTCCAGTTACCCCACGATGTAGCCAGTTATGGCTCACCTCTTCTGCAGAACCACGGTCGAAAGAATAGATTTTTGGCTTTACGCTGACTCCTCGCGCATGAAGACCTTCTAAGAGGTATCGTACCGGTGGGTCCTCAGCACTGTATCCGAGAAGGACAATTACATATTGCTGAGCAAGGTTTTTTATAAATGTGCTTGCCCAGCCATCCGCCAAGTACGCACGTCCGAAGTCAGCGCTACTAATAACTAAATTATCGGCTGCATGGGGATTGTTTGCGGTATCGTGCCACTTCCCATGCAAATAGACTACGCCATTAATTTGTTCGCCATTAAGCACTGATGGTAGCGTGGGCGGAACATAGCTTTTTACTTTACTGTCTGCTTGCTGAAATAGTAGGTCGAAGTTCGTAGTAACGACTTGAGGATTGCCGTCACGATTTCTGGACAGACGTAATATGTCTGCGTGGCCATCTACTTGTGCGTGCTTAGAAACAGTCACGGCACTCAAAACTTCATGCGCAACCGCTGATTTCCCATACTCTTGTTGCAGCAGGTAAAACGTCTGGTCTAGCGAAAAAGGTAGCTTAATTTTTTTGTCTCGAGGCGCATTTATTAATTGTTCGATTTGTTCGAGTTGTATACCCAAGGTGAGATTTGACGTCTTTGATACTCCAAATGTCCGCATGACATCGCGAGCTAGCTCCAAAAAACCCGGAAGTTTTGCTGGTACTGACACACCCGCTCCACAAAAAAATATCACTTCTCCTCGACGCTGCGACGAAATCAATTCATCAGGAACGTTTGGACCATTCTCATGAAAACGCATACTCCGACCTCTCGTTATTTTTCAATTGTTTTTATAGAGACAGGTTTTTATTTTACGCGTTGGCTGGGTTTGAAAAGGAATTTCGCGATGAGAAGCCAAATTAAGCAAGTTTTAAACTTCAATCTCAATTGTATGAAAACAGAGTTTTTTAGTTAGTGATGTATACATTGGTCTAAGTCAAACGATGCACAAATTAAACCGACCTCTAGGGTCGGTTTAATCGTTCGTCACGATTTCGATGTTCATCATTAAAATAGCGCATCACAAAAGCGCTCCGTACGGCAGTTGGCTTTTAATATATCGATTTATAAGGAGCTCCTTGACTCCACCTGCTGTTCCAATGCTTTTCGTATGAGGCAGCGACTTCGTTTCGATTCCAAATGACAATTACATTCTCACTATTGGATTTTGCAGCCGCAGCACTGTAATTGAAACTACCAGTTTGCACGTTCATACCGTCGGAGATTAGGTACTTATCATGGTGGATGGCATAACGTGAAATGGTCTTAGTCGGTATCTCTGAATTAACAAGCAAATTTAGTGCTGCCTGATTTGCCTTACCCTTGTTAGCTTTTTCATCAACAAGCACTTCAACATCGACTCCTCTTCGCTTTGCTTTTATTAAGGCGCGAACGATATTTGCGGAAGTAAATGAATATGCGGCGACTCTTAAACGCAGTTCAGAATTGTCGATGACCTTGATAACGAGTTTTTCAGCATCACCATCTGGGGAAAATGCAGTTTCAATTTGCCCTGACTTCGATTGCAAAGCGGAATTGAAATCACCTAATAAACTAGAAGTGTCGGCAAAAGCGCCGGTAGAAAACCACAAGCAAATAACTACAAATATTTTCGTCATTGATATTTCATTCGATTCATTTACAAGTCGCAATCTCATCCCAATTTGTCGTGTAATGCGGGCTCTTGTTATCAGCACGCATTCCCCACGCATTCCTGGCACCATCGTTTGAAATTTTGAGTGTGCCGCGACCATACTTTGCATTGATTTCATCCATAGTCGCCATGATGGATGCGCTGCACCCATCCTCCTGGGCAGCAAAAAGGTCTGTTTGAATAATGTGTTCTGGTCCAATATCACCAAGGATAACGCCGGCTTTTTTATACTGAAAGCCTTCCTTGAAAATTTGCTGTAGACCCTGCATAGCGTAGCCGGCGATTTTCATCGTGTCCGCTGTCGCAACTGGTAGTGGAATTGCGACTGTTGGATTGTATTGAGGCCGGTCTTCTCTAAATCGGTCGGTCATGATGAAAACCTGAAGAAGGCCAGCAATTGAATTTTGCGCGCGAAGCTTACCGGCAGCATTCGTCACAAAATGCGCAATCGCATCCGCCAAGTCCGCTATCAACACAACTGGATTGCCAAATGAGCGACTGGATACAATCTGTTGCTTGGCCGGAGCAACTTCTTCAATTCCGATGCATTCTTCCCCGCGTAACTCACGAATAGTCTTTTCCATCACGACGCCGAACTTAGCTCGCATAGAAGCAGGGTCTGCATCTCGCAATTGCAAAACAGTCTCGATACCCATCGCATAGAGTTTGACTGACTGCCTGCGACCAATGCCCCATACATCGCCCACTTCTAAATGAGACAGCACATTGGATTCTTGAGCAGCGGAGAGGGCATTAAAATTAAAGACGCCTTTGGACTTCGGATGCTTCTTCGCGACATGGTTCGCGAGCTTCGCTAATGTCTTGGTTGGCCCTACACCTACACAGACAACCAGACCGGTCCATTTGCTGACTTGGGCACGCATAGCGTATGCGCGTTCTTTAATGTCGGTGAATCCAGTCAAGTCTAAAAAGCATTCGTCAATTGAGTAAACTTCCTGGATAGGCGAGAAGGTACCCAGGATGCTCATAAGGCGATTGCTCATGTCGGCGTAGAGTGCGTAATTAGAAGAGAACGCAACTATTCCGTGTTTCGAAGCGAGTTCTTTTAATTCGAACCATGGCGCACCCATCTTGATACCGAGCGTTTTTGCTTCGGCCGACCTGGCGACGACACATCCGTCATTATTCGATAGAACAACAATGACTTTCTTGTCCCGTTCTAGGTCTGGGCGAAATATTTGTTGGCACCGGCAGTAGAAGTTATTGGCATCTATGAGTGCAATGTTACGTCGCCACTTTTGCATTGCGCTTCTTCTTGGGTTTAAAGTGGTTTCTAAAACTCTCGGTTACGACACCCCAAATAGTTACCTCTTGGCCTTCGGCGAACTCGATAGGTTCGTAAGCGTCGTTTTCTGGCAGGAGCTTGACGATTTTTCCGCGCTTATAAAGACGTTTACAAGTGAATTCGCCATCTACGACCGCTAAAACAATAAGGTCATGGGCGGCTTCAATCGCACGGTCGACCAATACTGCATCTCCATCAAAAATTCCTGCATTAATCATCGAGTCGCCCGTTATGCGAAACAAGAACGTGGCCTCTGGATGAAGAATGAGCTCATCCGTCAGGTTTATACGTTTTTGAGTATGGTCCGTTGCTGGGCTCGGGAAACCAGCCGATATAGCGCACGAAAATAGCACGACGGGCAAAGGACATAGCGATAAAGGGATTGGAAAGCTCATAATATGAATACTGTATATATATACAGCATTCATATCAAGGCCAATTGAAAACAAAAGTCCAGCAGATGGAAGTCCGCAAGGAGTTCTAGTTCGAATAATCCACGGCATCTGACTGCATCAGAGCCCACGTTGACAATATAAAACATCCTGCTTGTTAGCTCTTAACTTGACGAATGACGAGTTGCACGATATACCAAAATATCCTTTGTAATCAATGACTTATATTTGCCATGAATATATTCGTAGAGTAATCTCTCGATATTATCAAGATGAAAAATCCAAATGCGACGGCTTCATTACGCGAAAATTGTTTCTCTAAGGCAGTGCTCCAATTTGGGAGTGGGGGAAGAGTTGGATTGCGCAAATGGGTTCGGAGCAGAACTTTACAAGATGAGAACAAATGCTGGGTTCTCGCAAATCAGAGTTGCGCGTGACTCAAGCTTAGCCCGCGGATATTACGGCCAAATAGAAAACTCAAAAAAACCGCCACCGCCGGTTTCAACTTTAAGGCGCATAACGGCGGCGCTGCGTTTATCAGATGTAGATACCCAGCGATTGATTGATTTAGCGGCAACCGAACGAGGCGCCTCTTTGGTCATCCCAGACGAACTTCCTAAGGATATCGTTCAAGTATTGAGGCAGATTGCACAAAAGGCTTACCGACTTTCACCGAGCCAACTGCGTCGCATAGAAGCCGCAATAGCGGAGGAGCCACTTATGTAAAAGAAAAGCGACGAACCCCTTATTCAGAAGTCCGCCGCCTGTTGGCTTAGGAAGATAACCCAAGACCCGCAATCTAAGGTTATCTCCCGAAAGCACGCTGGTCAAGGGCTGTTTTCCTCGAAAAGCTGCATTCCGCTCACATAGAGCAGGAAGGGAGATGTCATGCCAAAAATTTCATCAGTAATGGGTAGTGCTAGCTGGGCCAGCGAGGTATTTAGTAGCGCGCCGGCCCGACGCTTAAAAGGTCATTCCAGAAGAACCCAAGCTCACCGATTTTATTCGACGAAGCTGCAGCAAATTATGGAAGTTCAGGGGCGAAATGAATGTTGCACAGCATTCGCTATTGAATACCTAATAGGTTTAGGACTTCTGAGAAGAGCTAAGCCGCAGCCCTTTAAAACTGACCGCACGGCGTTCGGCTCAGAAATATGCCCCGATTTTTTGGTTGAAAGCACAGATGACGTTCGTCAACTCTATGTGATTGAGACAAAGTCAAACAGATTCCTAACCCGCAAAGTTAACCTACAACTCGATGAGTACAGGAATCGATTCAAAGAGTTTGGAATTGAGTACCTCGTATGGACGGATAATTGTCCTCTCAATCACGCAGTTCGACATCATCTCCAACTCATGAGAGTGAGCTCCAATAGAGCCGTCGCAGTGAGTCAGCGAGAAAGCTTACGTAAGTGGTTAGCTTCCGCGCCCCAAACCACGCTAGACCACTTCTACGCAGCAGGATACGACCTCGATTGTCTGTATGCCTCAGCGTGGGATGGTGAAGTATTCATTCCAATTACGCTTCCACTCTCTCCAACTACTCCAATCTCATTATCGCCACTAAATAATTTCAAGGCGTTATTTCTAAGTTGCGAGAACAGTTCGGATGACTGGTGGAAAAGCCTTCAAACAGTCTAGGGGAATGTCATGGCAAGCGACGTGCAATGGGCAGCAATGGATTCGAACTTCACTTTTGAGATTGGGCAATGCTTTCGGCGAGGGGCAACTGTTTTTCGAATCACCGAGGAGAAAATGCCGTTTTTGACGCTTCAAAGTGTAGAAACAAACCAATCTAAAAACATCAGATATCAAGAGCTTGTATCTCAGTTCATGGCTGGGGAGCTATTACCAGTAGGCGCAGAAATCGAAATAAGGGCACTTCGTGGAGATGGTTTTCTGGAAGATGACCAACCTGTCGCGTTACACAATGTACTGCTGGGGATGAGTGATGCAGCAAAAGCAGTAGGTTTGAAAAAAATTAAATACATTACCGAATTGCGAAAGCTTGGATATGAATCTCTTAGACCAACCCCCATTCTTGAAATGGACATTGCACGGCTAAGGGCAAGGTTTGGCGATGGCGACTCTCCTAAAGCCAGCACTATTTATTCAACCGCCCTCAAAATTGAAAAAAATGGCGGCGACCTGCGAAGCGCATTCCCGAACTTTAGTGATAAAGGAGGACGGGGACAGTCGAGAATAGATAACAGAGGACTAGAGGCACTACATCGATGCATACAAAAATTGAAAGACACTAAAGGAGCGCGAATTAATTATTCTAGACTAAGGGAAGACGTTTTCAGCGAACTAATAATCAACAATAAGTCTGATATTGCAATAAATTTGTTACCAGGGATATCAACCGTCTCTCGACAAGCGAAGAAGGAATTTACTGCATATGAATTGAGAAGTAGGTCAGTAGGAAAAAAAGCAGCAAATATCGAATTTCGCAATCATCGCCCCAGAGACAGAGCTATTCGACCGTTAGAAGTTGTCGAGTTTGACGATAAAGATACGCGCGTCTTTGGTATTGATGAGCGTTCAGGCCTGCCGATTGGACGGATTCATATTACAGCCGGTGTTGACCAAAACACGACAGTTCCCCTGGGATTCTCTATAAGTAATCAACCACGCAACACCTGGTCGGCACTCAATGCTTTTGCCAACTGCGTGCTGCCCAAGGATTTGTCACGCGCTGAGTGGAGTGACGTTATTGACGATATCCCGTACATGGGCATCTTTGGAATCGCGGTGTTTGACAATGCATTGTACAACCACGCGAAGTTGCTCGAAGAAAGCGCAATTGAAATCTCTAATGCTGTCGTTGCGTGGGCCAAGCCATACACACCGACAGAGAAGTCGGCAGTAGAAGACTTCTGGGGACGAGTGGACCAAGACCTCTTGCATATGCTTCCCGGATACCTTGGGCGGAAAAATACAAAGGACAGAATTCAAGAGGGAATGGCTGCTGCGAACATGAACATCTTTGAATTTAAAAAAAGCTTTTTTACATGGACCTACAACGAGTTTTGCAATAGGCAGCGCGAGCGCGGAAGTCCGCGGGAACTTTGGCAAACGGGTATGCAAGGTTTCAAGCCGGCTATTCCAGCTGACCTCCAGCGTATCCGGCTTGCGACCATGCTGCGACACGAGGTTCGATTGAGGCCTGAATTGATAATGTTTAAAGGGCTCAATTATCAAAGCGAGCATCTACAAGTGATGAGAAAGAAATATGGAAGCAATGCTCAAGTGTGCATTCGATATAACCCAAATAATCTAAGAGAAATATTTGTTCAAGACCTCAGCGATAGGAGTTGGTTTCTTGTCCCAAGTGTTCATCCAGAATACACGAGCGGTCTGTCGATGTTCCAACATGACTTGATACGAAAAAAGGCAAGAGAAGAAGGTGCAAGGAATTACAGTATCTCCGCACTGCATACTCATAAGGCAAGCGTTAAAAAGCTGGTTGAGCAAGCTCGATTTTCGCCAAAACTAAGAGAGCGGAAAGTGGCTAATCGTGCACTAGGTGAGCACGGTTTTAGTAGTGTGCCACCCGCGATGATAACTGTCGTAATGACAGACTTGGAAGCTCAGATAGCGCAAATTGAAGCCGTAGAAATGGAGGACGGCGTCGATGGGTGGGAATGGTAATAGCATGAAAGATTTAAGACAAAAGAATGATTGGAAAGGTGTGCCTTGGCCATTGAGACAGCGTTATATGGCTAATGAGCTTCACGTCCCACATCCTCCATTGATGAGAATCGTCAAACGCATTTACGAAGTTGCAACTGATTGCAAAAATACTGGTGTTGGTGATGCCATGATAATTGTGGGTGGAAGCGGAAGTGGAAAGTCGCATTTGATAAAAATAATCCGTCTGCAAAGGCCGGTGGACCATTCTGGTGACATAAGTGTAGTACCCGTGGTGAGTTTCTCTATTCCATCCTCTCCAACTCAACGTTCTATGAGTTCGGCCTTACTTGCTGCGCTTGAACACCCTAAAAGCAATCGGGGAAACGCGACCGAAATGTTCAATCGTGCAATCACACAATTGAAGGCGGTAGGTACCGAAATTATCATGATTGACAACCTTCATGACATTCCGGAGCGGAGGAGGGCTGGCGGTGTAATGCAGGTTGGAAACTGGATAAGGGATTTAATAGACCAATCTGGATGTTTAATTGTTTTACTTGGCACGCCTTTGGCAAAAATGGTTACAGAGGCAAATTCGCAGTTAAGAAGAAGAGTCGCAAAACAGCTGGTTATTGACTACTTTGATATCTCAACTGAGAAAAACATTGGAGTTCTTAAGCGCTTTCTTCGTGAGCTAGATGCTCGTATTCCGTTGGCGGAGGATTCGTGTTTCTCGGACTCTTCAGTGGTGCTTAAGTTGTATTGGGCTACTTTGGGTGTCGCTGACTATATATTCCGAATAATAAAAGAAGCGACTGGTCTTGCAGTAGCGACAGGCGAAGAAAAAATTTCGCTCCAAAATTTAGAAGAAGCATTTGTATTAGTTTTTCAAGATTCCGCAAAAGGAATTAATCCGTTTGCGCTCAGTGGGCCGGAACGTCTCTTAGATGGACCTGGGGAGCCCTTTCATAATTGGTTCGATGAATCGAATCCACGAATGAGTGGACGCGCACATTGAGAGAATATAAAACTGGCTCCGTAAAAGGCGTTCGCCTACTGGTTAGATTTGACGCGACCAAGAATCTAAACAGACAAGACTATCTTATGAGACTTTCGCACGCTAATGGGTTAGCCGGGATAAAGGATTTATGTAGTCTTACCAAGATTACATACTCAGAGTTGGTGCGGTCAGAGGCGAACCAGTTGAATAGGTTTATTTCAGGTGAATGTGCCGATTTGGGAGCGGCAACAAATGGAACTTTGCTATTGCGTTTAGGTTTAGGCCTCAAAGCTAGGGTGTGTCCAGCCTGCGTTAAAGAGGGATTACCACAGCCACAAATTTTTAACTCGTACGTCCCCACTTCATGCCCACTACATTGCATTATGCCGTTGGATTTTTGTCCTAAATGTCGGCGAGAATTCAGTTATCTAAGAGCCCTTATTGATAGCTGCGATTGTGGATTTGTGATTTCAACCGCAGATGGGTTAGCAAGGCCAAGCTGGTTGAGTAAATTCTACGAAGTTTTCGCTCCATGGCATTCATCCCAATTGGTTCTAAAAAATTACGAAGAAGTTACTGTTCAAGATTACAGTGCCGTACAAATAGTGCGGCGATTGTGGGACAAAAAGACGTCGCTGCGCAGCGCAAAGCGCTTAACTATCCAAGACCACGCATGGATGCGCGAATTTATGACCCATTGGCAAAAATATTTATTCCAAAAAACTGACATCTATTGCAAGCCTTCGAGGAGTGACGTTCACTTCTTCAAAATGATGTCTCAACACAGTGAGCCTTTAAGGCTAGCTATTGATGAATTGAAGAAAAAGTTAACTGTGCGTAGAAAGTATGGGCAATCAGGGTATCTAGTTAGCGAGCTTCGAAGTGTTGCAGGTTTAGATGCCGAAGCTCTTAAAACTTATCTCTCAAGTATTCACCCTCAACACATTACTGAAAAGGCAGTAAATGGGCGGGTTCTAAACCGCCACATCGATGCCAATGCTCTTGGCGTCTTACAGCAATATTTGGAGGGCACTTTGCACTTAATGGATGCTGCCGAACACATGTGTTGTCCAAGCTTACTCTTGCTAGCTCTCACGAGAATTGAGGTCATTCCTTGTGAGCGACTAGCTGTAAAGCCGCGGTCACCTCGTTTTCATAAAGCAATTTTGGATGAGTGGATGGGCGTTATTAGAAACAACGCATTGACGGTAAAGCTTCAACCAAGAAATGTGAGAGCGCTGTCAGTAATTGCGGCTCATCGAACGGATGGAGTATTGCGGCCTCCTTGGATTAAATTAATGAGGAGCATACAGGCTAGAAATGTGGTTTTGTATGCGTTGGATTCAAAAGCAGGTTTGTCTGGGATATTTGTTTGCAAAAGTGATTTAAAAGAATTTGGATTCCGCACGTCAGACTTTGCCGGATTGAAGAGAAGATAAACGTGTTTCTTATTCGTCCGCAGCCGTTGAGTGGTGAATCACTTTCATCGTGGCGGCAGCGCTCAGGCATCGCAAATGGGTTTCGTAGATTTCCAAGCTTTAAAGATAGCGACGGATACAAAACAGACTATGACCGAATGCCAAAAGAAGCTGAGTTAAATTGGCTTGTGGAGCAATTCAGAATTAGCTCAATAGTTTTGTCAGGCCTGACATTAGAATCTTTAGGTGGAAAAATATCTGACGAATTTGATAAAAGTCACAAGCTCAGGTGGGTGATTCCTATAATGGCTAATGATGGTCGGGCTAGAGGAGTTTATTGTCCAGTTTGCATAGCAGAAGATGACGAACCTTACTTCCGGCTTTCGTGGCGATTCGCTTTTCTTACTTCTTGCCCAAAGCATCAATGTGTACTTCAAGATAGATGTCCGTCCTGTCATAAAGGAATCTGGCCGTTCAATCTTAAAAGTACTCGGAGCATGAGTATGGAACGTCTATCCATATGTTTCTGGTGCGGACACGATTTATCTGTCCTCAGCGTTACGAAAAGTGCCGAGCTATTTTCACTCCCGCTCTGGACATGCGCAAACCACGGAAAAGTACCGAAAGAGATTTCGCAGGCACAAAATGTCCATGATGTATTTTCGGGCCTTTGGGCGCTGTGCCAATTGATGATAAGGAGTTCGTCTTCAAAAATTATTAAGCAACTACCCGCAAGAATGATATTTACATTGAACTGTAAAAGCTCGGTAATAGAACTAAGTTCTTTAAAAGATAGAGCGCAGATTCTAGATGCGGCTTATTGGCTAATGCAAGATTGGCCGGAACGATTTGTTTGCGTAGCAAAGAAAGCTGAGATATCGCTTCATCATTTCACATCAAGCGGCATAGTAATGCCAGGATGGTTAAATGAAGTTGTCAATGATAGCTTGGTGCGACGCCAATCATGGGTTGTTCAAAACGACGTAAATGCCGCGATAGACGAGTTGAGTAAGTCAGGTCAGAAAATCTCAAAAAAATCCGTTAGAAGAATTCTTGAAATATCTGAATCGAAAGTTCTGAATGAGATGCTGTCACAGCGACGGCAAGCAAGCTGGCAAGAATTCAAAACATTAATTTTTAATTTTGAGGATAAGCTCCAACATACCCCTTCCTCAAGGAGTCAACAGGCTACGCTGTTGCGTGACTATCTAATATTCTTAGCTTCAGTCATCAGCAATAAGTCTATCGAGGAGGTATGTAAATTGAGTAAATTGGAGACTCAGCTAATTCTTGCGGCGCAAGCCGGAGATAATGAAAAAAGCCAATATATTCGGGCGCGCGCATTGGACTTAAATTGCAGTTATGCGACCAAAGAACGTATAGAGCTAAGCCCTTTATTTCTAGACAATGGAATATGGTTTGTGAGCAGATTCGGAGGTGTTTTAGCTGGTCACACTGTGAGAGACCGAGTGACGAAGTTGATGCTTTCAGGGTTTCCAAATAACTTATGGAAAAGTGCTGATGTGTTTCGGAACCTTGCTGAGATGACCCGGAAATAGAAGTCTCCGCACAAGTTGCCTGACTTTCGCGCGAGTAGTTTGTGTGGTGCGAATTTATTCCAAGGGTATTAAATCTATGCGGCAGTCTTCATCTGCGGCAAGCAGCTTGGTCATAAAATTCTTGTCTCTAAATTTTTTTAAGCCGCTTGTGGAGCAATTTCAACTATTAAAAAGTGCTGCTTTTATCTCCACGCAGCGTTCGAATTGATAATTGGCCATTTTATAAAGCGCAGTAAATGACACATGTAACGCGACTCTCCTTTTGTGGTGTTCGAAGACTTAATACATTCAAAGCTACTAGTCCGGATATGCTCCAAGAATGGATGGCTAAACGATGCTGGTACAACTTCAAGACAATAAATCTCTTTATTGGCGTCAACGGTGGTGGAAAATCAACCATCCTAGAGTTGATTGATATTCTTCGTGAGCCCCGTCGGGCAATTTCTCTACCCCGCGAAAATAGAAAAAATAACCGACTAACCGCTTTTCACATCGAGTTCAGCGGAGACAAACATCTTATAGCCATGTCATACCCGCACGCCATAAAGCAAGCAACGAGCGCTACCAATATTCGTAAGAATTCTACGGATATTCAGTCTTTGGACCTTATCTCATTCTGTAAAGGGAAGCAGCTGTTTTCGTTCATTAAGAACATCAGCAAAACTGAATTAGACCCTGAATCGTGGACCAGATTAAAGGGTGAATTCGCCAAATTAAAATGCAACGTGGCATATTGGAATATAGAAACCGAAGTAAGCATACCGATGTTGGTTGCTCTCCTCAACAGAGCTGCATCACATCTACCCGGTATTCTTTCCCCCCTATTTTTGCCTAAGGATGAATTCGAAAAGTCTTTCATTTCGGACGGCAAGAAATCCAATCCCTTCCACGCGATTGACGAGCAACGTGTTGGCATTCTATTGTCTGACGATATTACTCAGCCAAATAAGGTTCATGTGTCGGCGCTCCCCTCCGGATGGCGCCGGCTGGCATCGATTATTTCTTGGATGGAAGGAGTCCCAGAAGGGTCTGTATGCTTACTTGAAGAGCCGGAGACGCATCTACACCCTCGGCTCCAGCGTTATCTTGCAAAGGAGATGGAAGTCGTCGCACTAAGGCGAAAACTTCAACTATTCATCTCAACACACTCTACTGTATTTCAGCAGTCGAACCTCTGGCAGAAGCAGCCAGGTATGTTCGCAGCTAATGCGGAAACCATTGAAGAATATTCGTCGGCGTGGCAAGTCATGGACGCTTTGGGAATTCGTGGCTCTGATATTTCGCAAAGCAATGGTGTGGTCTGGGTAGAAGGACCGTCTGACCGCATCTACATTAAGCATTGGCTGAGCCTGTACTGTAAGGAAAATGGTAAGACGGAGCCCAAAGAAAACGTGGACTATTCCTTCAATCTCTATGGAGGTGCGATGTTGTCGCACATGAGTCTAAATGAACAAGAATCTTTCATCTCAATGTTGAGCATGAATAGAAATCTAGTATTAGTCATGGACCGCGACACTGACTTCATAGAGGATGCGGATGGGAAACTCACCTGCATTAAACCGAATTCAGCCAAAGCGAGAGTACTTGCCGAACTGGAGGCAATCAAACACGGTCGGTGCAAGATTTGGGTAACGGACAAGTACACGATTGAATCCTACCTTCCGTTGGAATATCTAGCTAAATATTTCACTGTAGACGCAAATGGTCGGTTGAAATTAGATAATGGAAGCAAAGTTGAAATCGCAAGGGCGTATTGTGAGACTTACCTGCAGTTGGACACTGCTTCGAGTCTCCCGGTGAATTTGAGAGCTCATATCCACGACATCTTCTGTTCAATCGAGCGATGGAATACCTAGTTAGAAGCGATATTTATAGAAGGCATAGAAGCTCAGAAGTAAGGGGGCAGGTGGTGAAAAGTTGGCTATCCCCCTGGGCTGAAAATGATGCACACAAATGAATAACTTAGAAAAAATAAAACCCAGTACTAGTGGCGCCTGCATCACCGTGCCGGACCTAGGTCCCCTTCAAATGCAGTTAATCTGGGACCGTCCAGTATTTACTGCAATAGATGGTATTGGAGAACAAGAGGGACTCAATATAAGCAAAGGCCAAGTGCTTGCAATTGGATATATTTCAGAGCACGGCCCTCGATGTGTCGGCAGCGGAATCATGGTGGGTGCAGGCCTACTGATAACTGCGACACATGTGCTTGATGAACTGCAAGGAAAAAACATCTTTGCGTTTTCATTTGTGGAGCATAAACATGTACGAATATGGGCCCTGCGAGATACAAATGCATTTCGAGGACATATTGAAACGATTCCAAGCCAACTTCCAAGAACTCGTCGCTCCGATGTAGCCGTCGCTTCGTGTGTCCCTGTTTCTGAAGATGCAAATAAATGGCCGCTCGCAATGGGTGTAGTTGAAATGGCTATTCCGCGAGTTGGAGAAAGACTCTGGGCTGTTGGATTTCGCGAAGAGACCACGCCAGATGGAGAAATAAATTTAACAAGTTTATGTTCATCTGGTTGTGTTATTTCCTATCTTCTGAACGGGCGTGGCAATCACCTTCCCGGTCCGATAGTGGAAATAAACATGGATACGTATGGCGGCATGAGCGGCGGGCCTGTCTTTAATGAAGCTGGGCACGTAGTGGGAGTGGTCTCTGCCTCTTTGGAGTGGGAAGGTGGCAACGGCCCAACTTATGTCTCTCTTATTTGGTCCGCTGCGTTAGAGAAGGTCTACGCACCCTGGCCAAAAAATTATTGGCCAACTGAATATGCCGTTCTTCAGGGTGGGGCCGAGCAATCCCGTACCCAACTTCGTGGGAGTGCGAAATCGGTAAATGGCATCCTCAGCATTCAATTTGATGGTACGAAACCTGATTATATTCTTGAGCGCTTAGGCGATAATTATAAAAAAATATTGGAAGATAATCGTCAGCGCTTAGCGGATGAGGGGGATAACGATTTTTATACTTTCCTTGAAGAGGAAGGCGAAGATGCACTCCGAACGTTACCACCTAAAACGGTTGTCGATGGCTTTACCGAAAATGAGTCATTGTTTGCTGGAGCGTTAAAGATTCAGACCTCGTGTCTTGAGGGTATCGAAGATACCGAAATTCATACCATTGAAATTTTAGAGGATGGCAATCTTAATCTAGATGTTACGTATAACCTGCGTGGATTTGTTATAACTGTAACGATTAATCGATTTGATTTTGAAGAGCGGCGCGAAGATTTCGAAGCAGCTCAATGGTGCTGGAATATTCAGGAGTATCAAGATACCGTTGATGTTGAATGCGGAGTAAGACCTTATTTTAGGGCAGGTTTTACTCTCTCTCCTTCAGACAAAGCATGCTCTGATTACACGGTTTACTCTATAAGAATAAAAATTTGATATCTGTTAGGTGTAGCGATTGTTCTGTTTTAAAAATCAATCATGAATGGCTACCGAATTTAAAAGAAGTTTGATGACTTTGAGTTAGTAATTGAATTTTTCTTTGAGGATTTGGGGCCATGGATGTTTGGACAAGAATTTTCGCCTCGCTAATACCTGTTGGCGAAAGTCTGTATTCAACTGTTTGGGTTTTTCGTCCATTCGATACTCTTATGCGAGCCTCAAAGTAAGGGTGAAAACCCTGATTAAAGTAGCGACTGACATTATTCTTTGATTTTTCAAGCATAAATTTTAAATTGAGCTTTACTGAAATTTCAGTTGTAGTTAGCCATACTCCGTTGTCTCGTTGGTCAAGAAGCGTTAATAAAATCAATGGTTCTAGATTGCCATCAGTTTTAGTTTGCCTCGGAAACTCAGCATGCATTCGAAAGGCAGAATCATATTTATGCCGAAGACGGCGAAAAAAATTTGAAAGGGTGCCACTATTATCAATGTGACGAGCGATATCCTCAGCTGCAATTCGACCTAGGCCCATTTGGGCTTCTTGTGCTTCACGAGCAGCAAATTTTTCTGGAGTAACTTCATCACGATTTCTTTTTATGGCTCGGGCCAATCTCACGTCTACTGGAGCATCTAGATAAATTAATTCAAGCTTTTTTTCTCTTGAGATTTCTCGACTAAAAATTTCTACCTCCTCCCACGCTCTAAATCCAGTAACGATAACTGAGCCAAATTGTTTATCGGCAATGTGTTGCGCTAGCGGGAGTGCAACAATCCCTGGCTGTGTTTTTAAAGCTGCTTCAGCAAAATCGCCAATCCGAATTGAAGACTTGAGTCCATGTCTATCCCAGAACGCCTTGTACATAAAATCACTGGCTTCGATATGGGGAATTCCGTATGTATCTGTAATCCAACCCGCAGAGGTAGTTTTGCCCACACACGTTTGCCCACAAATTACAAAAACTGAAGGGGGCGTGCTTACGCGAGGAAGCTCAAGTTGAATTGGAGAAGCTATTCTGGGAGATTGAATAAGTTGCAAACGATTAAGAACAGCAATAATTTTTTCAAATGCGTGCAATCGGAAATCGTTTACGTCTGCATCTTCAATGTTTAATGCGCCGACAGGCTTATCTTCACCGGCAGGAACAAACCAACGATTGAATGAGATATTGTCCAACCATGGGTAAACTGGGTTGGGACTAAAGTATTCTTCGGTGTTTACTACCGCCCCCTTAACTTCGCCAAATACCCATAGAAATTCTTCTTTGATGCCTAGTAGTTCGCGCCATTTTTGAGGAAGGTGCATAACAATATCTGAACGAACCGTGGCTCTTCTATCGTTGCCATTATTTTTAAGTAATGCATCTAACTTCTCGAAGGTCATATCTTCCATCCAGAATTTCACATTCACTCCGGGCGTTTCGATATCTTGACTTAGAGATTCAATACGAACAGACGTATCTTCAAAGAAGAATGTTCCTGTCTCATCATCTATTTTTTTATGGCGTCTTTGCCACTGCTTTAATGCACTGATATAGCTTAGCCGGAGCAACTCATGTCGGTCATTTATCACGGGCTCGTCATAACTTGCGTAGTAACTAGCTTCCCTGAAACTTTTAACGCCGACGCCAAATTTTTCTCCTAAATGGCGGAAATGCGACAACTTCGCTCTATTAGTGGAAAAGAATACGAGATTAAACATGCGACATGGTCCGCCCAGTATTGTTTGGCATGGTCTTGATTACATGTGCGTCGGGATATTTTTCTGAAATCCGGGATGCAACGTTAGTGAAATCACTAGCAAAAAAATAGATGAGGGGACCAACGCTACTCATGCCTACTGCATCACACCCGAGTTCTTTTAAAGATTCCATATAAAACGGCACAAGCGGGGCGTGCAGATTTATTTCGTGCTGTTTCCAGGCACAGCTTTGTAAAGCATTTACGGAGATACAGAATGATTGGAAATTCGAATCTGCTACTGCTGTAAGTGCACCGAAAACCGAATGATATGCGATTTTGGAGACATCCTCGTCTCCGAGTGGAAGGGCATTTTTGAATAAAGTCGATTCAGTATTCCTACTAACTGCTGAACAATCTGGAGGAAAAAATAATCCAATGGGCCAAGCAGGCATATCAATATTGGACAGTACTAAAGGCACTGAGGTAGGCGACGCAATGTCATCGGATGGAAGTATCGGGGCGGCATCGAAGGGCCGACCAGCGTCTAATAGGAAACCACCGTTAAAATAAGTATGTACGCCTATCCCGGATGTCCCTCCTCGCCCAGAGCTTTTAATAAGAGATTTGATATCAATTTGAATTTCATTTAAAACTGCAGCAGCCTCTATGCAAGCGAGCGCAGTCGTTGTTCCAGTTCCAACACCAATATGTCTATTGGAAATTTTGCATTTGGTAAGTTTGATTCCTTGATAAGAACCATTGGATACAAGAATTTTGGTAATTTTTTGTGTCAATTCCAAAATTTCGTGCTGGCTAAAGCCTGCATTTTTAAGTTCAGAAATATCTACCGTCGTGTGCTTAGCGAAGTCAAATTCGGCGCCTGGAAGGTTGATGCAAAAACCAATCCCGCCGTTTCGTCTATAGCCGGCTTCCCCTAGGTCGATAAGGGTCATGTGTATTCTTGCAGGAGCGAGAATTTTCAGCATTAAGATTGTTGCTGAAATGGCGTGGCCGCATTCCATTCAATTTTAAAATGTTCAAGATAACTTTGAGAAAGAACGCTGCTGCATTGAGCATGTATCGCTGGTGTGTGCCTACTTTCAACATTGTCAAAAACCGGTCCAAAAAGTGCATCATCGTCTACTCTCACCAACGCCGTATAAGCTTTATGGTCAAAATATCTGAGCATCAAATTTGGGTATTTCTGGCTAAGACTTCCAAAAACCCTTTCTGAAATTGGAAATTTCTCTGTCCTATCTCTTGCAGATAGATGATTAGATGTAGGTACTAAAATGCGAACCTTTACTCCACGTTCAAGTGCTCGAATTAGTACCTTCTTATCTTCTCGAGTCGAATTTTCATTAGAAAAATCTGATGCAAATCTCGAAGCAGTTACGCCCAAAACATCTATTTTAGATTGGGCGGCTGTGATTAAATCTCGATAGTATTCTTCTTCATCTCTAGTGTTTAAAACCCCCTTGATTTTCATACTGGTAAATTTTGAAATTTGACTGAATTCTGCCCAACTCAAAATAAACTGAATCAATGCAACAGCAAGGCCAGGAACAAGTCCAATCGCAAATATCCACAGAGGGCCCTCATTGTCAGTGAATTTTTTGTCGGTCATTCTAAGGGCTATGTAACTGAATACACCGAGCAAAATTACTGTGCAGCCTAGGATTATGTACGGGAGTGATAAAACGTATTTGCGATTGTAGATTGTCACAGATTATTGTCCTATTAGAAGGATTTCAAATGACTGCTTTTTGGATAACGCCCTTGTAAATGAACGGCGGGATAACTGAACTCTATCGAAATTTATTCTAAATAAATCAAATAATTCTTGTTCTGTAGGTTCTTCATTAGCAACGTAAGACATGACAAATTTGCTCCCCACATGTTTGTTAAACATGTGCCGCAGGTTATCCATCAAGTCGTTTTTATTTGTCCATTCTTTACTGAATGGTTGAAGAATTACTTTTTGTGGCGAAGTGGGGTCGATAAGACTTCCCCATTCGTCATATCTCGCTAAGCCTTCTAAAAAGTGATAGCGCGCGAGATAAGTCTCTGTATTTTTTTTTGCTTTTTTAAAATAAGGGGGGTCTATATATATCAAATCAAATTTGGTATCAATTGACGTCGCACATCCAGCATCTATGACTTTCACGGGATTTTTTATACGCTGATGTGCGAATTCCACCTCTGTATATGTGGCGACGATATGTTCAGTAAATGACTTGTTCCACGTAGACCTATTACCAAACTTAACCGGAACGGTGGATTGTCTAAGGTCTAAATTAGCACGATGGAAAAGGTTAAATGGTCTTTTCTTAAGGCATGCCTGAAAGACACAAAATAGAATTAATTCGCGAATATCATTTCTTTGATTTTTGATACTCATCATGCAGCCATCTAGCCACATGTTTTCTTCGCGGGTAAAGTAAATTCCCTCAAAGGTTTTTGATATAAAGCCTTCTTGAGGTTGAATGGATTTTAAGAATTCAACGAGTTTAAATTTGGAGAATTTAGATGTTGCCCCGGAAAATAACGCGCGTGCCGAAATAGTATTAAATTGAAACACATCGTTGTATGTTGTGTGCCAACCTAAGTCTTGCAATAAGTGAGAAACCGCTCCAGTACCTCCGAACGCATCTAAAGCAGTTTCGCCTTTGATGGATGCAAACTCATTGCGTAACCAGCTTAATTGCTTTCTCTTACTCCCGTAATAGCGAGTTGTAGGGAAGTCTGTCTTCGAAGGGAGGTCTGGTTTATTTTCATCAACTTCATTTTTGCCTATTCCATCCCCTTTTTTCTCTAATCCGAATGGATAAGGGCGAAAAAAACCCTCGGGGCTTCCCTCGATAGTCGTTTTTGCTTGGGCGCATTCTTGCTGTTCTTGGTTATCAGTAACAATAGAAGCCGGCCACTCCCTCCACATAGTCAGTCCTTATTTGTATTCGACGGGTTCGACTTCGATGATTTTTATAGTCGCGGATGTGCGAGCGCGAATGCATGTAATTATCACGAACATTTGTGTCAGTTTTATATTTTTAACTGCGTTGAGATATAGATATATTTAAGTTCAAGGTTGAATACTTAGCGACTGGTCGATTTTGAGCTCTTTACTGGAGGGGCATCGCGACGATTGGCGCTACCAAACTAATATAGACAAATGCAATTGTAAAGCTAATAACTTTTGGTTTTGCCAAAAGGTTCTTTGTATTGTTCTTCGTCCGGGTTGGCCCAAGCGAACAGCGCCATCTCAATATCAGCGGAACGCCACCCAGTTTTGCCGTTCGCTCTTGGAAGTGCGCACTCTGGTCTATTGATGCTGGCGTCCTCTAAATTTATTTTTAATGAATTGACGTATGAGTTAAATGCTATATACCCCGTGCTCATACTCTTAGCATTCCCGTCATATATTTTGGGTATCCTATTATGGTTTATTTGTTGGAGCAAAGCGTTTCGAACGCGGGTATCGAGCGCCCCATACCGCTCCGGGTGTAAAAATCGGAGTAGTTTCGACGCATACGTTAAGCCCAAGCCAGGCAAAGTAAGTGCGACATCAATTGCCAGCTTAGGGTCGTGAAGATTGTTAACGATGGCTTGTATTACAGCTTGTAGATTTGTTTCGCCCAATTGGTCTTCAAATTTCTGAAGAACCCCGTTTTGACTTCCCCCCCACTGAATCATTTCTCGAAATAAGTAAATTGAAGCTGTTGGCTTATTCGTGCCGTGATGTTTTAACCATTCAAATCTTCTTTCCAAAGACAATATCCATTCAAATTTTTCGAAATTATCCGGAGGATAGCCATACAAATGGTGCTTTTTGTCCCATGAATAAGAGCGAAAATATTCTGGAAAGCTATTGAGGTTTAGCATGGGTGACCTAGTAATCCCGTAATTTATATTTGTCTGCAAAAGAGCTTCATGCTTTTTTGATTTTGCCAGCGTATTAAAACGTCAAAGTTAAACTCTAACTGTGATTACATGTGAGCTTAATTTTGACGATGGGCAATCAGGGAAAAATCTCGGGTCCCTTGCTGGATCGCATAGACATGCAGATTCAAGTCGGTGCACTCGCGCATGAAGACTTGCTCAAACAATCGACCGGCGAATCTTCCGAACATGTCGCAGCGCGCGTTGCGCACGCATCAACCCGACAACTCTCACGGCAAGGCAAACACAATAACTTATTGGCGGGCAATGAGATGGACAGTCATTGCAAGCCGGATGAAGCAGGCGAGCAGTTATTGCGCACTGCAATGACACGCCTGAACTGGTCGGCGCGCGCCTATCATCGCGTCTTGAAAGTCGCCCGCACGATTGCCGACCTGGGTGATGCAGCAACGATCAGTCAAGCTCACGTGGCTGAAGCGATTCAATACCGACGCGCATTACGCGAACAATAGTCAAAATATCATTATTGTTTTCTAAATGCACCAAAATCTGACATGTCACAGGCATGGTAATTGCGTACGCCTTGCATTCCTCAACTAAGGACATGCCATGAAACTCAAAGCCCTCGCCTTTTCCCTTACCGCTCTGTTGCAGCTTGGCGCCCAAGCGGCCCAGCCATTCCCCATTGAAGAAACGTCAATCAGTAAAATTCAAGCTGCCTTGAAAAGCGGCAAACTGAGTTGCACCGATTTGGTAGACGCCTATTTGGCACGCGTCGCCGCTTACGACAAACAAGGGCCTGTGCTGAACGCGGTCTTGACGCTCAATCCTGCTGCGCACGAGCTCGCGCTGGCCAAGGATGCCGAATTCAAAAAGACGGGGAAATTGAGCGGCCCCCTGCACTGCGTCCCAATCGCCGCCAAAGACAATTACAACACGCTGGACATGCCGACCACCGGAGGCTCAGAGGCATTGAAAGGTGTGCGTCCGGCGGTCGAAAGTACTGTCACGCGCAAATTGCGTGAAGCAGGCGCCATCATCTTGATGAAAACGAATATGCATGAACTGGCCTTGTCGGGCACGACCGTCAGCTCGCTGGGCGGCCAAACCCGCAATCCCTACGATTTGACTCGCACACCAGGCGGCTCAAGCGGCGGCACAGGCGTCGCCATCGCGGCTAACTTTGCCGCCGCTGGTTTAGGCAGCGATACAGTCAATTCGATACGCTCACCGGCATCAGCCAACGCACTGGTCGGTTTTCGCTCGACGCTGGGCCTGGTCAGCCGCGCCGGCGTGATGCCTGTGTCGGACACGCAAGACGTGGCTGGGCCGATTACACGCTCGGTCGCTGATGCCGCGATCATGCTTGATGTCATAGCTGGCTTCGACGCCGCTGATATACCGACCGCACGCGGTGCCAGCCATATTCCCAAAACTTATACTGCTTATCTTGATCCGCATGGTTTGAAGGGCGCACGCATCGCTGTACTGAAAAGCTTTTTGGGCACCAAGCCTGAACATGAGGAAGTCAACCTGGCAATGGCAAATGCAGTCGCTGCATTAAAAAAAGCGGGCGCAACTGTAGTCGAAATTGATGATCCGATGTTCGATGCCGGCGCGATCAATAATGACTACGACGTGCAAAAATGGGAATTCAAACCGCTATTCAATGCCTACCTGCAAAGTCTGGGGGATGCGACACCAGTGAAGACACTGAGCGAATTCATCGCGGCTGGCAAGTTTAACAAACCGACCCTCGAAAAATTCCTGAGCGCATCGAATGCAATTGAAACACCACGTGAGCAAAAGGAATACTTGCTGCGCTTGTCAAAGCTGGATGGCCTGCGTGATCGCTTGCTGATGCGCATGAAGGAACAGAACGTCGAGACCATCATCTATCCATTGCAGAAACGTTTGGTCGTCCCGATCGGCGAATTGAATCAGGCTGACCGCAACGGCATTCTGGCGGCGATGACCGGCTTCCCTGCATTCACCGTTCCCATCGGCTTTTCCAAACCAAGTGCCAACGCACCGATAGGTGTTCCGATTGGCATGGATATCATGGGTAAGCCATTTGACGAAGCGACACTGGTGAAAGTGGCTTATGCATTTGAGCAGGCAACCAAAGTTCGCAAACCGCCTAGCACAACTCCCGCCTTGAAATAGGCAGACGTACTAATGCTGTTGCGTATAACGATGAAAATACATCGTTGGCGCAACAGCACTTTTCAAACAATGGAAGTCAATCGACGAATCGCAGTACCAGGACGCTCAATCAAGGTGCATCAACTATTTCAGGCGCCCCAGTTGGGTAGGGATGGGAGCAATACACTTTGCCCGTTTTACCCTTCATATGTGCCTGCGGCCACGTACCCTTGATCTTGTAAAGTATCGCATTGGAAAACAACACCGGCCCTTCCACCACCTTGGGCTTTTTCAAGCCGCTTTGCTTCAAACAGGCATCGGCCGTTGTCTCGTATAAGACTTTCCACGCATCGGGGGATGAGGCAGATGCAATCCCCACCGCACTCCATCCCGCACAAGCAATAGCACCGCTAGTGATAATACGTCGCATCGTTAAGCGCATACCTGCCCTTTCACAGAGATCATAAAAATCTTTAACATGATGCGCCAACAAGCAAGTCGCACCTCTTTATCCCGCAGGAATAATGCTGGTTTCATACAAGCCCGCCAGCGGCTTTTTCTTCTTGGCCCACGCCACCGCTTCTTGCGCTTCTGCCAGTGTCATGATGGACGCTTTATCCCGATTGCGAATAAAAGATACACCTTCAAAAACACCTTCCTTGCTTCGCATTGCCTTGGCAAAAACAGGCAATTCTTTTTCGCCCGCATTGGTTTTGCATTGCTGGACGATATAGCGTTGATTGAGTTCAGTCATAAAAGTTCGATTTCAAAAAGTGTATGGTAACTAACGTGCTGTCATTGCACATCAAGTAGTTTGCATCGCGTCGAATGCCAGCATGTTCCACGTCACGCCCATCCTCACATCGGATTTCAACTCAACCAGTTTTCGCGATACCGCCAGCTGCGCACTATCCTTGCGCAAACGCTCGCCCAAGCTATCTTTCAAAATACCGGCACCTGCCATGATGCGGTCGATATCGCCGTAACTTTGCAACAACTTGGCGGCAGTCTTCACGCCAACTTTGGACACGCCGGGAATGCTATCTGATACATCGCCCATCAAGGCTAAAAGATCGGTCAATTTTTCTGGCGGTACGCCGAACTTATCTTCCACCCATTTGCTGTCGTGCCATTCGCTTTTGAAGTGATCCCACAACACCGCGCCGTGCGCAATCAGCACATGCAAATCCTTGTCGGTTGACGCGACGACTGCATCGCCGCGACCTTCTGCCAGCCAGCGCATCACAGCGGTCGCGATCACGTCATCGGCCTCCACCTCGGGCACCGACACCACCTTCAGTCCGAGTGTCGCCAGTTGGACGTAAAAATCCGGCAAGCGCTCGCGCAATACGTCTGGCATCGCTTCGCGCTTTTCACGATATTGCGGATACAAATCGTGACGCCACGTGTGGCCGCCAAAATCAAAGGCCGGCAATACATGCGTAGGCTGATGCATCGCCAGAAGTTTTTTAAACGAGGCGATCGAATGGCGCAGTGCCGACTCGGCCTTGGCTGATGAGTCGGGCTCCACATTTGCTTCATACACACGCCGCACGATGTTTAAACCATCGATCGCCAGCAGTTTTCCCATGAGATTGCCTTATGATAGGTTTGCAGAACTTTTCATTTTTGGAAGATTTTACTCGCCTTGCCGGAGCGGGCATCACCCGCTCCGCTTGCAAGAACGAGAATTGCAGCCCGATAGAGTGCAGGGTGTAACATAGCTGTCCCGCATACGCCTTCATCGCCATGATTTTTTCACCTACCCACTTGCGCAATACGGTTTTCATCGCCAGCCTTCTCTTGCTAAGTGCGTGTTCGCCCAAGTTCGATTGGCGCGAAGTGCGCAGCGAAACAGCATCTTATATCGTCGCGCTGCCAACCAAACCCACAACATACACCCGGAAAATCGATCTGAAAGGTATACCCGTCTCGATGACGATGATCGCATCCGAGGTCGATGGCATAACTTTCGCTGTAGGCAGTGCCGCGTTGCCGGACGCAGTGCAAGCGCAGGTTTCACTGATGGCAATGAAGACTGCGATGGTCAACAATATCGGCGGCAATATCAAGCAGGAAAAAGTGCTGACCATGCCGCAATCGATGAATAATCCGGGCACCGTGGCATTCACCGAGATTGAAGCCATCGGCGCGACAGCGAACGGTCAGAATCGCGTTTTGTTTGCGCGCTTTCTGGCAAAAGAGACGCACGTGTATCAACTGATCGTGATCGGTCCCGAGAAATCGGTCAGCCGCGATGTGGTGACGACATTTTTCTCTTCTTTCAAATTGAACTAGCGCACAAGCATTTCTGTCTTTACAGGTATATGCTGTTCACAAGATGCGACTGAACGGCGCTAGAAGCCATTTTGAAATCGTGCTATCGTTTTATCAGGCTCACAACAAGGAGGATGCTCATGTTAATTACGTTTAAATCCAAAGCGGCTGCCGAGGTCATGATGTATGAAGAACATGCCAAACGTATTCTCGATCTTCTGCATAAAGACCATAAACGCGGCGTCATTACCGCAGCAGAAACAGCCAATGCGATCAAATTACTGGAAAACGAAATAACCGAAAGCAAGGCCCATTACGCATCCGAAGCGGTACAACGCGATGTCGTCGCCCATCATGGCGAACAAGGCGACGACAATGAACACGAACAACCGGAGGCGGTGCATTTTTCATCTCGCGCCTACCCGCTGCTTGAAATGCTGCGCGCCGCACGAGAAGAAAACAAAGATGTGATGTGGGGCGTTTAATGTTCAAGTAACACCGCTGATACAGTCACACAGCAGGCGATACATGCATGTGTTTGCCTCGCGTCAATGAGGAAAGCGGGAGCAGTTTGCTGTTACGAAACTGACTTCCGCTTGAATCAAGCCTTCCCTTCGCAGTTCGATCATGACGCTTGCCGGTCGCATTTCGGTTAAATCATTGTCCTTATCCGGCAGGACACGCAAACCATAAACTTCCGCAATTTATCGCGCATAATGCGCGCGGACAGTCCGCTCCCGTTACAATCACGTCATTGAAAATCACGAGCATTGCATGATCATTCTTGCAAGTTGGCTCAGGCAGGAAGCCGCCCTGGACGATCATTGCATCGTGCTCGGCCTCACCCGCCCTAACGAAAACATAATGTGGCGACCATTCATTTAAAACCCGATTCACTTTCCTTTACTCTGCATGGTGCCGCACAGGCTGTCGCCGATGTCGGACGTGGCATCGCATTACCGCAATCGCTGGCGCGCATTTTTGCGCAAACCAATGCAACCCCACAAGCGCGCGGTGCCATTCAGGATATTTCGTATCACTGCATGCGCCATATCGGCCGTGCCGAAGCCTTGCTCAATGCAATGACGACCAAGCAAACCGACCCGGCCATTTTGCATGGCCTGTTGTGTTGTTCGCTCGCGCTGATTTCCGATCCTGAAGCAGCCACCTCGGGTGCGCGTTACAGTGATTTCACCGTGGTCGATCAGGCAGTGACAGCGGCCGCCGCAGATCCGGACATGGCGCATGCCAAAGGCATGGTGAACGCCATCTTGCGGCGCTTTTTGCGCGAGCGTGATGCGCTAATGAAAAGTGCAGCCGGCACGCAAATGGCAGTCTGGAATTATCCGGACTGGTGGATAGACCGGATGCGCTCGGCGTATCCACAAGACTGGCAATCAATACTGCAAGCCGGCAACGCCTCGCCACCACTGACCCTGCGTGTCAATCAGCGCAAAATCAGCGTAGCGGATTACCTTGCCATGCTCGCGCAACAAGACATCGTTGCCACACACATAGGTCCGGTTGCCGTGCGGCTCGCGCAAGCAACGCCAGTGAGTCAAATTCCGGGCTTCATCGACGGCCTGGTTTCGGTGCAGGATGCAGCCGCTCAGATGGCCGCACCTTTACTCGATGTACAAGATGGCATGCGTGTGCTGGATGCATGCGCAGCCCCGGGTGGAAAAACCGGCCACATTCTCGAAACAGCGCAAGTCGAACTGATCGCACTGGACAGCGATGAGCGTCGCATGTCACGCATCACTGAAAATTTGGAGCGCCTGCAGTTGCAGGCATCCTTGCTGACCGGAGATGCCAGCGATAACAGTTGGTGGGATGGCAAACCTTTCGACCGCATCCTGGCCGATGTGCCATGTACTGCATCCGGCATCGTACGCCGGCATCCAGATATACGCTGGCTGAGACGTAAAAGCGATACTGCACAGCTTGCAACAATTTCCGGCGAAATTCTCGACAACCTTTGGCAGATGCTGCGACCGGATGGTAAATTGCTATTTGTAACGTGCTCATTGTGGCCGCAGGAATCAGAAGCGCAGGCAGCTGCGTTTGCAGTGCGTAATAATGCGACGAGATTAACTGCTCCCGGCCAGTTGTTGCCGACCTCCAGTTTGGACAACGACCATGATGGCCTGTTTTACGCATTGTTTCAAAAATCCGGGATCTGACCTTTTTATGCAGCCTATACAATCCGCCATACGATTGCACTGTCATCACGCGTGAAACTACACTCTCCCACTTTCCTCTATTGGCTTTGCACCACCTTGCTGCTGGCGTTTTCGCTGCAGTTTGTGAATGCACGGGCAGCAGACGGCATCGAGATTGAGCAAGCACACCTGGAAGACAGCAGCGAAGGTTATCGACTATCGTCGACCTTTGCTTTCGATTTGAATCGTGGACTGGAAGATGCGCTGAATCGCGGCATCCCCTTATACTTTACGACCGAGATAGAAATCACCAAACCACGCTGGTACTGGTTTGACACAAAAGAAATCGTGGAATCGCAAACCATACGTATTTCCTACAACGTCCTCACGCGGCAATATCACGCCGCCATTACCGGACGGCTGCAGCAAAGCTTTCCGACGCTGGACGATGCCCTCTCTCTTGTTCGTCGTCCGAATCGCTGGGTAGTCGCCGACCGAAATGCATTAAAGGTTGGCCAGACTTATTCCGTGTCGGTCCGTATGCAACTCGATGTTGCCCAGCTTCCCAAGCCGTTTCAGGTCCATGCGCTCAATAGCAGCGACTGGCGCCTGACTTCGAACTGGAAGCACTTTCTCTATACGGCGGAACGGCAGTGACCAGGTTACTTCGGTATTTGCTGATAGTTGGCGGCGCCGTTATCAGTATCCTTCTATTCCTGCTGGCCTCCGCGTCAGAAAACTCCAACCTGTTCGAACGCAATTACCCGTGGCTGCTGATTCTCAATGCAGTCGTTGCCGCGGCATTGCTGATGCTGGTTACATTGTTGCTGATACGTTTATACAAGCGCTATCGGCGCGGCAAGTTTGGCTCCAGGTTGATGGCAAAATTGGTGCTGCTGTTTGCCATGATCGGCATCTTGCCAGGCGCAGTGATTTATACCGTCTCCGTGCAATTTGTTTCGCGCTCGATAGAATCATGGTTTGACGTACGGGTTGAATCCGCACTGGAAGCCGGTCTCAATCTAGGTCGTGCCGCACTCGATTCTTCTCTGGATGAATTACGCGTCAGGGCGCGCAACATGGCGCTGGAATTATCCGATTCATCCGAAGCCAACCAGATCACCCAGTTGTCGCGCATACGCGACCAAAACCTGTCGCAGGAAGCTGTCATCGTGACCGGCAACGGCCAGATGGTGGCAAGCTCCGGCTCACAGCTCAGCGCCTTCCTGCCCGACTTGCCTACTGCGGCGATGTTGCGCCAGGCCAGGCTGACGCGTGGATACGCAGTTATCGAAGGTAATACCGATTTTCAGGACAACAGCCCGGCTGTCAGCAACGCAACGACCAATACAATCACCACCCCTGCAGCCAACCCAGGCAACAGTTTGCGTTTGCGCGTTGTCGTCGCGATTCCGAGTGCAAGCAGGACCTTATCCTTTCAAACCGAGCCACGTTATCTGCAACTGCTGCAACCAGTGCCGGAACAACTGGCAACCAATGCAGAAGCGCTACGCGTGGCCTACAGTGAATATCAGGAACGCTATATTGCGCGCACAGGACTGCGCAAAATCTATATCGTGACCTTGACGCTCACCCTACTGCTGGCCATCTTCGGCGCGATTGCCGGTGCATTTTTGATCGCCAGCGATCTGGCCAAACCACTGCTGTTGCTGGCGGAGGGCACCAAAGCTGTGGCCGAAGGCAATCTGTCGCCCAGACCTATTATTGCAACCTCGGATGAGCTCGGCACCCTGACACAATCCTTCAACACCATGACACGCCAGTTGTTCGACGCGCGCGCATCGGTAGAAAAAAACCGCAACGAACTGGAAAACGCCAAAGGTTATCTGGAATCCGTACTCGCCAATATGTCGGCGGGTGTGATGGTGCTCGACCGCAATTTCAGACTCGTTACCTGCAATGAATCGGTGGAACGCATTCTGGAGCATGACTTCGCCCAGCATATCGGCAAACCCATCAAGGAGATTGATGGCTTGAGCGCATTCGCGCACGTAATCACGCAATCGTTTTCCGAACAAAGTGCGCAGTCGGCAGCGGGCGGCGTCGGTGCCGAGAATCTGCATTGGCAACATCAGATCGATGTGCCGCGCCGAATGGGCGGGCCGGAAGCGGAAAACGATATTTCATTGCTGGCACGCGGATCGCGCCTGCCGGCCGCGAGGGACAGCGGTTATGTGGTGGTATTCGATGACATCTCCGACGTGATTTCTGCGCAGCGCTCGATTGCATGGGGCGAAGTAGCGCGACGCCTCGCGCATGAAATCAAGAACCCGCTGACCCCGATACAACTGTCGGCCGAACGCCTGCAGATGAAACTCGAAGGCAAGTTGAGCGAGCCGGATGCCAAAATACTGGAGCGCAGCACTGCGACTATCGTCAATCAGGTTACTGCGATGAAGCGCATGGTCGACGATTTCCGTGACTATGCAAAGACACCGCCAGCAGTGCTGTCCGAACTCGATCTGAATGCACTGATAGAAGAAATTCTGCATCTGTATCTCGCTGGCGATGAGCGCGATATCATTTACGCCAATTTAGGTGATGGCTTGCCGCATGTAATGGGCGACCCTACACAATTGCGCCAGGTCATACACAATCTGCTGCAGAATGCGCAAGACGCGGTCAGTGACCGCCCAAACAAAGACACCCCTGCCCGTATTGATATTATTACGGAAGAAATTCATTATCGCAGTTCGGATGGCACTGTCAGTAACGCAGTGCAACTGTCCATTACCGATAATGGCCCGGGTTTCTCTCCGAAAATTCTGGCACATGCATTTGAACCCTACATTACGTCCAAACCACGCGGCACTGGCCTGGGCCTTGCTATGGTGAAGAAAATTATTGAAGAACACGGCGGCCGTATCGATGTCAAAAATCGAACTACCACGAATGGTGCAAAAGTGGCAATTTTGCTGTTAAAGTTAGCCTCTTGAAAAAGTCCGAACTACAAGGCTTGGATAGAGGGTGACACTACGTTGAGGGAGGTGAACAGATGGCAAACATTCTAGTTGTTGACGACGAAATGGGAATACGCGAATTGCTCTCCGAAATTCTGGGGGACGAAGGTCATGTCGTGGCAACAGCCGAGAACGCCCAGCAAGCACGAGAACTGCGCGCTGCAGCAAAACCTGATCTGGTTTTGCTTGATATCTGGATGCCAGACACGGACGGCGTCACTCTGCTCAAGGAATGGCAGCGCGATGGTTTGCTGACGATGCCTGTGATCATGATGTCGGGACATGCGACCATCGATACTGCAGTCGAAGCAACCCGCATCGGTGCGCTCAACTTCCTCGAAAAGCCTATCTCGTTGCAAAAGCTTTTGAAAGCTGTGCAACAAGGTATTTCGCGCGGACAGGAAGTCACCCGCGTAGCAGCCATCCCCGTGCGTGCGCCTATCGCCTCAATCGACCCCCACCATCTGGCTAATGATAAAAATCTGCCGCCAGCAACCGGCATCGCTTACCAGCAAAGTATTCCGGCATCGCTAATGTCGGCCGATACCCAATTTTTTACTGCCTCGTTTGAATTGCCCTTGCGCGAAGCACGCGATGCTTTCGAGCGCGCCTACTTCGAACATCATCTGGGACAGGAAGGCGGCAGCATGACGCGCGTAGCGGAAAAAACCGGACTGGAACGTACACACCTGTATCGCAAGCTCAAGCAGTTGGGTGTAGAGCCGGGCAAGATTGCAAAAAAAGGAATATGACACTGACATCCCTGGTGATGGGCGCGCGCGCCAAAGACCGCGAAGCCGTCATTCTCAGCAACCTCAATCCCAGCCTGCAGACCGCGATTATTCTCGAAGGCCTGCCAGACGGCAACAGTGCAATCGATACTCTGGCGTCCAGCCCCAATCTGACCATTGTCCGCATTGCGCCAGGCTGCATGTGCTGCGTTGGCAACATGATCATGCGCGTACATTTGAATCGCATGTTGCGCACCCAGCCAGAACGACTTTACATCAGCGTTGCCAATAGCGAACACATAGACCAACTTCGCCTCTTTCTCTCAGAAGCACCTTACGACAGCTTGATGTCGCTCACAGATGACATAGTGTGTAATGCATAACTAAACAACAATGAAAATAACCATGTTGTTTTAGTCACATTGTTAATCATCGTTAGTTCTGCTCAATATTTGCTGTTACAAGCCGTTACCAAGTTATGAACCAGCGATTTGGTTCAGGGCTTGAAATTTTTCCAATCTGCGCCATTTCTCTATCAACGCAATGATTTCATTGCATTGGCAACAGGAGATTCATATGAACGTTATCTACAACAGCGATCAGTACAGCGTAGTGGAATTCGGTGCGGATGCCGATCAGGATGCATTGCGTTTCGGCGGTTATGAAATCATGGATAAACCATCCAAGCGAGAAGTATTCATCGCGGGTGCACTGGCAGAATCGTTTCGCCGCGAAGTGAAGGATTTGATCGCCACCGAACCAAGCGTGGAAGAGATTGATGATTTTCTCGGCAACTATGATCCATTCATGAGCCAGGCTGTCGTCTTTCACTAAGCATGCTTTATGTCAGCAAAAGCGATCCGCAGGGGTCGCTTTTTTATTGCCTGACTTTCATTTATCATTCGACATCCCAAAAGCATAACCCCTCGATTTTCTTTACCGTGCTATCGCGATGCATGCGAACTCCCATCAAATAAGCAGCAGTCAAAGCAACGTGCACAAAGACTTGAACGCACTGCTGCTCAAGCACCTGACACACCCGTTTCAAAAACCCGTTACTGATTACAATCGCGCTGCGTTCGAACGCAGCATTGATGCCTGGCGGGCTGCTGGCGCAAAGCCGTTGATACTGGATGCCGCTTGCGGCGTGGGCTTGTCAACCTTGCATCTGGCAACGCAATTCCCCGATCATTTTGTAATCGGCGTCGATCAATCCGCAGATCGGATCGCTCGCAATACGCAATGGCCGCAAGCGCTGCCACACAATTTCACGCGTGTGCGAGCCGATCTGGTTGATTACTGGCGGCTGCTATTGCACAGCGGGATACGACTGGAGCGACATTACATCCTGTATCCCAATCCGTGGCCGAAGATAGGGCATCTGGCGCGGCGCTGGCATGGGCACGCCATTTTTCCAACGATTATTGCGCTGGGTGGCACGCTGGAATGTCGCAGCAACTGGCGCATCTATATTGAAGAATTCCGTACGGCATTGGCGCTGGTAACGCAGCAGCAAGTTGCTTGCCTGCCTTACGTACCGCAACAGGCGATTACGCCGTTCGAGCAAAAGTATCAGGCATCAGGACATGACATATGGCGTTGCCGGATAGAACTTGCGCAAAACACCGCTACAAGACTTGCCGACTAAGACAAGGAGCTACGCGCGCCCTCAGGCCGCCAACTCATGCGACTGCGGCATGTGCAAACGCGCAGGATCTGCACAGTAGGCGATTTTGCCAGCCGCAATCGTCGCTACCAGACGCGCGCTGCCTGCCGCTGACACATCCACCATCAGCATATCGGCACGGCCGCCATCACGTATGTGTCCGCGATCTTCCAGACCCAAGGCACGGGCCGGATTTTGCGCCACCAGACACCATGCCTGCGCCAGTGTGCACAAGCCAAGATGTGCCAGCTTGAAGGGCGCATGCAACATCGCCGGATAATAATAATCGGAAGCCAGCATGTCGCACATGCCGCTCCTCACGGCATCTTCGGTCGCCAAGCCACCGCAATGGCTGCCGCTTAACAAGACATTCGGTGCGCCCATGACCACCTGATTATCCAACCCCATCGCCGTCAAAATTGCCTCCTGCGTGCGGGGGAATTCGCTGATGGTCACGCCTAATTCCTGATAGCGCTCCCTTTGCAGGAACGTCTGGTCGCCGTGCGAAGCCATAGGCACGCCCCGAGCACGACAGGCTTTGGCAAGAGTGGCGACGACATACGGCACTTGATCAGAGCGCTCCTGTGCTTTTTTCAAGCGACGCAGATAGGTCTGCGTATCGCAACGTGCGCGCTCGCTATAAGTAGCCAATTTTTCCGGTGACAGGGATTTTTCCGCAATCGCAGGCAGATGCTCATTAAAGGCGAGGAAATCAATGCGCCCCTGATGTATCCATTGCAAGGCATCGGCCAGGCCATCGATATGATGATTTTCAAAACGTAAATGAATGCGGTGATCGGCATGGTTCATCTTGCGTTGCCGAGCGACTTGTTCCAGCAGAGCGATCGCGGATTCCCGTCCGCGCAAGCCGCCTTCCCACGAATACGTCAGCCCATGGCAGGCCGTCGTAATACCGTTGGCGACTAACTGACGATCCGTATCAGCCAGCGCGATCTCATGGGAAAAGAAGGCATCTGCCCTCGGTTGCAATTGCCGCTCGAAGGCATCGCCATGAATATCCACCATCCCGGGCAACACCAGCAAGCCACCGGCATCAAATACCGTCGGTGGGCGAGCTGCATGGTTCGGCGTCGCTGCAATGCTGTCAATGCAGGTATGCGAAGTGGCGATTGCCCTAGTGCTCCAGTTCGTTACGCCCTGCGCATTTTGTACAAGACTGGTACCACCCTGGATCAGTAAATTTCGCACGCTCATGAGTCACCCGATAGATAAATTGATAGGGCTCATGCTAGTTGTCGATTATGACCGGACTTTGACATTCCAATTCCGACTCGACAAGTGATCGATATTTCAATGTTTTATGCGGAAAACACCACAGATCGGCCGTGGTCAAAACCTCGCAGAAATTCCGGACCAACGTTGAGCATGAGGCGAGTCGTGATACTGTGTTGAAAAACCTGCGCAACAAAAGCCAGCCGCTTTACATCACAAATAATTACGGAAATACATGTGTCAGCTTCTTGGAATGAATTGCAATGTTCCCACCGATATCGTGTTCAGCTTCACCGGCTTTGCCACACGCGGCGGCCGCACCGATAATCACAACGACGGGTGGGGCATTGCCTTTTTTGAGGGCGCAGGCGTGCGTCATTTTGTCGACTACCAATCCGCCACCGAATCACCGGTTGCCGAACTGATACGACGCTGCCCGATTAAATCAAAAAATGTCATCGCCCATATCCGCAAGGCGACGCAAGGCCGCATCGCGCTTGAGAACTGCCATCCATTCGTGCGCGAATTATGGGGTCGCTATTTCGTCTTCGCCCACAACGGCGACCTGAAGGATTTCAATCCGGAATTGAATGGTCCATACCAGCCGGTAGGCAGCACCGATAGTGAAGCGGCGTTCTGCTACATCCTGCAGGAACTGCGCCGCCGTTTTGACGATGCCTTGCCGACACTGCCGCAACTGACCGCCGCAATCGAAGCACTATGCAGCAAGATTGCCGTGCACGGCACCTTCAACATGATGCTGTCGGATGGCTCGGCGCTATTTGCGCATTGCTCGACAAATCTGCATTACATCGTGCGGCAATATCCGTTTGCCGAAGCCGTGTTGTGCGATGAAGACATGAAAGTGGATTTCTCGGAAGTAACCACGCCGAATGATCGCGTCGCCATCATCGTTACCGAACCATTAACGACGAATGAAACATGGGTGGCATTCAAGAGCGGTGAATTAAAAGTATTCATCGACGGTTTGCCGCTGGCTTAAGCGCGGCCTCTTGCCCTGTTGGCAATCAAACCCGACAAGACATAAAAAAAGCTGCAAACTTTTTGCAGCTTTTTTGTTGGGCGACTGTTGGGCCACCGCGTGTCGTGCGATGAGTCGGATTACGACAAGTTGGGCGCCAACCAGCGTTCCACATCCTCTTTCGACGCACCTCGACGTTTCACCATATCGCTGACTTGATCGTTGCCGACTTTGCCGACGACAAAGTATTTCGCTTCCGGATGGGCAAAGTAGAAACCTGATACCGCGGCGCCCGGGAACATCGCAAACGAATCGGTCAGCATCATGCCGATTTCTTCCGCCTGCAAGATGTTGAACATATCGGCCTTGACCGTATGTTCGGGACAAGCCGGATAGCCGGGAGCAGGACGTATGCCGGAATATTCTTCCTTGATCAAGGCTTCATTACTCAATTGCTCGTCGCTGGCGTAGCCCCACAAATCCTTGCGCACGCGCTCATGCAAATGCTCGGCAAATGCCTCGGCCAGACGATCGGCCAGCGACTTCAGCATGATCGATGAGTAATCGTCATGCGCATCTTCAAAGCGCTTTTCGTACTTCTCGATGCCGAGGCCGGCAGTCACGGCAAACAAGCCGATGTAATCCGCCACGCCGGATGATTTCGGCGCAATGAAATCGGCCAGACATTGATTCGGGCGGGCCACGCCGTCGATCACCGGCTTGACGGTCTGCTGACGCAAGCCGTAATAGGTAAACGCAACCTTGGTCCGCGTTTCATCGGTGTAGACTTCAATGTCATCATCATTGACGCTGTTGGCAGGCAGAAGGGCGATCACACCATTGGCGGTCAGCCAGCGTCCGTCAATGACCTTCTTCAGCAAGGCCTGACCTTCGACAAAAACCTTGGTCGCCGCATCGCCGACCACCTCATCGTTCAGAATCGCGGGGTAAGGGCCGGCGAGGTCCCAGGTCTGAAAGAACGGACCCCAATCGATGTATTGTGCAATCGTCGCAAGATCAACGTTCTTGAATACGCGACGACCTATGAATTTCGGTTTGATGGGTGCGAACTTGCCGGTGAAATCGAGTTTTGTTTTATTCGCACGCGCATCCGCCAGACTCAACATGGGCACCGCTTTTTTATTGGCGTGCTGCTCGCGTATGCGTTCGTAATCAGTCGCGATTTCGGCAATGTAGGCATCGCGATGCTCGGGCGTCAGCAATGATTGGGCGACCGAGACCGAGCGCGATGCGTCCGGCACATAGACCACCGGACCGTCATAGTTATGCGCGATCTTGACTGCGGTATGCGCCCGACTGGTGGTCGCGCCACCGATCAGCAGGGGCACTTTCAGACCACGGAAATATTCGTCGCGCTGCATTTCCTTGGCAACGTAAGCCATTTCTTCCAGAGAAGGCGTAATCAAACCCGACAGACCGATGATGTCGGCATTCTCTTCCTTGGCCTTCGCCAGGATTTCCGAACACGGTACCATCACGCCCATGTTAACGACTTCGAAGTTATTGCATTGCAGGACGACCGACACGATATTCTTGCCGATGTCATGCACGTCGCCTTTGACAGTGGCGATCACGATCTTGCCTTTCGGCTTGCTGACGATGCCGGTCTGCTCTTGCAGCAAGCGCTTCTCTTCTTCAATGAATGGAATCAGATGGGCGACTGCCTGTTTCATCACACGTGCGGACTTCACCACCTGCGGCAAGAACATTTTGCCCTGGCCGAACAAGTCGCCGACGATGTTCATGCCGTCCATCAATGGACCTTCGATCACATGAATAGGCCGCCCGCCATTGCCCAGTAATTCCTGCCGCGCTTCTTCGGTGTCTTCGACTATCCATTGCGTGATGCCTTGTACCAGCGCATGCGCCAGACGCTGCTGCACGGTGCCGCTGCGCCATTCGAGCGTGGCTTCTTCTTTCTTGTCGCCGGCCTTCAGCGTCGACGCGATTTCGATCATGCGTTCGGTCGCATCTTCGCGACGATTCAGTACTACGTCTTCGACACGTTCTTTCAACTCTGGCGACAGGTTGTCGTACACGCCCACCATGCCGGCGTTGACGATGCCCATCGTCATGCCGGCCTTGATCGCGTGATACAGGAACACGGTGTGGATTGCTTCGCGCGCCGGATCGTTGCCGCGGAAGCTGAAGCTGACGTTGGAGACACCGCCGCTGATTTTTGCGTGCGGCAGATTCTCCTTGATCCAGCGTACCGAATTGATGAAGTCGACCGCGTAGTTATTGTGTTCTTCAATGCCGGTCGCGATCGCGAAAATATTCGGATCGAAGATGATGTCTTCCGGCGGGAAATCCACTTCCTTGATCAGCAAGTTGTATGCGCGTTCGCAGATTTCGATCTTGCGTTCGAAGGTATCGGCCTGACCTTTTTCATCGAAGGCCATCACGATCACGGCCGCGCCATAACGACGACACAGCTTCGCTTCATGCAGGAATTTCTCCTCGCCCTCTTTCATCGAGATCGAATTGACGATCGCCTTGCCCTGCACGCACTTCAAGCCGGCTTCGATCACCGACCATTTAGACGAATCGATCATGATAGGTACGCGTGCGATGTCCGGTTCGGACGCCACCAGATTCAAAAAGCGCGACATCGCCGCTTGCGAATCGAGCATCGCTTCATCCATGTTTATGTCGATGACCTGCGCGCCGTTTTCAACTTGCTGGCGTGCGACCGCCAATGCTTCATCGTATTGCTCGTTGATGATCAGACGTGCAAATGCTTTCGAGCCGGTAACGTTGGTGCGCTCACCGACGTTGACGAACAACGATTGATCATCGATCACAAACGGCTCGAGGCCGGACAATTTCATGGTCGGCGCAACCGATGGCACCAGCCGCGGCTCGATCGTCTTGACCGTTTCTGCGATCGCCCGGATATGGTCAGGCGTGGTACCGCAGCAGCCACCAGCGATATTGACGAAGCCGCTTTCGGCGAAGTCCTTCAGCAGCGACGACGTCACATCCGGCGTCTCGTCGAAACCGGTATCGCTCATTGGATTCGGCAAGCCCGCATTCGGATAAATGCAGACATAGGTATCGGCGATCTTCGACAATTCTTCCGCATACGGACGCATCAACGCCGCACCAAGGGCGCAATTCAAACCCACTGTAAGCGGCCGCGCATGACGAATCGAATGCCAGAATGCAGGCACCGTCTGGCCTGACAGAATGCGGCCCGATGCATCGGTCACGGTGCCGGAAATCATGATCGGCAAACGCTTGCCAGACTCCTCGAAAAACTGATCGATCGCGAACAGTGCGGCCTTGCAGTTCAGCGTATCGAAAATGGTTTCAACCAGCAGCACATCGGCACCGCCTTCAACCAGCGCGCGCGTCTGATCCAGATACGCAGTGACCAGTTGATCGAAAGTCACATTGCGTGCGGCAGGATCGTTGACGTCCGGCGAGATCGATGCCGTCTTCGGGGTCGGCCCCAATGCACCGGCGACAAAGCGCGGCTTGTCCGGCGTCGAATACTTGTCGCAAGCTGCGCGCGCCAGGCGCGCCGATGCGACGTTCATTTCATAAGCGAGATGACCCATGTGGTAATCGTCTTGCGCCACGGTGGTCGCACCGAAGGTATTGCTTTCGATCAGATCGGCACCTGCCGCCAGATACTTTTCATGAATTTCGCTGATGACATGCGGCTGCGTCAGCGACAGCAATTCGTTATTGCCTTTGACGAACAGTTCACGACCGGCTGGCACATGCACACCAGCCGCAGCCAGATCTGCAAAACGCGTGCCGCGATAATCCTCTTCCGTCAGCTTGTATTGCTGAATCATGGTTCCCATCGCGCCATCCAGAATCAGGATGCGGCGCGCCATCAGGTCGCGCAAGAGAGTTTCGGTCGGGGAGATAGCGTCGCGTTTCATTGTGAATTCTTTATTGATCGTTAACGTTTCTATGCATAAATGCAAAAACCCGGTCTGCAGAACGGGACCGGGTTACCAAGCGCCGCTTTAGCAGTATTTTTAGAGTAAATTCTCAGGGAATTTATTCTGGCGCCCGCAAGCTGGTTTTGACTTGTTCAATCAAATCGGCGCAGTAAAAATTATACGTGAAATCAAGGGTTTGCGGAAAGGTGCAACCACCGCGTAAGTCAGCTGAAAGTAGTCAACGAACTTCAGTCGAAACACTGATCCTGCAAAGGAAATCCCTTGATGAACTCGGCGGCCGACAAGCGCTTGCCGCCCGGCTTTTGCAGTTCACTGACGCGCAGGGCACCCTCGCCGCACGCAATCACCACGCCGTCATGCGCATTGGCCGAGATGACCTGGCCAACTTGCCATTGATTTGAAGATTCCACTGCTTCAGCCTGCCAAAATTTGACTGGCGTGCCATTGCAGATACCCATCGCACCGGGGAAAGGATTGAATGCGCGTATCTTGCGTGCCAGCTCGGTTGCCGATTGCGCGAGGTCCAGAGTTGCCTCGTCCTTCGCAATTTTCGCTGCATAGTTCGCGCCTGCTTCCGGCTGCGGCGTTGCAGTCAGGCCGCCTTGCTCCAGCTTGCGCAAGGCCTCGACGATCATCTCGCCTCCGAGCTTGGCCAGCTTGTCGTGCAGACTCGCGGTCGTGTCGTCGGCTGCGATCGGCAGACTTTGCATCAACAGCATGGGCCCGGTATCCAGACCCAGTTCCATCTGCATGATGGTGACACCGGTTTCCACATCGCCGACTTCAATTGCCCTGTGAATGGGGGCGGCGCCGCGCCAGCGTGGCAGCAATGACGCGTGAATGTTCAGGCAGCCGAGCGGCGGAATATCCAGCACCGATTGCGGCAGGATCAAACCATACGCAGCCACCACCATGACGTCGTGCGGGGTGGCACGCAGCAAGTCGTGCGCTTGTTGCGCAATCTCCGGAAATTTACCATCCAGACGCAGCGACACCGGTTGCGCCACTGGAATGTTATGTGCCAATGCGAACTGTTTGACAGCGGATGCATGCAATTGCATGCCGCGACCGGCAGGGCGATCCGGCTGCGTCAACACCAGCGGAATCTCGAACCCGGCCGCGTGCAGGGTTGCCAACGCGACCGCCGCGAATTCCGGCGTACCGGCAAATATGATTTTCATGGAAGGGATTGTAGTACGACAGACGGCGGATGCGAACCCTTGCATGCATTTTCAGCAAGGGAACACAGGTCTTCGCTGCGGCAACGCTGCCGCAGCCCGGTGAATCAGTGTTGCGCTACCTTGTTGCTATGGCGATTCAATTCGCGCTCTTCCTTCAGCATCTTGGTCTTGATGCGATTGCGCTTCAGCGGCGACAGGTATTCGACAAATACCTTACCCTTCAAGTGATCCATTTCATGCTGTATACATACCGCCAGCAAGCCCTCGGCTTCCAGCTCGAACTGCTTGCCATCGACGTCATAGGCGCGCACCTTGACCTTCGCATGGCGTTCGACGCCGTCATACACGCCGGGTACAGACAGACAACCCTCATCGTAAATTTGCATTTCCGGACTGACCCAGATCAGCTCCGGATTGATGTAGGCACGCAATTCCGAATGGGTTTCCGACGTGTCGATGACGATCACTTGCTCATGCACATCGACTTGCGACGCGGCCAGACCGACACCAGGCGCGTCATACATGGTTTCGGCCATATCGGCGACCAGCGTCTTGATGCGCGCATCGAATACGGTAACTGGCTTGGCAATTTTATGCAGCCGTGAATCGGGGTAACGCAGAATATTTAATATGGACATACGGCTTTTGCGCAACAAGGCGGCAGGTTAACAGCGTGGTTTTCTTGCTACTTCAAGGATTTATGTGCAGAATTTGATTCAATTTAGCAAGTTTTTTGACGAATGTGTTATTTCACTCATAACATGCTGCAGCACAGTAATGGCGTCACAATTGGTCAAGCTCACCGGACAAACCATGAAAAATTTTAGCACAGCTGCACTCTTTCTCGCTTTCACTTCCGTCGTTTTACCCATTAGCACCTACGCCCAGACCCCGGCAAAAGCAGTCGCCAGCAAAACAAATTGCGCATTTTTGCCTAACGCACCGGATCAGCACATAGTCGTGCGCGGCGATACCTTGTGGGATATTTCGGGCAAATTTCTGCAGCGCCCATGGTGCTGGCCGCAGGTGTGGGACATGAATCGCGAGCAAATACACAACCCTCACTGGATCTATCCGGGACAGGTTGTTTATTTCGATCGCGTCGCTGGCAAATTGCGCCTGGGCCGAGGTGCCGGCAGCGATAGCGGCGACATGTCTACCGTGCGCCTGTCGCCACAAGTACGCTCCAGCGACGCCCCTAACGATGCGATTTCTACCGTGACGCTGGCAGCCATTCAAGCGTTTCTGACCAAACCGCTGATTGTCGAAGAAAATGAATTAAACACCGCACCGCGTATCGTTGCAGTACAAGAAGGCCATGTCTACCTCGGCAATGGCGACAAAGCCTATGTGCGTGGTGAATTGAACGGCCATACTGAATTTGAAGCGTTCCGCCCGGGCAAACCATTGAAGGACCCCGCGACCAAAAAGATCATCGGTTATGAATCGGTCTATCTCGGCACCTTGAAACTGCAGCGTTTGAGCAGAGCGCAAAATGAGCCGCACACGTTCACCGTAACCAACGTCAAGGAAGAAATGGGCGTGCGCGATCGCCTGATCGCGGTGGAACCCAAGCCCTTCATGAATAGCGTGCCACATGCACCTGAACAGCAAGTGGATGCACAAATCGTGGCCGTATACGGCGGCGTCTCGCAAGCCGGCCAGAATCAAATCGTATCAATCAATCGCGGTAGCAAGGATGGTCTCGATATCGGCACCGTACTGGAACTGCAACGCTTGGGGATATTGACGGCAGACCGCACTGAAGGCAATGGCCGTGGCCTCATCAAGCTGCCGGACGAAACGTATGGCACGCTGCTGATCTTCCGCGTCTTCAACAATATCTCGTACGGGTTGGTCATGCAGGTTACCGATACCGTACAAATTGCGGACGTTGCCAGATCACCTGAGTAAGCCAGACACTCACCCTCCGGCCCTGACATGCTCTTCATGCGCTTATCCCTGAGCGACTTGATGCCTAGCATGCAGGGCCGGTTTTTATTTGAGCCCAAGATTCTTTTGCCTGTGTCTGCATAATGCCGGCGCCCGACGATCTCGCAAGCTGGTTGCGGCTCGAGCAAACTGCTGGCGTCGGACCGGATACGGCGCGCAAGCTGCTCGGCGCCTTCGGGCTGCCACACAATATATTCAACACCGAATTATCCGCGCTGCAGAAAGTCGTCCCTGATCGCATCGCGCGCGCACTGCTTGCGCCTGTTTCTGAAACCGTCAGCCTGCTGACAGAACAAACGCAAGCCTGGGCTGAGCAGCCGGGCAATCACGTGTTGACACTGGCCGATGCTGCTTATCCACTCGCACTGCTGGAAATTTCTGATCCGCCCATCGTTTTGTACGCAAAGGGGCGCATCGATTTGCTATCGAGACCATCGCTGGCTGTCGTCGGCAGCCGCAACGCCACCACCCAAGGCATAGTCAATGCAGAGAAGTTTTCTGAAGCATTGAGTCTGGCCGGCTTGAGCATCGTCTCCGGCATGGCGCTCGGCATAGACACTGCAGCGCATCAAGGCGGCTTGCTGGCTATCAAACATGCACAACATGCCGGCTCGACGATTGCCGTCATAGGCACCGGCGCCGATCTGGTTTATCCGGCGCGCAATCGTGCACTCGCTCATCGGATTGCGGAAGCAGGCTGCATACTCAGCGAGTATCCGCTCGGCATGCCGGCGATCGCATCCAACTTCCCGCGCCGCAATCGCATCATCAGTGGTTTGGCACGCGGCGTCCTGGTAGTCGAAGCTGCATTGCAATCCGGCTCGCTGATCACTGCGCGCATGGCGGCAGAACAGGGGCGCGATATGTTTGCGATTCCCGGCTCGATCCATTCGCCCTTGTCTAAGGGTTGTCATCTGCTGATCAAGCAAGGGGCGAAGCTGGTCGAGTCGGCACAGGACATACTGGAAGAATTGCAATATATCCCGGCCACCACATCGCTGGCACCCACATCTACAAACAGCGAGCCCGACGAGCAATCGGCGCAACTGTTGCACGCATTGGGGTTCGATCCGGTGGATGCCGACACGCTGGCCGCACGCTGCGAGCTCGACATCGCCACCTTGAATGGGCAACTTCTCACACTAGAGTTGAACGGCTTGCTCGAAATGTTACCGGGTGGCTTGTATCGTCGCCTGGGTTGAGTCGCTCACCACCGCGCGATTATCAAACTCACATCATTCGGAAATATCATTTCACTTTGACATGGCATCTGCGCCAAAAAATTTTGTTCCGCTGTTGGCATAGGCATTTTTAGGGTATCCTTGAAAACAGTAAGCGCTGTCTTTGATCTGCCGCTGTCGTAACACCTCTTTGTAATGTTTTAGCTAAAGAGCGTGATTCATACGCATCCGATCCTGACGACACTCGCGATGGTGTCGTCTTAACCCAAGCGCTACGGTGACGCCATGTTTGATGTTCTAGTTTATCTGTACGAAACCTACTACCGGCCCGATGCCTGCCCGGACTCTGATGCGCTGACAAAAAAATTGTCCGCCATCGGCTTTGAGGAAGAAGAGATCTCCAAAGCGCTGGGTTGGCTGACTGCGTTAGCCGAAACCACCAACGAATTTTCCGATTCCTATCCGCATCAGACCGCGTTTTCTTTCGGCATCCGCATTTATGCCGACCGTGAAATCGATGTGATCGGCACCCCGGCGATCGGCTTCATTCAATTTCTGGAATCAGCCAAGCTGATCAATCCCATCCAGCGCGAAATCGTGATTGAACGCGCACTGGCTGCCGGCGAATCGCCGATCTCGCTCGACAAGCTCAAAGTCATTGTCTTGATGGTGTTGTGGAGCCAGGGCAAGGAGCCGGATGGTTTGATCTTCGACGAACTCTTTCTCGACGACGACGACGCCACACCGCGGATGTTGCACTAATATAAGTGGCTGTAAAACATGTCCGGACGGGCGCCATGCTGCCGGACATGTCTCTTCAACAACAACCCCGCCTCGTTTTCACGTTTCTTTTCACCACTCTTTTGTCGCAAGCTTGCGGATTTCGCCGCAACGCGCTTATCATTGGCCGCTTGACGGCTATGCAACTCTTATATTAGCGCGGGTCTTTCTTGAAAAAAGCCGCCCTCGCCATAAGCTGTATGCCTCAACCTGCACCCAGCCATGGATGCCGGCACCTTTATTAGAGAACAAAAATCATGACCAAAACCCTCATCATTGCCGAGAAGCCATCAGTCGCGAACGATATCGCGAAGACGCTCGGCGGCTTTACCAAGCACGATGAGTACTTTGAATCCGACGAATACGTGCTGTCTTCCGCCGTCGGTCACCTGCTGGAAATCGCGGTGCCAGAAGAATACGACGTCAAGCGCGGCAAATGGACCTTCACACATTTGCCCATGATTCCACCGCACTTTGCGCTGAACCCGATCGCCAAGACCGAATCGCGGCTCAAAGTGCTCAACAAGCTGATCAAGCGCAAGGACGTCACCGGCCTGATCAACGCATGCGATGCCGGGCGAGAAGGCGAACTGATTTTCCGCCTGATCGCGCAACATACCAAAGCCAAGCAACCTATCCAGCGTTTGTGGCTGCAATCGATGACGCCCACCGCGATACGCGAGGCATTCAAGAACCTGCGCAGCGATAGCGAAATGACGCCACTGGCAGATGCCGCACGCTGCCGCAGTGAAGCCGACTGGCTGATAGGCATCAACGGTACGCGTGCGATGACCGCATTCAACTCCAAAGAAGGCGGTTTCTACCTGACCACTGTTGGTCGTGTGCAAACACCGACCTTGTCGATCGTGGTCGAGCGTGAAGAGAAGATCAAAAAATTCGTTTCACGCGATTACTGGGAAGTGCGCGCTGAATTCATTTGTGCCGCCGGCATTTATGAAGGCCGCTGGCTGGACACCAAATTCAAGAAAGACGAAGTCGATCCTGAACGCCGTGCCGAACGCCTGTGGAGCAAAGCCGCTGCAGAATCGATCGTCACCGCCTGCCGCGGCGGCAAGCAAGGCAACGTCACCGAAGAATCCAAGCCCACCACTTCGATGGCGCCTGCATTGTTCGACCTGACCAGCTTGCAGCGCGAAGCGAATGCACGTTTCGGTTTCTCCGCAAAGAACACCCTCGGCCTGGCGCAAGCCTTGTATGAACGCCATAAAGTATTGACCTATCCGCGTACCGATTCGCGCCACCTGCCGGAAGATTATTTGCCGACCGTGCTGGAAACGCTGGAAGTCGTCGCCGAGAACAACAACTATCACCAGTTTGCCAAGCATATCCTGAACAACAAATGGGTCAAGCCGAACAAACGGATTTTCGATAACACGAAAATCAGTGATCACTTTGCAATCATCCCGACCACGCAAGCGCCCAAGAATTTGTCCGAGCCAGAACAGAAGTTGTATGACCTGGTGACACGCCGCTTCATGTCGATCTTCTTCCCGGCGGCAGAATTCCAGGTCACCACGCGCTTCACCGAAGTCTCCGGCCATCAGTTCAAGACTGAAGGCAAGGTCATGACCAATCCGGGCTGGCTCGCGGTGTACGGCAAGGAAGTCATAGACGAAAAAGATCCGGAAAACAGCGGTACGCTGGTACCAGTCGCCAAAGGCGAGAAGGTAAAAACCGAATCCGTCGTCGCCAACGGCCTCGTCACAAAGCCGCCGGCCCGCTATTCAGAGGCGACACTGTTGTCCGCGATGGAAGGTGCCGGCAAACTAATCGACGACGAAGGCTTGCGCGAAGCAATGTCTGGCAAAGGCCTGGGTACGCCAGCGACACGCGCCGCCATCATCGAAGGTTTGCTGAACGAAAAGTACTTGCTGCGCGAAGGTCGCGAGATGATTCCGACCGCCAAGGCATTCCAGTTAATGACTTTGCTGCGCGGCCTGGGCGTCAATGAATTAACCGCGCCGGAACTGACAGGCGAATGGGAATACAAGCTGTCGGAAATGGAACGCGGCAAGATCAGTCGCGAAGAATTCATGCGCGAGATCGCGCAAATGACGCAGATCATCGTCAAACGCGCCAAGGAATACGACAACGACACGATACCCGGCGACTACGCGACACTGACCACGCCGTGCCCGAATTGTGGGGGCGTGGTGAAAGAAAACTACCGTCGCTTCGCTTGCACCAAATGCGAATTCTCGATGAGCAAGACACCAGGCAGCCGTCAGTTTGAAGTCGCCGAAGTGGAAGAGCTGTTGCAGAATAAAACCATTGGTCCGCTGCAAGGTTTCCGCTCCAAGATGGGCCGTCCATTCGCTGCCGTGCTGAAAATTTCACGCGACGAAGAAATCAAGAACTTCAAACTTGAATTCGACTTCGGTCAGAACGACGACGAAAATGCGGAGCCGGTCGATTTCACAGGCCAGACCGCACTCGGCCCTTGCCCGAAATGTGCTGGCAATGTGTACGAAATGCCGCTCTCCTATGTATGTGAAAACTCTGTCGCCAAGCCCAAGACCTGTGACTTCCGCAGCGGTCGCATCATCCTGCAACAGGAAATCCTGCCCGAGCAAATGAGCAAGCTGCTCAACGAAGGAAAGACAGATTTGTTGCCGGGATTCGTCTCGCAACGCACGCGTCGCGCCTTCAAGGCCTATCTGGTGCGAGGCAAGGATGGCAAAACCAGCTTTGAGTTTGAACCGCGCAAAGAGAAAGTGCCAGGCAAAGGCAAGGCAGCAGCAGTAGCGGACGATGCAGAAGAAACCGCAACGGATGCAGTACCAGCCAAAGCCGCCAAGAAAGTAGCGGCGAAAAAGCCTGCTGCAAAAAAAGCCCCGGCTAAAAAAGCTGCCGCCAAGAAACCGGCAGCGAAAAAGGCCGCTGCATAAGCAAGATTCTTCACATCACATCGGGGGCGCATCAAGCGCCCCCGATGTTTTGCGGCAACGATCTATCTTTGTGGCACAGCCGCTGACTGCTGCTTGCTAAAGCGGCCTGTGTCGTCTTATCCTGTTATCAGTCCCGAGTATTCCGCACTGCAACGTCATACGGCAACACCTTTCGACGCACACTTGTACAGGGAGTTTTCATGGACCAAATCGAAGTAGGCAGTCCAGGCAAAGACGATTGCAATCTCGCTATGCTCGCGCATTTGCTGGGAATTTTCACCGGCTTTATCGGTGCGCTGATTATCTGGATACTCAAGAAAGACAGCCCGGGCTTTGCCAATTCGCAAGCCAAGGAAGCCTTGAATTTTCAGATCACCATGACGATAGGATTCTTGATTGCGTGGGTGCTGGCATTCATCCTGATCGGTTTTGTTCTGGTGCCGGTTCTGTATATCGCCAATCTTATCTTTTGCATACTCGGTGCGATAGCGGCATCCAAGGGACAAGAGTATCGCTATCCATTTGCAATTCGTCTGGTTCAGTAAGAACCGTCGATCGGCCAGTGCCTACTGGTACTGGCTCCTCTTTGGCAAAAATTCCTTAACTGACCAAGGCGACGAATGAAACATTTCTTTGCACTGCTTGCCGCTGCGTTGGTGAGCATAACGACCTTTGCCGCCAACGATGCCGGATCAACGCCTAAAATCGGCATCGTGGTCATGCACGGCAAGGGCGGCGCACCCACTCGGCATGTAGCGGAACTGGCCTCCGCGCTGGAAACAAAAGGGTATCTCGTGGCGAATCTGGACATGCCCTGGTCGGCCCGGCGCGAGTACGACGCCAGCGTGAGTGCCGCCGAGGCTGAAGTCGAATCTGCCCTTGCTACTTTGCGCAGCAAGGGAGCGAATCGGCTGTTCGTGGCAGGTCATAGCCAGGGCGGTTTATTCACGCTCTATTTTGCAAACAAACATGTGATCGACGGCATTGTCGCGATTGCGCCTGGCGGCAATGTCGGCAGTCCCGTTTTTCAGGACAAGCTCGGTGGCGAAGTTGCCAACGCGCGCAAGATGATTGCCGATGGCAAGGGCAATGAAAAAACCCGCTTTGCAGATTACGAAGGTGCCAAGGGCGTCACACCGCTGAACACTACGGCAGCATGGTATTTCGACTGGTTTAATCCGGATGGTGCGATGAACCAGTCGATGGCAACGAAGAATGTCAATCCGCGCGTACCTGTATTGTTCATCGCACCCAAAGCCGACCACCCGGGCTTGATCAAGGTCAAACAAGACATGTTCAATGCATTGCCTGTCAATCCGCTCACCGTCCTGTACGAGCCGGACGCCACACATGTGGGGGCACCTTCTGCCTCCATTACCGAGATAGTGCGCTGGACTACGGAGATCAGCGCACGATAGGCAATAGCCAACTGCCGGGACAGCTGGCTATTGCTTCGGTCCGCTATCGGCGGCGCTTTCAATCTTTCCGCTTAGGACAATTCACCCAGCACTGCATCGATTGAAGTTATCCCGTTACGTTTTTCTGCGCCGTTCCCCTCAAAATCGATCCAGCCTTCATTGAAGCCATCGAGCATCCGAATGCGCGGCATCGGGAATTGCATACCCTGAGACTGGAAGAGTGTCTCCCAAGTATCGCGCGGCACCGGATTAATGCTTACTGGGTGACCGAGCGCTTTGGCAAAGGCGGCGGCAACATCATTGGCGGAATATCGTTGAGGTCCCTCGAGCTCAATTACCCGCGTGCCGCTCCACGTCTCGCGTAATAGATCGGCGATCGTGTGCCCGATATCCTGCGTGGAAACCATTGGGATCTTATGATCGAGCGGCTGCAGGAAGCTGTGAATGACGCCATTTCTGGCCGCAGCCACATCCCATGCAGCGTTTTCCATGAACCAGGCGGCGCGCAGCAAGGCGACCGGCACCGATACCTTGCGCAAACCTTCTTCAGTCAGCTTGGAGTTATTTAGCAAATTGGGTTCCGCAACGTGTGCACCAACCGTTGACAGGAATACCACCTTGCCCGGTTTGGCCTGTTCGATCGCGACGGCAACAGCAGTGACAATCTTGACGCTTTCCGGAAAGCCCGGCTCCGGGTCAAAATTAGGCGGCGTCATAAAGAACACGCCGGCAGTACCGGCAAATGCCTTGGCCATCGCGTGGGCATCGGCGCTGGAGGCGATCGCGACTTCGCAGCCTTTTGCCGCCCATGCTTTACCTTTTTCCGCATCACGCACAACGGCACGCACTGGCAGACCTGCTGCGAGCAATGTATTGGCAACAATGCTACCGACTTTTCCTGTGATTCCAGTGATGGCATACATAGTGTTCTCCTAAGCGATTAGCGACAAAGGCGTCGCGATGGAAAGCATTTTGACCGCAGCGGACACATTTCGCGATAGCATGAGTGTCATTTGATAAATGACATAAAGGCATACATCATGGCGTTTGATGAACGCATCTTAAATGGCATGGGCGTCCTGTCCGCGATTGTGGATAGCGGTAGCTTTGCCGGCGCCGGTGACATTCTCGATATGTCGCAATCCGGCGTCAGTCGCTCGATTGCCCGGCTTGAGGCACGGCTAGGGATACGGCTGTTTGATCGCACCACGCGATCAGTCGCGTTGACTGACGAAGGACGGCGATTCTACGAGCAAATCATGCCGTTGTTATCCGGATTGGAAGAAGCGGCATCGTCTGCCGCGCAAGGGACAACCACGGTGCGTGGACGATTGCGTGTGACAGTTGATCCATTCTTTTCGCGTTGGGTATTGGGCCCGCAACTCGGCGCGTTTCTGAAAAAATATCCTGAACTGAAACTGGAGCTGATTACTCGCGATCAGCTGGGTGACATGATTGCCGACGGCTTCGATCTTGCCGTGCGTTTTGGGCCACCGCCGGTGTCAACGCTGGTGGCACGCAAGCTGATGGATACGCGCATTTTGACGGTCGCGTCACCGGCATACATCAAGCGCTTTGGCCGGCCACTGTCGCCGAAGGAATTGGCAAACGGTCAGCATGCTTGCCTGCAATATCGCAATCCGGTGACTGGTCGAGCATTTGACTGGGAATTTCACAAGGGTAAAAAGCGCATGACGGTTGAGACGAGCGGGCAATTAATGGTGAACGACGTAGGCACATTGCACAGCATTTGCCTGGCTGGTCATGCGATCGCACAGGCGATGGAATTCGGCGTACGGCAGTTGGTAGATGATGGCAAGCTGATCAATCTCTTTCCCGATTGGCCGGATGAGCGCTTCCCGTTATATGCACTGTACCCGTCGCGGCATCATGTCCCCGCCAAGACACGCGCATTTCTGGATTTTGTCAGCATGTTGAGCGACTCAAAATAATAAATATCCGCTTTGGATGACGGATTCAAACGGTGGACGCAACAGATTGATGAAATCGGTCGACGGATCTCGGCTAGCTGGATTTGCTATGGAATGACTGAAAGGCGGGCAATTCTCAGGCTCCTTACAGTCATCTTTTATTGGCGCCGCAATCGTATTCAGTTCACCGCCACATTTTCCAGCGCGAGCAAGAAGCGCTTGCGTTCCAGACCGCCGGCATAACCGGTCACCGCGCCGGATGAACCGATTACGCGATGGCAGGGCACGATGATGGAAACCGGATTTTTTCCTATGGCCGAGCCGACTGCGCGCACAGCTCTGGGTTTGCCCAATGCTTCTGCATGCTGCGTGTAACTGACGCTGCTGCCGAACGGGATCGCAGTCAGGGCTGTCCACACGTCACGCTGAAATTCCGTGCCGGTCATGTCCAGCCTTACATCAAACCCGGTACGCTTGGCGGCAAAATATTCATCCAGCTGTTTGGCTGCGTGCTTTAAATGCAGGGCAGCGGATGGCGTCGCAGTTGGTGACCAATTATCCTTGCCCCTGAAATGTTTGTGCTCTTCAAAATACACTCCGCAAATGCCAGCGTCGCTTGCCGCGAGCAGCAATATGCCTAGCGGGCTTGGATGTTCTATATATGAAATCATGATGTCTCCTTTTACCGGTCAGCGCCGGTCCAGCTACTTTTAAATCGTTGATCAGAATTCTTGCTGAGCAATCACATCAGCAAATCACCCCAGCGCATGCCATAACAACAGCGCTGCATACCCGCGCCACGGTGACCACTTGGCGGCGCGCAGCAGCAACTGCTTTTCCGTCAGTCGCAGTCCGTCCACCGATTCGGTCGCGGCCTTTTGCAAACCCAGGTCGCCCGCCGGGAAGGCATCGGAGAAGCGCAAGGCACGCATCGCAATGTATTGCGCCGTCCATTCACCTATGCCGCGTACGGTCTTCAAATGTGCAATCACTTCCGTCAGGGATGCGCCCGGCCTGATCTGCAGCCCACCTTGCACTGCAAACTGTGCGAGATTGCCTATCGCCTCGGCACGCGCGACAGGCAAGCCAATGGCAGCGATCTCTGCCGCGCTCGCTATAGCCAGGCATTCCGGCGTCGGAAAGTGGTGGGTTACGCCGGCGAAAGGCGTGGCTGTCGCGACACCAAACTTGTGCACCATGCGTGCCGACAAGGTAGTCGCACCCGCCACACTGACTTGCTGCCCCAACACCGCGCGGACTGCCAGCTCAAATACATCGAAAGCACCCGGCACACGCAAACCCGGCGTCTTATCAATTTGCCTGGCCAACAATGGATCGTGCGCCAAATGTGCTGCAACAATTTGCGGATTGGCATCGAGATCGAACTGACTGCGCAGACGTGCCAGCAAGGGCATCAAGGCATGCGCGAGCGTGCTCGACACCGACACTTCCAGTTGATGTTTTTCAGGAAGATGCTGCACATGCAACCAGCCACTGGCGCCGTCCAGACGTACGGTACGCGCATACGAAACGTCGCCCGGCACATTGTCGATTACCGCTTCAACGCCGGCGATGGCACGACCTGACAAATAATGCAGCATGTCGGACCACGCAAATGGCGGGCGATAAGCCAGACGCAAGGTGATGGCATCCGCGTCATAGGCGGATGATTTTTCTGCAGCACGTCGTATGCTGGTCGGTGCCATGCCGTAACGTGCAAGGAACAAGGCATTGAATCGGCGTACGCTGCCGAAGCCGGCTGAGTACGCCACGTCGCTCATGGGAAAACGTGTTTCCTGCAATAATTTTTTCGCAAACAGCAGCCGTTGTGTTTGCGCAAGCTCTATAGGCGTGACGCCAAAATGCTGCTGCAGTACACGCCGCAATTGGCGCGAAGACAAACCCACTTCTGCTGCCAGTTTTTCGGCATCGCCATCATTCAATGCGCCTGCGGCGATACGCTGCCACACTGCATACGCAAGATTTTGCTGCAAGGCATACGGCGCCAGTTCGGGGCGGCAACGCAGACAGGGACGGAAACCGGCCGCCTCCGCTGCTGCGGCGGTGCTGAAGAATACGCAAGAAGACGCGCGTGGCGTTTTGACGGAACAAACCGGACGGCAATAAATGCCTGTGGTTTTGACGCCGGTAAAAAAGACACCATCGAAGCGTGTATCTTTTGCTGCCAATGCGCGGTAACAACTCTCATGTGTGAGGGTTGCACCATCCTGCATGTCATTGAGAGAAGGGGTATCCATGGCGCATTTATACGCGCTGGATGAATCAGCGTCTAGCCGTTTTCGGACAAGACTCGGATGACCAACAACGAGAGGAAGTTGCGCATTTCAACGCGCAGGCAGAATTATTTACCCGCCATTTTTTGCATCTGGAATGCCAGCGATATGTGCGCAAACTCGATCAGGATATCTTGTGTGCCGCCATTGAAGGTAGTGAAGGAGTTACCCGTGCGCACCACCAGGCGCGGCGGGAATAGCCAGCCGGCGTAGGGCACGCCTATCATCTTGGCGCTACGCACATCGCGCCATTCGACATGCCGGTTATACATCCAGGTTTGCGTAATCCCTTTTTCATCGATCGTGATGGTCGAGCGCAAGAACCAGTAGTAGCTGATGGCCAACATCAATGCCGCAAAAAACAGCAGGGCCTTGACGCTGAAGCCATATTCCAGCAAAGGAAAGCGGCGCGCGATATCGATGGCATAGACCACCAGCGCAACGGAAAAAATCGTCGCCATCAGCTTGAACCATCGGCTGTATGCAGGACCGCTGACTGTTTTGGCGGGCTTGTAAAAATTCAATTCCATGTCGCTTCTTCGTAAAATTTCATGCGACGGATGATCGCACATATTATTTAATTTCGCGCCTATCTTGCCATCAGGACAAGCTGGCATCGTAGCGTTGTCGAAGCGCCGTCCATATGCTGCGCTTGTCGCCTTCACTGGCACCGCCCCATGTCGCGATTTCATCTATGGTGCGCAGGCAACCTACGCAAAAACGAGTGCTGGCATCCACCCTGCAAATGCCGATACACGGTGACGGCAGCGTGCCTTCGTTTGTTGAAAGATCAATGTCGGCAAGCAGCCGGCCGAATTCTGCAGGATCCACTTTCTTTCTACGCATGACGCGGGGCAAACATGATGATGACCATCCCCAGCAAGGTGCAGGCAACGCCCGCCGCATCCCATATGGAAGGTTTGATGCCATCGACGACCCACAACCAAACCAGAGCAGCACTGACGTAGACGCCACCGTAGGCGGCGTAGACACGGCCGCTGGCTTCCGGATGCAAGGTAAGCAACCACGCAAATAGCGCGAGGCTGAGCGCTGCGGGGATCAGCAGCCAGGCCGACGCAGCGTGGCGCAGCCACAGATACGGCAGATAACAGCCGACAATCTCGGCAATCGCTGTAACGATGAACAGCGCGATAGTCTTGATTTCAAACATTTATTTATCCCACTCCAGGTTGCGGCGATTTATTGACATCCGCTAACTGCCATAACCAAATTTCGCCATCTTCCGCGTCGTTGGCCGTACCTACATGGTTGAAGCCGAATTTCTTTAAAACGGCATTCGAAGAATTCTCTTCATTTTCGGTTTCAGCACGCACGGTCAATGCCGGATTCTCTGCACGCACAATGTTCAGCAACTGCTGCACCATCAAGGTCGCCACACCCTGGCCTTCTGCATCGGGAAACGTGAAATAGCCAATCTCGACTTTGCCTTCCGCCGGTGGCGCCTTGAATGCGCAGGCACCGACCAGATGCTTATCGAGGCGCGCCAGATAGCCCACCCATGGAGGCCCGAACCCGGTGACGCGATACAGTGCGGCAGTTGCGGCGCATACCTGCTGTGCGATGTCATCGAGTTCGCCGACATCCGACAGCGGACAGCCCGATGCACCAATTTGTATCAATTCGATAGTTTGCATCTGATTCCATTAGTTGGCGTTGCTGTAAGCATCACGTAAGGGAAAGGCCCGAATAATGGCATGTCGATCAAGCGCGTGAAAATAGTGAAGTCATTTTAACCAGATAAGCATGCTGGCTTAAAAATGAAGTCGGCTCTGACACTATTCTCACACCATCAAGATTGATGCAGGTAACGGTATTTTTCGTCAGCACACCATCCTGCCCAGTACCAGCATGCTGTTTTACTGCTTTGCCCTAGACGCGCAAGACGTCACAAAGAATCACGGCATCGCATCAAAAAAAGAAGGAGACATCATCACCCAAGTATCAAATCACTGAGGAAAAAACCTGGAACGTGTTGCATCGCACCTTGACATCTATCTGTGAAGGCGCATTCTAGGCTCGTCAGCCCGGCCGCCATTTCATATGGATGCTGTCTGTCGGTGATGAATCAGCGTTATTTCTAAAAATATAAAAGGAGATACACAATGAAGAAGAATCACGATCAGAGCAAGACCACCGCTCGCCGCAAGTTCCTGGGCACAGCAACCGCCGGCACCGCTGCCGCCGCTCTCAGTTTTCCGATGATCTCCACGGCGCAATCCGTGACGCAGATGCGCTTCCAAAGTACCTGGCCAAGCAAGGATATCTTCCACGAATACGCCCTCGATTTCGCTAAAAAAGTGAATGACATGACTGGCGGTGAATTGAAGATTGAAGTACTGCCGGCCGGTGCGGTGGTGCCTGCATTCGGCTTGCTGGACGCGATTTCCAAAGGTACGCTGGATGGTGGTCACGGCGTGATGGGTTACAACTACGGCAAGCAAAGTGCGATCGCACTATGGACATCCGGACCGGTATTCGGGATGGACGCCAACATGGTACTGGCATGGCATAAATACGGCGGCGGCAAAGAACTGCTGGAAAAGCTCTACACGTCCATCGGTGCCAATGTCACCTCCTTCCTCAGCGGCCCGATGCCGACGCAACCGCTGGGCTGGTTCAAAAAGCCGATCACCAAAACCGACGATCTCAAAGGCTTGAAGTTCCGCACCAACGGCTTGGCAATTGATCTGTTTACCGCAATGGGCGCAGCAGTGAATGCATTGCCGGGTGGCGAGATCGTACCAGCCATGGATAGAGGCTTGCTGGACGGCGCAGAGTTTAACAACGCCAGCTCGGATCGCCTGCTTGGCTTCCCGGATGTATCCAAGGTCTGCATGCTGCAAAGCTTCCACCAAAGCTCGGAGCAGTTCGAGATCAGCTTCAACAAGACCAAGTACGAAGCATTGCCACCGAAGATGAAGGCCATTATTTCCAATGCGGTGGAAGCGGCTTCAGCCGACATGTCGTGGAAAGCAATCGATCGCTATTCCAAGGATTATCGCGACATGCAGACCAAGGATGGCGTGAAATTCTACAAAACGCCGGACACGATTCTGCAAACGCAGCTGAAGATCTGGGACGACGTCGTCAAGAAAAAAGGTGCCGACAATGCACTCTTCCAGGAGGTGGAAAAATCACAGCGCGCCTTTGCGGAACGCGCAATGAAGTGGGACATGGACACCAACAATAATCGTCGCATGGCCTACAACCACTACTTCATGCAAAAAGCGGCACCGAAGAAAGGCTGACGCGTCGACGTTCGACACAATCCCGTCCAGTTCATCTGGACGGGATTTTATGAACGCTGACTGGCGTCGCGTAGCGACCAACGTCACTTGTCTCTTCTTCGGAGGTCGTCATGCAGAACATTTTATTTTTCATCGACAAGGTGAGTAGCTGGGTCGGCCAGGCATTTTCCTGGCTTATCGTAGGGCTAACCTTGCTCATTTCGTGGGAAGTCTTCTCACGTTACGTACTCAACCATCCCAATCCCTGGTCATTCGATCTGATGATCATGATGTATGGTACTGCCTTCATGATGGCCGGCGCTTACACGCTGGCAAAGAATGGCCATGTGCGCGGCGATGTACTGTACGGTTTCTTCCCGCCGCGGCTGCAAGCCGGACTGGATCTCATACTTTACTTTGTCTTCTTTATTCCCGGCGTCATCGCGCTCGTATGGGCCGGTTACACCTACGCTGCAGAATCTCTGGCCATCAACGAGCACTCCACGCTCACTGCCAACGGTCCGCCGCTCTATCCATTCAAGATGGTCATCCCGATCTCGGGCGTCCTTTTACTAATACAAGGTGTAGTCGAAATCATTCGCTGCATCATTTGTCTGCGTGATGGCGAATGGCCAACGCGCGTAAAAGATGTAGAAGAAGTTGACGTCGATAAACTGAAGGCGATGGTGCACGTACAAGACGGCGATATCGCAGACGTGGATCAATTAGTGATCAAACAATCCGGGAGCCCGCAATGAGAAAAGAAGTATGGTTTGGACTCTCCATTCTGGTCGCCATTGTGGTCGGACTTTTTATCCTGATGCCGTCGCCGGAAAACATGACAAACGGCCATCTCGGCCTGCTGATGCTGGCACTGGTAGTGGTTGCGATCATGCTCGGTTTCCCTACCGCGTTTACGCTGATGGGAATGGGCGTGATGTTTGCGTGGTTCGCGTTTTATAGTCGCGATCCCTCGCTGGCAACACAGCAAACACTGGACTTGATGGTGCAACGCGCCTATTCGGTCATGGCCAACGATGTGCTGATCTCTATCCCGCTGTTCATCTTCATGGGTTATCTGGTTGAACGCGCCAACCTGATCGAGAAGCTGTTCAAAAGCCTGCACATTGCCATGGCACGTGTGCCGGGCTCGCTCGCCGTTGCCACCATCGTGACCTGCGCCGTGTTTGCAACAGCAACCGGCATTGTCGGCGCAGTGGTGACCTTGATGGGCTTGCTGGCCTTGCCCGCCATGTTGAAAGCCGGCTATAGCACGCAGCTGGCAGCCGGATCAATTACGGCAGGCGGCTGTCTGGGCATCCTGATTCCGCCTTCGGTGCTCTTGATCGTGTACGGTGCCACTGCCGGCGTATCGGTAGTCAAACTCTACGCTGGCGCTTTAATCCCCGGCATCATGTTGGCGGTGCTGTACATCGGCTATGTGATTATTCTCGCAAAGCTCAAACCCAGTATGGCGCCGCCATTGTCTGCAGCAGATCGCCACGTCAATTTACCGGTCTTTGCCGAGCATATTTCTACCAACATCAGCAACAAAGCACTGCCGGGTTTGCTCGGCGCATTAAAGGGCAAGCGTGCTGCCGACGTTTCCGTTGGTACCCTGATGTCGCAATTGTTCATCGCCCTTTTGCCAGCATTGGCTTTTGCGCTGGTGATGGGCTTGAGTTATCGCATGGTCACTGCGCCCGATGCGGCCAAAACGGAATTGGTAGAGATGGGTTCTGGATCTCAGAGTTTTACCGGCGACGAATTCTCATCGGATACCGGCTTCGGTGAACCACCCGCAGAAGAATCACTCGCCGAGCCATCAGTGGAAGGAGCACTGGCCGAACCACCGGTGGATGGCACGCTTGCAGAACCATCGCAAGAAACCGCACCACCAGCCTCGGTGGCACCGCGAGAAGCCAGCCCGACAACCAGTGCAGCCGCTGCGCCGGCAGAACGAAAAAGTGCATCGCAAAATTACTGGATCACGTTCGCGGTCGGCCTGACGCTGTTGATTGTCTTCTATGCGTTTTTTACTTTTGCGCGGCTGGAGATTTTCAAGATGCTGCTGGGCTCGCTGTTTCCGCTGGCATTCATGATTCTTGCCGTACTTGGCAGCATCGTGTTCGGTCTGGCAACGCCGACAGAGGCAGCAGCGATGGGGGCGTTCGGCGGCATCTTGCTGGCGGCAGCGTATCGGCGCTTCAACTTTACGATGCTCAAGGAATCTGCCTATCTGGCGACCAAGACCAGTGCGATGGTGTGCTGGCTGTTTGTCGGCTCCAGCATATTCTCGGCCTCGTTTGCATTGCTGGGCGGCCAGGAAATCATCAATGACTGGGTGCTGTCGATGGATTTGACAGCCTTGCAGTTCATGATCCTCGCGCAAGTGATCATCTTCCTCCTTGGCTGGCCGCTGGAATGGACGGAGATCATCGTGATCTTCATGCCGATTTTCATTCCCCTGCTTGCCCACTTCGATGTCGATCCGCTTTTCTTTGGATTGCTGGTGGCGATGAATCTGCAAACCGCCTTCCTGTCGCCGCCGGTTGCGATGTCGGCGTTTTATCTGAAAGGCGTCGCACCACCGCATGTGACACTGAACCAAATTTTCCTTGGCATGCTGCCATTCATGGGGCTGCAGATCATTGCCTTGATTTTGCTCTATACCTTTCCGGCAATCGGCATGTGGCTGCCAGGCGTACTGTACAAATAAATCGGTGTCATACATAAAAACGGGATGCGGCCAATTCGGCGCATCCCGTTTTTTATTCCACTGCAATTCGTATTGCAATTTTTATCGCAAGTTGTATTGCAAGCCGTGCTGCACGTCGAAGCTTCAGGCCTGCTTCACTTTCTCACTGCACTGAAATCCATCTGCGTTCAGGCGCAGCCAGCATTGCCTAGTCGTTTCGCTGCCATCGCATTACCGGCGCGACTGACCGCCTTGCGGCCCAGCTGCGCAGAAATGAATTGCCCGGTATCGACCACCGCATCGAAATCAATGCCGGTTACTATCCCGAGTCCGCGCATCATATACAGCACGTCTTCAGTCGCAACATTGCCGGTCGCACCTTTGGCATAGGGACAGCCGCCGAGACCGGCGACCGATGCATGATAAATCGTGATGCCGACTTCCAGGCTGGCGTAAATATTCGCCAGCGCCTGGCCATAGGTATCGTGGAAGTGACCGGACAAACCGGCGATCGGGAATTCCTGTGCTGCGCGTTGCATCACGGTTTGCACATGACGCGGTGTCGCCACGCCTATCGTGTCGGCGATGTCAATTTCATCGCAACCTAGATCGCGCAGTTGTTGCACCACGCTGGCTACGCTATCAGCCGATACTTCACCCTGATACGGGCAGCCGAAGGCGCAACTCAAGGCACCCCGCAAACGTACATTATTTTCCTTGGCGGCGCGTGCGACATCGCGAAAGCGTTCTACCGATTCTGCAATCGAACAATTGATATTCTTTTGTGAAAATGCTTCCGATGCGGCAGCAAAGATCACGACTTCATCCACACCAGCCGCCAATGCCGCGTCGAAGCCCTTCATATTCGGCACCAAGGCCGAATACAGCGTGCCCGGCCTGCGCGTAATGCCTGCCATCACTTCCGATGACGTTGCCATTTGCGGCACCCATTTTGGCGACACAAACGACGCTGCTTCGATATTGACGAAGCCGGCTTGCGACAGGCGATTGACCAGCTCGATCTTGACCCCGGCGCTGATGGTTTGCTGTTCATTTTGCAAACCGTCGCGTGGGCCGACTTCTATGATCTTGACGGATGCGGGCAGGCTGGAAGAAATCAATTGAGTGACCTCGATAAAACAGAATTCAAAACGAAATTGGCTACAAGTTCTACTGCAAGAATTTACTGCAAGGAAAAACTTGTTTCAGATGGAAAAACGGCCGGTCGAAGATTCAACCGGCCGTCTCTACACCACAAATTCTAATTACTGCGGCGTCACATCGCAACGCGCATCGATCGCGGTGCTGCGTGTGTGCATGCCGAGTTTTTCCAGCAATTCTTGATCCGCTACTGCTTCAGGATTGCCGGTCGTCAGCAACTTGTCGCCATAGAATATCGAGTTCGCGCCAGCAACGAAGCACAGTGCCTGAATCGCCTCACCCATTTCGCGACGACCTGCGGACAAACGCACGCGTGCTTTAGGCATAGTGATGCGTGCAACCGCGACAGTACGAACGAATTCCAAAGGATCGATAGGATCGGTGCCGTGCAAAGGCGTGCCTTCGACTTGCACCAGATTGTTGACCGGCACCGATTCAGGATATGGATCCATATTGCACAATTGCGCGATCAGGCCAGCACGTTGCAAACGCGATTCGCCCATGCCGACGATGCCGCCGCAGCAAACCTTGATGCCTGCGCCACGCACACGACCGAGCGTGTCGATACGGTTTTGGTAATCGCGAGTCGAGATCACGTTCGAATAAAATTCAGGTGCGGTATCGAGATTGTGATTGTAGTAATCGAGGCCGGCGTTTTTCAGCTTTTCAGCCTGGCCTTCGCCGAGCATGCCGAGTGTTGCGCAGGTTTCCATGCCCATCGCCTTGACTTCGCGCACCATCTCTTCGACTTTTTCCAGGTCGCGATCTTTAGGTTCACGCCATGCAGCACCCATGCAGAAACGTGTCGCACCGTGCGATTTTGCTTCGCGTGCAGCGGCCAATACTTCTTCCAAAGGCAGAATCTTTTGTGCAGTCACGCCAGTGTCGTAACGTGCAGCTTGCGGACAGTAGCCGCAATCTTCCGGGCAGCCGCCGGTTTTGATCGACAGCAAGGTCGCCAATTCCACTTCTGACGGATCGAAGTTTTCGCGGTGCACGGTTTGCGCACGGAACATCAATTCATTGAATGGCAGGTTGAACAAGGCGAGCACATCATCCACCGGCCACGCGGTCGGGACGATAGGAGCGACAGGCGCCTGGAAGGTTACTGCTTGCGACGATGGTTGCGACGACATAGAAAAACTCCTGACTAAAATTCAAAGCTAGTGTTTGTCAGGCTGACTTGGGCCAGCCAGGCAAACACGAAAAATCCAGAAAAGCAGCCGCTGCAGCAGGCAAGGGCGCATGTTGTTGATCATCATCAACCGAAAGGCGCGGCACACAACCCAGCAACGGTGCGGACAAACGGGCGGACAATGCTTCCACATTATCCCCAGCATATGCCATGCCAGCATCGACGGTATTGGCGACCCAACCCACCAGCTTCAGACCGCGTGCGGCGATCGCATCGGCCGTCAATAAAGCGTGATTCAGGCAACCGAGCCGCAGCCCGACCACCATTATGACCGGCAATGCCAGTTGTTGGGCCAAATCTGCAGTATCGGCATCATCCGACAAGGGTACGCAAAAGCCGCCTACCCCCTCCACCACGACCGCATCCGCCATTTCAACCACTTGTGCATAACATCGGCGTATGTGCGCGATATCTATCGCAACATTCTCCAACTTGGCTGCAACGTGCGGCGCGGCAGCAGCTTTAAACAGGTAGGGAACCGCCAAATTCCGTGGCAAAACCACATTTGCCGCCTGCGCCAAAGCGTCAGCGTCGTCATTGTGCCAGACCTCGCCATCGGCTGTCTGAATCGGATGCGCGCCAGCCGCCACGGATTTGATGGCAGCCGCCCGCACCCCGCTTTGCACCAGCGCATGCAGGATCGCGGTCGAAATCAGCGTCTTGCCGATTTCTGTATCGGTGCCGGTGACGAAACAACTGAAAGACGCTGTCACAGATTTATTCACGTCAGATTTCCTTTTCAAGTTGCTGCAGCATATCGACCAGTTGCGCGACATCGTCAGCCGTATGCGCAGCCGACAGCGTCACGCGCAAACGCGCAGTACCGACAGGCACAGTCGGCGGACGAATCGCCGGCACCCAGAAGCCACGCTCATATAACTTCGCCGCAACTTGCATCGCCACATCATTCGCGCCGATCACGACAGGTTGAATCGCGGTAGCGGATGCCATCGTCTGCCATGTGGTCAATTGCAGGGTTTGTGAAAATTGCGCGATCAGGCTGTGCAATTGCGTCCGGCGTGCTGCACCTTCTGGACCTTCAATGATATCCAGGCTGGTCAGCAGTGCATGCGCGACGGCAGGCGGTGCAGCCGTTGTATAAATATAGGGACGCGCACGCTGCACCATCCATTCGATCACGCTCGCATGCGCGGCGACGAAGGCACCGGCCACGCCAGCCGCCTTGCCGAGCGTGCCCATGTAAACCAGATTCGGCGAGCGCAGATTGAAATGTTCGAGCACGCCGCGCCCGTCAGCACCGAGCACACCAAAGCCATGCGCATCATCAACCACCAGCCACGCGTCGTGCTGTTCGCATAAAGCCAGCAAGCGCGGCAAATCGGCCAGATCACCATCCATGCTGAAGACGCTGTCGGTCACCACCATTTTTTTAACGGCGGTGCTGGCGGCGAGCAAGACGGATAATTTTTCGAGATCGCCGTGCGGATAAACCTGCACGTTCGCGCGCGACAAACGCGCGCCATCGATCAGCGACGCATGATTCAGTGATTCGGAAAACAGATCGGCGTCGCTACCGGCCAGCGCGCCCAGCATCGCCAGGTTCGCCATATAGCCGGTGCAGAAATACAGCGCGCGCGCATTGTCGATTTGCGGCGCGACAAACTGCGCCAGTCGCTCTTCCAGCTGCGCATGCGCACGCGAGTGACCGCTGATCAAATGCGATGCGCCACTGCCAGCGCCATAGAGTTCGGCCCCTTGCTGCAAGGCTGCGATGATTTTTGGATGTGCGGCCAAACCCAGATAGTCATTGCTGCAAAATGCCAGCATCGCTCGGCCATCGACTTGCACACGGGGCGTGGATGGGGTTTCTGTAACGCGACGGCGACGCCGCAGGCTTTGCGCATCAATGTGCGCCAGCTGCGCATCGAGTTCGGCAATCAACTTGCTCATGCCGCCATCACTTTTGCAAAAACGGTTTGCACGCGCGCAGCGAGACTTTCGATCTCCTCGCTGCTCAAAATATACGGTGGCATCAGATAGACCGTGTTGCCGATGGGGCGCAACAGCAACTCATGTTCCAGCGCGGTCGAGAAGAAGCGTTGCGAGAACGTCGCGGCCGCTTGCGGGCTATCGATCACTGCATCGAAGGCCCAGATCATGCCGCGATGGCGGAAGTTCGCCACCTGTTCATGCGTCGCCAGCGGTGCCAGTGCCTTGGTCAAATGCGTGGCATCCGCGCGATTGCTGTGGATGACATCGTCTTCTTCAAAAATCGCCAGCGTCGCCAGTGCGGCACGACAGGCGAGTGGGTTGCCGGTGTAGGAATGCGAATGCAAAAAGCCGCGCTTCACATCGAGGTCGTAAAAGGATTGATATATCTCGTCGCGTGTCATCACCAGAGACAAGGGCAGATAACCGCCGCTGATGCCTTTCGACAGACACAAAAAGTCGGGCCAGATCGCCGCCTGTTCACACGCAAAGAAAGTACCGGTACGACCGCAGCCAACTGCGATCTCATCGGCAATCATGTGGATCTGATACTGATCGCATAGCAAGCGTACCTCCTGCAGATACACGGGATCGTGCATCGCCATCCCGGTGGCACATTGCACCAGCGGTTCGATGATGATGGCGGCGATATGCGGTGCGCGCTCCTGCAATAATTTTTCCAACTCTTTCGCCGCGCGACGGGCGACATCGGCCGCCGATTCGCCCGGCTCGGCGGCGCGTGCATCCGGACTGGCGACCACATGCGCATGCTGCAGCAGGGAATCATAGGCATCGCGGAAGATGGGCACATCGGTAACGCCGAGCGCACCTATGGTTTCGCCGTGATAACTGCCCTTCAGGCAAACGAATTCGCGCTTGGCCGGCTTGCCATTGTTGCGCCATGCGTGGAAGCTCATCTTCAACGCAATCTCTACCGCCGATGCGCCATCGGATGCGTAAAAGCAGTGGCCGAGTACATGGCCGGTGCGTGCGGCCAGCTGTTCTGACAATTGCACCACGGGCTCGTGCGTGAAGCCGGCGAGCATTGCATGCTCCAGCAAATCGAGTTGCAGCTTCAACGCATTATTGATGCGCGGATTGGCGTGGCCAAACAGATTGACCCACCACGAACTGATCGCATCCAGATAGCGATTGCCGTTGACGTCATACAGCCACGCGCCGCGGCCGTGGCTGACGGGGATCAGCGGCAGCGTTTCGTGATGCTGCATCTGCGTGCACGGATGCCATACGCTGCGCAGGCTGCGCGCGACCAGATCGTCTTGCTTGCCAGGTGTGTGATGCATTGCGTCCAACCTCGCCGTTATTATTTCGTATTGTTTATTTCAGCGCGCCTGCCACTGCACACGCGTTGCAATTTATTCGGGAAACACGCCATCGATGTAAAACCAGCGACCGTCTTCTTTGACGAAGCGGCTGACTTCATGCAGGCGTTGTGCGCGACCACCGCTTTTGGAGCGCGCGACAAATTCCACCGTCGCTTCGGTTTCGCCGGCCACGAACTTCTTCACGTCCAGCCCCAGCCATTTGGTCGCTGCGTCATGCGCAAAATCGGTCAAGGGCGGGCGCGTCGTCGCGTGCCACGTTGCATGCACATAATGCATCAAGCCCAACACATAGGCGCTGTAACGCGAGCGCATCAATGCTTCTGCGTCAGGCGCATCCGCGCCATCATGAAAAACTTTGCAGCAAGTCGCATAACTGTCTTTGCCGCTGTGATTGCCGCAAGGGCAGGCGGCGCTCGCCGCGGGATGTGCTTTTGCCATACTTTCTTTGCCAGCCTTGCCCGACGGAATCTTCGGGCGCAGCACTAATGCACCGTTTAAAATGATGCTCGATAATAATGTTCGACAACAACGCTGCATCTACTCAACGCGTTCAAACGCTGCCAAGGAAGCTATTGTAGGCGCGCCCGACTGGATTGTGAACCGTATTGCCCCACCGCGAGACCTCGATGAATCTGCTGGAAGCCCAACTGAACTACCCTTTTGCCGACATCTTGCCCGACGTAGGCAGCACGTTCGAGGTCGCGCCCGGCGTCAAGTGGCTGCGCATGGGCTTGCCGTTTGCGCTCAACCACATCAATCTGTGGCTGCTGAAAGATACTGTCGAAAGTGACAACGGCCCGGTCACAGGCTGGACCATCATCGATTGCGGCATCGCCAACGACGCCACGCGCGACGCTTGGGAACAGATCTTCGCCACGCAACTGGAAGGGCTGCCCGTCATACGCGTCGTCTGCACGCACTGCCATCCCGATCACGTCGGCCTCGCCGACTGGATCTGCAATCGCTGGCAAGTGCCGCTATGGATGACCACCGGCGAATACGCATTTGCACGCATGATGTCGGCTGCCTTGCCGGGCGCGGACGGCACCGCGATGTTTCCCTTCTTCAAACTGCACGGCCTCGCCGATCCGCAGATGCTGCAAGAACTGGAAGGCCGCCGCAGTTACTACCCGACGCTGGTGCCAGCCGTGCCGCTGACCTACACCCGCATACACGACACCCAACACGTCCGCATAGGCGCACACACATGGCGCATCATCACCGGCTACGGCCACGCGCCCGAACATGCGTCGCTGTATTGTGAAGAATTGAATGTACTGATCTCCGGCGACATGGTCTTGCCGCGCATCTCGACCAATGTCTCGGTCTTTGCGATAGAACCGGAATCAAATCCGGTACAGCAATTTCTCGATTCACTATTGAAGTACAAGGATTTGCCAGACGACACACTGGTGCTGCCATCGCACGGCAAACCCTTTCGCGGTTTGCATACGCGCATCCAACAGTACGTCGATCACCACGCCGCGCGTTTGCAAGAAGTACTGGATGCCTGCGTCACACCACAATCAGCAGCAGACATCGTGCCGATCATGTTTGTACGCAAGCTGGATTCACATCAATTGAGTTTTGCTCTGGGAGAAGCGTTGGCGCATTTGCACAAACTTTGGTTTGATGGGGTTTTGAAGCGTAGCTATAGCAAGGACGGAGTTATTCGATTTAAGAAGTAATTGCAAGAGCAAAGAACTCATGGTGATCGGCGCCAGCAGTAATTTCAAACCAAGGTTCAGGGAATCTAATGGACTCTTAACTCGCTAGAAGTCAAAGGGTGAGACTTCGAGTCAAAAAATAATAATTGTTTCATATGAAATTCCTCTAGCAAACGCGCCTTAAAAGAAATAATTTCAGGAGGTGTTTGTTCTGGCCATACACTAATTGCCACGCACTCAATTGGACTTCTTTTTATTGCATCAATGATGTGTTGATCATAATTTTTATGAAGCGAATGGCCTAACACCACTAAATTTCCTCTCGCGTCGCACAATCTTTCGTAGGCATGACGCAAATAATCATTTCTTCTGATTTTTGACAGTTTCCACTCAGATGAACCCTCACTAACAAATAGTGGAAATTTTTCGGGATGCTTTAAATCAAAGAGATCCGCCAGCGTTGCATCCCCATTAACGGTTAATTTTCTTGTTGTTCCATCTTCCAACTCAACTAGATGAATAGCGCCATGAAGGTAATAAATTGCCGATTTACGTGCCATTACACCTGCATTGCCTATGTTGAATGAATTTTCCTGTCCCCAAAAAAGATCCCTGAAATGATCTGTGTTATGGGACATGATTGCCCAATAAATTATCAAGTCATAATTTGTGGTGAATATTTTTGAGAAGGGCGCAAGTTGGCTACTTATTTCTTGCATATTCGCTTGACCAGGTGGCAAATGAGAAAAATTTACCGAAGCAGATAACGCATTTTTTGTATTTTTATAAAGCTCATTAATTCTGTCTCTTTGTGGCGAATCAAGTTGTTCATCCACCAAGATTGCATGATGAAGAACTCTCAGTACATCCTCAAAGTTTGAACTTAGCAAATGATCAAATAATGCAATGCTTTGTACTGTTAGCTTCTCACCAATTTCCTCTTTTTGTGCCAAGGCATAGAGAGAGTCATAGCTAAATTTATGCCAAACGTTAGTACTAAAACCGTTTCCCAGTAAGAGATTTTCCCACCGTGCATTTATGAGTAAGAGCTCATCCCATTTACTCAAATTTTGATCGACATTCATTTTTTATAGTTTCTACTAAATTGATTTCTTTTTTTGACCCGTCATACGTTACTCGACAATTACTGGCCTTGTAATGTATCCAATAATCGTTGTTAAAACGAGGCAAAGAATATTTACGATCCGAAATGCTCGGGTGTATCGGGGATTTCTTTCTTGCTCGAATCCAGGAAATATAGATGAGGATAAAAAAATGAAAAGTAAAATTGCAAACAACGTATAAATCAAAAATAATGTTGGTGGCTGACGCAAAAAAATCGCGAGTCCTGGCAGCATAAAAAGAATCGCCGAGAAAGGACTACTTTTTGCTCCACCCGAAAGGGCAATGATCCTTGTAACGAAGATTAGGTCAATACAAAACAAAAGAGGAAACGTTATCCCCTCTGCAATCGGGTACATAGACATATCGCCCAGAATAGGCTTCCACGTAGGAAAAAATTGCGCCGACATTACGATAACTACAAAGGACAAAAGTGCAAACCAAATAATGTCGCCATCAACTCTTTGATAAGCAGCGCGAGGATACAGCGAGTCATAAACTGAAATATCCTGTATCCCTCCTTTCATAATTGCGCTGCCAATGGCGATGATAATAATTGTAAAGAGCTGAACAACTATCGTTGCTCCGGCAATATTGATTGGTTGAATAGCCTGATCCATTTAATTTTTATTGAGTTAAGTTCGGCATACTAATAACCATAGAAAGAGGATTTCTATAGGAAAATGAATACAAAAATGAAGGATGTTTCCAAACATTTCTTCAATATTGGGAACAAAAGGTAAGCGTGCGCCACCCTCCCAGCAATCCCATATTTATGGGATGTTTCTTTAATTTTTTCTTAAATTGTTGTCACTCCCTTCAACTTAAGAATCTCGCTTCTTCCTTGGAGCATTAGCAAACAAAAAATCATAAACAAAATTCGGCAACAACCTCAGCAGCTTAGCGACAAAACCCATCTGCCAAGGAATCACCCGATAACTGCAACCCGCAGCTATAGTCGCCACCGCCCGTTCAGCAAACGTCTGAACCGGCAGCAAAAACGGCATCGCATAATCATTCACCTGCGTCATAGGCGTATCGATATAACCAGGCGCAATCGTGACGACCTTGATGCCATCCTTCTTCAATTCCACCCGCAACGATTCGCAATAAGTAATGACGGCGGCTTTTGACGCGCTGTAGGCACCTGCACCCGGCAAGCCGCGTATGCCGGCAACGCTGCCTATGCCGACCAACCGACATCCAGTTTGCCCCGCTGCCGCTTGCGCCTTCATCGTTGCGATGAAGGGCGCAAAGGTGGCGACAGTTGCAGTGACGTTGGTGGCGAAAACCTGCTCGAAGACTTGCAGGTCTTCCGTGTATTCGGTCAGTGTGCCGCGCGAGATGCCGGCGTTGGCGATGACGATGTCTATGCCTTGTGCGACGGCGATGAAGTCGGCGGCGGCATCGGCGAGTGCAGCGCTGTCGTTGACGTCGAGTGCATACACGCGATGGCGTTCTGCGTTCGGCAGGCTGGCAGCGAGCTCACGCAAGACTTCGCCGCGCCGTGCGACCAGACCCAGCATTGCGCCTTCGCTCGCATACTGTCGCGCCAGGGCTGCGCCGAGGCCGCTGGAGGCGCCTGTGATGAAGACTCGTTTTGCTTGCATGGCATTTCCCATCGTTTCCAAATCAACTCAAAATAAAAAGTCCGCCCTCTTGCGAGTTGCGGACTTCTTGTTCTACGTGCTTGCTGAAAATTTCAGCAGCCGCATTTATTCAACACTGCTGCAAATTACTTGGCCGACTTGGCAACCAGATGATCCATCACTTGCAGGGTCGCTTCATGCAACACCGCTTCCGGACGATTGCCGAGCTTTGCGCCAACGATCGATGGCGAGGTGACATAACGGCCGTCGACCGCGATCATGGGTACGCCATCCACCTTGTACGCTGCCTGCAATTGCGTGGCGCGGCTGACCTTGGTTTGTACGCCGAAGGAGTTATAGGTCTCGGTGAATTTCTTCACGTCTATCCCTTGCTTGGCGATGAAGTCGAGGATCTGTTTATCGGTATCCAGCATTTGACGTTCGACATGGATCGCACGGAAAACGCGCGGGTGCAGGCTGTCAACCAGACCCAATGCTTCTATCGTGTAGTACAGCTTTTGTTGCGGGATGAATGAATCGCGGAAGGCGACCGGCACGCGCTTGAAGACGATCTTGTCGGCATTCTTTTTTACCCAGGCGCCAAGCGAAGGATCGAACGCTTCGCAATGCGGGCAGGAGTACCAGAAGAATTCGGTGACTTCGACTTTTTTGCCGCTGTCGGTTTGCTGCGCTTTTTCCAGTGTGCGGTAATCGGTACCGTTGACAGGTGCGGCCGGCGACGCGCCTGCGGTTGCCGCCATCAGGCTCAGGGTTGCTACGGCCAACAGATGTTGAATAAAACGCATGGTATTCCCTTTCGATTATTGTTCGACGTACTTGCCACTACTTACAATTGCTTGCAACTACCTGACACTAAGTGCCACTAAGTGCGTTTGCCTGCGCTTATTTGCCGATCCGCACAACGGCGACATCGACACCATTCTCAGACAACTTTGTGCGCACTCGGTTCATTGTTTCGAGCTGACCGAAAGGTCCGATGCGCACGCGGTGCAGCGTGCCGGTTTCTGCCTGCCTTTCAGACACGGTGGCTTCAAAGCCCATCAATGCCAGTTTGGCTTTCATGTTTTCTGCATCGGCCATGGCACCGAAGGCGCCGGCTTGCAGATAGTAGATCCATTTTTCATCGGCGCTTTCGGCTTTGGCGGCTTCGGTTTTGGCGGCCTCGACTTTTTGCTGCGCTTTTTCTTTTGCGGCCGTGGCCTTGTCAACCACCGGCGGCTTGATGGTTTCTTCCGTCACGGTAGGCGCTGGCGCGCCCGGCACCGGTTCCTTGGCTGGCGGTTTTTTGCCGTACAGCGGTTTGTTCGGATCGCTCAACTCATTGCTGGCCGGTACCGCGCGGTCGGACTGACCACCCTTGTTGGTAAACGGCAGCGGCGTCTTGTAAATCACCATCGCCACGCCGATGGCAATGCCGAGGCCGAGTATCAAACCGACGATCAAACCGAGTAGCGTGCCGCCTGTCTGCTTTTTACTTTTCGCTTTACTGTTCTTCTTGGTCATAAATTTCCTGTTACATCCGGGTCGGTGCCGAAACGCCGATCAAAGCCAGACCGTTGCGTAATACTTGGCGGGTTGCATGCATCAGGGCAATGCGCGCCATCTTCAAGGCGACGTCATCCACCAGCACGCGTTCTGCATTGTAGTAGCTATGCAATTCGCCTGCTAAGTCGCGCAAATAAAATGCGACTTGATGCGGGCCGAGTTCTTCCAGCGCTTTTTGCAAAGTCTCTGGATATTCGGCCAGCTTGGCGAGCAACGATGCTTCGCGCGGGGCCGTCAATGGCGACAGATCGACATCGACCAATGCCGCTTCATCGAAGTCGCTGCCTTCGGCCTGCTTCAGCACCGAGCAGATGCGGGCGTGTGCGTATTGCACGTAGTAGACCGGATTCTCGTCGCCTTGCGTCAGGGCGATATCGACGTCGAACACAAATTCGGTATCGGCCTTGCGCGAGATCAGGAAGAAACGCACAGCGTCGCGGCCGCGGGTTAAATCGCGTGCTTCGCCTTCTGCGGTTTCGCCATTCGACCATTCGATCAGATCGCGCAAGGTGACGTAGGAACCGGCACGCTTGGAGATTTTCACTTCCTCGCCGTTCTTCATCACGGTGACCATCTTGTGCAAGACGTAATCCGGATAGCCTTGTGGGATACCGATATCGAGCGCCTGCAACCCTGCGCGTACGCGCGCGATGGTGCCGTGGTGATCGCTGCCCTGGACGTTGATCGCCTGCGTAAAGCCGCGCTGCCATTTGACTGTGTGATAGGCGACGTCAGGCACGAAATAAGTGTAGGTGCCGTCAGTCTTCTTCATCACGCGATCTTTGTCATCGCGATAATCGGTGGTGCGCAACCATAGCGCGCCATCCAGTTCATAAGTTTTGTCGGCCTTGATCAGGGCATCGACTGTCTTCGCAACCTTGCCATCGTTGTACAACGATGATTCGAGATAGTAGTTATCGAACTTGACGCCGAACGCCTGCAAATCCAGATCCTGTTCGCGGCGCAGGTAAGCGACTGCGAAAGCGCGTATCGATTCGATATCATCGATATTGCCGCTGGCAGTGACCGGCAGGCCATCGCTGGCGGAGACGGTTTTTTGCGCGATGAAATCATTGGCGATGTCTTGAATGTAGTCGCCGTTGTATGCCGACTCGGGCCAGCCATCGACACCCGGCTTTAAACCTTTGGCGCGTGCCTGCACCGAGGTCGCGAGCGTGGCGATTTGCACGCCGGCATCGTTGTAATAAAACTCGCGGGTGACTGCATAACCTTGTGCGTCGAACAGCGATGACATTGCATCGCCCAAAGCGCCTTGACGGCCGTGACCGACATGCAGCGGGCCGGTCGGGTTGGCAGAGACGAATTCGATGATGACTTTTTTATCTGCGCCCAGCTTGCTCTTGCCGTATTGCGCACCTTGCTGCAACACGGTTTTGACGACGGCCTGGCGCGAAGCGGCGGTCAGGCGCAGGTTGATGAAGCCGGGACCGGCGATTTCTGCCGATTCGATCAAATCGCGATTGGCCGGATTGTCGAGAAGGGCGGCGACCAGCGCCTGCGCGACTTCGCGTGGATTCTTTTTGAGCGGCTTGGCAATTTGCATCGCCAGGTTGCAGGCAACGTCGCCGTGCGACGGATCGCGCGGGCGCTCCAGCGTAACGGTCGGATTGAGTTCAGTGCCTGTGACCAGCGGTGCGACTGCGGCCTGGAAGAGTTCGGTGATGCGTTGTTTTTGTGCTGCGAGCATGGATTTGTTTCTGACGGTGCAAGACCGCGCCTTGAATTGGAATAAACGTAGGCCGAATTATACTGGCTAGCCAGCGTTCAACCGCCCAATTTGTCGCGACAATAAGAGCCTATGAAACGCGACATCTGGAACGCCTGCGGCTCCCACGGCAAACTGGAAAGTCTTTGCTCCGCCATATATATGTAAGTACACGCTATCACGATTTCGCTTGAATCTATCACAACATCTATCTGGTCCCGCCTATATTCATTACCTTCGAATGCATCCAGCGCGGCGACATCGTGCGCATCCACATCGAAGTAAAGCACGCCTTCCACTGTCGTTTGCGGACGGGCAATCATGCCGGGATAGGTGTCGTCGGCCAGCGCATAGCGTGCGTAACCTGATGCGGTCGCAGGCGCAGAACGATAATTGCCACGCACGACGCGCTGCCAGATTTGCGGGAACATCAGTGAACCGTAAGTGAATATATGCATGTTGGTCGAATACGAAATGCCGGTTGGATAACAGCGCCTATTTTAAATTGAGGATCAGGCAATTGCATGATGCCCGCATCCAGCGCGAACATAGCGTCGCGATCTGTCGCATGAATGACATCGATACGACACGATCTTGTGGCCGACCGTTGCCAATGTTCCATTGCACTGCTAATGTTGAAATACGTTATCGATCATTACAAATCTCAAGAAAACGTTAACGAAAAATAGCAATTGCCGGAGACAACTGCCAACACGTAATGCCCTTGCTGCATGAAGAATCGTCTTCCTTTTTTATATTGAATGTCACTGGAGAATTGTCCATGCTCGAACTCATCGCCGATCCGCAAATCTGGCTGGCCTTCATTACCCTCACCGCGCTGGAACTGGTGCTCGGTATCGATAACATTATTTTTATTTCCATTCTGGTCGACAAGTTACCGGTAGAACGTCGCGAGTTTGCGCGCAAGCTGGGACTGTTCATTGCGATGTTCATGCGCATCGGCTTGTTGATGGTATTGGCGTGGATAGTCGGCCTGGTCGAACCGCTGTTCACCGTGCTGAATCAGGAAATTTCCGGGCGAGACTTGATCCTGATAGGCGGTGGGCTATTCCTGATATGGAAGAGCACCGGCGAAATCCATCAAGCGCTGGAAGGTGAAGAAGGCCACGCATCCAGCGCGGTGCAGGCAACCTTCACTGCCGTCATTTTGCAAATCATGGTGGTCGATATGGTGTTCTCGCTAGATTCGATCATCACCGCAGTCGGCATGGTCGATCACATCGAAGTAATGGTGGCGGCAGTGATTGCATCGGTCGGTTTGATGATGCTGTTTGCCGGACCGATAGGCCGCTTCGTGTCGCGTCATCCTTCAATCAAGATCCTGGCGCTGGCCTTCCTGGTGGCGATCGGCGTGGTATTGATTGCTGAAGGATTTGATTACCATGTGCCCAAAGCGACCATCTATAGCGCGATGGCTTTTGCATTGGTCGTGGAGCTGATCAATATCCGCATGCGCAAAGCCAAGCCTGTGCATTTGCATGCATCTTATTCAGAAGAACAAAAAGCTGAATAAGCGTAAATACACCAATCGGTAAAATCAAAAACGGCCGGCATCTCACGCGAGATGCCGGCCGTTTCTTATCTAATCATGCATCGCTATTGATACGCTTCAACAGCTGATGGTTAAAATATTCAGAAGACTCAGGATATTCAGAATTCTCACTACTCAAGCACGGAATTAGCGCGAAGCGCGTTTGTGCCAGCGATAGCGTGCCTGCAAGTGCCACATGACATTTACCAATACATATCCGGCCAGCGCCGACACGGTCGCAATGATCGCCAGACCTGTCATCAATTCCGGTCCTACGGTTTGTATCCAGGCGAGCAGGTTGTCGAACCAATTACTGACTTCCCCTTGCTCATTAACGACTTTATTGAACATGCCCGAGCCCAGGGCCACTCCCTTGGAGGCGTCATCCGACCCGATCAAGAATTTACCCAGGCGATAGGCGGCGTAATACAGCGGCGGCACAGTAAAAGGATTGGTCACGAAGGTGGCAAATGCCGCGATCGGCAAATTGACGCGCGCCACGATGGCACCTACGGTACCAAACAGTATTTGTGCAAAAGGAATCAGGATGCCGACAAACAAGCCGACGGCCAACCCGCCAGCCACACCACGGCGGTTGAACTGCCACAGAAAATGATGATGCAGATAGCGACTGAAGGGTTTCAGGAAACGATTTTCCTGAATACTCTCGGATGTCGGAATATGTTTGAAAAAACGACTGCGACGCATGAAATAACTACTCCTGTTGCAACATAAAACATGCCCATGGACATGAAAACGCCCAAATCAAGCAGGCAATTAATTGGACCACTGAATGCGCGTGAAATTCATAATGATAGCGAAATGGCAAAGCGCAGGCAGTGGTATCGCTCAATCAGCCAACGGCGCAGAACGTAGCGCCAAGATGGCTTCGCGATCAGTCATGAAAATGTGATCGTGTTTCAATTCCTGTATCCAGCCGGCATCTTCCAACACATCCCACACCTGCTTTTTGATGGCGGAAACATACAGATCGATGCCCATGCTTCTCAAAGTAATTTGCAACGATTCCAGCGTATCGACACCGGTCGCATCGATATCGTTGACGGAACCTACGCATAGCAGCAAGCGCTTGATATGCGGGTCGCGACTGCATTGTTCGACCACGAAGTGATCAAGTGCACCGCCAGTCAGAAAATTCAACGCGGCATCGATACGCACTACCAGCATATCATTCGCCAGCCGCGGCAAATCGAAACGCTGACGGTCACGCAAGGTGCCATCCGCATGCTCACTGACTTCAATGATGCGCGGCTGCATGTGGCGATACAGATAAGACACCATGGTCAGCACGATGCCGGCCATCACGCCCCAATGCAGACGCGGCATCGCGGCGATCGTCACAATGAAGGTCACGATCGCAATCACGCCATCGTCACGCGAAATGGTAAGCAGTCGCTTGAATGCGCCAAAATCAAACAGGCTGAATACCGGCATGATGATCAGCGCCGCCAGTACCGAGCGCGGCACATAATATAAAAGATCGGTGAAAAACAGCAGGCAAATCAGCACGCAAATCAACGTAAACACGGTCGCCCATGCGCTAGTCGCACCCGCATACAGATTGAGTGCCGAGCGCGAGAAGGAACCGCTGACAGGGAAGGCGCCGGAAAATCCACTCGCCACTTTTGCCAAACCCTGGCCTATCAATTCCTGGTTTTCATCCCAGCGTTCGCGCCGCTTGCGCGCCAGCACGCGGCAACTCGACATCGCCTCGGTAAAGCTGATCAGCGCCAGCACCAGGCCGGCTGACCAGAGCTCGCGGTGATGCTCGAAAGAAATCGACGAGGGCCACACCAGCGGCGGCAAACCACGCGCTATTTCACCGACCACTTCACCGCCGGCGGCCGAATAATCCAGCGCCCAGCTCAGTGCGGTCGCCAGTATCGTAATGAACAGCAGGCTCGGAAAGCGCGGCAAGAAATGTTTACTCAATGCAAGCAGCAGCAAGGTACCCAAGCCAAACGCGCTCGTCATCAACATATGCGATGGTGCATCCATCACGCGTTCGACGACCGCGACCGGATGCGTGCTGAATAGATCCACGACACCAAACAGTGTGGGCAGTTGCGACATCATGATGATGATAGCCGCCGCATTGATGAAGCCCACGATTACGGGCTGCGAGACCAGATTGCTGAGACGACCAAGGCGGAATGCGCCCAGCAGAAATTGTATCGCCCCGGAGTAGATGGACAACCAGATGGCGAGCGCCACCCATTGTTCGGATGCCGGTACCGCCAGTGAAGACAGCGAGCCGAATACCAGCAGGCTGGACAAGGCAGCAGGCCCGACCGCCAGCAAGGCTGAGGACCCCCACAGCACACCGATCAGGCTGGGAATCAATGCTGCATACAAACCGGTCGCAGCCGGCATGCCGGCCAATGTTGCATAGGCAACGGCTTGCGGGATCAGCACCATGCCGACGCTCAAGCCGGCCCAGGCATCGTTTTTCAGCGATGACAGTGTAGGCCGCGGCCAGCGCAGGAAAGGAAAGAATCGTTTAATGTCGAAAGCAGTATTCATGGTGACAGAAGCAATATCAATAACGACGTCGGTGACAGAACCAATTTGGAAACCGGCAAATCAAACTGTTCAAGCGTCAGGCGAAAGAACGGAAACTTTTCTTCAGTGCAAGTCTGCCCAGACTTTAACGCATCCGTTTTATCCCCAACCATAGCCACGCGTACAATAACTCCATGGAAATCACATTGCCCGAGCTGGAACAGGTTATCAACTACTGGCGCACCGAACGCCCATCAACCGGTGAAGAACGTGCGCTATCGCCGGAAGTCAACGGACTGGCGAAGTTGTATGCGCTGATGATCTTCCATCGGCAAAAAACCATGCCGCTTGAAACCGTCGATCCGGTTTGCCTGCAACTGATAGAGGGCTGGCGCAAGCACGCTGCCTGAAACCGCAGCGCTAATTAATTGCATCAAGCCTCATCAAAACGCATCCCCGCCACTCTGGAAATCACACCGCCATGTGCCGCGCCTGACGTTGCGGCAAGGCGGCATGCTCGGCTTTTTTCTCTGCCGTGTGTTCCGCCTTCTTGTTCGCCTGCGTCTTCAGTTTGGTGTTCGCCTGCCCCGCATAATCGCTGCGCAACACCGCCGCAACCTGTTCTTCTTCCATCCCTATACTGACCAGCCATTTCGCCACCAGCACGGCCAGTCGCTCCAGCGCAATGCGATTAGTCGCGTCTGTCGTTGCGTACAACCAGTTCGATAATTGCATGAAATTGGCAAATGGCGAATCCGAAAAGGATGCGCCCAGGATCAGCGGCAGCGTGTTGGTGAAGCGGCCCGAGTTGGCCACCAGATCCCAGTAACGGGCGAAGCGCACCAGCTGTTGCATCTCGTTGAAGGCGATGCGATCGGTTGCCAGAATTGTGTAAGGCGGATGCGGATCAAACACCAGACCGTATTCCTGCGTGTGGCGAATGATGGGCGTGCCGCGCAGGCGCTTCAAGATACCGAACTGGATTTCATGCGGTTGCAGTGCCACCAGTTTGTCGAAGCCGCGCGCAAAACTCGCCACATCCTCGCCCGGCAGGCCGGCAATCAGATCGACGTGCATATGCGCTTGCGAGTGCTCGCACAGCCAGCGTATGTTCTCGGCGGCTTTTTCATTGTTCTGCTTGCGGCTGACCAGCGCCTGCACTTCAGGATTGAAGCTCTGGATGCCGATTTCAAACTGCAGGGTGCCGGCCGGGAATTTCATGATGCCTTCTTTCAAGGCATCGGGCAGATGATCGGGCACCACTTCAAAGTGGGCAAAGACCGGATCCTCGGGATGCGCGGCCAGCTTGGCCAGGAAGAAATCCATGATCTTCAAACTGGTCTTGATATTCAGGTTGAAGGTGCGATCAACAAACTTGAACAGGCGCGCACCGCGTGCATGCAGTGTTTCCAGCTGCTGCAGGAAGTCATCGATATCGAAAGGCCAGGCAGTCTTGTCCAGCGCCGACAAACAGAATTCGCATTTGAAAGGGCAGCCGCGCGATGCTTCCACGTACAGGGTGCGATGCGCAATATCTTCATCGGTGTACAACTGATACGGCATCGTCAGTTCCGCCAGCGGCGGCTGCACGCCGGCATGCGTTTTCATCAAGGGCTTGGGACCGTGCAAAATCTGTTTGCACAAGGCGGGGAAGGTCACATCGCCCCAGCCCGTCACCAGATAGTCGGCCATCTGCACGATGCTTTGCTCGTTCGATTCGTAGGATACTTCCGGCCCGCCGAGCACGATCACGACCTCGGGCGCGACCCGCTTGAGCAGGGCGACCAGCTTGGTGGTTTCTTCAACGTTCCAGATATAGACGCCAAAACCGATGATGCGCGGCTGCTGTGCGAGCAGCTTCTCGACCATATCGGTGGTGCGCGCGCCGATCACAAATTCCTGCAATTGCGTCACGCTTTGCAACTCGCCCATGTTCGCCTGCAGATAGCGCAAACCCAGCGATGCGTGCGTGTAACGGGCGTTCAGAGTGGAAAGCAGGATGGTCATCGAGGCGGCAACAATAGGGGAAGCCGCCATTCTACGCCGCCAGCCTGAATATCGTTCGCTTTGCGCACATACGGTTGTCATCTCTTTCTATAATGGGCAATTCATTCGCGCCGCCCGCCCCATGCAGCGCGACCATTTCAAAAAGAATAATTCATGCCATCTTTATTCACGTCCCTGTCACTCCGCATCACCGGATCTTGCCTGCTGATATTTGCTGTAATGACAAGTCATGCAGAGACCACGCACCCGGCATCGTGGATAAGCGAAGTCGATGCGGCCATGTGCCAGACACTGCGCGAGATGGACGTATTGCATAAAAGCGCGCCAGTCAGCTGCGCGCAACTGCGCATCGTGCATTTTTCCTATCTGGGATTTGATGGCAAGGTACATGATGACGGCGCCGTGATGGTGATGGCGGCGCTGGCCGATCATGTGCAAGCGATATTCGCGACGCTATTGCAAAGAAAATTCGCGCTCGCCGGTGCGCAATTGATGCAGCATTTTCGCGGCGACGATCTGGCTGCGATGCGCGCCAACAATACCTCCGCCTTCAACGACCGCGCGGTGACCAATGGCAGCGCGCCGTCGCTGCATGCGTATGGCGCAGCCATCGATATCAATCCGGTACAGAATCCATTCGTGCAATTTGAAGAGGCCGGCAAAGCGATCTATTTACCCCCGGCGGGTATCACTTACGCCAATCGGCTGGCGCTGCGGCCCGGCAAATCCGCCCGCAAAGGAATGGCCGAAGAGGTGGTGGATATCTTCGCCAATCACGGTTTCCTGATCTGGGGCGGCGATTGGGATGCGCCTATCGACTATCAGCATTTTCAGATCAGTCGCCTATTGGCTAAAAAGCTGGCCGCGTTGCCAGCCGCCCAGGCGCAGGGCGTTTTCGATGACTATGTGAAAAATTACCGGCGCTGCGCGGGCAGCAGCAAATCTGTCGCCGCCGCAGAAAGCCGCAATCTGGCAAAAATCAACGCGGCAAAAACAAAATGCATGCAAGCTGCCGACAAACCTTGAGCGCCGTCAACCGTCGGCTGGCGGCAACGTTAGTCAAACATGTCCTTCAGGTTTTGCGCGCACTGTACTGTGCCAAATGCTTGACGGAATGCTTGACGAACAGGCAGCCAGCGCGTGTACACTCGCGCATCGACGACTAATCAAAGTCGCACCCATTCCGGAGATTGTTGTCCATGCTTATCAACTGCGTCGCTTATCAAGACGGCACTAAACTATCCGATATCCCGATCGAGGAAATCAGCGATTACCTGCAGCGTCCCGGCTGCTTTGTCTGGGTTGCGCTGAAGGATGCAGAGCCGGCCGAACTCGAACAGATGCAGCAGGAATTCAATCTGCATGAGCTGGCGGTCGAAGATGCACGCAACGGCCATCAACGCCCGAAAGTGGAAGAGTACGGGGACTCGCTGTTTGCCGTCGTCAAAACGGCTGAAATGGTCGAAGGCACCGTGCATATCGGCGAGCTCGATATCTTCGTCGGTCCCAACTATATTTTGTCTGTGCGCAACCGCAGCGCGCAAGGCTTCCTCGGCGTGCGTGCCCGCTGCGAGCAAGAGCCTGAACAATTGCGCAAAGGTTCAGCCTTCGTTCTGTATGCCTTGATGGATGCAGTCGTCGATCGCTACTTCCCAGTGGTCGAAGCACTGGAAAGCGAACTGGAATTGATCGAGGCAAAGATTTTCAACAAGGGTTCGCAGCGCGCCAACATCGAACGGCTGTACGAGCTCAAGCGCGAAGTGGTGATGCTCAAGCATGTGGTGGCACCACTGATGGAAGCCGTCGGCAAACTGTATGGCGGCCGCGTGCCCAACCTGTGCGAAAGCACACGCGATTATTTCCGTGACATTGGCGATCATCTGTATCGGATCAATGCGCTGGCCGATGCCTTCCGCGAAACCATCGCCACCGCGATCCAGGTCAACCTGTCTATGGTGACGATTGAAGAAAGCGAAGTGAATAAACGCCTGGCCGCATGGGCTGCAATATTTGCGGTAGCCACAGCCTTCTTCGGTTTATGGGGAATGAACTTCAAGTTCATGCCGGAGCTGGAATGGAAGTACGGTTATCCAATTTCCGTCTTGATGGTATCCAGTGTGTGCGGCTATCTTTACTATCGATTCAGAAAATCTGGCTGGTTGTAGATCGGCAGTTTCGACATTCATGTGTGCAATAAAAAACGCCGCTATCAAGCGGCGTTTTTTATTGATGGCAGCACCTTACCTGGTGGTGCCGCGCTTGACGCCTTCCAGCATGCTGAGCGCCAGCGCTTCCGCTACGCGTATGCCATCTATCGCAGCCGACATGATACCGCCCGCATAACCCGCGCCTTCGCCAGCCGGGAACAAGCCGCGCGTGTTGATGCTTTGCAGATCGTCGTCATTGCGCTTGATGCTGATAGGCGAGGACGTGCGGGTTTCCACGCCAGTCAACACGGCATCATTCATCGAAAAACCCTTGATCTGTTTTTCAAACGCCGGCAAGGCTTCGCGTATCGCGGCGATCACATAGCTCGGCAATGAGGTATTCAAATCGCCCAGCTTCACGCCCGGTTTGTACGATGGAAGCACAGAGCCAAATTCAGTCGAAGGTCTATCGGCGATGAAGTCGCCCACCAGCTGGCCGGGCGCATCGTAGTTGCCGCCGCCCAGTTCAAACGCGCGCTCTTCCCATTGACGCTGGAATTCCATGCCGGCCAAGGGATCGCCAGGATAATCGGCCGGCGTGATGCCGACCACGATACCGGCATTGGCATTGCGTTCGTTGCGCGAATACTGGCTCATGCCATTGGTGACGACGCGCCCCGGTTCCGATGCAGCGGCAACTACCGTGCCGCCCGGACACATGCAAAAACTGTAAACCGAACGGCCATTGCTGGCGTGATAAACGAGCTTGTAATCGGCGGCGCCCAGCACCGGATGGCCGGCATTCGGCCCCAGACGGCAGGCGTCGATCAATGACTGCGGATGCTCGATGCGAAAGCCGATGGAAAACGGTTTAGGCTCCAGATAAATGCCGCGTGCATGCAGCATCTTGAAGGTATCGCGCGCGCTGTGGCCGATCGCCAGCACGACGTGATCGGTGGCGATATGCGAACCATCGGCCAACTTGAGGCCACACACTTTGCCGTCTTCAATTTCGATGTCATCGACCTTGCTCTCGAAACGGAATTCGCCACCCAGCCTGACGATTTCTTCACGCATCAGCTCGACCATTTTCACCAGACGGAAGGTGCCGATATGCGGCTTGCTGACGTACATGATTTCCGGCGGCGCATCGGCCTTGACGAATTCCATCAATACCTTGCGGCCATAATGCTTGGGATCTTTAACCTGGCTCCACAACTTGCCGTCGGAAAAAGTCCCGGCACCGCCTTCACCGAATTGCACATTCGATTCCGGATTCAATTCACGTTTGCGCCACAGCCCGAAGGTATCCTTGGTGCGTTCACGCACCTCCTTGCCGCGCTCCAGAATGATAGGGCGAAAGCCCATTTGCGCGAGTATCAGTGCCGCGAAAATCCCGCAGGGACCGAAACCGATCACGACCGGACGCATCGTCAGATCGGCCGGCGCCTGCGCAACAAAATGGTAGCTGGTGTCAGGGGCAATCGTGACGTGACGATTGCCTTGCAGGCGCTTCGCGTGTTTGTCCTGATCGCGGATCTCGACGTCGAGCGTATAGACCATCACGATCGCATTCTTCTTGCGCGCATCGTAACCGCGACGAAATACCGTGTGCGCGATCAGATCGTCGGCCTTGATGCCGAGGCGCGCAATGATCGCGGCCAGCAGGTCTTCTTCGCTATGGTCTAAAGGGAGTTGAACGTCAGTGAGTCGCAGCATGCTTGTGTCTAGCCAATCTTGTAAAAATCATCTGCCGCCAGGGTGGATGCGGTCGGCAGCGCGCTATTTTACTCCAGTCGTTTTTATTCAATAGAGTGAAAGGCCGCACGCAGATGCTGAGCTACAAAATCCGGCCGCCTGCACTGACCCGCGAGGCGTGACAATATTTAACACTTTCTTGCGACCGCGCTTTTTTCAGTGAAATTTGCACTGAAATAGACCGGGGTTTCTCCTGAGACAACACTGCTTTATCGTCTGCGCAACGCCGGCGTTTTTATATGCGGCAATTAGCCTGCGTTGCATTGACTCTCGGAAACTAATTGTTTATGGTAAATGACGGCAACCTAGTCCTGTACTGGTTTGCCGGTGTAGATCCACTCAAATAAAACAGACGTTCTTAGAACGCATCACAGAGACTGGGAAAGGAGTGCACATGAACGCAATCGCGAGCAGCGCACCATCTGTCAATGCAACAAACGGCCCACTGGAATTTTTATCTTTCACGCTGGGCAAAGAAGAGTACGGCATCTCGATTCAAAAAGTTCAGGAGTTGCGCGGTTACGATACCGTCACACGCATCGCCAACACACCGGAGTTTGTCAAAGGCGTCGTCAATCTGCGCGGCATCATCGTGCCTATCGTCGACATGCGTATCAAGTTCAGCCTCGGGTCACCGACCTACGATCAATTCACCGTCGTCGTGATTCTGAATGTCGCCGGCCGCGTCGTCGGCATGGTAGTCGATAGTGTGTCGGACGTGATCACCCTGACGCCCGAAGAAATCAGGCCCGCGCCAGACATGAACAGTGCGATGGCATCCGATTATCTGGTCGGCCTGGGGACGATAGGCGAACGCATGCTGATCTTGATCGACATCGACAAGTTGATGTCCAGCGCCGAAATGGGTTTGGCTGATCCAAGCCTCGCTTGAGCACACCCCTGGATCACAAGGACGGCACCCGCAAAACAATCAAGGTTACACATCCTTGATTGCATTGACACTCATCTGTTTGTTTAGAGACTGACATGCTAAAAAATATAACCATCAAATCGTTGCTCTTGTTCGTCATGGGCATACTTTCCATCCTGCTGGTCGCGATCGGCGTACTCGGCTTGACTTCACTGGACACCACCAACAAAGCCTTGAAAACAGTGTATGAAGACCGCACTGTTTCGCTCGGACAGTTAGATACCGTCATCACCATGCTTACGATCAATCAACTGGATCTGGTCACCTCGGTTTACGGCGATCCGGGTCAAGTGATCCCTAAAATGGATGCGATTGAAAAACGCTCGAAAGTCATTGATGCTGCATTCGCTGCGTATGCAGCAACGGCAGCCACGCCAGATGAGAAAATACTTTCCGATAAATTCGCGCAGGATCGTGCGATATTCGTCGACAAGGCATTAAAGCCAGCCATTGCAGCTTCACGCGGCGGCAATGTGTTGCGTGTGACCGAAATCGTCAACGGCCCGATGGAAGAATTGATCGTCCCGGTAAGAGCTGGCGCATCAGCACTCATCGATATTCAATTACGCGTAGCGGAAAAAGAATTTGAAGATTCGCAACAACGCTTTGTCATGGTGCGCAATGTTTCGATTGCTGCGATCATCTTCGGCGTGCTTCTGGCGGGCTTCATGGCGTTCTGGCTGATCCGTCTGATCGCACGTCCGCTGGCCGAAGCAGTAAAGATTGCGAAGAGCGTTGCGGGCGGCGATTTGACCCAGCAAATACATGTGGATTCGACCAATGAGACCGGTCAACTGTTGCAGGCACTCAAGGAAATGAACGAGAGTCTGTCCAATACCGTCGCCACTGTGCGTCACGGCACAGAAACCATTACGGTCGCTTCCGGCGAAATCGCCTCCGGCAATGCCGATCTGTCCAGCCGTACCGAATCGCAAGCCGGCTCGCTGGAAGAAACCGCCAGTTCGATGGAAGAATTGACTTCGACGGTGCGCCAGAACGCCGATAACGCGCGCCAGGCAAATCAACTGGTTGTGTCAGCCTCCGAAGTGGCAGTCAAAGGCGGCAGCGTGGTGAGCCAGGTCGTCACGACCATGGGCTCCATCAAGGACAGTTCACGCAAAATTGTCGACATCATTGGCGTCATAGACAGCATTGCTTTCCAGACCAATATCCTCGCGTTGAATGCCGCGGTAGAGGCCGCGCGCGCGGGCGAACAGGGTCGTGGCTTTGCGGTGGTGGCAAGCGAAGTCCGCAATCTGGCGCAACGCAGTGCCAGCGCCGCCAAAGAAATCAAGGCTTTGATCGACGATTCAGTAAGCAAAGTCGATGTCGGCAGCAAGCTGGTTGATCAGGCAGGCAGCACGATGGAAGAAATCGTCAATTCGGTCAAACATGTAGCCGACATCATGAGCGAGATCACGTCTGCCAGCCAGGAACAAAGCGACGGCATAGAGCAGGTGAATCAGGCCATTAGCCAGATGGATGAAATGACACAGCAAAATGCTGCATTGGTAGAGCAGGCAGCAGCGGCGGCGCAAAGCATGCAGGATCAGGCAGTCGAATTGTCGCGTGCGGTCAGCATCTTCCGCCTGAGCGGCCATAGCGCGCCGCCAGCGCCGATCGCCAAGCGTGCCGCATCAACCCTGTCGCAAACCAAGCCCAAGGCAAAAGCAGCCATCGCTGCGCCAGCGCAAAAACGTCTGACCACAGAGAGTCCGCAAAAGCCTGTGACAGCAGACAAGAGCGGTGACGACTGGGAAGAGTTTTAAACTGCACGCGTAACAAACAACGGGCTGATCGTTCGGCCTGTTTTCGATATGCGTTTCAACACACGATGCATGCACATCAGTCCATCTGGTTTGCATGCATTTTCCATTCGGCAAATCGATATTCCGCTGCGCCAGCGATGATGCTGCGCCTGGATATTGCCTCAACACTTGTGGGATGGCGGGTGGCACGCAATGAAAGCCTGCCTCAGCGCGGATAAAAAGGCGGCGTGGTAATTGTTCTTGCACCGGGTTTGATAGACAATGGTGCGCTTGGCAATTGGAATGCCGCTTGCCAGCGACAGTTGAACCTGAATCTTTCCGCGTCCTCATTTTTCACTGAATTGAACATGACCTCATTGAGCAAGAAAAAAGCCGCTCCATCCTCGGACAAGCTACCTTTTATAGTCAGAAATTCCCCGATACACGGACGCGGCGTCTTCGCCACGCGCAACATCCCTGCGGACACTTTCCTGATTGAGTACGAAGGGGAGCGGATCAGTGACAAGCAGGCAGCCAAGCGACACGGCCTGGACCCGGAAAATCCTTATCACACGTTTTTCTTCAGCCTGGAAAGCGGCAAGATGATCGACGGCGGCGTCGATGGCAGCGATGCACGCTGGATCAATCACGCATGTGAGCCAAACTGCGAAGCACGCGAAGAAAAGAAACGCGTCAACATCTATGCAATCCGCGACATCAAGCGCGGGGAAGAACTGAACTACGATTACGGTCTGGTGGTGGAAGATCGCCAGACCAAGGCTTTGAAAAAAGCCTATGAATGCCGCTGCGGTGCCGAAACTTGCCGTCACACGATGCTGGCACCGCCAGCAAGAAAGCCGCGCAAGAAAAAAGACAAGGCAAAGACCGGCAAAAAGGACTGATGAAATAAAAAGGCGGGTGACTTCACGGTCCCCCGCCTTTTTTAACGCTGATGTCCCGCACTTAAATCTGGCAATTAGCCAGGGCTGAATATCTTCAATCCGACAATTCCACTGACAATCAACAGAATGCAGATAATGCGCGCCACAGTCGCCGGCTCACCCAGCAATATCATCCCCAGAGTAACGGTACCCACCGCGCCTATTCCGGTCCACACGGCATAAGCCGTCCCCACCGGGAGCGTTTTCATCGCAAACCCCAGCAACAAGATACTGATCACCATCGCCGTCACCGTGCCGACAGTCGGCCACAACTTTGTAAAGCCATCGGTGTATTTGAGCCCGATGGCCCATACAACTTCAAACAAACCTGCAACCACAAGAATGAGCCAAGGCATATTTGGTTTCCTCACATTGCCGAGGCCGTCCCCGATTGAAGATGGAGCAGTAGGGTCGTCCCCACGTCCTGGAGTGAAATTATGTGCCATGAAAACACATGTTTGCTTGTCGGCAATCGAGGTTAACGACGCGCAATCAAATCTTAGCAAAGAATGCAATATCTGGCAGGAGCTACAGGAATGTTGAATCGACTGAAACAGCGATGGAGGGAAAATGAGGATTTTTGTTTATAGAGCAGCAAGTAAAGCCACACATATTCACAAATGGAATATCTGATATTGGAAATTGAAATTGGTGCGACCAGGCAACACTCCCTATAATTCAGTTGTCTCCTCTATGTCTCCTCCTTTGATATAGATTTAGCCCGCCTTCTTGCGCGGGCTTTTTTTTGCCCGCTTGATTTTGCCCGCAAATATTACCGAATATTGCTGCAATAACAAAATCGCGAAGCGCGCCAACCTAACAGCAAATGATATTCACAAATCGAATATCGGATATCAGAAAAGAGAATTGGCCTTGGTCATGGGTGCCACCCTATACTTCGGTTGTCTCCTCTATGTCTCCTCCTTTGATATAGATTTAGCCCGCTCCCGTAGCGGGCTTTTTTTTGCCCGGACGCCTGACACTCCATCGACAGGCTTGTGTCTAGGGTGCCTTATAGCAGAAACAATCTTTTGCATGATCGTTCACCATGCCAATCGCTTGCATGTAAGCGTAGATGATGGTCGAGCCGACAAACTTGAAGCCGCGTTTGGCAAGGTCTTTTGATAACTGGTCCGACAAAGGCGTCTTGGCTGGCGTTTCACTGATGCTCTTGCGCTTGTTCAAAAGTGGTTTGCCATCCACATATGCCCATAAAAACGGATCCAGGCCACCAACTTCTTCACGCAGCCGCAGATAGACCTGCGCATTGTTGACGGTCGCGGCAACTTTCAGGCGGTTGCGCACGATGCCGGCATTGGCCAGCAGTTCGGCAACTTTGCGGGCGTCGTAACGCGCAATTTTTTCTGCATCCCATTGATCGAAGGCGATGCGATAGTTCTCGCGCTTGTTGAGGATGGTTGACCAGCTCAGGCCAGCTTGCGCGCCTTCCAGATTCAACATCTCAAATAAACGTGTTTCATCGTGGCAAGGCACGCCCCATTCTTCATCGTGATATTTAAGATAAAGCGGATTGTCCGGATTGGCCCAGCTGCAGCGTGTAATCGTCATGATAGGTATGGTGTCGAAAGGATGATTTGCATGGCAAAACATTATCGCCGATACGCTGTGCGCCGGCAGCATGCACTATTTAATCGCTTGTACAAATTTCTGCCTTGGTCAAAAATGGCGCCTTGGTTCGACGCCGGTAACTTGTAGCGGGATCCGAGCTCGTCCCGCTCGTCCATCCGCAACTGAACCACCGGCACTCCATCAGCCCTCACCCACTTCATACTTGCATGCCTTCCGAAAAAAAATCACAGCATAGAGTCGCCGTCATTGGCGGCGGCCCAGCCGGATTAATGGCGGCGGAAGCATTGATTGCTCAAGGTATTGCCGTGGATTTGTACGATGCGATGCCATCGGTAGGGCGCAAGTTTTTGCTGGCCGGCAAAGGCGGGATGAACCTGACGCATACTGAAGAGAGTGCGGCATTTTTCTCCCGCTACGGTACACGCGAAGCGCAGATCACGCCGATGCTGCAAGGCTTCGGCCCCGAAACCCTGCGCGCATGGGTACACCATTTGGGCATTCCCACCTTCGTCGGCTCTTCAGGTCGCGTATTTCCAACGGATATGAAAGCAGCCCCTCTGTTGCGTGCATGGCTCAAACGCCTGCGCGATGCCGGTGTCGCGTTTCACATGCGCCATCGCTGGCTGGGTTGGGATGAAGCGCGTCATCTGCGCTTTGCCACGCCAGAAGGTGAAATCGCCCTTCACGCCGATGCCGTCGTGCTCGCATTGGGCGGAGCGAGCTGGGCACGACTGGGTTCCGATGGTGCATGGCTGCCGCTGTTGGTACAACAGGGAATAGATGCTGCGCCTTTGAAGCCTGCCAACTGCGGTTTCGATATCGCGTGGAGTGAACATTTCAGGCAGCGTTTTGCCGGACAGCCAATCAAGTCGGTGATCGCGAGTTGTATCGCGATCGATGGCAGCGAAACCAAACGCCAGGGTGAATGCATGGTCACGGCGACCGGGATTGAAGGCGGTTTGATTTATGCACTATCGGCTCCGCTACGCGAACACATTGCAAAGTACGGCAATGTCATATTGCACCTTGATCTGGCACCGGGCAAAACATTAGAACGCGTATTGGCCGAGGTTGCTTCCGGACGTGGCTCGCGCTCGATGGCCAGCCATTTGCAAAGTAAGGTCGGGATTACCGGAGTGAAGGCTGGCTTGCTGCGTGAATGCGCGAGCAAGGAAGATTATGCCGATCCCCGGAAACTGGCGCATGCCATCAAGGCTTTGCCGCTCACACTGCATGCGACACGCCCGATAGATGAAGCGATCAGCAGTGCAGGCGGCGTCATGTTTGAAGCGCTGGACGAACACCTGATGGCGCAAAACATGCCGGGCGTATTCTGCGCCGGCGAAATGCTGGACTGGGAAGCGCCAACCGGTGGCTACCTGCTCACGGCCTGTTTTGCCAGCGGTCGCAGCGCCGGTCTGGGTGCGGCGACGTGGCTGCAAGCAAAAATGGTGGAATCGGCCGACTAAGCGACTGATTCAGCCGAAGAATTCAACCGTCGATGAAACGGCTGTAAACGGAGTCTGTAGAAGCCGACTGCGGAATCCGGCTGCGCTAAACCATCCCCTTATCCATCAGTTCCTTCTTGACGTAGGCATAGAACACCGGCGCGGCAATCACACCCGGTATGCCGAAGATCGATTCCATCACCAGCATTGCAGTCAATAATTCCCAGGTGCGGGCATTGATGTGGTGCCCGATGATTTTCGCGTTCAGGAAGTATTCCAGCTTGTGTATCGTGATCAGGAATAACAAAGAGCCGAGTGCCGTGTGCAATGAATGCGACAAGCCGATTACCACGATTATCGTGTTTGAAATCAGATTGCCTATCACCGGCAGCAAGCCGACGAAAAAGGTCACCAGAACCATGGTTTTGCGCAAAGGCAGCTCAATGCCGGCGAGCGGCAGAATCACGATCAGGTAAATGCCCGTCAATACTGCATTGATGGCAGCAATCCGTACTTGCGCAAATACGACGTCGCGAAACGCGGCATGCAGGGCCACCACGCGTAGATGCAGGGCGGCAGCCAGCGGCTGATAACTGCGGGTTCTTGTCGTGTCATATAGTGCGGACATCGCACCGATGATCATGCCGATCAGGATATGCGCAATCGTGCGGCCTGCTTCACTGCCCATCGAGCGTGCTTCCAGTGCATGCGTGCGCAACCAGTTGGTCATCATGTCGCTCAACGCCTGCGCATCAACCGGAATGTAAGCGGCCAGCCATGCCGGTATCTGGCCGCGCGAGGCCTCCAGAATATCTGCCATTTTTTGCAGTAACACTGAAATTCTGCCGGCATCGCTTTGCAAAAAACGAATGCAACCCCAGATCGCCACCACCAGAAAAGTCACAATCAGAATGCTCAACAAGGCTACCGCCAATACCTGTGCCCTGCGGCCCACCAGATTTCTGCCCAGCTTGGGAGCCAGCAATTGCACCAGCGAATACACCAGCAAGCCGGAAAACAGCGCCGCCAGCAAGCCCTGATGCAAGACCAGAAACAGTGCCATGCCTGCCAGCAGATATGAAGCAATCTGTATGTAATACGAATTGGATTTGGATGGAACAGACATGGAGGCGCCGATAGAGGTGAATGTATTATTTCAATGGAATAGGATTATTGCGCGGTACCGGCACGGCCGTCACACCATTCTTCGGGCTACCTTCAATCAATCTGTCGGAATACGTCAGATACACCAGCGTGTTGCGCACCGGATCAACCACACGCACTATATGCAGCCGTTTGAACAAGATTGATTGTCGCTCCGAAAACACATCTTCCTGCTGTGGCAATTTGACGGTGAACTGCAGTACATCGCCCACCTGGCGACAGGCGATAGACGCATCCGCCGTATCTTCTGCCAGGCCGACAGTACCGCTGATGCCGCCGGTACGTGCGCGCGACACAAAGCAGGATACGCCTTTCACTTTTGGATCGTCATAGGCTTCAATCACGATGCGATCGTTCTTGCCCAGAAAACGGAAGACCGTGCTGACTTCGCCGATCTCCTCTGCATGCCCGGGCATTGCAAGGGCGCTTGTCATCAATAGCGTTGCCATAAAAATTTTTCGCATACCATCTCCATTTTTCGCCGCAAGTGTTCATCCAGGTTGAAAGCGCATATCCGCCGTGTCGCGGACTGTGCAGTCGGCCTGCCATTCAAAGCAGACAGGTTACGCACATAGTCGGCAACTGAACAGCCATGTATGTAAAGTACCGCGAAACAAGTTCGTGCATGGCGCAACAAGCTGCGACAACGGAATCGGATGCGGCGGGCGGGCCAAAATGTCATAATTCCGCATCCATTCATCTCTACAGGAACCGCTCATGATTCTCGAACTCGTTGATATCCGCATCCAGCCCGACAAGCAAACCGAATTTGACGCCGCCGTGCAGCGCGGACTGGAACAAGTCATCGCCAAAGCAAAAGGCTACAAGGGACACGTCATCAACAAATGTATAGAGACGCCCGAGCGCTATGTAGTTCAGATTTACTGGGAAACACTGGAAAATCATACTGTCGATTTCCGCGAATCGCCGGCGTTTCAGGAATGGCGCGGCATCGTCGGCCCATTCTTCGCTGGCCCGCCTGCAGTGGAACATTTTCATCAATTGTCGAAATCGGCTTGATCCGCAACTGGTAGAGCGCCGGGCCACACTGGCCTGAGCATCAATACGCATAAAAAAACCTCGCAACTGCAATTGCAGCCGCGAGGTTTTTTTATGGTGCAAGCATCACGCTCACATTATCAAAAACTGATCAGCCCTTTTCAGGATGATAGCTTTTGAAATTTTCTGCATAGTCGCGGAAGTTTTCACGCAGCATCTTTTCATATTCAGTACGGAAGTAAGCAACCGCACCCTCAATCTGATCCTTGAATGTGGCTTCCGAAGGCGCATCGCCTGACGCCACGAACGCGCCGAAACGGGCGCTCGCGTACATCATCGAAGCACATACCTGACCCGCTGCTGCGCCTTTGGAATTTTCGTTCGCCAGCTGAATGAAGGTATCCGCCATATCCCAAAATTTTTGATTCGGATCCGGCGGTGCCGGTGGTTTACGAGATATATCTTTGGCTTTGAAGTTGTCGTCGCTCATGATGATTGTCTGAATTGGAGTGTTAAATAAAAATGCATGAAACCAGCGGCCTTACATATCGAGCCTTTGGTGTGCAGCCCCGCATAAGGCGGTATTAAGCGAGTGATGAGCGGAGTGATTCAGCACTGCATTCTGCGTTTGCAGCACTATAGCGCAAAATCGAAATGGCATGATTGATCCAGGCCACGTTTGGCTAAAGTTGCAAAGCACAGTCATTACCGCGACATGCTTACTGCGCCTCGGTTGCAAGTGCGACAAACTCACCCTGCAGCCGCCCGACCTGCTGCCCTTCATGTTCCAGCACTGCAGTGACTGAAATACGCGCTCGACCTTTGCGCACCAAAGTACGGATAAAGCGCGACCAATCGGCGTCATTTTCAATAAACGAGCGCGCAGTGAACGTACCGTTGATCGGCAATAGATAGTTCATCGTGTTGCTTTGAATAACCAGCTGACTATTGATGGCGGCGCTTTTCAGTTTTGTATGCAGTAAAGACCATGCTGCCAGAATCGCGACGGCAGATGCACTGCCACCAAACACGGTTTCCTTGTGATTGATATTCGGCGCGAGCGGTGCGCTCAGAACAACTTCGTCAGTCTTGACACTCACCACTTCTACCTGCATCGCTTTGGATAGCGGAATGTGATCGTGCAGATATTGCTGCACTGCCTGTTCATTCAAGTTTTTCTCCACATGCTCTTGAGCATTGATTCTTTCGACTAGTCAGTTCGCCTTGATTCGCTTAGCCGCGTCAGCAAGACAAGCTGTTCTTTTTGAATATCCAAAAGAGTATTCCACTGTTGCTCTCTGAGCGCATCCATCTTTTCATGCAGCAGCATGATTTCCAGCTCAGCCTTCAAGTTCACTTCGTAATCGTGTTTCGCATTCAAGCGATCTTTCTCTGCTTGTCGATTTTGCGACATCAGAATCACAGGAGCTTGAATCGCTGCCAACATCGATAAAACCAGATTCAGCAAAATATACGGATACGGATCGAAGGTCTTGTCGTAACCGAGTAAAATGAAGGAGTTCAACAATATCCATACAAACATTGTTGCCCCGAACAAGCCGATGAAAGTCCATGAGCCGCCAAATGCGGCTACCGCGTCCGCAGCTCGCTGGCCTCTGCTGGTTTTCTTATCATAGTCCTTGCTGGTATCGCGCGCGATGTGCGTACGTGCAGCAACGTGGTGCATTACTTTTTGCGCACTATCATCCAATTGTTCGTAAGACTTGCCAAATAATTTTTGGGCAGCGTCGTCGTGCTTGTGCATGATTTTTTCCTGATACTTGTATTACGTAATCGGTATGAAGCGTTGCAACTGGCGATTATGCAGACGCCCCAGCACCACCATTGCAACCGTTGCGCCCAGGAATGCCAGCCACATATCGGATTGCGTATCCCATTGATCGCCCTGCGTGCCGAGAAATTCATCCGCGCCCTGTCCCATGATCAGCGCCGCCCACCATTCGATTAGTTCATACCAGGCACTGATCGCCATCGCGACGCAGATGGAAAGGAAAGCGATCATTTTTTTACCATTCACATAGTTGCCGCGCACGAAAATTTCCTTCGCTACCAATGCCGGTACCAAGCCTTGCCAAAAATGTCCAAGCTTGTCGTAAGGATTGCGCGCCAGCGTTAACCAGTCTTGCACCCAATTACCGACCGGCACACGCGCATAGGTATACGTGCCGCCGCCAATCAAAATCAGCGCATGCAAAAAGATCAGCGCATATAGCAAGGTCGTCAGCGGAAAGCGTTTGTAGGTAAAAGCCAGCACCGGCAATGCGATCAGTACCGGCATGACTTCCATTAGCCAGGTCAATCTGTCGTAGGGACGGATGGCAGAAACGCACAAGGCGACGATCAATATCGCAGCGGCGATCAGCAAGGCGGTTTGTTGCGCTGTAACAGATTGCTTGTTTTTCATGGTCACGGTTTTTATGGTCAAGTCGATATCAGGATGGATGCAGGTATGACGACACCTTACAACAACACAGCCGTTGAAAATTCCCATTTACAGGCGACGCGACTATAATAAGCAGCCCGGCAAACAGTGCGGGGCACAGAATCAATCAGGCTGCCTGATTATTTTCACCTCCATTCTACGGTAACGTTTTGCAATGAGAATGACGAAAGCCACGCATAGATTTGCCAGCTGGATCGCCTGTTTCGCGATCCTGATGGCATCCCTTGCGCCTTCGATTTCTCACGCGGTAGCTGCCGCAAAAAGTGTACCCAATGCATGGATGGAAATTTGCACCATCACTGGTAGCAAGATGGTGATGGTCGATGCAGATCAAGATTCGCAAACGTCGGCACCGGTCGAAAAGACCATGCACTTCGAGCATTGCCCGTTTTGCCTGAACCACGCTGTATCCGCCGGAATGCCGCCAGCCGCTGACTTTGTCATGCCGGTTATCAGCGGTGACCACGTTCTACCTTCCCTGTTCTATCAGTCATCGCGCCCGCTGTTTGCATGGGCCGTTGCACAACCACGCGCTCCTCCAGCTTTCTCCTGATCTCGCCGAGTACCGATAGTCGCGCTTGCTGATGGCAAGCGGCCGCCTGTCGGCATTTTCCTCTATCGAAACAGGAGCTTGTCATGTCTACACGACGCAAGTTTTTTATCGCACTTAATATTGTCGCCGTCTGCATCGCGATGCTTTCATACGCCGCATACCGCACCACACCTTCCGAATACAAGGTTTATGGCCCCTCTGTAGAAATGCAGCTAGTACCTATTCATACCGTGCCGACTGAAAAGTCTGCTGGCTGCGCGCCGTCCTGTGTCATTGCCAGTCGCACCGAGCTCGGCCTGAACAAATAAATGACTACGCTTATTTGCGTTCCCGCATATCCATTCGCTTAACTCATCAGGAGAAACATCATGAAAAAATTATTGCTTGCATCGGTGCTTTCGATTGTCCCAGCCGTATTACTGGCACAGGTTACGGTCACCGATCCATGGGTACGCGCCACTGTTCCGGCGCAAAAAGCCACCGGCGCTTTCATGCAACTAACCAGCAAGACGGATGCGCGCCTGGTTGAAGCAAGCTCGCCCGGCCTGCGAACTGAAATTCACGAAATGGCCTTGCAAGACAACGTCATGCGCATGCGCCAGCTTGACTGGCTCGATCTGCCTGCAGGCAAAACGGTAGAACTTAAACCCGGCGGCTATCACGTCATGTTTTTCGACGTCAAAAATCAAATCAAGGAAGGCGATGTCATTCCGCTGAAACTCGTGTTTGAAGGCAAGGATAAAAAGCGTGAAACAGTGGAATTGAAAGTACCTGCCCGTGCGCTGAAGAGTGCCGCGCCTGCGCCTTCCGGACACACAAGCCATTAACACAAGAAAGCCACATCGCGCAGCAATGCTTATGGCTGGCAACCCCAGCCACTTGCAGAACCGCGCATGAACACTCTATTTTTCGGAAATTTCATGAATAAAATCGCTGTCAGTACCGCCATGTCTGCGCATCGCCCATGCAACATTCGGCGCACGATCATTTATACACAATGCACACTTGCACTCGCATACATGGCCAACCCGGCCTTTGCTGCCGACGTGACGCCCGTGTTGCCGACCGTTTCGGTTACAAATGAAAAGGTGGGCAGCCTGAATGCACCAGCCTCCACCGGTTCCAATCTTGACCTGACGCCATTCCAGACGCCGGCCAGCGTCGATGTCATTACACGCGCGCAACTGGAACAACGCGGCGACGCATCGCTGGTCGATGCGATCACGCGCGCGGCCGGCATCAGCGGCATGGGCCATCCGGGCAACAGCGGCAGCTCGCTGTCTGTGCGTGGCTTCACGGATACGACCTCGGTGATGCGTCTATATGACGGTACGCGCCAGTATGGCGGCGTGGGTTTGAGTTTCCCGTTTGACACCTGGTCAGTCGATCGCATCGAAGTATTGCGCGGCCCGGCATCGGTGATTTACGGCGATGGTGCAATAGGTGGCGTAGTGAATGTCATCCCGAAAAAACCGACACGCAGCGCGATCCAGAATGAAGTGCAGGCAACCGTCGGCACCGACAATACGCAGCGACTGGGTTTCGGCAGCGGCGGCGCAATCAACGACAAGCTCTCGTACCGCGTCGACTTGAGCGGCGATCGCTCAGATGGCTGGGTGGACATGGGCGACTCGAAAAATCTTACCTTCTCGGGCGCGCTGCAACTCGATGTGTCATCCGACTTCCGCTTGAAACTCAGCTATGCACAAGGCCGTCAAGAACCAATGCGCTACTTCGGCACACCATTGATCAACGGTGTGCAGCTGGAGGCCTTGCGTGAGAAAAATTACAACGTCAGCGACAGCAAAATCCAGTACGACGATCGGTGGACCGAGCTGTCTGCCGAGTGGACACCGAACATCGATACGACGGTGCGCAGCAAACTGTATTACATAGATAGCAAGCGGCAATATCGCAATGTCGAAACCTATGTCTATAACCCAGGCACTGGTTTAATTGATCGTCCTGCAGATAGCGGTGCGACGCAGATCATGCATGACCAAACCCAGATCGGCAACACAACAGATGCGACCTTTCGCGGTCGTCTTTTCGGCTTAAAAAATCAGGTATCAGTGGGCTTCGATCTAAGTTCCAGCTCGTTTCAACACACCAACAATACTTACTTTGGCGCCTCACCGTCTGTCGACCCGTACAACCCTGTCCCAGGTACTTTTGTAAGTGGTGCTGCCTACATTCCACGTTATCGCAACAAGGCCGAGCAATACTCGGTTTTTGCTGAAAATAGACTGGAGCTAACTGACAAGTGGTCGGTACTGGGAGGCCTGCGTTACGATCACGCCGATGTATCACGCGCAGATCTGGTCTCCGGCGCAGCGGCGTTCGATCAGAAATATTCCAACGTCGGCTGGCGCCTCGGCACTGTCTATAACATTCAGCCAGACCTGGCGGTTTATGGCCAGTATGCGGAAGCGGCGGACCCCGTCGGTGGCTTGTTGATGATCACTGCAGCAAATAGCAAGTTCGATCTTTCTACCGGCAAACAGGTTGAAGTCGGTGTGAAGCAATCATTCTGGCAAAAGAAAGGTGAGTGGACGCTGGCTGCTTATCACATCGTGAAGAACAATCTGCTTACGCGCGACACAAACAATCCTAGCGTGCGCATCCAGGTCGGCGAACGCTCATCTCGCGGAATCGAAGGCACGCTCTCCATGGCATTTGCACCTGGCTGGCAGTTCGATGCCAATGCCGCCATCCTGCGCGCGCAGTTTGACGACTTCAATGATTCAGTCGGCGGTGTCGCTGTGTCTCGCAATGGCAAAACGCCGCCTGATGTCGCAGAACGCCTCGCCAATCTCTGGCTGAGCTGGAACTTTCAGCCAGACTGGACTGCAAGTACCGGCCTGCGCTATGTCGGCAAGCGCTATGCAAATAACGCCAACACGCTGACGATGCCTGCCTACACGACGACCGACCTCGCGCTGCAATGGAAGGCAACAGCCGATACCACGCTGACCCTGCGCGGCTACAACGTGTTCGACAAGCAGTACTTCACCACGGCCTATTATTCGGGCACACAGTGGCTGAACGGACCGGGACGTCAAGTACAACTGTCTGTCCACCACCGTTTTTAAATCCAGCTGCTCTACATCGTGACCATCGCCGCACGCGCCAAACGCCTGACCTACCTGATCCATCGCTGGACAGGGGTAGGCGCGTGCATGCTGATGGCACTCTGGTTTTTTAGCGGCGTGGTGATGCTGTTCATTGGTTACCCCAAGTTCACGCCATGGGAAAGACTGGCGGCACTCCCGGCCCTTACTTCTGAAAACTGCTGTATTCCTGTCGATGCCGCACTTGCCGTCAGCCGCTCTCCCGCCGCCGTGCATGAGATCGTGCTGACTTCCATTGATAAACATCCGTACTACCGGCTGCACGAACACCCGGGCGGGTACGTGATGGTGGATGCCGTCACCGGCAAACGCGCTAAGCCAGCTGATTGCGATACTGCATTGGCCAGCGCCCACGCTTTCCTGCCACATGCCGAGGCAGACTATCTGGGCCAGGTCGAGGAAGATCGCTGGACCCATTCGCGCGGGCTCAACCCGCACAGGCCGCTGCATCAGGTACAGATGAATGATGCCGACCATACCTTGCTCTATGTTTCGTCAACCACTGGGCAAGTCGTGATGGACGCACCACGCGCACAACGCGCCTGGAATTATGTCGGTGCATGGCTGCACTGGCTCTACATGTTTCGCGACAGATCTGTCGATCCGGTTTGGACCTGGCTACTCATCATCTTGTCAGCCGTCGGTACGGTCACCGCCATCACAGGAACGCTGGCCGGCGTCTGGCGCTGGCGCTTTGGCAAACGCTATAAATCCGGTGCGCGCACCCCGTATCGCGAAAGCTATTTGCGCTGGCATCACATTACCGGCTTGCTGTTTGCCGGTTTTATATTTACGTGGATGTTCAGCGGATTGATGTCGATGAACCCGCTGGGTATCTTTGATGCGAAGGGCGCACGCCCGAATCTATCCGCATATCGCGGCGGCCAGATAGCCAATACACATCTGGCGCTCACTCCAGCCGCGGCCCTGAATTTATTGAAGAAAGAGAATTTTCAGCCTGTCGAAATCGAATGGCGCGTACTGAACGGACAAGCGTATCTGTTGGCACGCAATGCCACTGCCGCCACGCGCCTGATCGTACAAGACGACAAGCAATTTATCGTGCGTGATCGATGGACAGATGCCGAATTGCTGCATGCCGCCGCGCAGCTATTACCGACCCCCGTCGTGACACATCAAAATATATTGCAGTACGACAATTACTATTACGGTCGCCAGGTAGAAGCAATGCGGGGCGCAGACGAACGACGTCTGCCGGTCATACGTGCCGAGTTCGCCGATGCGCACAACACCTGGTCCTATATTGATCCCTACACCGGCGACGTCGCTTTAAGTGTCGACGCCTCGCAACGTACAAGCCGCTGGCTGTTCAGTTTTTTACATAGCTGGGATGTACCGGCGATGTTGAAGACAGGTCTATGGCGCGACGCCGTCCTGATCTTCCTGAGCCTTGGGGGATTCCTCATGAGCATCACAGGCATCGTCATCGCTTATGGCCGCATGCGGATCTGGGCTGGAAAATTGAAACGGGCCGCGGCATGAAATCACGCACGCGCCAAACTGTTTTCATTGCATGGATTGCACTCTTCACTCTCCTGTTCGGATCGCTTGCGCCGTCCGTATCGCATGCACTCAAAGCGAAAAGTACGCAGGATACGTCATGGGCTGAAATATGTTCCGCCGACGGCATGCGCTCTATTCACGTTGAAAACCAGAGCCCCGACTCCTCTGCTCCTTCTGAGCACGGCCTGCATATGGAAGATTGTCCCTTCTGTTTGAATCATGCTGGCGGGCTTGGCTTGCCACCGTCCGGCACGTATGCGATGCCCGTAACAGCCAATGTCTCGACGCAGCCATCACTGTTTTATCAATCCCCTCATCCTCTCTTCATATGGGCCGCGGCACAGTCGCGCGCGCCGCCTCATCTACTGTAAACCATGGCCTGTGGCGCGCTTGGCTGAATAACGCCGCCACGTCATCCGTATTACCGATAGTGGCCGACACAGTCGGGCTGTTTGCAAGACAGCCACCACACCTACTGCTTTGCAGATTATAAAAACGGCGCGCTTGCGCCCATCTGATGCTGGAGATTTTTCATGTCGTTACGCCTCACACCCTTGTCCGCCGCCCTTGCAGTTGCGCTGACCTGCTGGAACACCCTTGCCGTGGCACAGGCCACGCTTCCTATCCCCGATGAAGTTCTCGGTGAAGTCGTTGTATCAGGCTCACGTACCGCCACACTTTTGTCAGAAACACCGGTTGCCATCGGCGTCGTGCATGAAGCAGAACTCAAGCGCGACAAACCGAAAACCGTCGGCGACATCATCAACCGTATTCCAGGCGTGTACTGGAACGATCTCGGCAATGAACAGCACAGCATGGGCATACGCCAGCCGTTCAATACCAATGCCGTTTATCAATATCTTGAAGATGGCATTCCTATCCGTCCGCTGGGTGTGTTCAATCACAATGCCTTGAACGAAATGAACATGGCGGCCAGCGAAAGTGTGGAGGTTGTCAAAGGCGCGGCATCATCGCTGTATGGCAGCAATGCTGTTGGCGGCGCAGTCAACTTCATGACGGCACGGCCTTCACTGACGCCATATGCCAGTGTCGGCGTACGTTACGACAATATCAACGGCTTTAAACGGATCGACACTGTGGCCAGTGATACCTGGGGTGACCTGGGCTTACGGTTTTCCCACTACAGTTCCAGGCGCGACCACGACAATTGGCAGGAATACAGCAACGCCAGCAAAGATTCTTTCTCACTGCGTGGCGATTACAAACTAAGCGCGTCGTCTGTGCTGCGCGCCACGGTGATCCACACCAATCTTGATTCTGCTACCAGCGGCGGCGTGTTTGAAAACGACTATCGCAATAATCCAGGCAAAAGTATCAACAGTTTTACCTACCGCAAGGACAAGGCAACCCGCGCCAATCTGGCCTGGGAGGGTGAACTCATAGAGAACGGCATCACCACGGTGACAGCTTTCCACAGGGAAAACGATCACGGGCAATTGCCTTCATACGGAATCCGCTGTCCTCAGGTTGCAGGAGCAACCATTTGTACCGGCACCGAAAATAACAACCATGTTGAATCGCTGGGCCTGGACATCAAACACCAGCAGGAATTTGCATGGCTGCGCTCACGCCTCGTCACCGGCATCTATCTGGATAGAAGCAAGAATCCCTATGTCAGCAACAATCTGACTGTTGCCCGCGATCCGGTTTCCGGAAAATATCTCAGCTACACACCGTCCGCGACATTGGCCGGTAAGCGTGACTACGAAGCCGAAATCGACAATAACGCTGTCTTTGCCCAATTTGAAATTTCGCCGACGGAAAGACTGCGGCTGGTGATGGGCGGACGCTACGATGCCATCAATTACGCCTACACCAACAAGCTGGCACCCGGCGGCAGCAGCAATTTCGGCGCACCAAACGAGGATCGCAAGTTTTCCAGCTTCAGCCCGAAAGTTGGCGCGACTTATGCGATCAGCACACAGACCAGCGTGTACTCCAATATCAGCAAAGGCTTTGTGCCGCCGGAAGTCAGTCAGTTGTATGGCAGCAGTGGGATTCCGGATTTGAAACCGGCCACGTACAACAACTATGAACTCGGCTTGCGCATGGCGTTTCTGGAAGGTGCGGTAAAGCTGGATTCCGCCGTGTATCGCCTTGAAGGCCGTGACACCATCGTCAGCTTCAGTCTGCCAGGCAACCAGAGTGAGAATCGCAATGCCGGTCGCACCCGCAGCCAAGGTATCGAGCTGGGCCTGACGCTGGAAAAAGGCGCATTCGATGCGCGCTTCGGCACCACGATTGCAAAACATCGCTTCCTTGAATATCGCGCCTCATCATCGCTGGATTACAGCGGTCGGGAAATGCCTCAGGCACCAAGCAATATCACGACTGCGGAAGTCGGTTACAAGCCGATCAAGGATGCGCGTGTCGCACTGGAAGTCGTCAATCAGGGCAAGTACTGGATGAACAATGCCAACACGGTTCGCTATGCCGGCCACACGCTGCTTAATGTGCGCGGTTACTACGATGTAACCAAAGGATGGCAGGCGTGGGCGCAGGTACGCAATCTGGCTGATCGTCGCTATGCATACAACGCCAGCAGTTCCTATACAGGCACCGGTACCTACACCCCTAACCTGCAAAACAGCTACACCCCGGGTGAACCGCGCAGTGTGATGGTAGGACTGACCTATACGTTTGACAGCAAATAAGTACGGGCAGCGAGCAGTGCTGGATGACACCAGCACTGCCGCAAATAGACAGGAGAAAACCATGCAACACGCTACACACTATGTCACGTCAAAGGAGTCGCGCGGGTCGTCCATATTGGCCCGTCGCAAGAGTCTATTCTGGCGCATCCACTTTTGGGCCGCGTTGATCGCATCGCCGTTTGCATTGATCGCAACACTAACCGGGATCTTGTACATTTTTTCGCCGCAAATTGAAGAGGCGCTGTATGCCGATATCGATCACGTGACTGCAACCGGCAACATGCGTTCGCTGGATGAGATAGTCCAGGCCGCGAGCGATGCGGCGCCGCACGGCGCAATATTGCGTTCCGTGATTCCCGCGCTGAGCGCAACCGATAGCGTACGTGTGCTGTTCATGGTGCCGGATGCAGCTGGCACCATGAACAGCACTGCCGGCGAACACGCCGCACACAGCCATGGTGCTGTCGCCAAGTCAGTGGACGCGGTGGCAACACCATCACGTTCGGTGCGCTCCAAACCGCCGACCATCGCCTACGTCAACCCTTACGATGCAAAAGTGCTGGCCATGATGCCTTCCGAAGATCGCTTTGGCAGCTGGTCCAAACGTTTGCATTCATCCCTGCTGCAAGGCGAAAACTGGCGCTGGATGGTGGAACTGGCGGCAAGCTGGCTGATGGTCATGTTGCTCACGGGCGTTTATCTCTGGTGGCCACGCAACGGTGAAAAAACACTACCGCAACGCGGCACATCGGGGCGCAAGTGGTGGGCGCAATGGCACAGCTTTGTCGGTGTCGTATTGAGCATCATGAGTTTGGTAATCCTGACGACCGGCCTGACCTGGAGCAAATATGCTGGCGACCAGGTACGTCTCGCACGTGACAGCGTGGGCCAGGCGCCACCGCAGGCGCCACCGAATCTGAAATCCATGCCGATAGAAGGCAAGTCCCCAATGACATGGCAGGCGGCGGCCGATGCGGCGCGCAGACAGGCACCAGAAGTCTCGCTGCAATTGACCGCACCGCGCGGCGCAACGGGTACCTGGCGTGTCAATAACTACGACCGCTCGCAGCCGGAAAAGCGCGTGGACATGGTGCTCGACGCATATAGCGGCAACGCCCTGTTTTATGCAGGCTGGAAGGAGCAAACCGTGTTTTCCAAAGCCACCGGCATCGGCATTCCCTTCCATCGCGGCGACTTCGGCTTGTGGAATCAGCTGGTGCTGCTGGTGTTCGGACTCGGCGTCGCGTTTTCGCTGATATCAGGCTGGGTCATGTTCTTCAAGCGGCGCAAGGCAGGCTCATTCGGATTGCCGAAACTGTTGCCAGGTGCATGGAAATCAACGCCTATCGCCGCAGGTATGTCTGCTGTTTTTTTGTGCAGTGTCATGCCCTTGCTCGCAATCTCGGCGGCATGCCTTGCCGTGCTCGAAATCTTCCTGCATTTTCGAACGATCAAAGCGAACGCTGGCTGACTACTAAGAAAGCGATATCAGATGTTACTATCCTGAAACTACCTTAGGTCTTGTGTATGCATTCCGCACGGTCATACGTTAGAGCAAATCAGGATTCACCATCTGGTATCGCCTCTATAGCGATGTTGATGCAAACGCGTCGGATTCAGGAAGCTTATGACGATAGTCACGGTATTCAACCAAAAGGGCGGCGTGGGCAAAACCACGACAGCCCTGAATCTCGCGGCGGCACTGATGCGGCGCGGCTGTCTACCGTACGGCATCGATCTGGATCCGCAAGCACATTTGAGTTCCATTGCCAACGTTGTGGCGAGTTCCGGCGACGACACGATACTAAGTTTATTTCAACGCAATCGGCCGCTACGCGAGTTGGTGCGCATTTCTCCGAATAACGACCTCCGCATTATTCCCGCCCATCTTGAATTATCGAAAGTCGATACTTTATTCGGCAAGGGCTTCGATGTCGTCAATATGCTCAACGCCCATCTACGTGGCGAAAAATTGCATGACGAACTGACGCCAGTGATGATCGATTGCTGTCCATTAATAGGCGTGTTGTCCTTGAACGCGATCTTCGCCTGCGATTGCATGATCGTGCCGGTATCGGCCGATCACCTTTCGGCAAAGGGCGCGATGCAGATCGACAAAACCTTGAGGGCACTGGAACCGGTATTGAAACGACGCATCGAAAGACGTTACCTACTGACGCGTTTCGACGGGCGACGCAAGATGGCGTGGGAAGTAAGGAAAATGCTGGAAGACAAATTTGGCGCAGACGTCTGCCGCACGCACATCTCGGAAAATGTCAGCCTGGCGGAGAGCCCTGCCTATAACAAAACCATTTTCGAGCATGCGCCCAACAGTCGCGGCGCGCAGGATTATGACACCCTGCTAGACGAGTTGCTGGCCGACGGCTTTATCAAAATCAGAGAAACGGAAGAGTCCGAATCAGCGCGAAATGAGTGACAGGATATCGTCAACCGAATGCGATATTCCCGGACGCATCACCTGTCCTTTGATATCGCAACGCAATACTTCGCAATGACGATACATTTGTTTTAATTTGCGTTCGGCATCCGCGCGATCCATCCCACCGATCACGATACTTTCTATTTTCTGGCCTTCGCGCGTCTTCACTGAAAAATCAAATTTCAACATGAATACCCCTCACAGAATCGAATAATTCGCATTACCCCTCCTAGCATGTCAGCAAACACCACTATGGTGCAAGACTTTCATTGTCTGTATGTAACGTTTCTTTACAAAAACACACCATTTTTGTCATATAAAGTGCCCATCTCCGTGCAAAATGTATGAAATTCGTCACAAATCCACGAAATCCACACATTAACCATCAGAAATCAAAGGCAGCAATAGCTTTAAGGCAAGATTCAGGCCAATCGTGCCTATCAAGCAAAATTTTGATATGGGCTTCACGCAACCATTTAGTAGATGTACAGTCACAAAAGGTCATCCTCCCATTTCCAAGGATTTCTTATGCGCATAGACATTTACAGAAGAGCAGAGCACGCCGGTCATTTTTCCTATCTCGCTGTCCCCGAAGGCAAGATGATTCCGGAAGAAGTCGTCAACACGGATTGGGAGCCCACAGACCGAGCCGTCGATCTGGCAGATGGCGCTACGCATCTACCGGATTTCGCCATCGACAATCCGGTGGCACAAATCGAGGCCAAGGGATATGCCATCACCAGCGTGAAAAATTTATAGATCACGCATACTGGTAGTGCGTGGCCCAGCCGTTCATTCAAGATGAGCGGCCGGGCTTTCATTCATCTTTGACTCAAAACATATATGCATGCATCCAGTACGATTTATGCGTCAACCTGCATGCGCATTTCAATCAGCGCGGCACTCGCAGTTGCTTGCACGATCCCCATTTCAGCCACCGCACAAGAAAGTGGCCAGGCAAATACCAGCTCCGTTCGCACCGAAGTCATTGCGCAAAATCTGGATCATCCGTGGGCTGTCGCCTTCATAGACAGGCAGCGCATGCTGGTCACCGAGCGATCCGGCAATCTGCGCGTGGTGCAAGCAGGCGTGGCACCTTCAGCGCCGATTGGCGGCTTACCCAGAATCGAGGTCGGCGGCCAGGGCGGCTTGCTCGATGTCATTGCGGATAGCAAGTTCGCCAGCAATCGCCTCATTTATTTTTGCTATAGCGAAGAAGCGAATGCGAAGACGGGCGGCAATGGCAATTCGACCGCGCTGGCCTCCGCACGGCTCTCTGACGACGCAACAAAACTGGAGCAGGTAAAAGTATTGTTCAGCCAGCGGCCCAAGTTCAACAGTCGCGCACACTTCGGTTGTCGCATCGTTGAAAACACCGACGGCACTTTATTTCTGACGCTGGGTGATCGCTTCAGTCGCATGCAGGATGCGCAAACCCTGGACACGCATCACGGAAAAATCGTGCGCATACGCAAGGATGGCTCGGTACCTGCGGATAATCCTTTCGTCGGCAAGGCTGGCGCATTGCCGGAGATATGGAGCGTCGGCCATCGCAATGTGCAAGGCGCAACGCTGGGACTCGATGGAAAATTATGGACGCATGAACATGGACCGCAAGGCGGCGATGAAATCAATCGGCCGCAAGCCGGCAAGAATTACGGCTGGCCGAAAATTACCTATGGCGAAAATTACGGTGGCGGCAAGATCGGTGAAGGCCTGACGTCGCTCGCCGGGATGGAGCAGCCATTGCATCAATGGACCCCGTCGATTGCACCTTCCGGCATGGCCTTCCTGCGCAGCGACAAGTATGGCAAGGCGTGGCAGGGAAATCTGTTTGTCGGTTCGCTCAAGTTCCGTTATCTGGCACGACTCGAACTCAAGGATGGCAAGGTGGTACGCGAAGAACGTTTGCTACAGGGTCTGGAACAACGGATACGCGATGTGCGCGAAGGTCCGGATGGATTGCTGTATGTCTTGACGGATGAAGCACGCGGACAGCTTTTGCGTTTGCTGCCCGCGCAGTGATGCAGGTGTCGGTGCGATACCTGCCGCGAGGTATCTACTGAAAAAGCGATTAAGCCGTTTCTGAAATCGTGTTCAAACTGCTGGCCGTGCTGGCGACGCTCTGGTCGAACTGGCCATACGCCTGCGTCAATTGTGCGACGATCTTCATCACGGCTTTCATGCTCGTTTGCGCATCGCTCTCGGTACTGGTGGCGGTCGGATGCGTAGCCTGATACGCAACCAATTCCTGCAGACTGACCGTACCATCCTTGTTCGCATCGGCAGCTTCATACTCAGTGCTATCCGAATCAGCGCTGTCGCCAGAACCGGAGCCTGACGGTCGTGCGCCGCCGGCGGGCGCCGAGGCGGGAGCTGCACTGGCATCTACTGCACCAGCACTGCTGTCGGCAGCCTGCTCCGGACCACCCATTTGTTCCAGGCCGACGCTCAGTTCAGCCTTGGTGATCTTGTTATCGCCATCGGCATCCAACGTCTTGAAAATCTGATCGACCTTCTCTGCATTCGCAGCGCTGTCGGTGGAGTTGGCATCAAAAGCCGCCTGCAATTCTTCCTTGCCGAGATAGCCCTGATTTTTGGTGTCGAGGCTGGCAAAAATATCATCGGCAGAAGGTGGTGCGGGTGGAGTTTGCCCCCCGGCACGCGCGATGCGCGAACTGTCGAACTGCGCGTCCAGCGCATCGGCCAGCTGCTTCACGCCATCGGTCAGTTCCTGCTTGGTGATCTTGCCATCTTGATCGGAATCGATCTGGCTGAATAGCTGATCGACATCGGATGCAGAATCCGCCGCCTTGTTGCCCAGAGCCGATTGCAAACCGGCTTTGTCGATATAACCCTGGTTGGTGGTGTCGACCTTGGCGAACAAATCGTTCGCAATTTTTGTCGCATCCGGACGTTGTACTGCCCATGCATTGGTGCCGCTGCTGTTGCCAATTCCGCCGATTGCCATGTCATTCCCCTTTGATTGACGCCGGCAGAGACTGCTATTCCCATGCAGGCGGACTCAGGATGTCAGGTGAATGTATCGGCGGCATGTGCACTTTGTATCGGGATTGATACATTCGACAGATCTACAACTGTCATGACGGAAATTGCCAAAGCCTTAGCGCGTAATGGCTATGCTGGCGATCAATCCGCCGTCGCGTGCGTTGCGCAAGGCCAGGTGGCCATCGCACTGGATCGCCGCTTCGCGCGCGATCGACAAACCCAAACCCACACCGCCCAGTGCTTTGTTGCGTGACGCATCGAGTCGCACGAAAGGTTCGAATACCGCTTCCATTTTTTCCGGCGGAATACCCGGCCCATGATCGCGCACCTCGATCACCAGCGTCGTCGGCGTATCGATCAGCGATACCACGGCGTCATCACCATAACGCAGGGCATTCTCGACCAAGTTCATCAGGCAGCGGCGCAAGGCAATCGGTTTGGTAAATAGTGGCTCGGCCGCGCCCAACATCTGCACGCTGTCACCATTCGCGCGCGCATCTTCAACGATCACGTCGATCAATGCTTGCACATCCAGCAATTGCAGGGCTTCGTTCGAGACACGCCCGCGCAGATATTCCAGCGTGGCATCCAGCATCACTGCCATCTCGCTGATATCGTCACGCAATTTTTGCTTGGCATAGTTTTCAGCCAGATTTTCTATGCGCAATTTCATCCGCGTCAACGGCGTGCGCAAGTCATGTGACACTGCTGCCAAAAAACGCTCTCGCTCTTCGATCTGACCACGCACCTTGTGCTGCATATCGTTGAATACGCTGGCGGTCTGGCGCGCTTCATCGGGACCTTGTACTGTCATCGGTACGCTGTACAAATTATTGGCAAGTTGCGTCGACGCATGCGCAATCTGTTGCATGGGTCGCGCCAGAAAACGTGCGCCAAACCATGCAGTCGCCGTCAGCGTCAATAACTGGGTAAGCAAGCCTATCCACAATCCGGGCGGCAAAGGCGGCAGACTGTAACCAGCGATTTGCAGCATAGGCGGCCGCCGAGGCGCCGAAAATTCCACGACACTGGAATCGGTATGGCTGTTGAATCGCGGTGGCGGCGGGAAATCACGGCCGTAGAAATTCACGACCAGGATGAAAGTCATCACATGACTGACGATAATCGCCAGCACAATCAATGCAAACAGGCGCGCGAAAATCGTGTTCGGCAACAGGCGCTTCATCGCACCACCTTGGCATCAAACAGATAGCCTTCGCCGCGTATCGTCTTCAGGAACTTGGGATCTTTCGGATCTTCTTCAAGTTTTTGGCGCAGGCGCGAAACCAGCAAATCGATGCTGCGATCAAATGCAGTCGCATTTTGTCCGCGCGCCGCATCCATCAACTGATCGCGACTCAACACGCGATGCGGCCTTTCGATGAACACACTCAGCAAACGGTACTCGGCATTCGACAAAGGCACTACCATGCGTTGCGGCGTAATCAGTTGGCGCGCCAGACGATTGATGGTCCAGCCTTCAAACTGCCATTGATCGCCGTTGCCATCTGCTACGTCGCTTTGCTTCCTGCCATCCCGCGTGCGCCGCAGAATTGTGTGTATGCGCGCCACCAGCTCGCGCGGATCAAACGGCTTCATCACATAATCATCAGCCCCCAGCTCCAGCCCGACCACGCGGTCGGTCGATTCGCCGCGTGCAGTCAGGATAATGATGGGAATATCCGTGGTGGCACGCAGTTGTCGGCACAGCGACAAACCATCCTCGCCCGGCAGCATCAAATCGAGGATGATGGCATCGAAGCGGGTTGCGGCCATCGCGCTACGCATCGCTGCGCCATCGCCGACCGCCTGCGCCAGGATCGAGAATCCGGCCAGATAATTCGCCAGCAGGTCGCGGATTTCTTCGTCGTCATCGACGATCAGCACAGTTGTTGTTTCGCTCATTACTTATTCCATCTTCTGTTGTGTCGGCAATCTTGCCCGCATGTTTGCCGCGCATTAATTGAGCGGATAATCTCACAAGCTCCGCGCGCTTGCCAAACTTGCGCCCATGTTCGCTGCATAAAAAAATGCCGATACCCGATGCATGGCGCCTTAGTCACTTACAATAACGACACATCAAATTGGAGCACACATGTTTTCAGGACAATCTTTCGAACAAATTCTTCAAAAGAAGAGTACACGCTTGGTTCTTGCCGCAATTTGCACGTATCTTGCGCTGGCGGGCGCCCATCAATTATTGACCGGTACCGAGCAGGCCGACTGGCTGCGCGGCGGCGGCAATTTTCTTTTGTGGGGCGGTTTTGCCGTGATGAATATTCTCAAAGCCTATGATCGCGCGACCAAGGGCATCAACATTCCTATCAATATCGGTTTGGTACTGGTGGTGGGTAGCTGGATCGCGAAAATGGAATGAATTTCCTCAACCATTTCGAAGGCAAACATTATGCAATTCAGACATTACAAAGGCGGCATCTACGATTTTGTCTGCGCCGCCAAACTCGAATCAGATCCTGAAACCGTGATGATCGTCTACACGGCGGCCGATGGCTCGTTCTGGACGCGGCCCGAAAAAGTGTTTTTCGAAATGATCGAGCATGACGGAAAAACCGTGCAACGCTTTAGCGCGATCGACGAATAAATAATTCGGCAACGCGACCTTCAAGCAAGAGATTGAGCGGAAATGAGCGGAAAGATAACGTGTACGCACTGATCATCGAAGACAACCCGGATATCGTCGCCAATCTGTACGGCTTTCTCGAGCCTTTGGGATACACACTCGATGTCGCGCTCACGGGCTCCGCCGGTGTGGCGCGCGCGATCGCGTCGCACTACGACGTCATCGTACTGGATCTCGAATTGCCCGGACTCGATGGCATTGAAGTCTGCCGCCAGTTGCGCAAGGAAAGACGGCTCGCAACGCCCATCCTGATGCTGACTGCACGCGACACCGTCAAGGACAAGCTGACCGGTTTTGAAGTCGGCGCCGATGACTATCTGGTCAAACCATTTTCACTGGTTGAACTCGATGCACGTCTGAAGGCATTGGTGCGGCGCGCCCGCAATGAAACGGTAGAACACATACTGGAGTTCGGCGAATTGCGTTTCGATTTAAGTCGTTTCGAAGCCACCCGGGCGGGCCACAAACTGGTACTGACGCCTACCGGCTACAAGATACTCGAATCATTAATGCGGAAGGCACCGGCTCTCATCACGCGCGAAGAACTGCTGCGCGAAATCTGGGGTGACGACCCGCCCGACAGCGATGCCTTGCGTACGCATATCCATGCGCTACGGCAGGCCATGGACAGGCCGTTTGTTACACCTATGCTGCGCACCTTGCCTGGCAGCGGTTATCGACTGGTGAATCAAAATGAACAATAAAGATTCGGGCAATAGTCAATCGCTAAGACGCCGCATCGCCGGCGCTTTCATATTGATGGCATTCATTTTATGCAGCTTCTTTTCGTTCGCATCTTTTGTCGCCGTCGAAATGGCAGAAGCGAAGTTGATCGATCACAATCTCGACAAATTGACAAACCAGATCATCGGCCAGTATGTGAGCAAGCAAGCATACGAACTGCCGCCCGACGTCAATTTTTACGTGGATGAACATATTCCCGAAACCTTCCGCAAGCTGCCCGATGGCATACACGAAATTGAAGTAGATGAAAAAGAATTCCATGTCGTCGTGCGCGATATGCATGGACAGCGCTTTGTCCTGAGCGACGACACCACCGACTTCGAAGATACCGAATTGCTGATCTTTGCTGCGGTGACGGCAGGCTTCGTTGCCAGCATGTTGCTTTCTATCCTGTTGGGATTGGGCTCCGCCAAACGCCTGATCGCGCCGGTGACCGCACTGGCGGAAGCAGTCGAACGCAATGCTACGCCCTCAGAATTGCCGTCGCTGGATACCAAAAATGAAATTGGTGTACTGGCGCGCGCCTTCGCCAAACGCACGGATCAGTTACAGCACTTCCTCGCAGATGAAAAGCTGTTTACCGGCGACGTCAGCCACGAATTGCGCACGCCACTGACCATCATGCTGGGCGCATCGGAATTATTAAAGGTGCGGCTCGCACAATCACCTGAAGACCTGGCGGTTGCTGAACGCATACGACGGGTCGCAGCAGAAGCCTCCGAACGCGTCAGTGCCTTGCTGTTATTGTCACAATCCCCCGAGACATTGGAAAGGACGCAAGTCTCGCTGACGCATCTTATAGAACGAGAAATAGAGCGCTGCCAGCAATTGCTTGGGAACAAACCCGTCCGCATCGTATTCGAGGATGCAGGGCATGTGTGGCTGCATACGCGCGCCGAACTGGCTGGCATTGCCATCGGCAATCTGTTGCGCAATGCCTGTCAGTACACGCAAGAGGGGACAGTAAAAATCACCTTGAGTACAGAGCGATTAAGCATAGAAGACAATGGCCCGGGAATACCGGAAAATGTGCGCGAGCGGCTGTTCGAACGCTTCGTGCGCGGCAAGGAAAATCCTTACGTAGGTTCTGGCCTAGGGCTGGCGATCGTCAAGCGGGTGGCCGAGCATCTGGGCTGGCAAATTGCATATGCGCGGCCGGATAGTGGCGGCAGCCGCTTCATACTGAGCTTTCCATCCAATTTGGATGCGACCGCTGTTCAGAATGACAAGAATTTGTCATAGACACACGTTTTTATATTGCACTTCCGTTTTTCAAGATGGTTTTGCTCACAGCGCTTTTCCTCATTCGCGGCTCTTAACGCCCACTTAACGGCGCCATCGATAGCGTAACGACTTCCTTGATACAAGTCGGTATGCGCCTTGAAAACTTCCCAAATTGCAAAAAGCCCGGTTGCTATCGTTAATGGCGGCAACTTTCTGTCCTTTTCACTGTTTGATCGTCTTCCCGCCATCAGCATTGAAAGGCTCAGCATTTTCGCGAGCCTGTTTTTCTCCCTGACATGCAATCATCTGTTTTTTTCGGCGGCGCTGGCGCAGCGTGACTGGTCGCGACCCGCTTCATGGCTGTTTGCTGCGGCAATTTTTGTCGCAATCACGGCCTTGCAAGGTACAGCTTTATTGGTCGTGCTCAATCGCTGGAGCGCGAAGCCGGTATTGATACTGCTGTTGATGGTTACAGCAGCTGCCACTTATTACATGGACAAGTACACCGTTTTCTTCAATTCGGAAATGGTCAGAAATATTCTGCGTACCGACATCAAGGAAGCAAGTGAATTGTTCTCGCTGAACTTCTGCATACATATGCTGGTATACGGCATCTTGCCGTCACTACTGGTATGGAAACTACGTCTGAAGAAAACCACCTTGCGCCGTGCCGCACTGACACGCATCGCCTATGTGATCGGCGCACTCGTCATCGCGGCTGGTTCCATCCTGCTGGTATTCCAGGATTTTTCTTCGCTGATGCGCAATCAAAAAGAAGTCCGTTTCCTGATCACGCCGAGCAATTATCTTTTCTCATTGGCGCGCGTCGTCTCGATCGATACTGCACAAGCTGGCGTGCCGAAAATTCCTATCAGCGCCGATGCACATATGGCAGCGGGTTGGGGCAAGCGCACCAAGCCGGCACTCTTCATCCTGGTCGTCGGTGAAACCACGCGTGCTGCCAACTGGGGCTTGAATGGCTATGCACACCAGACCACGCCAGAATTGAGCAAGCTGGATGTGATCAATTTTTCACACGCCACTTCCTGCGGTACCAATACCGAAGTATCGGTCCCCTGCATGTTCTCAACTTATGGCCGCCGCAATTACGATGAAAATGCAATTCGCGCACATGAATCGCTGCTACATGTAATCGACCATGCCGGCATCAAAACCGTGTGGCGTGATAATCAGGCTGGTTGCAAAGGAGTATGCGACGGGCTCGAAGAACAACGTCTCGACAGTAGCAAAAACGCAGCATTGTGCGACGGTGAACGTTGTCTTGATGAGATCCTGCTGGAGGGCATGGATGGCGAAATTCAAAAAGCGAAGAACGGCAATCTGTTCGTCGTGCTGCATCAACTGGGCAATCACGGCCCGGCCTATTTCAAGCGCTATCCTGCAGCCATGCGCGTCTTCACGCCGACCTGCGACACCTCAGATCTGAGCAAGTGCAGCAAGGAAGAAATCGTCAACGCCTATGACAATGGCGTGCTGTACACCGACCACTTCCTCGCAAAAACCATCGCGTACCTAAAGAACCAGACGGACTACGATACCGCGATGCTGTATCTGTCAGATCATGGCGAGTCGCTGGGAGAACACGGGATTTATCTGCATGGCCTGCCATATTCAATTGCGCCGAAAGAGCAAACCCAGGTGCCGATGGTGATGTGGATGTCGCAAGGATTTTCATCCAGTTTTGGCGTCAACAAGGATTGTATGAGCAAGCTCGCCAACAATCCGGTCAGTCAGGACAATCTGTTTCATTCCATCCTCGGCATGCTACAAATCGAATCCACGCATTACGATAAAGGGCTGGACCTGAGCGCCGGCTGCCGCGCATAACTCCTCGCTTTTCGTAAGCCCGTTTCCCTCCGTCTGCTTCACCTGCATATTTCACCTGCCTGTTTCACTCAACCTGCACAGCAGGCTGAGTGAAACGCTTTCCCCGCTGCTGCAAGCAGCACTCCCACTGATATTTCCCTCCACGCAAGCCTGCCTCATCAGCCGTTGCGCAATAGGGACAGGCTGCGCATTTTGAGCGCAATTAGATTTTATGCATTTTAGATACCTGTTATGGTTGGGCAGCATTTCGCTGACATCGCAAGCGACTTCAAAAACAATCATGCCGGGGAGGCAACATGGGGGAATATCGCAAGCTGTGGTGGACGTTGATCGTGGTGCTGGCCGTCACTTTTTCAATATTGGGTATTAGCGGCGCCGAAATATACAAGCAGGCGCCACCGATTCCGACACAAGTCATCACGCCATCCAACCGCGTCCTGATGACCGATGAAGATATTCTCAACGGGCAAACCGCATGGCAAAGTACCGGGGGCATGGAAGTCGGTTCAATCTGGGGACATGGTGCTTACCAGGCCCCGGACTGGACTGCCGACTGGCTGCATCGCGAACTGCTCGCATGGCTGGAGCTGGCGGCACAGCAAATCTACAGTGCGCCTTATGCGCAACTGGCCGGTGATCAACAAGCCGTGCTGCACTATCAACTGAAAACCGAGTACCGCAAGAATACATACGAGGCGGAGAAGAATACGGTGACAGTATCCGAGCGGCGTGCGCAAGCAATCGCGCTCACCGCCGATCACTATCAAAACCTGTACGGTGCGGCGCCGGCATTGCGCAGTCTGCGCGACGACTATGCAATGAAGGAAAACACGCTGCCGGATGCAAAGCGGCGGGAGGATTTGACCAAGTTCTTCTTCTGGGCCGCGTGGGCCGCCGCGACCGAGAGGCCGAACACCGCGGCCACCTATACCAATAACTGGCCACCTGAGCCGCTGATAGACAATCACCCGACTCCCGAGAATGTGCTGTGGTCGCTGGCCTGCGTTGTCATCCTGATTGCCGGCGTTGGATTCCTGGTGCTGGCATGGTCGTTCTTGCGCAAACATGAACCTGAACCGCAAGCACCCCAGGACGATCCTCTGTCTCTAGCCGGTTTGACGCCTTCGCAACATGCACTCGGCAAGTATCTGCTGATTGTGATGACCTTATTCGTCTTGCAGGTTTTGCTCGGTGGCCTGACCGCGCATTACACGATTGAAGGACAGCATTTTTACGGAATCGATATATCTCGATGGTTGCCTTATTCGCTGACGCGTACCTGGCATCTGCAGGCAGCGATTTTCTGGATCGCCACCGCATTCCTTACTGCAGGCCTGTTTCTCGCGCCGCTGATTAACGGTGGCAAGGATCCGCGCTATCAAAAGACCGGCGTCGATATTCTATTCTGCGCGTTACTGGTAGTGGTGGGCGGTTCTTTCATCGGCAGCTTTCTGACCATCAACCACATCATGCCGCCCAATCTAAGTTTTTGGCTGGGTCACCAGGGTTATGAATATCTTGATCTGGGTCGCTTCTGGCAAATTGCCTTGTTCATCGGCATCGTGTTCTGGCTGGGATTAATGTTGCGCGCCATCCTGCCTGCCTTCAAGCTGGATGGCGACAAAAATCTGCTCGCACTGTTGTGCTTGTCGACCATCACCATCGGCCTGTTTTATGGAAGCGGTCTGTTTTACGGTGAACGTAGTCACATCACCATCATGGAGTACTGGCGCTGGTGGGTCGTGCACCTTTGGGTAGAAGGAATTTTCGAAGTCTTTGCGACTACTGCGCTGGCATTCATTTTTTCCAGCATGGGTCTGGTATCGAAACGGATGGCAACCATGGCCAGCCTCGCCTCCGCGTCCCTGTTCATGGTGGGCGGCGTTCCTGGCACCTTCCACCACATGTATTTTTCAGGAACTACCACACCCATCATGGCAGTTGGCGCCGCATTCAGCGCGCTGGAAGTAGTGCCACTGATTTTGCTGGGCCATGAGGCTTGGGAACACTGGCGTCTGAAAGAGCGCGCGCCATGGATGCATGCGGTGAAATGGCCATTGATGTGTTTCATCGCCGTGGCCTTCTGGAATATGGTGGGCGCCGGCATGTTCGGTTTCATGATCAATACACCGGTCGCCCTGTTTTATCTACAAGGGCTCAACACCACTGCCGTGCATTCACACGCTGCGCTATTCGGCGTGTATGGTTTTCTATCGATAGGCTTTGTGTTGCTGGTATTGCGCTACATCCGTCCGGTGTTTCGCTTTAGCGATCGCTTGATGAATACAGGTTTCTGGTGTCTGAATGGCGGCCTGATTTTCATGATCATGACCAGCCTGCTGCCTATCGGATTGTTTCAGTTCGAGGCCAGTGTGACGCAAGGGATGTGGTACGCCAGAAGTGCAGCTTTCCTGCAGCAGGATTTTCTGGAAAACCTGCGCTGGGTACGTACGTTTGGCGACGTGATCTTTATCATCGGTGCTTGTGCGGTGGCGTGGCAGGTAGTGCTCGGCGTGTTCCGCCTGGGCGCAGATCACGATGGCGATCTTGCCGCACACTCGGGTCGGCAGCGCAGTTAATCCGGACCGAGTAAAGCAATAAAAAAAGCCGGCCTGCACATTTTCTGCGCAGGCCGGCTTTTCTATATCAAGCAAAAAATTAACCGGCTTGTTGCGCCGCCAGCATGCCACTCACGACAAAGCCGGCCGGTGCCAGCAAGTGCCTTCTGCCTGTCAGCGGGCGGCTTTCCACCCATTTGAACAAGAGGGCGCCGCCGCCTATGCTTGCGGCCACTGCAACCAGCATACCGATCAGATTGGCAACCGGCTGCTCGGGGAAAAAGTGAAAAAATGCTGCGTTCACGAGCATGCACAAAGGGAAGTGAATCAGGAAAACCGAATACGAGATACGCCCCAGATAAACCAGCATACGCGGCATTTGCAGCGCTTCCATCGCGCCGGTTTGACGCGCAACGCCTAGCACCAGCATCACTCCGCCGGCGACCAAAATACGCGAGCGAAAATCAAACAGTAAAGCCGCCATCACCGCGGTGCCTAACAGGGCCAGCCACCACATGCCATCCTCGCGACGCGACGCCCAATAAGCAAGCGCACCCAAACCGTAAGAACCAAAGAAATAAAATGCCGTCGTATCCAGCTCTTTATGCAGATTAAAGAAGAACAGCGATGCAGCAGTCAGCACAGCGATAGCGAACGGCCCCAGGGAACGCAGATGTGTATAGCGCGCCTCCACGTGTCCGGCAGCCCACATCAGCAATGCTGCCAGCGCAAACAGTTGCAGATCAATCGCTACATACCAGACCCCAGCCGACAATGCCTCCTGCCCCACCAGATCCTGCAGGAAGAATACATGCGGCAATAATTGCATCAGAGTCGGCGCATCCGGAATCGAATCATGCGTCAGCCAGGCACGCGCCAGCGCACACGATTGCACACACCAGCGCAACCAGATAGGGAATCGCCAAACGCAGATAGCGTTGATAGATGGCGTGCACAGGCCGGGTCGGCAAGGCCTTGCCATGCGGGGCAAATTTCGCCGCCATCAGAAATCCTGCGATCACGAAAAATGCCTGTACTGCCATCCGGCCATATTGGTAAAAAAAATCGATGGCCGTCGGCGCCAGCGCATAAGCGGCATCCGACATCGGGCCGTAAAACGCGAGGTGATGCAAGACGATCAATAAACAGGCAATCGCCTTGAGTGCATCCACGCAAGGCATTCTTGAGGTAGTACGCATGAAATTCTGACTTCTAGGATGGGTGATTCTTGACGCCGTGGGTCGGCGTGTTTGCTTGTACCGCAGGCTCATCTTTATGACCGATCAGCCGCGCAAGGGCGCAAGTCTACACGCAGTCTGGCCATTTTGCAGGGCCGAAGCCGCTGCCAGCTTCATTCCGGCCTCATCGCGGACGCACTTCATTCAGGCAAAGCGATCTGATGCATGGCGTACAGCGCGCGCAAAAGCCACTATGATATGCACCCTGAACAGTGAAAACCAAGCGTACCCGATGAACGATGATGCAATGCAAGACCATTTCGAGCCGGGCCAAAACGGCGCTCTCCACGAACCACGGCTGTGGCGCGACGATGGCTGGACCGCACGCGTGATCAAGAATGATGACGATGAAGGCTGGGCAGTCGAAATGATCAAGGACGGCGAAGCGGAACCTGCATTGGTGGGGCCGTGGACCATGGGACGCGACAAGAAAAATCCGAAGCCGCTCGATACCCCAGCCTTCCACACGTTGGTCAAGACTGCATCGGAAGTGCTGCGTCGCCACGAACAACAACTGCATGCGACGCTGCACAAGAGCATCGTTGTGAATACGGCATCGTCCACGATTACCGTTAACCTCGACATCGTACCGGATGAAGACGATCCCTATGCCACGCTGAGCGCATACGATGACGCAGGCGATGCGATTGCAGAAGTACGCGTAGCGCCGAATTTCAAGCTATCGCGCGCGAGTGCCGAGCAATGGATAGAGAATGAGTTTCGCAGGCCGTAGTTGTTGGAAATTCGCTTGAAAACCCGCTGAAGAATCTACCGAAGAATCCGCCGAATAATTGTCCCGGGAGCACGCGCATGATTGCCGTTATTTTTGAAGTCATTCCGCACACCGATCACCAGCAGGACTATATGGATGCGGCAGCATCATTGCGTCCACTGCTGGATGAAATAGACGGCTTTATCTCCATCGAACGATTCGGGAGTCTGAGTCAACCGGGGAAAATTTTATCGCTGTCTTACTGGCGCGATGAAGAAGCGGTACAACAATGGCGCAATCTGGAAGCGCATCGCCAGGTACAGGCCGCCGGACGGGCCAGTATATTTGCCGATTACCGGCTGCGTGTCGCACATGTGCTGCGCGATTACGGACTTAACGAAAGAACTGAAGCGCCGACGGATTCACGCCAGGCACACCAAGCCTGAGTGACTGAAGGCAGGCAAGGCGCGGGCTCACGTATCATGCACCATCCATTACCCATCAAGCATCAGCGAGTTGCGCATACAGGCGATCGAATTCTTCATCCAGCGTGTTTTTAGGCAAACTGCTTTTGCCGCGGCTGTACCAGTAACTGGCATTGCTCAAATCGCCTTCAACGCGATGCAGGTAACCGTGTATCTGGCATGACAGTACATCGCCATGCACTTGCACCAGGGCATGCGCCTGCTCCCAATTTCCCGCTTTTGCAAGATCCAGTACTTCTTTGTGATTGCACGCCATTTCAAATCCTCTAAGACCAATTTTATCGATCAGCCGAAACGTTCGAGCTCGAAACATTCCGCATATTCATCGCCGCCCAGCTCAAGATCGGCGGCATTTTTCCGATTGATGGCAAGTACCCGTTCATCGAATCCATGACCGCGCGTATTAAGATTACGCTGATGTTGTGATTGATGCAGACGCAGCAACTCGGCCTTCCATGCGGCAGTCGCCACATCGAATGGGGTGATCAAATCCGTGCGCATTGCGATCGTCTTCGCATCCTGATTCAATACCGCCCAAGTCTGCAGATTATCGGCCAGCGCTACCGCACGAAACAAGGCATAGGTGCGCTGATGCGTGACATTACTGTCGTTCCCGTGCGGCATGAAGACCAGATCCGGCTTGCGCGGCAATAAATAATCGCGCACCCGCTGATGGTTGTCGGCATCCAGGCGCGGATTGCCTTTTTCATCCGGCGGCAAACGCAGGAAACACAAACGCTCAGTCGGCAAACCGAAAAATGCACAGCTGGCGGTTTGTTCCCGCTCACGCAGGGCTGCCTTCTCGGTATCGCCATGTGCACCGGCATAGCCGTCTTCCACTCCACTCGCACCGCTGGTCAGTACCGCCAAATGGATGGTGTCACCGCGCTGATGGAAAAATCGCAGCGTCACGGCGATCGCATCGAAGTCATCCGGATGCGGCGCCAGTACCACCAGTGTGAGCGACGACGGTAGCGACAATTGCAGCAGATTCAGTGGCAAGTGTGGCGTCGATGTTTGTAGTGAGGGCGAGGGAAACACCATGGCACCTTTGTTAATTGACGAACGTGCCGGCTTTCAAAGCTGCAACTGTTTCCTTGAAGCCGCCTATCAGCTTGCCATCGACAAAGACTTGCGGATAGGTTGGCCAGCCACTCCACATCTTGATCGCCAGACGCGGCTTCCACATCGAAAAATAATTGCCGTATTCAAGATAGGTGAACGCTACACCGGCCTCAGACAGGGCGGCACGGACCTTTTTTACAAAAGGGTTCATCGCCATGCCAACCACTACAACCTTGTGTGTTGCGATGGCAGTGGCGACTTCACTGACGGTCTTCTGGTGATAGCCGGCGATGCTGGCAATCACTTCAGGCGACAATTTTTCCGAACTTAAAACAGGACGCTGCATGATGCTCTCCAGAATATTCAATCAACTGTCGGCTAGTACCCTATCCGGCCTTCACCATTTAGCAAAAAACTACACTTACTTTTCCAGCGCGATGCGCGGTGGCGTCAAGGGTTCTTCCTTGATGCCGCGTGCCTTGCGCATCATGCGCTTCATCCAGTGTTCCAGATCGTCGATGTAAGTGAAGACCGCCGGCACCACCAGCAAGCTCAGCAAGGTCGATGTGATCAAGCCGCCTATCACTGTAATTGCCATAGGCGAACGGAAACTGGGATCTGCACCCCAACCCAGCGCCAGCGGCAACATGCCGGCACCCATCGCGATCGTTGTCATGATGATAGGGCGGCTGCGTTTGTGGCAGGCATCGACCAGTGCATCGAAACGATTCATTCCTTGCTGCCGCGCGAGTATCGCGTAATCGACCAGTAGAATCGAATTCTTGGTCACGATCCCCATCAACATGATGAGGCCGATCATCGACGGCATGGACAACGCCCGACCGGTGAGCAACAGCGCAACGAAGGCACCGCCGATAGACAGAGGCAGGGCGGCCAGAATCGTGATCGGCTGCATGAAGTCCTTGAACAGCAATACCAGCACGCCGTAAATACACAGCACGCCAATCAGCATGGCAAGGCCAAAGCTTTCAAACAGCTGCAGCATCTCTTGCGCATCGCCCAACTCGGCAATTTTTACCGATGGCGGCAGATTGCGCATCGATGGCAGTGCGCGCGCTTCGGTGTTCAGCTCGCCCAGCGCGCGGCTACCCAACTCTACATCGAGCGTCACATTGCGGCTGCGATTCAGGCGATCGATTTGCGCCGGGCCACTTTCCATGGTGACGCTGGCGACGTTGCCCAGCATGACAGGACCGTTCTTGCCCGGCACCGTCAAGCGCTCTATCGCAGACAAATCGGCGCGTACGTTATCCGGCAACTTGACGAGGATAGGGACCTGGCGTTCGCTCAGATTCAGCTTGGGCAAGTTCATGTCGTAATCGCCAGCCGTGGCAACACGTACTGTCTCGCCTATGCTGGCAGCAGTCACGCCGAGATCTGCGGCACGTGCCGAGTCGGGACGCACGATGATTTCCGGACGCACCAGCGAAGCGCTGGAACTGACGTTACCGATACCTTTCAGCGTGCGCAATTCGCGTTCGACTTTTTGTGCGGCCTGCTGCAAGGCAAGCGGATCTTCACTACGCAATACCAGCTGCATCTTGACGCCGGTATCCGGCGGTCCGACGTTGAAGCGCGCACCGGGAATGTCGGCGATATTGGCGCGTATACCCTGCTCGATATTGGCCATCGTTTCATCGCGGTCGTCGCGATGCGTAGTGGTCAGCGTCAACACTGCGCGCCGCGCTTCAGCCGCCGCACCAGGCGCAAATGCATCGCCGCTAGAGCCGCCACCGACCGAACTGAAGATGCTGGTGATGTTCTTGTCTTTGGATACTGCGACCCTTACACGCTCTGTAACGGCAGTAGTTTCCGCCAGGGTGCTTCCGGGTGGCAGTTCGATATTGATCTGCGTCTGTCCGCGATCTGCTGCCGGCACAAAACCGGTAGGCAGCAGCGGCACCAGCATGATGGATGCAATGAAAAACAAGCCAGATGCAATTGCGGTCACCAGGCGATGCGTCAAGGCCCACTTCATGGTTGCCATATAGCGCTGCATCATCCAGCTGTCTTTTTCTTCATGCTGCTTGGCCGGCTTCAGGATATAAGCCGCCATCATCGGCGTCAGCAAACGCGCAACCAGCAGTGAAGCAAGAATCGCCAACACTGCGGTCCAGCCGAACTGCTTGAAGAACAAACCCGGAATACCGGCCATGAATGCGGTCGGCAAAAATACCGCCACCAAGGCAAAAGTGGTGGCGATCACCGCCATGCCGATTTCGTCGGCCGCTTCCATTGCGGCCTGCATCGGCGACTTGCCCATCCTCAGATGGCGCGAAATATTTTCAATTTCGACAATCGCATCATCGACCAGCACACCCACCACCAGCGCCAGCGATAACAGGGTCACGGTGTTGAGGGTGTAACCGAAATATTTCAAACCGAGGAAGGTGGGGATCACCGACAAAGGCAGGGCGGCAGCAGCGACCAGCGTCGCACGCCAATCACGCAAGAACCACCAGACTACCAGCACGGCCAGCAATGCGCCTTCATACAATAGCTCCATCGAACCGTCGAAATTTTCTTCTACCGGCTGTGCATTGTCGATGGCTTGTTTGAAGATGATGTTTCTGTTTTCTTTTTGCAGCTCTTCTATTGCAGCCTGCGTCCCTTTGGCGACATCCAGCTCACTCGCGCCTTTGGTCCGGAATACTTCGAAGCCCACAACAGTTTTGCCATCCTGTGAAGCCGACGAGCGACGTTCAGCGATCGTATCGGTCACATTCGCAACCTGATCGAGTCGGATGTGATGACCATCAGCCAGCGGAATATCCATCTGCGCCAATTCGGCCGCACTCTTGACGGTACCGATTGTGCGCACGGCCTGTTCCGCCCCGCTGACATCACCACGTCCGCCCGGCGCTTCTTGTTGTACCAGTCGCAAGCGGCGCGATACATCGACCGCAGCGACATTCAATGCGGCCATTTTTGCTGCGTCGAGCTCGACCCGCACTTCGCGATTGACGCCACCTACGCGTTTGAATGCACCGACGCCAGGCACGCTCAATACGCGCTTGGACACCGTGTTATCAACGAACCAGCTGAGTTCCTGTTCATCCATCGTGCTGCCTGCAGCAGCCGCAGCCGTGAATGTCAGCACTACGCGACCGGCGGTCGACACCTTGGTGACGGAAGGATCGCGCAGTTCACTCGGCAAGTCAGCGCGTATCAATGCAACGGCATCGCGCACATCGTTCACTGCGTCGGAGATATTTTTCTCCAGCACGAATTCAACAGTAACGGTCACCAGCCCATCGAGCACCTTGGTGTAGATGTTCTTGATGCCTTGCAGCGTGGCGACCGAATCCTCGATCTTGCGTGCCACTTCCGTTTCCAGCTGGGCAGGCGCAGCACCTGGCAAGGATGCCGAGACGGTAACAATCGGCAGTTCGATATCGGGAAAATCCTGTACTGCACTGGACTTGAACGACAGCAGACCGGCCAGCCCCAGCAACACAAACAGCATGATGGCGGGGATAGGATTCTTGATGGAAAGCGAAGAAAAATTCACGCCCGCTCCTATTTGGTCGTCTGTGGTGCGCCAGCTGCGGGGGCAGCAGGCGCCGGTGCAACGGAAACAGATGTATTACCGGCTTTTTTGACGGTAGCAGCATCCTGCGACATGGCAGGCGTCTTCGCACTCGAAGTAGTGGATACCGCTGCTGGTGTTGCAACTGATTCGAGCGACGGAACCACATGCACCAGATCGCCATCATTCAGGAAGCCCGCGCCATTCGCGACCAGCACCGCATTCGCATCGATGCCGGACACCACTTCTATGCTGTTGGCAAGGCGTCGTCCCGGCTCTATCTTGATTTGCGTGACGCGATTATCTGTATTCAGACGGAATACATAGTTGAAGCCGTCGCGAATCACGATCGCCTGTTGCGGCACGGTAATCGCCGACGACATGCCCAGGTCAAATTCGCCGGTGGCGAACATGCCGGCACGCACTGGCGATGCAACAGCCGCAGCTGGCGACAAATCGACATACACAATGGCGGAACGATTTTGTATATCGACAGTAGGTGCAATCATCCGCACCTTGCCTTTGACTTTGGTACCGTTGGCTGCAGTAACCAACGCAGCAGTGCCGATATCAATATTGCCAAGCTCGGTCGAAGTCACTTCCGCACGCCACTCGAGTCGTCCCTGACGTATCAGGCGGAACAGTTCGGTGCCGGCACCCACGACTGCGCCCACGGTCGCATTACGTGCCGAAATGATGCCGTCATCCTGCGCCAGCACCTGGGTTTGCGTCAAACGCAGTTCTTGCGCCGCAAGGGTGGCACGCGCTGCATCGGCCTTCGCCTTGGCAGTCTGCTCGGTAGTCAAATACTGATTGATCTGTTGTGTACTCAATGCGCCACTGCTTTCGAGCGTGCGGGCGCGTTCGGCATTATTTCTTGCATCGGCTGCATTCGCTTCCGCTTCCATGAGGGCTGCGCGTGCCTGCAACACATCGGCCTGGGTTGAGGCGGCAAAAAACGTCGCCAGGACCTGTCCCTTGCGGACTTTATCGCCGACATTGACGCGCACCTCGGTCAGACGCAAACCGTTCGATTCGCTGCCGATGATCGCTTCCTGCCAAGCAGTGATAGTGCCGTTGGCAGTCATCTTGATCGGCAAGCGCGCTTGTGATGGTTGTGCGGTAGTGACGGTCAGCGCCGGCTTGGGTCCCGTGTCGTCCTTCTTTTTCTCGCTACCGGATTTGCCACCGACCAGCAGGACAATGATTGCGATCAGTACGATCAACACGACGGCGGCGATGACGATGGTTTTAGTCTTGAAGCGTTTCATATATAAGGCCCGATATTGTTGCGCGATATTTTTTATTATTGCGTGCTGCTGCCGGTGTCGGCACTAGTACTTGTCGTGGCAGCAGGCGCGGCATTGGCTGCAGCGGCAGAATCCGGATTGACCCAGCCACCGCCTGCGGCGCGATACAGCGCAATCCACGCCGCCATGCGTTCACGTTCCAGCGATACTGCATTCAACTCGGATGCCAGACGCAGACGGCGCGCCTCTTCCAGATCAACCAGACTGGCCAGACCGTTTTTATACAGCGCCTCGAAACCGTTGAACGATGCACGATAACCTTCGACCGAGACACGGGCATCTTCGCTACGTGCAGCGGTACTTTGCAGATTGACCAGCGCCTCTTCCACTTCACGTACCGCCTGCCGCACGCTGCTGCGATAGCTGACCACCGCGGCCTCGTACTGCGCTTCTGCCGCAGTCACGTTGGCTTTGCGCGCACCACCATCGAACAGCGGCAAGCTCAGCGATACCGGCCCCACCGACCATGTATCCATATTCGTCGTCACACCGCCCGAACGGAAGCTTGCGACACCGATAGAACCGCTCAAGCTCAGGCGCGGATAGCGTTGTGCCTGCGCATTACCCACTTCCGCACTGGCAGCGGCAACCTCACGTTCGGCAATAAAAACATCCGGGCGTTGCGTCAGGGTTTGTGCCGGCAGGCTGGCAATATCCAGCACTGTTGCGGACGTGTCCGGCGCGGGCGTGTCGTTCATTTTTTTGCGCAAGGCAGGTTCATCGATCGCCGTCAGTGCCACCAGCGCTTTCACATCCAGATCACACAAAGCGCTCTGCTGTGTCGCGCGGCCGCGACCCTCTGCCGCACTGGCGCGCGCCAAAGCTGCAGTGGCCGGAGCCTGGAATCCCGCTTTCGCGCTCAAGTCGGACAAGCGCGAGGTTTCGGCGCGCGAATCGGCATCTTCACGCGTCACAAGAGCGAGCTTGTTGCAGGTACGCAGGCTGTAATAGCGATTGGCGACTTCCGCGGCAACCGAAACGCGCGCGTCATGCCAGTTGGCTTGCGCACCCTGCAAACGCGCCAGGGCTGCTCTGCTTGTCGCGCGATTGCCGCCGAACAAATCCACCTCCCACGATGGCTGCAACGCCGCTTGCGTGGTCGTGCCTAGCGGCAGCGGTGCTTGCATATTGCTGCGACTGGAACTAGCCGTGGCATCCAGTTTCGGTATCAACGCCGCTTGCGCCGCGACACGGGACGCGCGCGATTGCTCGATGCGCGACACGGCAGTGGCCACGGTAGGGCTCACGGTTTGCGCGGACTGGATCAATTCCACCAGCAATGGATCGTTCTGCTGTTGCCACCATTGAGACAAATCAGTCAACGTGCCGTGATGCGGCAAGCCAGCCGCGCTGTTGTCGGCAACCGGTGCTTTCGGCAATGGCGCATACCATTGCGATGGCGGCGTGACCGACACTGTATCCGGCGGCGCATGAAGGGCGCACGCGCTCAGCAACAAAGGCAGGCTGGCGCAAAGGACTAGATGCGTTTTTTTGATCATGATTTTTTTGTTTTTTTAGAAGCTGCAGCGGGGCTCGCCAGCGTCTGGCGGCGCGCTATTTCCATTGCGACCATCGCCTCGCCATAATCTACCAGGCGGGTTGCCCAGTGATCGACAGCAGTGGAGGTATTGATCAACTTCGGACGGATTGCATCGATCACATCGTGGCAGATGAAGAGTTGCAGTGCGAGACCGGCCAGCGAAAACGCCAGCCTGTGCACATCATCGTCAGCCTTGGATACATTCAGATGGCGCAGCAACACCGCAACCAGGCCGGCGTGCGACGGCTTGATATGGTTATCGATTTCTTCCATCCAAAGCCCGGTAGGCTCCAGCATTTCCCGGAAATGCATGCGCATCGCCAGCTGCACGACGTCGCCATGCTTGAGCGGAGCGACAAAATCCTCGAAGAAAATACGCAGCACGTCACGCAGACTTAAGGCTGGATCGGATAGATCGACGCCTTGGCACGCGGTACCCAGAGGCTCGCTGAATACCACGCGATACAGGCCGGCCTTGTCGCCAAAATAATATTTGATGGATGCAAGATTAACGCCGGCAGCTTGTGCGATATCGCGCGTAGATGTCTTGGCAAAGCCCTTTTCGGCAAACAGCCGCAGGGCTGCAAGCAACAGGCGACTACGGGCTTCGGCACCATCGGAACGCGGCTTGCGCGCGTCTACGCTATCGCCGGCCTTGGCAGCAGCGTTCGCACGGGGCACAGACGGAGTGGGTTTGAGGGCAGGTTTCATGACCGGTATTAGAACACATAAATCAAACGCTTGATTTAATTAAATCAATTGATTGCATTCAAGCCGGTTGAAGCCCGCGATAAGCGACGAGGTTGATTAAACAGACTCGCACATGCATTACCGCCTCGGCACACTCAGCACACCCAGTAAGGCGTGAGCACTATGCACTTGTCGTGCCATATGCCGCAGGTATTTATTGCCTCGCTGCGCTCTCGAGCAAGGCGGCGTATTCATCTATGCCAAACGGCTTCATCAGCCAGCCTACATTGGTCATGACATCGGGGCCGCGTGCATAACCGCTGGAGACAACAATTTCCAGCGGCTGGATCTCGCGCGCCTGACGCGCCAGATCCAGTCCCGAAATACCGGGCAGTCCTATATCGGTAATCATCAGATCGAAAGGCTGCTGTCGCAGCACGACCAAGGCGTCTTCGGCGCTTAAGCAACCGTGAGGCTGATGTCCGAGAAAGTCTGTCATTTCGACCATGCCTTCCAGTGCATCGCTATTATCTTCGACCAGTAAAACACGTAAACGCTTGTCTGGAGTTTTCATTTTTCCGCCCGTATTTTTACTTGAGTGTTCATATTGTTCAGTGCGACTTGAGGTCGAGTGCAAATGTCTTTGTAAGAAAAACCGCTTGCCGTCACGCCGTGTGGCCTTCTGCGATACAGCTGCGCAACATAGTGAAATCCACCGGCTTGACCAGATGACAATCGAAGCCGGCTTCCATTGCCAGGCGTTTATCGTTCACTTGGCCCCAACCTGTCAGGGCAATCATTTGAATTTTTTCGCCGCCTGGCAGCATGCGTATGCGTCGCGCCGCCTCGTATCCATCTATGCCCGGCAAACCGATGTCCAGAACGATGATGCCGGGATGCACTTCCTTCGCCAGCTCTACCGCCTGGTAACCATCATAGGCAACTGCGACCGTGTAACCATCGGCTTCAAATAATGCACACAGGGTATCGCAGGCATCTTGATTATCATCGACGATCAAGATACGCGAGTCGGCACATTTCTGTACATCTGTTTGTGCAAGTGAAACGTTATTTTCAACACCGGCAAGGTCGGCTTGAACCACGATAGGCAAAGTGAGAATGAATTCGCTGCCATGCCCCAGACCTTCGCTTTTCACCTTGATGGTGCCACCGTGCATTTCGGTGAATTGCCGCGCCAGACTCAAGCCTATGCCCAAACCCGACGGAGCCTGGCCGGCAGAAGTTTGCGCCTGCACAAAAATATCGAAAATGCGCGACAGCGACGCCGCTTCAAGTCCCATTCCGAAATCACGGATAGAGAATATGACGTTACCGTCATCCACCCTGGCATTGAACATAATCCGGTTCGGCGTGAGCGTGAACTTTACGGCATTTGCCAGCACATTCGCCAACGTTTGCACCAGCCGCGCTCTGTCTGCTTTCAACAGCACCGGCTCGGATGGGTAGTTGATCTCGATTTGGTGTCTTCTGCTTTCAGCCAATCCACCACATATCTCCATGACATGGGTCACCACATCGGACAACATGATGGATGCAGGTTGTAAAACAACCTTGCCACTGGTAATGCGCGCGACATCCAGCAAGTCATCCACCAGCCGCGTCAAATGCACGATTTGCCGCTCTACCACCGCATAGGTTTTCGCAACTGGCGCCAGATCCGGATAGAGATGTTTGAGCAAACCGACCGACGTACGTATGGGCGCCAGAGGATTGCGCAACTCATGGCCCAGGCTGGCGAGAAATTCGTCCTTGCGATAATCTGCATCGCGCACCTGATACTGGCGCATACGCGCACGCAATGCTGAACGCCCTGCGCTAAGCAACGCACTGATGCGTATCGGTCGCTCCAGCAAAGTCACATTCCCCAGTCGATCAATCGCGTGCCGCACGCTTGCGGAATCTGCACCGCGCTTGGTCAATAGCAGTATGGGCAAATCCGACCACGTCGCTTGGGCGTCAATGTATTGCATCAGGGAGTGCAGGATGGCCGCAGACAGCGCCTCTTCAACGGTAAGAAGGGCGCCGGCACCACGCGCCAGTTCCAGCATGAGTTCATCACCATTCGCACAGATGTGATGCTTGATATCGGATACGTCGAATACCTGCGCCGCAAGATTTGCATTTTGCCCATCGGGCGCATAAATGAGTATCCGTTTATGCATGGCTTAATCCGGCACCAGATCGGCTTCAGTCTCGAGCATATCTTCGACATAGGTCGGCACACCGGTCAGGATGCCGTGCAGGCCACGCAGTATCGGACCAACAGAAATGCCTTTGCTCGTAATGCTGAATTCGCGAATAGTGCGCTCATGCGCACTTGCACGCTTCTTGAATACGGAAATCGCCTGCCGCACTTCGGCGGCATCTTCAAAATAGCGCAGCATAATCACGTTGTCAGCCAGATAGCTGGCGTCAACCGAAGTCGTCATGTGACCACCCAGCATGCCGTGCTGCACGCCTACCAGGATCGTCACAATGTTGTGTTGACCAAGAAAGGTCAGCAGTTCATGCAAATGCGTTGTGAGGAAGCGCTCATCCGGCATCGCATTTAAATAACCGTTCAGACTATCGATCATGACGACTTTTGCATGACTCAGGGCTTCCTTGCAAACCGCGGCCGTAAATTCGCCTGGCGATAGTTCGGCCGGATCAATCTGTTGAATCGTCAACGTGCCGCTTTCCAGATAAGGACGCAAGTTCATGTTGAAACTGTCGGCACGATTGAGCAGCTTGTTCTTCGATTCTTCAAACAGGAACATCGCGGCCCGTTCGCCACGCTGCAATGCGGCGTAAACAATTTGCGTAGCCAGCGAAGACTTGCCAGTCCCCGGCGGGCCGGCCAGCAGCGTACTTGATCCTTCTTCCAGGCCGCCACCCAGCAGGGTATCGAGCGCGGCAACGCCGGTAGTTAGTTGTTGCTGCGTTTTCAGCACACGACTATCGGATGCCACCAAACGCGGATACACCACAATACCGCCATGAATAATCGCGTAATCGTGCATGCCGCCGCGGAAGGCCATGCCGCGATATTTCGCGATGCGAATACGACGTCGCTCGGCACCATAATCCTTGGTAGTCTGTTCGAGCACGATCACACCATGCGCAATACTGCGCACCTGCAAATCACCGTTGAACGCAGTACGATCATCAAGGAACATCACCGTGCAAGCGCGACTTGAAAAATATCGTTTCAAGGCAAGCACCTGACGGCGATAGCGCAACGAGCTGTCCGCCAGCAATTGCAGTTCTGAAAGAGAATCCAGCACAACGCGTGTCGGTTTGCGTTCATCGATCACCGACAATATCATTTGCGTCGTCGTACTCATTTCGACCTCAGATGGATGGAACATGGTGTACTGCTGCTCCGGCTCGAGGATATTCTCCGCTGGCACGACTTCATGAATATAAATGCCATCCATGCACCAGCCGTGCGAGCTTGCGACATCGCGCAACTCTTCTGCGGTTTCCGCCAAGGTGATGTAAATCACCGACTCACCGCGGCGCGCTCCCTCTGCCAGAAAATGCATGGCGGCAGTGGTCTTGCCGGTACCCGGCTCGCCCTCTATCAGATACAGACGGTCTCGCGTCAAGCCGCCGCCCAGGATGTCGTCCAGGCCGGCAATGCCAGTGGAAAGAAGGACGGCGTTGGCGTCCCGATGATTATTTTGAATCATGCACATCCTCCCTTTTTAATTTCATTTATCGAGTGTCATTTTCCAAAAACCGGGAAACGCTTTCAGCCTGCATCGCATACTGAAATAATTACCGCGTGACCGAGCATCTGCGCTCGTTAACAGTGATGTTTGAGCGCTTGAGCATTCCTGTCGAGCGTGACTTTGCACACATGAGAGCCGGCTGGTTTTAATTTATTTCGTAACCAAGGCCGAAAAGAATGATGGGGCCAACCAAACAGACCTTCTCAAACCTGCCGATCAATCGAGACCGGCAAAAAGGTAATCATGAAGACACTCAGGGACAAGATTCCTGTTAATACTGCTGCAAAAACCGGCGCCACAGCAAACCATGCTGCCGCTGCAATCATGCCTATGCAGGACGAGAACTTAATAATATTGATCAAGCTATTTCCCATATGTTCATTAATTTCTTTTCAACAATGTGAAATTTTGTAAATTTTTTCGAGTTCCCAATGTATCCAAAGCTGATCATCGCAACCATAGGATTTCAGCCCGATCTGCCGTAAGAAAAATCCCACAACTCTTCATGCAGCGACTTGAATCACAGTAGGTGTGCTGGCGCACCGAGTGCAATTGCGCGAGGGTTTAATGTAAACAGCTAAAGCAAGCGACAAATCAACCCCGTATCAAGGAGAGCGTCATGACTAGTGCACATCAAGACCAATTGGCAGCGTTACGCGAAAAGGTGGAAGACGTTAAATTCGGCATGTTCACGACCACCAATCCTGACCTGTCGCTATCCAGCCGCCCCATGACCAGCCAGCAAATCGATACGCAGGGTCAGCTATGGTTTTTCACGTCGGATGAGTCGGCCTTCGTCAAGAATCTTGCGGCACAGCCGTTGGTGAATGTGACGTTTGCCAAACCCGAAGACAGCTTGTATGTCTCGATATCCGGTCGCGCGATGCTGATCAGGAATCGCGATAAGGCGGAAGAATTATGGAACCCGATGGTAGGTGTCTGGTTTCCCGAGGCACTGGATGATCCGCATCTGGCGCTGATCAATGTGGATATTCACAGCGCCGAATACTGGGATGCGACATCGAGCAAGATGACGCAATTGTTTGCGATCGCCAAAGGCGTATTAACCGGCAAGCGCCCTGCCGATCTCGGCGAGCACGTCGAAATCAAACTCTAGGCTTCAACAAAGATACTGGCGTAATTCTGTATTTGACGTACCTGCTTTGACATACTCGCGACGCAGCAGAGGACTAGCTGCTGCGTCGCAGGTTTTTTCTCTATACTGCGAGGTTGCGGCACAACTGTGCTGCCCACCTGCCATCGCGACCCGCAGTTCTACATGAATGACACATTCTCCCTGTTCGGCCTGATCGATACTTCACTGATCGAGGTGCTCTCGTTTGCGCTCGCCATCACCATGGTGTGGCTCAACATTGTGCAATCGCCGTGGGCATGGCTGTTTGCCATTGCATCGGCCGGACTGTATGCAGTCGTATTTTATGAAGCGAAGATCTACGGCGACATGGCACTGCAATTCTTTTTCATCGCGGTCTCGCTGTGGGGCTGGTATCAATGGCTGTTCGGCGGCCGCGATAAGAAGGGCATAGCGGTTACGCGTTTACACCGCAGAGCGTGGCTGAGCGTGGCGCTGATCTGGGCGCTGGCGTATGGCATCGTTGCGCTGATTCTGCGCACATTTACCGATACCGACGTTCCTCACATTGATGCATTTCTGACAGCAGGCAGCCTGGTCGCGCAATATCTGTTGACGCGCAAGACGCTGGAAAACTGGCACTTGTGGATAGGCATCGATCTGCTCTACATCGGTTTGTACCTGCACAAAAACCTGTACCTGACGGCCATGCTCTACGGCCTGTTCGCCATCCTTGCATTCATCGGTCTGCAGACATGGAAAAAATCGCTGACAGCAACAGAAGCAAAAACATGAGTGCAGCCATACAGCGCATCGTCATCCTCGGCGCGGAATCCACCGGAAAATCCACGCTGGCAGCCGCCCTAGCCACTCATTACAACACGATATGGATACCTGAATATCTGCGTGAATTTGTAGAGTCGCGACAACGTACACCATACGCTGACGAACAATTTTTCATCGCAACGACGCAACGCGAACGGGAACACAAAAGCGAAGCCAGCGCCCAACGCTATTTGTTTTGCGACACATCACCGCTCATGACTGCTATCTACAGCGAACATTATTTTGGCGAGGTCGATGCGGCATTGAGCGCACTGGCAGGCCAGCATGATTATGCTGCCACCATCGTGACCACACCCACCACCCCCTGGATGCCGGATGGCTTGCAACGCGAATCCGACACAGTGCGTCAGCAAATCCACGCTCGATTAATGCGCAAACTGGATCAGGGAAACATCGCACATTTGCCGGTAGCCGGCACGACCCAGCAGCGGATTGGGCAGGTAGAAGCCTATCTCGTGCAACGCAACGCTGATTGAAGCTGACAATAAAAAACGCCGCAAGAAGGCGGCGTTTTTGTAGCGAAGCGTCTGGCTTTAAAAATCGAATTGCGTAGACAGGCGGAAGACACGCGGCGCACCCGGGATCAGGTAACCGCCGAAGGCGTTCGACGTATCACCCCAATAGAATTTGTTGAAGACGTTATCAACCCCGAAGCGGATAGTCGTTGCCGTATTGCCGAACTTGGTAGCGTAGCGCGCGCCCAGATTCAGCACATGATAGCCGTCAACTTTTTTGTTCAGCGATGCAATCTGGCTATTCGGTGCAAATATCTTGCTGGTCGAATATATCCATGTTGCGTTCAGTTTTACCGCTGGCATTTGCGGCAAAGCATAGTCCATATAAACCGCTGATTTGAATTTCGGCACATTACCAACGCGCTTGCCTTCTATAGTAGCGTCACCAGTACCTTCCGCCTTGGCCTCCAATGCGACAAAGCTGGCACCCAGCATCAAGTCACGCGTTGCACGGCCTTGTGCAGCAAGTTCAATGCCGCGATTGACTTGCTCGCCGGCCGTTACGTACGAATCAACCGTTGCGGTGGCCAAAGCACTGGACGCCTTCACGTATTCGTTATGACGTTTGATCTGGAACAATGCAGCGGAAACACTCAGGTCAGGAGTGATATCTGCCTTCACGCCGAGCTCAAGCTGTTTCGATTTATATGGATCCAACACTGATTCAGAATTTGTCAGGCCAGATGGAATTTCACCACCGGGCTCCAGTCCTTGCGAAGCTGATGCATAGAACGAAAGGGCTTTGTTCGGGCTATAGACTAATGCGACATTTGGCAAAACATAGTCATCATCATTGGTGCGTATCACGCCGCCACTTGCATTGAATTGGACGCGTTTCAGCTTTGTGTAACGCACACCCGCATGTAATTTGAACTGTTCATTCAATGCCATCACATCTTGAACAAAGAAGGATTGTTCTTCTTCTTTGCGCCGCAGCCCTACCGGATTGGTAGGCTGCAAAACCAAGTCTCTTTGTGGAGTCGTGTAGATGTTGCCCGGCAAATCTCCGACTGTCGGATTGAATAAATAATCGGCAAAATTATCTCTTCTGTTCAATGTCGACAAACCGGTTGCCAATTCATGGTTAACACTTCCCGTCGCAAATTTTCCTTGCAGCATCGCCTGCGTCGTCATGACAGAACGTTTGTCATTATCTCTGCGCAGATCGTACAGTCCAAAGTCACCGTTTGAACAGTAGCCGAAAGTGAGGTTTTCGGCTGGGCACCCCGACGACAAAGCAACCGCATCATCGCGACGCAATTCGAATTTATTTGCCTGTAAAGTAGTACGCCAGTTGTCATTCAACTCGTACTCGAATTTGACACCCAGATTATTGGTGTCATCGGTTACCGGCAAACTCCAGGTTTGATTGTTCAACATGGTCTTACCGCTCACGCCGGTTGGAAGACGCTGATCCAGTCCGAGCAATTGAAAACCCGGTACCGTCAGCTGCGACTTGTGCTGATAATCCATATCGATAGACAGCAACGCACGCGAACTCAGGCGCCAGTCAAAGGCGCCGGAAACAAATTTGCGATCGCCATTCGATCCCTGCACATACGACTTGGTATCTTCTGCCGCCGCATTGATGCGATATCCAAATACGCCATTGTCTGAACGGCCGCCAAGATCAATCGCGCCGTAAATAGAGCCACGCTCGCGCACTTCAAACGTTACTGAACGCAAAGGCGTATTGGTTGGACGCTTGGTGACGTAATTCAGAATGCCGCCAGAAGAGGCGATGCCTGCTTGCAGACCGGCCAAACCTTTGAGGATTTCCAACCGCTCCTTGTTTTCCATCGGAATCGACGAGTGCGCAAGGATCACCATCCCATCCTTACGGTAGTTGCTCCCCATGTCGAGCGTAAAGCCGCGGATTGCAAACCAGTCCGACAAACCAACGGCGTTGTATGAGTTTTGCACGCTGGCATCGTATTTGACCGCATCGGTCGCGGTGCGAATGCTGCGTTCCTGCATCTGTTCGCTGGTGATGACGCTGATGGAAGCCGGCGTTTCGCGCAATGGCGCTTCGGAAAAGCCGCCGATACTGGCATTGCGGGCGATGCCGTCGGCCGGTGCCGATGTCACGACAACCTCAGGCAAGACGTTATCAGATTTGTCGGCAGTCTGCGCAAAGGCGGCGGGCGCACACGCGCAGGCAACGGCCAATGTGATCAGTTTGTGACGGGAAGGAAATGCGGACATAGTTTGCTCACTCAATCGCGTTATGGACAAGCAGGCGAAGGAACGAACAAAGAGTCTCTGGGGGAATACCTTGAGTGGCTTTGCGCTTCCCTACGCTGGCATTATCCAGGTCAGGTTCAAGGGTTTCATCTCACCCGAAGACGTTTGTCTTCAGGACCCCTAGCGTGGAGCGGATACTAACATGGAAAAAGTAGCGCCCGAAACAGCATTTTTACCGAAAGTTGCAGTAAATATCGCCGATCTTAACCAAGGTCAATTTAAGCATGGCAACCGCCCGCGCTGTGTTGGAATTATCCAACGCAGCGCGAGCGTACTATTCAACAGTAAATAGAAGGGCGCGCATGTGAGAAATTACTTTCATTCACAACATTAACGCGCAGGGAGAGCCCATGTTGCGCGTGTGCTTGTTAATGCTGCCGACCGAACTCATTTGCCGGATTTTTTCGCGGCTTTTTCATTTTCGCTGACTTCATTGCTGTTTTGATGATCGTCATGTGCATCAACTGAATCCGGCGAGCGCTCGATACGCGTAATGCCCGAGGACACCGAAACCGGATCACTGGCCGGAAAGGTCATCTCGATGCCGACGTCCAGCAGCTCTTCCTTGGCAATTTGTTGTACAGATTTGTGTCCCGATTTTTCAGTGGCCAAAGGGACTTCTGCTACCGGGTCGCTGGCCGGGAAGGTTTCATCCAGGGCTTCGTCCAACAACTTTTCTTCATGCCAGTCAGAGCCGCGCTTTTTTGTATTGTCGGATGCGTCGATAGGCTCTCTGGATTTATTACCGGATTTGTTATCTGCCATGTGGAACTCCTTGTTTGTATCGCTGCAATAGCTTGCGCGAAGTGCTTGCCTGCTTGAATATTTACAACGTGATGAATTACACGTGACGTTTCTCAACGCTGTCATATAAAGTCGCCTTATACAGCCGACTTTATTCAAGCCCGTTATTAGTAGGACCTGCGGCATCTGCATCCAGTTCAACCTGGGATGGATAAAGCACCGTCGATATGTGTAATTTTTCATCACCGGCTGGACTTTTCAAAACCACGCTATCACCCTCAAATGCATTCAGCAGCGCTTGCGCAACCGGGGATAACCAACTGATCTTGCCTTGATCAGGATCCAGCTCATCGAGACCGACAATTGTCACCGTCTGGGATTCCTTGCGTTCATTCTCATAGGTCACCCGTGCGCCGAAAAATATTTGCGTTTCACCGGCATGCACGGCGGGATTGACTATCTCTGCCGTGTCCAGCCGCGTTTGCAGGTAGTGAATACGTTGTTCGAGTTCACGGATATTTTGTTCGGCCGAACCTTCTATCAAATCGAGATCCGGGCTGCGCTCATCAGCCAATGCCAATGTCGCACTGTGCAGAGAGTCCAGCAAATGTCGCAACTCGGTTTGCATGTGCTGATATCCGGTGTGCGTAATGTAATTGCGTACGCCGGTCGGCATTTCCGGCAAAGGTGACAAGAGATCGTCGTCGCCTTCCTTCACAAAGGCTTTGTTCATGATGGCTCCCGTATTTGCAACGTTGATGGCATAGTTTTCATTTTGCCAGCATCGTCTAGACGTGGCAAAAGGTCAGTGCGCTATGTCACTTACAGGCTTGTTGCGAAGAAAGAATATGACTACAGAGAAACTTTGCCGCGCATGGCCTTGGTCTGACCGCGTGCATTTTTTCCATCCAGGCGTTTGCGTTGCGAACCGTAAGTAGGTTTGGTGGCGCGTCGCGCCTTGGGCAGAACGGTCACGCTGGCAATGATTTCCTGCAGCCGTCGTAATGCCTCTTCGCGGCTTTGTTCCTGGCTGCGGCCTTGCTGCGCCTTGATAACAATCACGCCTTCTTTGGTGATGCGCTGATCGTTGAGCAAGAGCAAGCGCTCTTTCAGATAATCGGGCAATGACGACGCACCTATATCAAAGCGCAAATGAATCGCCGTCGCAACCTTATTCACATTTTGCCCGCCCGGGCCTTGCGCGCGAATGGCGGTCAGATCGATGTCGCTATCGTCGATGACAATTGAGTCGGTGATCTGCATGCTTATTGATTACGTGGATGGCGCGCCGCTTGCGTCGGCGCACTCATCACGAGCTGCCGCTTACAGCGGCAGCTCGTCTTACCGATTTGAATCAGACGTCGGACCACAATTTGCCGCCGGTGGACCAGTTTTCGCGCTTCACATCTTCAATGATGATATCGACCGATTCCGCACTTGAACCGAGAGTGGCGACGGTAGCTTCCGTCACTGCTTTGACGAATGCGCGTTTTTGTTCGACTGTGCGGCCTTCGAATAATTGAACGTTGATAGTTGGCATGGGTTTTCCTTTTTGGTTAATCAATAAAATTCTGAACTGACGCGCATGTAGCGATGGCTACCCAATTAGTTGCGATATGACGGCGATACTGCATCCAGCTTGCGCAGCAACGCAGGCCATTCGAGTATGCCTTCGGGCGAACCATCGCCCAGCAATTCCTTGTAGGTTTTTGCACAGACTGCGGGCGATGGAATATTCAGCGGGCCGCCACCGGACTGCGCCTTCAACTGGAAGGCACACGCCTTGTCCAGCGTATCCATCAACACATACGCTTCAGCGATCGTGCGGCCGCTGATCAGCGTGCCGTGATTGCGCAATAGCATCGCAGGATAATCGCCGAGGCGCTCTATCAAGCGTGTCTGCTCAACTGCCGACAGCGCCAAACCTTCATAGTCGTGATAACCCATTTGCTGATAAAAACGCATCGCGTGTTGCGACAGCGGCAGCAAGCCGCCCTGCTGCATGCCGACCGCGACGCCATTTTCATTATGCAAATGCATGACGCACATTGCATCCTTGCGCGCACTATGTACCGCGCCATGAATGGCAAAACCGGTCACGTTCACACGCACGTTTTGATCGCCGATGATCTTGCCCTGCAAATCAATCTTGACCAGGTTCGACGCGGTGATTTCGTCGAAACGCAAACCGAATGGGTTGATCAAGAAATGATTATCTTCGCCGGGTACGGTCGCGGAAATATGCGTATAAATCAAATCGTCCCAGTTCTTCAGCGCGCACAAGTGATAGCAGGCCGCGAGATCGAGACGCACCTGCCATTCGGCGTCGCTGATCGGGCTACCAGGACCAGCTGGCGCAGATTTGATGGATAGAGTATTCATATTGCCTTGCATTGAAATTGGAATGCGCTTCGCACGTCGCTGTGCAAATGCAGACGCAAATTATAAAGTCATTAACTGTGCAATGCCCGGCTTAAGCGCCGGAGATGGCCGCAAGTATGTGCATGGATGTACACCAGAAGGCGCACGCAAAATAGAAAAGTCACCTCGGCAGAACGCCGACATGACTTTTCATTTGGGCAAATCAGGCAGGAATCTGTGCGAAGCGACCGCTATTGAAATCATCGATAGCCTGAATGATTTCAGCCTGGCTATTCATCACGAACGGTCCGTGTCCGACGATTTCTTCATTGATCGCCTCTCCGCTTAGCAGCAGCACAACGGCATCGCTGTTTGCCTCTATCGCGATCTTGCTGCCTGCGCAATCCAGCAACACCATTTGCGCTTCGCGCGCGACGCTTTCACCATTGACCAGGACTGTCCCGTGCAACACGATCAATGCCGAGTTCCAGCCATCGGGTAGCGTGAACTCGCTCGCGCCACCTTGCTTGAGATTCACGTCCCACACTTGCATAGGCGTGAACGTATGCGCCGGCCCAGCATGCCCATCGTATTCACCGGCGATGACGCGCAAGCTGCCCGCATCATTCGGCAAAGCCACGACAGGAATATCGCTGCTGACGATAGCCTGATAGCCGGGCGCGGCCATTTTGTCCTTGGCCGGCAAATTGACCCATAGCTGCACCATCTCCAGTTCGCCGCCCGAACGCGTGAATGCTTCGGAATGAAATTCCTGATGCAGGATGCCGGAACCAGCCGTCATCCATTGCACATCGCCGGGACCAATCACGCCCCCCTTGCCGGTGGAATCGCGATGTTCAACTTCGCCCTTGTAGACGATAGTGACCGTCTCAAAGCCGCGATGCGGATGCGAACCGACGCCGGGCGGATGATCTGCCGCCTCAAATTTCGCCGGCCCGGCATAGTCGAGCAGCAGGAAGGGGCTGAGTTGCTTGCCATGGCTGTGATACGAAAACATGGAACGCACCGGGAAGCCGTCACCGACCCAATGTGGGCGTGGCGCGTCGGATACATTGATGACTTTTTTCATGAAACTGTCCTTTCGATTATCTATGTATATGCGGTCCGATGCAGCTTAAGGCAAGGGCAGGGTGCTGCGTCTGCAGACAGGCCACGCAATGTCAATTTATGGAATATGCGCGTTTACAGGACCAATGCAACCAGGACACAACGAGGCGAAATGACCGTTGCACGGGCTCATCCGCATACTCTTGCTCGGCCGTACAACGCCGAAAGCCGTAAGGCTGCATAATAGTCAATTCGCTATCAAATAAGACTAGCTAGCTGCCACGTCGATAGCGAAAACAAATCGAAACACTAAAGTAAATCAATTATACAAATAATGGATGAGCCTCTATTATTCGTACTCACACCAATTTTTAACCCCTAAAGGAAACACGACATGTCCCTTATCAACACCCAAGTCCAACCCTTTAAAACCCAAGCTTTCCATAACGGCAAGTTCATTGAAGTCACCGAGCAATCGTTGAAGGGCAAATGGTCGGTATTGATTTTCATGCCAGCCGCTTTTACTTTTAACTGCCCAACCGAAGTTGAAGATGCAGCCGACAGCTATGCAGAATTCCAGAAACTGGGCGCAGAAGTCTACATCGTCACCACCGACACCCACTTCTCGCACAAAGTTTGGCACGAAACATCGCCAGCCGTTGGCAAAGCTAAATTCCCATTGGTTGGCGATCCAACTCATGCCCTGACCAACGCATTCGGCGTGCACATCCCTGAAGCTGGTTTGGCATTGCGTGGCACCTTCGTCATCAATCCAGAAGGCGTGATCAAAACCATGGAAGTTCACGACAATGCAATCGCTCGTGACGTGTCCGAAACACTGCGCAAGCTGAAGGCAGCGAAATATGTTGCTGAGCATCCAAACGAAGTCTGCCCAGCTAAATGGAAAGAAGGCGAAAAAACCATCGCTCCATCGCTGGATCTGGTCGGCAAGATCTAAGTTGTAGTCTAAGTTGCAGTAGCAAGCAGTCGTTCAGTAATCATTCTGTAACTGCAGTACCGTCCGGACCATGTGGTCCGGACGTGCAAGACCTCTATCAAACTGTAAAGAAAGCAGGGACCATCATGTTGGATGCCAATCTCAAAACCCAATTAACCGCTTATTTGGAAAAGATCGTGCAACCGATCGAGATCGTCGCGTCACTAGATGGCAGCGACAAATCTCGTGAGTTGCAGGAGTTGCTGCAAGAAATCGTTGTGTTGACCGACAAGATCACCTTGATCGAGCGCACCGACGACAACGAGCGCAAACCGTCTTTCCAAATCAAGCGCCCAGACGCACACGCAGGCATTCAGTTCGCCGCGATTCCTATGGGCCACGAATTCACTTCACTGGTGCTGGCGTTGCTGCAGACCGGCGGCCATCCATTGAAGCTCGAAGACTCGGTCATCGAACAGATCCGTAATCTGGACGGCGACTACACCTTCGAAACCTATATGTCTTTGTCGTGCCATAACTGCCCGGAAGTCGTGCAAGCGTTCAACGTCATGGCCTTGATCAACCCACGCATCCGTGCAATCACGATCGATGGTGGTTTGTTCCAGGACGAAGTGAAAGAACGCGAAATCATGGCCGTGCCAACAACGTTCATGAATGGACAACCGTTCGAGTCAGGTCGCGTCAGCATCGAACAGATTTTGGCGAAACTCGACACCGGCGGTAACAAGCGCAAGCAAGAAGAGCTCAGCGCAAAAGCGCCCTACGATGTGCTGATCGTGGGCGGTGGACCTGCGGGTGCAGCAGCTGCAATTTACGCAGCACGCAAAGGTATTCGTACTGGTGTAGTGGCTGAACGTTTTGGCGGTCAAGTGCTGGATACTTTGTCGATTGAAAACTTTGTATCGGTACAGGAAACCGACGGCCCAAAATTCGCCGTCGCTCTTGAGCAGCATGTGCGCAGCTATGACGTCGACATCATGAACGTGCAACTCGCTTCCGAGCTGGTGCCGGGCAAGTTGATTGAAATCAAACTGAAAGATGGCGGCTCGCTGAAAAGCAAAACCGTGATCCTCGCAACAGGTGCACGCTGGAAAAACATCAACGTACCAGGTGAAAACGAATACCGTAACAAAGGTGTTGCGTATTGCCCGCACTGTGACGGTCCGCTATTCAAAGGAAAACGTGTATCGGTCATCGGCGGCGGCAACTCCGGTGTCGAAGCTGCGATCGATTTGGCCGGCATCGTTGGTCATGTCACGCTGGTCGAATTCGGTGCAGAGTTGCGTGCCGACGCAGTATTGCAGCGCAAGTTGCACAGCCTCGCAAACGTTACCGTGATCACGTCGGCACAAACGACAGAAATCACTGGCGACGGCAAACGTGTCAATGGCTTGATCTACAAGGATCGCAAGACTGAAGAGATCAAAACCGTGGAACTGGAAGGCGTATTCATCCAAATCGGTCTCGTTCCAAACACCGAATGGTTGAAAGGAACCGTTGCCTTGTCGCGTCATGGCGAAATCGAAATTGATGCACGTGGCCAGACTTCAATACCAGGCGTATTTGCTGCAGGTGACGTTACGACCGTGCCATACAAGCAGATCGTGATTGCTGTAGGTGAAGGATCAAAAGCAGCGTTGAGCGCCTTCGATCATCTGATCCGCAGTTCGGATACGGAAGATGAAGTCGTTGTAGCAAAAGATGAAGCCGTTACTGCCTGAATGCTCAGTACCAAATAAAAAAGCCGCAGAAATGCGGCTTTTTTATTGCGCTTGATAAAACATCCCTACCATCTTCTTGCGCGGAGAATGCCTTACCAAGGGTCAACGCTCTAACAAATGGAAGAGCTGCAGTCCTTACGGATTTGCGTATAAAGTGATTGCCGATATAGCGATCACAGCTATCGACACGATGATTCTCCACTTTGTGTTCATAAATTCTCCTACAGGCATCGTAGCGTGCCTCATCGCCTTCAGTATTTGAATCGACAGTATACCCAAGCTTCAGGCGAAGGAACATCCTTGCGAGCGGTGACGGCCGATGCGGTAATGTTTTGCCAACGTTTAAACCCCATCTTTAAAACACGCCTCGCAAGTGCGGCTTCGGCCGCGCCTGCAGGCGCCTACTTCTTGCAACGACAGTACTACTTCACCAACGTCAGGACATCCACATCAATTTCTGGGGTTTCCAGGAAATCCTTTTCAACCTCGCCCCGTATTTCAACTTTAGTTTTTGCATCGACCTTGGTATTGACGAAAATCTTGTCATCGATATCCACCCTGATTTCTGATTTCCCGTCAGAGAACAGGTATTTTTCATTTCCTACTTTTTTGACGATAAAACCGCGCAACACCACCGGCTGATCGTCCAGCGGCTGTTTCAGAATCTCGGCGATGGAGGTCATCGTCACTTGTGTCGTAGGACCGACATACTGTGCCGATGCAATTGATGCATATCCGGCAGCAGCAAAAGCAATCACGCAGGCTGCGATAGTTGTTTGTTTCATTGGCATTCCCTCATGTAAGAAGTTTACTTGCATCAATTAGTCCGTTAAACCGCCCACAAGTTCTATTGAGGAAACTTAAGGCCATCTTTGAGCAAATCGCATGTTGAAACTCTTCGCGCAAACAACCAGATCAGACGGCAACCTCGTAGCACTTCTGCAATCAGGACGCGTGCACTAAAGAAGTCGGCAACAAATGAAGGCTGCACCAAAACCCGTCATTGCACCCGTATGGTGATCATGAATACTGAATACTCGACCCGCTGACCACGTCATTTTCGTCATGTTTTTTGCTGCGCCTTCATAGAGAAATGTCGTACTTTCAATCTTGTATACCAGACTTGTCCACAAGATTGGCATGCAATTTGCTGAAGCTTGCACATGACTTCAGAACAATCCCTCAAATCGTCGATCCAGATCGCGGCCCGCATTACGGAGGCGATTCTGGCCAAACAACTCGCGCCCGGCACTAGGCTCGGCGAGCAGCAGCTGGCTGATCTGTTTGGCGTGTCGCGCACACTCATCCGCGAAGCATTAATGCGGCTGGCTACGCGCGGCATCGTAATGGTCAGTGCGCGGCGTGGATGGTTCGTCATCGAGCCAACCGCCAGTGAAGCGCGCGAAGCATTTGAAGCGCGTCGCGTAATCGAACTCGGTCTGTTGCGCCATGCCAAGCCGTTAAGCAAAGATGCGATCGCGCAGTTGCGTGACCATATCTCGCGCGAGCAGGCGGCGATTGTCGGCGACGATGTAGGTGCGCGCAGCTATCTGCTGGGAGATTTTCATGTATGCCTGTGTGAATGCCTGGGCAATAACCTGTTATCCGAAACCCTGCGCGACCTCACCGCACGCACCACGTTGACCGCGATGTTGCGCCAATCATCGTCGCAAGCCGTGGATTCCTGCGAAGACCATGTACACATCGTCGCAGCGCTGGAAAGCGGCGATATCGACGAAGCTGAACGATTGATGCTGGACCATTTGCACATTGTCGAAAGCACCTTGTACGAGGTCGCACCAAGCGATCCTCTCAACGCATTGCGTACCGCATTGACGCCGGTTTCTGCTGCCAAGAAACCGAAGTCGGCATCCAGCACCACAAAAAAACCAGTAGCAGTTAAAACTACCGCGCGGGTAAAGACGAGCCGGGCGGCTACTGCAGCAAACATCTCGTCATCTCTGTCGCACATCTCTTCGTATTCACCTGGAAAGGAAATAAAAAAATGAAGCTCTCTAAAATCCTGATCGGCCTGATGGCCGGTGCTCTTTTATTCACCAGCTTTGCACGCGCCGATGCACTCGACGATATTCAGAAAAAAGGCGTGTTGCGCGTCGCCGTGCCACAAGATTTCCCACCATTCGGCTCTGTCACCACCGATATGAGACCGCAAGGCTTGGACATCGACGTGGCAACGATGATCGCGCAGAAACTCGGCGTCAAAGTTGAATTGATTCCGGTCACCAGCGCCAACCGTATTCCTTACCTGCAAACAAAAAAAGTCGATCTGGTGATTTCCAGCATGGGGAAAAATCCTGAGCGCGAAAAAGTCATCGACTTCAGCGCCGCCTACGCACCATTCTTCAACGGCGTCTTCGGTCCGGCTGATCAGAAAATTGCGGGGCCGGCTGATCTGGCAGGCAAAACGATTGGCGTAACACGCGGCTCAGTCGAAGATCTGGAATTGTCGAAGATCGCGCCAGCGACAGCCATCATCAAACGCTATGAAGACAACAACGGCACCATCAGCTCCTTCCTGTCAAACCAGGTGCAACTGGTCGCGACCGGCAACGTGATCGCGGCGTCCATCATTGCAAAAAATCCACCGAAGAAACCAGAAACGAAATTCCTGATCAAGGATTCGCCATGCTCGATCGGCATGAATAAAGGCGAAGAAAAATTGCAGGAAAAAGTGAACGCCATCATCGCGCAGGCGAAGAGGGATGGTTCCCTCAGCGCATTGACTGAAAAATGGTTGGGCTTGCCATTGCCGGCCAATCTGTAACGAAAGCGCATCCGCAGCCAAGGCTGCGGATGCATAGCTATTCCGAACTGCATACCTTGCGGGAAGCGATCCCATCATGGCTTACCAATTTGATTTTCTGTCGACCTTCGATTACACCGGCGTCCTCATCAAGGGAGTGATCACTACGGTGGAATTGATTGCAGTCGGCGGCGTGCTTGGTGTCGCAGTCGGCATCTTCGGCGCGTGGGCGCGCACCCAGGGGCCGCGCTGGTTGCGGCCCATCGTTAGCGCCTATGTTGAGTTGATACGCAACACACCATTTCTGATTCAGCTATTTTTTATTTTCTTTGGCCTGCCCAGCATCGGTGTCCAAATCACAGAAATGCAGGCGGCGCTGTTGACCATGATCATCAACCTCGGCGCTTACAGTACAGAGATCATTCGCGCCGGCGTGGTCGCCGTCGCACGCGGGCAAATTGAAGCCGCACTCAGTTTGTCGATGACACGCGTACAGATATTCCGCCACATAATTCTGCGGCCTGCGCTGCAAAAAATCTGGCCAGCTTTATCAAGTCAAATCGTGATCGTAATGTTGGGCTCTGCCGTGTGTTCGCAAATCGCCGTCGAAGAATTATCGTTCGCAGCAAACTTTATACAGGGCCGCAACTTCCGCGCGTTTGAAGCGTATTTGGTTGCGACCGCAATCTATCTAGTGCTGGCAATTATTTTGCGGCAGATACTGCGATTGATAGGCGCGCACTTCATCGCAGGGAGGAAGCCATCATGATTTCCTTTTCGCTATGGGACATCTTGCGCAACTTGCTACTCGCTGGTCGCTGGACAGTGCTGTTGTCGCTCGCAACCTTCGTCTTGGGCGGCATGCTGGGCTTGCTGATTTTATTCATACGCACATCGAAGCATCGCGCCCTACGTAATTTCGCTCGTGTTTATATCGAAGTGTTTCAAGGTACGCCGTTGCTGATGCAATTGTTTTTGGTGTTTTTCGGCGTCGCCTTGTTCGGCATTGAAGTGCCGGCGTGGCTGGCTGCGGGTTTGACACTAACGCTGTGGAGCGCATCCTTCCTTGCGGAAATCTGGCGCGGCTGCGTAGAAGCGATTCCAAAAGGGCAGTGGGAAGCGTCCTCGGTGTTAGCGATGAATTACGTGCAACAAATGCGTTACGTGATTCTGCCGCAGGCACTGCGTATTGCGATTCCACCGACTATCGGGTTCAGCGTGCAAATCATCAAGGGCACGGCGGTGACCTCGATCATCGGCTTCGTTGAACTGTCGAAAGCTGCCACCATTATTACCAACGCTACCTTCATGCCGTTCACCGTATATGCGGCAGCAGGTTTTTTCTACTTCATGCTCTGCTGGCCTTTGTCCAAGTACAGCCAATTCCTGGAAAGGAAATTCCATGCCGCTCATCGCCATTGATAACGTCAAGAAAAGCTACGGCAGCAATCAGGTACTCAAAGGTATCCGACTGGATATCGATCCAGGTGAAGTGATTGCCATAATAGGCAAAAGCGGCTCTGGCAAAAGTACCTTGCTGCGCTGCATTAACGGACTGGAAAGCATAGACGAAGGCGCCATCAGCGTTGCCGGTTCGCATCTGGGAAAAAGCGAGCTGGAGTTGCGTAATCTGCGGCTGAAAGTCGGCATGATCTTTCAGCAATTCAATCTGTTCCCGCATTTGACGGTAGGTCGCAATGTAATGATTTCTCCTATGATCGTCAAAGGTACATCGGAAAAAGATGCGCGCGCATTGGCGATCAAGAATCTGGAACGTGTAGGTCTGGGTGAAAAATTCGACAGTTTTCCAGACCAGCTTTCCGGCGGCCAGCAACAACGTGTTGCCATCGCACGCGCACTCAGCATGCAGCCCCAAGCCTTGTTGTGCGACGAGGTAACCTCGGCGCTCGATCCCGAATTGGTCAATGAAGTATTGAGCGTGGTGCGCAGCCTGGCAGATGAAGGCATGACGCTGATCATGGTCACGCACGAGATGCGCTTCGCGCGCGAAGTGTGCGATCGGGTTGTCTTCATGCATCAAGGCAAGGTGCATGAGATAGGCGCGCCGGAAGATATCTTCGCGCATCCGCAGACGCCGGAACTACAACAATTCCTGGGCATGGCTGCCTGAATAATCACTATCAAATTCAAATTTAACAAGCGACTTGAACTATGAGCCTTACTCAATGAACGCTACTTTCATGCATGGCAATTCAGCCATCGGTAATGAAATCATGGAACGCCTGCATTTGCTCGCGCAATATACAGAGCAGGACGGCATGATGACGCGCACCTATCTGACGCCCGCGCATCGCGGTGCCAGCGGGCAGATCGCTGCATGGATGCGCGATGCCGGCATGTCGGTGCGACGCGATGCTGTCGGCAATGTCATCGGGCGCTATGAAGGCAGCGATACACATGCAGCGTTGCTAATGACCGGTTCGCATTTCGACACTGTGCGCAATGGTGGCATTTACGATGGTCTACTCGGAATTTTATTGCCCATCAGTTGCATCGCAAGCTGGCATCAACAAGGCTTGCGATTCCCGTTTCCGATTGAAGTCGTCGCCTTCAGCGAGGAAGAAGGCGTGCGCTTCAAGGCACCAATGCTCGGCAGCCGTGCGATTGCCGGAACGTTCGAGCAACGCGTGCTGAAGCACATCGATGATCATGGTGTGACCATGCTTAATGCGATGAAGAATGCAGATCTCGATCCCACGCAAATTGCAGCAGCGGCGGCATTACCTGACAGCATCGCCGCGTTTGTGGAAGTTCATATCGAACAAGGACCGGTACTACTCAACGAAGACTTGGCGCTGGGCGTCGTCACCGCAATCGCCGGTGCCACGCGCTACATGCTGGAATTAACCGGCATCGCCGGGCATGCAGGCACAGTCCCGATGACGATGCGCCACGATGCAGCAATGGCCGCAGCAGAATTTGCCCTGTATGTAGAACAACGGTGCAGTCGCATCCCTGATCTGGTCGGTACGATCGGCCAATGGGAAATACCAAACGGCGCGACCAACGTCATCCCCGGGCGCGTCGTGTTGTCACTCGATGTTCGCGCTGGTGAGGATGCAGAACGCCTTGCTGCGATCGCCGACATCACCGCCGAACTAGACCGTATCTGCGTGCAACGCGACGTGCGCAGCTCGCTGAAAAAGACCTACGAAACCTCAAGTGCGGTGTGCGCCGACTGGTTGCAACAAGGCTGGTACGCCGCACTGGAACGCAAAGGCTGCAAGTCACGCAGTCTGCCTTCAGGCGCAGGTCATGATGCGATGGCAATCGCAGCAATTTCACCGATCGCCATGCTGTTCGTGCGCTGTGGCAATGGCGGCATCAGTCACAATCCACTGGAAACCATGGCGATGGAAGATGCTGCATTGGCGGCCGAGGTCTTCATGGATTTTGTCGAACATTTTGATGCCCTAGGGAGCGCCAAAAATTCAGCATTAAGTAGCCGCAATAAATAGCGTTCGCAATAAGTACCTGCCCTTGCGATGTACATATGCATAACTGCAAGCGTCATGACACGAAGATATTTGCATACCGATCACTACCAACCGAATCGACAAGATGGATAAAAATTTACTTAAACAACAGATTGCCGCATGGGTCGATCAGAACGCTGCCGAACAAATAGATTTCCTAGCAAAGGTCGTGCAATGTCCATCCGATAATCCGCCTGGCAATTGCGCACCGCATGCATTGATGACTGCGGCGTTATTGGAAGACATGCAGTTTGCGGTAGAGCAACATACTGTGCCGAATGAATTTGCACGTAGTACGGGTCTGGAAAGTGCAATCAATCTGATCGTGCGCGAACACTTTGCCGATGGTCCCACCGTCGCGCTGAACGCGCATGGTGATGTCGTACCGCCCGGCGCCGGCTGGAGCGTCGATCCATATTCGGCAACGGTACGCGATGGCTGGATGATAGGTCGCGGTGCCGCTGTATCCAAATCGGATTTCGCCACCTACGCATTCGCGTTGCGGGCATTGAAAGAATTGGCGGTGCCTTTACGTGGCAACGTCGAATTGCACTTTACCTACGATGAAGAAACCGGTGGCCTGGCAGGACCCGGCTGGCTGTTGCAGCAAGGATTGACCAAACCTGACTACGCAATCTGCGCCGGCTTTTCATACAACGTCACCACGGCGCACAACGGTTGCCTGCATCTGGAAATAAAAGTGCGTGGCACCTCGGCACACGCAGCCCGCCCCGATACCGGCCACGATGCACTGGAAGCGACTACGCGTTTGCTCAACGCGCTGTACAGCTATCGTGACACCTTGGACAGCCGCACTTCAGCGACTGCCGGCATTTCTTCCCCAACGCTGGTGGTCGGCACCATAACCGGGGGCATCAATACGAATGTGGTGCCGGATGAAGTCACCCTTCGACTCGACCGCCGCATCATTCCGGAAGAAATCCCGACTGAAGTCGAAGCAGAATTACGCGGCGTTATCGCCCAAGCTCTGCAAAACATGCCGGGTATCAGCTGCGATGTGGAACGGATTCTTTTAGCCAGCCCGTTCAAGCCGGTCGGCGATGCCATACGTTTGCGTGACATTATCTGTACGGAAGCGTCGATGGCTCTGGGCGAAGCAGTGACACCTATCGGTGTGCCGCTTTATTCCGATGCGCGTTTGTATGCAGAAGCCGGTGTCGCCACCGTGATGTATGGCGCCGGCCCGCGCACATTGCTGGAGGCGAACGGTCATCGCGCAGACGAAAAGGTCCCGCTGCTTACCTTGTCGGTTGCAACCAAGGCGATTGCATGGACTCTAGTCGAACTACTGGCGTAATTGGCACACGCGGACGCGAAGAAACCGGCATGAAATTACTGAGGACAAGCGTAAGCAGTTGTTTAGAAGCTGTATTCGCCGAATACATATTTGTCGAAACTGAACTTGCTACCGCCCGGCAAGCTATCGACCAGTCGCTTTGCATTCTTCGCCGAGATGAAAACATCCGCGGTCTGATCCTTGCTGCGGAACCTGGTCGCAGGACTCAGAATCGTGTTGGCCTTGATCCTGATGTGACGGATGACCTTGGCTCTTTCACTGCAAAGCAAAAAATGCTGCTCTTGGCGAAAGCCGGACAGCGGAATATTCAACCACCAGCCTTCATCGCCGGCATAAGGTACAACCGTGGAAAAAATCGTGTTGCGCTCGTTAAGCAGGGTGGCGTGTAGATCTTGATTGACCAGCTTGATTGCTTCTATCTTGTTCATGAGGGCTTTATCAAATGCGTTGATGCGCAAGGCATCTATAGGCGAGAGGATAAAGCAAATCCTCGTACGCCATAAAAAATACCGTCGATAGACGGCATTTTTATATTCGCGCGGCTCTTTAGCGCAGTAACAAAACCAGCACGATGATGACGAGTAGGGTTCCTATGCCAATATACATTTGATTCTCCTTTTGTAAGTACGCAATATCAAAACATGTTGCGCGCTTACCAATCCGTGCGATACACCACTTTCAAGTTCAAAAAATAGGACTATTATTTCCCACACACGCTGCAATGCGAGCGTGAGAAGGGCCTGCATCAGGAATAAGATTTAACCGCGATAAGCTTTTAACAAGACTGTTAAATACGAGACTGCATCGTTCGAAGAAGCGATGTATCAGGTTGATCAAAAAAGGAGACTAGTAAATGAATATGCCTTTGCCCTTACGTGTATGGTCAAAAGTAGCCGCCCTATCCGTAGTCGCGGCTTTTTCTTTGCCCGCTGCAGCCCAAAGCGCTGGCGATAATATCGTCAACGTAGGCTGGTTCCATTTGTATACGGATGATTCGAGCCAGACGCTCATGCGCACGTCGCCTTCGCCGGGACCGGTCGCCGGTAGTAGTGCCAGCGTAGGAGATGCAGACACGCTAGGCATTGCGTTTACCCACTTCTTCACGGATAACTTCGCACTCACTGCTGATCTAGGTGTACCGCCAAAATTTCATCTTGATGGCGGTGGCACACTTGCAGGCTTGGGAGAAATCGGCACTGCCAAGCAATGGAGTCCGGCGCTGATCGCGAAATGGTACTTCGGCGACAAGACCTCGAAGTTACGGCCTTTCGTGGGTCTGGGCGCAACACGCGTCTGGTATAGCGACGTTCAATTGTCTTCGTCGCTGCAAAGAGCAGTTACTGCACCATACAATGGCGGCGTAAGCGGAACCGCAACCGCCGACCTGAGTTCATCCTGGGCACCTGTCTACAATGTAGGTCTGACCTACAACATTGATGAGAGATGGTCGCTGGGTTTCTCCGTGGCTTATATCCCGCTTGATACCGATGCCGACATCACCGGTAGGAATGCAGCAGGTACTGTGATTTCCAGACATAAAACCAACCTCACACTTGATCCTTATGTAACCTTCCTGTCGCTGGGATACAAGTTCTAAAAAGAATGTTTTAGCGAACAAAAAAGCGGCTGGCCTGATATCAGGTCAGCCGCTTTTTTATTTATTTCAGGCTCGCGCAGCGCCGATGTTGCACCGCCGCACGTCCGGTCTATTATCAGCAGGCAATAGCTCACACTATTGTTTTCCGGAATCCGGTCGATACAAAAGTTAGAGACGCAAATTGTTAAACGATTATAAAAAATTAATTTAAATGGGCCCCATGGTTTTGCCCGCAGCGAAGCCATGTTGTCGTAGTGAAATCGCGCCACCTTGGTGCGAGGACACAACAGTTCACTTTCTGCAGGGGCTGGTTCCAGCAAAAATCACTCGTATACAGTTATGATGTTTCCACAAGGAATGATCGCCGATGGCAATCTTTCGATCACCACATTCAAGAATGGAAGCACGCGATGAACAGCATTAAACGTTACTTGGCAAGGCTTGGGGTCGGAATCAAATTGGCCGCCATCTCCTTCATATTGATTGCCCTCGTCTTTGGGATTTTTGTATGGGCAACCGGTCAGGCAACCTCCAACATGCTGGAACAGCGTGCGGCAGAAGAAGTCAACGTCAAGAGCAAGCTGGTGGTCAGCATGAGCAACGATGTCGAGGCAATCAAAAGCAAATTGCTCTCTCTCAAGGTAGGCAGTAGCGGTGGCTATTACGTACTCGATGCGAACGCAGGCACCAACTATGGCAAACTCATCATTGCGGCGAAGAGAGAAGGTCAAAATATCCTGACCGATAAAGCCACAGACGGCCGCGAATATATCAAGGAAATCCTCAACAAGAAAGAAGGCGTGATTCACTATCGCTCGGCGGCCGATACTGGCACACCGGATCGCGTGGCCGCATTCACTTACATACAAGACAAGAACTGGGTCATCGTCGGTGACACTGACGCCAGCGAATTCACGCGCGAAGCCACTGCCTTGCGCAATATGTCAGGTGCGGCGGCGCTTGTCGCCCTGCTGATACTGTCAGCATTGTTGTATGTCGCGATACGCAAAACCGTCACCGGACCGCTGGATCAGGCAACAAAAGTTGCACGACAACTTGCCAGCGGCGACCTGACCACGCGCCTCGAAACAAAACGCGTAGATGAAATCGGCCACTTGCTGTCGGCCATCAATGGCATCGGCCAGGGTCTTGCCAATGTCGTATGGACCATACGCCGCGGCACCGAAACCTTGTCCACTGCCACACGTGAAATCGCCGCCGGCAATCTGGATCTGTCTTCGCGCACTGAACAGCAAGCGAGCTCACTGGAAGAAACCGCCTCGGCGATGGAAGAAATGACCTCGACCGTCAAGGAAAATGCCGGCAATGCGGTCCAGGCAAACGAGTTGGCAAGAACCGCCTCGCAAGTCGCCATCAAGGGTGGCGGCGTCGTGGCAGAAGTCGTCCACACGATGGATTCCATCAATCAATCGTCCAAAAAAATTGTCGACATCATCAGTGTCATCGACAGCATCGCTTTTCAGACCAACATCCTTGCGCTGAATGCAGCAGTCGAAGCTGCCCGCGCAGGCGAACAGGGCCGCGGTTTTGCAGTCGTCGCCAGTGAAGTTCGCAACCTCGCCCAGCGCAGTTCGGCTGCCGCGCGCGAAATCAAATTGCTGATCGAAGATTCCGTCAACAAGGTTCAAAGCGGCAGCAAACTGGTGGCACACGCTGGCACCACGATGGAAGAAGTCGTCAGCAGCATCAAGCGCGTCGACGACATCATGACCGAGATCAGCACGGCCAGCCGCGAACAAAGCATAGGCATCGAGCAAGTCAACAAAGCCATAGCCCAGATGGATCAGGTCACGCAGCAAAATGCCGCATTGGTGGAACAGGCTGCAGCCTCTGCCGAATCACTGCAAGGCCAAACGACTGAGTTGATCAACGTCGTCAGCATCTTCACGATCAAGAGTGGTAGTCACGGCTCGACGGCCGAAGCAAAAGAGATGGTCAGTCAAGCCATCGAATCCATGTATGACATTGGCCCGGAAAAAACATTTGCAGAAATCAGCAACAAGCTCGGCAGATTCTGCGACCGCGACTTGTATGTGGTCGTATATGACATGAGCGGTCGCAATCTGGCGCATGGTGCCAATCCGGCTTTGATAGGCAAGGACCTGATTGATGCCAAGGACGGTGCCGGCAATCCATTCGTCAGGGAGCGTATCGCGATCATCCAGAACACTGGCAAAGGCTGGCAGGACTATATGTTCCTGAACCCGATTTCCAAACAGATAGAAGCCAAATCCATGTACCTGGATCGCTATGAAAATCTGATTATCGGTTGCGGCGTCTACAAGGAATAGCACGATCAGAATGAACTCCGGCACGCCTCTGCGCTCGAATAGAATACGCCAGCGTGCTAAGATAAATTATTCTTTGAGGAGGTCATCATGGCTGGAAAATTAACACCGCAAGAATTTCTGGATGAACTCAATCGCAACCTGAAAGATCATCCGGGCTACGAAGAGTGGATGCAGTTTGTGCCACCGCCTGAAGGCATAGAGCCGGATACGGTAGAAGGATTTGAACGTGCCGGCCCACAACCTCGTCATTCACTGTATGACCTGGTCGCATTAAAAGTCGGCGAAGCATTCGACATGTTTCCGAAGTAAAACGAAGTGACGGGGATTTCCACTATCCCGTCAACACCAAGTCCTTCGTCATTCCATCCTTGTTTATTGAGCGCGCCCGAAAATCGGCGCGCTTACTTCATCAGCTACGCCATCACTTAACGCAACATGCCGCGCGCATACGACCAGCCATCTTTGGGGTGCGGTCGTGGCTCACCGTCATCCATCAGGTAGGCCTCCGTCACTTCCCGCGGGAAGAATTCCATATGTATCCAGAAGTTAACCGTCTTGCCGCCCATGCCGGATGACATCGTTTCGCCTGAAATGGAATCCTGGTACCAAACAATCTGTATTTGATCTACCGGAATCGGCTTCATGTTGATTCCTTACGCAAAATGAAAGTAATAATTTTACGTGGATTTGCAGACAGGTATTCCAACATATTCATCATGCATAACTTCACTTCTTCAGATTACTGACAAGCGTGGCAAACCGATTTCTCAAATTCGCAAAATTGCCCGCGATCGAGGGCTTATACATGTGCGTTCAAAGAGTAACCATCGTGCGTGTGGGTTGATACGTCTACAACTTTTTCAGCCTTTCGTTCATCCATTTTGATATGAGCAAGCGTGATGATCGACACGGCTTTTACAAATGAAAATCATTCCATACATCAACGCCTTAACAATCGTTGTCTTGCGGAATAAATTCCCGGTTTTTTTGATTTCCATCAAAAAATTAATATCTTTCACTGCGATAACAAACTAAATTATGAATATAAAAAAAGCAGTCGCATTCTAAAAAAATCTTGCCTGATACAAGCCTTACGCGCATCACTTCGAACTACCCATCCGTTCAGATTTAACAGCAAGCATGCAATGAAAACTATAACTATTTCAAGAGGAGTCCGCTATGCGCAAAAACCTACCGGTTACCAATGTGGAGTACCACATGGACGAGGGACGTCCTATCGTTTCCAAGACTGACCTGAAGGGCAAGATCACTTACATCAATCCGTATTTCATCGAAGTCAGCGGCTTTACAGAACAAGAATTAATCGGCGCGCCGCACAATCTGGTGCGCCATCCCGATATGCCACCCGAAGCGTTTGATGATCTCTGGGGCACCTTGAAGGCCGGCATGTCGTGGACCGGCATGGTCAAGAACCGGCGCAAAAATGGTGATTACTACTGGGTGGTTGCCAACGTGACTCCCGTCATGGAAGGCGGCCAGGCCAACGGCTATATGTCCATCCGCACTAAACCGACACGCGCACAAATCGAGGCAGCCGATGGTCTCTACCGCAAGATAATGGCTGGTCAGGCGCGGGGTATCGCCATCAAGCAGGGACAGGCAGTGCGCACCGGACTTGCCGGTATTTTTGCGGCGCGCAAAAACCTGTCAACCAGCAGCCGTCTCAGCATCGGGCTGACCGTCATGATCGGGTTGTTTATCGCGATGGCTGTCGCCGGATTTACCCAGCTAAGCGGCAATACGGCAACCTTGTTTGCCACCGCTGGCGCAGTCGGTGTTCTCAGCGCCTTGATGTTGGGATTTTCACTGCACTCATCGATCGTCGTCCCGCTGCGCGTCGCAACCAAGGCGGCACGCGCACTCTCGGGGGGCGATCTGACCGGCACGATAGAAACCTCGCGCGGCGATGACATGGGGCAGTTGCTGCGCGCGTTGCAGCAGATGAATGTGAATCTGGTTGCCGTGATCGGCGACGTGCGCTCGAATGTCGATTCAATGACGGCCGCCACCAGAGACATTGCTGCCGGCAACCTGAATCTGTCGTCACGTACCGAATCGCAGGCGTCCAGTCTGGAGCAAACCGCTTCCAGCATGGAAGAGTTCGCCTCGACCGTGAAACAGAATGCTGAAAATGCACAGCAGGCCAGCAAACTCGTCGTGTCAACCACAGAGATCGCAAGCCGCGGCAGCGATTCGGTCACCCGTGTGGGCGCGACAATGACCGAAATCAGCGATTCCGCCAACAAGATTGTGGACATCATCAGCTTGATCGATGGCATCGCTTTCCAAACCAATATCCTTGCCCTCAACGCCGCAGTCGAAGCGGCGCGTGCCGGCGAACAAGGCCGGGGCTTTGCGGTCGTCGCCGCCGAAGTGCGCAACCTCGCGCAACGTTCTGCGGGTGCCGCCAAAGAAATCAAGGTCTTGATTGATGACTCAGTCAGCAAAGTCGCACACGGCAATCGCATCGTCGATGAGGCCGGGCAGAACATGACTGAGGTACTGGAATCGGTCCAGCGCGTCGCCACCATCATGAGTGAAATTGCCGGTGCCAGCCGCGAACAAAGTATAGGTATCGATCAAGTCAATCAGGCTGTCACCGACATGGATGACGTCACGCAACAGAATGCCGCCCTGGTCGAGCAGGCAGCTGCAGCCGCAGCAAGCCTGGATGAACAGGCCGGACAATTATCGCAAGCTGTATCCGTGTTCAAGGTCGGCCGGGATGTCGCGGTAAATAGTCACGCATATGCCGCGAATGCCAAGTCGGTCGCGCGCGGTACGCAAGCTCTGGCTGCACCGCGCTAGTTAGCACTGCGCAAGATAAACGGCCATGCCTGCAAGCATGGCCGTTTTATTTTGTCAGGCGCAGATCTCTGCACACGCATTCCCATGCCATCGGTAAATCATGATCTGCGACTATGCGGCTTCAGACATGTCCGTCGATCCTGCCACTCGCAGGTGGCCGGCAGATGCATTTTCAGGTATTGGTCACAACAAGTGCGCAGGTCTGGTGTAATCTTTCAAAAAACGGATCGGACGAATCCGTTTGCACAATAGAAACTAGCGTCGCTCCGCAATACAGCGAACAGTTTATGGAGGAGACATGAAGAAGTTGGCGTACGCCTTGTTGGCGCTCTGTTTGGTCGCATGCAGCAAAAGTGGTGACGTACGGACTTCGTCGTCTGATGAGTTAGCCGTGCCGGTTCAGGCAGTCAGCATCACCCGGGAAGCTGAGTTCAGATTCGATGCGGAACAATTCGTTAATGCATTTAATGCGGCGGCCAAATCATCCGGACAGTCATTTCGCATGGGCGCATTCGAAGTCAAACACGGTGCGGTGCATGATTATTTCAAGCAGAATTTCGCGGATAAAACTTCACTCACGGTAAGCGTTTCGAAAGAGACCGGACACATTATTAGCGTCACAGCCGTCGTCGCCGGCAATCCGGATGCAATCGATCGCTCGGCCGTACTGGCGATATCGGAAGTCATTGCTGAAGCGACGAATCCCGATTTGAGTCGCGCCAAGGCGTCAGCACTAGCCAGTGACATGATGGAGGAATCCGACAGCAATCACGACGCAGGGAAGTTCCCGCAGCGCTTCATCAACAATGTGCGCTACGTGTTGCGCAGCGATAGCGGCATAGGTTATTGGTGGATGGCAAATCCAGCTTGATGTAAAGCACAATGCCGTTTTACCGCAAGCCGTCTCTCTATATTGAAGGACTGGCTTGCGCTACCAGACTTATCGCACTTCGCAATCAACCGCATTCGATTTAGGCGCCGTGCTGCCTCCCGAAACAGGAGACGGCGCCATAAATGCCGCTGGTAGCGTGAATTGCAGGCCCGGATTTTTCGGCAAGAGGGCAGGCGGTTGCGAGAAGTTTGGCGTAAAACCGAACTGACCCGCGACAAAACTCTGTGTTCCACCCTTGTTAGTCAAATTAATTGCACCATCGAGGACCGACACATACAGGCCCGGCGGCAATCCCGACACGGGCTTGACCGCCGACGGCCCTCCCTTATTAATTTGCGCCAGCATCAAGGGCTGGATCGCTGCAGGCACAGGCATATCGCTGCGCGTAACTTGCATGGCAACATCCAGCGCCGCAGTACTGGCCAGCAAATAAGCTTCTCGCGCAGTCGCGATCTCTTCGGCACTGGGCTTGATGTATGTAACAACGACATTCGCTGCCTGCATGCTGATGTTTGCAGACGGCGTCGCCATTTGCACACTATCTTTGCTGCGCTTGCCGATCAAACCCGCATTTGAACGCACACCACCTTGCACCAGCGTGAACGCAATACTGTCGGCAGCCGGCTTGCCGGCTTCATACGAAAATTTATCGATCGTCAGTATCGTGTCCGGTTGCAAGATGAGTACGCTGTCATCGCCGAACTTGATTTGCGCATAACCCCTGTTTTGCGTAGACAAGGTATCGCCACTCTCGACCGCAGACTTGGCGCCCAGCACGCGCATCTTGCCATCGGCTTTCGTTGCCAGCAATGGTCCGCTCAACTGCATCACGGTTCCGACTACTGGCGCAGCAAGTACTAGCGTGCTGGCGCACAGCGCAGCCAATACCATCAGCGATTTAATTACAGTACATTTTTTTAACTGGTTCATTTTTCGTTCCGGTTTTTTCGTTGGATGCGACTTCTTTGGTGTCGGTTTTATCGGCTGCTTTTTTCTCATCCGCTTGTTTGACGTTTTCCTCTGCAATCTTGGCTTCGGCTGCCGACTTGTCTGCTGCGTCTGCTGCTGCATCTGCCGCTGCCTTGGCTGCCGCCTCGGTCGCTGCCATAAACGCTGCATCCGAAGCTGCTTTCGCTGCCGCATCTGCCGCAGCTTGGGCGGCGGCATCTGCTGCTGCCTTTGCCGCTGCGTCTGTCGCTGCCTGGTTTGCTGCAGCCTGCATTGCCTTGGCTACCGCTTCTGCGGCCGCAGATTCTGCCACGGCTCTGGCGGCTGCATCGGCGGCAACCTTGGCCGCAGCATCCGCGGCGGACCTGGCTGCTGCATCAGACGCCGCCTTTGCTGCGGCTTCTGCACTTGCTTTAACGGCTGCATCAGCGGGGGTTGGAACAGTGCTGGTGGTTGGATTTCCTGTTTTAGGAATCGCGTTTAGCTGGGCCGCAGCAGGATTCACATTCGTCGTCACTGTATTGATGATATTGACGGTTGAATTAAGCGCTTGCTGCACTGGATTGGGCGGGAAACTCTGGGTTGGCGGCAAGATGACCGAGCATCCACGCAAAGTTGGATTTGCGACGCATTGATTGATAGTGGTGGCTGTTGGCGGCGTCACTGGAGGTTCTACTGGAGGATTCAAGTAGTCAGTAATAGTCCGTATTCCACCAGCATTGACAATACCATCACTCAAATTGACGATCCCTGTACCACTGGCAGTACCAGCGCCATTATGATTCGCTGCCAGTGTAATGTCGCCAGTGAAACTCACAATGGATTGCACAATGATGTTATTGCCGGCCTGCGCAGTAAGGTTCACCCCATTTGTATTGTTAACACCCGCATAAAAAGTAATATTGTGGGTCGCTTGCAAAATTACATCTGCGTTTGCAATAGAAAGCAGTGCTGCGTCTATTTCAGTGTCTTCTCCAGGAAGGCTGGCGAATGCCGAAACTTGATTCAGAGTCTGCGCGCCATCACCCGCCACCAATATATTTTCTGGATCAAGCAGCCACTGCCCCTTTTTTCCGTTTGCCGCACCCGCATTCACGCGTATGCCTGCCACATCCAAATAGTGGCTTGAGGTTTCGATGAAACCGCCGTTACCCGACTGAGCTCCACCGCGCGCAAATATGGAACCATATACCTGCGCAGTCTGGTTACCCCAGACGATGACCTTGCCGCCATCGCCGCTGGCAATCGCATCGGCCTTGATAACGGCATCCTTGCCGACAAACACTTGTTCCGCATTCATCACTGCAGCGTTCTTGCCTTGATAATCGCCACCGATCAGAGCCGTGCCGCCGCCATTCTGGCCGCTGACATCAAGCAGCGCATCGCCCATCAGGCCGACTTTTTCACCCAGCACCTGAACTTCGCCGCCGTTGCCGGCACCGGTCGCTGTTGTCAAACTGCCGGCTTCCAGCAAGGTCGTACGTGTAGCTTTCAGGATGATCTTGCCGTTCTCGCCGACCACTGCGCTGTTCGCATTCAGCGTCCCGCGCTGATTGACCAGTGCGCCGTAGATGCCGATCTTGCCGCCTTGTGCGATCACCTCGCCGATATTGATCGCCTGATCTTCGGGGGCAGAAACGACCACGTGCATGCCGGGATTGGATGAGTCGGCCAGTTGCACGCTATGTCCTGCCGCCAGCACAACTTCACCCTGCGGTGAAGTGATGAGGCCGCTGTTGGTGACGTCAGGCGCAATCAGAAAAACCTTGCCGCCGGATGGCGTCGTGATCGCGCCTTCGTTGACCACGCTGCCCGCAGTCGCGCCGGAAAAGAATTTGTTTTTACCAGCGATAAAATCCGCGTTGCCGATATCCAGCGTCGATGCGACCAGGCCATTTACATTGATTTGCGCGCCGCCGCCGAACAGGATGCCGTTCGGATTGATCAGGTACACGCGACCATTCGATTGCAAGGCACCCATGATGCGGCTGGGATCTTGTCCTGTGATGCGATTGAGCACCGCGCTATTACCGCTCTGCTGCAGGAAGCGCACGATCTCGCCTTGTGCGATCGAGAAGCTGCCCCAATTGATGATCGCATTCGGGCTATTCGTGATCGAGAACACATTGCCCTGCTGCGAAAACGTCACCTGCCCATTCACCACCGTCGGGTCGCTCGGTGCCGCTTGCGCAACGCCACTGATCCCCATGCAGGCAGCCAGCAACAGCAGCAACAGTTTGGGCCGCATAGACAGCGGTAAGGAATAAGGCGTCATCAATGTGCGCGTCATAGTCATAGGAGTGATTTTCATGATGTCCTCAGAAAGACAGGCCGAGACGCGCATGGACACGGTCGTCGCCTTTTTGCGTCGCACTCGCTTCGGCGTGCAGCACATGGCCGACATCTACCTGGAAGTTGACCTTGTTACCGAGCTGCATGCGCAGACCCACGCCCACGCTGCTGATGGCAATGTTGCGGAACTCGCCCGCCAATGCATGATTGCGCGTCAGATAAGCGCTGTCGTAGAACGCCAACACGCGGCATTGCCAGTTTGCAGTTCCGCACAAAGGCGATGAATACACTTCGAAGTTAGCCGCCACGCCGGAATCATTCGACACTTCGCGTTCGGCAAAGCCGCGTACCGAACTCGCACCACCGGCACCGAACTGCTCAGGTGCAATCAATGCATCTTTTGTGTATTGACCGTTGACGATCACGCGCGCCAGCCAGTCTGCCGGCAAGGCTTGCGTTGCACTCGCGGCTAAACGCAGCGCGGTGTAATTGTCGGTCGCATTGAAACGTGCGCGATCGAAATCCGCTTGACGCCCACGCGTGCCACCGGGGATGTTATGCAATAGCGTCACGCCGAAATTTGCATCGCCATTCGGCAATATCCAGCTGCCTTGATAACCGACGCTGAGCGGATGCACGGTAATGTCATTACCCAGTTCGACACCGAGCAATTGCATGCTGCTTTTGTATTCCTTGTAATCCACGCCGTACACCAGCTTGGATTCGTAATTGCCGGCAGTCGGCAAGTTCTGGTTGTAGCGCGCGCCATACATCGAACCCTTGCCGCTCACCGCCAGATCAAAAATACCCGCCGTCACCGTGCCGCTATCGACATCCGAATAACTAGCGAAAAAATCCATCGAGTCGCCCAGCGCATACAAGGGGACGTGATAACCGATGCCGTATACACCCACGCTGCTCGGCTCTTCCAGCGTCGTCGTGTACTGCAGACTCAATACATGATCGCGCCCGAACAGATTGGCGTTTTGCAGCACGACGCCGGCCAGTGTTCTGCCGGTTGCGACCGAACCCGTATTGTCGAAATTGACTGTAGTGGACCAAATCGACTCATCGCTCACCGCCAGCGTTGCATCAACTTCGCCATCAACGACGCCGGACTTCATTTTCATGACGGTTTTTTTGGCAGGATTTTCATTCGCCAGTTTCAGACTTTTGGAAATCGCCTTCAGGTCCGGCACTTCGCCCTCGCGCAAACCCGGCAGGCTGCTGCGTATATTCGCATCGGTGAAATACTGATTACCTTCAATCACCACATTGCCGATTTTGGTTTGCACCACATTCAGGATCACCACGCCCTGATTCAATTCCTGCTCGGGCAGATCGATGCGCACCAGTTGATAGCCGCGCGCCTGATACACCGCCTCCAGCGCTTCCAGCGCGCCCATCACATCGGCAAAATCGCGCTGCTTGCCTGTGTACGGAGCAACCGCGTTATCAACGGTTTGTACCGACAGCAAGGTATTGCCGCGCACTTCAAAACGGTTGATATCGAAATGGGGGGAAGCGTCTGCGGCCATCGCCGCAGTACTGGCGGCAGCGCCCAGCAATGCGCCAACCAGCAGAGGGAGTAATCGGTATTTCATCAATGCGCCCTGGGTACGTGATTATTGTGTTTTTTGAATGACCCACCCCTGAACAACTGTCGGGTATGGCACAGCCGCAAGTGTACCGATTTTGTATTTCCATAAGGTAATTTTGGCGAGATAAATCAACGATTGATCAACGAGTGCAGCGCCAACACCACAATGCACCGACAAATCAGCTCCGCCAAAAATTGACGCACTGATCGAGTGCGCAGAAAGTTATTTTTCAGTCATTCAATGCGCCAGACAAAACGCGATTATTCATGGCATATTGAACGCCATCAGCATCGCCATCTGATGGCGAGCACTTCAGCGCTTGACCATTCACTCCGTCAATTCGTCACCATCCAGCAGAGAGAGCCGCATGTCAGATACGCCAGATCCAGAAGCCGCGCTGCAATCGTTTTTCCAGGCACGCCGTCATCAGCTCTTCCCCGCGTTGACTGCTGCGCAACTTGAATTGATGGGCAAGTACGGCGAGCGGCGGCGCTTCCCTGCCGACCATGTGTTGTTCACGCAAGGCGAGCGCCATATCAGTACTTATGTGATTGTCAGCGGGACGATACAGATAGAACGCGGCACCGCGCTGCGCTCGCGCTCGCTCGGCACCTTTGGCGCCGGCATGTTCACCGGCGATATCGGCACGCTGGCGGGCCGGGCTGCAGTAGCGACCGCCGTCACGCAGAGCGAATGCGAAATGATCGTCGTCGATGAAGAATGCTTGCGCGCGCTGGTGGTTGCCGAAGCCGATTTGAGCGAACTGATCATGCGCGCTTACATCTTGCGACGCGTTGCCTTCATCCAGGATAAGGAAGGCAGCGGCGTCATCGTGTTCGGCTCGCGCCAATCGGCGCACTCCCTGAGTCTGCGCGAGTTTTTGTCACGCAACGGGCACCCGGCCGCCTACTTCGATGTCGATCAGCACGAATCTGCAGCCGCGTTGATGGCACGCTTCGACATAACGCTGGAAGACATTCCCGCCGTCGTCACACCCGGCAGCGTCGTATTGAAACGACCGACCAATCGCGCACTGGCCGACGCACTCGGCATGAGCCCCGACAATCTCAACGGCAAGCAATTCGATCTGGCCGTGGTCGGTGCCGGCCCGGCCGGATTGGCAGCCGCCGTTTATGGCGCGTCGGAAGGATTGAGCGTCGTCGTGCTCGACACCAAGGCCGCCGGCGGCCAAGCAGGGACCAGCTCCAAGATAGAAAACTACTTCGGCTTTCCGACCGGGATTTCCGGTGTGGCATTGGCAGGGCGCGGCTTGTCGCAGGCGCGCAAGTTCGGCGCAGAAGTCGCGGTGCCGATAGAAGTCACCTCACTCGATTGTCGCGCCGGCAAGCGCTTCGACATCGCGCTCGACAATGGCGATCACATTCAGGCGCGCTCAGTCGTGATCGCCACTGGCGCACGTTATCGCAAACCATCGATACACAATCTGGAACACTACGAAGGACGCGGCATCTATTACAACGCGTCATTTATGGAAGCAACCTTTTGCACAAAGGAAGACGTGATCCTGGTCGGCGGGGGCAACTCGGCGGGGCAGGCTGCGGTGTTCCTTTCCGGCCATGCGCGTCACGTCCACATCATGGTGCGCGCGAGCGGCCTCGCCGCCAGCATGTCGCAGTATTTGATACAACGGATAGAAGCCGCGTCCAACATCACGCTGCATACACACACGCAAATCGTCGATCTGCAAGGCGAAGACAAACTGCAATGCGTGATGTGCCAGACGCGGGATGAATCACCCCGGGCCTACGAGGTCGAACACGTCTTTCTGTTCCTCGGCGCCGAACCCAACACCGGCTGGCTCAACCACTGCGTCAAGCTCGACGACAAGCAATTTGTGTTAACCGGCCCGCAAGTGCAGGGCGCCGACTGGCCGCTGGCACGGCCACCGCATTACCTGGAAACCAGCAACCCCGGCATCTTTGCCGTCGGCGATGTGCGTAGTGGTTCGGTCAAGCGCGTGGCAGCAGCAGTGGGAGAAGGCTCGGCGGCGATCCAGGCGCTGCATCAATTTTTAGCCGAAACTTGATTAACCAAGACTTGATACAAGCCGGCTGCAGCACACACGTCAAAACGATCAACGACTGTCGTGCTGCACGCCCACATCAATCACGCCATACATTTCGACGCCTGAACTGCCGTTCGGTGTGCGCGCGTAACCGCCGCAGCCGCTGAGTATCGACGCCGCCAGCAAGATCAGGGTCAGACGCAATATGGAATATCTTGCAGCTTGTTTCATTTCATTGCTTCCTCAATCTAAAACAGCACATGCATCGCGCAGATTAATCTTGCTATTCAAGGTCGATCGCATCCACGCGATTCGGATAGAAAGCGACATATTCCTTGATCGCGGCAACAGCGGGATAAGGCATCTCATACGTCCACACTGCATTCGCGGATCTCTCCCCACCGACAGGGATACCGTAGTAGGAGCAATCGCCTTTGTATGGGCAATACGTCACATGATTGCTACGCTCAAGCAGCGACATGTCGACATCCTTGCGCGGAATGTATTGCACTGCTGGGTACGATGCCTCCTGCAAGGTCAGGGCTTCCGTCGTATCGGCGACGATGCGTCCCGCGACCGTGACCTTGATGCGTCCGCGCCTGGGCGTAATCGTGATCGGATGATCGGGACCGGGGATTTTGACTAGCTTGTCTTCCATGAGTTGTATTCCTTCTTTCGCTGGTATGAAATAAGTTTCTATCAAGTGAAGCAAGATGAAACCAAACGGAAAAAATATCTGAAGAAGCAGCTTAACGCCTATTAAATATCCATGTGCGAGATGTCTGCCTTGTTGTCGCTATGCAAGCGCCGCAGAAGTCCGCCACAGCAACCGAATTTACCTTTATCGATGATGGTTATTGCCCAAGCGCGTATGAATAGCGCAATGCTGCTCCACACTGGATACAGATTGCATGCGTTCAGTGTACGGATTCGCACATACCTCTGCGCGCTCTGCTGATATTTTGATTCCCATGCAAGCTTGAACATGCAGGCATCACAAGAATAAGTGATGCACTTAATTTCACTGAGGAGACACCATGACGAACAGAGTCGGCAATAAAGACGAGGCGCATCAGCGTAGCAAAGAAGAGAAGGCAAGAATCAAGGCCTCTAATATTGCTCAGGAAGCGGTGAAAAAAGCTGCAGCTGCGGCAAAGTATCACAATGAAATCAAAAATCATCCGCGTCCTGCCACATCTGTCGATGCGGTAAAAAGCGATGAGACAAAGAAGAAGAAAAATGATGTAAAGAAAACTGCAGCCCCTGCCAAGCCTAAATCCGTTAAGCCTGCCAAACCCGCTACCAAGGCTGCACGTAAAACCACCGCTGCAAAGACGGTGAAAGCAAAACCGGCAAAAGCAGCATCGGACAAACCGAGCAAAGCCAGCAAGAAAGCGGCATCGGATAAAGATGCTACTGGCGGCAAGAAGCAGGAAAGCAAAGAATAGAATTTTGCAGCAATAAAAAAGCCCCGAGCAATCGGGGCTTTTTTATTGGCGTATTTCTTGATCACCATCATCAAAACCGCTTATCGAAACCAGCGGCATCGTCAGTAGTCAGCAATCAACTTAGCGTTGAAAAATTTCAGCGAATTCAATTTCGCCAATCAATGCAAACGACATCATCCATACACTGGATTTGATTCATCGCTGTTTAACGCGCGCTTTCTGCCGCCGAAATTGTTTGCGTAAATCCACGTGAACTCGGCCCCCGGCAAGAATATCTGTGCGGAGTAACAAACCCAACCCAGCAGCAATGCGAACGAGCCGGCGCATCGCCTTTCCCTGTTATCACCTAGCGTCCGCCAAACACCGTATCACCGAAAATTTTGTTCTGGCCATGCGGTGCCGACCGCCAGTATTGCGGCGGCGCTTCGATCGTTGCGCCTAGCGCAGAAGCCGCATGCCACGGCCAGCGCGGATCGTACAACAGGCCGCGCGCCATCGCGATAAAGTCAGCCTTGCCGCTGACGATGATGTCTTCCGCCTGATGTGGCTCGGTGATCAGGCCCACTGCCATCGTGGGCACACCGGTCGCTTCTTTCACACCGTGCGCAAACGCCACTTGGTAACCCGGCCCGATGGTAATTTTCTGTAAAGGTGATATACCGCCCGACGACACGTCTATCCAATCGACATTGCGCTTCTTCAACTCGGCAGCAAAGGCAATCGTCTGCTCCAGGTTCCAGCCGCCATCCATCCAGTCGGTGGCTGACACGCGTATGCCCACCGGCTTATCCGCGGGGAATACTGCACGCACCGCGTCAAATACTTCCAGCGGAAAGCGCATGCGATTTTCCAGCGAGCCGCCGTATTCATCGGTACGCTGATTGGCGATCGGTGACAAAAACTGATGCAGCAAGTAGCCATGCGCACCATGCAGCTCCAGACCATCGATGCCCAAGCGCTGCGCGCGTTTGGCCGCGAGCACAAATGCATCACGCACGCGCCGCAAGCCCGCCGCATCCAGCGCCAGCGGTTCGACTTCGCCATCCTTCTGCGGCACTGCCGACGGCGCGTACGCCATCCAGCCGCCTTCTGCCACCGGCAACTGTGCGCCGCCTTCCCATGGCACCTTGCTCGACGCCTTGCGTCCCGCGTGACTAAGCTGCATGACCACCGCAATCTTTGAATGCTGGCGAATCGCCGCAAGGATAGGCACCAGGGCAGCCTCGCTGGCGTCATCCCACAAACCCAGATCCTTCGGCGTGATGCGCCCTTCCGGTTCCACCGCCGTCGCCTCGATCATCAACATGCCGGCACCCGACAAGGCCAGATGGCCGAGATGGATCATGTGCCACGGCGTTGCCGCACCGTTGTCGGCCGAGTACTGGCACATCGGTGATACGACGATGCGATTGGGAAGGGTAAGGCTGCGCAGGGTGTAAGGGGAGAACAGTGGGCTCATGATTGTTCCGGTTGATGGATGAGCGAGTCAGAGTAGCAGACCGACGCACTTGTTGCAGATGCTGTCCGAATCTATGCAAGCATCGTCTGCATAGCCAATCAAGGCGACGGTAGCATGGCGAACGAAGGTTTATATTTAATGATAGCGCTCAAAATATGTATAGATTTCTGCATTTTCTATACATGTCGATCTATATATGTATAGAAAATCGCCTTTTTCTATATACGTTTGGATTAATATGCATAGAAATCCGGATTTTCTATACATGACCGCTGAGGAACCCGCTCAATGACATCCATTTTTCCTCTAGAGCAATTAGACCCTGCTCGTTTTGATTCACCAGCCATTCTTAAAAAACTCGCAACCGCAAGCCGGTGTCTGGCAGAGTTAAAAGGCATCGCCGGGTCTATTCCCAATCAGGGCATCTTGATCAACACGCTCGCATTACAAGAAGCCAAAGACAGTTCAGAGATCGAAAACATCATCACCACGCATGACGAATTATTCAAAGATGATGTATTGCCCGAAGCATTTGCCAATCCCGCAGCAAAAGAGGTGTTGCGCTATCGGCAAGCACTGCGCATAGGGTTCGAAAAAGTCAAACACAGTGGCTTATTGACTGCCAACCATATCATCGAGATTCAGGCCGAACTGGAAAGGAACAATGCCGGATTCCGCAAGTTGCCTGGCACCGCCTTAAAAGATGGTGCTGGCAATGTCGTCTACACACCGCCGCAAGAACCTGCAGAAATCGTGGCCTTGATGAACGATCTGGAGCGATTTATCAACGATGCAGATTTGTATGCTCTTGACCCCTTGATCAAGATGGCACTGATTCATCATCAATTTGAAAGTATCCACCCGTTCTACGATGGCAATGGACGCACCGGTCGGATTTTGAACGTGCTGTATCTGGTCCGCGAAGGCCTGCTGGATATTCCCGTACTTTACCTTTCCAGCCATATCGTGCACACCAAAGACACCTACTACCGACTGCTACAGACAGTACGGATAGAAGATCGCTGGGAAGACTGGGTACTCTACATGTTGGAGGCGGTAGAACAAACAGCCATGCAAACCATTGCCACGATACAGGCAATCAAGAGCGCATTGCAGGACTACAAACATCGTATTCGTAAAGACTACAAATTTTATAGCCAGGATTTAATCAATAACCTCTTCATGCATCCCTACACCAAGATCGATTTTGTACAACGTGATTTGCAAGTATCGCGTCTTACTGCGAGCAAGTACCTGGATGCGCTGGTCGCCGGCGGCTTTGTACAGAAACAGAAAATAGGCCGTGGTAATTATTATGCCAATGTCGCGTTGAACGCGATCCTGATAGGCAAAGCATGAAAGCGATACTTCCCACCTTTACCTAAGTTCGCCAGCGCACAGTGCTGCGTTGCCAGACAAGTTAGACTCGCGTCACGGGAAATCCCTTGTCTCATCACTTCATCGTATTGATACAAGCGCATCCCGTCGGACTGAAGGCAATACACATAAGCGCCGCTTATCTGGATTACATACGGCCGGTGTCACAACACCGGTTTGCCCGATCAGTCACCTAGAGGGAAGAATAATGAAAACAACTAAAATCATCAGCGGCCTGCTGGCAGGACTCGCATTGATGGCAGCCGCCTCCAGCATGGCTGCAAGCGTTGACGTCAACATCGGCCTCCCAGGCTATGTTGAGCCGCGTCCCGTATATGTGCAGCCTCAATATGAAAACGACTGGCGCGAACGTCGCGTACGCGCAAGCCAATGGCGCGCAGAAGATCATCACGATCATGGCAACAACAAGCCACACAAAAAGCACAAGAAACCAAAGCATCACCACAAGCACCACTAATCTGCCGCAGGCTTAATGCCTGAGCAAAAAGGGCCATACTGCTTGATCATGATCAAACAGTACGGCCCTTTTGACGTATGCAACGCTATGATTGTCGTCAGTCTTGAGGCCAGGAGCGCGACCTGTTGAATGAATTTTCCATGTACGCAAGCGAACATTCCACAATGACGCAAAATGGTATGTTCGTCTTTCAACGTTCAGGCAAACGTGACGCACGGACCTGAACAATGTCGTAGCCTGCATGTCAAATGTCCGGCATCAACCGAGATTACTTTCTATTTTCGAGGCTACTTGAATCCCCATACGCCACAATCGCACAATTCCGAACCACCGTTATTTTTTGTAATGAACGGCGGTTCGGGCCGCCATGACGCCGACGACACACGCGACACGATAGCCGCGGCCATGCAAGCGGCCGGGCGCGCGCATCGCATATTCGTGATTGAAGACGTGAACCAGATCCAGGCAACCGTGCAACAAGCGGTTGATGCCGCAAAGGAGCAGGGCGCGGTGGTTGTCGCAGTCGGCGGCGACGGCACAATCAATGCAGTGGCCAATACCGTGCTGGGTAGCGGCTGCCTGTTCGGTGCGATCCCGCAAGGCACCTTCAATTATTTTGGCCGCACGCACGGTATCCCTGAAGAAATCAGCGAGTCGCTGCAAGATTTGTTGCACGGCGAAGCCGTACCCGTCCAGGTCGGACAAGTGAACGGCCATATTTTTCTGGTCAATGCGAGTGTGGGTTTGTATCCCGAACTGCTGGAAGACAGAGAAGCCTTCAAACAAAAATATGGTCGCAGCCGACTGGTCGCGATCTGGTCAGCCATCGCCACCGTGTTTGGTCGTCACCGGCACTTGCACATCTCGCTGGAGCAAGATGGCAAAAGCGTCGTGATGCGCACCACTACACTATTCGTCGGCAATAATCGGCTGCAGCTCGAACAAGTCGGCATGCCGCAGGCAGATGCTGTTGTACAAGGACAGCTGGCCGCGATTGCCGTGCGCCCGGTCGGCAAGCTCGCGATGTTATGGCTGGGTGCGCGCGGCGCGCTGGGCAAGCTGGGCGATGCCGACAATGTCATCGGCTTCAGTTTTCGCGAGCTGACTATTGCCCCGCGCAGAAAACTGCGCGGGACAAAAGCCGCGAACGCGAACACCAGCACGCCTATCAATAGCAGCAAGAAATCGCATAAAAGCCAGATCAAGGTCGCCGCCGATGGCGAAATCATGTGGCTGCGCATGCCGCTGGAGTTTCGCGTGGCCGCCGAGCCGCTTATGCTGATCAAGCGCCGCCACACCTCCGAGGCAAACGGCGAACAGAGTGAAGTCGCAGCAGCGAGCAAGACCGTCGCCGACAACAACACGGAAGATAACCTTGCATCCGGAGGCAATGCCGCGTGAAGACGGTACTGCACATTTCCGATACCCATTTCGGCACCGAACGGCCGCACGTCGTCACCGCACTGGAGCGGCTGGCGCATGCGCAGACACCCGATCTGCTCATCCTGTCAGGCGACATCACGCAACGCGCACGCGCCGTCGAGTTCCAGGCGGCTCACGCTTTTGTCGAGCGTCTTGCGATTCCTGCCATAGTCGCCATCGCCGGCAACCACGACATTCCCCTGTTCGATGTGGCGACCCGCATCTTTCTGCCCTACTCACGTTACTGCCGCGCGTTTGGCTCCGAGCTGGAACCCATCCACGACTCGCCCGAACTGCTGGTGATCACCGTGCGCACCACGCGTCGCTACCGGCACATCGAAGGCGAAGTATCCAGCGCGCAGATCGCACGCGTTGCGCAACGACTAGAGCAAGCCGGTGACCAGCAGTTGCGCATCGTCGTCACACATCAGCCTGTGCACGTCACGCATGCCATCGATGAAGAACATCTGCTGCGCGGACATCAACATGCCATCAACCGATGGGCAGAAGCGGGCGTCGATCTGATACTCGGCGGCCATATTCATCGCCCCTTCATCGCTGCATTGCATGAGCATGCGGATCTGCCACGACGCGTGTGGGCAGTGCAGGCAGGAACGGCGGTATCGTCACGCATACGTCACGACTCCAACAACTCGATCAATCTGATTCGTTACGGTTTAGCGAATGCGCCGCTGCAGTGTGTCGTCGAGCGCTGGGATTACAACGAAGATGCGGATAATTTTTTACTTGCTAACAGCATAGAGATGCAACGCTCACCGCTTGGCGCATCATTACAAGAATAGCTATTGGAGGGGAAGCTATGTCGCCGATGCTACCTCCAACTTGCCGTCTTCTTGGTTCTGCGTGGATGCCGAAGCAGATGCGCTTGCCAACTTACAGTGCCCGGCATCACTACGAATAGATGCCAATCAGTTTTACCGAGCATGCAGAATTTAAAATTGCGATGCATTTTGCTGAATTCAAAACGGCATTGGCAAATTGCGATATTTGAGCCTCACTGCCAACCGATAAGACGAACAAGGTGCAAGCCACGAAACCCTGTACTAGCAGCCTCAAATTAAGGATTACACATGATCACCAAATGGCGCTGGATAGTGAGTCGCATAACAAAACGTCTCTGGTTCAGAGCGACGCTGTTTTCCCTACTCGGCGTGATTACCGCGTTACTTGCATTAGCGTTCAAGGATTACGTGCCCGACTCGCTCTCGGATTCCGTGGGTGCAGATGCGGTCGACAAAATTCTCGGCATCATTGCCACCAGCATGCTCACCGTCACCACTTTTTCGCTCAGCGTCATGGTGACCGCATACTCTGCGGCCAGCAATGGCGTCACCCCACGCGCAACAACTCTGGTGATGGAAGACGCCACTACCCAGAATGCATTGGCGACCTTCATTGGTTCTTTCCTGTTCAGCCTGGTGGGAATCATTGCGCTTAGTACCGGGCTTTACGGCAAGCAAGGCAGAGTACTGATGTTCGCGATGACCATCCTGGTCATTGTTTTGATCATCTACACATTGCTGCGCTGGATAGATCACCTGTCCAAACTGGGACGCGTCGGGGAAACAATAGACAGGGTGGAAAACGCAACCACATCCGCCATCAAGGCAAGAATCGATTGGCCTCATTTTGGCGCATCGGCTTACCCACCTCACGTCCCGCAGAACATGAGCAAGGTAGTCGCAAAAGAAGTCGGCTATATTCAGTACATTGATGTTCAATCACTGGGCGAGATCGCCAATCAATTTGATTTTGATCTCTATCTTCAAGTCGTACCGGGAAGCTTTATTTCGCTTGGTGAAGACATCGCACTCATGCACATGAGCACGCCATCGGACGCGCTGGAAGAAATACAGCGACGCATACTCTCGGCAATCACGATCGGCATAAGCCGCACCTTTGAACATGATCCTCGATTCGGCTTGTCAGTACTTTCTGAAATTGCATCACGTGCACTTTCTCCTGCTGTGAATGATCCGGGCACGGCGATAGACGTCATTAGTCGGGGCGTCAGGATATTTTCGCGACTGGGAGCGCAAGCGCCCGAGCCGCAGGCACCCGACAGCATGTGTCAAAGAGTTTTTCTGCCTGCACTCGATCTGGAAGACATGTTTGAAGATTTATTCTCGCCTATCGCGCGTGATGGTGCCGGGCTGGTGGAAGTAGGCATACGACTGTTGAAAGCGCTGGGAAGCCTGGCTCGCCATGACCCGCAATATTTCTCGCAAGTGACAGGCAAACATGCGCAGCTAATGCTTGATCGTGCGGAACACGCAAACATGTTCGGCGCCGATTTGATGCAGTTGCGAAAAGTTGCGCGTAAGCAGGGATTCGATTTAAAGCCGAGTTAAGCAGTTCAGGATGAGCGTGTCACGTTGAAAATATTGCGCGCAACTCATTGAACACTGCTTGTCCTACGCTTAAATGAGAGCTCCACTGGTGCAGGCAACGCACTGCCAGGTGTTACGGTTATCCCCTCGCTGTTTATCCGCTACAGATCGTCAATCGCAATTGCAGATAACGATAGTGAACCGGTTTATTTGACAGCAAACACTTAAGAGGAAAAACCATGACAGACCCACGCAACGTCGCCCACGACAAAAAAGTCCTGCAAGAAAAAAAGCATAATGGAGAAGAAGCTTTTCCCGGCGCTGAACACGCACCGCAACCAGGCAAGAAGCCGCATATAGTCGACACGCCTGAAGTCGAAGATGAGAAAGCGCAAGAGAAAGAAAACGACGATAAGTCATAAGCAGCACGATCAACTCATGACAAAGAAAAGGCCGGCAATGATGCCGGCCTTTTTTAATATGCAAAATTAAAGGGACACAAAATGGCATTGATCTACCTGTGCCACAAACGCCCACGGCTACAAGGTAATAGCGCATTACTAAAAAAAAAGAAATGCCCAATACAAAAAAATGTGCCTTGATGACGAAGGCTCTCAAGGTCCATGCAACGAACATTGCATACAACCCGTTAGCCATTTCTAGAGCAAACTAATCAAGCGATCCGATTAGTCATATCCGCAAGTCTCTTACCGAATAATCTTGCAGTTATTAGATCACCTGATGGAATTTCATCCGGAGAAGCGTCGGAGGGGGACGCGGTAGCAAGGCCAGCGAATGAAGAAAGATAGTTCACATCATCGCGGTGCGCACTTTTTGCATTGCTTGGCATCATGCCAGTTCCGACCCAGACCATGCCGTGTTGTTGGGCCAACGTGAACAACGTATAGAGCGTTGTTTGCTTATCTCCAGCAACAGAAGCGGAATTGGTAAATGCTGCACCAATTTTGTCTTTCCAACCTTGTTCGAACCATACTTTTGAAGATGCGTCGGCAAATTTTTTAAACTGCCAACTTACATTTCCCATGTAGGTAGGGCTGCCAAAGACAATTGTTTTTGCCTTCTGTAACAGATTCCATGCTTCGTCTGTTATGTTCCCTTCCGCATCAATGGCGATGAGTTGACCGGTACTACCCTCAGCGACGGCTTCAGCAATCTTTGCGGTATGACCATATCCGCTGTGATACACAATAACGATATTTTCGTTCATCACAAATCCTTAAAATATTATGAAAGATGAAGTGGTTGCAGAGCCGACTGCAAATGCTGTTCTAGTTCTTCAACATGCGCATAACCCGGACTGATCGTTTGTATCTGTCCGTTGTTTTCCAATAAAAGTGCCGGGAAGCTTCGTACGCCTAACGAACGCGCCCGTGCGAAATCTTTTTTTGCCAGGGCAATCGTGCTATCCGCTTCCCACACCTTGTAGAACGCACTAATGTCGACGGAGTGACCTTCCTTACGCAGCGCATCGCTCGCCAGACGCGCAAGAACACGTCCATCTGTCGTATCAACTGCATCAACATAAAAGCCATTTTGCAACGCTCTAAATACGGCGAGTAAATCGGCATCAGGTGCAATGATCCGGGCCGCCACCACGGCACGACAAATGGGTTCGGTGTCATACACAAAGTTCTTGCGAGCCATCAAGCCCTCACGATTGAATGGCAAGCCACTGGCTTCTTCCACGCGCGCCCAATGAGTAAGACGGAAGCTCTTGCCCGCGTCATCGAGAACATCCGTAGCGCCTGCGCGTAAACCACCGACAACAATCTCAAGTGGCAATTCAGGATGCAATTTTGCAAGTGCAGTCATTTCCTTACCGAAGCCGTAACACCATGAACACATGGGATCACCTACGAATATAAGTTTCATACTTTCTTTCCTGAGGCAGACTTCCTTATCTATAGGAGTCCGCAAAATATAATTAACGAATCGCTTTCTGTTCCGCTTCACGTTGACGCATAGTTGTCACGTTCTCGCGTGCTACGCCCCAGTTGTCGGTCTCAACTTCATCAATGCTGACGAAGGTGGTGGCTGGATCTTTATTGAGGACACGGGTCATCAAATCAGTGGCACCTTCGATCAATTGAAGTTTCTGTTCTGGGGTCACGCCTTCACGGGTGACACGGATATTGATATAAGGCATAGCAAGAACTCCTTGAGTTAAACAGCCAGATTAGTAAAAGTTTTATTCACGATCTTCCACTGTTCCTTGTTGCGAACGAGCGAAAGGTACAAGTGATAATTAAATCCAAGCATAGGCGAATGGAGTTTGACGTTCGCAATACATCCGCAGATATCAATGCTCACAAGTTTCATCAGGTAGGGATCGCCGCTGTCCTTCGGGCTGGTGCGATGCGCAACTCCGTCCAGATAGGCTGCGATCGTTTTGTGATACGGCTGTCCATCTACCTCACCATAAACCTGAGCGCCTTCATCAAAAATCGCAGCAAGCGCCGTCACGTTTCCGGTATAGACGCCATCAAAATAAGACTGCACCACGGTACGAACTTGTTGATCGGCATTCATGCTTGCTCCTTGATCAAAGTCGCAGTTACCAAACGCCTGCGGTTGCACCGCCATCCACAGTCAATATCGTGCCGGTGGTGAATTGCGAGTCCGTGATGTACAGCACGGCGTCTACGATGTCATCGGTAAAACCGGTCTGACCCATAGGTGCCAACGCTTTGCGGAAGTTAGTCGTAGCATCGTCGCTGCTATGGAGTGGCGTATCGATGCTGCCAGGTGCCACAGCATTTACTTTGACATTCGACGCTGCCAACTCCAACGCGAGACCGCGTGTCGCATGGTTCAGACCACCCTTGATAAGAATCGGCAGTAGCGCTGGCAGTTTCACATTTGGTGCCATCGCAATACTCGCGGTGATGGTTACGATATGGCCTTGCTTGTTCCCTGCCATATGTTCGGCCGCTTCTTGTGATGGATAAAAGAAGCCCTTCAGGTTCGTGTTGACGAGCGAATCGAGATCATTTTCTGTGTACTGACCGATTGGTTTGGCGATGAAAATACCCGCGTTGTTGATCAAGATATCAACTTGTCCGAAGGTAGCAATTGCCTTGCTAAACAGATTTTTAGCAGTCTCTGGCTTTGCGATATCACCAGCAACTTGCAGGAAATTTTTCGGGTTCCCCAACTTGGCAGCAGCTGCCTGTAGACGTTCTGCAGTACGCGCATTACCTACGACGTTATAGCCGCGCTTCAAATATGCTTCGACCAAAGCATAGCCGATGCCGCTTGATGCACCCGTAACAATGACGGTTTTATTAGTTGTGCTCATTTGAAAGCCTTTTATTTAGTGATCAGTTGAATTGCAGGCATTTGGAATGAGGCCTGCTTCGACGGTACTGAGTTGTTGTGTGCAGTCCCGATGTGATGAACTATACTTATGCACAAAACGCAGATAAATAGCGCTATAAGCAATTTAACTGTTACGCCATGTAACTAATGTGGCCGCCAATGAAGCGCAATTTCGATAACGTTTTACTTGGAAGTATTGAATCGCGCTGGCTTTACTAGACACTGAGATTTGCTAGCAGAATTGACCCTCTCCAACTGAGCCACGTCCCGTCTATGCCCAACCTCAATACGAAAACGATTGGCGCGAACGTCGCGTACATCCAGAAGAATGGCGCGCAGAAGATCATCACGATCATCGCAACAACAAGCCACAAAAAACACGAGAAGCCAAAGCATAACCACAAGCACCACTAATCTGGCGCAGGCTTAAATGCCTGAACGAAAAGGGCCGTATTACTAAATTAGATTAAGTAGTACGGCCCTTTTTTCGTGCGAAGCATACCTCGCTGCCAACCCTCGAACTCGGCAATGATTTGAACGCAGCTTATTCTACGATCAATTGAAAAATCCACTTAGCAGGCAATGCACTGTTGCACTACGTGAGGTGCTACGGTTATCTCCTCGCTGTATATCCGGTAAAGATCGTCAATCGCAATTGCTGATAACGATCGAGAACCAGTTTATTCGACAGCAAACACTTAAGAGGAAAAACCATGACAGACCCACGCAACGTCGCCCACGACAAAAAAGTTCTGCAAGAAAAAAAGCATAATGGAGAAGAAGCCTTTCCCGGCGCAGAACACGCACCGCAACCAGGCAAGAAGCCGCATATAGTCGACACGCCTGAAGTCGAAGAAGAGAAAGAAAACGACGATAAATCATAAGCAGCACGATCAGCTCATGACAAAGAAAAGGTCCGCATATACGGACCTTTCTTTTTATGGGAATGCAAAGGCGCAGGATCCGGTCGGCTGCAAGTGCAAATCCCAAAGCGTATAAAGCAATCGCCGCTTGGCCGTTTCCAGCCGATTCCAAAACAGGCGGTTTTTGCCATACGACAGCGCGGGGATAATTCTGGTCAATTGGCAGGACGCACAGAGAGACGACTTCGAATCCGCAGGCAGCATCCAGTTACAGACATGCTCCCTGGAATAGTTAGCGCACTGCTTGTAATGCATCCCCGCATTCACAGGGTTGAGGCTGGCCCAACGATCCGGCCCGGCAGGCTCAAAGGCACTCACGGTCTGGTGCTCGGGCTGATAGCCGAGCATGCTGCCGCACTTCTCACAATGGACGTTCTCAAAAAATATCTGCTGGTAGCACTTGTTGCAGTGGAACGTTTTCATACTTGGCTTCCAAACTTCTATTGAATTGCGAACGGCAAACTACACACTTGTAGAGGCGGTTTGCGCAGAAAAGTTGCAGCCACTAAAAGTGGCTGCAACTTAAGATTTCATTGATCATGCGTAAGATTTAAGACAATAGCCCTGCAGTTAATCATCCTCTTGAAACTCATCTAATTTTAATATCGAGCTATGGCCAGAAAAAGTAAACAAAGCGGTATTGACCTGCTTTTACGTTCACCTTGGTGATTAGCACAACCTTTAGCGTTTACGTGATGGATCGCTAGAGAAGATCGAGCTCTGTTCGCCCGGCAATAAGTGGCTACGTACCGAAAGAGGCGTTGAAGACGTGAAGTATCGATCGCAACTTGTAATGTTAGCTTTACTTCTGTTTTTATCTATTTTTAGTACAGCCGATGCAGCGTCTAAAGTACGTTTTTATACGACTGCTCAATCAAGCCAAATACATATTCCAACTCTTCCTTCGATTTCAGATAAACGCGGCGATCCATGGTCCAGTTATAACCGTCTGGAATTTTTTCGACCCGATTTTGCGGATCGACATAATCGATTGGTCGCAATTGAATCTTGATTTGATTTTTGCCTATATGAAGGTCGGCAAAGTTCTTTGATACGCGATAGGCGACGTAGAGCGTGTTTGGTTTTTCATTGACCGATTCATCGAGCGCCATTATGCGTTCCCGTAAATCATCGAACAGGTCACGAATCGCGTCCGTCGCTTTGCTGCGAAGCTCGACTACTGATGGCGTATCTTTTTCCAGGGGCTGCAAGCTGGAAGCTGGAATCGCCTGCGGCAGCGGCGGCTCTGACAGCGTCACCGGTTCCAGCGTGAAGATGTCGCCTTCATAATAGCGGTAGCGCATCAGCTCAATCCGCAGCGGCACGACTTCCACCGTGTCGATATCGAACTTGCTGAAGGATTCCGCAATGCAGATCACCCACGGGTTATGCCAATCAAGCTTGATCTTGTCCGCTACCGCGTTACCAAGCTTGTCCATCATCAGCTTTTCAAAAAATCCTGGTTTTTGCGTCTTTAGCCACTTCAGGTAGGACAGCGCTTGATTGATCACGTTGTCGTTCTTGTTGCGCTTGTATTCGATGATGACAGGCGCGCCATTAGTATCGACTGCCAAAGTATCGATCCTACCGCCCAACGTGGTGACGTATTCGCTAGCGAGAAAGTGCAGTTCAAGCACCTCCATCAAGTTAGTTTCCACCAACTGTTGGAGGTTCTTTTCTTTATCGAGTGGCAGCGCGCTGAGATTTTTCAGCTTACCGGCATTGACTTTGAAGATAGGCATGGCTTCCCTCCCTTAGGCGGCTTTTCTAATTGTTCTTTTTGGTTTGGGTACAGTAGCGTCGGTAATTCGCGCCAGCAAAGCACTTGCAGGCTCATCGCTTGGATCTTGCGCTACCAATTCACCACGGAAGGCTTGCGCGAGGATCGCAGGGGTGAGTTGCTCGACACGTTTGCGGGCGGTAGCGAGACTGGCTTCGAGCTTATCGGCGATGGCGAACAGGGCGTCAACGCGGCGGACGATTTCGAGTTGTTCTGCAGTAGGGGGGATTCCAATTATGATTTTGTTCATTCTTGTTAGGCCCAAATCTTGATTCCCTACTCCACGCGTGTATAGCTGAGATTGTGAATAGCCAGATGGCGAATTGAGTGCGTGCTGTATAAAAAAAGGGATTATTTTTTCAACAGATACTAGCCGCAAGATCGCGACATGCACCCATACATTAAATTCTCGTTGTTCTGTATTTACTCGTGCGATCCCAGTAGTTCCACCTTTTGTGTAAAGGATATCGTTTAACTCTGGTTTGCATCGTTTAGAAAGCTCAAAATGAAGTTCCGGTGATATAAATTTTGTATTTGAAAAATCAATTCCCTCTGGACGGATGTTCCCGCCGCTTATAAAAGGAATGCCATCCGTCACATAAGCAGGGCTAAAGTGAGGGCCGTCTTTAATACTGGATGTAATTTGATCTATCGTTGCTCTTCGCCATGAGGTAGGCAATGACAAAAAATGATCAGACTCAACTTCTTGTGGAGTGATGGCAGCTTTTACATTTTTTTTGTTTTTTCCATCGGTGCATTTTTTTTCAGATCGAATCCGAGCAATATCTTCAAAATCAATTGGAGCGGCCAGTTGATTTTCTTGACGCCAATCCTCCGTCAAAGCTCCCGATGTAGCCGCAGCAAGAACAGACTGCCGAAAACGATTGATGAGCGACGGCACTTTGTCGAGACGTGCGCGGCAGGAATCTACCGCCGCCTGCAGGGTGTCGATTTTGTCGGCGATGCGTTTTTGTTCGGCGAGTGGTGGGAGATGAATCTCTATTTCAGAGAGAGTTTTAGCTGATATGTTTGCAATATTTACTGTTTGGCTTGATCCGACTCGCAGTAATTCTTGGACACGATTTGTCCTTAACAGATGAAATAAAAATTTCCCATAAATACGTGGAGTAGGTCTAATAGCTGCTAAGAATGCGCCAAAAGCCGTTGGAAACGGCACTTGTCGAGCAATCGCTACTTTCCCGACCAATTCATAACTGTTTGCCATGGACATCAAGATATCGCCAATTTGAACAAATTGTTCCTGGCGTTTCACATACTCTCGTGAAATAAAATATATGTTGTCCCAACCAATTTCACGTTGGATATTCGTTGTTCTAAGACAGCAAACATTTGAGTCTAATAATTTGTCTTCTTTCGCTGAAGCAGGAAAAGTAATGCCGCGAATTACATTGCAAACTTCCTTCAAACAAGTATTTTCCCATCCCGTCGGTAACTCACTCATGCTTCAATCTCCGTGCCCAGAGCTTCGACGAGGCCCTGCAACTCTGCTAACGCTGCTTCCAGTTCACCCTTCGCTTCCTGAGCCAGCACACCCGGCGCAGGTAAGTCTGCAACATCTTCGACTGAATCATCCTTCAACCAGCTGATATCGAGACTGTCATTTCGTTCAGAGATCTGAGTGCGGGTGAAACGTCGGAAGCGGCCCTGATCGCCGGCATCTATCCGTTTGGAGAGACTGGTGGGGGCGCCTCGCGGGTCAATTCCATAGGCAATTTCAAAGTCTGTAAAGTGATTTCGCTTGAGCTCAGTGCGTTTGCCGAACTGTGGCATGTTGGCGCGCATATCGTAGAACCAGACTTCCTTGGTATTACCTTTGTCGGTTTTGCCACGGGTGAAGAACAGCACATTAGTCTTGACGCCTTGTGCATAGAAGATGCCAGTGGGCAGCCTTAAGATGGTGTGCAGATTGCATTTGTCCATCAGGTCGGCGCGAATACTTTTGCCGATATTGCCTTCAAACAGCACGTTATCCGGCAGCACAACAGCGGCACGACCGCCTTCACGCAGGCCGCGATAGATATGCTGCAAGAAGGCAAATTGCTTGTTGCTGGTGGGGTAAGTGAAGTCGTCCCTATCCGGCAAGCCGCCGCCTTTCTTGGTGCCGAATGGTGGGTTGGTCAGCATCAGCGTAGCTTTCTTTAATGCTGCGCCTTGTGGCGACAGCGTGTCGCCATAGTTGATGCCAGCTTCGCCTTCATTGTCTATGCCGTGCAGCATAAGGTTCATCAGGGCGAGGCGGTGCGTGTCTTGCACATGCTCCATGCCGTAGAAAGTGGATTGCGCGTATTTTTTTTGTTGTGCTTCAGTCCAAACGGTTTTGTCGTGATGTGTATCGATGTAATGATGTGCGGCGATCAGGAAGCCACCCGTTCCTGCGGCAGGATCTTGAATGATGTCGTCAGGCGAGGGCTGCATCACCGCGACCATGCTGTCGATCAGCACTCGTGGCGTGAAGTACTGGCCGGCTCCGGATTTCTTCTCATTGGCATTTTTTTGCAGCAAACCCTCGTACAGGTCGCCAAGTCCCTCAGCCTTGGCGCTGTACCAATCTATCTTGGCGATCTCTGTTACCAGCATGCTAAGGGTGGCTGGTTTTTTAATGAAGGTGCTTGAATTTGCATAGATCTCTTGGACTATGCCTTTGCCTTCGCGACCGAAGTCACGTAGCAGGTCTTCATAGAAACGCAACCGATCGGGGGCTGATTGGGCGACCAAATCCTTCCAGCGACGGCTTTCAGGTAGTTTGTCTTCTTGCCCTGTTTCTTCCGCCATTTTGAGGAAGAGAAGGTAAGTCAATTCGGTGACGTACTGTTGATAGGTTACGCCGTCGTCCTTCAAGACATTACAGAGATTCCACAGTTTGCCTACGATGTCTTGGGTGCTCATTGTTTTGTTTCGCTTCTATATCTGTTTATGCAGTTTTGGGAAGCTGTTTTTCCCAAATGGCGTTATTGAATTCATCAAGAATGGTTTGCAGTTTTCCGTCAAACTGCTTATCGAGGCGCTCAAAGCCACCCGCTTGTTGTTTGAATAGCTGATTCGGATCGTCGATGGCTGATCTATCGACCACTACATTGACTTTGGTTTGGCTGGCAATGGTTTGCAGCCATTTGCGCTGGGGCGTGGTCCAATCTGTGCGACTGCCGAGTATTTTTTGTAGCGCTTTGTCGACCCGCTCATTATATGGCATCAATGCGTCGCCTAGCGCTGCGCGACGGATGTGACCGATGATACTTGCTGCATATCCTTGGTTAGTGGTTTCACGCCACGCTGTTTCTAAATTGATCTCTGAATAACCTGCCTGGTCTAGTGTGAAAGCCAGCTCCTTTAACTGCTTGCGGGTGAGTTCACGTGGCCGGGTTAATACGGTAACTAGTGCGGGGATTTGATTACCGCTGTTGCGAATGTATTCCTCAAACTCTTTTAAGTAGTCGGCTGGCTTTAGACCTTTGCCATAACCACTGGTAGCGGAGACGAATGCATCTGGATGGTCGGAAATGTAGGTAACCGGTGATGGACCACTATATTTTGTGTCTAGCAGTTCAGCGAGGCGTGCGCCATCTATAAACCAATCGCTTATTTGATCCACTGATAATGCTTTGAGCTCCTTGATGAAGGACTCTGGCGGCTGACCGGCAATCGCTTCAAATACTTCTCGCTGCGCATCATTCAGAGAGCGTTTTTTGCGCTGCAGTTTCGCGATAAATTGTTCACGCGAAAGTTCGGCTAGCTCAGGTTGGCCTTTTATTTGTAATTCTTGAATCAACTGGGAAAAGCTGATTTTTGGATCGACGACAACCGGCTGCATGGTGGTCATGCTTTGCAGGGCGTCATAGAGGCCTACCGCGTCAAAGATGCGGAAGGTTTCTTTGCCAATTTCGTCGCACAGCCGGGTCGCACGGCCTAACATCTGTTCATACAGAATACGGCTGCTGACGCGACGCAAAAATACTAGATTGGCGATCTCTGGCACGTCAATCCCGGTAGTGAGTAGGTCAACTGTGACGGCGATATTGGGAATCGATTCATTCTTGTAACGGCGTATCAGTTCGAGTGGCTTGTGAGCCGCGCCGGTAATCTTAATAACGGCATCATCATCGATACTGCCGTAAGTGTTTGCCAGTGCTATTTTGAGTAGCTTAACGACGAGGTCGGCATGGGCGTCGGTAGCGCAAAAAATAAGGGTTTTCGCTTTGAGATGCGGGTCAATCTCTTTGGCGAGGTAATCGCAGATAACGCGATTGAAATCTTCGGTGATGACTTTCTTGTTGAAGTCTACGACATCGAGCTTGATCTCATCAGGCGTGGTGAAGAGTTCTACCTGATTGCGACGCACATCGTAGACCGACAGGGATTGTCCGGCTTGCCATTGAATTCCATCGGTGGACAGCTGGGTCTTGATATTAATTGGCGGCTCATGGTCGATTAGGTAACCGTCAATTACGGCTTCGCGATAGGTGTATTGATAGACCGGTGCGCCAAAAATTTCCGTGGTGTGCAGCGCAGGTGTGGCGGTAAGACCAATTTTGACAGCGTCGAAGTATTCCAACACGCGGCGGTACTTGGACACATAATCATCCTGGCTGCGAAATGCCATTTCAGTGTCTGACAGCTCCCGATCAAGCAGGTAGCCGCGATGGCATTCATCAATGACGATGCAGTCGTACTGATCGACAGTTGGCATGGCTGCGTCGTCAGGCGTAAACAATACCCGATGGACCATGCCTTGTATGGTGGCGATTTGTACTGCAGTGGCGCTATCTGGGGTTTTATCTTCCAGCTCTTTCAGACCAAAAATATCTGCGAAGGTTTGCAGATTTTCCATCCGCGTATCTTTGAAGGCATTGGCGGCTTGTTCGCCTAATGCTGAACGATCAACTAAAAACAAGATCCGGCGAAAGCGCTGCGCTTTGAGCAAGCGGTAGATAAGCGCGATGCAGGTTTTTGTTTTGCCGGTACCGGTGGCCATGGCAACCAGACAAGCACGCTGTCCTTCGGTGACGGCGGCTTCTACTTTTTGAATCGCAGTGGTTTGGTATTCGCGTAATTTGAAATCGTATTCGAACGGCTCTGCTGCGAGTTTCTGTGCTGCCGCAGCGTGATCTTGTTTGAGCAGTTCCGATAGGCCTTCTGGCGAATACCATCCATCTAGCGCGCGCGATAAATTTTCAGCTTTGCGCACATCACAAAACCAAACGCCGCTTTTTGTTTCGACTTGCTTAAGGTAGGGGCGACCATTACTGGAAAACACAAACGGCAGCTGGAATTCCAACCATGGGGCGTGGTCGGCTTGCGTCATTCCGTCAGCGATTTGAAATTCGCGGCTGTATCGTTTGGACTGCTGCAGGTTGCCGGAGACATCGATATTTTTTTTCTTTGCTTCGATCGCTGCAACGGGAGTGAGTCCAATAAACAGTACGTAGTCAGCGCGACCAGTTTTTGTTGGCCACTCTGCAATGGCCTTGTTCTTCCCTTTTTCTGGACGAGCGCCTTTGCCATAGGCGAGGTTGACAGTATCTACGTCCCAACCTGCATCGCGTAATTGTTGGTCAATCAAGACGCGCGTTGCAGCTTCATCAAGCTGAATATGTTCGGCGGCTTTGTTAGAGGCTTTGACAATCTGCGCTAGCTCTGTTGCAGGTTTGCTGGATGTCTGCGTTTGGAGCTCTATTAATCGCGCATGTGTGGTGGCTTTCTCCTGCTCTGCCAAGGAAACCAGTTCCTGCCAAATCTGGTTCTCTTCGCTACTTTTAGCGAGTGTCTCTTTGGCTTCGGTCAGTTGTATTTGCGTGGCTTCATGCGTGGTTTGATATGCGGTAAGTTCTGCTTGCAGTCGTGCCAGCTCCTGGCGCATTTCAACCGATTCGTCCTTTGGGGCTTGCGGAGGAGTAAAGGGGCCTGACTTGAAGTCGGCATCTTTGTAAGTGCGGTGAAACCAGATTCCTAATTGCCATGACATTTTGAGCGCAGAAAGCGCAGCTGCATGGTCACCACTGATCGCATGATTTGCTTGGTTGCCAATTTTACGAATTTCGTGAAAGAGTTGATCTACTTGTTTAGGCAGCAGGCCTTCATCACGAAGACGATAAAGCAGGTCAAACTGACTTTCTTCAGGGGCGTCAAACTTGCCTGAATAGGCTGCAACCGCTTGCGCAAGCAATTCACCGAACTGTCGCACCTTTAATAGGGCGGTATTAGGATCATCCGGAAAGTATTTTTCCGCCAAAGTACCTAGGCGCGTTAATTGCGGTTCGTAGCTTTGAAGTTGCTTAAAATTAGTTGTCATGAGTGACTTATGATTTTTTATTAGTTCACTATAAGCGATATTTTTGCGATCAAAATGACTTGTTTAATGCTTAAACAACTACACGCACTTCACATGTTGGATATCAGTTGAATCAAGTAATTTATTTTTCTCACCATCGATACTGATTACATAAATCGTTGTTCTATTCAGAAAGACCATTGCACTTTCTGATCTATCTAAAACTTTCCCGTCAATTGTAGTTCCATCACCTAGTGATACGGTGCTCGGCAATGTCTTTGCTGCTCTAATCGAACATGCTTGTCTTTGAAATGCCTCTTTGCCTTCCCCTATTGCTTTTACAACCCATACTGTAAGTGGCGCCAATATTAAAATAAAAAATAAAATTGCTGCGATTAATAGCGAGCTTACTAATTTTCCTAATTTCTTATCAATTTCAATGTTTTCGCTCCACCAATTTTTTAATTTAATTAGCCATTGAATCTTTAAAGTACTCTTAGATTTGAAATTGACAGCGAGAATCGCCAAATATAAAGCGCATAGTCCAATTACTAAAGGCAACCACGCCCAGTTGTAATATGCAGCAGCAAATCCGGCGAATGCTGTTTGCTGCAACGACATTGACGTGATCGCCGGTATACCTGCCGCGCTCCAATAGCCCATATAAAAAGCTTCGCCGGCAATCCAAGCGCCTACACCAAGCACTGTGATGATTGTTGGGAGAAAACTACCCCAATGGATTTTGGAAACTTTGATAGATGAAGCGGCAAGGCGCTTAACCCGAAAATCTTGCATGGAGTGATTTGGCATTTCAATCCTTAATTTTATTAGCGACTTTGAATCTACATACAAAAATAATATTCGAGATACCCAATAAAAAAGGCTCTTTTTCAAGAGCCTTTTTAAAACATTATTAATACCGCTATTTGTATGTAGCAAGACCCATATGCTGAGATTTATCGCTACGTCCACTAAGGCTTTTCGGGCAGTGGGAAACATCGGATGAGATAGCGCGAAACATAAAATGAGATTTGCATTCCCAAGTACCAGCACTACTGATTGTTGAAGCCTCACTAGCTCTGAACTCCCCCATCAACGACCTCCCGTCACGCACCATCTACTCCCAGAATATCAAAAACCTTGCCGCGTGCGTATTGCGAGTTTCACGCTATAACACTCTCAATTTTCCCGAGTTCATTGCAACTACCAATTAGTCTTCTTTCATATTGTCTCATAACCTCTACGAGAAGCAATTTTGACATTGTTGATTAAGACGTTAGATTTGGAGAAGCCGATGCCGACATGGTCAACTCGTCCCGTAACCCAACAAGGGGCACTCACTCTCTCCGAATGGCGCGTAATGGAGTTGCCTGATGGTGAACGACACCTCGTCGGTTATTGCCTAGAAAATAAAGAGGGCAGAGTAAGCTCACCTGTAGTCGATTTAAAGCAAAGAACCCTACAAGTAACGACAAGTACCGGCCGTCTTTATCTACTTAGTGGAGTACCCGGACATAATTCAGACTCGATGTATGTGTGGGACCAATGGATAAAAGTGTATTTCATTGAATCTTGGAGCGACGTCACTGATTCTGTCTGGAATGAACATCTTCGTCTACGGCCCAACGCATTGCCCTAATTGCGCTCGAGCTGATGAATACCCATCCATACTTTCGTCGCTTCATCTATCTGGATTTCGATTCTGTGCTTCATCATGACTCTGTTTATATCCACCCTACAAAAGGTATTTACATGCGTGAGCCAGGATTCACGTTATTTGAGTGGATGCCATTCCTAGAGCAGTTACTGGAAGCTCATCCGGATGTAGGAATTATTTTGTCAACATCGTGGGTGCGGGTGAAAAGCTTCAGCTATGCGAAAAGCAAGCTTAGTTCAGAACTACAGAAGCGCGTGATAGGTGCAACTTTCCACAAAGGTCATATGAATAAGGAGCTATTCGCTCAGCTCTCGCGAGCAAGCCAAATTCTTGGTGATGTTTCTCGTCGTGGCTTTGGAGATGAGGACTGGATAGCCATTGATGACGAAGCAGAAGGATGGCCACTCATGTATGCCAAGAATCTAATTCGCACCGAATGGGCAGGTATTAGTGACCCTGAGGTCCAGGCCGAGTTAAACATTTGGCTGAACAAAGTGACCAAAGCATAGTTGGATAGGAAAAGTATAACTGTTAGACAAGCCTCACTTTTCAAGCAACATAATCTCGGAAGAATATTTTTTTATTATTCGTATTTGCTTTAAATCTTTCAATATATTCAAACAATGCTATTCACAAAGGGCAAGCCGAATTGCTATTACTCGTCGTTCCAAGTCATTTCTGTATTCGAAGCTATATTAATTTGCAGCGGATTTTCTTCGTTTAATCTTTCTAATAACTCAATGATTTTAAAAGCGGGCACACCAAAAATTGTATTGTCTTTTCTGTACTTCAAACCTATGCCTGCAAATCTAAAGCTATCTTCCAGATTCGGTTTCAAATTCTGTTTTTTTGAGAAATAATACAGCGCTCCGCCACTCATTCCTTGAGGATGTGGGCCTGTGCTTACGAGACCTTTGTATTTTAAACTTGTGTTGTTCCTGTTGTAACTACCAGTTATTTCAATATTGTTATTTGTATTAATTTTGGAAATTATAGTGAAGTACCGAGCATTTTTAAAAAAGGTCCCGCCTACATCAGAATGTATGTATTTATCTCGTAGCGTATCCGAGCTGATACTGTTGTGAACTACCTTAGATATACACTGACTTACCGGAAACCCTGTCCATGCAAAATGTTTTTTCTCAAAGCCAATTAGGCTTTTTTCTTCCAAATCAAAATAGTTTTTATTTTCTAAGCGCTGATTAAAGCAATCCACGACCCCGATATCTTGTTCTTTAAATATTTGATAGCCAATTGCAATTCGAGCCAATGGAAGAAAATTCCCATCGGTGCCGAAAGTATTCAGCTTTTCAAATTCTATATCATCTTCTAACGCATGGGCCGCGAACAATATGTAGTGGTGCCCCTTATATGTCACTAGCGAACCCGTAGATGAAAATACATAGGTGTTTAATTCATCTTTGACATACAACGGAATCACAAACCTTTGGGTTTGCTTGTCATAGTCGTCAGATTTATAGCTGAAATCAGCACTCATTTTTTCTCTGTATTGATTGAAGTGAAGGAAAGAAATCGCATGCCTCTAAATATCTATTTCTAGAGCAGAAACTACCTACGCGAGACTATAAGCATCGTTACTTAACCCAGAATTTCTGAAACTCTGCGGACAGCCAACCAATTTAAATTTTCTTTGTCTATTAATCCACAAACATTAGGGCTGCCGAAGCAGCCCTAAAGAATGCCAAGCGTGTGCGGTTAATAAATCTAGATGGCAATCAGCTCGGCGATTTTTTCCGCGACTACCGCCATTGAATCTTCCGAGGTGTCCAGACCTGTTCGAGAAGCTAACAAGGGGCTGACATTGCGGAGTGCTACATACGTAGTATTGTGCACGATTGGAACTAGCTGGTTACCCGCCAGGAGTGCCGAAAGCTCTTTGTCGGCGATGCCCTCTTTTGGGAGGCGTAACAGCAGTGCAGGCGTCACCAGCACAAGCCCGATTCGCGAATTCGCCAAGCCTTTGTCAATGGCGCGCATCATAGGCACGCCAAGACCAAGGTCCTTCTCGCTGAACCACACTTTGACACCAGCGGCTTCGAGCAAATCATGCAGCTCTTTGGCTGGCCCCTGCCGGTCGTCCCACGCGTGGCATAAAAAGACGTCACGAAGGTCAGGTTGCGCCGCTGCTCGTGCCTCGATAGTTTCTCGGATTGGCATGAGTGACTGCACTTGGGCATACGTATACGACACGGACGAACCCGCTTTCGACCAACGCGGGCGTGAACTACTGGTGGACCCACCGCCGCTGTTGCTGCTCGACGAGGAGTAGGACGGGGAAGAATATGACCCGTAGCCGCCGTATGACCTTGAGCGGCCACCGCATGCAGGGCAGTCGGCTCTAGCGCTCGCAGTGCGATGGCCACGCGATGGTGCAGTACATCTGGACATGAGGTAGCCTTTAATTTTTGTAATAATAAGAGTTAATGAAATGCTAGGCTCAATTCCACTCAATTTGTTCAATTCGCCTTCTACTAGGTTAATGTAGATTGCTTCACAGCACATACCATATTCATGGCTTTAGAATATCCGCATCGACCCAAGGCGGGACATTCAGTTGGCGTGTTTTGGTCTGCCCTATACCTGGCATCAACACTATTGCGAAATCAAAACCAATACTTCCTGCCAATTTCCAGTTAGTCCTGTAGTCAGGTACTTCGTCGCAAAAATCCGTCGCCATTTTTCCCCTTCCTCTATAAATGGGAGATGAATAAAATCAACTCTCCATTAACCCTTTGAGGAATTATCATGACTAAGCCGCAAAAATCTCCGAACGAACAGCGCTCCGACGCAAAAAATACCAACCCTGGTACCACTGGTACCAACCCAATTAATGCCAAAGTGCACGGGCTTCGGGGAAAGCAACTTAACCCAAACCAAAAATAACCAACTGTGGGTATGTTTGTGAGGGAAACCGAATTTTTGGATTTGAGTATGAATGAAACAATCGGATTTCCGACGCTTGGAGAGCTGGTCCAGTTCTCATACGATGCCTTTGGTGTTCTCCCTCGCAAACGTAGTTTGGACAACGAAATTAACGAGTCGAATAAGAAGTCCATTCAAAAGGCATTAATTCGGCTTAAGAATGAAGAAGGCGACATCAATGAAAACATGGGCTCACTCATAAAAGACCTCAGTTTTCTTATCGCGGGCCATATACCGAACCCACGCGTGTCGCTAGCTATTGGCGAAATTCTTGCCGATATCGAGGAGCTTTATCTTTCGGTGCTCCAAAGCGAAGGCACGTATTGGGATAAGAAGAAAACTATTCAGTGGGTTATTTCTGACCACCTAATTTCAAGATTTGCCTTTTCTCTCCACCGCAATATGTTGTCTTTTAACGTGGCTGCAGGTGGACTCAAGATGCCTGACGGTTACTGGTTCTTACCCATATTTTCGGATAAGAAAATCACCATGCCGCTAGAGACTGTTATGCGATGGATATATGGACAATGCGAGTGCACTCAAGCGAGCTTTCATTGCCCACAGGGTGCTTTGTCACAAGAGAATTTCGAACAAAGCAGACGATTGGACAATGCGAAAAACTGGATTAAAAGTAGGAAGCCGCCATCGCTTTCAGGATTAATGTGGAACTTCAATGAAGGATTCAAAGCACTCTCTGGCAGCAAAGGCGAAATGCCGACAATTACGATTACTCCTCAGATGAGGGAGAGTTTTAGCATTGCTTTAGTTTTAGGAAGAGCGAGCTCGTACGTTTTTAATGCGATTCTGGAGAATTTCGGCCGTGCTTATGCTGAGGAAATATGTTCTCAGTTTCGCGAACAATATGCTCATGCGGAAGAGGAGTTTCACGACTTTAAAGTCGGCAATGAGCAATACGTTGCAGACGAAAAGTTTTCGCTAATAGAGGCTGATAGATTTTGGGCCGAGGAGACTGAATTGTTTTGCAAAGGTTATAGAGACAACATGGCCGAATACAATGCTTTTTTCAGAAGTATCCCGTTCGAGATGCATGGCGAATGGATTGCCAGTGAAGCAAAAAGGGACCAACTTATCCAGCAATTCGGGAAGTTAGTTGTCTCTGACTTGGTTGGGCAAAGACAGCGGTCCGCTAATCGTAATGAAGTGCCACAGGCATTCTGGATTTGTCTCGGAAAAGGCTTGGAATTGAAATCAAATCCTCTAGTGTCGGCTGAGGAAATAGAGTCCCTCGAGCAAGAGGCGAAGGCGGCTAGAGTAGACAAATTGCTAGGATGGCTAGTGCCATGGCTTCGGGCGAATCGGTATTATCGGCTAGGAGAGTCAGCGCTTGCCTTTCACGAGATTGAAGATGCTTTTTTCAAGGCGAAATACTGTGCTGGTGGAAACCAACGCACTGTGGTTAAGCTCTTCGTCAAGCTGGCTGCACGGAACAAGAAATGGTCCGCATTCAAACGCGGAGTTAGCTGGGCGGCTTTTATAAGACTAGATTTTCCGTGGCTACGTAATGGACTTCCTTCGGACGATAAGATGAAATATCTCTTCGAAGAAATGGGAGTTCAATAAACGTCTGCCAACATCTTTTATTTGGCTATAGCGACGTCCGCTTTCGACCCAAAGCAGACGTTAGAGAAATAGAAAAGTCGAGTATTTTAAGCGGACCATAAATCACAGGCGATAGGTCAACTTTTTCTCGGAGCTCACGGGCTTGTTATGCGGTATTCATATGAAAAGACAGGCGGACGTCTGCCGGTAGGACGTCCTTGTGGGATACCTTATTAGTCATTAAATACAACTGCACTAGTCTTTAAAGTATGAAGGGTCCGCTCGCTCGAACCAAGAGACAGCCTCCCCGGTGTTGCCTTGGTCTAGCGCAGCCATCACGTGCGCCAAGCCACCAATTGCGCTGTCGCGCGTGATTTCACCTTCTTTGTACCAGTCAAGGACCTTCCTCAAGAAAGAATCCATTGCTCTATGGTCTTTGTCACTCAGCCTGCTGTTATTTGCCATCTCAGCACTCCCATTCATCGCCGTTCAGCTTCGCGAGAGCGTCGTCGAGCGCCGCCTCTTCCGTAGCGAAAGCTGCACTCGCATTGCCCACCGGCCTTCCTGCATTATCAACTTGTCGCCAAAGCCAATTCGTCCCGGACATTGCCACATCGACGATGGCAAAGTACCGCGACATGAACCCAAGCTTCGTTGGGTGTGGTTCAGTAAGAACCATTGTGTGCCATGTCATAATTTCTCCCGATTGACCGTCTAAGGTTATATGGATTAAAAATTTACAAGCATAGGCACGAGATAGCGTCTTGTCTACATGATATTAAATGTCATGAGCGTCTTCATCAGATATCAACTGAGGGTCGCGGGAGTGCCGTAAGGGGTACTGCTAAAATCGGAAATTACACACAGGAGTTGATGATGAACAAGTTAGCTGAGCACGATAAAAGAGTCGTTTGGTGGGAGAAGAGTGTCGAGTACACATTCATTGCCGAGATGGTCAGCAAAGAAATGTTAATGTGGGTAATACCTCTCGCCGGGAATGCTGAGTCCGCGCTTTCAGATGCGGTATTAAGCTGGGACGATAAACTTTTTCTCATCGAGTTCAAGCGGGACGTCGAATCGTTGAAATCAGAGCGTAAAAAGTACACTGTTGCGACAAATGTAGAAGCGCAGAAGATTGCATACGAAAATGCTAAAACAACCTTGGCGCAATACAACGGTAAAAACGGGCACGGCTTAATCTTCGGGGAATTCGATGAAGAAAAGTTAAAGTTACTCGCAGTACCGTACTGGAATAATGAGAAGCCTCTCCAAGCAGATGAATGGATTAGCAATAACGGCGCCACCCCTAAAGATTTCGACAATTACATCAAGGAGCTGTGCATCTTGCGGTTCGCTATTTCGGGCGAGAATGGTGGGGCAACCGGCTCACGTTCTTTCGTTGTTGGTGTCGGCAAGAATGGCAAGAACTTCACACTAGAGCTAGATGAATACATCAATCTCCGACCAGCTTTGAGGAATGAATTGATAGAGGCTATTGAGATGAATTCGGAACCAGAAACGCCTAGGTTTAATTTCTGAATAACACAGTCCCTGTCTGTTGACGAGCTAGTTAGCTTCGGAGGTGCATCCTAAAATATTCAAAGCAAATTGAACTGCTAAAGCCAAACATATTAAGGCTTGGTGAACGTTTGCTTTTGGCCGATAGCGGGCGTCTGCTATCGACCCTAAGCAGTCCTTGATAATTCACACATCTGCCGCTCCATACTGCGACGTTCCATCCTTCCGTAAAAAATTCTGCTTTGCATCACAAATGTATCGCAAAGCACGGCGCTTTCTTTCTAGTCATATCCCATAAATATGGGACGCAAAATATATTGTCAATACGAAATAGAGCTTGGTTATTTCGTTTAAGATAAGGAGCACTTTCAACGGGAGGGAACTAGTGAAATCATTAATTCCGCCCATACCCTATCAAGTCATGATTTCCATCAAAAATTCAAGTTCGCTAGTCGATGTGGAGGATGAAAATCATTCACTTGATACAGAAAACGAAATTTCATTAAAACTTCCGACATCTCTTAAACATGGAGGTGGTTTCGGAATTACAGCGGCTCTAATTCAGCTAATAGCTAAATTCAGTCGGATGAACACAGACTCAAAGCTTAGTATGCATGCTGCATCAGCAAATGAGCAGGGGCTGCATACTCTCGCGCAGGAGCCTTATGGTATGACGGCACTGTATTTCATTCCTACTATTTCATTAGGACCAGACTCCAATCTTGCGAGCAGGTCGGCATTGGAACATGCAGTACCCCGAATACGTGCTATGCAGGAGGGTAATTTTCTAGACTCGATGCATGGCCGTGGCGCATTTTTGAGTTGTTTTGCTGGAGCAAAAAATGAATTTCTGTTGCCGTTTTATTCGCGTGGAACTCGGGATTCTTTAAGAGGGCGTGAAGAGTTCTCAAGGTTGACTGAACAGTTGATAGATGCATGTGCGCCCACAGCGCTTCGCCAGTTACCTTCGCGACACATTAAAGCGCTGTCCCTATTGGTATACGAGCTTTTTCGAAATACTGACGAGCATGCTCAAGACGATGTAAATGGAATTCCTTATCGAAGAAATGCTCGAGGCATCCTTGTAAAACACATTACTTATAGCGGGGAATCTTTATCAGCAAATGCTACGGGCCAGGACATTAATCAAAATATGTTCATGCTTCGAACACTGTCAAACCAAAAACGACACACAGACACAGATGGCAATGTACGCTCAGCATCGGACGTTACGTTGATTGAACTGACCGTATTTGATACGGGCCCTGGGCTAGCCAAGCGATGGTTAAGCAAAACTAAACCAGACCTCGAAATGAAGGATTTGTCTGTTGAAGAAGAGGTGGCATTAGTTAAGGCTTGCTTTACGCAACATGCGACCACTAAAGATAACTATGAAAGTGGGCACGGATTAGATTTAGTAGTCAATTGCCTGCACGAATTGAATGCTTTCTTAAGATTAAGGACTGGTCGAGTTTGCCTAGTTCAAGACTTTTCAGCCACATCTACATCAAATTTTTCCCCGCGTCATTGGCTTAAGGAAAGACCCCTGCTTTCGGCGGTTCCTGGCGCGGCATATTCGATTGTTATTCCGCTGTCGCGAGGGAAAAATTGAAAAATTTCTTCGCATACGAATGCAATATCGCTTCACTCGGAAGCCCCAAGAGAGATTTCTATTTCCTTTTCAAATCTCCAGGGACTATGAAAGACGGAAATCTCTCGGACGCAATTGAGGCATGTGCCGGAGCAGTATTAGCACCAGATGGCATTGCTATAGTTTGTGTCGAAAACGAAGTCCAACTGTTGGCCAACGCTCTTAATAATGAACCGGGTCTTATCCAAGCTGCTAACAGACTGAAAAAACGCATAGCGTTATATATCTGTTCTGTAGATGCCGCGGGAGAACTTCGTATTAAGGCGAGCATTCGCAATTCTGAGAAAACAGACAAATCCCTATTGCATAGCGCCACTAATCGAATTTTCGACGCCGGCTTGTCAAAACTCTTTAGTGCTCACCATGTACTCGTAACGGCTCCGTCGGGATTTGCATTCGTTAAGCCATCCGGTGAGCGTTCAACCAGATTTTTACGTGCAGAAGATGCGTTGACGGAAATAGAAAACGTTCATTTTCTTAGTTTCGCTTTACTTCGAAAATTAAAGAAAAGAGATGATGCATTAAAAAATCCCATTGATGTAATTTGCATCGATACGATGGCTATTGCGGCAGTTGCTTATGCACTAAGTGACCTTTACTGCACGTTACTTAATAAACCGCGCCCAAGAGTGGTTAGTTTCCACTCTCACGAAGGGCTAAAGGATTTTGACTTTCCTTTGTATGGAACGTCACTTTGTATTATTTCGGCGTCTTCTTCCTTGAGGCTTGAAAGGCTGTGGAAAGAAAGGAGCTATTGCCATCAAACGGAAACACTTACTCTACTAACATTTGATTCAGCGACGGATTCTAAGGGGGCGTTATTTTCCTTAAAAGATGACAGGTCTTCAACTAGAGTAAATGAGGGATTACGAGATATAAGAATCGCTGGTGAGCGATTTGCACCTGAAGACCTTAAGCCAAAAAAAATTCTGCTAAAAAAAATTGCTCATGCTTCTAAGAATGCATCCTTACTCGCAAACCATTGTGCAGACCGTAGATTCCTTGCTATGCAAGGTAAGAATGCTGGTTCTCATTCCAAAGTACGTCCGTTATTTATTTACGGGGATGGTTTGGTAAATCTTCCAGCTTTTAGTAATTATCTAAGAAGAATCATCTGTCAAAAGGTCCCTGCATCAGTTGGCGCGATTGTGCATCAGGACGATACATTTTCAGCCGTTGTGGCAAACAAATGTGCGGAGATACTGGGCCCATTTCTTCAATCTGGAAATCCTCTAAGGGTCATTAACCACTCTCAACTAGATAGTTTGAGCGAACCGCTTGATAAAGATAATGCATTACTTGTTGTTGCAGCAGTTGTGGGAAGAGGTAGCAAGCTTCTTTCAATTAGCAGAGATTTACGAACTTTACATACCGGTGCGAAAACCTACCTCATAGGTGCTCAGATTGCAGAATCTGACCAGCAAATTACATCGCTGAAATCAAATTTAGGTTATTCCGCTGAGGGGTCGGTAATCAATGTAGAGACGTTTGCTAGCGTTGCTATTGGAGAATCGCTATCGATGTCCTACAAACGTGAACATGAGGCACTTTCACAGCTTCCGCTTGCAGAAATCCAAAATGAGCTCGCTATCCGTGTTGAGCACTTATTAGGTACGACAACAGGCATTCAAAATAACGCACTACTTCCAACAGGCGCTTCTCTTGTAGACGAGCTCTTTTTGCGACCAGATTTTGCATATTGGGATTCTGGATATGAAGCGGGCGTACATTGCACTCCATCAGTTTTAATGACAGTAGCGGCAATCCTTCAGCAAGCGCGAGAATCTAAATTATTAGGTCACGAAAATCGATTAGGGACCGACGCTTTTCAGCAAGTTGTGTTGGACCCTGAAAATTTTGCTCGATATAACGATGGCGTGATTCAAGGCGCGTTATTACGTGCTGCACTGCCTGGCGAACTGGATTACTCATCCGAACGCGAAGCTAGTCGATATATGGCTGATTTTATGAGCAAAGTGTTTATCCAACACGAACAACCTCAAGGTGAGGCAGCTCTAGAGTTTGCTCTTGCTTGGTACACCGGAGTCCTAAAATTAGCCAAAGAACATGCTGATGAGATGGTTGCAAATGTTAGTCAGTCGCTCATAGGAGAGTCCGCTATAAAGAGCTTACTTAGAATACTCTTGCGAATTGACATGCCTCCGCAATCAAGTTCGGCCTTACCTGCCGGATTTTAAAGAGCTTTGTAAAGAACGCGTAAAAACATAAAAACTGATGCATCAAAAATCATTTTTAAACGATAAGAGAATGCATGACTTTATGATGAACGAGTCACAATTTCAATCTATCGCAAATCGGCTTATGACAGAGGATGGTTTGGTACCATTTAAGCATTTACACGTGAGCATTGAAGCTGGTAGGTACCACCTTTCCTTCGCAGAAAATTCAGACATCAATGTTTTCCCACTTCCAGAATCAACCTTCATAACAAACTGCTTGGTAGAAATGCCACATCTATGGTCGCTAGCTCAAATCCGTGTAGGCCATCATCCACGGATTTTTGGGTCAGCTCCTTCCTTCGGACCGTCCTTTAAACAGGCATTAGAAATTACCAAAAAAGGCGGCCACACTAAGTTACAACATGTTCTTCCAGAGACCTATCATGAGGGGAGATGTGACTCATTATTAGTGCATTTATGTAAGGTCGACGACATACGCGGAGAGTTGTTGCAATTGGAGGCGTGGCAACATAAACCAGGCGACGTTCATGCTTGCTATTTGCACGCACTATCTCCGGACTTCGAAGCACATGTAGTCCATTTCGATGGTGCTAGGATTATTTATAATGACGCAGACTTGAACACCCTTTTGAACGGAAAGAAAACAAAAGGTCATCAGTACACTAAATTTTTTCGCTTTGATGGTGAAATCAGTATCGAAGATATGCATATTTTAGCTAAAGCTTTTCTTCCCGGCACTCAGCTTTATAGCGAGGCATTGCAAATCAATGTGGTGCCAGATGATATTGGACTGGATTGATTTGTTCAGCTTCCACAACCAGATAATTCTCCGTAGTAGCGGCCTGAAATTTGCATTTTCTTTACTGACAATTGCCACTTTTTGACCGATTGTGGACGCTTCAAAGTCATCGGCTCAAATATTCTGTTTCCGTCTTTCTCTGATTGCCTGATAAGTATCTTTAAGTAAATGTGGAGCCCCACGGTTAGCATACTCATTACAAATTGACTCTGCTTCATCAAAAAGTCCAGCCTCAGCAACAGATTCAACCAAGTCGATTAAATCTTTATGGTCGAAATCGGGCACAAATTTTTCCAAAGCCTTTAGTAATACATGAGTGACTTCTTTTGGATATTGTTTTGAAAGCCGTGATAGTTCCTCAAGTAAAAGATTACCTTGGTAGCCTACTTGAGCATGGCGTGCCGCTTCTGTCCAATTCGCCTCAATTTCCGGAGTAATTTTAGTAATATAAACCGCAAGTCGGTTTAGCGATGATTGAAGCGCCTCGCGCTCAGAAACACCATTTCGGATGGTTTTCGCTATCTCTGACCAAAAATGAAGAATCTTATGACCAGCGCCATTTGCAATTCGCTCCTTATTGCGCATCGTCCAAAAAAACCAACAGAGCTTTTTCAATGGCTTTTCGTTCAATCCATATACAAGTTCGCCAAGGATAGAATTAATAGTCAGCTCTTCTTTTCCTTCGAGATACGCCAAACCTAGGAACTGGACCGCTTTTTCTGTAACTCCACTAGGTAAATTCTCAAGAAGAATCATTTTTCTTAAATGCCCACGTTCTTTCAAGGAATTGTAAAGCCAATCATATACATAATTTTGATATGAAAACCCGTGCGCGGCTGCACGCCAAGCGGTCTGACTTGAAATTGAAAAAATCTTATCAAAATTTAATTCAATCCAACTTGGATGTAGGTAATGAATGTTGGCGCAATACATACCCGCCAGAGCTGCAAACTCATTATTGAGTCCAGCATCACAGGTTTCAATCTCATGATTAAGTATTGGCGACAATAGTTCTTGAATCATTAATTTTCGCGATTCATCTTCATGATTGCGACGACGCAATTCCAATGCCAATTTAAATGTTGATTCGATTAATTTTCCTCTGGGCGAATTTATCGCACTTGAAACAGCATCGTTCTTATCTCCCAAGACTTCGGGGTCAAGTAAAAATAAGAGCGTTTTGAATAGACTAATAAAATCGATTATTAAATTGTCTTCAACTTCACGAGAGGAATCAGAAATCGATGCTTGTGCCAAATCGGAGATATCAGAAATAACCCAATTTATATTTGGGTCATGATTCCCATTGTCGACGGTTCGAATATCGCGCGCGAATGCTGGGTCCTTCACTAACGTCGAAATGAATAAAATGGTTTCGTGCCACGGGATAGAACGCTTGTCATCAATCCAGCGCTCCTTGAGCCCCTGTAATAATCCATGTAAATATGCTCGATGGACATCATTAAAAATAGGGAAATATTCTTGGAAAGCTGAATCACTAGAGCGGACCGCTGCAGTTAGATTAGACGCCAAACCACGATAAGAAGGTGCATCCCCCCACCCATTTGATACCGGTACAAAGCTAATCAAAAATTCATGTAACTCTTCTGGCGTTTTGGCAATTATGTCGTCACTTGTAATTGGACTGCGGTCTTGAATCCAAGTTGCTCCCGATGAGTACAAATGAAAATCAGGATGTTCTCTAACATTACCAAGTTTTGAAACAAGTTCTTTGTACTTGTAATCAACCAATTTATCTCCCTGACCAACAGCTGGGTGCAAAAGGTCGCGACGATGAAGTTCTTCATACTCTTTGTGGTCTCTTAATCCACTCTCTTTTACTGAATAGTTATCGACAATATCGATAAATAATAATTTTTCATGAGCTGTGAAGCGTTTAAAACACTTATTTACAAACCAGTATATTTCATGCCAATACTGGATTTCATCGAACCAAACTGGCTTGTGCATCTTCCAAAATAGTTCTCCAAAAAGTCCGTAGTGTTCGCCACAGATATAAATTCCTATCCTGACAAGTGAAGGGAATTCGGAAGCAAGTAAATTTGCTATTAATTCTTGTGCTTGTTCCGGACTAGCCCGTACAGCACCCATAGCGCTATCTCGAACACCACTGATGATTAAGTGGCGGTAATCGGAATCAAAGCTATCTTGTTCGTGCTCTTCTATTGCCTTTCGCCAAATGTAAGTAGTTCTATCGGAATGAGAATCTTCCAAGCATTCCTGATATCTCTTGCAAAGCATTTTTACAATCTTTGGGCCGCATTTTTCACCTAACTTTTCAGCATTGCTCAGAGTAGCTTTAAGGTAGTGGTCGTTGATAACTCCTACATTTTCGAATCTCATTCTTCGTCCTTCTTTGAATGAAGAGCTGTGAGTACAGTTGTTAATGCAAAAGCTTTGTCCCAGTCATCAATTGATGAACTTTCAAGTAAGCGTGGCAATAACTTCTCTCCAACTTCATGTCCCACCATGTTCGACTGAAAGCGTGTATCTAACCAAACTTCTATCAATTGAATGTCGTCTAGTCTAATTGCCTGCAAAGGAAGATTAGAAACGACAGTTGCAAGAGACCAAAAAGTCCTCCAGTTATCAATTTTTCTCGCCACTGAATCTTGCGTAATGTTACGAACAATTTCAATAATGCGTTCTGCGTGCACAAGACTTGCATGCCCCGATATGAGTTCCAAATATCTCAATGCCGGCCAACCTTCAGCCTGATAATTAGTTTCACCATCCTTCTCAATTACTGTAACCCCTGGGTTATTGCTAATATTAAAATAATCGTCCTTATCTAAATCCTCGAACCAAACGATGTCTTTCAGCGAGTTTAAAAAGTAAGGAATTAACTCAGGTCTTTTCCGTATGAATTTAAGCGCAGCTTCTCTTTGAATGAATGCATCACCAACTGAAACGTATCGGTCTATTTGAGTTAATAAATCAATTTGGTTTGGTTCACGCACATCTAGTAGCGGAGCCCAAGACCTAAACACCTCGATTAGCTCTCCGTAGCCACGCTCATCAATACAATATGGAATGACACCAACGCCACATTGATTTTGAAAAAACTGTGATAAAAACTTTGTTTGTTCTTTCTCACTGGACCTATGCGCGTAGAGCATAAAATGTCTGGGCTGGTCCTTGTTTCCACTCTCATTCAATCGAATGATATGGTCGAGTATTTCAAGTTCCGCGAGTCCGTAACCAACGAAGAGAACTGTGTAGTTACGGAACATTTCCGTCAGCAACGTCGTAATTCTGGCATCCGCATAATGTTTGATGTAGTCGCGTAGCGAAACAATCATCGTTTCAGGTTCGCTATATGAACCATGAAGGTGTAAAACTGCTCCCCGTTCCTTGAGCTTTTCCGAAGTAATTTGCTCCGGACCGAAATAACTTTTTCTTATTGTCGGCTTACTTATCGCGACCTTCGAGTAATCATTTCCAATTTCAGTTGAAGAGACTTTTACATCATCAAAATCAAGCCACTTATCATAATTAGTCGTCACAAAAACAGGTCTGAGCTCAGCGAGTAATTTATATAAATCTAGGCCCGGTTGTTTAACTTCTTCGGGATGAAAGATTTCGTCGTAATTAATCGTAATATTCGCTTCGCGAGCTATGTCGATTGCAATAGACAATGTTCTCCTTGAGTCGCCAATTGACCGTAGTTGCTCTGCCTCCAGAAAATTAAGTTTTCCAGCGGCTTCAATTTTATTTACAACTAAGTTAGCGAAACTACGCCAATCAGGACTACCGCAAAGCATCGATGCGCCCGCACCTACAAATACAACTAATTCACCGTGTAGTGCCGCGTCTTTGATAATTTGGTTTGGAATGTATGAGTCTAGCGATATGCCATTCATTACTGAACTTTCAAAGATACAAAAATTTGCGAATGGCATACTCGCAAAGGCAGAGTAAAACCACAGTTCAGGTTAGCGATGAATACATGCATCGCATTCATTGTCAGCCGTTCGCAGTGGAGCAGAAATGAGATACTTCGATTGATACAACTTTAGCTAACATTCCAGAATGTTCCTTAAGCCGGTACGAACAGGTCTTCACCGGCCCGTGCCCCTAGCAACGCCAGTCGACCAAGGTCAGAAATTTGAATCAGTCCACCTCGCACAGAACCATTGTGCAATTGTTTCGCGCCAACTAGTTTAACGCCGTGGAGCAAGCGAGACAACGCTGATGCTTTCGTGTCCATGGCGCGCGCAAGGTCCGCCAATCGGATGTAGCTTTGGCGGAACGCTAGTAACTGATGCGGCAACACCACGCGACAAGTCTGACCGCGAAGTTGAATTGATTCATATGCCAACATCCCTTCCTCCATCCAGTGAGAGATAGACTCCCACTTCCAGCCAGTGGCTTTAGCCAGTTGCTGAATCGACATACCTGCCTCAAGTAGCGGTGTGCCGAAATATTGCGACACATCGGCCCTCCGGAATGAAAATTCGCCCAACGTTCGAGCACATGCGATGGCTTTCACCTCTCCATTCGCTACAGCCTTCATCAAAGACTCAATGGCATGCTTGTCGCCCATGCGACGGCTGGTAAACTTAGCCCAAGTAGTTGAAGCATCATCAGTTACTGCAGCAGGCACGACCTGTCGTTCTACATATTCATACAACTCCGAAATCGAGAGGAGCTCTACCGGGCCACCTTTCATGATGTCTTCACGCCAGCGAATATCTGACCGGATTACACCTGCAGCTTTCATGCGTTCAAGTACGACAGCTGTGACATTAGCTATCTCACAAGCCATGGTGTCAGATATCCAGCCAGCACGTTTCTGTTGAATGCGCTCAATCTCTACACACGGGATTTCGTAAACTTGGCCACGCGTACCTGTGCGTTGCTTGCGGTTCTCGCATTCACCTGTCTGAAGCGATTGATGCAAACGTGAAACGCTAATGCCAATCGCTTTGGCAGCGTCGGGGGCACGCATGTATCCGGTCGAATCCTCGGCCATAGTTTTGGAGGAATCTAGGCCAAGTACACAATCGGATTTCTCTGCCGCTACGTCGATGATGATTTGTAGAAGCGGCTCCATTGTCGTGTCCTGGCAGAGCTTACGCAGACTGATATACCAATCACCCAGCAGGGTATTTAACGTGCGGGCATCTTTGCGGCCAGATGCAATACGTTCTTCAACATGATTACGAAAGCCAGTTGGCCAATCAGCCAGCAAAGCTTCGAGTGGTGCTAGAAATTTGACTGACTCAGCAACTGATTTTGGTAATGCTGTGTTGCGTGGTAATCCGGATAGTTTCGGGTCTGGGTGCAGGCATAGTGTCCGGATGATTTTCACCAACACATCGATAGTCACGCCATGAATAATCGGCTTCACGTTGCATAGTTGTCGGTCATTGCTCGCAATGTGCGCCGATAGCCACTGCTGTGAAAGATTCGCCTGTACGCGCGGTAGGTCGCCTAGGTCATGCCCACAGGAGCACAAGCCTATGTAGAGCCGCTCTGGGGACAAATGTTGCCCGCATGCGTTGCATTGGTCGACCAATCGCAGTCTGTGCTGCGGACAGGCTGTGACATAGTCGTGCTCCCAATGCTGACGTATGTAAGGGAATTCAGCTATGCACGCCGGACATACTGCATCAACTTTGGCGCGATGAAGGCGCCCCCATTTGCGACTGAGTTCTTCTTTCTGTCCAACGGATTCGGTCCACTCTGGCCTCAAACCCAGATTACGTGCGACGTCCTCGGTGCGCATGAGCAATGCACGGCGACTACGTTCAACACCGGCTGTGTCCGTCAAGTTACGCCAACAAAAAAGTGCATTGTCAGCAGAGAGCCGACGGTAGTACCCCATTCCGGATTCGTCCTCGTGGGGTGCATAGGTAATGAGAAGGCTCATCGTTTTTCTCCTAATTTTTTACGAACTGGTATGGACGCTGCATTGCTGGTCAGAACATGCACATACGCTTGCTTAAGAGCTGCCGGTGCCACATCAATGTCTTCGTTAGCTGCATCCTGGAAGGCAAGTAAATGCGGCGACCCTGCATGGCTAACATCATCCAGCGCTCTTTGACAGTCTTCGTATGTAATGGCGCGCGGCGCTTCGTTTGTCATTGAACTTGCGAGCTCGCGCATGAAGTCAGCAAGCACGCCGATTAGGCCGCCCGTGAGCAGATAACTTTGTTGAGTCAGTACGCGAGTGCTGACGCCAATGGGATAACCGGCAGCATTAAAAAGACGAGCATAGTTAGCGACACACGAAATGTATGCCTTCATTTCCTGCAAATCGCTCGCGTCATAAGGTAAAAAAATACGTGCAGGACAGGCTCGGCGACGCAATTGTTCATTCGCTTTAAAAAGTAGTTCGAGTTTTGGAATACCAAAAAGAATCAGCGTCAACTTTAGTGTGTCGGACAAAGTCTTAAGCCAATCACTTGCCGCACGAGGAGGTACTCGAGAACCTTCATCAACAAGATGTGATATCTCGTCAAAAATTACTACACGTGTATTCGCTATTCGAAGTTGCATGACCATCAAATCGAACATTGCTCCTGCCGTCATACTGCTACGAACTTCAAGGCCTAATGCTCGCAATACACTTTTCGGAAGCAGTTTGGCTGTAGCGGATTGCGGTACTTCGACGACCAAAACTGGAATGCTACGGCGCCCATCAGTAAGCTTATGAGGATAGTCGCGCGAAAGAGTCGCGATGAGTGAAGACTTACCAACGCCACTTGGGCCTGGCACGCGAGTGATTTTAGGCGCGAAGCCATCGAGAGCATCATTGATGCGCTGTTTAAGCGCAGTGAGATGCGCCACGAACATCGGATGTGGAAGTTCGCAGGTCTCGATATCGCGCCGAAGTTGTTGAGCGGGTGTCACAGCAATTTGTCTCCAGTTGTTCTATTTACTATAGTCATCAGCGGCGCATCTTCGTAAGTAATCGCGGTTGCCCCAGAGTCTTCAGTGAGCAATGCAGGATTGTTCGAAAGTGGAGCACCGAATGGCCCTTCCGACGAAATTGGTCGGTTAATGCTCCGTTGGGTAGCCGAGTGGTTTTTCGTCAAACGAACGGTTTCCTGATTTTCTTCGCGTTTGCTTGGACGTTTGGTTTTCATTCCTTTTTTACCGGTAACCTCTTTATCAAGGTCATTCTGGAATTGGACCTTTGCGTCTGGCATTTTCCAGTCAAGCAAGCCATTTTTGAATTTGTCTTTTGCTTCCGCAAAAGTCCAGGCAGGCGTATCAGGCAGGACATGTTCGTTCGTTAGTGCAACAAGAGGAAGGTCATCGCTCTCGTGCACATATACCTGGCGGAAGTCATCGGGGTTGTAGATGACATGGAGTTGTCTATGGTCGCCGTACTTGGCAAGCAGATACGAAATGACTTCGCCCTTATAACGAAGACCGTTCACCGTAATACCTGACTTAGCACTTAAAGCACAATGGTCGTGTTCATAGAGTGCGGCCATCCATTCTTGGCGTGAAGGTGGCATCGTGACTGGATATCCCATCTCTTCAGTCAAGTGCTTCAAGCGTTCTAACGGCGTCTTACCTTTGATTGATTCGACCAGAAGTTCATCCCAACGGTGACGGTCAAGAGGAGTATTGGCCCAGCTCTCGTAAAGCCACCTTACAACCCACTTTTCAAGTGCATCGACGGTAATTAGCTCGTCGCCCAGAGCCTCCGGGTCACGCTTACCATCCACTCCCTCGAAGCGGGTACATCCATCAAGACGCTGCAATGCCTCTTTCAGTGACTTGTTCAGGCGTTCAATGAAGGGCTTACCTTGTGCTTCCCTCGCTTTACAGTGCTTTACATCCACTTCAAGCCTATCAAGGCGTTCGATACGTCCTCCTTTTGTCTCCGGTCCATTATCAAAAATGACCTGAGAAGGGGTTCCATAAATGTTTTGCGCGTCCATTACGCCCAGTTCCTTAAAGCGAGCCTCCTTCGCTGGCGTCAGATACATCTCGAGGCAACGCAGCGAATCCTTTTCGCTCGGTGAGCCGATAACGAGATGCCATCCAACTGGATATCCAGTGCATACATCAATCGCTAGCACTAGATAAACGGTTCGGGCAATACCATGGGGTGTCAAAACAACGAACGGGAGATGCACCGCATCCTGCTCGATACGTGCGAACAAAAAACCTGCCCTGATACGTCGCGTAGCTGTTGATTTTCCCGCCACCCTATTGAGGGGATTCATCCTGTCATAATCGGCGTCGACGGTGAGCCCGCGAATTATCGAAACTACGAATTTGCGACTAATGGAATGCTTGGAAGCATGGAGGCAACGCCTGCGTGCCTCAAGATTGACATACTTAGTCAAATCTAAAACTGTCCATTTAGATTCGGTAACCAAAAACTGTTCTTTGACAAGCTCTTCAACAAACTCTACGAGTTCCTTGGAATATCTAGCATTCGCATTTCCTTTGTTCCTATCGCCTTTGAGTACTGCCAGTCCAAGCTGCTGTTTTTTGTGAGCTCGGAATAGGGTTGCTCGAGAGGGGAACGACTTGGCTACCAGTTGTTCTTCGCTTTCCTCTATATAGGTCTCACGTGCGAATGGAATTGCTGCGTCGAAGGACACTCCAAGCTTCTTTTGGAAGCCATCTATGCTCCTTAGTATGCGGTGCAGAAAACGAACTTTGGCTTGCAACTCTTCGTTATCGTATTGGGTAGCTATACCGACGCGCGCCATCCCTTGTCGATGCAATATCAAACGGCCGGATGAAATACCTGCCCGGATTTCAGCTTCATCGACATAGCTCGCCTCGCGTTTCTCTACATCAAAAATTTCGATAGCACCCGCATGGATTCGGCCATCCAATACTTCGAAGTAGCTATCCTGCTTATTGGAAAGCATCAATCGGTCGCCGGGACGGAGGTCGGAAATCACGACTGAAGCTCCTCAATTAAAAATAGATGGCTTAGGTCGCCGTATGCAGCGGACAGTTCTAATGATGCTCCTATGCGGCAATGAGCAATGTCTGCCTGCAACGCCCCCGTAGCGAGTAGGGGTGGAATCAAATTATTGGGAATCTTGAGGTCTTCGCTCAATGCACGGAGTAAGACCGGGCCTGATTCGCAGTAGCTCTCCACACGCGCGATAACGTCCGGCTTAAGAGATGTACGCACACGGGATATAACTTGCTTCAGCAATTGAGCATTGATGACTAACGGGTGCCGTTCGTCCGCCGGCACAATCACCGTGGATAGTGGAAAGCAGTACGCGTCCATGATTTTCTTCGCGCGCTCAATTTTTGCCCAGTATTTGTCATCCCCTTCGTATCCCTGAAGTTTTACTTCGTACACCCTTTGAAGACCATCAATCTGTACGGTAGAAAAATCCGGTGTGTATTCACATTCTCCATTGCGACCGCCGCGCGTCTTGCGCGCCTCCGAAACTTCTTCATGAGTAAACAGAAGTCGTTCGCCGACCAAGTCGACTGTGAATGGTTGTGGCTTGAAGGACCTCACTCTCGGGTCAACACACAGGATGTGTGCGACTAACCGCTCGGCTTCGGATTCAACAGTAATGTGTCCTCCGGCTTTTTCTACGTACGTACCAATGCGCGCTTTACCGTATGTTCGCGCCGTGAAACGAACTGCAGCATTAGTGGGTCGGCGGCTACGGACACCATAGGTGGGTGAAGTCTTCATTTGGCACCTGCGCTAAATGTCGAAAGAGGGTGTTTCCTCAATGGGACGGCGGATAATGTTTTGTTCAGCAATTCGTTCTCGCAAAAAATGATTAGCTGGAACGTATATGGGTAACTTGTTGGCATCCGTCGTATAAGACGGATAATGGGGATGAGGGAACGTCTGGCAGCAAGAAATAAAGGTCGCTTAAGGAAGATGGAGGTGCAATGAACAAACTGGTAAAGGAGCATGTTGAACAGGCTCAACCGTATGAGGCCTGGGAAGACACTGCGAAAGAGTTGATTGAACTTGAGATGAGGCGGCGTGGAATTGGATACAAGCAGCTTTCCCGTCAACTCGAGGAGCTGGGCATCCATGAATCGCCCGACCAGATAAATCGAAAAGTTATTAGAAAACGTTTCAGCGCCGCTTTTTTGGTCGCGTGTTTGCGCGCCATGGGTGTTGAAAACATTTCTCTTATATAAAAGACGGGAAGTGCAGTCCGGGAAGTAAGCTGCCCGTTCCGTTCGATTCGTCCTGCGCCAGACCTTTTTCATCGTTAGCTCCGCGTCCGTACCCTCTCATAAATAGGCGGTGCTACCGAACGTGCGGTCTTTGATACTAAATAAGGTCGTAGTAGAACTATGCGCCAGCGTTGCACCGACACGGTCTTACACCCTAGTCAATGGCGACAGGAATTTCAAGTTGTATGGTCAAACCAAATGCAAAAAGGCCACCTAATGAGGTGGCCTTTTTCACTTCTTACGTGATATTAAGAACAGTATTGCGTAGCTATCAACATGCATCTGTCGATAAATATCTCAACAGATGCGTCTCAAAATCTCAGCTTATGGCTCCTGCTACATTGTAAATCAAATATCAATATTCCCAGCAGATAGCGCATTCAACTCAATAAACGCACGACGTGGTTCAACGTCATCACCCATCAAAGTCGTGAAGATCTGATCAGCGGCAATCGCGTCTTCGATCTGCACTTTTAACAAGCGGCGCACGGTTGGGTCCATGGTTGTTTCCCACAGTTGCGATGGGTTCATCTCGCCCAGACCTTTGTAGCGTTGCTTGCCGACGTTGCGTTCTGCTTCGCTGCGCAACCAGTTCATCGCTTGATGGAAGTCGTTGATGCCGATGGTTTTGGCTTTTTCGCCGGCACCGCGCTGAACCATTGCGCCTGTACCGATCAAACCCTTGAAGGTTGCGGCGGCAGCGGCGAGTACGGTGTAGTCGGGGCCGGTGACGAAGTCAGCGTCGATGGCGCTGACTTTGACGTTGCCGTGGTACATGCGGTTGATGCGCAGTGCGTACTTGTCTGCCAGTTCGTCGTACTTGGTGTGCACGGTGACCGATGGCTCGTTGATGCCATCTTGCAGGCGCTTGGCCGATGCTTCTGCCGCGGCGCTGTCGCTGAGGTCGAGCGTGACGCCGGTCATGATGGCGGTGAGTGCTGCGCCATCGACTGCGCGTGTGAGGCGGTTGATGATGGCGTTGGCGGTGTTGTATTGACGGACCAGCTCGGACAAGGCGTCGCCGCTGATCGGTGCTGCGCCTTCTGATGGAATCAGTACCGCGTCGTTCAGTGCGATCTGCATCATGTAGATGGCTTCTTCTGCGTCATCTTTCAGATAGCGTTCGTCCTTGCCGTGCTTGACCTTGTACAGCGGCGGTTGCGCGATGTAGACGTGGCCGCGCTCGACCAGTTGCGGCATCTGGCGATACAGCAGCGTGAGCAGCAGGGTGCGGATGTGGGCGCCGTCGACGTCAGCATCGGTCATGATGATGATGCGGTGATAACGCAGCTTCTCGATATTGAATTCGTCCGCGCCGATGCTGGTGCCTAGCGTGGCGATCAGGGTAGTGATCTGTTCGCTGGCGAGCATTTTTTCAAAGCGGGCTTTTTCTACGTTCAAGACTTTGCCGCGCAGTGGCAGGATCGCCTGAAACTTGCGGTCGCGACCTTGCTTGGCGGAGCCGCCCGCGGAGTCACCTTCGACTACATACAGTTCGCACAGGGCTGGATCTTTTTCCTGGCAATCGGCCAGCTTGGCGGACAAGCCGAGGCCGTCCATGATGCCTTTGCGGCGGGTCAGGTCGCGCGCCTTGCGTGCTGCTTCGCGCGCACGTGCGGCTTCGACGATCTTGCCGCAGATGATCTTGGCGTCGTTTGGTTTTTCTTGCAGGTAGTCGCTCAATGTTTTGGCAACGATCTCTTCAACCGGGCCGCGCACTTCGGACGATACCAGTTTGTCTTTGGTCTGCGAGCTGAACTTCGGTTCAGGTACTTTGACGGACAGGACGCAGGTCAGGCCTTCGCGCATGTCGTCGCCGGTGACTTCGACTTTGGCTTTCTTGGCGAACTCGTGCTCTTCTATGTACTTGTTGATGACGCGCGTCATCGCGGCGCGCAGGCCGGTCAGATGGGTGCCGCCATCGCGTTGCGGAATATTATTGGTGAAGCAGAGCACTTGTTCGTTGTAGGCGTCGTTCCATTGCATGGAGACGTCAACGCTGATGTTGGTGTTCTGGTCCGACATACGTTCGCCGGTTGCCTGGAAAATGGTTGGGTGCAATACGCTCTTGGCTTTGTTGATGTACTCAACGAAGCCACGGGTGCCGCCTTCAAACGCAAACACTTCTTCCTTGCCGGTACGCTGGTCGGTCAGCTTGATGTTGACGCCGTTGTTGAGGAAGGACAGTTCGCGGATGCGCTTGGCCAGAATGTCGTAGTGGAACTCGACATTGTTGAAGATTTCTTCATCGGCCCAGAAGTGGACTTCGGTGCCGCGCTTGTCGGTTTCGCCGACGACCTTGATCGGCGAGACGATCATGCCGTCTATGGTTTCGACTTCGCGATTTTGCGGTACGCCACGGACGAATTCCATCTCGTGCTTTTTGCCATCGCGACGGATGGTCAGCTTCAACAGTTTGGATAAACCATTAACGCAGGACACGCCGACGCCGTGCAAACCGCCAGAGACTTTGTATGAGTTTTGATCGAACTTACCGCCTGCGTGCAATTCGGTCATGACGATTTCTGCAGCGCTGCGTTTAGGCTCGTGCTTGTCGTCCCATTTGATGCCGGTCGGAATGCCGCGACCGTTATCGGTAACGGAAATCGAATTGTCGGAGTGGATGGTGACGTGAATCTCGGTGCAATGACCGGCCAGCGATTCATCGATGGAGTTGTCCAGCACTTCAAACACGCAGTGATGCAAACCGGTGCCGTCCGACGTGTCGCCGATATACATGCCCGGGCGCTTGCGCACCGCTTCCAGGCCTTCGAGGATCTGGATGGATGATGCGCCGTATGACGCGGAAAGCGCGGCTGGCGATTGCGGGGTGTTGTCGTTAGGGATCGCGGACATGGCTACCTTTAAAAAACGGTTACTTGGTTATTGCGCAAAACGAGGGGAGTGGGACGTTGCTGTTCCGGCTTGTGGCGGCGGAGAACAAACTGGCTTGCGCGGAACACTGCGCTGGCTTGGCCTCTTACTCATGTTGCGACATAACTGCTACTTAATTCACGATGAGGGCGTCACTCGGAAAGCGCCGCCATGACCGCGAATACTTGAAACGATTGAGTGAACTGCCGACAAACCGGCAATTCACTGGCTACTTGCCTGCCCGCAGCGCAGAGGGTGTTGCCAACTGCGCTGCAGGCTTGCTTACTACTTTAAACCAGATGGGGGCAAACTGCTGTTTTTAAAGCGTTTTTCCCCATTTTTGCATCTCATTCTGCGGCTGTTTTGGCTAGACTTTTTGGCTGGCTTCACAACTAGTTTTTCAACTAGTCCTGAAGCTGCCGGCTCAGTTACAGTTTGAGTTGCTTTTGTAGAATCAAATGCGCATCGGCATGACGACGTATTTGAAGTCTGGGTTGTCCGGCACGGTGATCAATGCGGATGAATTGGCGTCGCCCAGAGCGATGTTGATGCTGTCGCCCTTGAGGTTGTTCAATACATCGAGCAGGTAGGTCACGTTAAAGCCGATATCGACGCTATCGCCGCCGTAATCGATTTCGATTTCTTCGACTGCTTCTTCCTGGTCGGCATTGGTCGAGCTGATCTTCATGCTGCCCGGGCTCATGATGCAACGCACACCCTTGAACTTGTCGGACGTCATGATCGCAGCGCGTTGCAGCGAACGCAGCAAGGCATCGCGGCCTATCGTGAAGTTGTTCTTGTAACCCTTAGGCACGACGCGGGTGTAATCCGGGAACTTGCCTTCGACCAGTTTGGAGATCAGTTCGATATCGCCGAAGGTCAGCTTGACCTGGTTGTTGGCGATCTCGAGATCGACAGGCTGATCGGTATCTTCCAGCAGGCGCTGCAATTCGATAATGGTTTTGCGCGGGATGATGACTTCTTGACGCGCGAACTCTTGCTCGGTAGCGACTTGGCAGAATGCAAGACGGTGACCATCGGTAGCGACGGCGATGACGTTCTTGCCATCAACCACGAGCAACAAACCGTTCAGGTAATAACGAATGTCTTGCTGCGCCATCGAGAAGTGCACCATGTTGAAAAGGTGCTTCAAGGTTTTTTGCGGCAGCGTGACTTTGGCGTTGTATTGCTCGGCTTGTGCAACGGTAGGGAATTCTTCCGCAGCCAGTGTTTGCAAAGCGAAACGCGACTTGCCCGATTGCACGGTCATGCGCTTGTTGGCGAGTGTCAATGAGACGTCGCCGGAATCCGGCAGTGCGCGCAAAATGTCGAGCAACTTGCGTGCGGCGACAGTCGTGGATGCGATGTCGTTGCCGCTGCCGACTTGTGCGTGCGTGGTGATCTGCACTTCGATATCAGTCGACAGGAATGAAACACGCTCGCCATCCTTGCGTATGAGGATATTGGCCAGAATCGGCAATGTGTGCCGACGCTCGACAATACCACTCACAATCTGCAGCGGACGTAGCAGCGCGTCACGTTGGGTTTTGACCAATTGCATAGTTAGATCCTTATCGATGGTTAAACGGTGCGGTACTCATTCTTACAAAGCGCTTGCCTACGCTTGTCCTACGCGAAGCAGGCTTGCTGCAACTTGCTTGTTATTACGTGCGCAGTATTTATAAGCTTTTATATATAAGCGTTCATATACAAAATTTCATAACCACGCGCTGGTTTTATCAACGGGTGAGCAGCTTTCTTTTTGCGACGTTTTCTTCGATGCTTCACCCGTAATGGGCAGTGTGAAAATGAGGCTCTTTTTACTGATGCGGCGCTGATAAATAACAAACCGTATTTTGACAGAAACACCCGCTTAAAGGCCGCTTCAGCGCTATTTTGTGCGGCTTCTTTCACTCTTCTTACTTATTCACCTGCTATTCACAACTTATACCGAGGATATCCACAAAGTTATCCACAGGCTGATAGGCAGCAAGTTTTGCGCCATCAACCCTTCAAGGTTTGTTCCAGTACATGCAATTCGTGATTGCATTCCGGGCTCTTGCCGCGGTCGGCGGCGATCTTGCGGACCGCGTGCAAGACGGTCGTGTGGTCACGCCCGCCGAACAGTTCGCCGATTTCCGGCAAGCTCTTTTGCGTTAATTCTTTGGCAAGGTACATCGCAATCTGGCGTGGCCGCGCAATGTTGGCCGGGCGCTTCTTGGAGTACATATCGGCGACCTTGATATTGAAAAAGTCAGCCACCGTCTTTTGAATATTCTCGACCGAGATCTGGCGATTTTGTACTGACAGCAGATCTTTCAGTGCGTCTTTGACAACCTCAATCGTGATGTCTTTGCCATGAAAACGCGAGTAAGCGAGGATTTTGCGCAAGGCACCTTCCAGCTCACGAACGTTGGAACGTAAATGTTTGGCAACAAAAAACGCCACGTCATCGGAGAAGGTCACGCCTTCCTGCACGGCTTTTTTGAGCAAAATGGCAACGCGCATTTCCAGCTCCGGCGGCTCGACGGCGACCGTCAAACCCGAGTCGAAACGTGAAATCAGGCGGTCATCCATGCCCGAAATCTCTTTCGGATAGGTGTCGCTGGTGATGATGATTTGTTTCTTGGCTGCAATCAACGCCTCAAACGCATAGAAGAATTCTTCCTGCGTGCGGCTCTTGCCGCCAAAGAACTGGATGTCGTCAATCAGCAACAGATCGAGTGAATGATAGTAGCGCTTGAAGTCGTCAAAACCCTTGCGCTGGTAAGCAGTCACTACGTCTCTAACGTACTGTTCTGCGTGGATGTAGCGTATTTTGGTATCCGGGTTCTCGGCCAGGATCTGGTTGCCGATGGCGTGGATCAAATGGGTTTTACCGAGGCCGACGCCGCCATATAAGAACAGCGGGTTGTATGAACTGCCGGGATTATTGGCGACCTGGATCGCAGCGGCGCGCGCCAGCTGGTTGGCTTTACCGGTGACGAAACTGTCAAATGTCAGCGCTGTATTAATACGGCTTTGATCGCGCCGCGGCGTGTGATCGGTGGCATTGGACGGGATCGGTTCCAGCACATTGGAGGGCACGTTGTCGGATTGACTTGGCGCAACACTGGCTTGTGCGCCCGGCTTCCTGGTCCCATTCAAACGCGGATCAAGGACGAACTGGACGTCGATCGGCTCTTCCCAAAACTGCGCAGCGAGGGTGGTGATGCGGCTAGCGAACTGGGTTTTTACCCAATCCAGCTTGAAACGATTCGGTGCGGCAATCCGCAACCTGCCATCCTCGAAATCGAGGGGGGCGAGCGGTTTGATCCACGCACTATATTGTTGAGGCGTCAACTCCTGCTCCAACTGGGCGGAGCAGGTCTGCCAGAAATTTTCCATGAATCGTCTACTTGAATTGATACGGGGATACTGCTTTACTGCCCTTGGGTGGCCTGTTTGTATGCCTGTTGGCATGCCACGCGTTGGCCTATTCTAACCCGAGCGGCCAGAGTTATCCACAGGCTGGGTGCTTATTTCATCAAGTAACAATCCGGCAACTAGACGGCGCAATGACGCTAAGTGATTGACAGGGAAGCGGAAAATGCTGTCTAATTCAGGGTTCACTACCCAGGGTGTTGGTATTTGTGTTGTCGCCGTACGGCTCAGCATGCACCAGCTGCCAGAGACTTGGCGATGGGCGCGTGACTTCCGATTTATTATTTGCCGATTAGCGAGACCACAATGAAACGTACTTACCAACCTTCCGTCGTACGCCGCAAGCGCACTCATGGCTTTCGTGTCCGTATGGCAACCCGCGGTGGCCGCGCTGTGCTTAATGCACGTCGCGCCAAAGGCCGCAAACGCCTCGCTGCTTAAGCGAATGGCGTGACCGGCGATCGCTCGCTCGACTTTGCACGCGATCGGCGGATCGTTAAAACGGATGAATTTTCATCCGTTTTTCGTTTGCGACCCGTGTATCGTACCGCGCATTTTGTCCTTTACACCCGTGCAACCGATCTGCCACATGCCCGCCTGGGTGTGGTCGCCGCGAAACGCCTCGCGCCCCGCGCCGTGACGCGCAATACGATCAAACGCGTGACGCGTGAACTGTTCCGACAAACGGCCTTGCCGTCCATCGATTGCATCGTTCGCCTGTCGCAGCCTGTCAATACGAAAAAAGGACCTGCCACCACGGCTGGCCTCAAAGTCGCATTGCGGGAAGAATTGACACGACTGTTTGCTTCACAAAACCGGCCTCAGAATGTGACGCCGACTTTGCCGGAAGGGCAAAAATGAAGACAATCCTCTTGTTACTGGTGCGTGCTTACCAGTTGGGCATCAGCCCCTTCCTCGGGCAGAATTGCCGCTTTTACCCTAGCTGCTCCGCTTATGCCTTTGAAGCAATCGGCGAGCATGGCGCATTGAAGGGTAGTTTTCTGGCGACAAAACGTCTGTGCAAATGCCATCCGTGGCATCCCGGCGGTGTTGATCCGGTACCCAAAAAATCGTCATCCGAAAAAACTTCTTCTACAACCGCTTGCGGTTGCGGCCATTCCTGATTACTGATTAAGACACTTATGGATATCAAACGTACCGTCCTGTGGGTTATTTTCTCGTTTTCGTTGTTGATGCTGTGGGATAACTACAATCGTTATACCGGCAAGCCATCGATCTTCTTCGACAACACCACGACCACCCAACCAGCAGCGGCACCTGCAGCTAGCGGCGACAATAAAGCCAAGACTGCCGATGTTCCTACTGCGGCGGCGACTCCAGTAGCGAACGGCGCAAACAGCAGCGGCGTGCCAAGCGGTGGCGCTGCGCCATCCAAGAGCGAAGTGATCACGATCACGACCGATCTGATGAAGGTTGATATCGATACCGCCGGCGGCGAAGTCCGTCGCCTGGAATTGCTGAAGCATCACGAAAGCAGTGACGCAAGCAAGAACGTGGTGCTGTTTGATGTCAATGGTCAACACACTTATCTCGGCCAAACCGGCTTGATCGGCGGCGCATATCCAAATCACAAATCGACCTTTACTGCTGTGCCAGGCGCGCGCACGCTGGACAACGCCGACCAAGTGCAACTGGTGCTGCAATCCGAGCAACAAGGCGTCAAACTGATCAAGACCTACACCTTCAAACGTGGCGAATACAAAGTCGATATCAAGCATGATGTCGTCAACAATACCGGCGCACCGATCAACCCATCGCTGTACATGCAACTGGTACACGACGGCACCGCAGTCGGTGGCGGCTCGATGTTCATGGCGGCGACCTTCACTGGCCCGGCGATCTACACCGATACCGAAAAATTCCAGAAAGTGACGTTCGAGTCGATCGAAAAAGGCAAGGACGAACACGCATTGAAGGGCGACAGCGGCTGGATCGCGCTGGTACAGCATTACTTTGTTTCGGCCTTCGTGCCGGCCGACAAAACACCGCGTGAATACTTCACCAAGAAGCTTGCTACCAATCTGTATGCAGTCGGCACCATCATGCCTATTGGCACGGTCGCACCTGGCGCAACGGCGTCGATAGACGCTACGCTGTATTCCGGACCGCAAGAATCCAAACGTCTGGAAGCTGTTGCTCCCGGCTTTGAACTGGTCAAGGACTATGGCTGGTTGACGATTATCGCCAAACCGATTTTTTGGTTGATGATTCAGATTCACCAAATCCTCGGCAACTGGGGCTGGACCATTATCGTTCTGACGATCGTGATCAAGCTCGCGTTCTTCCCATTGTCGGCAGCCGGCTATCGCAGCATGGCGAAGATGAAACTGGTCACACCGAAGATGACCGACATCCGTACCCGCTTCAAAGGCGAACCGCAAAAAATGAATGCGGCGATGATGGAGCTGTACAAGAAGGAGAAGATCAATCCTATCGGCGGCTGCTTCCCGATGATCGTGCAAATCCCGGTCTTCATTTCGCTGTACTGGGTATTGCTGGCCAGCGTAGAAATCCGCAATGCGTCATGGTTGTGGGTACACGATCTGGCATCGCCGGATATCCTGCTCGGCGCGTACAACATCTTCGGTTTCCACCTGACGGTCGGTATTCTGCCTATCCTGATGGCGGTATCGATGTTCATTCAAACCAAACTGAATCCGACGCCTCCTGATCCGATTCAAGCTAAGGTCATGATGTGGATGCCGATCGTGTTCTCGATCATGTTCTTCTTCTTCCCGGCCGGTCTGGTGCTGTACTGGGTAGTCAACAACATCCTGTCGATCGCTCAGCAATGGTTCATCAACGAGAAGCTGATGGGCGGTAGCAAAGCGGCGAGCTAAGTTCTTTGCCTAGGTAACGAAGTGTTGTTACCTCCCAAAAAAGCCCGTGCAATTCCACGGGCTTTTTGTTGCGCTCACCATTTAAACCGTTTATAAATTACACATGACATTTGACTCTTCCCCTATCGCAGCCATCGCCACCGCTCCCGGTCGCGGCGGCATCGGCGTCGTACGCGTCTCCGGCAAAAATCTTTCCAGTGTGATGAGCGCGGTGTGCGGCGCCGACAAGGGCTCGGCCCTGCAGGCGCGCCATGCCACGTATCTGGACTTTCTCAACAGCGATGGCAGCGTCATTGATCAGGGCCTGGCGATTTACTTCAAGGCACCGCATTCCTATACCGGTGAAGACGTGCTGGAGCTGCAAGGTCACGGCGGCCCGGTCGTATTGCAAATGCTGCTGACGCGCTGCCTGGAAGCGGGTGCCGACATCGGCTTGCGCATGGCAGGGCCGGGGGAATTTACGCATCGCGCATTCCTGAACGACAAACTGGATCTGGCCCAGGCCGAAGGTGTAATTGACCTGATCGAAGCGTCCACCGAAGCGGCCGCCAAATCGGCCTCGCAATCGCTGTCAGGCGCATTCTCCAAAACAATTCAGCAACTGGTCGACAAGACCATCAACCTGCGCATGCTGGTCGAGGCGACGCTGGATTTCCCGGAAGAAGAAATCGACTTCCTGGAAAAATCCGATGCACGCGGCCAGCTCGACGGTATACGCGCTGCCTTGCAACAAGTCTTCAATCAGGCATCGCAAGGTGCCTTGTTGCGCGACGGCTTGAATATCGTGTTGGCGGGCCAGCCCAACGTCGGCAAATCGTCGTTGCTGAATGCTTTGGCCGGCAGCGACATCGCGATCGTGACGCCGATCGCCGGCACCACGCGCGACAAGGTGACCGAGACAATACAGATTGAAGGCATACCGGTGAACGTCATCGATACGGCCGGCATACGCGACGCAGCCGACGCCGGTGATGAGGTGGAGCGCATCGGCATAGAACGCACCTGGGCGGCGGTACAGACGGCCGATGTGATCGTGCACATGCTGGATGCCAATCGTGGTCCGACGCGCAGCGATGAAGAAATCACCGAGCGCTTCCCGCCCAACATTCCTGTCGTACGCGTATGGAACAAGATCGATCTGTCCGGCCACCGTCCAGCGATTGATCGGATGCCGGATGCTACGCATATCTATCTGTCGGCAACCGACATGCTGGGTATGGATTTGTTACGCAGCGAATTGTTGCGCATGGTCGGCTGGCAGCAAACCGGCGAATCCCTGTATATGGCACGCGAACGCCATCTGATCGCACTGAAGTCGGCACAGGATCATCTGGAAATGGCCGCGCAACATGCTGCACACGAAAGCGACGCAACCGATCCCGCACTCGATTTATTCGCCGAAGAATTGCGACTGGCGCAAGATCGTTTGAGCAGCATCACCGGCGAATTTACTTCGGATGATTTGCTCGGCGTGATCTTCAGCCGCTTTTGCATTGGCAAATAAATTCGCGATTACAGTGACCGACAACGGCAGTCGAATCGCCTGCCTTTCCCGCAGTAAAAGCTCAATGTGGCGATCGATAGTAAACTTGTCGGTCGCCGCATTGAATTTCCCTCACACCGCCACGTAACTCTAGACCATGTCCAAAAACTCGAAAATCATCTACACCCTCACTGACGAAGCACCTGCGCTGGCGACCTACTCGCTGCTGCCTATCGTAGAAGCGTTCACTCGCTCATCCGGTATTGCTGTAGAAACCCGCGACATTTCGCTGGCGGGCCGCATTCTTGCGGCCTTCCCTGATTTTCTGGACGAGAAACAAAAAATTGCGCCGGCCCTGGCTGAACTCGGCGAACTCGCCACCACGCCGGAAGCCAACATCATCAAGCTGCCGAACATCAGCGCGTCGATTCCGCAATTGAAGGCCGCCATCAAGGAATTGCAGGAGCAAGGCTACAAGGTGCCTGACTATCCGGATGATGCAAAAACCGATGCCGAGCGCGATGCCCGCGCCCGCTACGACAAGATCAAGGGCAGTGCCGTCAATCCGGTTCTGCGTGAAGGTAACTCCGATCGCCGCGCACCGCTGTCGGTCAAAAATTATGCCCGCAAGCATCCGCACAAAATGGGCGCCTGGTCTGCCGATTCCAAATCGCATGTCGCGCACATGGATAGCGGTGATTTTTACGGCAGCGAGAAATCGGTGTTGATAACGGCAGCCGGCGCAGTGAAGATAGAACTGACGGCGACCGATGGCAGCAAGACCGTGTTGAAGGAAAAGACGGCGGTACAAGTCGGCGAGATTCTCGATGCATCGGTACTGAGCCGCAATGCATTGCGCACCTTCCTTGCAGCGCAAATCGCCGATGCGAAGGCAAACAATGTATTGTTCTCGGTCCACCTGAAAGCCACGATGATGAAGGTGTCCGACCCCATCATCTTCGGCCAGGTTGTCGCGGTGTATTACGAAGAGGTATTGAGCAAATATGCCGATGCATTGAAAGAGGTCGGCTTCGACCCGAACAACGGCATCGGTGATTTATATGCACGCATCAAGACCTTGCCTGCCGATACGCAAGCCGCGATAGAAACAGATATCCAGGCCTTGTATGCACGCAGCGCGCCGCTCGCGATGGTGAACTCTGACAAGGGCATCACCAATCTGCACGTGCCTAGCGATGTGATCGTGGATGCGTCCATGCCGGCGATGATTCGCGACTCCGGCAAGATGTGGAATGCCGCCGGCGAATTGCAAGATACGAAAGCCGTGATCCCGGATCGCTGCTACGCGGATATTTATCAAGTCGTGATCGACGATTGCAAACAGCACGGCCCGTTCGATCCGGTCACGATGGGCAGCGTGCCTAATGTCGGTCTGATGGCACAAGCGGCCGAAGAATACGGTTCGCATGACAAGACTTTCCAGATCGCCGCCGACGGCGTGGTGCACGTCACCGATACCAGCGGCAAGGTCCTGATCGAACAGCAAGTCGAAGCCGGCGATCTGTTCCGCATGTGCCAAACCAAGGATGCGCCGGTGCAGGATTGGGTCAAACTCGCCGTCAATCGCGCCCGCGCAAGCGGCACACCGGCCGTGTTCTGGCTGGACGCGCAACGCGCGCACGATGCGCAAATCATTGCCAAGGTAAATGTTTATCTGGAAGACCACGACACTGCCGGACTCGATCTGCGCATCCTGTCGCCGGTCGATGCGACACGCTTTACGCTGAAACGCATACGCGCCGGCAAGGATACGATTTCGGTATCCGGCAATGTGTTGCGCGACTATCTGACGGATCTGTTCCCGATTCTGGAACTGGGTACCAGCGCCAAGATGCTTTCCATCGTGCCCTTGATGGCAGGTGGCGGTTTGTTTGAAACGGGTGCCGGCGGTTCTGCCCCTAAACACGTGCAGCAGTTTGTCGAAGAAGATTTCCTGCGCTGGGATTCGCTCGGTGAATTCATGGCACTGGCCGCATCGCTGGAACATCTGGGCCAGATTAACCGCAATGCCAAGGCATTGGTACTGGCCAAGGCGCTGGATCAGGCAACCGGCAAATTCCTCGACAACGACAAGTCGCCTGCACGCAAAGTCGGCGGCCTGGATAATCGCGGCAGCCACTACTACCTCGCACTCTACTGGGCGCAAGCGCTGGCGGAACAAAGTGAAGACGCGACACTGCAGGCACACTTCGCCGCGCCGGCCAAAGCATTAAGCGCCAATGAAGCGGCTATCGTGGCTGAATTGAAAGCGGCGCAAGGCAAGCCGGTCGATATCGGCGGCTACTACCATCCCGATGCGACCAAGACCAGCCAGGCCATGCGTCCCAGCAAGACGCTGAATCAGGTACTGGATACCATCGCCTGAGTCCAGCGTCGCAAACCCGGGCTTCTGCCTAGGGTTTGCACCATGCAGAGCTGAATAAAAAAAGCCCCGTCGCACGTGACCGTGTAGCGGGGCTTTTTCATTACTTCTGGTTACTTCTTGTTATGTAGCGCGATCCGGGGCGCAAAGATTTACGCAATATTGCTCTCACACCAGATTGCAACACACTCATCTTTTCCTACAGCAAGATGAGGAGGGCGCTGATAGAAGTCTCGCGCCGCTTTGCCTATTATCCTTGTACGGCCACGCGTCGCCCATAACGAATAAAAGCAATATTGGAAGAGTTGAATATGCGTAAATTACCTACCCTTGGTTTGATCTCCGCCGCAGCAGCGCTGAGTTTTTTCTGCGCCAGCATGGTCATGGCGGAAAGCCCGTCGAGTGAGTCGCCGGTGATAGTTGCAACTTCGCGATAAGCAAACTAAAACCTGTGAAGCACGCTGGTGCGATCCCACTGGTGTAACTGGTGTAGATACTGATTAAGCTTCACCGCTCATTTAGATAAGACTCAGCACCCAAGTCTGAGATTGGTTTCCTCAAAACTTAAACAGCCCGAATATTTCGGGCTGTTTTTCTATCTGCAAGTCAAATGTTCGTTAGTGATGAGCGGGAATTTGCTGCCGTTTGTTCCAGGCTGCAATCGCATCCTCGTCATTTTTGGCTTCGGATTTGCTGGAGCTGAAATGTGCCGCGTTGTGATTCAGGGTGCATGCCTCGTTCGTACAGTGCACGTAGCTGTAAGGCAATTCGGATTCAAGGTAATGGGCTTCTTTCAACTCAGCTTTGCTATTGCAAATTGGGCAAGGTTTTAATTCTGCATCCATTTTTTCCTCCTAAGTGATTGCGATATGTCTCTCTATTCGATCTCGTTTGATGCTCTGGATACTTAAGAGTTCAGCTGAATCCTCCTGATTGATATTGGCTATTATTCCTGACAAGTAGCTTACATCTGCTGGCCACCTGTTTTAAATTCTAGTACAAAATTCGATGCAAGGTTTTTTACCCTTACAAATTTTCTGTATTTGAAATGATCTATCGCATCGGCAAGAGAATCATGGTTGACGATTTTGTGGACGCCCGCGCTGTCACCACGCGGTAACAATCACTTGTTACGATGGGTTTGTCCTTCTCCATGTATTGGATTTTTTGCCCGCTTGCCGCAAGGTTGCGGGCATTTTTTTGTGCGGGCGTAAAGAGCGCACTGACAGTATGCGCTGTGTGAATCAGTATTTGATTCAACGTGTTTGCATCCAGATGTTGTGCTCAGCGCGTCTGGAACACGCCTGCGAGACGGTTCTTCTTGACGTTATTCCACGTGAAGATTTGTGCGTTCATGGCGATATAGACGCCGTGTGGCAGTGTCTGTGCAATGCCGCATGCAAAGCCGAAGTTGAACAACGCATCCGAATTTTCTATTTCATAAGGGATCATCGCGCCGGTCAGGACGATGGTCTTCGGCAATTGCGCGGCACCCAGTACCTCGGCTGTTTCACGCATCGTATCAGTGCCATGTACAACCACGATGCTGGCTTCGTCCGCGCGCAGGCAGGACGCCGCGATGCGCTGCCTATCGGCATCGTGCATGTCTAGCGAATCGAGAAAGGGTAATTGTTCGAGCTGAATCGGCACCGTGATACGTGCCCGCTTGATCACCTGCGGCAGGTGGCCTGGGCCGAAACCGAGCCGACCTTCGATTTCGTCGTAATGTTTATCGAAGGTGCCGCCGGTAGCAATAATGCGCAATGTCATTTTGGATCACAAGGAAACGAAGGATGGTCCACAGTTGGATAGCGCATCATAACGCGAGCAAGGTCGCAATGAAAAGCGGCGCGTACTTATCAAGTGATAAGTACGCGCAGACTTGTAGGGAAGCGGTTGACTGCCGCCTGTACCGCTCAATCGGATTTGCTATCAGGCGGCGATCTTCATCTCTGGATCGATCGGAATTTCCTCGTTATTGAGCACGGCGAACAAGTGGTCGACATTGATCGACTGAATCAATAGATTGCCGCGATTGGCCTTGATGACTTCCGTCACCAGCATGCCGGTACTCGGCGCTGCCAGCGGCGTCGGTGTGATTTGCGATGGCTGGAATTCAGGCACGCCATGCAACTCGCTGACCAGCAAACCTATGCTTTGGTTGCCGCGCTTGACGATGATGACTTGGCTGCTGCTGTCTATCTCCGACTTGATGCCGCGCATCAGATGGCCAAGATCGAAGACCCAGACAAAATGCTTGGCTTCGTTATCCTGCCGCAAGGCGAGGATACCGACCCGCTCTGCGCGATTGCCCATGGACATCGGCGAGATCGCCGAAGCCGGCAAGGCTTCCTGCGCATACTCAGCCGCCAGAGCGAACAGCGAGCCGTCGATGAAGAAGGTGGCAAATTCTCGACCGGCCGGTGCGGTTGGATCGATCTCCAGTGCGGTCGCAGCGCTATTGCCGGTATTGACCTGTTGCCGCTCTTCGCCAAAACTGTTGTAGACCACGGCCAGCACATCTTCGCGATAGCCGTCGGAAGTCTTGAACTCGCGATAGCCGTGCGACATCGTGCAACCGAGAATTGCATAGTGTCCGTCATGGATCACGATGCGCGAGGCACTGCCGCCGTTTTCCATCTTCAGCAATTCTGGATCGATGTCGAGCAGGCTGCCGACAGGGCGCGTCTCGTCGGTGCTGGAAATGATGCGACCGCTGCGATCGACGAAGAGGGCGCTGACGTCTTCCTTTTCACCCAATGCACCTTGCAGCATGGCAGAGAACTCCGGCTCCGAATCGAACACGATGCCGATGCCGCCGACCACTTGTGATGGATGTTCAGGGTGACGTATCGCCGCGTGATACACATAGGTTGGGCGGTCGCCATAGAGCGCAGAATTTTCAAACGGCGTGACGTAATAGTGCTGATCGCTGGACAAGCTGCACACACGTTCGAAGGTGGCGTCATCGATCAGGGTACCGATCACAGTCAACCCGTCTTGCTTGAAGTCGCTGCTGGAGATGATGGTGCCGCTCGCGTCGTAGACGAAGATGCGCGTGTACACCGTGTACAGCGAATTGATGTAGTCGAGAATTTCGGTCAGGCGCGCAACAGTTTCTGCTGATTTGACCGGTGCCGCCAGCGCTACTTGCAGCTCCGGTGTCAGGGCCCACCAGCGACAATCGTCGGAACGCTCGTACAGATTGCGATCCAGCAGATCGACCATCAGATGCGAGACGAATTCTGAATCGCGCAGGCTGGACGACAATACCGTTTCATACAAATCGCGGATCGATTGCGAAAACAGTTCATTGCTGCGCGCGCCGGTTTCGCTGATTTGCTCGAGTATGGTTTTGAGTTTCAGCAGTTCGCCGTTTTGTCCGGCAGTCATGACCTGGCCATTCCAGACCACGCGACGTATGGTTTCTGCAGCGCTCATGATTTCAAACAACGGCGGACAAAACGATTCGGCGTGCGAAAGCAAACCATCGGCGACATTTTTATCCAGCGACGTCAAGGCATTGGTCGCCATGCCGGTAAAGCCCAGCTCGACCGGAATCATCACTTGTCCTTGCCAGCCCGGCGGCCCCATATAACCTTGATAGCCATCGGCTGGAAAAGTGCGCGCCAGATATTCGCGGCCGCCATAGACCACCAGACGCGGGTCGGCATCGCAATTGACCGGCACGATCGCGCCGACCGGAATCCAGCGCGGATCAGCGCTGGCAATCACACGATTGCCGCCATCAAGCAGCAGCATGTTGGACCGTTCGGCAGGATCGCGGTGCGAGCGGAAGATGCTCGCCATTTCTTCTTCAAAATGAAAGCACAGGCACAGCACGCCAACCACGGCACCGGTTTCCGGATGATGCATGCGGCGCGAATAAATCAGCGCCTCGTCCTTTCCGGGACGCAGATCGGTTTTACGGAAGGTTTCCACATAAGTTTCAGAAGCGAGGGTTTGCCTGAGCAGCGGATCCGCACTGCCTTCCAGCGGCGTGGCTTCATCGATCTGTACCAGCACATTGCCGGCATCATCCAGCAAAATGATTTCGTCATAGACGGTGTACTTGTTGCGATAGGCGCGCAGGCGCGCACGGATCATGTCCCGATCGTCGTGCAAACCCGCGACAAAGGTGCAAAGCTCGCGATCGGTGGCAAGGAAGCCGACATCGGCGGTACGTTCGTACAGATTGCGCACCACGATATCGATCACATACTGCGCCTTGGTCCCTATCTCTTCCAGCACATTGGAGACTTTTTCACGTACCAGGCTGCTCACGAGTTCCTGCTCCAGGCGATTGAAACCGGCGCGCGTCGCGGCCATGGTCGGCAAGATCGCCTTGGCTTCCAGCGGGCAGTTCATCTTGGCGGAGGCTTCGATCATGCGCCACATCAGGTTCAACTCGCGCAACGACTCTTCGCAGCGGCTGACATCGCGCATATAGGGTAAAAAGGTATCGATTTGCAGTGCAGAATGATGGTCCATGTGAAGCTCCCTGGTCTGTGATTTTTTCGGTGCCACTCCACAGCGACACACTGGCGCCACTTGCTCACAAAAGTAATGCGCATGGGAAATAAGCAAATTACAGACCAGCGGAACTTCTCTTGTGCTTTTATAACCGTCATTGCAGCGGTGGCACGATGCGACTGCCTGCTTGCACGCGGTATACTCAGGCGCGCTGTCGGCACATTGAACATTTGGGTTCGCCCCGGCGGCAGCTGAAATAGCGCATGCAGGCAAGGAGGGGCCGGCTAGCGACATGGCAACGGCAATTGTTACTTTTCTATGTAACATTTCTGCGTCATTTCGTGGCGTGTCAGAAAAAACCGCCCGCTGACTGTGCAGCACAAATGCCGTTACACTATCGCCGGCTCGCAACCTTTATAAACGTATTGTTTTCGCTATGAAACCTATCGCTCCGGGAACCGTGATTTTTCATCGCCATCGTGGTTATGGCGTGATCACGGCCGTCAATTTGATGACGGGCTGGATCTCTGCGCGTTTCGGCAACGAGATGCGCACGCTCGATTTGAATTTATCCACCGACGAAGTGCAGCACGCCGACGGCGAAGCCATCCTGTTCCGCCGCACGCCACCCGATCCCATGCCGCATGCGCGGCTGATGGCAATGGTGCGCAAGCTGCATCAAGCCGGTTATCAACGTTTGTACTTCTACAGCTGGCCCAAACCATCCGGCCTGCACTGGCGCTGGCACTTGTTCACCGGCCCGCGCAACTGGATGGAACGACCGTGGCGCGAAGGCTGGTACGGCTCAGGTGCCGAGTACAACTGCAATCCTGTGATGGGCTGGGGTGATACTCCGGGAGAAACGGCTGAGGAATTAGCCAGCACGCTGGCGCAGTTCGACCCGACCGGCATGGCGCAAGCACTGGGACGCGATGAAGATCACGCGGCGTGGTTCGATCTGGTGTGTGAAGCCTTGCTGCCGGATTACACCTTTTCGCTGGGCTGGGATAAACAGGATGGCCGCATCCCCGATGCATTGCCGGTGATACCGGTACGACGCGGTGTGCCGGAATATGCGGGACCGCCTTTGCCGTGGCCGCCGGGCTGGGCCAAGTTGTGGGGCAGCGCTCATCTGGCCAGCACGACGGCGACGCTCTTGCCAAGACCGCAAAAAAATCCTGCAGACGATCGCTCGGATACGGTGCGCTAATACGCGCACCAACACACAAACCGCCCGCAACATCCAAAGTTAAAACAGGTCGAATTGCGTACCGTTGCAACGCTGCTCGTGCAGTTGCCGTATCGTTTGTAGGCGCGGCCCGGCGCGCAGGGAAATCGCATCACCGGCGCTGATCATGCCTGTTTTCAATACGCGCAAGAAAAATCCAGTCGCGCCGCTCTGCATCATCGCCTTGCTCGCGTGACTGAAACCCATACGCACATTGAACTTGAAGCAGGGCACACGCGGTTCTGTCACCTCGAATAGTGCGTCGCCTATCTGCAGTTGATCACCGACCCACACGGCGTCTTCCAGCAAACCACTGATCGTCAGATTCTCGCCCATTGCACCGGGTGACAAAGGCATATCGCGCTTCAACGCGGCCAGACGTTGCGCCGACCAGAACGCATAGTGTTCGGATGGATATGCATACACCGCCTTGTTGATGCCGCCATTCGCGGCGAGATCCGCTTGCTCATCGCCAGTCAGGCCCAGCCGGGTTACGCGCACTGCTGCCGCGACTGGCTTCTTGTCGAATGCGGTCGGCACGCGGCGCGGCGCTTCACCTGCTTCCGTCACAAACAAATTGCCTACAGTCGCAACGTTGATACTGATAATTTTCATCGATTCACGACGCTGCTGGCACGACGTTCTTGGGCGTGCCATTGGCGTAATCGAGGATGTTCTGGAATGCGCTAGCGAAATAAATTTCGTAGCTATCCTTTTCCACATAACCAAGATGCGGCGACGCCAATACGTTTTCCATTCTCAGCAATGGCGATGCAGGTGACAGTGGCTCATTCTCGTACACATCCAGTGCGGCAAAGCCGGGATGACCTTGCTCCAGTGCCGTCTGCAATGCGTCTGCCGCTACCAGTTCGGCGCGACTGGTGTTGACGAATAATGCTGACGACTTCATCTGCGCCAGATCATCGGCGGTCACGATGCCGCGCGTGGCATCGTTCAAGCGCAGATGCAGGGATATCACATCGGCCGTACTGAAAAATTCTTCCTTGGATGCCGCTGCCTGATAGCCATCTTTCACCGCCGCTGCGCGACTGGCCTCGCGGCCCCATACCAAAACCCGCATGCCGAATGCCTTGCCATACGCTGCCACCATGCGACCGATACGACCGTAGCCGAAAATACCCAGCGTGCGGCCTTTCAATACTGTGCCCAGCGTGTTGCGCGCCGGCGCGGTAGACGCGATTTGCCACAGACCGTCTTTGAGGTTGTTGATGTATTGCGGCAGCTTGCGCGTGGCCGCCATGATCAGGGCCCAGGTCAATTCTGCCGGTGCGGTCGGATCGCCGACGCCTTCGGTGATCACGATATTGCGGGCCGCAGCCGCAGCCAGATCGATGTGGCCGCTGACCTTGCCGGTTTGCGCAATCAGTTTGAGCTTGGGTAATTTTTCCAGAAGGGGGCGCGACAACGCGGTGCGTTCGCGTATCAATACCAGCGCATCAAAGGAAGCCAGGCGTATCGCCAGTTGACCCACGCCACGTGCGCTATTGGTGAATATCTTGACCTCATGATCAACCAACATGGAGAAGCAATCGAGCTGGCGTACACAATCCTGATAGTCATCAAGAATCGCGATTTTCATGAACAAACTCCGCAAGGCATTAAGAGGGATTACGTCTGCACGACGCAAGGCAATGGTTGCGTATTATCCGATAGCTGAAGCAAAAGCGCGCGGACTTTGGCCAGCGCCCATTGCGACCTTGATCTGTGCCAAGCGCAGACATGAAAAAGCCGCGGAAGAATCAGCGGCTTTTTCATGACTGTGTCGATTCAACCAGGGGCAGATGCGATGTTCTGCGCGCAGATGTGTTTACGTCGCCTGCATCTGTTTCGACACCGCAGGATTGTCTTCTGCCACAGTTGCCGCCTGCGCTTTACGTGCATCGACTTTTGCCCGTATGCGCTCCCACAGTTTGTCATGCAAGGGCAGCAGCGTCACATTGACGATGGGTTCAAGCACGGCAGCCACGCCACCCAGCGCAAGCGAACCGGTGAAGATATACATGATGCCGAACGCAACACCCATGTGCATGCCGATTTGACTGGTGGTTTTTGCTGCGGTGACCATGATGAATTCCTTTCTTGATAGCCGATGCCTGAGGCCTTGGATCAAAGAATAATCATTCTCATTAAATCAGGCAATTTGATTAAGTTGAAAGAAGTAATAGCGCGCGACTATGATCAAATCAATCTTCTCACCTCTGTCGCCGAACTGTCCCATTCTCCCGAAGTCGAATGAAACTGCATGACCACTCAAGGAGAACTCCATGGCTTACGTAGACGGTTTCGTTGTCCCTGTACCGAACAACAATATTGATCAGTACAAAGAATTCGCTCACAAGTTTGGTTTGATCTGGAAGGAATACGGTGCGCTTGAATATCGGGAGTGTGTAGCGGACGACGTCAAGCCAGGCAAGCTCACGTCATTTCCGCAAAGCGTGGATTTGAAGGATGACGAAACGGTTATCTTTGCGTGGATCGTTTATCGCTCACGCGAACACCGCGATGAAGTCAACGACAAAGTAATGAAAGATCCGCGTGTCGCTGACATGTCGCCGGACAAGATGCCTTTTGATGCCAAGCGCATGATCTTCGGCGGTTTTGAAATGGTGATCGACTTGAAGTAAGGCATTTCGACCGGCGGGAAACAGCCATCGACAGATACGCAGGTTTTCTGATTGGCATCGGCAGCTTCGCGTAAAATCGGGGCTCGTTTCTCCTTCCCGGATCTCTTGTGCCTCACCGAATTATCACTGTCGTTATTCTGCCTTTTCGCGTAGTACAGAAATCTGCATACAGCGTCTGGGCGCTGCAGAATCGCGAACGTGTGCGTCTGTGGAACGAGATGACGCAGATGCGCGGCTTGCTGCCCTTGCTAATGAAACAGCGCAACGGTTATCGCTGGACCGAACTTGACCGCAAGCGTATCAAGGTGCATTTGCACAAGCTGGTAGAACTGAGTCCCTACATGGTGCTGTTTGTTGCACCAGGTGGATTTCTGGTATTGCCGGTCTTGGCGTGGTGGCTGGATCGTCGCCATTTGCGGCAGGATGAGGAAGAAGCGGCGGCCAAGGCGATCGCAGAAAAAATCCAGTCTTGAGAAGGCTGGATTTTTGCATATACAGTCTGCATTTCGGATTGGCACTGAACGCTGGTGCTTAACCGGCCGGATTTTTCCTGTTTTGAAACAGATGCAACACAAGATCGATCACAAAACACGTCGCCCACACCAGCCATAAACTCCACAGATTGTGCGACAAAAAATGTGCGCCACGCGCCATTTGCACCAGGCTCATGACCACGCCCAAGGTCATGCCGATCGCCAGCACCCAGCGTGCAAGTTGGTACCTACTCTCTCTCAACGCGAAGTAACCTGCAATAATTGCGAAACCGCCTGATGCATGGCCGCCTGGCCAGCAACGGCCGGGGCCGATTACCTTATCCACGGATTCAAATAACGGAAACCAGATTCCCTGACCGCCAAAGGTATTGATATCCCACGGACAGGAATGCCCACTAGCACCTTTCAGCGTCTGCACGATGAAGGCGGCACAACCGGCCATCACGACAAACACCGTCAGCGCGCGCCGCCATGGGCGCAGCAACGCAAGCCAATTGCTCGCAATCGCCAGCACGATGCACAGCGCCCATGCCCACACCGTAATGGCCTTGAGGACAGTGTGCCCCCAGAAATCCAGAGCGTGCGCAATCCGCAAAGGAAATTGCTGGGTAGCGGTATCGAAAAACAGATGTGCCGCCCAAAAATCTACCGTACCGTCACGTGACAACCATGTAAACAGCAAACCCGACAACAGCAATCCGATCAAATTGATCCATGCAAAACGGTGATACGCACTCTTCACTTTTTACTTTCCCGCAAACGTATCAAGCCTTCTTGCGTCGCACTTGCCATCAGCAAACCATCGCGATTGTAGATATGCGCAAAGCACAGTCCGCGGCCGCCGGATGCGCTCGGACTTTCCATCGCGAACAGCAACCATTGATCCATGCGCAAGGGCCTGTGAAACCAGATCGAATGATCGAGGCTGGCAATCTGCAGCCGCGGATCATCCATGCGTATGCCGTGCGGTTGCAGCGCAGTCCACAGGAAGCCGTAATCAGATACATAGGCGAATAGTGCATCGTGCATCAGCGGATCGTCATCCAGCGGCAGCGGGGCGCGCACCCATACATTGCGCGTGGCCGAGGCAACCTGGCCACCGAAAAGCGTGTCATCGCGATTGGTACGAAAATCCACAGGCACAGGCTGGAATTCCCGGCCGGTAGCAATTCCGCGCTCCTGCCATATCTTGAGGCTGGATGGCAGCGCGTCCGGATCGCTCATGGGCGGTGCCGGCTTTTGATGCGACAGCCCTTCTTCATTGACCTGGAACGAGGCAGACATCACAAAGATACGCCGCCCTTCCTGGGTACCAACCACGCGACGTGTACTGAAGGTGCCGCCATCGCGTACGCGCTCGACTTCATACTCAACTGGCAATTGATGGTTGCCGGGCAGCAGGAACATCGCATGCATAGAATGCGGCCGTCGATCCGATACCGTGAGGCCGGCGGCGTACAAAGATTGCCCCAGCGTCTGGCCACCGAAAATATTCGGACTGCCCATGAAATGGCTTTGTCCCAGGAATTGATCCGGACCGGTCTGCTCCGGCTTCAGCAAACGGACAATTTCTTCCGTGTTGTAGAGCGCTTTATCCAGCATGATCAAAATGCCCGGGCTGTATTAATAAATAACTGCACATGTACCGGCAAGGGAATGCGCTGCGTGACGCTGCGTTTATGACTGCCATACATCGGCCACGATTTCATATGAGCGTGCACGTGCAGCATGATCGAACACCATTGTGTTGATGATGATTTCATCGGCTTGCGTGGCATCCAGGAATGCCTGGAGTTTTTCTTTTACTGTCGCTGCATTACCAATGAGGGACGCGCGCAACATCGATTCGACCGAGACCCGCTCGTGCGGCAACCATGCGTCATCCATATTCTCTACAGGTGGCGGCAATTTACCCGGCTTGCCGCGCACCAAGCCCAGATGCATTTGCTGTTGCGACGTCGCCAGACGTTGCGCCTCTGCATCGCTATCCGCCGCAAAAATGTTGACGCCTACCATCGCATACGGCGCATCCAGGCTTGCCGACGGGCGAAAGGTTTGCCGATACAAGTCGAGTGCCGTCAGCATGTAGTCGGGTGAAAATTGTCCGGCAAATGCAAACGGCAAGCCCAGGTGGCCGGCGAGTTGTGCGCTGTAGCTGCTCGACCCCAATAACCAGATTGGAATATCCAGACCTTCGCCGGGAATAGCCTGCACCGGCGCGTCGCCACCGCTCGGCTGGAGGAAGGCGCGCAACTCATTCAACTGACGCGGAAACTCGCTGCCATCGTCGCTGATCTCACGCCGCAACGCACGTGCAGTCGCCTGATTCGATCCCGGTGCCCGGCCCAAGCCGAGATCGATACGACCGGGGTATAGCGAAGCAAGCGTGCCGAATTGTTCGGCGATCACCAGCGGCGCATGATTCGGCAACATAATGCCGCCGGAACCGACGCGGATGGTCGACGTGCCACCAGCCACATAGCCAATCACCACCGAGGTCGCGGCGCTCGCAATGCCGGGCATGCTGTGATGCTCAGCCAGCCAGTAGCGGTTGTAGCCAAGTTTTTCTGCGCGTTGCGCCAGATCCAGTGAACGATGAAACGCGTCGGCCGGCGTACCGCCGACCAGAATCGGCGATAAATCTAAAACGGATAGCGGTGTATTTTTCAGGGATTTCATGAACGACAATCTGTAAACGATGCACGGTTGCAATCCCGACCCGGCGGCGATGCGCGCGGGCGAGAACGAGAAACGACAGGATAGCGTGAATCGAACATTGAGGTCGGCCACCGCCTTTGTTACAACTTCCTTATCGCCTTTAATTTTTCAGATACGGTGGGCGCAGATGTCCATCCGAGAGGCGCGCTATTCCCCGGATATTTTGCAAATTGCGCGGGCATCTTCCGTGTAATTTTTGCAAAGCAGAATCTTCCTTGTCTTTCTTGTCCATTTCGCAAAATAAGCCTTACTATCCGGCGCTGCGCTCACTACAATGACTTGGCCAACCCACCACAGGAGGTCTTATGCTTTTTACCCGTTCCCTACTTGTTTCCGCTTTTCTCGCGATACTGCTGACCGGTTGTAAAAAGGCAGAAGCCCCGCCAGCGCCTACCATGGAGGGCTCGGTCGCGGCACCGCAAAGCGCGCTGCCACCATCGGATGCCACATTGCCTGCTACGCCTGGCAGCACATCCAGCAGCGGAAATGCCAGCGGCCCGGCACAAACCGATGCGAAAGAATTGACCAAGCAGCAAGAGTCGACAGACATGCCACTGTCCGGTCAGGCCAACAATCACTCGACCCCAGAGCCAGTCGAAAAAAAGAAGTGATGTTCGATCCTTCATCCAACCCGCCTAGCAATAGCGCGGGTTTATTTTTGCCTGAAAAACTTTTATCCAGGATCAAGCTCACAAGACTGTGACAGATCCGACATCAAGATCGCGTCAAGAAAAGCATCGAAAAAATATCAATAAAAATGACAGGAACAACACGATGAATCCATGGTGGATAGAAGTCGCACAAACAGTGCGCGAAGAATTCTCTGATATCAGCGATCCTTCACAAGTCACGCGCGTCTGCATACGCTTGCTGGTCGCAGTCGTACTCGGTGGCCTGCTCGGCTATGAACGCGAAAGCCACGGCAACTCGGCGGGCTTCCGCACGCACATGCTGGTCGCACTCGGTGCCGCGCTTTTTGTCTTGGTACCTTTGGAAGCCGGCATCACACCGGCAGATCTTAGCCGTGTGCTGCAAGGTGTCATCACAGGTGTGGGCTTCCTCGGTGCCGGCGCCATCATCAAGCTCAGTCAGGAACAAGAGATCAAGGGTTTGACCACCGCTGCCAGCATCTGGCTCACGGCAGCAATAGGCGTGGCAGCTGGCATGGGCCGCGAATCGACGGCAATTTTGAGTACCTTGTTTGCGCTGTTTATTTTGGCGGTGTTGCGTAAAGCAATGTCATCCAAGGACAATAAAGCGTCCAGCCGGATCGAGAAGGCAAGCTGAGTTTGCAGACGCGTAAGCTTGTTCAACTGACGTGACCAATCTCGCAGTCGGATAAATAAGAAAAGCCTGATCATGACAAATTCATGATCAGGCTTTTTAACTTTACTCACGCTGTTTGCAGCGTCTGAATCCGACCATACTTAAGCCGCTACAAAGTTCTTGTAGCCTCGCTTGGAAAACTTATTTCGCTGAAGGGAAGAACAGTTGTTCACCTTCGATTTTGTAAGACGCAATTTTCTTTTGACCTTCGGGTGATGTCAGGTAATCGATCAATTGCTTCGCACCCTTGTAGTTGATGCCTGGATACTTGGCAGGATTGGTTGCAATCACGCCGTATGGATTGAACATTTTCTTGTCGCCTTGCACTGCAACCACCAAACCGGTTTTAGCGCGGTACGCACCGTAGGTGGCGCGATCACTCAGGGTATATGCCTGCAACTCGGCGGCCATCGTCAAGACTTCGCCCATGCCCAGCCCGGCTGACACATAAGCACTACCTTCAGGTTGCGAACCTACTTCTTTCCAGTATTTTTTCTCCATGACGTCGGTGCCGGAATTGTCACCGCGTGAAATGAATTTGGCTTTGCTATCAACAATTTTCTTCATTGCTGCCAGCACGTCTGTGCTGCCCTTGATGCGGGCCGGATCGCTGGTTGGACCAACAATGATGAAATCGTTGTACATCACGTCGCGACGATCAACGCCATGACCTTCTGCAACAAATTTGTCTTCCAGCGTACGGGCGTGCACCAAGGTGACATCGACGTCGCCATTCTTTGCGAGTTCCAGCGCCTTGCCGGTACCAACCGAGATCACGTGTACCTTGGAATTGGTCTTCGCCTCGAAGTCAGGCAGGATGTATGGCAGCAAGCCCGAGCTTTCGGTGCTGGTCGTGGTCGACAACTTGATGATCTGCTGGGCAAAACCGAATGGTGTAACCAGTGCGGCGGCCAAAGCGACCGAAGCGAAACGCAAAAGTGAACGACGTGACATGATTCCTCCTGAAGAGCTACTAAAAATGGCTGCTAACCTTGACGGTGCGCAGCCATGTTAATGCGGTTGAACTATTGCTTCAACCCCACGCTTGAAACTTAATAAATTTACTTAAATGATCTTGTTAGTCTGCACGGCCTGCAACACGATGTCTTTCAAGCCTGCGCCGCCGTGCTCGATGTGTTCGAGCAATTTGCGACGCATAGGCGGCGCCCACGAACGCTTCAAGTGACCGCTGATGTCTTTCAGCGATTGATCTCTATCGGTCATGGTTTCAAAGAAATCACCTATCTGGTTTGCCATGGTGACTAAACGATCTGCGCTACTGTGGCTCATACTTCTTCCTTTTACTTTGTTTTATCCCGCATCAATCGATGCGATTGAGCGTATACGACATGACTGTTGCTGCGTACAAACCCGACTAGCGTGACGTTCGACTCTTCGGCCAATTGAATCGCGAGACTGGTAGGCGCTGAAATAGCCGCGAGAAAACCTATGCCCATCGTTGCCGACTTCTGCACCATTTCATAACTGGCGCGGCTGGTAATCAACGCAGCACCGGCCGTAAAATCACGCTTCTCATCTGACATTGCACCGATCAATTTATCCAGTGCATTGTGACGGCCGATATCTTCACGCACCAGATCAACCGAGCCATCCGCATTCATCCATGCCGCTGCATGTGTCGCACCGGTATAACGTTGCAGACGCTGCTTGCCTTGCATCGCCTTCATGCCGGCATAAATCTGCGTTGCGGAAAACGCGGTACTACCTGTAACAGCGCCCGGACGGCGAACTGCCTGTGCCAATGTTTCGGCACCGCACAATCCGCAGCCGGTACGACCGGTCAGGTTGCGACGCTTGTCTTTCAACGTAACGAATCGTTCCGTTGCGATTTGCATCTGTACCTGTATACCTTGTGCGCCGGGTACGATTTCACACTCGTACAATTCCGAACGATCTTTCAGGATTCCTTCGCTGAGCGAAAAGCCGAGCGCGAAGTCTTCCAGATCGTAAGGCGAAGCAAGCATCACCGCATGCGAGATGCCGTTGTATTCCAGCGCGATCGGTACTTCTTCCGCGACATCATCTTCGCAGAGCTCACGACTATCCGCGTCCCATTTTTCTACTGAGACCCGGACCAGCGCGGTGCGCTCTTCGTCGGCGATGGCGTTCATCTACGTGCCTGCTCTCGTTGCCTGCGCTTACTTCGCCACCGCAGATTCTTTTGGAATCATCTGCTCACTCGCAAAACTTTCTTGCTGAGTATTAAAGCGGTTGTAAGTACGCTGCCATTCGGAAGGCTGGCTAACCGGCATGATTTGCACAGCAGTTACCTTGTACTCAGGGCAGTTGGTCGCCCAGTCAGACGAGCTGGTCGTAATCACATTCGCACCCGATTCAGGGAAGTGGAAGGTGGTGTAAACCACGCCTGGCTGAACGTTTTCCGTAATGTCAGCACGCAAGACCGTTTCACCTGCACGCGAGTGGATACCGACCCAATCGTTTTGCTTGATGCCACGATCCAGCGCATCCTGTGGATGGATCTCGAGTCTATCTTCGCTGTGCCACATATTGTTGGCGGTACGGCGAGTTTGTGCACCGACGTTGTATTGCGACAGGATACGACCGGTGGTCAGGATCAACGGGAATTTCTTGTTGACCTTTTCTCCGCTACCGAAGTACTTGGTATCGATGAATTTACCTTTGCCGCGTACGAATTCGCCGATATGCATAGTCGGTGTACCTTCTGGCGCGGCATCGTTGCATGGCCACTGGATACTGCCGCCAAGCTCGTCGATACGCTTGAAGCTCACACCGGTGAAGGTAGGGGTCAAGGAAGCGATCTCATCCATGATTTCGCGTGGATGCTTGTAGCTCATTGGATAGCCCAATGCGGTCGCCAACATGCAGGTTACTTCCCAATCGCCTTTGCCGGCTTTTGGCGGCATCACTTTGCGGACGCGCGAGATGCGACGTTCTGCATTGGTGAAGGTACCGTCTTTTTCCAGGAAGGATGAACCCGGCAGGAATACATGTGCGTATTTTGCGGTTTCGTTCAGGAAGATATCTTGCACAACGATACATTCCATCGATTCCAGCGCAGAAGTAACGTGCTGTGTATCCGGATCTGATTGAACAATATCTTCACCCTGGCAATACAGGCCCATGAAGGTGCCGTCCATTGCCGCGTCGAACATGTTCGGAATACGCAGGCCTGGCTCAGGATCGAGTACGCAATTCCATGCCGCTTCGAATTCAGCACGTGTAGTCGAATCCGAAACGTGGCGATAGCCTGGCAATTCGTGCGGGAAGGACCCCATATCGCACGAACCTTGTACATTGTTTTGACCGCGCAGTGGATTAACGCCGACGCCTTCACGACCGATGTTGCCGGTTGCCATCGCCAGGTTGGCGATACCGATAACGGTAGTCGAACCTTGTGCATGTTCTGTTACGCCTAGACCGTAATAGATCGCGCCGTTTTTAGCGTTTGCGTACATGCGTGCTGCGGCGCGAATTTCTTCAGCTGGTACACCGCTGATTTTTTCCACGGCTTCAGGCGAATTTTCTTCTTGCAGAATGAAATGTTCCCATTCCGCGAACGAAGCTGTTTCGCAGCGTTCAGCGATGAACTCTGGCTTGTGCAGTTTTTCGCTCAGGATGACGTAGGCCAATGCATTGACGATGGCAACGTTGGTACCCGGCATCAATTTCAAATGGTAGTCCGCTTGTACGTGCGGCGATTTGACCATTTCTGTTGTACGTGGATCGACAACGATCAGTTTCGCGCCTTGGCGAATACGACGCTTCATTTGCGAAGCGAACACTGGATGCGCATTCGCTGGGTTAGCACCAATCACAACGATGACATCGGATTTCATCACCGATTCAAAGGTTTGTGTACCAGCTGATTCACCCAGAGTCACTTTCAGACCGTAGCCTGTAGGCGAGTGGCAGACACGTGCGCAGGTATCAACGTTGTTGTTACCGAAAGCAGCGCGCACCAGTTTTTGAACCAGGTAGCCTTCTTCGTTGGTGCAACGTGACGACACCAGGCCGCCGATCGAATCCTTGCCGTATTTAGCCTGGATGCGTTTGAATTCCGACGCGGTGTAGTTGATCGCTTCTTCCCATGAAACTTCTTTCCATGGATCTGTGATTTTGCTGCGGATCATCGGCTTCAACATGCGGTCTTTATGCGTTGCATAACCCCATGCGAAACGACCTTTGACGCAAGCGTGGCCCTGGTTGGCCTTGCCGTCTGGATTTGGCACCATGCGGACAACTTCATTGCCCTTCATTTCGGCCTTGAACGAGCAACCAACACCGCAATATGCGCAGGTAGTGATTTTGCTGTGTTCGCCCTGACCCATAATGATGACGGTTTTTTCAGTCAAGGTAGCTGTCGGGCATGCATCAACGCAGGCGCCGCAGGATACGCATTCGGATTCGATGAAGCTTTCGTTTTGACTTGCCGAGACGCGCGATGCAAAACCGCGGCCATCGATAGTCAGAGCAAAAGTACCCTGGGTTTCTTCGCAAGCGCGCACGCAACGATTACAGACGATACATTTCGATGCGTCGTACGTGAAGTAAGGATTGGATTCGTCTTTTTCCAGTTTCAGATGGTTTTCGCCATCGTAGCCGTAACGTACGTCGCGCAGACCGACCACACCGGCCATGTCTTGCAATTCGCAATTGCCATTGGTTGGGCAGGTCAGACAGTCGAGCGGGTGATCGGAGATGTACAACTCCATCACGCCACGGCGAATGTCAGCCAGTTTAGGTGTTTGTGTTTTGATCTTCATGCCAGCTTCCGCCGGCGTGGTGCACGATGCAGGGTACCCGCGGCGACCTTCGATCTCGACCAGGCACAGACGGCATGAGCCGAATGCTTCCAGGCTATCGGTGGCGCACAGTTTCGGCACGTTGATGCCATATTCTGCCGCTGCACGCATGACGGATGTGCCTTGCGGCACGGTGACTTCTATACCGTCGATTTCCAGTGTTACCAGATTCTCGGATTTGCTTTTCGGCGTGCCGTAATCGATACCATTTAATTGATTCATGTTTCGCTCCAGTTTCTTGACTTAAGTCGCAGGGGATAAGTGAGCCTAAGCAGCGTTAGCCAATGCTTTTTGATCGCCAAAATCTTCAGGGAAGTGATTCAGGGCGGACAACACCGGGAACGGTGTCATATTGCCCATCGCACATAGCGATCCCGTAACCATCACGTCGCAAAGGTCGCGCAGCAGATGAATTTGCTGAGGCCGATTCTGATCAGCGATGATCTTGTCCATTACTTCAACACCACGTGTCGAACCAATCCGGCACGGTGTGCATTTGCCGCACGATTCCACCGCACAGAAGTGCATCGCGTAACGTGCTTGTTTGGCCATGTCGACGGTGTCGTCGAAAGCTACCAGGCCGCCATGACCAACGGTCGAGGCGACAGCAGCAAAAGCTTCATAGTCAAACGGTGTATCAAACAGCGATTCCGGCATGTAGGCGCCCAGCGGGCCGCCAACTTGCACGGCACGAATCGGACGACCCGATTCCGAACCGCCGCCAAAGTCATACAACAATTCGCGCAAAGTCACGCCGAATGCTTTTTCTACCAGACCGCCGTATTTAAGATTACCGGCCAGTTGCATAGGCAGGGTGCCGCGTGAACGGCCCATACCGAAGTCTTTGTAGAAGGTGGCGCCACGCGACAGAATCAATGGCACTGCAGACAAGGAAATGACGTTATTGATGACGGTTGGCTTACCGAACAGACCTTGCAGCGCTGGCAATGGCGGTTTGGCGCGAACCAGACCACGCTTGCCTTCGATACTTTCCAGCATCGCGGTTTCTTCGCCGCAAACGTAAGCGCCGGCAGCTTTACGTACTTGCAAATTGAAAGTGCGGCCCGAACCCAGAATGTTTTCACCGAGATAACCGGCTTTGTTCGCCGCATCGATTGCTTCGTTCAGGTTGGCGATCGAGTGCGGATATTCGGAACGCACATAGATATAGCCTTCGGTTGCCTTGACAGCCAGACCAGCGATGGTCATACCTTCGATCAGCATGAATGGATCATCTTCCATCACCATGCGATCGGAGAAAGTACCGGAGTCGCCTTCATCGGCGTTGCAAGCGATGTACTTTTGATCAGCTTCAGCGCCGAGTACGGTTTTCCACTTGATGCCGGTTGGGAAAGCGGCGCCGCCGCGACCACGCAGGCCGGAATCGGTCACTTCTTGAACAATCGCTGCTGGCTCCATGGCGATGGCTTTTTTCAAACCAACATAGCCTTCATGCGCAAGATAGTCATCCAGCGAAACCGGGTCGGTGATGCCGACGCGTACGAATTGCAGGCGTTCCTGTTTTTTCAGGTAAGGAATTTCTTCGGTCAAACCCAATGCTTTTGGATGCTTGCCGCCAGCGGTGAAACCTGCGTCAAACAAGCCGGCAACTTCGTGCTCTTCGATCGGGCCAAAGGCGATACGACCAGCGTCGGTTGCAACCTCAACCAGTGGCTCGAGCCAGAACATGCCGCGCGAACCATTGCGCACCAGCTTGATGTCGATGCCCCGGGCTTTTGCTTCTTTAGCTATAGCTGCAGCCGTTTCATTGGCACCGAGTGCGAGCGCGGTTGAGTCGCGTGGAACAAAAATAGTGATTGTGTTCACTGCGGTCATTGCACACCTCGCTTCGCCTGGATCAGCTTGTTGAATTTTTCGTTCGATACGCGTGCGTACAAATCGTCATCGATCTGGATCGCCGGGCCGCTGGCGCATTGGCCTAGGCAATAAACGACTTCCAGCGAGAATTTGCCGTCGTCGGTGATTTCATGGAAATCACAACCGAGCAATTCTTTAGCGTGGTCGACCAGTGACTCACAACCACGTGCCTGGCAAGCCTCGGCGCGGCAGATTTGCACGACGTGTTTACCCGCTGGATGCTGGCGGAAGAAATGATAGTATGTGATCACGCCATGCACTTCTGCACGCGAGAGATTCAGACCATCGGCAATCGCCGGAACCATGCTTGACGGAATATAACCAACCGCATTCTGGATATCATGCAAGATCGGCAGCAATGCGCCTGGCATCGCTTTACGTTGGGCGATGATGGACTCAATCGCCGCCACATCGAATGTGTTTTCAGTGCTCATAAAGAGGTTCCTGTGAACGACAGCGATGGCGATACCGCATGCCGCGAGGTCGTGAAATCAAACGAAAACATACTGCTTCCTTGTTAAAAATTATCTTGTATATATGTTTTTAATAGCATATAGTTTGCAGGCGAACCTTTGCAACATCTGAAAGGTAGCACCCGAAATGCGTAGCTTCAATAGGCTATCTTTTGCATAACCGCCAAAAACCACATTTCCACTAATAGGTTTTTTATTACATATGTTCAAGGTTGTCATCAATCCCCATTGGGAAATCACACACAGTGCTGATGCGCCGCTGGATACTGCGGTTTTGCTCGGCCTTTTAATGTCGATACAAAAAACCGGTTCGATTTCCAAGGCGGCACGTCTGGTCGACTTGTCATATCGCTATTCCTGGGGTTTGTTGCGCGATGCGGAAAAGATGTTCGGCACGCCACTACTAAATACCGACCGCGGTCGCGGCACGACCTTGACACCGTTGGCAGAAAAACTGATCTGGGCGGACCGCCGCATCCGAGCGCGCTTGTCACCCACGCTGGAAAGCCTGGCCTCCGAGCTGGAAAGCGAAATCGGCAAGACAATTGTCGGTAAAACCAAGCCGCTGCGTCTGGATGCCAGCCACGGCTTTGCCGTCGATGCCTTGCTGCATCAGTTAACAGAAGCCAATCTTCCAGTCGATTTGCGCTATCGCAACAGCACCGATGCTGTTGCCGCCTTGTCACGCAATGAGTGTGATCTGGCCGGTTTCCATGTGCCACTGGGCGAGTTCGAGAAAAAAGCTGTTGAGCGTTATACGCAATGGCTGAATCCGCGCGAGCATTGCCTGCTGCATCTGGCGGTGCGCACGCAGGGTATGTTTGTGGCGCCTGGCAATCCGAAAAAAATCCAGACGCTGCAAGACTTGACGCGTCCCGGCGTGCGTTTCGTCAATCGGCAGGTAGGTTCGGGCACGCGTATGTTGCTGGAGTTGATGCTGGCAGGTGCCAATATTTCGCCTTTTGATATTGAAGGCTATCAAAGCAACGAGTTCACGCATTCTGCGGTCGCAGCGTACATCGCCAGCGGCATGGCAGATGTAGGGGTCGGCGTGCAAACGGCAGCGCATCGTTTCAGTCTGGACTTCATTCCATTGATACGTGAACGCTATTTCCTGGCGATGCCGCTGGCGATCATGGACGATCCGTTGATACAACTGGTGATCGACGTTGTGCAGTCTGGCTATTTTCGCAAGGTGATCAATGGCTTGGCAGGTTACGATTCGAGCGATACCGGGAAAATTCTGCTGCTGTCGGAAGCGTTCGGCCACGCCAAGATAAGCGCAGCGTAAATACAGAATCTGCCGAGTCAAACGACAGAAAACAAAAGCCAGGCAAAGGAAGAATTCCTCGCCTGGCTTTTGTTTTCTTGACGCGCTATTTAAGAATAGCAATACCCTTGATCTGCGCATACAGGGATTTGCCAGCCACCAGATCCATCGCGACACATGACTTGCAGGTAATCCGCGCCAGCAAGCGTGTACCGTTGGCGTCCAGCCCCACCATTACCTGTCCAGCCGCATCGGCTGACAACTCCGTCACGGTTGCAGCAACGATATTGAGAATACTGGTATCGCACTGCGGGGCCAGACTAAGACTGACATCGCGCGCCTGGATGCGTACGCGTACCGATTGACCTATCGTTGCTTGCTGCTGCGGCAGCAACAGGCGCCCGCCAGAAAATTCAACCGAGGTTAAATGGTATTCAGCGTCGTGGGCCACCACGGTGGCAGACACCAGGGCACTGGCGGCATCGCCGTGTGCGACATCCAGATCCAGTCTGGTCATGAGTTCTGCCGTTGCACCGCTACCGACTACCTTGCCGCCATCCAGCAAGACCAGATGATCTGCAAGACGCGCCACTTCATCTGGCGAGTGGCTGACATAGACAACCGGAATATCCAGTTCATCATGCAGCCGCTGCAGATAGGGCATGATTTCTTCCTTACGTTTGGGGTCCAGTGCCGCCAAGGGCTCGTCCATCAGGAGGATGCGCGGACTGGTCGCCAGGGCGCGCGCGATCGCCACACGCTGACGCTCACCGCCTGATAATTTCTCAGGTTGACGCGCCATCAAGTGGCCGATATCCAGCAGCGCAACGACATGATCCAGCGACACCCTGCGCGCAGCCTCCGGGATGCGGCGCATGCCGTATTCCAGATTACGCCGCACATTCAAATGCGCAAATAAGCTCGCTTCCTGAAAGACGTAGCCCAACGGCCGTTTATAAGTGTGCAAGAAAATGCCGGCCGCATCGTCCTGCCACACCTCATCGTTGATCGCGAGGTAAGTGCCGGCAAAGCGTTCGATGCCCGTCATTGCTCGCAAGATGGTGGTTTTGCCCGAACCTGACGGGCCGAACAATGCGGTCACGCCATGCCCTGGAATCGTCAAGTCAACGTCGAGCTTGAAATTGCCATAGCTGATATTGAATCGTGCGCGAATGTCTGTCATCTGCATGTCGCTCATTTACGCCTTCCGGTCGGGTTCAATGTATATAGCGCAATCAATACCAGCAGCGAGAAAATCACCATGCCGGCGGCGAGCCCGTGTGCCTGCGTATATTCGAGCGCCTCGACGTGGTCATAAATCTGGACGGAAATCATGCGGGTTTCATTAGGAATATTCCCGCCTATCATCAGCACCACGCCAAACTCGCCCACAGTGTGGGCGAAGCCCATCACGACGGCAGTCAGATAGCCGGGCTTTGCCAACGGCAGGGTAACGCTGAAAAAAGTATCGAGTGGCGATGCGCGCAAGGTTGCGGCAACTTCCAGCGGTCTATCGCCCATTGCCTCAAAGGCATTCTGGATAGGTTGCACGACAAACGGCATTGAATAGAAAACCGAACCGACCACCAGACCGCCAAAGCTGAAGGGCAGGGTGCCAAGACCAAGCGCCTGTGTCAGTTGCCCGATCGGACCGTTGGGTCCCATCGTGACCAGCAGATAAAAACCTATGACAGTCGGTGGAAGCACGATAGGGAGTGCTATCAGCGCGCCAACTGGCCCTTTGAGCCAGGAGCGCGTACGCGCCAGCCACCACGCGATCGGCGTACCGATCAACAACAGTATGAGTGTGGTGAGACTGGCTAGCTTGAGAGTAAGGACAATCGCGCCGATGTTTTCATCGGTGAACAAGGCAGACCTCTCTTACAGATCGTAGCCGAAGCTACGGATCACGGTTTTAACAGATTCCGATTGTAAGTACTTTGCAAACTCTGCGGCAGCCTTGTTATCTTTGCCCTTGTTCAGGATCACGGCATCCTGACGAATAGGATTGTGCAGACTGGCAGGAACGATCCAGCCGGACCCGGATTTGATGTTGCCGCCTTCATAGACTTGCGACAAAGCGACAAAGCCGAGTTCTGCATTGCCGGTCGAAACGAACGTGTAGGTCTGGCCTATGCTTTCTCCTTGTACGAACTTGGCTTGCAAGCTGTCGTACACCCCCAGTTTTTTCATGGCTTCTTCTGCTGCCAAACCATACGGCGCGAGTTTAGGCGTTGCCAATGCGATGTGTGCGAAGGTGTTTTTTTTCAGAATCTCGCCTTTGCCGTCGATGTAGTCAGGCTTGGCCGACCACAACAGCAGTTTGCCGGTTGCATAGGTAAAGCGCGAGCCTGGAACAGTACCGTTGTCTCTTTCCAGTTTGGCTGGTGTTTCATCATCCGCGGCCAGGAACACGTCGAACGGTGCGCCATTCTGAATCTGTGCATAGAACTTGCCGGTTGCACCGAAGGTCGCCACAACTTTATGGCCCGTCGCTTTTTCAAAATCCGCTGCAATGACTTTCATCGGCGCGGTGAAATTGGCGGCGACGGCGACATGCACTTCTTCTGCTTGTGCAGCGAATGAAACACCGAATGACAGCAAACCGGCAATCAAAATGCGAGATATTTTCTTCATGATGGCTAGAAATAAAATTGAAAAAGAGGTTAAAAGTTCTTCAGGATGCAACGGCCAGAATGATGTGTGATGCCTTGATCAAGGCGGAAGCGCGCACGCCTTCTTTCAGGCCGAGTACTTTGACACTCTCATTGGTGATGATGGACGCTACCGTTTTACCGCCTGGCAGTTCGATCACGACTTCTGCATTCACTGCGCCTTCCTGACAACGCACAACAGTGCCGGTGAGACGATTGCGCGCACTGGTTTTCATGTTTTCATCGACGGTGAGAATGATCCACTGTGCCTTCACTAATGCGTAGGCTTCGCTGCCAACTTCCAGCGCCAGATGTTCGGCGCTATCGTTTGTGATGATTGCGGCAAGCTCTTCACCGCGACCTATGTCGAGTATGACTTCCGCGTTGACCGCACCCATTTTTACTGCAGTAACAGTGCCGAGAAACTGGTTGCGTGCGCTGGTTTGCATATCGAATCTCCGGCTCATTGTGTAGTACTGATCAAAGTCGCCCATCGTGCGGCCGAGTGCTGCCGGCACTGCTGCCCATTCGTGCTCAAGGCGACGATAAGTGGCGACCATACGTCTGCCATATTCAGTCAGGCAGGTGCCGCCTCCTGTACTGCCGCCAGGCTGACGAATAACGACAGGCTCGTGCGACAGATTATTGATTGCCTCTACCGCTTGCCACGCCGCCTTGTAACTCATGCCCATGGCGGTGGCTGCGGAAGAAATGGAGCCGGATGCATCTATGCGCTCCAGCAATTCCAGATGGTCCCAGCGCTTGCCGCGGGCCTTGGACAAGCCTTCCAGCTTGATGGGAGAATCGGACTTGCTCATTGGTACTTCAACTCGGAAAAGAAATTGGTGGTCGTATAAAAGTCGCGATCGTGCAGCTGCTATAATACACGTTATTACTTTTAACGACATAACGAATTCGGCGTGGAATAACCCTTCTGTCGAATACCCTTATTGCATTCAGGTCATAACCGGAATTGCGGACGGAATCGGATAAAGTGAATCCGCCGCCGCAGATGTCCTGTTATCCGCCGGACGACGCATCACGTCGTCCCCGCCCCGTTTTGAAAATACTCTAGCCCATGTTCGTACGCCAACTCGACTATCTCGTCACGCTCGCACGTGAAAAGCATTTCGCGCGCGCCGCTGAAGTCTGCTGTGTCTCGCAGCCCGCGCTTTCAGCCGCCGTGCGCAATCTCGAAACTGAATTGGGCGTCGCCATCGTGCAGCGTGGCCAGCGCTTTCAGGGATTCACACCCGAAGGCGAACGCATACTCGACTGGGCACGGCAAACACTGGCCGCGCTGGAGGGATTGAAGCAGGAAGCCTCGATGTCGCTCGCCAAGCTGAGTGGCACTATGCGTCTCGGTGCGATCCCGACGACGATGCCTATCGTGTCGTTGTTAACCGGTGCATGTCGCGCACAACACGCCGATCTGCGGCAGCTGGTTTTGTCGCTAAGTACGGAAGAAATCATGCGCAAGCTGGATGATTTTGAACTCGATGTGGGCCTGACCTATCTGGAAGATCAACGCCTGGAGGGCTTTCACGTGCAGCCGCTCTATCGCGAGGGCTATATGTTGCTGGCGCGCGATCAATCCGCGATTGGTGACAAAACCGAGATCAGCTGGAAAGAGGCCGCGGAATTGCCTATGTGCCTGCTGACCTCACACATGCAAAATCGGCGCATCGTCGATGCCGCATTTCGTCGCGCAGATGTATCTGCAAATGTTGCAGTCGAGACCGATTCAACCTTTGCACTGTATTCCCATGTGCGTCATGCGGGTTTGTTCAGCGTCGTTCCGCATAGTTTGTTGTGCCTGTTTGAATTGCGTGACGACATGGTGGCGATACCGTTAGTCCCTGAGCTGAGCCGCACAATAGGGATGATTTCACTCGCGCATAATCCGTGTTCACCTATCGTCACTGCTGCCCGTACTATTGCCACACAGATTGATTTGCAGGCACGATTCGACGCCTACATAACTGGCAGCTATCAGCCCATCACATCAAACGATTAGACCGCATTTCGCTTACTCCCTAAGATCGTTTCGCTGGCATTCATTTCAATGTCCGCTTGCAGAGATAAAGAAAATTTAGCGCCCCGCGCGGTTTTCAATTCTCTACGCTAATCACGCAATCTTACGGAGAAGAAGCATCATGGCAAAAGTTCTATGCGTTTTATATGACGACCCAGTCAACGGTTATCCAACGACTTATGCGCGCGACGACGTAGCGCAACCATCGATTTATCCTGATGGCCAAACATTGCCGACACCAAAAGGCATCGACTTCAAACCAGGTACATTGCTGGGTAGCGTATCGGGTGAACTCGGCTTGCGTAAATATTTGGAAGCGAACGGCCACACCCTAGTGGTAACTTCCAGTAAAGACGGCGCAGACAGCGTCCTCGACAAGGAATTGCACGATGCAGAAATCATCATCTCGCAGCCATTCTGGCCTGCGTACATGACGGCAGAACGTATCGCCAAAGCGAAGAAATTGAAGATGATCGTGACAGCTGGTATCGGTTCCGATCATACCGATTTGCAAGCAGCCAACAAGCACAACATCACCGTAGCCGAAGTGACCTATTGCAACAGCCACAGCGTTGCCGAACACGTCGTCATGATGATCCTGGCACAAGTGCGCAACTACATCCCTTCGTACAAACAAGTCATCGACGGCGGCTGGAACATCGCTGATTGCGTTGAACGTTCATACGATCTGGAAGCGATGAGTATCGGTACCGTCGCAGCTGGCCGCATCGGTCTGCGCGTCCTGCGTTTGTTGCATCCATTCGACGTCAAGCTGCACTACATGGATAGACATCGTCTGCCAACCCCAGTGGAAAAAGAGTTGAACCTGACTTACCACAGCACATTGGAAAGCCTGACCAAGGTCTGCGACGTAGTGACATTGAACTGCCCGCTGCATCCAGAAACAGAACACATGATCAATGAGAAATCGTTGAAGAACTTCAAGCGTGGCGCCTACATCATCAACACCGCACGCGGCAAACTGTGCGATCGCGATGCCATCGTTGCAGCATTGAAGAGTGGTCAATTGGCGGGCTACGCTGGCGACGTCTGGTTCCCGCAACCAGCCCCGGCGGATCATCCATGGCGCACTATGCCGCACCACGGCATGACGCCGCACATATCCGGTACCAGCCTGACAGCGCAAACACGCTACGCAGCAGGTACTCGCGAAATTCTGGAGTGCTACTTCGAAGGTCGTCCTATCCGTGACGAATACCTGATCGTGCAAGGCGGCAAACTGGCTGGCGTCGGCGCACATTCATACAGTGACGGCAACGCAACCAAAGGTTCGGAAGAAGCTGCCAAGTTCAACGCCGCTTAATTAAATCGTTCAAAAAAACAGCCCATCGAATCAGGAGATTCGATGGGCTGTTTAGTGATTTTGTGGCGAAGCTAATGCAAGGTCGATGGTTTTTCAGACGCAGACCTTGCCATCAATTCAGCAACTTCACTGCTCTCTCTTCAGGCAAGCGCTTCTTTCGCGGCTTCTTCCGGGCTCAGACCATCATAGAACTGGTCGGTAAACCATTCGATTTGTTCTTCAATATGATCTTGTGCTTCTTCAATAGTCGCTCCTGCAGCTACTAAAAATCCTTCCACTTCTATGCACCAATTAATTAGTGCCAGTGTTTCTGGATCGAGTTCCTCTTCTTTCTTGGCCATGATCTTGCTCTCTCATTTGTGCATTGATAGCGACAGTGTCACATGACAGAAGCGGGAAAGAAAGTACTACAAGACGTTTTTGTATGAAGGCAAGCGCAAACTTTTTCGTTAACCCCAATCAACAAGATGGGTTATCCATGCGCTTCAACATAGAAGATTCTTGGGAGCTATCAGATTGATGCATTAGAAATGAAAAAAGCGCAGAAATCTGCGCTTTTAATTACTGGCCTTCGAATACATCTTCGCTGGCTATTTTCAGTTCTTTCGCTTCTTCCACCATCCTGCGATGTGCAATGCGTTTGCGCATGATCTCCGCATGTTGTTTCGCCGTCATTGGCGGCGTTGTCATCAAGTCTTTCAACAATGCGATATTGGTGTAGTTGTTTTTAATGAGACGGCCCAAGTTGCTTGACTCCGTAGTTAAGTATCAACATCACTGCCTACCGGACAACCGGCAGACATTTAAAACGATCACGTTGATGTATTTTGCACCAAATTAAAGTCTTTATCACTACCGATGAAAAAATAGCCGGTTCGCGCAACACAAAGCTAAAGCATGAAACGAAAAAAAGCCCCGCTAGACTTAGGCCGCGGGGCTTAAAACCTTCCTTGAGAGGGAAAGAGGAGACTCGGTAAAAACTTTGTTCGGTAGTGCAGGTCAACCTTGTTGACCAATTACTGGCAGACAACGTTTTGTTATATGCGCCTTGATACGTACCACGCTCGGGCGTAATACTTTTGCCACAACCATACTGGTCAAACCGCCGCTGCCGTTCATCAGCACCACGGCGAATAGCTCTTGCAAACGCGGCGACCACTGCAACATATATGCGATGTAACTGGCATGGAGGTTGCGTACTAAAGGTCGCATTAAATTAATCCAGAAAATGTTAATTTGCGTTCAACGGATTGCGTTGCAGTTGCGTTAAGCGTATGCGGCTTGGAAACGCAGTTGCGAAGCGACTTTCGGTTTTGCTTGTGCAATGCTGTTTGCTTTGCTGAACATGGCCGTGCGCGAGATAACAACTGGTTCAGCCACTTTAGCGATAGCGCGGGTCACTGTCGGTGCTTGTTCAAATGCGCGCATACGCAATTGGGCAGCCATTTCTGGGTTCGATTGAGCGATTTGATTTGCTTTGCGATACAGGGCGAATGATGTAGACATGATGTTTTTCCTTCTCTCTAAATTTAATAAACCTTGTTGATGAGTTGAAGTATAGGGATGGAAGAGATATAAATCTAATTTCAATTTCGGATATGAGTTATACTTTTTGTGAATAATGTAAAATTAATTAATTTCCTTTTGGAAATAAAAATATGAGCTTTTTAACCCTTGATTTAAATCTGCTGCGTGTCTTTGACGCAGTCATGACAGAACAAAATTTGACGCGCGCCGCTAACCTGTTGGCGATGACCCAACCCGCTGTGTCAAACGCGCTCCGACGTCTGCGCGACACGCTGGGCGACGAACTGGTGATACGCACCGCCCACGGCGTGAAGCCAACTTCGCGCGCTACCGAGTTGTGGCCTATCGTGCGGCGAGCCTTGTCGGATCTGGAAGCAGCCGTTACGCCGGATACCTTTGATGTGTCACGCGCTACCACCACCTTCCGGATGGCGATGGCAGATGCGACCGCAGCCTTGTGGTTGCCTTTTCTGGTACGCGCCATCGAGAAGGAAGCGCCTGGCTTGAATGTGCGCATGGTTCCGCTGACCACGCGTGAGCCGCGACCTATGCTGTTGCGCGGCGATATCGACCTGGCAATCGGATTTTTTCCTGGCGTCGCTGCTCAATTGGCGAGCGGCCAAAACACCGCTGTTTCGCAAATCCGCCATGAGCGCTTGTACACCGGCGAATACGTATGCGTGATGCGGAAAAATCATCCGCTGGCGAAAGAAGAGTTAACGCTGGATTCCTACTGCGAAGCACATCATTTGCTGGTGAGTTTTTCAGGTCGTGCAAAAGGTTTGATGGATGATGCTTTGTCAGAACTCGGCCGTGAACGCCGCATTTTGCTGACGGTTAACCAGTTTTTTACAGCGGGTAAAGTGGTTGCGAGTTCGGACTTGATTACCGTCTTGCCGCGTCATTTGATCGCCTCTACCGGCATGGCGGAAGCCCTGATCGCCAAGGACTTGCCATTCGTATTGCCGGATGTGCACGTCGACATGTTGTGGCATGAACGCGATGCGCGCAATCCGGCGCACAAATGGTTGCGCGAACAATTGAGTGCCAGTACTGATGATGGCATCGGACGAAATTTCAAAAAGCGTATTTGATTTGCTTCACTTTGAATTGGTACTTGTTCCATTTTAGGAGCCCTATTTTATAAACCCCCGCTAACTGCGGGGGTTTTTACGTGTATTGCAATTCAGCGCTATTTGTAAAAATCACTAGCAACATGCATTTCCATGTAAAAAATGCATATTAGAAAGATTATTGAACTCACAAGATGCAAACCAGTCCTATTTTCTCCATTCTTAGAACTAGGTTTGTATGCCACGCACAAAAAAAATAATGATGTGGAGCACGGCTGGATTGTTGGTGATCCCGCTGGTCTTTGTCCTTTTTCTGCTGACCTTCGACTGGAACGCGGCGCGTCCCTGGATCAACCAGCGCGTAAGCGAGGCTAGCGGGCGCACTTTTGCCATTAATGGCTATCTGGCTCTTCATTGGCAACGGGCACAACCTGCGACAGATACCTGGCGCGACTGGATTCCATTCCCGCGCCTGAGCGCTCAGGACGTTACCTTAGGTAATCCGCCAGGGTCAAAAGACGGCACCAATATGGTGGAAGTTGGCCACATTACTTTTTCAGTCAATCCATTGCCTTTGCTGACCCAGACGATTGTGATCCCGACCCTGCAACTCGATGATCCTATTGTGCACCTCGAGCGCAAACGGGATGGGCAGAACAATTGGACCTTCAAAAAAACCGAACCGTCGCCATGGACGCTGGATCTGCAACGTCTGCTTTTTTACAAGGGTGAAATTACCTTGAAAGATGAGGTCAAGCATATCGATGCAAAAGCAAATATCGATTCGCTGGAGCCAACGGCACAAAATGACTACGTGGTCGGCTGGAAATTATCCGGCTCTTTCAACGGCGCAAAAATCAGCGGTGACGGCAAAGCGGGCGCCTTGCTCGCGTTGAAGAATGTGGATAAGCCCTTTCCGCTAACGGCAAACCTGAATGTCGGCAAAACTTCTATACGCGTCAACGGAACCGTCACCAAGCCGCAGGAACTGGCAGCAATCAATATGGAATTGCATTTGTCGGGCGCCAGCATGGCAGATCTCTATCCGATCACAGGTATCACTTTGCCGAAAACGCCTGAGTTCTCTACGCAAGGTCAGCTTACCGGCGTGACAAATGCGCTGGGTGGAAAATGGACTTACGATAAATTCAAAGGCAAGGTTGGCGAGAGCGATATCGGTGGCACACTGACCTATGAATCAAGAGAAACACGTCCGTTGTTATCGGGAACGGTGGTTTCCAATCTGCTGCGCTTAAGCGATCTTGGTCCCATCATCGGTGCTGATTCCAATGAGAGCAAAAAAGAACGTGGCGTTACGCCGAATCAACCGTCGGACAAGGTATTACCGGTTGAGAAATTCACGACCGAGCGTTGGGGTAGCATGGATGCCGATGTCAAGATCACCGGTCGCAAGATTGTCCGTGACGAATCACTGCCTATCGAAAATCTGGATACACATCTGAAATTGCAGGACAAGGTTGTCACGCTGATGCCTTTGAATTTTGGTGTGGCAGGCGGCAACATGATTGCGAATATCAAGATGGATGGTCGCAACGACCTTATCAAGGCAGAGATAAAATTATCTGCACGTCATCTCAAACTTAAACAGTTGTTCCCGACTTTTGAAGCGATGCAAGCCAGCTTCGGTGAAGTCAATGGAGATACTTCCTTGTCGGCTACCGGTAATTCAATTGCCAGCATGCTGGGCTCCTCTAATGGTGAAATCAAGGCCCTGATCAATGAAGGCACCATCAGCAAATTACTGCTCGAACAAATCGGTTTAAATGTCGGTAACGTAGTTTTATCGCAGGTGTTTGGTGACAAGCAAGTTAAATTGAATTGCATGGCGAGTGACCTATCTGTCACCAATGGATTAATCCATACCAAGACCATGATGCTCGATACAGAAGATGCGATTCTCTACATCACAGGCGATATCGACCTCGCGCAAGAACATCTAGATCTGACAATTCATCCGAAAACCAAGGGCTTAAGGATTATTTCGCTACGCGCACCTCTGTATGTCAAAGGTGATTTCAAGGCGCCGAAAGTAAGTATCGATAAGGGTGTAGTCGCATTAAAAACCGGCGGTGTGATTGCTTTAGGGGCGTTGGCCCCTGTCACCGCATTACTGCCATTGATCAATATCGGATCGCAAAACGAAAAAGATAATAAATGTGCTGTCTTGTTGAAAGAAGCGCAGGAAAAACCGGTCGCACCGCCACCTGGCAAAACGTATAAAAAAGCGACTGAAAAATAGATATATGCCTCGTGGAAGCAGACCTCTGTTACCAAGAGTAAAAAAGTGTTGATACATCGACCTGTTTCCGTGCTGTGCTAAACCGGCAATCGTTTTTCTTCTTTTAGCAGCGAATAAAATTGCCTGACTATGCCGTATGCATAGCAGGCAGCGATTTTTTCCAGGAACTGGACAAAGTCCACCGGCGAGTCTTGATTTGCGTTATCTGAAATCGTGCGCACAATTGCAAACGGGACGCCAAATTCAAAGCAAACCTGCGCTACTGCCGCACCCTCCATTTCAACCGCCAGTACATCTGCCAGGTTGTTATTAATTTGATCCAACCCGATAGCGGTAGAGATGAACTGGTCGCCACTGGCGATCAAACCTTGGTGCACAACAGGTCTATCGATATAAAACTCCTGCCTGCATTGCTCGGTTATTTTTGCCGCGAAGTCTTCATTGATAAATTGACGGGCAGCTTTTGACATCAGGTTTGATAACTGCTTGTCGGAAAAGAAATGCGACAAGCCAGTCAATGGCACTTCAAAGCGGGGGAACAGTGGCGATGCATCCATATCGTGTTGCACCAATTGGTTGGCTACCACGATGTCGCCAATACGAACCTTTCTAGCAGCTGCTCCTGCGACGCCGGTGAAGATGATATGGGTTACCCCGAAGCGCTCAATCAAAGTCGCTGTGGTTGCGGCTACGGCCACTTTGCCGATTCGTGATAGTACACATACGCTTTCAATTCCCCATAAGTAGCCGCTGACGTAATCACGCATGCCGCGCTGAATCGTAATCACATCCTGCATCTGCTCTACTAATCCGGCCTGTTCTTCATGTAATGCACTAATAACACCTATCTTGATCTTTTGATTTTTCATGGGTTGTTTACTCATCATTGATCAAGAGGGCTTTGTTTTTTACAGAGGCTTTTGACTTTGTTTTTTGGCATTTTGAGGTTTCGATGGTGTTTCTGGTTTTAACTTAATTGTTTATATATATGTTTAGTAGTAATAGTTAACACAGGCTGTTTTCTGTGGATAACCGTATAAGTGAGTTTGAAATCAAGAACTTGGGAATAGGATAAACCCTGCATAAACGGTGTATCCGGCATGAATAGATTCTGCATAAAAAAAATGCAGTACCTTTCCACAAGATTATCCACAAGCTATCCACTTGTTTAACAGAGGCTTATCCACAGAGGTTTTAGCCATTTTGATGAGCTCATCATGGTAGTCTTGCTGCGTATATCTCTTGTTAATGTGGACTGAAAAGTCCTATTTTTGAAAGAATAGCGATGACCCATTCTTTGACTCCGAGGATTCAGCATTATATCAATGGCCGTTTGGCCGAAACGGCAGGTGGCAGCCAGCAAGCCGTGTTTAATCCCGCGACAGGTGAGGTCAGCGCCCAGGTCGTATTGGCCAGTGATACAGACGTACAGACGGTTGTTGCCGCCGCTAAAGCGGCTGCGCCCGCGTGGGCAGATACTGCACCGCTGAAACGCGCCCGCATTCTATTCAAGTTCAAGGATTTGCTGGAAAAGCATCATGATGACCTTGCTGCGGCGATTACGCGTGAGCACGGCAAAGTGTTTTCCGATGCGAAAGGTGAAGTTACACGCGGTATCGAAATCGTCGAATTTGCATGTGGCGTGCCTCAGCTGCTGAAAACACAGTTCACCGACAATATCGGTGGTGGTATCGATAACTGGAATTTGCGCCAGCCGCTAGGCGTCACGGTAGGAATCACACCGTTCAACTTCCCGTTCATGGTACCGATGTGGATGGCACCGGTTGCACTCGCAACGGGTAATGCTTTCATTTTGAAACCTTCTGAGCGCGATCCATCACCATCCTTGATGGTTGCCGACCTCTTAAAGCAGGCAGGGCTTCCTGATGGCGTTTTCAATGTATTGCAAGGCGATAGGCATGCAGTTGATGGTTTGCTGCAGCATCCGGATGTGAGGGCTGTTTCTTTTGTCGGTTCTACACCGATAGCCGAACATATTTATACGATCGGAGCTGCCCGCAAAGGACCGTATCCCTTGCGCGTTCAGGCGCTGGGTGGCGCAAAAAATCATTTGGTGGTCATGCCTGATGCCAACCTTGAACAGGCGGTCGATGCCTTGATAGGCGCGGCATATGGTTCGGCAGGCGAGCGTTGCATGGCAATCTCGGTCGCTGTTGCTGTTGGCGGTATTGCAGATAAATTGGTTGATGCCTTGATCCCGCGCGTGAAATCGCTGAAGGTAAGAAACGGCACGGACGCTGATGCGGAAATGGGGCCGGTGGTGAGCGCAGCGCACAAGGCAAAAATTGAAGGTTACATAGCTGCCGGCGTTCAAGCTGGTGCCAAGTTATTGGTAGATGGCCGTGGTTTGATGGTAGATGGACACAGTAATGGATTTTTTCTCGGAGGATGTCTGTTCGATCGTGTAACACCGGAGATGACCATTTATCAGGAAGAGATTTTTGGCCCGGTTTTATGCGTAGTGCGTGTACCTGATTTTGCGGCTGCAGTGGAATTGATCAATGCGCATGAGTTTGGCAACGGGGTAGCTTTGTTCACCTCTGATGGAAATACGGCGCGCGAATTTTCCCGTAGGGTTGAAGTCGGCATGATTGGTATCAACGTGCCGATTCCGGTTCCTATGGCCTGGCATTCTTTTGGCGGCTGGAAAAGATCGATGTTCGGAGACACTCATGCTTATGGCGAAGAAGGCATCAAGTTTTACACACGCTATAAATCCATCATGCAGCGCTGGCCTGAATCGATATCCAAAGGGGCGGAATTCACCATGCCAACCAGTAAGTAGTTTCGCCAGGGAGTCTGTCAGTCGACTGTAAGTACGATGGGCGATGATGGGGTTCGCTCGATGCAGCATCATCGCCTACAAAAAATAACTAATAACGATAGAGACAATGGCCGAATCCGCAGGAAAGTACGACTACATCATAGTTGGGGCAGGGACCGCCGGTTGTGTATTAGCCAACCGATTGACGCAAGATCCGAATATCTCCGTTTTACTATTGGAGGCTGGGGCCAAGGATGATTATGGCTGGGTGCATATTCCCATCGGCTTCCTTCACACTACTGACAATCCGCGCACGGATTGGCAATATCGTACCGAGCCCGAATCCGGCTTGAACGGGCGCAGTCTGCTTTACCCAAGTGGAAAAATCCTGGGTGGCTCTTCATCCATTAGCGGAATGATTTATCAGCGCGGGCAAGCTCAGGATTATGATCGCTGGGCGGAATTAACGGGCGATGACAGTTGGCGCTGGGATCAGGTTTTGCCATTGTTCAAGAAGTCTGAAGATTATTCAGAAGGCGGCAATGCATTCCACGGAACGGGCGGTGACTGGCATGTTGAGAAGCAGACCTTGCGCTGGGATATCCTTGATGCGTTCCGCGATGCGGCGGAGCAAAACGGCATTCCAAAGATAGATGATTTCAATCGTGGCGATGGAATAGAAGGTTGCGGCTATTTCGATATTAATCAAAAAGCCGGTTTGCGTATGAATACGGCGAAGGCTTTCTTGCGGACTATCACGCGACGCGGCAATCTGGATATCATGACGGGTTCACAGGTAACGCGCCTGATCATTCAGCAAACAGAGCAGGGCAATGTTTGTACTGGAGTGGAGTTTGTGGGAGGAGGTCGTGCATGGACTGCCGACGTTTCACGTGAAACAGTTTTGGCGGCAGGGACATTCGGGTCGCCCCAAATACTTCAACGATCCGGCATAGGTCCACTTGCCTTGTTGCAGAGGGTAGGCATCACACCAATACAAGATGCGCCAGGTGTGGGTGAGAATTTGCAGGATCATCTGCAACTCAAGATGGTTTTCAAGACGAGCCAGTCTCAATCCTTGAATAGTCAGACAAGAGGTTTGCTGGGCAAGGCCTCATTAGGGTTGCAATATCTGCTGAAGAAAAAAGGGCCTTTGACTACAGTGCCTTCGCCTGTCGGTGCAATGGTAAGGTCCGATCCTGTACAGTCAAGTCCCAACCTTTTCTATCAAGTGCAGCCGTGGTCACAGGATGCTGCCGGCACGCCGCTGCATGCTTTTGCCGCTTTTACGGTAAGTGTGGCCAACCTGAAGCCCACGTCCAGGGGCAGTATTCAGATCAAGTCGACTGATGCGACAGTACCGCCTACGATTAAAAGCAATTATTTAAGTACGCCGGAAGACCAGGAGATGGCGAAGGTGGCGATACAGTTGACGCAAAAAATAGTATCCGCCCCGGCATTGCGGCCTTATGCGCTGGAGACTATGCAAGTCGATGACAATCTGTCGCACTTGGCGGGAGAGCTGGCCTTTGCGGGAACAAATCCGGTCGGGACCTGCAAAATGGGTAGGGCTGATGACGCTTCGGCGGTCGTGGATAGTGAGCTTCGCGTGCGAGGAGTTGCTGGCCTACGGGTGGTAGATGCCTCCATCATGCCGACGATTCCTGCTGGCGATACGAGCGCAAGCACAATCATGATCGCGGAGAGGGCGGCGATGCTGATGCGCGCCGGAAGATAAGCGCTAGTTCGCCAATATTGCAGCGGTTAATTTAAGTAATTGATGGCGCAAGCCGCGTGTGCTTGCGCTGCAGTTTGCCGCGAACTACAGGAACGAATTGGAGTTTCGAGGTGGAGTTTCGAATTGCAGTTTAATACGCAAGCATGACCGACTACGTAATTCTTTCTGCCGCCGCTTTCTTGGCCGGGATGGTAGATGCCGTGGTCGGTGGCGGAGGTTTGATCCAGATTCCCGCCCTGTTCTCGGCCTTGCCCAATACCGCACCCGCCACCCTTTTAGGTACCAGTAAATTTGCCGGGATCTGGGGTACCGGTGCCGCAGCGCTCGGCTTTGCCAGGCGCGTAAAGCTGCAGTGGAGCACCGCTGTCCCTGCCGCAACGGCTGCATTTGCCTTGTCTTTTGTCGGTGCTTATACCGTCACGCACATTCCTCCCGATTTTATCCGCAAGCTTTTACCTTTTATCTTGTTGGCGGTTGCCGTCTATACCTACAGCAAAAAAGACTTCGGCAGTATTCATGCTCCGCTCAATGTGGGCAGCAAGGAAAAGCTGTTCGCCATTCTGGTAGGTGGCAGCATCGGTTTTTATGACGGATTCTTTGGTCCGGGCACAGGCAGTTTTCTTGTATTCCTGTTCGTGCGTTTCTTTGGCTTTGATTTTCTCGGCGCGTCTGCCGTTGCCAAGGTGGTGAATGTCGCCTGCAACCTGTCCGCTTTGCTATGGTTCGGCTACAGCGGGCATTTGCTGTGGCAGCTCGGCGCAGTGATGGCAATATGCAATGTCCTAGGTTCACTAATAGGTATTCGACTGGCGTTGAAACATGGAACAGGTTTTGTTCGCAAACTCTTCCTGCTGGTTGTATCGGGATTGATACTGAAGACCGGTTGCGATGCGTTCATCGCGTGAAGACCAAGGCCGATTGTTTCACGTGAAACAAAAAACCTGCTAATTCAAAGGTAAAACAGGGTTACGGCGAAATAATCGCAAAAAGACTTTATAATCTCGCCTCTGCTTACCGTCTCATCGAGGCGCATTATGATCTTTCCTACCAAATTTGATGTCATTGTTGTCGGCGGCGGTCACGCCGGGACTGAGGCTGCGCTCGCTTCTGCGCGCATGGGTCAATCGACGCTTCTGCTTTCGCATAATATAGAAACGCTGGGGCAAATGTCCTGCAACCCGTCCATAGGCGGTATCGGCAAAGGCCATCTGGTCAAGGAAGTTGATGCGATGGGCGGTGCGATGGCGATTGCCACTGACGAAGCCGGCATTCAATTCCGTATCCTGAATTCATCGAAAGGTCCGGCCGTACGTGCAACGCGCGCGCAAGCCGACCGTATTCTGTACAAGCAAGCAATTCGTTCGCGCCTGGAAAATCAGCCGAACTTGTGGTTGTTCCAGCAGGCTGTAGATGACTTGCTGGTAGAGGGTGATCGCGTAGTCGGTGCGGTGACGCAAGCCGGTATCCAGTTCCGCGCCCGGGCGGTAGTGCTGACGGCAGGGACTTTCCTGGACGGAAAAATCCATATCGGCATGAATAACTATTCGGCGGGTAGGGCAGGTGATCCACCGGCGATTTCGCTGTCGGCGCGTCTGAAAGAATTGAAGTTGCCGCAAGGCCGTTTGAAAACCGGTACGCCGCCACGCATAGATGGTCGTTCCATCGATTTCTCCGTGATGCAGGAACAACCTGGCGACCTGGATCCGATACCCGTGTTTTCCGTGATGGGCTCGGTGGCCATGCACCCCAAGCAGATGCCATGCTGGATCACGCACACCAATGAAAAGACTCACGATCTGATCCGTGGCGGACTCGATCGCAGCCCGATGTACACCGGCGTGATCGAAGGGGTGGGCCCGCGTTACTGCCCGTCTATCGAAGACAAGATACACCGCTTTGCCGGCAAGGAGTCGCATCAGATTTTCCTCGAGCCGGAAGGCTTGACTACCAACGAATACTATCCAAACGGCATTTCGACCAGTTTGCCCTTCGACGTGCAGCTGGCGCTGGTGCAATCGATGCGCGGCCTAGAGCATGCGCACATCTTGCGTCCTGGTTATGCAATCGAATATGACTACTTTGACCCGCGCGGCTTGAAGGCTTCGCTGGAAACCAAGGTGATCCAGGGTCTGTTTTTCGCCGGCCAGATTAACGGCACCACAGGTTACGAAGAAGCAGCAGCGCAAGGTATGTTGGCCGGTATCAATGCCGCTTTGCAAACGCAAGAGCGTGATGCATGGACGCCGCGTCGTGACGAAGCCTACCTTGGCGTGCTGGTCGATGACCTCATTACCAAAGGCGTGCTGGAACCGTACCGGATGTTTACCAGCCGTGCCGAATACCGTTTGAGCCTGCGCGAAGACAATGCGGATATGCGCCTGACCGAGATCGGGCGTCAGCTCGGTTGCGTCGGCGACGCTCAATGGGCGATGTTTGAAACCAAGCGCGAAGCAGTTGCGCGCGAGCTGGAACGCCTGCGCTCGACCTGGGTCAGCCCACGAATTTTGGCAGAGGCAGAAGCTGAGCGTGTTTTGGGCAAAGGCATAGAGCGTGAGTATGCACTTGCAGACCTATTGCGCCGCCCGAACGTCAGCTATGAAACCTTGATGAGTTTGAAGGGTGTCGAGGGCCAGGATCTGGGCGGTCCGGGCGTAGCCGAACCGGCAGTACGCGAACAGGTGGAGATCCAATTGAAGTACGCCGGTTACATCGACAGGCAGGCAAAAGAAGTCGAGCGCCACGATCATTACGAAAACCTGAAGCTGCCCCCGGAGTTCGATTACATGGCGGTCAAAGGGCTGTCTATCGAAGTGCGCCAGAAGCTGACCAAGCAAAGGCCGGAAACCCTGGGCCAGGCATCACGCATTTCAGGCGTCACGCCCGCCGCGATTTCCTTGATGCTGGTGCATTTGAAAAAAGGCGGCTTCAAGGAATTCGCGGCCGTGCCACCAATGACCGAAGCTGCCGCATGAAGAGTTTTGATCGTGTAGTGTTGACGGCCATCCTGGCTGATGGTGCAAAGGCTTTGTCGCTGCAGTTAAGCGATGCGCAAATCGCCAGGCTGATAGATTATCTGGCCTTGATGTCCAAATGGAACTCGGTCTATAACCTGACCGCCGTGCGCGATCCGGTGCAGATGGTAACGCAACATTTGCTGGACTCTCTGGCGGCTGTTTCGGCCTTCGACGGTGCCGGGCATGTCTTGGACGTCGGTGCCGGCGGTGGGTTGCCGGGCATCGTACTGGCGATCTGGGCGGCGGAAGCGCAACCGGAGATGCGCGTGTCCATGATAGATACCGTGCACAAGAAAACCGCATTCCTGACGCAGGTCAAAGCCGAATTGGGCCTGACAAATGTCAGCGTATTTACGGCACGCGTAGAGCAGTGGGACGCGCCGCAGAAATTCGATGTGATCACATCGCGTGCATTTGCAGAGTTAAGTGACTTTGTAAATTGGTCTGGTCATTTGCTGGCCGAAGGCGGTGAATTCATCGCCTTGAAGGGCGTCTCACCCGATGCGGAAGTGGCACAGTTGCCCGCTGGCTGGAAGGTAAGAGAAGTGCGCGCCTTGCACGTCCCGACACTGCAAGCCGAGCGTCATTTGATTTTCATAGAAAGGGCCGGGTCTTGAAAAAACTTTTTGTTCTTGCTGCTGTGGCCGTTGCCGGTTTCAGTAATCCCGCGTGGTCGCAACAAGTACGTACGGTTGCTCAGGTGGATCTGGCGCGTTATGTCGGGACCTGGTATGAGATTGCGCGCTTTCCGAATCGTTTTCAAAAGGATTGTGCTGCGAACGTGACAGCGCAATACAACAAGCGTGCGGATGGCGATATCGATGTCATCAATCGTTGTAAAGAAGCCGATGGCAGAATTGATCAGGCTAGCGGTATAGCGCGTGTTGAGAACCCTCAAACGAATGCAAAATTGAAAGTCAGTTTCGCACCGGACTGGTTGAACTGGGTACCGTTTATCTGGGGAGATTACTGGATCATCGATCTGGCACCGGATTATTCTCTGGCCGCAGTGGGCGATCCGTCGCGTGATTATCTGTGGGTATTGTCGCGTACGCCGAGCATTGCCGATGCCGATTATGAAGCCTTGGTGAACCGGGTGACTGCGCAAGGCTTTGATACAGCCAAGCTGGTAAAAACCGTGCAGGAAAAAGCAGCAAAGTAAGGGGAGTGTTGTGTCAGTTGTTTGTCGCTGCTGTTATGCAATGCGGTGACCGGGGCTGGTGTTTTTGCGATGGACCGTTGCATCAAATTGACCACTAACTAAAACGAGAATATGGCAAAAATATTTTGCGTCGCCAATCAAAAAGGCGGCGTCGGTAAAACCACTACCGCAGTCAATCTGGCAGCAGGTCTGGCACAACTGAATCAGCGCGTACTGCTGGTGGATCTGGATCCGCAAGGCAATGCGACGATGGGCGCAGGCATCAACAAGGCCGAGTTAAAGTCGTCGATTTATGAAGTACTGCTCGGCATGGCTGATGTGAACACGGCACGCGTGACATCGGAAGCGGGCAAGTTCGATGTACTGCCGGCGAACCGTGAGCTGGCGGGTGCAGAAGTTGAAATGGTTGAGCTAGACAATCGCGAAAAGCGTTTGAAGGATGCGTTGGCCGTGGTCGATGCCGAATACGACTTCATGCTGATCGATTGTCCGCCGGCCTTGTCCATGCTCACCTTGAACGGCTTGTGTGCCGCCCATGGCGTGATTATCCCGATGCAATGTGAATACTACGCACTGGAAGGTTTGTCCGACCTGGTCAATACGATCAAGAAGGTGCATGCAAAATTGAATACGGATTTGAAGATCATCGGCTTGCTGCGCGTGATGTTCGATCCACGCATGACTTTGTCGCAGCAAGTGTCGGCGCAGCTGGAACAGCATTTCGGCGACAAGGTATTCAAAACCATCATCCCGCGCAATGTACGGTTGGCGGAAGCGCCATCGTATGGCATGCCGGGCATTAATTTCGATCCGGCGTCGAAGGGTGCGCAAGCGTATCTGGCTTTCGGCGCGGAAATGGTTGAGCGCATCAAGGCGCTATAACACTTTGCGGAGAAGAGGGCGCTTTTCGCCACTTCGCTAATCAATCGATGTGAGTCAGGAATTATGGTCACGAAAAAACAAAAAGGTTTGGGTCGCGGTCTGGACGCATTGCTGGGCGGTGCAACGGATTTCAATGAAGCGATTGCAGCCATTCCCGGCGCACCGTCGGTATTGCAAATTACCGACATGCAGGCCGGCAAGTATCAGCCGCGCACACGCATGGACGAAGGCGCATTGAATGAACTGGCCGCATCGATCAAGGCGCAAGGCTTGTTGCAAGCGATCCTGGTGCGACCCATTGCATCCGGCAATGGCAAGCCGCGTTACGAAATCATCGCCGGCGAACGTCGTTTCCGCGCCGCGCAACTTGCCGGTCTGACCGAAGTGCCGGTGCTGGTCAAGGAAGTCGACGACGAAGCCACCGCCGCGATGGCGCTGATTGAAAATATCCAGCGCGAAGATTTGAATCCGCTGGAAGAAGCGCAAGGCATACATCGCTTGATCGCCGACTTCAATTTCACACATGAGCAGGCGGCGACGGCAGTTGGCCGTTCGCGCAGTGCGGTTTCCAATCTGCTGCGTTTGCTGAATCTGGCCAAGCCGGTGCAAACCATGCTGATGGCCGGCGATATCGACATGGGTCATGCACGTGCCCTGCTGGCGGTGGATAGCGCGACGCAAATCAATCTGGCGAATCAAGTTGTCGCCAAACGCATGTCGGTACGCGAAGCTGAAAAATTGGTTGTGCGTTCCACGCTGGAGCAATCGAGTGGTGGCAAGCCGCGGGCCAACGGCAAGGAAAAATCACGCGATATCACGCGTCTGGAAGAAGAACTGTCGGATGCATTGGCAACCCAGGTGGTGATCAAGCTGGGCGCAAAAAACAAAGGGCAGTTGATCATCGATTTTGCGGATCTGGATGCGCTCGACGGCATACTTTCCAAATTACGCGAAACCTCGTGAGCAAGCAGTAAGAGAAAAGCAAGTAAAGCAGGGTGCAATGTCAGAGATATCATCCGGCCTGTCTTCAGGTGCGTACCGCAAACAGTCCACTGAACCCGCTACGATCCTGATCTTGCCCGGCTTGGGCAATTCAGGCGCAGTCCACTGGCAAACGCGATGGGAAGCAATCCTGCCGAATGTCGTGCGGGTGCAACAGCACGACTGGGATGCGCCGCAGCGCAGGGTATGGGTTGAGGCGCTGAATACTTTGTTGTTACATATAGAAGGCCCGGTTATTCTGGTCGCACACAGTCTGGGTTGCGCGCTGGTTGCCTGGTGGGCGCTGGAATACGGGCATGCATTGCATGCAAAGAAAATCACTGGCGCCCTGCTGGTCGCACCGGCCGATGTAGAACAAGTCGATTTCCCAGTTGCCGCTAGCGGGTTTGCCCCGATGCCGAGCCTGCGTCTGCCATTCAAAGCGACGGTCGTCGCTTCCTCGGACGATCCATGGTGCGCGCTGCCAAAAGCACAATCTTTTGCCACGAACTGGCATGCGCAATTCATTTCGCTAGGGGCTTGCGGTCACATCAATGCGCAGAGCAATCTGGGCGACTGGCCGCGAGGCCGTGAATATCTGATGGCGTTGGCATAAGGCAAATATTTGCGATGCGGGATCGGCGATGGTCATTGAACTGTCATCAAGACACGGATTTTTTCCGACGCAAACGTTTGACGGTACACAAGGAAAGCCCTTATAATCCCGTGGCTTCATGGAACGCACGACTTAATTCACTCCGGCCCGTATGGCTAGATCGAAAGATCGCCACAAGGCTGCATCATTTGGACCCAGTATGCTGCCCGTCGTCCTCTTGCAACTCGCGACTACGGTAATTGCCAGCATAATTGCCGGTTTGATCGCTGGGATGCCTGCGCTGTATTCGGCGCTGTTAGGTGGGTTGTGCTGCGTGGTGCCGAATGGTCTCTTTGCGCTACGTTTATTTTCCGCTGCGCAAAAATCCGAGTCTGTTAATCCGATGACTTTTTTCATCGGTGAATTTATCAAGATTGCATTGACGATTGCTCTGTTAGGGGCGGTGGTCTGGTTGTACCGCGATTTGAATTTGCTGGCGCTGGTCGCCGCGTTCATCGTGGCGCTAAAAAGTTACATCATCTTATTATTTAGGCACTGACATGGCGACTGAAATGGCTACTGCAGGGGCGGCGCATCACGCAGCACCAACCGCTTCCGAATATATCGTCCACCATCTGGGTCATTTTTCGACCAAGCATCAGGACAAGATCGTCGATTTTTCGATTATCAATATGGACACGATTTTCTGGTCCATCTTTGCTGGCGTTGTCGGCAGCCTGTTCATGTATCTCGCAGCACGCAAGGCAACTTCCGGCGTTCCTGGTCGTTTCCAGGCAGCAGTTGAAATGATCGTCGAAATGGTCGACAACCAGGCTAAATCGATTGTTCATGGAGATCGCAGCTTCATCGCACCATTGGCACTGACCGTATTTGTCTGGGTTGCGTTGATGAACTCGCTGGATTTCTTGCCAGTTGATATGTTCTCGGCCATTTTCAGCGCGCTGGGCGTTGAGCACATTTTCCCGTATCACCGCGTGGTTCCAACCGCCGATTTGAACGGCACCATGGGCATCGCGCTTGGCGTCTTTGCACTGATGATTTTCTACAACATCAAAATCAAAGGTGCTGGCGGCTTCGTTCATGAACTGTTCGCGGCACCGTTTGGTATCTGGCTCGCACCGTTCAACTTGCTGTTGAACATCATTGAATTTGCTGCGAAAACTGTCTCCCTCGCGATGCGGTTGTTCGGCAACATGTTCGCCGGCGAATTGCTGTTCTTGTTGATTGCATTGCTGGGTTCGACCGCCACCGCGTTCGGTTTCTTCGGCCATGTACTGGCGGGTACTGTGTGGGCAATCTTCCACATCCTGATCGTCTTCTTGCAAGCGTTCATTTTCATGATGCTGACACTGGTGTATATCGGTCAGGCTCACGAATCGCATTGATGGTGTAAGTACTGGATTCTGTAATAAAGCTTTTGGATTTTGATTTAACTTTTTGTATTAATTTTTGTATTAACTTAACTTTGAAGGAATTGTCATGACTGATCTCTCATTTGTAGCGCTGGCTTGTGGTTTGATTATTGGTCTGGGCGCAATCGGCGCTTGTATCGGTATCGCTATCATGGGTGGCAAATACCTTGAGGCTTCTGCTCGTCAACCAGAATTGATGAACACATTGCAAACCAAAATGTTCCTGTTGGCTGGTCTGATCGATGCTGCGTTCCTGATCGGTGTTGGTATCGCTATGTTGTTCGCATTCGCTAACCCGTTCATCGCTAAGTAATTCGGTCGTTGACCGTTTCACGCTGAAGACATTTTCGGCATACGTTACTTAGAGAAGGAATTACCATGAACTTAAATGCAACTTTGATTGCGCAGTTCGTGGTCTTCTTCATCCTGGCAGCTTTCACGATGAAATTCGTGTGGCCACCACTGATGAATGCGCTCGATGAGCGCGCCAAGAAGATCGCGGACGGTTTGGCAGCTGCCGAACGTGGCAAGTCTGATCTGGCAGCCGCTGAAAAGCGCGCCCAGGCAGAACTGACATCTGCGCAAGAAGCAGGTCAAAAGCGTATCGGCGATGCCGAGAAGCGCGGCCAAAGCATTATTGATGAAGCCAAGAAAACAGCTGCTGAAGAAGCTGCGCGTATCATCGCGACAGCCAAAGCGGATGCTGATCAGCAAGCAACCCAGGTTCGCGAAGCATTGCGTGACCAGGTCGCCATCCTTGCAGTTAAAGGTGCTGAGCAAATTCTGAAGCGTGAAGTCAATGCTGCAGTCCACGCCGATCTGTTGTCCCAACTGAAAGCCGAGCTGTAATCATGGCTGAATTCGCAACGATTGCCCGTCCTTACGCTGAAGCTCTGTTCCGTGTGGCGAAAGCCGCTGATTTGAATGGCTGGTCTGAACTGGTTTCCGAAATGTCTCAGGTTGCTGCGAATCCCGATGTGTATGCATTGGCGCACAACCCGAAGATCTCGGATGACGTTATCAGCAGTGCATTCATCTCGGCGCTTAAATCGCCGGTTGGCGCTGAAGCGAAAAACTTCATCAACATGCTGGTGCAAAACGACCGCCTGACGCTGTTGCCGGAAATCGCGACACAGTTTCACGCATTGAAAAATGCGCAAGAAGGCGCCGCTGATGCAGAAATCGTCAGCGCGTTTGAATTGTCGGCAGCACAGTTGACCGAGCTGGTCGCTACGCTGGAAAAGAAATTCGGCCGCAAGCTTAACCCGACCGTCGCTGTTGATAGCGCACTGATCGGTGGCGTGCGTGTCGTTGTCGGTGATGAAGTGCTCGACACCTCGGTGCGCGCGAAACTGCAACAGATGCAAGTTGCGTTGACTGCGTAATCGTCGCCCGGGCCTAGCCTAAGCTACAGAGAAAAATTTTAGGAGTTTATATGCAACTCAACCCGTCTGAAATCAGCGAACTGATCAAGAGCCGTATTCAAGGTCTTGGCGACACCGCTGAGATTCGCAATCAAGGCACGGTCATTTCCGTGTCCGACGGTATCTGCCGCATTCACGGTCTGTCCGACGTTATGCAAGGCGAGATGCTGGAATTCCCAGGCAATACTTTCGGCCTCGCGCTGAACCTGGAACGTGATTCCGTCGGCGCCGTTATTCTGGGCGAATACGAGCACATCTCGGAAGGCGACACGGTTAAATGTACCGGTCGTATTCTGGAAGTGCCTATCGGTCCTGAACTGCGCGGTCGCGTCGTTAATGCTCTCGGTCAACCGATCGACGGCAAAGGTCCTATCAACACCAAGTTGACAGCACCTATCGAAAAAATCGCACCAGGCGTTATTGCACGTCAATCCGTTGATCAACCGATGCAAACCGGTATCAAGGCGATTGATGCGATGGTACCTATCGGCCGCGGTCAACGCGAACTGATCATTGGCGATCGTCAAACCGGTAAAACCGCTGTTGCGATCGATGCCATCATCAATCAAAAAGGTCAAAATGTAACGTGTATCTACGTTGCTATCGGCCAAAAAGCATCGTCTGTTAAAAACATCGTTCGTTCGCTCGAAGCGCACGGCGCGATGGAATACACGATCGTGGTCGCCGCTACGGCGTCGGAATCCGCTGCGATGCAATTCGTATCAGCTTACTCCGGTTGCACCATGGGCGAATACTTCCGCGATCGCGGTGAAGATGCGCTGATCGTGTATGACGATTTGTCGAAACAAGCTGTTGCATACCGTCAAGTGTCGCTGCTGTTGCGCCGCCCACCAGGCCGCGAAGCGTACCCTGGCGACGTGTTCTACCTGCACAGCCGTTTGCTCGAACGCGCAGCACGCGTCAATGTCGATTACGTCGAAGCTTTCACCAAAGGTGAAGTTAAGGGCAAAACCGGTTCGTTGACAGCTCTGCCTATCATCGAAACACAAGCTGGCGACGTTTCTGCATTCGTTCCAACCAACGTAATTTCGATTACCGACGGTCAGATCTTCCTGGAAACATCGTTGTTCAACTCGGGCGTCCGTCCAGCAATTAACGCTGGTATCTCGGTATCGCGCGTTGGTGGTGCAGCTCAAACCAAAGTCATCAAAGGCCTGTCCGGCGGTATCCGTACCGATCTGGCGCAGTACCGTGAATTGGCTGCGTTTGCTCAGTTCGCTTCGGATCTGGATGCTTCGACACGCAAGCAACTCGACCGCGGTGCACGTGTAACCGAATTGTTGAAACAAGCTCAGTACGCACCTTTGTCGATTTCGTTGATGGCGGTTTCGCTGTTTGCGGTCAACAAAGGTTACTTCGATGATCTCGAAGTCAAACGTGTACTCGCATTCGAAGCAGGTCTGCACGGTTTCATGAAGTCCAGCCACGCAGCATTGCTGCAAAAAATCGAAGACACCAAGAAGCTCGAGAAAGACGACGAAGCTGCATTGGCTGCCGCGATTGCTGATTTCAAAAAATCGTTCTGATTCCGGGGCTATAAGGAGTAATAACTCATGGCTTCAGGCAAAGAGATACGTGGCAAGATCAAGAGCGTAGAAAATACGAAGAAGATCACCAAGGCGATGGAAATGGTCGCCGCATCCAAAATGCGTAAAGCGCAAGACCGGATGCGTGCGGCTCGTCCATACAGCGACAAGATTCGTAATATCGCTGCCAACCTGTCGCAAGCCAATCCGGAATACACGCATCCGTTTCTGGTGAAGTCGGATGTGTCGAAAACGGTTGGTTTCATCATCGTAACGACGGACAAGGGTTTGTGTGGCGGTATGAACACGAACTCCCTGCGTATCGTGACGACCAAGTTGCGCGAACTTGAAGCGCAAGGCAAGAAAGTCGAAACCGTTGCGATTGGCAATAAAGGTTTGGGTTTCCTGAATCGTATCGGCGCGCGTGTCGTGTCGCATGCGGTGCAAATCGGCGACACCCCACACCTGGAAAAGCTGATTGGCCCGGTCAAGGTGATGCTCGATGCGTATCAAGAAGGCAAGCTGGACGCGGTGTATGTCGTGTACACCAAGTTCATCAACACGATGAAGCAAGAGCCGATGATGGAGCAGTTGCTGCCATTGGCTGCTGATGCGTTGAAGGCAGATGCAGATTCGCTGGCATGGGATTACATCTACGAGCCAGATGCGCAAACCGTGATTGATGAATTGCTGGTGCGTTACGTTGAAGCGCTGATTTTCCAAGCTGTAGCAGAAAACCTCGCGTCCGAGCAATCGGCTCGCATGGTGGCGATGAAATCGGCAAGCGACAATGCAGGTAGCGTGATTGGCGAACTGAAACTGGTCTATAACAAGACGCGTCAGGCAGCGATTACGAAAGAACTTTCCGAGATCGTCGCCGGTGCGGCTGCGGTTTAATTCGATTGCGGGGCAACGCAAGTTGTCCCCAACAACCAGATTTTAAATTTTATATATTGAAGGAACGAAAATGGCTGATGGCAAAATCGTTCAGTGTATCGGCGCGGTGGTGGACGTTGAATTTCCCCGCAATGCGATGCCTAAGATTTACGATGCCTTGAAGATGGCAGGCTCCGAACTGACGCTGGAAGTTCAGCAACAGTTGGGTGACGGTATTGTTCGTACCATTGCGCTCGGTACATCCGACGGTTTGCGTCGCGGCATGATCATTCAAAACACTGGTCATCCAATCACGGTGCCAGTCGGTACGGCTACTCTTGGCCGCATCATGGACGTGTTGGGTAACCCGATCGACGAATGCGGTCCTGTGAGCCAAGAGCGCACAGCATCGATTCACCGCAAAGCGCCTGCGTACGACGAACTGTCGCCATCGCAAGATTTGCTGGAAACAGGCATCAAGGTTATTGACTTGGTTTGCCCGTTCGCAAAAGGCGGTAAAGTCGGTTTGTTCGGTGGTGCTGGTGTCGGTAAGACAGTCAACATGATGGAACTGATTAACAACATCGCTAAAGCACACAGCGGCTTGTCCGTGTTTGCTGGTGTTGGTGAACGTACTCGTGAAGGTAATGACTTCTACCACGAGATGGCTGATGCGAAAGTTGTTGATCTGGAAAACCCAGCCAACTCCAAAGTAGCGATGGTCTACGGTCAAATGAATGAACCACCAGGTAACCGTCTGCGCGTTGCGTTGACCGGTTTGACGATGGCCGAAGCATTCCGTGACGAAGGTAAAGACGTGTTGTTCTTCGTCGATAACATCTATCGTTTCACACTGGCTGGTACCGAAGTCTCCGCTCTGTTGGGTCGTATGCCTTCCGCTGTGGGTTATCAACCTACGCTGGCTGAAGAAATGGGCCGTCTGCAAGAACGTATTACATCTACAAAAACCGGTTCGATCACATCGATCCAGGCCGTCTATGTTCCAGCGGATGATTTGACCGATCCATCACCAGCAACCACCTTTGCTCACTTGGATTCCACCGTTGTTCTGTCGCGTGACATCGCATCGCTGGGTATCTACCCTGCGGTTGATCCACTCGATTCGACATCGCGTCAATTGGATCCGCTCGTCGTTGGTCAAGATCACTACGACACAGCGCGCGCTGTTCAAGGTACCTTGCAACGCTACAAAGAATTGCGCGACATTATCGCGATTCTGGGTATGGACGAGTTGGCACCAGAAGACAAATTGCTGGTCGCACGTGCACGTAAGATGCAACGTTTCCTGTCGCAACCGTTCCACGTTGCTGAAGTATTTACCGGCGCGCCAGGTAAATACGTTTCGCTGAAAGATACGATCAATGGTTTCAAAATGATCGCATCCGGCGAACTCGATCACCTGCCAGAACAAGCGTTCTACATGGTAGGCACCATCGAAGAAGCAATCGAAAAAGCGAAGAAACTCAACTAATCATTGAGCAGCTTGCGCAGCGCCGGACTCACCCCCGGCACTACGCAAGCAAACGTTTTTGTATCGGTCTTTGGACGAAGAAATAAGGTTCTAACATGGCACACACAATGCGCGTAGAGGTAGTCTCCGCCGAAGAAGAAATCTTCTCCGGTGAAGCAGAGTTTGTCGCGCTGCCGGGCGAATCGGGCGAACTCGGTATTTTGCCGGGCCACACGCCATTGATCACACGCATCCGACCAGGTGCGGTACGCATCAAGATTGCTGGCCAGGCTGAAGACGAATTCGTCTTTGTAGCAGGCGGCATTCTGGAAGTGCAACCACACGGCGTGACGGTTCTGGCCGACACCGCAATTCGCGGTGCCGATCTGGATGAAGCCAAGGCAGCAGAAGCGAAACGATTGGCCGAAGAAGCACTGGTCAATAAAGAATCGAAAATCGACTACGCACAAGCTCAAGCCGAGTTGGCTTCCGCAATTGCACAGTTGGCGGCGATTCAACGGTTGCGTCACAAGCGCTAATCGCGAATTCCCGCATACAATGAAGGGCAGCTTAGGCTGCCCTTCTTGTTTTTGGAAAAGAAATCATGAATCAAGATCCGCAAACCATCGTCAAAATGCTGTCGGAATCGCGCGTTATCGCCGTCGTTGGCTTGTCGCCGAAATCCGATCGGCCCAGCCATGAAGTCGCCGCCTATTTGCAGCGTCATGGTTATCGTATTATTCCGGTCAATCCCGCCTGTGCGGGCACACACATACTGGGCGAACACTGCTATGCCACGCTGACGCTGGCTGCTGCGGCCTTGGCAGAACAGCAGACGCGAATTGACCTGGTCGATATTTTTCGCAAATCCGAACTGGTAGCACCAATCGTTGATGAAGCGATCGCCATCAGGGCCAGAGGGATATGGCTGCAAATTGGCGTGATCAATGAAGCCGCAACCGATAAGGCGCGTGCGGCCGGCTTGGATGTGGTGGCAGATCGCTGCACAAAAATTGATCACGCAATCTGGCGGGCTCAACAAGACCAACGAGGATAATCATGGCCAGTGTCCTGCAACTATTCCGCGCCGCAAAAAAGCTAAAGATAGCCGACGCAGCCGCGGCCGAAAAACCGCTTTCCAGCGGCGACAAGACGCAGGATAAATTGCAGATCGACGAGCTGGCAGCATGGATCGCCGAGTCGCAGGATATTTTGTATGCACAGCATAAGCACAAGATATTGATCGTACTGCAAGGAATGGATACCTCCGGCAAGGACGGTACCGTGCGTGGCGTGTTTGGCAAAATCGATCCTTTGGGCGTACACAGCGTTGCCTTCAAGGCACCGACGCCGGCCGAGAAAGATCGCGACTTCCTGTGGCGCGTGCATCAGCAGGTGCCGGGCAAGGGCGAGCTCACCATTTTCAATCGCAGTCATTATGAAGATGTATTGATTACGCGCGTGCACGACTGGATAGATGACAAGGAATGTGCGCGACGCTACGAGCATATACGCGGCTTTGAAAAGATGCTGGCGGAAACCGGTACCGTCGTACTCAAATTTTTTCTGCATATCTCCAGCGATGAACAGAAGAAGCGACTGGAACAACGCATTGCTGATCCGGACAAACACTGGAAGTTCGATCCCAATGATCTGGAAGAACGAAAATACTGGAGCGATTACCAGCGCCTGTATGCAAAAGCGATAGATGAAACTGATGCCGATCACGCGCCTTGGTATGTGATTCCGGCCGACTCAAAAACGCAGCGCAATCTGGCGATTGCCACTATCGTGGTCGAAACACTGCAAAACTTGAAGCTCGCTTATCCGCCTGCAAATCCTGATTATTCAAAGTTGAAAGTGGTGTAATGAAGGCAAGGACAAGTGTTCCCATCGTCCTTGCCTGCTCTCGCTTTCTTTATCGAGCCCACCGTTCGAGTGTTGACGTCAATCCGGCGCCGACTTAGCCGCGGCTTGTTTGGGTCAATTCGTTGTTCAATACAGCGACGACATCCGTCATCGAATACGGCTTGGCCAGCAAGCGCACGTCCGGTAAGTTAATGCGACGCTCAGAATAGCCGGTAGCCAGCACGATACGGGTAGTGGGGAAGCGCTCGCGAACAATATTCGCCAGATCGATGCCGCTGATGCCGCCCGGCATGACGATGTCCGAGAACACTACATCGAACGTCTGTCCTGATTCCAGCAACAGCAAGGCATCCTTGCCGCTTTGCGCAACCTGGATGTCCAGTCCTGCTGCGGTTAAGGCCGACGTGACAGTTTCGCGCACCAGTGGATCGTCCTCGACGAACAGCACCTTGCCGCTGGATTGTTGAAATGGAAGGCTATTGGTGGCAAGTTGCGGCAAGGTGGTTGCCCTGTTGCTGCGCGGCAGAAAAAACACGATCGTTGTGCCGGCGCCCGATTCGCTATGCAGGGTCAATGTGCCGCCGCTTTGCTTAGCAAAACCGTACGCCTGCGGCAAGCCCATGCCTGCACCTTCACCGACGTTCTTGGTGGTGAAGAAAGGGTCCAGTGCGCGCGCTGCGACCTCTTCACTCATGCCTATGCCGGTATCGGTCAGGTTGATGCGCACATATTCGCCTGCCGGCAACTCGTTGCCGGCAGTGTCGATGATCTCATTGCGCGCTTCCAATGTGATTGCACCACCATTCGGCATCGCATCACGTGCATTCATGACCAGATTGAGCAATGCAAGTTCCAGCTGCAAAGGATCCACGGTTATGCTCCACAGATCGTCATGCACAACCAGCTTGAATTCAATATTGCTAGGCAAGGCACCGGTCAGCAAAGGAACGGCCAACTGCAAATGTTTGCTGACATCCAGCGTTTCCAGGCGCGCATCTTGCACGCGTCCGAAAGCCATCAACTGCCGGCTTAATTCGACGCCGCGTTTGACGGCGCGCAGGCAGGCTTGCAACAGCGATTTTTCGCGATCTGTGGAGGCGGACATCAAGCATACTTGCAAGCCGCTGGTCAGCGTTTGCAGCACATTATTGAAATCGTGCGCAATGCCTCCGGTCAAACGTCCCAATGCTTCCAGCTTTTGCCCTTGCAACAGCGCACGTTGCGAGCGTTCAGCAATAGAAACGGCCTCGGCGACGCGACGCTCCAAATTTTCTCTGCTGGCTTTCAGCTCATGGCTGGCTTGCATCATTGCGTGACTGACCGCGTCGAACTCGGCTATGCCTGATTGCATAGGTGTGAGCAACTCCCCTTTGCCGAGCGCCTGTGCCGAGTGCAGCAATTTCTCCACAGATGTTGCCGTGTTGCGCGCCACCGCGAGCGCGGCGATCACCGCGACGCCCAATAAGAGCAGTGACAACAATCCTATGTAGGCAACCGCACGCGTAGCGGTTTGTTGCAATTCTTTATGCGGTACGCTGACCACAAAACGCAATTCCGAATTGGGTGCGCGACTAAAGAAGGCAAAGACCGGTTCGCCGCTGAGCGCTACACCGTCGTTGAACCCCTCGCTACTTTCTTCCATCTTCTTTTTAATATTTTCAGACGCTTTTTTTCCGACAAAATTTTCCGCATCCTTATTGCGCGCGACCACGACCGAATTGCGATCAACGATGGTGCCTATCCAGCTACCTGGCAATTCCTGTTCATTGAAGACGCGCTGCAGCTGGCTGACAAACAGGCTCATTTCCAGATAATAAATAAGCGTGCCGCCGCGTTTGACCGGTATCTGGATTGAAATACTGGATTGCTTGCCTACCGGTGCGAAATACATGTTGGACACCACCGTCGCGTCAGGCCCATAGTGCGCGCGCAATTCAGCAATACCCGCAGGAGATGGCTGTATGGATGTTCCTTGCGGCAAGCGCGTATTCAGCAATACCTTGCCACTGACGTCGCGCAGTGCGATCGAAGTTTCAATGGTGGGAGCCAGGCGTTTTGCCTGCAGGTAGAAATCGTCGAGATCCGCTGCATCCAGCGCGGTAGAAGTTGCCAATGTTTGCAGAATGGCCTCGCGCTTGGCGATCTCTTTGTCGACCACCAGCGCCAAAGCGTGAGCCACTTCGCGCATGCTTTGCCGATGCGTTTGTTGCGACTCTGAATAAATATAGATCATGCCGACGCCAGCGGTCATGAACGCGGGAATTAGAACGGCAAGGACCAGAATTAATAGGCGAGAGCGAATGGGCATCAGTGGCGGAATTTAGATCATTTGAACCTGCGCAGCAGAAGGATTTTTACTGATGGCAACGGAAGTAAAGATACTATGAAAGCGAGCTTTCGTAGAACAAATCCCTCTGTTTGACATTTAAGTAACGATGATGAGCCGTCGACCCTTGGCGCTACGGTAACTTTAGAAGCAACAGTTTTATGATATTGGTTTGACTTTATAAAAACGAATCATTATCATCTGCATTCCCCGGCTCGTGACGAGCCAAACGCCAGCCAAATGCCAGCCATCTAATACACCCTCCGCGAGGGTCGTGCCGACTGCAGATTAGCCAGTGCACATATTCTACTTTTAGGAATACAGATGGCTCATATTAAAAGCCGCAAGCACCCGATTGCGCGCCGTTTGAATTGTTCAGCAGCGGTTGCGCTCGCAGTGATGGCTTTGCCAGGCACCGTGTATGCACAACAGGTAACACAAACATTGCCGGAAATTGAAGTGCAAGGTACCACGAACAGTTTCAAGGCGGATGCAGTTTCATCACCCAAATTTACTCAGCCGCTACTTAATACGACGCAAACTATTACAGTTATCAAGAAAGAACTGGTTCAGCAGCAGGGCGGTACAACCTTGACGGAAGCATTACGCAATACGCCAGGTGTGGGTACCTTCTCACTGGGCGAAAATGGCAATACCAACACAGGTGATGCGATTTACATGCGAGGCTTCGATACCTCGAGTTCAATTTTTGTGGACGGTATTCGTGATTTGGGTTCCATCTCGCGGGATGTATTTAATATCGATCAAATCGAAGTAACCAAGGGCCCTGCCGGTGCCGACACAGGCCGCGGTGCGCCGACGGGCTCGATCAATTTGTCGACAAAACAGCCGACCATGAAAGAGGCTTACTCGGGAACGATCGGTCTCGGTACTGACGACTACAAACGCGTAACCGCTGATTTGAACAAGCCACTTAATCTGGAAGGCGGCGCTGCTTTCCGAGTGAATCTAATGAAAGAAGATTCAGGTGTCGCCGGTCGCGATGTAGTGAAAAGCGATCGCGAAGGTATCGCTGCTGCGTTTGCATTCGGTTTGCAAACAAACACACGCACATACCTCAACTATTTGCATATAGACCAGAGCAACATTCCCGATGGTGGCGTGCCTACGGTTGGTTTGCCTGGCTATAGCAGCCCGGCCCGATTGGCCAATCCGACCGCGACTCCAGCGGTGACAGCGATTGCTGCACGGCCCTTTTTAAACACGGCACCAAGAGTAAATTCCAGTAATTTCTACGGCACTACTGCGGATTATGATGACGTAAAGGCAGACATGTTCACTGTGCGCGTGGAGCACGATATTTCCGCTAACGCCAAACTGCAAAACACTACGCGTTACGGCAAGACATCCGAGCATTATTTGCTGACAGGATTCATGAGCGATGCCCCGGGCTTGAAAACGCCAAATCCAGCGGATCGCTCAAGCTGGGCAGTGGCTCGCAGTAGCCAAATGAAAGACCAGGAAAATGAAATCTGGTCCAATCAGACTAATTTAACTTTGAAATTCGATACCGGTTCAATCAAACACTCTATTGCAACAGGTGTTGAGTTAACGCGAGAAAAGCAAAACACCCGCGGGTATGATGGTTTGGGGACTTTGGCGGACGCGAATCTTTATAATCCGAATCCGAATGTACTCAGAACAGGTTACAACCCGTTTCGCAACGGCGCAGATACCTCCGGCCAGACGGATACGGCATCCATATATTTATTCGACACGCTTGAGTTAAATCCACAATGGCAAATCAATGGCGGCGTTCGGGTGGATCGTTACGAGACTGATTACAGCAGCGCAGTAATTGGCACTGCCAGAAACGGTTTTCCGATTGGCCTATTGCATAAGATGTCTGATGAAAATAAATCGGGGACATTGATCAATTGGAAGTTGGGTGCGCTTTACAAGCCAACAGAAAACAGTAGTCTGTATGCAGCGTATGCGACGTCTAAACAACCTCCAGGTGGTGCTAATTTTCAGCTGAATTCAACATCGACTACAGCGACCAATCCTAACTTCGATCCGCAAGAAACGAAGACGACTGAGATTGGTGGCAAGTGGGATGTCATCGATAACAAGTTGGCATTAACCGCTGCTGTGTACCGCACGATTGTTAGCAATGAGGTCGAAGGAAATGCCACCGACGGCTTCTTTCAAACCGGTAAGAAGCGGGTGCAGGGTATAGAACTGGGCGTGGTTGGCGACATCACTTCGCTCTGGTCAATCAGCGCCGGTTACACAACGATGGATACGGATGTTGTAAGTGGCGCTGTAGTGAATGCAGATGGTTCCACGGCGCTCAGCTATACGCCAAAACAGGCTTTTACAGCATGGACTACCTACAAGCTTCCAGCAGGCTTCTCCGTTAGTGGCGGCGCGCGCTTTCTGGGTAAGCTGAAAAAACCTACGGATGGCGCGATAGGTACGCCAGCTTCTGTTGATTCTTACTGGGTCTATGATGCTGCTGCCACATACACCATCAGCAAGAATATCGATCTACAATTAAATCTGTATAACTTGACCGACAAAGATTACGTTGCATCCATTAACAAAAGTGGCTATCGATATACGCCGGGAACTGCGCGGTCGGCCAGACTCTCAGCTAATATCAAGTTCTGATAAAGACTGTTGCAATGAAGCCCCTTCATGTCAGAAGGGGCTTTTTTAATTGAGGAAACCATCACCATGATGTTGCATATTCCCGAAGTCCTGACTCCCGCGCAAGTGGTTGAAATCCGTAACAAGCTGGACGCAACAGATTGGGTGGATGGCAAGGCTACGGTTGGCGCGCAAGGCGCTCAGGTCAAGAAGAATCGTCAGTTGCCTGAACTGTCACCAGTAGGAATGGCGCTTGGGCAAATTATTCTAAAAGCATTGGTAAGCAACCCTTTGTTTTTTTCGGCAGCCTTGCCTATGCGCTATATGCCACCATTGTTCAATCGTTATGAGGGCGGTGAACATTACGGTTTTCATATTGATGGTTCGGTGCGCTCGATTCCCGGCTCTAATCTGAGCCTGCGCACGGATCTGTCATGCACTTTGTTTCTGTGTGAGCCGGAGGAGTATGAGGGTGGCGAGTTAATCGTTGCAGATACTTATGGTGAGCACGAAGTAAAGTTGCCTGCGGGCGATTTGATTCTTTATCCGTCTGGCAGTCTGCACAAGGTTGAGCCGGTAATAAAAGGCGCGCGCGTATGCTCGTTTTTTTGGATACAAAGCATGATTGCCGATGATGGCAAACGTACACTTTTATTTGAGCTGGATCAGAATATTCAGGCGCTGCGCGAAAAACTGGGCGATTGTGCAGAAGTCGTTGGTTTGACAGGGCACTATCACAACCTGCTGCGGCAATGGGCATCTGTATAGGTGATATGCCAACCGCAGCACCCCGTCTCGTGATCCCGTCCATGTGCAGATTAGTGAAAAAATGAGGGCATTTCGCTATCGCGGCCGCGTCGGAAAATATTCCTGCAAGCGTTCTAATGGTTTTTCAGCAGGTATCGGCACGATTATCCTGGAGCGGACTTACTAGCCACGACGAGAGTGAGTGTTGTGTATATATAACATTTGTCTTTCTATAAGTGCATCTTGGTTTACATAGCAAAGAAGAATGATTATCATTTAGTTCCAGTCGACATCCATCGACCGCCAGCCATCTGATTTACACATTACGAGTTCGTAGTGGTCGCAGACAAGCCAGCCGACCCATACAACACAACTCGGAGAAATCAGAATGGCTCATATCAAAAGCCGCAAGCACCCTATCGCCCGTCGTTTAAATTGTTCAGCCGCCGTAGCGCTGGCAGTCATGGCGTTACCTGGTGCAGTTTACGCACAGCAAAGCAATGACCCCGCGACCAAGAAGGCAGAAACGCTGCCGCAGATCACCGTGCAGGGCGCTACGGCAGACAACTACAAGGCAGATGTGGTTGCTTCACCCAAATTTACTCAGCCATTGGTTGATACACCGCAAACCATTACCGTAATCAAGAAAGAACTGCTGCAGCAACAAGGCGCCACTTCTCTGACCGAAGCCTTGCGCAATACGCCAGGAATCAGTCTTCAATTAGGTGAGAATGGCAATACACAGACCGGCGATGCGATTTTCATGCGTGGGTTTGATACGTCGGGCAGCATTTTCGTTGATGGCATTCGCGACCTCGGTGCGATTTCCCGCGACACCTTCAATCTCGAACAGATAGAGGTAGTGAAAGGCCCGTCAGGCTCAGACAATGGGCGTGGCGCATCGTCGGGCTATATCAATCTTGTTTCAAAAAATGCGCAGCTTGATGACTTCAGCAACGCCAGTGTAACGGTCGGTACGCATGATCGCCAACGGGCTACAGTTGATTTGAACCGCAAGCTGGATCTGGGTATCCCAGGATCGGCTTTCCGTTTGAATCTGCTCGCCCAAGATTACGATGTACCAGGGCGCAACGAGGTGAACAATAAACGCATAGGCATCGCACCCTCATTGGCATTTGGGTTGGGCACGTCTACCCGCACCATTCTTAACTACCTGCATATTGATCAGCGCAATACGCCGGACGGCGGTGTCTCTACCTTCGGTATGAAAGATTATGGTTTCAGTGCCACGCAACAGCCAGGCCCTGCCGTCAATTCGAGAAATTATTATGGCGTGCAAGGTGATCACGACGATGTCACTGTCGATATGTTTACCGCCAAGGTAGAGCACGACATCGCGCCAGGCACGACGATACGCAACACCACGCGTATTGGACGCTCGAAACAGGACTTGCTGGTGACGGGCGTAAATGCAGTGACCGCTGCGTTAGGGGCGGCACCATCAACTTTTACCATCGCCAGATCAAGGCAGGGCAAGCAACAGCTTAACGAGATCATTACCAATCAAACGAATCTCACGACAGAATTCGATACGGGCTTTATCAAGCATAGTGTATCTACCGGCGTCGAGTTGATTTACGAAAGACAAAAAAACGAAACGCCGGTCACCGTTGCGGGGACAGCAAATTTATACGCGCCGAATATCAATACGGCAATGGCATTGCCGCAGTACATGGGTACATATACGGACGGAAATACCCTCAGCGCCGCGCTATATGTCTTTGACACGCTGAAGTTATCTGATCGCTGGATGGTCAATGGCGGCTTGCGCTGGGAACGATTCAAAACGGAGACTGATTCGGCAACCTATACCGCCCCGAATTTGGTCAAAAATCCGGATCAGCGTCTGCAAGATAATTTGTTGAGCTGGAAGTTGGGAGCGGTTTTCAAGCCCGCCAATAATGGCAGTATCTATGCCGGCTACTCGGTGTCTTTCCAGCCGCCGGGCGGCGCCAACAATGCCTTGTCCGCCAGTGCAACCAATCAGGCCAACGCCAATCTTGATCCGCAAAAAGGAACCAACATTGAAATCGGTACCAAGTGGGATCTGTTTGACAATCGCGTCTCTGCAACTGCTGCTGTCTACCGCAGCGAAAACAAGAACGAATTGCTGTCGGATGGTGGCAGTCCTGCCGTATATAGCCAAATCGGAAAGCGCCGCGTGGATGGCGTCGAATTAGGATTGATAGGACAAATCACACCAAAACTGAACGTTAGTAGCGGCTTTGCCTATATGGATTCAAAGATACTAAAAGGTACCGCAGCAAATCAGGGCGGCGTCATCGTATTTTCTCCAAAGGTAACGTTCACTTCTTGGGCCACGTATAAATTGCCGGGCGGCGTAACCATTGGGGGCGGTGCGCGCTATGTGGATACCGCTGCACGCAGCAGCAATCTGACTGCGCCTAGCACCAACTTGTTGAAGATTCCAGAGTACTGGGTTGCTGACGCGATGGCGTCCTATGACGTCAGCAAAAATCTATCTTTGCAATTGAATCTGTATAACCTGTTCGACAAGAAATACTTTACATCGCTTAATAGCGGCGGATCTCGTTATCGTCCTGCAGAAGAGCGCAGTGCGTTGCTAACGGCCAATCTCAAATTCTAGGCAAAGCATAGGCGTAACGTATTGTTGTAGCTTGAGCATCTCCTGATTGAGGTGCTCATTTTCCATTGAGGGACAAGATCATGATGTTGCACATACCAGAAGTACTGACGCAGCAACAGGTCGCGCAAATACGCCTCCGGTTAGACGAGACAGAGTGGGTAGACGGCCGTGAGACGGTGGGAGCGCAGGGCGCGCAGGTCAAGCGCAATCGACAGTTGCCGGAACGTTCAGCAGCGGGCAAAGAAATTGGAGAAGCCATACTCAAGGCACTGACAAACATGCCACAGTTTGTTTCCGCCGCATTGCCGTATCGTTTCGTACCACCGCTATTCAACCGCTATGAAGGCGGTGAACATTACGGCTTTCATATCGATGGCTCGATACGCTCGATTTCCGGCACCAACCTGAGTCTGCGCACGGACTTGTCGTGCACACTTTTTCTGTGCGAGCCACAAGAGTACGAAGGTGGTGAACTGATCGTAGCCGATACCTACGGTGAGCATGAAGTAAAGTTGCCTTCCGGCGATCTCATTTTGTATCCGTCGAGTAGCTTGCACAAAGTACAGCCAGTAACGAGTGGCGTAAGGGTTTGCTCATTCTTCTGGATACAAAGCATGGTGGCCGATGATGGACGCCGCACGATGCTGTACGAGCTGGACCAGAACATCCAAACGCTGCGGGAAAAAGTAGGTGATTGCGAAGAAGTGGTCGGCCTGACGGGGCACTATCACAATCTGTTGCGGCAATGGGCAGTTGTCTAGTTGGCGATAAAATTCGCCTTCGTTGATCGCTTAATACACATCGCGTCGGTAACGGCCTTGCGCGATTAACTGTTCCACGATTTCCTTGCCAAGTATGTCGGTCAGCGCGTCTTCGACGCCGCCCGCCATGCCGTCCAGGCTGCCGCACACATATACCGCCGCACCTGCCGCAATCCATGCGCGTACTTGTTTCGCCTGTTCGCGCAACTTGTCTTGTACATACACGCGTTCAATCTGATCACGCGAGAACACGATATCCGCGCGCTCCAGTGCGTCTTGCATTAGCCACGTTTCTATTTCACCCCGATAGTAAAAATCGTAAGCGACATTACGTTCGCCGAATATCAGCCAGTTGCGTGACGCACTCGTTGCGGCGCGTGCTTTCAAATGACTGCGCAAGCCTGCCAAGCCGGTGCCGTTACCTATCAATATCATAGGGCGATGCGCATTGTCACCGAGGTGGAAGTTGCTGTGCGAACGCAGGCGCAAGTTGATCGTTTCACCGACAGCCGCTTGTTCGGTTAACCAGCCTGAGGCAATGCCCAGGCTGCCGTCTTCACGCCGTTCCTGGCGAACCAGCAAGTGCACGCGACCATCGGATGGAATCGATGCGATCGAATATTCGCGCGGACGTTGCGCGTCGTGGGGTGCAAGTACTTGCACAAGATCGCCAGCTTCCCAATTTGTTGCTGCGTCTCCCGCAGCTGTGCTGGGTTCCAGTTCCAGATGAAAAGTTGGTGCACCGGCGCTACCCGGATTCAAATGCTTGCGTGCTACCAGCCGCCATTGTTGATATGAGGGTGCTTGCCAATCGGGCGCGTCACTGGTGCCCGCAATATGACTGAGCTGCTGCTGCCAGGTTTGCAATGCGCTGTTAGCAGCTTTGTCGACGAAGATGCTGTCAAATAATGCTTGCGCACCTGATGCTTTGAGCCACGTCGTCAAGCTGCGGCCGAAGCCGCAAAAATTTGCATATTCGCTATCGCCCAGCATCAGCACGCCGAAATGCAGATTCGGCAAAGCAAGTTGCGTATTCATCAGTTTTCCGGCAAACAATGAGGCGTTATCCGGTGGATCGCCTTCGCCATAGCTGCTGACAATAAAGAGTGCGCGTTCGGTCTGCGACAAAGCGGCCGCGCTGATTTCAGACAGGACTGCTACGCGTGTGGGAACGCCAGCGGCGTGCAGTAGACGAGCGGTGTGCCACGCTAATTCTTCAGCAAAACCGGTTTGACTTGCATAGCCGATTAACCATGGCTGCACACCATCCGCTGCAGGCATCAACGCTGCGGCATTACGCAATGCCTGCTGCCGTTTGCGCAACTGTACGTAATAAATTGTGGTGCACATGACGGCATATACGGCGACAAGAACGGTCGCAACAATGGCCCGGGTTTGATCACTCCAGTTCATTGCAGCAAGCTCGCCAATGATGCGCTCATGTGTTCTTCAAAACCGTCTATGCCGCGATTGATAAACAAGGCCGCCAGATCATGTTGGTCTGCATATTTCAAGCCTTGTTCGGCTCCCATGACACCGAGCGCGGTCGACCAAGCATCGGCGGCCATGCAATCGCGATCGAGCACCGTTACGGATGCAAGGCCATGACGGATCGGCTCGCCGCTACGTGGATCTATGGTGTGCGAAAAACGTAGGTCGTTCTTTTCAAAATAACGGCGATAGTCGCCGGATGTAGCGACCGACAAATTGTAGAGGGCGGCGATGGTTTCCATGTTTGCGTTTTTAGTCACAGCCGACGTCAACGATGAGGGCAAAGGATGCTCCAGTGCGACCCACCACGGCTGCCCATCCGGCTTGACGCCTGCACCGCGTAACTCTCCGCCCACTTCTACCAGATAGCTGTCTATGCCTCGTTGCAGTAAAACACGTGCAACCTGGTCGACGCCGAAGCCTTTCGCTATTGCAGATAGGTCGATGTACGCATTCCCGGGCTGCAGTACACGGCGTCTGGTCTTGTCGAGTTGAATGCGTTGCCATCCGCATTGCGCGCGCGCGAAATCCAGGGCGGCGGGGGTAGGTGCCACAAAGCCTGCTTCGTTATAACGCTGTGTCGGGCCAAAGCCCCACGCATTAACCAATGCGCCCGCAGTTGGGTCGTATGCCCCATCGCTTGCTTGCGCGACGGCCAATGCATATTCAAGTACGCTAAAAAATTCATCCGGCAAAAGATGCCAGGTGCCGGCAAGTGATTGGTTGAAGCGACTCAGATCGGAATCGGGTTCCCAGGTACTCATTTGCGCGACCACATGATCGAGTTGAGCCTGAATCAATTCGTGCAAAGTCGACAAGCGACGCGCGGCATCTGCCACCAGCTTGACGGACCAGGTCGTTCCCATAGTCTCGCCCTGCAAGGTATGCACCACGCCACCCAAAGCAGGCGGCAAGGGTGGGATGTTGATGACGGGGACCAGTGTGCGTCGCATATAGGTGTTGATAGCAAAATGAAAAACGCCCGTTGCCGCGAACGGTCAACGGGCGGCTAGCCTGGGCAGAACTTAAGGTTGCAGGACTTCCAGCGTTGCCGAGTAGCTGACGCGGCGGATTGGTTTGGCGAGTGTGCCTACTGGTTGCGGTTCGCGCGCAGCCGCTTTTACCTCGCCTGCAACCGGTGGCACCATGCGTTCACCACCGTTACTCGCAGTCATCCAGTACATGCCTGCAGTGGGCCATTTGACGCTGAACTTGCCATCCTTGTCGGTCTTGACCTTGATCTCGCCCAGCTGATCGCGGTAGCGTATGCCACCCGGGATCAGCGTGACTTCAATGTTGGTGGCTGGTTTGCCATCCAGCAGAAAGCGGAAGTTGCTGGTGTCGCCGGCGAACAGATCGTTAGGATGGGTGATCGGTACCAGTTCCAGTCCGGAGCCGGTTGGTTTCAAGACGGTGTCAGTTGGTTTGCCTGAGCTGACGAAGACTTCCATCCGGCTTTGCATGCGGCTGACGTTCACATCCTTTGCTTCCGCTGGAATCTCTTTGGCAAAGTCTTCTGCTTTGCCGCGCCAGCGTTTGTTCTCGGAGTCCAGTTTGTAGCTAGCGCTCAACGCGTCATTGACTACTGTCAGTTTATAAGTGCCTTTTTGCGATAATTTGACATCAAAGGTGCTGCGGTATTTGCCACTATTTTTGTTTTCTGCGTCGACGGTTTTGCCATCTGGCGCGATGATGGCCAGGTTATCCAGACGCATTGCATTGTGTTCGAAGTAAAACAGATCGTTGGAAACCGCTGCATCGACCGTCACCCATGGTTCATTGCCAGACAACACGGTAGCGGATGGCAGCATCCACGAACGGTGCGCGTATGCTGCCATTGGCAAAGCAACGGAGAGGGAAACAGCCAGCGCAGCAACGCGCCACATGGAAGCCTTTTTCATTTTGGTTGTCCTTGATTTATGGTTTTAATTCGATGGTGACAGCGCCCAGTTCATGCTCGCCTTTACCTTGTGCGGTTTGCGCCGATTTTGGTGGCCACTGGAAGGGCACGCGTATCAGTTCGCGTCCGCCGACTTCGCGCGCGGCTTCCACCACGAGTGAGTATTCGCCGGCCGGCAATTTATCAAGGCCGGATTTGGCCCCGTTGAAATTCAATTGTTGTTCGCCCGGGGCGCGTGTTGCGCTGCTCAAGCCATCGACCGGCATCTGCAAATCGCGCCCGCTTTTACGCCACCATTGGCGCATGTCCTTCAGCCATTTGGTGCCTTCGTTATTCTTCATCTTCAGGTCGTACCAGACGGCCAGGTTGCGCACGAAGGTTTGATCTGCGCCTTCAATCCAGAACGCGACGTAAGGCTTGTGATATTCGGCCACGGTCAGACGCGGGATTTCGACCTTTACATTCAGGTCGGCTGCAAAGCTTGGTGTCGTCAGGGCCGCGCCGAGCATGAAGGAATAACGAATCTGCATAGAAAAACCTTTAATGAATCGTAGATGAATTAATCAATGAATAAATAAAATAGCAAGCAAAAATGGAATCAGAACACCGAGTCCGACTATCGGCCAGGTAGTCGGTCGGTTGGTCGCGTGCATTTTCAAAATGAACAAACCGGTAATCGAAAAAATCAGACATGCCGCGGCGAAAATATCGATGAACCAGCTCCACGCTTCACCCGTGTTGCGCCCCTTGTGCAAATCGTTCAGATAAGAAATCCAGCCGCGATTGGTTGATTCGGATTCGACCGTGCCACTGGCCCTGTCAATACGCACCCACGCATCACCGCCGGGACGAGGTAGCGCAACATAAGCTTCGTCTGGCGACCATTCCACCTCGCGCCCCCTCACATCCAGCGACATCTTGTCCATCATCCATTGCGCTAATTCCGGCGGCAACGGCGTTTTATCCTTGCTACCTTCTTCGACATTCAGCTTCGCTAATTGCGTCTGCAATTCCGCCGGCAGTTGCGCCTCTTGCGTGGAAATCTGTGGTTTGGCCTCTATCTGTGATGAATGGTTGAGCGTGATGCCGGTCACACTGAACAGCAACATGCCGAGCAAACACAGCGCTGAGCTAATCCAGTGCCATTGATGCAAGGTCTTGAGCCAGTAAGCACGTTGGGGGCTTTTTGCGCTTGCTTGCATTACGGATTTTTCTTCATGTTGTAGGACGAAGCGAACATTTTATAGATAATAATAATTCTCATTTAGATTTTCGTTGATTCAGAAATCGATTGCAAGAGTTTTTGTGTAAAGAAATATAAAGATGAGGCGCTTTGAGCAGCAGTTGCGTGACAGGACTGGGGTAACGGAGGGAGCATTAAAAGCAAAATCCATTTTCCGTAGGGACGACCCGTCGATATTTCAAGGTCTTGAAAAGCATTTTGATATGCCTATATGTGCATTGCGGATGCTCGATGATGAGGTCCGTAGCAACCATATCGCTTACTTTTCAAAAGGATATTTCTTATGCGTACTTATGACTTTTCGCCGCTGTATCGTTCTGCTATCGGCTTTGATCGCCTGGCCCAATTGTTCGATGATGCGCAGCGCGCACAACTGAACGATCCGCAGCCCAGCTACCCGCCCTACAACATTGAATTGGTCAGCGAAGACAAATACCGCATCACGATGGCGATTGCCGGTTTTGACCGGTCCGAAATAGAGATAGAAAGCGAGCGCGACACGCTCAAGATCACCGGCCGCAAACAACACGAAGAAGCGCCACGCAACTTCCTGCATCGTGGCATCGCCTCACGCAATTTTGAACATAATTTCCGGCTGGCTGACCACGTCCGTGTAGTCGGTGCGCAACTGGATAATGGTTTGTTGAATATCGAACTGGCGAGAGAAATTCCGGAAGCGTTGAAGCCGCGAAAGATAGTGATTGATGCTGTTGGTGACAATGTGCAGACACTTGAGCGCAAGGCTGCTTAAAGATGAGTCAGGACGCAGGAAATTTTTCCTGCGTCCGCAAAGGCTTTCGCCGCAATAATCTCTAATTCAAATCATGATGATGCTTTGCATGAAAGGGAAGTAGCTAAATTGGGTATTAATAATCTTCAATCAGTTGTTTGCGTTTCTTTGCATACTCAGCTTCTGTAATGACGCCGGTTTTTTTCAAATCATTTAGCGTCTGCAGTTTTTGTGCAAGGTCTTTAGGTGACGTGGTGCTAGCAGAATTGTCTAGCTGAGATGCGGTAGACACGTTTACAGAAGAGCGGCTAGCGGGAACTGGTTGCAGAGCAGTGCCTTGTATCGGGCGCGATATCGGTGCAGCAGCATAAATATTATTGACGACTTCTTCTACCATGGCTGTTTGCGACAAACGGGTTAGTGATGTGTGCAACGAATTGCCAGTGGCAAGAGGTGCCTCGGTTTTTGGGTCACGGATGGTGACGGTCAATTCCAACATATACATGGTGATGTCCCACATCCACCTGTCTACATAGGTAACAAGGGCATCCACATTGCTCGGCGCAGGACCGGAGCCGGTGCTTACCGTGACGCCCTTGCCGCGTAGCTTGTCTGCTATTTCTTGGTTGACATCACTATTGTCGGATGGATAGTGCTTGACGTACATGGTCTTGAGTGTAGAAAGATCTGTTGACGAATTGACGTTGGCCGTTGACAGATTCCTGCAGCCGGTAGTGAATGATGTAACGGCGCACAAGATGACGACCAACCTTAAAATTTTATACATGTTATTCCCTGATTTTTTATATGGACAAGTGTATCTATCAAGGTAGTGGCCTTGGTAGATACAATCGGAGTGAAATACTTTTTCCCAAAAGTAAAGATGGCTGGACTCGCGCAGTTAACGCAGCGTTGTGAAATTCTCCGCGATCCAGATAGTTAGTCTTTTATTTGAATTCTTTGTGTGCAAGCCTAGCTTGGAGCGTCGCAATAGAATATCTTCAGCCGAGGTCGCCCATTCATTGCGCATCAAGTAGCTTACCTCTGCGGCGAATAACCCGCTGCAAATTTCTTCTCCCATATCGCCCAAGTTAAATCGATCCGCCAGCAATACCTTGATCCTCGTTCCATACGCATGTGTGTATCGTTCGACCAACGCAGGCGGCAACCATGCATATTGCTGTTGCATGTCGTGTACGAAATGATCGAATTCCAGCACGCCGCGATTATTCGGTTGATCGCTAAAGATATCGCCGCCTGGCAGGCACGCATCTGCAGTCCATGCACCATGTTGGTTGCGGAAGGTCGGCGCGATCAGGTCGACTGCTTCTTCCGCCAATTTGCGGAAGGTGGTGATCTTGCCGCCGAACACGGTGAGCAAAGGTGCGGCATCGCTATCGAGGGCGAGCTTGTAATCGCGCGTGATTTCGGAGGCGCTTTCAGTGTCGTCGTGCTTGTCATCTTCAACCAGAGGGCGCACGCCCGAGTATGTCCAGAAGACGTCGGCAGGCGTAATGGATTGCGTGAAGTAGTGATTCACCAGTGCGCACAGGTAATCGATTTCTTCTGCCGCTATGGTGACTTTGTCGGTGTCGCCGTGATAGTCGATATCGGTGGTGCCTATCAGCGTGTAGTCGTGTTCGTAAGGGATGGCGAACACGATGCGGCCGTCCGGATGCTGGAAGATGTAGGCGTAGGGATGATCGAATAATTTTTTGACGACGATGTGGCTGCCCTTGATCAGACGCAATTTTTTACCGGTGCGTCCGTGCACGGTATCGTGCAAAAAGCTGGCGGCCCACGGGCCGGTGGCATTGATCAGCAGTTTGGCGCGCACCGTAATCTGCGCTTCGGTGCGGTCCGTGTTACCGCCGGATAAATGCGGCGTTCTGCGCAGTGTGGCGCGCCAATGATCGGCGTGGCGCGTGACAGCCTGGCAAGCGGTGCGGGTCAGGACGGTGGCGCCTTGTTCTGCGGCAGCCATCGCATTCAGTACAACCAGTCGTGCATCATCGACCCAGCAATCCGAGTAGGCAAACGCTTTGACGAAATTGCCTTTCAGCGGCGCGCCACAGATATGTGTGCGTAGATTGACACCTTCGGAGGCAGGCAGCAACTCGCGCCTGGCCAGATGATCGTATATAAACATGCCAGCGCGTATCATCCATGCCGGACGCTGACCTTGATCGTGCGGCATCACAAAGCGCAAGGGGCGAATGATATGGGGCGCGGCGCGCATCAGGATTTCGCGTTCTATCAATGCCTTGCGCACTAGGCTGAAATCGTATTGCTCCAAATAGCGCAGGCCGCCATGTATCAACTTGGTGGAGGCAGAAGAGGTATGCGAGGCGAGGTCATCTTTTTCACACAAAACCACCGACAAGCCGCGACCTGCAGCATCACGCGCAATACCGGCCCCGTTGATGCCACCACCGACAATCAGGATATCGCAATTGATTGTTTGATCCATCTGGTTGGTCCTTGAATGAAGTCCACATCATAAGCGCATAACAAAATAATTCCGTACGGAAATATTGTGACGCGAATTGAACAATTTACCGTGGTAATTGCACTTTTATATGCAAAATTTTGTTAAGTTCCACTTGCCTTTGCAGTCACATATCGTCTTACATGGTATATAGATTGGCATAGAGCAATTAAATATTTGGCTGAGCAATGTGCGTTCGAAAAATCGAACGAAAAGTTGTCTTGTGGAAATAAAAATAGCGCCGTTAATACGTCGAGTAAGCGATACATCTTCGGTGAATAGACGCTTTAAGTGGAAACAAAAACGAAGGGACAATGAGTCAATTGGAAAATTCTGATGACAAGGCGCAAGTTGTTGCCGGTTCTGTCAAAGCGGACCATTCTATCGACGGCTTGCGCGAAGATGTCCTGCATCACGATCCCTTGCTCGATTGCCTCGTTGAGCTGACCCGCATACATGGGCGCCCCAGTACGCATGCGGCCCTTTCTGCCGGACTGCCATTACTGGAAGGTGTGCTGACACCGTCGTTGTTCGCAAGAGCGGCGGCACGTGCCGGATTTTCCAGTAAAGTCGTACGTCGCCCCCTCGCAAAAATCGATACTGCTCTGCTGCCGGTGGTCTTGCTATTGGCCGGCAATGAATCCTGTTTATTATTGAGCTGGGATGACGACAATCAGACTGCGCGTCTGTTATTCCCCGATTCCGGTCAGGGCGCCGTTGCGCTGTCGCGCGAGCAACTCGCTGCACGGTATACCGGCGTAGCCATTTTCTCTCGCCCGCATTTCCGTTTCGATCAACGCACCCCCACTTTTGCCGAACTGCCGCAGCGCCACTGGTTTTGGGGTGCGCTGATGGATCAGGCATCCATCTTCAAGGATGTATTGGCCGCAGCGCTGCTGATCAATTTATTTGCCTTGGGCATGCCGCTGTTCACGATGAATGTGTATGACCGCGTGGTGCCCAATTTTGCGCAGGAAACACTGTGGGTGTTTGCCGCCGGCCTGACGCTGGTTTTGATCCTCGATTATGTGATCCGCCTGATGCGTGGGCACTTTGTCGATCTGGCCAGTGCGCGTATCGATTTGAAATTGTCTTCGCTGATCATGGAACGTGTACTCGGCATGCGTTTGTCGCACAAGCCGGCGTCGGTAGGTGCGTTTGCATCCAATTTGCGTTCTTTTGAGACGGTGCGCGACTTCTTTGCTTCGGCCACCGTCACGGCGCTGATCGATTTGCCGTTTGCGCTGTTGTTCCTGGTGGTGCTGGCATGGATCTCGTGGCCACTGGTATTTTTGCCGCTGATCGGGATTGTGCTGGTGATCATCTACAGTTATATCGTCCAGCACAAAATGCATGATCTTTCGGAAACGACTTTTCGCGCATCCGCCTTGCGCAATGCGACGCTGGTGGAAAGCCTGACCGCGCTGGAAACCATCAAGGCGCACGGTGCAGAAAGCCAGATGCAAGAGAAGTGGGAAAAAGCCACGGCTTTTCTGGCGCGCGTCAGCGGTCAGTTGCGCTTGTTGTCTTCGTCCAGCACCAATGGCGTCGCCACCTTGCAGCAATTCGTCAACGTGATGGTGGTGATCGCCGGCGTGTATCTGATACACGAAAAAATGCTGACCATGGGTGGATTGATCGCTGCCACCATGTTGAGCGGGCGCGCAATGGGCCCGCTCGGCCAAGTCGTCGGTTTGCTGTTGCAATTCCAGAATGCAAAAACGGCTTTGTCCGCGCTCGAAAAAGTCATGGAAACACCAAGTGAACGCTCGGACCAGAGCGCCTTCATTCACAGGCCGGAAATTCGCGGAGAGATCGAATTCCGCAACGTGCATTTCACTTATCCCGGTCGCAAGGAAGAAGTGTTGCGCGGCCTCAGCTTCCGCATTACCCAGGGCGAACGGGTGGTCGTGATCGGCCGTATCGGTTCCGGCAAATCCACCTTGCAAAAACTGCTGCTGGGTTTGTATGCGCCGACCGAAGGTGCCGTGTTGCTGGATGGCGTTGATCTGCGACAGCTTGATCCGGCCGATCTGCGACGCAACGTCGGTTACGTTGAACAGGATTCGATTTTATTTTACGGTTCTCTGCGCGAAAACATCGCGATCCGTGCGCCGTATGCTGACGATCTGGCGATTGTGGCAGCGGCGGAAATGGCTGGCTTGACGAATTTCGTCAACAACCATCCGGAAGGTTTCGATATGCCTATCAGTGAGCGTGGTGAATCGCTGTCTGGCGGTCAGCGTCAGGGAATCGCGATCGCACGTGCGGTGCTGATGGATCCGCCGGTGTTGTTGCTGGACGAACCGACCAGTGCGATGGATTACACGTCGGAAACGCAACTCAAGGAACGCATACGCGTGTTCACGCAACACAAGACCATGATCATCGTGACGCATCGTTCCAGCCTGATGGATCTGGCGGACCGCATCATCGTGATGGACGACGGGCGCATCGTCGCCGATGGACCGCGCGATACGATTATCGCGGCACTGCAGTCCGGTCGTATTGCGAGGTCGTCATGATCAAGAAAATGCTGCCAAGTGTGATTGATGGCTCCAAGAAGACAGCGAGTCGCATTCATCTCTGGCTTGAGTGGGTACGTGTGCGGGTAGAGCCGAAGACGGTCAACTGGTTGAGTCGCTGGAAAGATGATCCGCAGCAGGCCGACAAGGATTTTGTACGCGATGCCGATCACTTTATTATTCAACAGGAGCCGTTGCGCGCGCGCGCATTGATGCGTGCGCTGTTGTGGGTGGTGTTGCTATTTATCTTGTGGGCCGCCATTGCGCGTGTCGATGAAATTACCAAGGGCGACGGCAAGGTCATTCCATCCCGTCAGCTGCAGGTTTTGCAAAGTCTGGATGGCGGTATCGTTGAAAAAATCAATGTGCGCGAAGGTCAGTTGGTAGAAGCCGGGCAAGTCTTGCTGCAAGTTGATCCGACCCGTTTTGAATCGTCGGTACGCGAAAGTCGTTCGCAGTATTTGTCGTTGTCGGCCAAGGCTGCGCGCTTGCAGGCAATTGGGACTGGTCAGCCTTATATACCGTCGGAAGAAGTGGTGAAGGAAGATCCGCAAACTGCGGCAGAAGAACGTCGTTTGTATGAGGCGGCGACGTCGGAATTGCAGGCGCAGATTTCGATCGCGCAGCAGCAAATGATTCAGCGCCAGCAAGAATTGTCGGAAGCGCGCGTGAAACAGGCGCAGGCAGCGCAGGCCTATGAATCCAGCGCGAAAGAGCTGCAAGTCACCAAGCCCTTGCTGGCATCCGGCGCGGTATCTGAAGTGGAGTTGCTGCGTCTGGAGCGTGACGTGGCACGCTTCCGCGCCGAGCGTGATGTCGCGGGAACGCAAATTGCACGTGCGCAATCTGCCATTTCAGAAGCGTCGCGCAAGATTCAGGAAGTGGAGCTGGCAGCGCGTAACGTGGCGAGCAAGGAATATTCCGAAACCATGGCCAAGCTGAATTCATTGACGGAAAGTAGTACGGGCCTGGCCGACAAGGTCAAGCAATCGGCGATCCGTTCACCGGTCAAGGGTACGGTCAAGCGCTTGATGGTCAACACAGTGGGCGGGGTCGTGCAGCCGGGTCGCGATGTGGTGGAAATTGTGCCATTCGAAGACAAGCTGGTGCTGGAGGCGCGCGTGTTGCCTAAAGATATTGCTTTCCTGAAGCCGGGTCAGGCAGCGGTCGTCAAATTTACCGCATATGATTTCTCTGTATATGGTGGCATGGAGGCGACGCTGGAACACATTGGAGCGGACTCGATCACAGACGATAAAGGCAATACGTATTACATGGTGAGGGTGATCACGAACAAATCGTCTCTGGGCAATAATTTGCCGATCATTCCTGGCATGGTGGCCGAGGTGGACATTATTACTGGCAAGAAAAGCATCTTGTCTTACCTCATGAAGCCGGTTTTGCGCGCCAAGCAGGCGGCAATGACCGAGCGCTAAATTACGAGATTTATTTGATAGTTTCCCACCACCTTTTCTTGTCGGATAACGGCAAGGTACTACCTCACTGGCAGCAGGCTTTCTCGGATTTAAAAGCGTTGCGGTTTGGTGATCCTGCGATGGTGCTGCCGGCACCGGATATCGTTTGGCTGCGCTTGCGCGCAGAGGTACCGTTTCGCGAGCAGTTATTGGCTGCACGTGAACAAGTCGCACAGCGTCCGTATGTGGTTATGAGCGATATGCCGAATGATGATGAGGCGCTGGCGGTATTTGCGCTCGGCGCACGTGGCTATTGCAATAGCCACGCTTCTGCCGCCGTCTTGCAGCAGATAGCCAGCGTGGTGTCGCAGGGTGGTTTGTGGATAGGTGCGTCCTTGATGCAGAGGATGGTCGTGATGAGTGCACAAGCAACGTTGCCCCCCCAAAAAATGCCGGGAAAAGATTTGGCTGTCTTGCTGACGCAGCGCGAACTGGAAGTGGCGCAAATTGTCGTCAGCGGTGCCAGTAACAAGGAAGTTGCAAGCCAGCTCGGTATTGCGGAACGCACGGTCAAATCTCACGTCGGTGCGATCTTTGAAAAGCTGGGTGTGCGCGATCGTTTGCAACTTGCCTTATTGATACGCAACCAAGGCTCGGTTTAACAGTTTTTAACATTTCCGCAAAACAATTGTTGCTCTCTAGTACCTAGGTACTATTTACCTGGGGCATCAAGCACTCTACAGTCGAGAACATCTCAATCTTTATGTTGGATGTTCATCATGGCTGAATCAGCACGCGTTATCGGTAAAGTTGTCGCACTTCAAGGCGAGGTATTCATCCGCGGAGAAGACGGTACGCGCACGCTGCTCAAGCTGGGCGATCAAGTCCACGAAGGCGATGTCATCATCACCGGCGCCAATGCCAGTGTTGAGCTGGAATCCAGCAATGGCGCTGTCTATAACATCAGGCAGGCCGAGGTGGTTACCCTGGATGCCACCATATTCGATGCCGACGCTGAAGCCCACAATGCGGCCTTGCTCGCGCGGGTCAGTGAAAATACCAGTATCAACGACGCGATTGCGCTGGGCGGCAGCCTGGATGACTTGCTGGATGAAACTGAAGCCGGCTTGAGTGGTGGCTCGGCTGGTGGTGGACATACATTCGTCCAACTGTCGCGCTTGCTTGAAAGCGTTACGCCGCTGACATTTGATTTCGGCGTCGCAGATCGGGGCGTTTTGCCGGAGTTTCCTGAACAGAGCGGTTCGGGTCTTGTGGCGAGCAATACTGCGAGTGGCGCTGCACCTGATACCACGGCACCAAGTGTAATCGTCGACATCATCGGCGGTAGCTTGAATGTCGCGAATAGCGTTTCCCAAGTCAGCTTTACTTTCAGCGAAATTCCAGTTGGTTTCACAATTGGCGATATTACTGTCACGGGCGGTGTAATTACTGGCCTGCTTGCAACGGCAAATCCGTTGGTCTTTACTGCAACTTTTACCGCAACACCTGGCTATAGCGGCAACGGTAATGTTGCTGTGATAACTGGTAGTTATACAGACGCCGCCGGCAATGCAGGTACAGCAGGCAGCGACAGTGTCGCGATCGACACCGCGCCACCAGTGCCGACGATTACGTTGAACGCGAGCATCACAGCAGATGACGTGATCAATGCGACCGAGGCCGGACAAAACATCAACATCAGCGGTGTGGTTGGTGGTGATGCAAAAGTAGGCGACACGGTGACCCTGACGGTCAACGGCGTGAACTACACAGGTTTCGTATTAGCAGGCAACACGTTCTCGATCCCTGTACCAGGCAGCGGCCTGGTCGCCGATGGCGACAAAGTGATCGACGCGAGCGTGACGACGACAGATGCGGCGGGCAATAGCGCCACAGCGACAGACACCGAAGGCTACACAGTCGATGCAAGCATCCCAAGTGTGGTGGTCGACATCGTTGATGGCAGCTTGAATGTTGCAGACAGCAGCTCGTTGGTGACCTTCACGTTCAGCCAGGTACCGGTTGGATTTACGCAAAGCGACATCACGGTTGTTGGCGGCACGTTGAGCAACATCGTGGTCGACCCAGCCAATCCACAAGTTTATACAGCGACGTTCACAGCAACAGCTGGCAGCACGACGCCAGGCAGTGTGAGTGTGGCGGCAGGCAGCTATGAAAACGCCGCCGGCAATGCAGGTACAGCAGGCAGCGACAGTGTCGCGATCGACACCGCGCCACCAGTGCCGACGATTACGTTGAACGCGAGCATCACAGCAGATGACGTGATCAATGCGACCGAGGCCGGA